>NZ_JHYY01000025.1 GCF_000621205.1 Halotalea alkalilenta DSM 17697 | reverse complement strand
GAGGCTTGACCATATAACCCCAAGTGGTCAGGTCATCGAAAGACGAAGCAACGGATACGACGAGACGATCTCGGCCAGCATGATCCACGAATCAGTGAAGTTTGCCTGGATAGGCGGGCTTTGCGCCAGAATATGCTTGACGACCATAGCGAGCGGGTCCCACCTGACCCCATGCCGAACTCAGCAGTGAAACCGCTCAGCGCCGATGGTAGTGTGGGGTCTCCCCATGTGAGAGTAGGTCATCGTCAAGCATTCATCCCGAGGACCCCCGCACCGATGGTGCGGGGGTTTTCACTTATGGGGCGCCCGGCGAGGGGCGGCGGAAAAGGGCGTGAAGCGCCCGGAGCGCCCGTCGAGGATGGTTTACCCACAGCCGGTTCGCGGCAGGCGCTGTGGATAAGCTCCTGGCGAGCATCGGCCATGCCGGTGAGCGTTCAGATCGGCTCAAAATAAAAACCAATAATAACTGGCGAAATTCGAAAGACCGACTTTGTTGGCAACAATATAAAATTGCGAATAAGCTAATGAGCGACACCATTGTTTACTTGCTGTTTTTTGAAAGCGAGGTTTATAGTGATGATCGGTTAGCATGGATCAAGCAACCGGCATGACCTTCTTTCAAGGAGTAGGGAATATGAAAAAACTGCTTGGCATCATGGCCGCCGCTATTTTTGCCGCCACCCTGGCTGGGTGTGAAGATAAAGGCCCTGCGGAGCAGGCGGGAGAGTCGATCGACAATGCTGCGTCCGACATCCGTGACGGCGCATCCGACGCAGGCGATAGCATTTCCGATGCAGCCAGCGACGCCGGTGACAGCATTTCCGATACCGCGAGCGACATCGGTGACAGCGCCAGCGATGCGATGGATGACGCGGGCGATGATCAGCCTGGTACCGCTTCGCAGTAAATAATACGCAAACGTGGGTTTAATCTGACAGGGCCGATCAGGATGCTGATCGGCCCTGTTTCATATGGGGCTATCTCATATGAGAATAATAGCGGCTTACGACCCGCTCAATCGGCGGCGAGCGGGAAGAATGCAGCAATGTGAATAGGGTGAACGGAAAACGCCTCGCAGCGTGTGCGAGGCGTTTCCTTACTACCATTGCAAAGGCGTTCGATTACTGGCGCTGCTCGATACCCTGAATGTACCAGGGAGCACCGTCGCGCATTTCGCGGATCAAGTGCCAGGTCTCATTGAACTCGACTTCCTGACCGTTTTCTCGAATCACACCATGGAACAGCACCGAGGCTTCCGCCTGGCGGCCGTACTCCTGCACGTTGCCGAGTTCGGCGAACAGGCGAACGACCTCGGTCTTGTTGTCGTTCGGCTGCTTGGCGCGCTCTTCGCGCAGCAGGTTGTAGAGCTCCGGTGTGACATAGTCCTGCATTTGCGCCAGGTCATTGTCATCCCACGCTTTCTGAAGCGTGCTGAAGTGCTCTTTGGCGCCCGCGAGGAAGCGCTCCTTGTCGAACCAGGCCGGCGTCGAGGTGGCGAACGAGCCTCCAGCGGTCGCCTGGTTGCTGGTGAAGGCCTGGGGGGCCTCTTGATGAGCCGGGCGGCCCTGGCCCTGATGGCCGGCGGCGGCCATCGCTGCGCGACGACGGGACAGGAACATGAATATCCCGAAGGCGACCAGGGCGACCAGGATGATGTCGAACACCCTAATGCCGTCGAAGGCGCCGCCGAAGAACAGCGCTGCAAGCAGGCCGCCTGCCATGATCCCGGCGAGCGGGCCCATGAAGCGCGAAGCGCCCCCTGCCTGTGCTTGACGGGGCGGCGTGGTCGCTCGCGGCGCGGCGCTTTGCGCCGGGGCTGCCGAACGAGACATGCTGCCGACGCTGGCGCCGCCTCCGAAGCGACGCGCGTCAGCATGCTCGACAGCCAGACCGAAGGTCATGAAGCTGACTAGCAGCGTGATGAAGAGGTGTCGCATCGTTGTAGCTCTCCTTCTTGCGTTTACGGCGACGATTGAGCCCGTCGCTATGGCTACCGGACAGACTTCACTGCTCCGGGCGGGTGAATACCCATTCGTCCTGCTTGGACAGCGATGGATCGAATTCGTAACCACCGATGTCGAAGGCCTTGAGTGCCTCCGGATCATCGATGTCGTGCCTGAGTATCCAGGCACTCATCCAGCCTCTCGCCTTCTTGGCATAGAAGCTGATTACCTTGAGCTTGCCATTCTTCTCATCCTTGAACACCGGGGTGACGATCCGATGTCCCAGGCGCTTGGCATCGATCACCTTGAAGTATTCGTTCGACGCCAGGTTGATCAATACCGGTGTGCCACTTTGCGCCACCGCCTTCGCGAGGTCGTGAGTCAAACGCTCGCGCCAGAAGTCGTACAGCGTGGCCCCCGCTGGATTATCGAGGCGAATGCCCATCTCGAGCCGATAGGGTTGGATCAGATCGAGTGGACGCAGCATGCCGTAAAGACCCGACAGGATACGCAATCGCTGCTGCGCGCGCTCGAGTTCAGTGGCATTGAGTCGCTGCGCCTCGAGTCCAGTGTAGACATCACCCTGGAAGGCGAATATCGCCTGTTTGGCGGGGTTGCTCCCTGCACCCAGGCTGAAGGGCAAAGACCATTCGACATAGCGATTGGCGTTCAGTGTGGCCAGTTTGTCGCTGATTCCCATCAGTGCCGCTAGCTGCTGTGGAGACAGCTTGCGCAACCGATCGATCAACTGAGCGCTGGCATCGAGATATTCCGGCAGGGTATGCGTCGAGGAAGGTGCGGGAGACTCGAAGTCCAACGTCTTGGCTGGTGAAATCACACTAAGCATGCATGCTTCCTATCCGCTAGTGATGAAAGTGTAGCATTGGTGACCAGGCCCGCTGCGATGCAGCGGGCTGGGTTAAGTTGATCATAAGGGTGATGGCTCAAGGGCAGGGGTTGGGCAGCCTGCGGTGCACGCCCTCGATCGCGTCCAGGACTTCATCGGAGAGCTTCAGCGACTCGCTGGCGAGATTGCTGTCGAGCTGCTCAAGCGTCGTTGCGCCGATGATGTTGCTGGTCAGGAAGGGGCGTGAATTGACGAATGCCAGTGCCATTCGTGCCGGATCGAGGCCGAACTTGCGTGCGATGTCGACGTAGGCCCATACCGCTTCCTCGGCGACCGGCGAGGTGTAGCGCTTGAAGCGTTCGAACAGGGTCAAGCGCGCCTGCGCGGGTTTGAGGCCGCCCAGATACTTGCCGGAAAGCACACCGAAGGCGAGAGGAGAGTAGGCGAGCAGGCCCACACCTTCACGATGGCTGACCTCGGCCAGGCCGATTTCATAGCTGCGGTTGAGCAGGTTGTAGGGGTTCTGCACGCTGACCACCCGGGGCAGCCCCATGGTCTGCGCGAGCTTCAGGCAATGCATGGTCCCCCAGGCGGTTTCGTTGGAAAGGCCGATGGCGCGGATCTTGCCGGCCTCCATCTGGGTTTTCAGCGCTTGCAGAGTCTCCTCGAGAGGGATCGCATCCTCGTCCACCCGTGGCGTGTAGCCGAGCTGGCCGAAGAAGTTGGTGTGACGTTCGGGCCAATGCAGCTGGTAGAGATCGACGTAGTCGGTCTGCAGGCGCGCAAGGCTCGCATCCAGCGCCCGGGCGATATGGTCGGCGTTGAAGCGCGGACCGCCGCGCAGATGCTGCATGTCCCGGTTGGGGCCGGCCGCTTTGGTGGCGACCACCAGATCGTCGCGCCGCCCTCTGCGTTTCAGCCAGCTGCCGATGTAGGCTTCGGTGCGGCCCTGGGTCTCTGCACGGGGAGGCACCGGATACATCTCGGCCGCATCGATGAAGTTGATCCCGGAGGCGATTGCCCTGTCGAGCTGCTGGTGGGCGTCGCTCTCGCTGTTCTGTTCACCGAAGGTCATGGTGCCCAGGCACAGCCGGCTGACACTGATGCCACTGTCGCCCAATGGACGATATTCCATGCGAACTCCCAAATTTGATCGATAGTGAAGCGTGGGAAATACCCGATACGGCAACATAACCGATACGCCTGCGGGTCGAAAGGCGGTGGCGCTCATCGCGCCGCTTGATCGCCTCACCGCAATTACGTATAGTTCGCGCCCTTTTCGGTCAATTCATCAAGCATGCGAACTGCCATGGTAGGGGAGCCGGCATCCAGCGCCAGCTCCGTCCCTCCTTTATTCTCACTTGCGCTGTCGCGGCTGATTTCTCCGCTCGCTTGGGGCTGTCCGGGTGTGAACCTTGTGCCTTCTTTCTGGCCTAATGGCATGTCATTTGCACTGTCACATGCTGGATGGGCAAGGTCACGGCTGGTTGGCTGGTTCTATGTCGCCGATGACTTCATGTGCGCTGTGTCGAACAAAAGGAATTGAACACCATGGCACTCGAGTTCGCTGAGGATACCACTGGTCAAGTGTGGCAAGGCATGTCCAGACGCTTGGAGCGAGGTGGAGGAGCGTTGGATTTGCAACGCAGCGATGCGCGACAGCAGACATCGCAAGTGCTGGGCACCTGGTGTCCGACGATCCTCGACGTCGAGGCCTCTGGATTCGGCCGCGGCAGCTACCCGATCGAGATCGGGCTGGCGCGGGCCGATGGCACGCACAGTGCGCTATTGATTCGCCCGCTGGACGAGTGGATCCACTGGGACCCGAAGGCCGAGCTGCTGCATGGCATCACGCGCGACCAACTGATGCAGGAAGGTCATTCTCCCCTGGAAGTCGCCCGCTGGCTCAACGACGAGCTGCGCGAGGTCGGCGTGGCCTACAGTGACAGCTGGGGTTACGACAGCAGCTGGGTGGGCAGGCTGTTCAACGATGTCGACCTGCTGCCCGGTTTCAGGCTCGAAAGCCTGCGCCGGCTGCTGGATGAGTGCCAGCTGGCACGCTGGAACGCCACCAAGGCGAGAGTCGAGGTGGAGGCGGGGATCCACCGCCACCGCGCCGGAGAGGACGTTCGCTTGCTGCAGCAGACCTACCTGCGTTCGCTCTGCCACTAGCACCCGGCGTTCCCGCGCGAGGCGCTCGCGCGGGAACCGCTGGTCACTGAGCCGAGGTGAACATGCGATCGAGCAGACGGTCGATGTCGTCGTCGGTGGTGAGCCCCTGGCGGGTCGAGGTGGAGAGAAAGCCGGCGCTGACGGTGTCGTCGAGGAAAGAGAGCAGTTTGTCGTAGAAGCCGTCGACGTTGAGCAGCCCCACCGGCTTGGCATGGATACCAAGGTAGAGCCACGTCCACATCTCGAACAGCTCCTCGAAGGTGCCGATGCCGCCCGGGAGTGCGATGAAACCGTCCGACAGCTCGCTCATCCGCGCTTTGCGGGTATGCATGTCAGGAACTTTGATCAGCTCGGTGAGCCCCAGGTGGGCCGCCTCCCGCTCGACCAGGGCGTTCGGGATCACCCCGATCACTTCTCCGCCCGCGGCGATCGCGCCATCCGCGCAGCGCCCCATGAGTCCAACGCGTCCGCCACCATAGACCAGACGCCAGCCCCGCTCGGCAATCTTCCGCCCCACTCGTTCGGCCACCTCCCCCCAGGCGGGGGATGCGCCATCGCGAGAGCCCAGATACACGCAGACGCTTCTCATCATTCACCTCCCTAGGACCAAACGAGCATCTTATCGCCAAACCGATGCGGGGATGAAGGGCCTTGCGGACATCAGGGCACGGCTGGTGAAAACCCACCATGAGTGTCAGCTCGTCGTGCATCCAACGGGTGCGAAGCGATGGGGAATGCCCCTCAAGGCAGCGAAGCGGCGACCTGGGGATAGTGCGCGTCGATCCAGCGGCCGATCGCATTGTCGGTGCTGAGGTGATGGGCATACTGAGTGTGCAGGCAGCGCACCTGGTTCCAGTTGCTGATTCCGCCGACGCCGCGCTCGCGCAGCGGCGACTCGAAACCGAGCTCCTCGATGCGGGCCCGGGTCGCCTCGTCCATGTAGCGCCAGCGGTCGGCGACATAGGCTTCATGGCTGCGGTGATAATCGGCGAGCAGCTCGGGGTCTTCGAGCAAATGTGCTTCCAGCGCTTTGATCACACCATCGGCCTCGAGGTGCGACAGCTCGATCTTGAGCCGTTCGCTGCACAGCCAATAGAGGGTGGGAAAAGGGGCATCGTCGACCAGCGAGTGCATCCTCAGCGCCAGCGGAGTGCCCTCTCCATCGATCGCGGTGACCGCCTGGATGCCTCTTGGCGTACGGCCGAGCTGTTCGGCGATCAGCGTCAGCTGGCGCTCGTCGGGCGCTTGGTCGATGCGGATCAGCATGGGCGTGTACCTGGGGAGTATGTCGGGAATGGGTGATCGAATCGCAGCCGCATGGTAGGCGGGCCAAGCACCCAGGGCAAGACCGCCGCGCTCAGCCAGTGGCTATGGGCGCGACCTTCGCCGCAGTGGCTGCGATCAGGTCGCCGGGGCTCAAGGCGACCTCTAGCCCTCGGCGCCCGGCGCTGACGTAGAGCTCGTCGAAATCGAGCGCGGAGGCATCGATCACGCTCGGAAGGCGTCGCTTCTGCCCTAGCGGGCTGATCCCGCCGACCACGTAGCCGGTCGCCCGCTCCGCCTGGCGGGGCTCGGCCATCTTCGCCTTGCGTACCGAGAAGACACGCGCCACGGCCTTGAGATCGAGCCTGCCCTCCACCGGCACCATCGCTACCGCCAGTCGGCCATCGTCGAGTTCGACCATCAGGGTCTTGAACACCTGGGCAGGAGATTGATCGAGGGCGGCGGCGGCGGCGCGACCGTAGTCGCCCGCATGGCCCTCGGCCTCGAAGGAGATCACCCGATGGGCGATACCTTCGCGGGCCAGGGCAGTGAGGGCCGGAGTTTGGGACATGGTAGAAACTTCCATCGAATGAGGACGTTATTCATGCGGCTAGCTTCCCGCCGCGAGCGGGATTTGTCCATCTCCTCCGGGGCGGCCGTTCAGACCAGGCGCTGGGAGATCTGGTCGCGCCAGGCTTGGTCGAGATCATCGGCGAGCATTGTGCGCAGATACTCGGGCAGCGCCGCGATCGCGTCCACCAGCGACTCGCGAGGACGCAGGCGCAGCCATAGATAGGCCCAGGCGGCGCGCTCTTCCTCGCTCTCGGGCGCAGGGCGCCGCGGCATCTGCACCAGCAGGAACAGCGCGGTCTTCGCCGCCCATAGGGGCGGGCGCACGTGGGACCAGGCGAGTAGCTCCGCCGCGCTCGGATTCTCTTCTGGCGTGCCGAGGGAGGCCAGGCGAGCGGTGTCGCCGAGGATTATCGCCAACCGATCGGCGGGCGCCTCGCTGAGCGCGATCAGGCGGGCGAGCAGCGCAGGCCAACCGGCGACCGCCTTGGCATAGAAGCGGCTTTCAGGCATGTTCAAACACTCAACCCCTCGCTGCAGGAACCTTCGGTAATGGAGTTCGATTTCACCACGGAGCTGGACCGGCGTCAGTATCCGAGCACCAAGTGGCAGCGTTTCGATGAAGATACGCTACCAATGTGGGTCGCCGACATGGATTTCGCCGTGGCGCCGGCGATCCAGCAGGCGCTAAGCGCGCGCGTCGGGCATGCGGTATTCGGCTATGCCAATCCCTCTGCCGCGTTGAAAGAGGCGCTGTGCGATTGGAGTCGCGACCATTACGACTGGCAGATCGACGCCGCCTGGCAGACCTGGCTGCCCGGGGTGGTCCCTGCGCTGCACATCGCAAGCCTCTCGCTCACCGAGCCGGGTGACGAGGTGATGACGTTGACGCCGATCTATCCGCCCTTCCTGCAGGTTGGAGAGCTGACTGGCAGAGTGACCCGCGCGGTGCCGATGCGACCGCCCGAGGAGAGCGAAGGCGGGCGCTGGGAAATCGACTTCGATGCGCTCGAGCGGGCGGTGACGCCGCGTACACGTCTACTGCTCTGGTGCCATCCGCACAACCCGACCGGCCGGGTATTCGAGCAGCGAGAGCTCGAGCGGTTGGCGGATTTCGTCGAGCGCCACGACCTGATCGTCTGCTCCGATGAGCTGCACTGCGATCTGATCCTCGAAAGCGGCCGCCGCCACCGCCCCCTGGCCAGAGCGGTGCCCCGGCTCAGCGCCCGTACCATCACCCTGTGGGCGGCATCCAAGACCTTCAACGTCGCAGGCCTGGCCGTGGCCTGCGCGGTGATCGAGGATCCCCGGCTGCGGGCGCGATTCGCCCGCGGCTGCATCGGTCTGATGCCATCCCACAACGTGCTTGGTCTGGTCGCTACCGAAGCCGCCTATCGCCATGGTGAGCCTTGGCGCCAGGCGCTGCTGGCCCAGCTACGCGAGAACGTATCGATGCTCGAGGCCTTCGTCGCTCGCTGGCCCGGGGTCGGCATGAGCCGCCCGGAGGCTACCTTCCTCGCTTGGTTGGACTGCCGTGCGGCAGGATTGGGCGAGTCGCCGCAGCAGGTATTGCTCGAGCGGGGGAAAGTAGGCCTTTCCGACGGTGCCGATTTCGGCTGGCCAGGATTCGTGAGGATCAATCTGGGCACCCAGCCGAGTCGTCTGCAGGAGGGCTTGAGCCGCCTCGACAGCGTGCTGGCGACGGTTCAAAAGTGACACCGCGAGCGCCCTGCGGTGGCAGGGCGCCTCGGGAGGAGTTCCGGACTCGGCGGTGCGGTTAGTAGAGCAGCGCGAACAGCTTGCGGCGATAGCCGACGGTGAGCGGGTGATCGCCTCCCAGCGCCTCGAAGACCCTCAGCAGGGTCTTGCGCGCGGCGTCCTCGCCATACTGGCGGTCGCTCTTCATCAGCGCGAGCAGGCCCTCCAGGCCCTCTTCATAGCGCCCATCGGCGATCGCGCGGAAGGCGCGCTTGAACCGTGCCTCGCTGTCGTCGCGCTCGGCGAGCTGGGCGATCTCCTCCTGGCTAGGCGCTTCGGCGGCGAAGCCGAGCCGCGCCTGCAGCCCTTTGGCCCGCGCGGAATCGCGCAGCTCCACCGGTAGGGTATCGAGCAGCTCGGCGGCTTGGACGGTCTCGCCTTCGGCGGCGAGCACCTCGGCATAGCCGATGCGATGCTCGAACTGCTCGGGCTCGGCTTCGATCAACTGATGATAGAGCGCCTTGGCGGTGGCGGTGTCGCCCTCGGCCAGGGCCTGGGCCGCGAGCTCGTCGAGCGCGTCTTCCGCGGGAGCCGGTGCCTCGATGTACTGGCTGAGCCATTCACGGATCTTGCTCTCGGGCAGTGCGCCCTGGAACTGGTCATAGAGCTGGCCCTGATGGATCAGCTTGACGTCCGGTACCGAGCGGATGCCGAGCTGGGCGGCG
Organism: Halotalea alkalilenta DSM 17697; assembly: GCF_000621205.1. Classification (GTDB taxonomy): domain Bacteria; phylum Pseudomonadota; class Gammaproteobacteria; order Pseudomonadales; family Halomonadaceae; genus Halotalea; species Halotalea alkalilenta. Next base: position 125,577 of record NZ_JHYY01000025.1, on the reverse strand, counting down.
ATCTGCGGGTTGGCCTCGATATCGAGCTTGGCGAGGATGAAGGCGCCGCGGTACTCGCGCGCCAGCTTCTCGAGGATCGGCATCAGGTTCTTGCACGGCTCGCACCAGGAAGCCCAGCAGTCGAGCAGCACCGGAGTGTGCATCGAGCCTTCGAGCACCACCTGTTGGAAGTTCTGCATGTCGATGTCGACGATCAGTTGAGCGTCGTCGACATTGGGTTGGCGGTCGGGAGCGCCTTGTGCGGCGGGAGCGCTGCTGAGCGGTGCGCCGGTGCGTGGATCGACGATAGCCATGGGAACCCTTTGTCCGTAGCGAGCGCGGGCGCGAGCCCTGCGCGGGTGACTGAGAGAGACGTTGGCTTGTTTATGTAGGCGAAGGCGGGGAAATTCAACCCGTATGCGCGCCGTGGCCTTGGCGCCACGCGGTCTCGTGGCGCAGGGGCGCGCTCGGTGTCATCGATGAGCGATGAAAAACGGGACACTGGCGTGCCCCGTGGTCGTCGCTCGCGTTCGGACTACTTGTCGAGCATGCTGCGCAGCACGTAGTGGAGGATCCCACCGTGGCGGTAGTACTCCAGCTCGTTGCCGGTGTCGATACGGCATTTGGCAGCGAGTTCGAACTGCTCTCCATCAGGCCGTTCGACCAGTACCTTGAGCACTGCGCCGGGTTCGATCGCCGAGAGGTTCTCGATACTGATCTTCTCGTCGCCGGTGAGTCCGAGCGACTTACGATCCTGGCCCTCGGTGAACTGCAGCGGCAGCACGCCCATGCCGATCAGGTTGGAGCGGTGGATGCGCTCGAACGACTCGGCGATCACCGCACGCACGCCGAGCAGCGTGGTGCCTTTGGCGGCCCAGTCGCGCGAGGAGCCGGTGCCGTATTCTTTGCCTGCGATCACCACCAGCGGGGTGTCGTTCTCGGCATACTTCATCGCCGCATCGAACACCGCCAGCTGCTGGTCTTTGTCCGGACCTTCGTCGACGAAGCGAGTGTAGCCCCCGACCACGTCGTCGAGCATCTCGTTGCGGATACGCACGTTGGCGAAGGTGCCGCGCATCATCACCTGGTGGTTGCCGCGCCGTGAGCCGTAGGAGTTGAAGTCGACAGGCTCCACCCCGTGCTCCTGCAGGTAGCGGCCGGCGGGGCTGTCTTTCTTGATCGAGCCGGCCGGCGAGATGTGGTCGGTGGTCACCGAATCGCCCAGCATCAGCAGCACCCGTGCCTGCTCGATGTCGGTGATCGGCGCAGGCTCCGCTTTCATGCCCTCGAAATAGGGCGGGTTCTGGATGTAGGTCGAGTCATCGCTCCAGGAGTAGGTCTCTGAGGGGGTGATCTCGATCGCCCGCCAGTTCTCGTCACCGTCGAATACCGCGGCGTACTCCTTGCGGTACATGTCGGTCTTGACCCGCTCGACCGCTTCGGCGATTTCGGCCTGGGTCGGCCAGATATCCTTGAGATAGACAGGCTGGCCATCCTTGCCTTTGCCGAGTGGCTCCTTGGTCAAATCGACACGCACGTTGCCGGCCAGCGCATAGGCGACCACCAGCGGCGGCGAGGCGAGCCAGTTGGTCTGCACCAGGGGATGGATGCGGCCTTCGAAGTTGCGGTTGCCGGAGAGCACCGCGGCGACGGTCAGGTCGTGCTCCTGGATCGCTTTGTCGATCGGCTCGGGCAATGGCCCTGAGTTACCGATGCAGGTGGTGCAGCCATAGCCGACCAGGTTGAAGCCGAGTTTGTCGAGCGACTTGTCGAAGCCTGCGGTGGCGAGGTAGTCGGTGACCACTTTGGAGCCCGGTGCCAGTGAGGTCTTGACCCAGGGCTTGCGGTTCAGCCCCTTGTCGACCGCTTTCTTGGCCAGCAGCCCCGCAGCCATCAGCACGCTGGGATTGGAGGTGTTGGTGCAGGAGGTGATCGCCGCAATCACCACCGCGCCATCGTCGAGCCGGTAGGATTGGCCCTCGTGTTCGACGTTAGGATTATCGAAGTAGCTGTCGGCGACGAAGGGAGCTGTCGAGCCGCCCTCGCTCTGCCATTTGCCCTGCTCGCTGTCGGGGGCGTCGACGGCTTCGGTGAGCAGGTTCTCGAAGGTGCGCTTCATGTCGGTCAGCGCGACCCTGTCCTGCGGGCGCTTCGGCCCCGCGAGGCTGGCCTCGACGATACCCATGTCGAGCTCGAGCACGTCGGTGAACAGCGGCTCGTGGCCGGGCTCCCGCCAGAGGCCCTGGGCCTGGGTGTAGGCGCGCACCAAGTCGAGCTGCTGCTGGCTGCGACCGGTCAGGCGCATGTAGGTGAGGGTCTCTTCGTCGACCGGGAAGAAACCGCAGGTAGCGCCGTATTCGGGCGCCATGTTGGCGATCGTCGCACGGTCGGCGAGCGGCAAGTCCTTGAGCCCATCACCGTAGAACTCGACGAACTTGCCGACCACGCCCTTCTTGCGCAGCATCTGGGTCACGGTCAGCACCAGGTCGGTGGCGGTGATCCCCTCGCGCAGCTTGCCGACCAGCTTGAAGCCGATGACCTCGGGGATCAGCATCGAGACCGGCTGGCCGAGCATCGCCGCCTCCGCCTCGATGCCGCCGACCCCCCAGCCGAGGACGCCGAGCGCATTGATCATGGTGGTGTGGGAGTCGGTGCCGACCAGGGTGTCGGGGAAGGCGAAGGTCTTGCCATCCTGCTCGCGGGTCCACACCGATTTACCCAGGTACTCGAGGTTGACCTGGTGGCAGATCCCGGTGCCGGGCGGTACCACGCTGAAGTCGTCGAACGCCTGCTGGCCCCAGCGCAGGAACTCGTAGCGCTCGCGATTGCGCTCCATCTCGATCTCGACGTTGGCCTCGAAGGCTTCGGCGTTGCCGAAGCGATCGACCATCACCGAGTGGTCGATCACCAAGTCGACCGGGGAGAGCGGATTGATCTTCTTCGGATTGCCCCCCAGCTGCTTGACCGCATCGCGCATCGCAGCAAGATCGACCACCGCGGGGACCCCGGTGAAGTCCTGCATCAGCACGCGTGCCGGGCGGTAGCCGATCTCGCGGCTCGAGCGGCGCTGCTGCTGCCAGTCGACCAGTGCTTGGACGTCCTCCTCGGTGGTGGTCTCGCCGTCGAGGAAACGCAGCTGGTTTTCGAGCAGTACCTTGAGCGTGAACGGCAGCCGGGTGATATCGCCGTAGGCCGCGGCGGCCTTTTCGAGACTGTAGTAGTGATAGCGCTTGTCACCGACGGTCAGTTCGGTGAGCGTGCCTTTCGGATCGATCGAGCTCATCTATCTCCTCCTCATCATGCTGCGCCACCGTTTGTGCCCGGTGGTCGTCCGGCGTGGGCGTGTCGTCATCCGGGCCCGGCCCTGCGTGTCGGTGGCGCTCTTCTCGACTACCTTTGGCAACAGAAGCAAGGAGAGGCGCTCCGGCGCGCCGCCAAGCGCCCCGGTGACGCTGGGGTCACTGCATCCCAGTGTAGACGCTCCACGGGCCGACGGTGCCGTTGATCCGAATGAGGACCAGCGGCCGGGAGGATGAGATGAACGAGGAGATGCTGCTGCCGGTCGAGGTCGAGTGCCCCTACTGCGGCGCTGGTTTCGAGCTGGTCTTGGATCTGTCGCAGAGCGATCATGAGACCGTCGAGGACTGCTACTGGTGCTGTTCGCCTATCTCGATCGAAGTCCGACTCGGGGCCGACGGCGGGCTCGAGACGCTGAACCTGAAGCGCGACGACGAAGCCTGAGGCGCGAGCGCTGGGAGCCTCTGCGGCACGTCCTTCTCGGTCGATGGCGGCAATCAATCAGCGCGATAGTTGCAGCGTCGAGTGCGCTTGATTAAGGTCCGCCGTTAACCATTACCGTGAAAGGGCGCCCAAGCGGCGCAACGAGGCTTCCATGAACGACGTGCGTCATCGCTCCCTGATCATCCTGGGTTCGGGCCCGGCCGGCTATTCGGCCGCGGTCTATGCAGCCCGCGCCAATCTGCGTCCGATGCTGATCACCGGTATCGAGGTGGGCGGCCAGCTGACCACCACCACCGATGTCGACAACTGGCCCGGCGACGATGCCGGGGTCCAGGGGCCGGAACTGATGGAGCGGATGCGCCGCCACGCCGAGCGCTTCGAGACCGAGATCGTCCATGACTACATCAGCGAGGCGGTGCTGACCCAGCGCCCGTTCACGCTCAAGGGCGACAATGGCATCTACACCTGCGATGCGCTGATCATCGCCACTGGCGCGAGCGCGCTCTATCTCGGTCTCGAATCGGAAGGCCGCTTCCGTGGCCAGGGTGTGTCGGCCTGCGCGACCTGCGATGGCTTCTTCTATCGCAATCAGGAAGTCGTAGTGGTGGGGGGCGGCAACACCGCGGTGGAAGAGGCGCTGTATCTGTCCAACATCGCCTCCAAGGTGACCCTGGTACATCGCCGTGACGGGCTGCGCGCGGAGAAGATCCTGCAGCGCAAACTGTTCGACAAGGCCGAGAACGGCAACGTCGAGATCATCTGGAATCACCAGGTCGACGAGGTGCTTGGCGACGCCAGCGGCGTTACCGGCGTGCGGCTGCGCTCGACCGTCGATGGCAGCATTCGCGAGCTCTCCTCGCTGGGACTTTTCATCGCCATCGGCCACAAGCCGAACACCCAGCTGTTCGAAGGCCAGCTTTCGATGCGCGACGGCTACATCGAAGTGCAGTCCGGGACTCAGGGCAATGCCACCCAGACCAGCATTCCTGGCGTGTTCGCCGCCGGTGACGTGGCCGATTCGATCTATCGCCAGGCGATCACTTCGGCGGGCAGCGGCTGCATGGCCGCGCTCGACGCCGAGCGCTTCCTCGACGATCTCGACCCTGCGGTACCGCACAGCTGAGCGATCGTACGTTCCCGCCGCGTCACTGTTCGCGGCTCTGGCGGCGCCCCGGTGGGCGCCGCTTTCTTTTGCCCGGCATTCGCTGGTGTGTCAGGCGAGGCCGAGTCAGTAGTGCGGTGGACGGTCGTCCTCCAGTCGCCACTCGCGCTCTCCTTGGTCCAGCCCTTCGCTCTGCTGGCGCAGCCGCTCCTGGAGCAGGACGTTGATACGCTCGAGCCGCTCGAGCCGCTCGAGCGCCCGTCCCTGTTCGATGAGACGCGTATCCAGGGTCTCGAGCCAGTCTTCCTGGAAGGCGAGCCGAGTTTCCAACGCCTCCAGGCGCGCCTCGTGCTCATCAAGCATGCCTGGGACCGGCATGCTAGTATTTGCCGGTCGCCTGGTGTCATTCATTTGGCGATCTCCACAGGTGTCTGTTTCTTAATGGAAAGGTCGCGGACGCTGGGGCGGCGGGGGTAGTCTTTCGCCTGCGTCGACCTGCGTTCGAGCTTCATTAGAGAGAAATCGTCGTCATGAGTCCAAGAGCATTACTTCGTTGTATCGTCATCAGCCTTCTGCTTGCCCTGTTGTCTCCTCCCCTCGTTGGCTTCTTCGTTTCGTTTTCCGACAGTGAGTTCTACTCGCAGTTGATCGGTGAGATCGCCGCGCGGGAAGGGTTGATGAGCGGATACCTGCTCGCCGCCCTCGCTAGTTTCATCGTATTAATCCTGGCTACCCTGGCGGTACAGGTGTTGACCCCGCAATTGGCCAACATTGCGCGTATCGAGAACGACGATCGAGAGATCGGCGTGGTCAAATGGTTCAACGTCAACAAGGGGTACGGCTTCATCACCCGCGAAGGGGGCGAGGATGTGTTCGTTCACTTCCGCGCGATCCGCGGCAAAGGGCATCGCACCCTGGTCGAGGGGCAGCGGGTTCGCTACCACGCGATCGAGAACGATCGCGGATTGCAGGCCGAGGACGTCACCGTCATCACCTGAGGCGTGACCAGCGGCGAAGCGGGTTCCACCCGCTTCGCGCCAATGGCGCGGTCAGCCGTGACCCCAAGGCCCAGCAGGCATCGCTTGCTGGGCTTTTTTCTCGCCTGTCGCCAAGCCGCGTGGTGGTCAAATGCCGCTGTCGGGCCATTCGATCACACACTCTTCGCCATTCGCATCGATATGCAGAAAGCGGTCGGGCGCGTCGCCGGGCTGCCAGCCACCCAGCGAGCAGCGTACTTCGATGGCCAAGGCCTGGTTGATCGCGCGGGCGAGATCTACGTCGCGCGGCCAGGGGGAATCGGGGCTGTCGATCCACAGGCTCGAGAAACCGTCGGCGGCGGTCTCGATCAGCAGTATCGGCAGTTGCGCGCCATTTTCGCTGCGCCCGGTGCCACGCCACCGGCGCTTGCCGGCGGCGACCAGGTCAGCGCTGATTTGCGCTTTCAGCCACTCCTGCAGGCGCTCGATTTGCAGCGGGGCGAGATATATCTCGATGTCCGGATAGCGCTCCATGTTCATCGCCTCGGCTCCGTGTCGTGATGGGGCGCGAGCAGCTGAGCGAGAATGCCTTGGTAGGCGACGCTGAGGCGATCCAGATCACTGGCCAGGACGCGCTCGTCGACCTGGTGGATGGTGTCGTTGAGCGGGCCGAGCTCGACTACCTGGGCACCGAGGGTAGCGATGAAGCGGCCGTCCGATGTGCCGCCCGAGGTCGAGAGCCGGGGGCGCTGCCCGGTGGCGGATTCGACCGCTTGGATCACCGCCTCGAGCAGCGCTCCTTCGGCGGTCAGGAAGGGTTCGCCGGAGAGGTTCCACTCGAGCTGGAAGTCCCGCTGCGTCTCGAGTCCGGCATCCGCGAGGATCGTCTCGACCCGTTCGATCAGCGACTGGCTGGTGCTCTCGGTGGAGAAGCGAAAGTTGAAGGTGAGCAGGGCCTCTCCCGGGATCACGTTGGTGGCACCGGTACCCGAGTCGAAGTTGGAGACCTGGAAGGTGGTCGCCGGGAAGAACTCGTTGCCCTCGTCCCAGTGCTCGGTGGTGAGTCGCGCCAGCGCCGACGCGATCAGGTGGATCGGATTGCGCGCGCGCTGTGGATAGGCCACGTGCCCCTGCACGCCGATCACCCGCAGGCGGGCGTTGAGCGAACCTCGGCGCCCATTCTTGACCACGTCGCCGAGCCGTTCGCTGCTCGAGGGTTCGCCGACCACGCAGTAGTCGATGCGCTCGCCTCGTTCGCGCAGCCGCTCGACCACGGCGCGGGTGCCATGGCGCGCAGGGCCTTCCTCGTCGCTGGTCAGCAGTACGGCGATGCGCCCCTGGTGATCGGGACGGTCGGTGACGAAGCGCTCGATCGCGGTGACCATCGCGGCCAAGCTGCCCTTCATGTCGGCGGCCCCGCGGGCGCGCAGATAGCCCTGCTCATCGATCGTGGGCGAGAACGGCGGGGTGGCCCAGGCGCTTTCGGGCCCGGTCGGCACCACGTCGGTGTGGCCGGCGAAGGCCAGCGTCACACCCTCGCCACGAGTGGCCCAGAGATTGGTGACGCCGCCTTCCTCGATCCACTCGAGATCGAAGCCGAGGCGCTCGAGACGAACTCCGATCAGGCGCTGGCAGCCTCGGTCGTCGGGGGTGATCGAGGGGCGCGCGAGTAGCTCGCAGGCCAGTGCCACGGTAGCACTGTCGATGGCTTGCTGTGGCGTGGCGGGGTTCGCTTGAGCGGGCATGGCAATCGGTCTTCGGCTCGACTGGTGGCCGGCCGCTCGGCGGGAGCGGCCGGCACCGTGTCAGTTGTTGGAATGGAGGGCGTCGTTGAGGGCTATCGCGCTCTTGTTGGTACGGCACTCGATGCGCCCGGTGACCGAGTGGCGGATGAACAGCATATCGGAGAGGCCGGCGAGCTCGCGCGCCGCTACGGTCTTGACCTCCTTGCCATCGGCATCGAGCACGGTGACCTTGGCGCCCGCGGTGATGTAGAGCCCGGCCTCGATCGTGCAGCGATCGCCGAGCGGAATGCCGCAGCCGGCGTTGGCGCCGATCAGGCAGTTCTCGCCCAGCGAGATGACGATGTTACCGCCGCCGGAGAGGGTGCCGAGCATCGAGGCGCCGCCGCCGATGTCCGAGTGCGCACCGACGAACACGCCCGCGGATACCCGTCCTTCGACCATGCCCGGTCCTTCGGTACCGGCGTTGAAGTTGCAAAAGCCTTCGTGCATCACCGTCGTGCCTTCACCGAGGTAGGCACCCAGACGCACCCGCGCGGTGTCGGCGATGCGAACGCCCTTGGGCACCACGTAGTCGGTCATCTTGGGGAACTTGTCCACCGAGTCGACGCTGATCACCCGGCCATCGAGCCGCGCACGCAGCTGGCGAGCGGGCAGTTCCTCGACGTCGATCGCGCCCTCGCTGCTCCAGGCGACGTTCTTGAGCAGGCCGAACATGCCGTCGAGCTTGATCCCATGGGGCTTGACCAGCCGGTGGGACAGCAGCTGCAACTTGAGATAGACCTCCGGTGCGCTGGCGGGCGCCTGGTCCTCGTCGAGGAATAGGGCGATCAGCGGGCGCTTGGAGGTGCTGAACGCTTCGGCGATCTGCGCCTGGTCGTCGTGGCCGGCGCCGCGCAGGGCGGCGGCGAGCGTCGCGCACTGCTCGGGATGGAAGCTGACCTCCCGCTCGTCGGCGCCCGCGCCGAGGGCGCGGCGGGCTTCGCTCACCAGGGCGGCATTGGGAGCCAGCAGCGGGGCGGGATAGAAGACTTCCAGCCAGTCACCCTTGCTGTTCTGGGTGCCGATGCCGATCGCGAAACTGAACATATCGATGTCCTTGGTATAGGGGTGAATACGATGGATACGGGGCGCTCAGCGCAGGCGATCATAGGCTTCGGCGTCGAAGCCTATGATCAGTTCGTTGCCCGTGTCGAGCAGCGGGCGCTTGAGCAATGTGGGATGGTCGCCGACCAGCCGTCGAGCGCGTGCCTCGTCGAGGCCGTCGCGCTGTTCGGGATCGAGGTTGCGCCAGGTCGTACTGCGACGGTTGAGCAGCGTTTCCCAGTCGGCGCAGGCGAAGAAGCGCTCCACCAGGGTGGCGTCCAGGCGTCCATCGGCATCGCTCGCATCCGCGCGCAAGTCGATGAAGCGATGGGTGACGCCGCCCTGGTCGAGGGCGCGGCGCGCCTTGCGACAGCTGTCGCAGTTGCTGAGTCCGTAGAGCGTGATGCTCAATGTGCGCTCCTCAAAGTCTGTCGGCGGCGTCGGAGTGGGTGCCGCGAAAGGCGCGATTGTAACAAATAACCGCGCGTCCGCCGTCGCTCAAACCTCGGCGTCGAGCACCTCGCAGAGCTGGCTGATCAGCCGCTGCTTGAACGCTTCGTCGTAGATCGGTTGTTCATTGGCGTCGGTGATGAAGAATACGTCCTCGACGCGCTCGCCGAAGGTGGCGATCTTGGCCGCTGAGATCGAGATCCCGAATTCCATGAATATCCGGCCCACCCTGGCGAGCAGCCCGGGCCGGTCGGCGGCGATCAGCTCAAGCACGCTGCCCTGGTGGAGCGCGTCGTATTCGAGGGTGACCCGGGTCGGTACCCTGAAGTGCTTGAGCTGGCGAGAGGTATGCCGGCTGGCGATGCGCGGGTACTCTTCGGGGTCGATCAGGCTTTCGACCAGCACGTCATGGATATGGCGCAGCCGCCCTGGGTCGCGGATCGGCTGGTCATTGGCGTCGAGCAGGATGAAGGCATTGAGCGTCCAGCCGTCCAGCGTGGTGACGATCCTTGCGTCGTGGATCGAGACGTCGAGCTGACCGAAGGCGGCGACGGTGGCGGCGAACAGGTTGGCCACCGCGCGGGTGTGGATGAAGACCTTGGTGCCGCCGTCGACCATCTCTTCGGTGGGAGCGCTGATCAGCACCAGCGGCCGCGAGGGATCCTGGATCATGCCGAGGGTCTGCCAGGCGATGTCGCTCGGCGAGTAGGTGAGGAAGTAGTCCTCGCCGAAGCGTTCCCAGCGCCTCTCGACCTCGGCCAGGTCGGCGTTCATGCCGCGCAGCAGCGCATAGGCCTCCTGGCGGGTGTCGTCGATCCACTCGGCGCGGTCGAACGGCTGCTCCAGGCCTCGGCGTAGCGCGCGGCGCGCTTCGCTATGCAGCTGGCGCAGCAGCGCCGAGCGCCAGCCGTTCCAGAGCGTCGGATTGGTGGCGTCGATGTCGGCGACGGTGAGCAGGTAGAGATAGTCGAGATGGATTTCGTTATGCACCACCAGCGCGAATTCGCGGATCACGTCGGGCTCGGCGAGGTCGCGCTTCTGCGCGGTCTGGGACATCAGCAGATGGTGCTCCACCAGCCAAGTGACCAGCTGGGTATCGCGTCGGGAGAGTCCGTGACGCTCGCAGAACTGGCGCGCATCGACCGCGCCGAGCTGGGAATGGTCTCCCCCTCGCCCTTTGCCGAGATCGTGGAACAGGCCAGCGATCCATAGGATCTCGAGCTTCGGCAGGTGACGCGCCAGCTCGTAGGCGAGCGGGAAGTCGCGCTGAGCGGCGCGCCCGCGGAAGCTCTGCATGCGGTCGAGCACGCGCAGGGTATGGGCGTCGACGGTATAGATGTGGAACAGGTCGTACTGCATCAGACCGATGATCCGGCCGAATTCCGGCAGGTACTTGCCGAGCACCCCATAGCGCGCCATCAGTGCCAGCTGACGGGCGACGTCGCCGCCGCTGCGCAAAAGCTCCATGAACAGGCTCTGGTGGCGCACGTCGTCGCGGAAGGCATCGTCGATCAGGTGGCGGTGCTCGCGGATCAGCCGGATCGTCTCGGCGCGCACCCCTTCGATCTCGGGGTGCTGGGCCATCAGTACGAAGAGTTCGAGCAGGGCGCCTGGACGTCGCTTGAACACGTTGGGGTGACGGGCCTGGATATGGCGGGCGTAGACCTCGAAACGATTGTTGAGGACGCGAATATCGGGTGGCTGCTCGGCCTGGAGAATGCACTCGGAAAAGTGCTGCAGCAGCATGTCGTTGAGCTCGGCCATCGTCGTCACCACCCGGTAGTAGCGGCGCATCAGCTGTTCGATGGCGAGACTGTCGGGTTGGTCCCGATAGCCGAGCATCGTTGCGATCGTCTTCTGATGATCGAACAGCAGGCGGTCCTCGGCGCGGTGGGTGAGCTCGTGGAGGGCGTAGCGCAGCTGCCACAGGAATGCCTGGCCCTGGCTGTAGATGCGCAGGTCCGAGTCGGTCATGAAGCCGCGCTCGACGATCTCCTCGATCAGCGGGGCGCCGAAGTGGCGCTTGGCCACCCATCCGATCATCTGCAGGTCGCGCAGGCCGCCGGGCGAGCTCTTGAGATTCGGCTCGAGGCTGTATTCGGAGTTGTTGAACTTGCGGTGGCGGGTGACCTGCTCCTGCCATTTGCCGGCGAAGAAAGCATCCGATGGCCACATCTGGTCCGGCGCCGTGAGCCTGCGCATTTCATCGCGCAGCCGCTCGGGTCCGATCAGCGTCCGGGTCTCGAGCAGGTTGGTGATCACCGTGATGTCGCTTCTGGCCTCGTCGACGCACTCCGCGACGGTTCTCACGCTATGGCCGATCTCGAGGCCGATGTCCCAGAGCAGCGTGATCAGCTGGGACAGCGGCTCGCGATAGGGGGCGTCATCGGGATCGCCGAGCAGGAACAGCAGATCGATATCGGAGTGGGGGTGTAGCTCTCCGCGGCCATAGCCGCCCACCGCCAGCAGCGCGATGCCCTCGAGGCTCTCCGGCCAGCGCACCCGTTCCCAGGCAAGGGTGAGGATGCGGTCCATTCCCCAGGCGCGACCATGGACCAGGTTGCGAATGTCCTCGCCCTGGTGGAAGCGAGCGTCTAGGGTCGACGACATATCGCCCAGCGCCTGCTTGAAGGCGGCGATATGGCCTGCGGTGGTGCAGGTCGAGCCCCGTTCGGCATCCAGTGCGGCGAGGCGGGCGCGTAGCCCGGCTTCGTCGAGCAGGCTCGGGTCGGGCCTGAAGCGGTAATGGTGCAGCAGCATGGGCGTCGGTGGTTCTCGGCTCGGATTGGCGGTCTCGCAGGCTCAGCCCGCGCAGTCGTCGCGGTTCAGGCGTACTCGCCGCCGAGGAATGAGAGATCCTCGTCTTCACGCTTGGTGGTGACGATCACGCCGTCGGCGCTGACGATCAGCGTGTGTTCCCACTGTGCGGAAAGACTCTTGTCGCGAGTCACCGCGGTCCAGCCATCGCGCAGCACCTTGGTCGCCCAGCCGCCCGCGTTGATCATCGGCTCGACGGTCAGGCACATGCCTTCCTCGAGGACCGCGTCGGTACGCTCGTCGTAGCCGTCATAATGCAGCACCTGGGGGTCCTGGTGGAATTCCTTACCGATGCCGTGGCCGCAGAAGTCCCGCACGACGCTGTAGCCGTTGCTCTCGGCGTGGCGCTGGATGACCCGGCCGATCTCGGAGAGCCGGGTACCGGCGCGCATCACCTTCATCGCCTCGTAGAGGCACTCCTGGGTGATGCGCGACAGCCGCTCTCCCTTGATGTTTTCGCCGACGAAGTACATCGCGCTGGTATCACCGTAGAAGCCGTCTTTGATGATCGTCACGTCGATGTTGAGGATGTCGCCGCGCTTGAGCTTCTTGCCGAAATCAGGGATGCCGTGGCAGACCACGTGGTTGAGCGAGATGCAGGTGGCGTGCTGGTAGCCGTGGTAGCCGATGGTCGCCGATACGCAGTCGAGATCGTCTTCGATGTAGCGATGGCACAGCCGGTCGAGCTCGCCGGTCGAGATGCCTGGCTGGACATGGGGCGCGATCATTTCCAGCACTTTGGCGGCGAGGCGTCCGGCGATCCGCAGCTTGGCGATCTCCTCCGGGGTATAGATAGGAATGTTCATGGGGTTGGGTGGACTTCTCTGCTGACTGGGTCGGTGGGAAGGGGCATGGCGCTTCTTCCGGATCACACTTGGGGCTACAAGGATAAAGCCTCGCTGGGGTGGCGAACACCCTGCGGTGGGAAGCCGGTTTGGCGAGGGCTGGAGGGGGTGGGCAGGCTTCTCTTGGCAGGCTGTATGTGATATAAAGCCGCGCCTGCTTGCGTATCGAAAATCTCGCTCGCAGGGGGCTCGTGGGGTATCCCGATAGGGATCTCCACTGCAGCCGCGTCGAGGTATGTGCGGCTGCGCCAAAGTAACCGCGTGCTCGCGCACGCAATCAAAACGACACCACACACGTACCGTCACATGGTCCCGGGTGCCGCTTAGCGGTCGGATCCATGGGGTGCGTGGAGGCGTAACCCGATCCAAGGAGAAGTTCCATGGCAGTAAAAATGATCGACCTGCTCAAGGCTGGTGCGCACTTCGGCCACCAGACCAAATACTGGAACCCGAAGATGAGCAAGTACATCTTCGGTGCGCGTAACAAGATTCACATCATCAACCTCGAGCATACCCTGCCGGCGCTGAACGAAGCCGTCTCGGTGGTCGAGAAGATGGCGTCGAGCAACAACAAGATCCTGTTTGTCGGCACCAAGCGCGCAGCAAGCAAAATCATCGCCGAAGAGGCGGTCCGGGTGGGTCAGCCGTTCGTCAACCACCGCTGGCTGGGCGGCATGCTGACCAACTACAAGACCATTCGTCAGTCGATCAAGCGCCTGCGCGAGCTCGAGCAGATGCACGAAGACGGTACCTTCGACAAGCTGACCAAGAAAGAGGTCCTGATGGCGACCCGCGAGCAGCAGAAGCTCGAGCGTTCCATCGGCGGCATCAAGAACATGGGTGGCCTGCCCGACGCGCTGTTCGTCATCGACGTCGACCACGAGCGCATCGCGATCAACGAAGCCAACAAGCTCGGCATCCCGGTGATCGGTGTGGTCGACAGCAACTCCGATCCGGACGGCGTCGACTACGTCATCCCCGGTAACGATGACTCGATCCGCGCGATCCAGATCTACGTCCAGGCGATCGCAGACGCTTGCGCCAAGGCGAAGGAAGGTCGTCCCGACGAGTTCGTCGAGGTCGAAGAGGCTGCGGCTTCCGCTTCCGAGTGATGCCGTCGGTCGCAATGCCTTGCCCGCCATCCCGATAGGGTGAGGTGAGCGAAGGCTCGAGGGGGCCGCGGCCCCCTTTTGCATACCTGAGTCGCCGTTTCGGGCGCAGGCCTTGCGCGAACGGTGCCCTCTTCGAGGGCCTCGGACCCCCATTCAACGCAGACCGGACGTGTTCGACACGGGTCGGTCGAGAGACAACCACGGAGAATCTGGACATGGCAGCTATCAGCGCTTCTATGGTCAAAGAACTGCGCGAGCGCACCGGGCTCGGCATGATGGAGTGCAAGAAGGCGCTCCAGGAAGCCGATGGCGACATCGAGCTTGCGATCGACAACCTGCGCAAGAACGCTGGGCTCAAGTCGGCCAAGAAGGCCGGGCGCATCGCCGCCGAAGGCGCGATCGTCACCCGTACCGCCGAGGACGCGAGCCTTGCGGTGCTGCTCGAAGTCAACTCCGAGACCGACTTCGTTTCGCGCGACGACAACTTCAAGGGCTTCGCCCAGCGCGTCGTCGACCGCGTGTTCGAGACCAAGAACCAGGACATCGCCTCGCTGATGGAAGGCGAGCTCGAAGATGCTCGCAGCCAGCTGGTGCAGAAGATCGGTGAGAACATCAGCGTTCGTCGCGCCGCGGTGATCGAAGCGCCGGAAGGTGGCAAGGTCGGTGCCTATGTGCACGGCGACCGGATCGGTGCCGTCGTGGTGCTCAAAGGCGGCAGCGAAGAAGTCGCGCGCGACATCGCGATGCACGTGGCCGCGATCAACCCAGCGGTAGCGCTTCCCGAAGACATGCCGCAGGAGAAGCTCGACCACGAGAAGTCGATCATCCTGGCGCAGCCCGACATGGCCGGCAAGCCTGCCGAGATCGCCGAGAAGATGGTCCTGGGACGGTTGAAGAAGTATCTGGCCGAGAACAGCCTGGTCGCTCAGCCGTTCGTCAAGGATCCGAACCAGACCGTCGCCGAGTACGCCAAGCAGGCGGGTGGCGAGGTGGTCTCGTTCGTGCGCTTCGAAGTCGGTGAAGGTATCGAGAAAGAAGAAGTCGACTTCGCCAAGGAAGTCATGGAGCAGGCGCGGCGCAGCTGAGCCTGGCTCAAAACCGCGTATTTCCATGCCGCTGCGCTGGCGCGGCACGGAGATTGTATCGACAATGGCGTGCGTTCGCGCACGCCATTGCGTGTCCGGCACTTGGTGACGAGCGTCGGTACGCGGGCCATATCCCTCCCTCCATCTCATCCGTCCGCCCAGGAGAGTGTCAATGTCCATCCCCAACGACCGCAACGCCAAGTACAAGCGAATCCTGCTGAAGCTATCCGGCGAGGCCCTGATGGGCGAGCTGGACTTCGGCATCGATCCCAAGGTGCTCGATCGGATGGCGCTGGAGATCGGTCAGTTGGTCGGCATAGGCGTGCAGGTCGGGCTGGTGATCGGCGGCGGCAACCTGTTTCGCGGCGCCGCGCTCAGCGCCGCTGGCATGGATCGAGTGACCGGTGATCACATGGGCATGCTCGCCACGGTGATGAACGGCCTGGCGATGCGTGACGCGCTCGAGCGCGCCAGCATCCGTTCGCGGGTGATGTCGGCGATCCCGATGAGCGGGGTGGTCGAGCACTACGATCGCCGCACCGCGATCCGCTACCTGACCTCCGGTGATGTGGTGATCTTCTCCGCGGGCACCGGCAATCCCTTCTTCACCACCGATTCGGCGGCCTGCCTGCGCGGTATCGAGATCGATGCCAACGTGGTGATCAAGGCGACCAAAGTCGATGGCGTCTACGATTGCGACCCGGTGAAGCATCCCAATGCGGTAAAATACGATCGTCTCGATTACGATGCGGTGCTCGATCAGAAGCTCGGCGTGATGGATTTGACCGCCATCTGCCTGGTGCGGGACCATGACATGCCGGTGCGCGTGTTCGACATGACCAAGCCAGGTGCGCTGCTCAACCTGGTGATGGGCGGCAAGGAAGGCACGCTGATCGATCGCGGCGAGTGAGCGGCGGGGCGGTTGCCCCGGTCGAGAGTAAAGCGGGCGGTGAAGCGCCGTCCGATACATCTTAGGTTCAGAGGGAAGTCTCCGTGATCAACGACATTCACAAGGACGCCGAGACGCGGATGCAGAAGAGCGTCGAGTCCATGCGCTCCGCGTTCCAGAAGATTCGCACCGGACGTGCCCACCCGAGTCTGCTCGAGGCGATCAAGGTCGACTACTACGGCAGCGAGGTGCCGATCACCCAGGTTGCCAACGTCAACGTGGAGGATGCCCGTACGCTCGCCGTGGTGCCATGGGAGAAAGCGATGGTGCCGAAGGTCGAGAAGGCGATCCTGACCTCCGATCTCGGGCTCAACCCTTCGAGCGCCGGTACGGTGATCCGCGTGCCGATGCCGCCGCTGACCGAGGAAACCCGACGCAGCTATACCCGCCAGGCGCGTGCCGAGGCCGAGCAGGGCAAGGTAGCGGTGCGCAACGTGCGCCGTGATGCCAACGGTGATGTCAAAGCGCTGCTCAAGGAGAAGGAGATTTCCGAGGACGAGGCTCGCCAGTCCGAGGATACGATCCAGAAGCTGACCGACAAGTACATCGCTGAGATCGATCAGCTGCTCGAGCAGAAAGAACACGACCTGATGCAGGTCTGACGCTCGCACATGTCCCCAACCATGACCTCGAACACTTCGAACGTCCGCGCCCAGGGCCCAGTGCCGCGACACGTCGCGGTGATCATGGATGGCAACAACCGCTGGGCCCGCTCGCGTGGACTCTCCGGTGTGCGTGGGCATCACGCTGGCGTCGAAGCGGTGCGCGCGGTGGTACGCCGCGCGGCCGAGCGCGGTGTCGAAGCGATGACGCTGTTCGCCTTCTCCAGCGAGAACTGGAAGCGCCCCGCCACCGAAGTGAGCGCCTTGATGGAGCTGTTCGTGCTGGCGCTCAAGCGCGAGGTGGGCAAGCTCAACCGCAACAACATCCGCCTTTCGGTGATCGGCGATCGCGCCCGTCTGCACCCCTCGCTGGTCAAGCTGATCGATGGCGCCGAGCGCAAGACCCGCGACAACGACGGCATGCACCTGTTCATCGCGGTCAACTACGGCGGTCGTTGGGACATCGCCGAGGCTACCCGCCGGCTGGCCGAGCGGGTGGCGCGAGGCGAGCTGGATCCTGGGGAGATCGATGAGGCGATGATCTCCCACGAGCTCGACAGCGGTGACGTCCCCGATGTCGATCTGTGCATCCGGACCAGTGGCGAGCAGCGCATCAGCAATTTCCTGCTCTGGCAGCTCGCCTACGCGGAGCTTTTTTTCTCCCCGCTCTATTGGCCGGATTTCGGTGCCGAGGCTTTCGACGAAGCGCTCGAGGCATTCGCTCAGCGCACGCGCCGTTTCGGCATGACCGATGAGCAGATCGAGGTACAGGGTGCTTAAACAACGTGTGTTGACCGCATTGGCGATCGGTCCCATTTCGCTGGTGCTGCTCTTTACCCTTGGTGGTGGCTGGTTCGCTTGTTTCGTCGGTGCGATCGTGGTGCTTTCCGCGTGGGAATGGGCCAACCTGGCCGGTTTCGGCGATAACCGCGAGCGTACGCTTTTTGCTCTTGCGATCTGTGTGGTGCTGTCGCTGGCCTGGTCGAGCGGCGTGGTCTGGCAGCGCTGGCCGCTGTGGCTGGCATTCTGGGGCTGGCTTTTGTGCTGCTACTGGGTGGTGCGCTATCCCGCGTCCGAGTCGCAGTGGAATGGCCGCGCGATGCGTCTGGCGATGGGCGTGGGGGCGCTGGTGCCATGCTGGATCGGATTGAACCAGCTGCGTGTCGAGCCGCTTTGGTTGCTCTACGTGCTGTTCGTCGTCTGGGGTGCCGATATCAGCGCCTATTTCGCTGGCCGCGCCTTCGGCGACCGCAAGCTGGCGCCGCGGGTCAGTCCGGGCAAGTCCTGGGCCGGGGTCTACGGTGGGCTTGCCGGCACCGCGGTACTGGCGGTGCTGATGGCGCTGATCGAGGGCCTTGGATTCGGCGAGTTCATCTGGCTCGTGATCGTCACCTGGATAGTCACCTTCGCCTCCGTGCTCGGCGATCTCTGCGAGAGCATGCTCAAGCGTCATCGCGGGCTCAAGGACTCGAGCCAATTGCTGCCTGGGCATGGCGGTATTCTCGATCGGGTCGACAGTCTCACCGCCGCGGTGCCGATCTTCGCCTTGCTGGCCCCTTGGGTCGGCAGTTGAGCGTTTCCGTGCTTTCGCCCGCTGAGGAAACACCATGAGTGCGCTGCAGAACATCCTTGCGGTCATCGTCGTACTCGGCGTATTGATCACGATCCACGAATTCGGCCACTTCTGGGTAGCGCGTCGCTGTGGCGTCAAGGTGTTGCGCTTCTCGGTCGGATTCGGCAAGCCGCTGTGGTCGCGTACCGATCGGCACGGCACCGAGTTTCAGATCGCCGCGATCCCGCTCGGTGGCTACGTGAAGATGCTCGACGAGCGCGAGGGCAACGTCCCGGAGGAGGAGCTCCATCGCGCTTTCAACCGCAAGAGCGTCTATCGGCGGATCGCCATCGTCGCGGCAGGCCCGGTGGCCAACTTCCTGCTCGCGATCGTCGCCTACTGGGCGCTGTTCATCTACGGTACCAGCGTGGTGGCGCCGGTGGTCGGCACCGTCGCGCCCGGCTCTCCCGCAGAGCTTGGCGGGCTGCGCGGTGGCGAGGAGATCGTTCGGGTCGAGGGGCATCCGACCCCCTCCTGGCAGGAGGTCAGTCTCAAGCTGATCGGGGAGATCGGTCGCAATGGCTCTTTGCTGATCGATACCGCCGACGGCGGAGAACATCGGCTGCCGGTACAGGCGTACATGGTGCGCCAGGACCCGCCGAGTCCGCTCGAAACCCTTGGCATCACTCCTTGGCAGCCGCCTATCGAAGCGCGCTTGGGGCAGGTGCTCGCCGATGGTCCCGCGGCGCAGGCCGGGCTCGAGACCGGCGATCGAGTGCTCGCAGTCGACGGCGAGCCGATCGATGACTGGAACGTGCTGGTCGAGCGCGTGCGGGCGTCGAGTGGACGGACATTGAGCCTCGATGTGGAGAGCCAGGCCGGTGTGCAGCGCAGCATCGAGCTGACGCCGCAGCCGCGTGAGCTCGACGGCGGCGAGACGATCGGCTATATCGGCGCGGCGGCGGTTGCGCCCGAGTGGCCGGCCGAGTACCTGCGCGAGATTCGCTATTCGCCGTTCGCGGCGCTGCCCCAGGCCGTGGGCAAGACCTGGGAGATGACCTGGCTGACCGTCGACTCCATCCGCAAGATGGTGGTGGGCCTGATCTCGCCGAGCAATCTCTCGGGACCCGTGACCATCGCCCGTGTGGCGGGGGATTCGGCACGCAGCGGCGTCGAAACCTTCGTTGGTTTCCTCGCCTATCTGTCGATCAGCCTTGGGGTGCTCAACCTGTTGCCCATCCCGGTGCTCGACGGCGGCCATCTTCTCTACTTCATCATCGAGGCCGTGCGCGGCCGCCCGGTTTCCGAGCGAGTACAGCTCGCCGGGCTCAAGGTCGGCGTGGTATTGATCGGCACGCTGATGGTGATGGCGCTCTACTTCGACCTGCTGCGTCTTTGAACCGCTCGCCGCACGCCTTCCGGTATCCAGCAAGGCCTGCGGCGCAGCGGGTTGGAACCTCTGATGATCCTGGATCGTGGAAGCTTTCGCCCGCGCTTGTCAGGTGGGGGGGCTTGTGTATAAGGTGCCTGTGCACGATGGAGGGCCGCTCGCCGGTCCAGCGGCGTGTTCGGCGGCAGGATCTTGAAAAGCGACCCGAAAGAAGCGAAATGACGGCATGAAGATAAAGACCCTCGGTTTGGCAGTATGGTTGCTTGGCAGCTCCCAGGTGGCGTTCGCTGCGTCTTTCGAAGTTTCGGACATTCGCGTGGAGGGGCTGCAACGGGTGTCGGCCGGGACGGTCTTCAACGTGCTTCCGTTCACCGCTCGCCAGACCATCGACGAGAACGCACTGAGCAGCGCCGGACAGGCGCTGTTCCGCACCGGGCTGTTCGACGACGTGAGTTTCGATCGCGACGGCAATGTGCTGGTGGTCAGGGTTCAGGAACGGCCCTCTATCGCTCAGATCAACATCACCGGCAATCGTCAGATATCCACCGACGACCTGCGCAAAGGCTTGAACCAGACCGGGATCAGCGAAGGTCAGGTGCTGCAGCGCTCCACCCTCGAAGAGGTCCAGCGCGAGCTCGAGCAGGTCTATCAGGGCCAGGGACGCTACAACGCGAGAATCACCACCTCGGTGGTCAACCTCGACAGCAACCGCGCCCAGGTCAACATCAACATCGACGAAGGCGCGGTCGCCCGGATCCAGCAGATCAACCTGGTCGGCAACCATGCCTTCAGCGATGACGAGCTGCGGCGCCAGTTCGAGCTCGCCGACAAGCCGGGCTGGTTCTTCGGCTGGTTCTCGAGCGATCGCTACTCGCGCGAAGCGCTCACCGGCGATCTCGATCGCCTGCGCGCTTTCTATCTCGACCGCGGCTACGTCAATTTCAACATCACATCGACCCAGGTCTCGATCAGCCCCGACAAGTCGGCGATCTACGTCACCGTCAACCTCGACGAAGGCGATCGCTACACGATCGACAAGATCAACTTCGCCGGCTCGCTCGAGATGAGCGAGGAGCGGGCCCGCTCGCTGGTGACCGCCCAGCCGGGGCAGGTATTCAACCAGTCGCTGCTGACCCAGTCCTCCGAGGCACTGCGCCAGGCGCTCGGCAACGAGGGCTTCACCTTCGCCAACGTGGACGCGGTTCCCCGGGTCAACGAAAACGGCGATACGGTAGATGTCACCTTCAATGTCGACCCGGGCCAGCGCGCCTACGTGCGGCGGGTCAACTTCAAAGGCAATACCACCACCGCGGACGAGGTCCTGCGCCGGGAACTGGTGCAGATGGAGGGCGCTCCCGCGTCGACGGAGAACATCCGCCAGTCGCAGGAGCGGCTGCAGCGCCTGGGCTTCTTCAGCCAGGTCGATGTCGAGACCACACCGGTGGCCGGTGAGTCCGACCAGCTCGACGTCAACTACAACGTCACCGAGCAGCCCTCCGGCAGCATCTCGGCGAGCGTCGGCTTCGCCCAGTCCGAAGGGATCATCTACGGCGCGTCGCTTTCGCAGAGCAACTTCCTCGGCAGTGGCAACCGGGTCGACATCGGTGCCCAGAGGAGCGATTACTACACCAGCCTGCGCTTCAGCTTCACTGACCCCTACTGGACGCTGAGCGGGATCTCGCGCGGCTACGATGTCTACTACCGTAGTACCGATTACGAAGACTCCGATATCTCGACCTATTCGAGCGACGCCATCGGCGGCGGGATCAACTTCGGCTACCCGATCAGCGATCTCTCGCGGCTCAACTTCGGGCTCGGCGTCGAGCACCTGACCCTCGACACCTACACCGATACGCCGGAAGAGATCTACCACTATGTCCAGAACGAAGGCGATACCTTCGACAGCTACAAGCTGACCACCAGTTGGACACGCAACAACCTCAACCGCGGTGTGCTGCCGACCAGCGGTAGCTACCAGCAGGTCTCGCTCGAGGCGGCCGGACCCGGCAGCGACGCGGAGTACTACAAGCTGCGCTATCGCGGACAGAAGCTGTTCGAGCTGAACCCTGAGTGGGCGCTCAAGTTCCGCACCGAGCTGGGCTACGCCGACAGCTATGGCGACACCGACGTCTATCCGTTCTTCGAGAACTTCTATTCCGGTGGCCTGGGCTCGGTTCGCGGCTTCAGGAGCAACACCATCGGTGAGCGGACCACGGCTCGCGGCGATGGCGACAACGATACCCTGGGCGGCAACATCCTGGTCGAGGGTTCGGCCGAGCTTATCTTCCCGCTTCCGTTCATCGAGGATCGCCGCCAGATGCAGAGTTCGTTCTTCCTCGATACCGGCAGTACCTACCTGAGCGACTGCTATGCAACGGGCGATGGCGATTCCCAGTGCAATTCTGGTATCGATCTGGGCGAGCTGCGCTACTCAGTGGGTGTCGGGCTCTCGTGGCTGACCCCGGTAGGACCGCTGACCTTCAGTCTGGCACAGCCGCTGAACAAGAAAAGCGACGATGAGTCACAGGTATTCCAGTTCTCGCTGGGACAAACGTTCTGATTCGGGTGAAATCCCGACGACATTTCACGACTCGGCACGGGCGCGATGCGCGCCTTTGTCTTCGCGTCATTCAGGAGTAGAGATATGCGTAAGTTGACCCTGGCTCTCGGCGTCGCCGCGGCACTCGGTTCGGCCTCGATGGCTGCCCAGGCCGCCGACGTCGCGGTGATCGACTGGCAGCAGGCGCTGCTCGAGACCCAGTCCGCGCAGCAGTCGATGAACCAGCTGCGTAACCAGCTCGGCAACAAGCCGCAGCAGGTGCAGGCGCTCGGCCAGGAGCTCCAGCAGCTCCAGCAGCGGCTGCAGCGCGATGGCGCGACGCTCTCCGAGGCTGAGCGCAACAACCTGATCCAGCAGTTGCAGACCAAGGGTGGGCAGTACCAGCAGCAGCGCGGCGAACTCGAAGAGGCGCGCGCCAACCAGGAGCAGCAGTTCCTCGAACAGGCGCGTCCCCGTCTCGACCGTGCGATCCAGCAGGTGGTACAGCGCCACCAGGTCAAGGTACTCGTCGACCGCAACAGTGTAGTCTATGCCGACGACGCGCTGGATCTGACCAGCGAAGTCACCGCGGCGTATAATGCCGGCAACTAATCGACGTCGAGCTGTGGCGCACCCACGAAGAACCGGGCACGCGACCGTTTCGTCGTTGCCCGGATGCTCTAACGGATGGACATGAAAAAGACCGCCACGATCGGTTTGTCACTGAACGAATTGGCCTCCCTCTCCGGCGCCACGCTGCGAGGCGACGGCGAGCGTCGGGTGACCGGGTTCGCGACTTTGGTCGATGCCGGACCCGACGACATCGCCTTCCTCGCCAATCCGGCCTATCTCAAGCATCTCGCCGGTACCCGCGCGGCTGCGGTACTGCTGCGGCCCGAGCACGTCGAGGCTTGCCCGACCAATGCGCTGGTGCTGGACAACCCCTATCTCGGCTACGCGAGGCTCTCGAGCTGTTTCGATCGCTTCGCCCGTGCCACCGAGGGCGGGGTGCATCCGACCGCGGTGATCAGCGAGAGCGCGGTGCTGGGCGAGGGGGTCTCGGTCGGTCCCCAGGTGGTGATCGGTGATCATGTCCGCATCGGCGCGCGGGTGAGGATCGGCGCCGGCTGTGTGATCGGAGACGATTGCGAGATCGGCGAAGATGGCCTGCTGCATGCCAACGTGACCCTTTATCACGGCGTGATGGTGGGGGCTCGTGTGATCATCCACAGCAGCGCGGTGTTGGGCGGAGACGGCTTCGGGTTCGCCCACGACGGTCGCGGCTGGCAGAAGATCGCCCAGATCGGTGGCGTGGTGGTGGGGGACGACGTCGAGATCGGCAGCTGCACCAGCATCGATCGCGGGGCGCTCGGCGATACCGTGATCGGCAATGACGTCAAGATCGACAGCCAAGTGCAGATCGCCCACAACGTCCACATCGGCGACCACAGCGCGCTGGCCGGCTGTGTCGGTATCGCAGGCTCCACCCGAGTGGGGCGCGGCTGCCTGCTGGGCGGCGGCGTTGGCCTGGCTGGTCATCTCGAGATCGCCGATCGGGTCCAGGTCACCGGCATGAGCCTGGTGACCAATTCGATTCTCGAACCCGGGGTCTACTCTTCCGGCACCGGGGCGATGCCCAATGCGCTGTGGCGCAAGAATGCGGTGCGCTTCAAGCAGCTCGACGCGCTGGCGCGCCGGGTGAGCAAGCTCGAGAAATCCTAGCGCTCGTCCGAGGGCCGCGATACAGGCGTTTTCAGGCGGCTCGCATCCGCTATGGCCGGGTCGATTCGATTGCGTGGCCGGGGTCGCCCTCGGCTCGAAGCATCGAAGAGTCGGCGGTCGCCACGCCCTGGGCGCTATGCCTGTCGAGAGCGGCGGGCAGGAGTGGCCGGAAGAACAACGATGCGCTTGCCGGGTTTTCCGGCGAAAACCGCCAGTGAGGTAGCGCTTGCGCCCTCCGGCTAGACGATCCGTGAACGCGCCCGGTCGTCGGGACGCTTCGCCTTGATCGGTCGAGGCGTCTCCTTCATCCGTCTGTCCGGAGGACAGACATTTCGCTATTCAAGAGGCGCGTGCCTCAGAGGTTTTTCTGCATGGTCATGGATATCAAGGAAATCCAGGAATATCTGCCCCACCGCTATCCGTTCCTGCTGGTCGACCGCGTCGTCGAACTGGAGATGGGCCGATACATCAAGGCCTATAAGAACGTGAGCGTCAATGAGTCGTTCTTCAACGGTCATTTTCCTGGCCATCCGATCATGCCGGGCGTGCTGATCACGGAAGCGCTGGCCCAGGCCGCTGGTATCCTTGGCTTCAAGACGGTCAACAAGCTGCCGCGAGATGGCTACATCTACTACTACGTCGGCAGCGACAACGTGCGCTTGAAGCGCCCGGTGTTCCCCGGTGACCAGCTCAGCCTGGAAGCCTGGATGGACAAGTCCCGCCGCGGTATCTGGAAATTCACCTGCCGCGCCCACGTGGGCGAAGAGCTGGTCTGCGAAGCCGATATCATCTGCGCAGAGAGGAAGATCGCTTGATCCATCCCACCGCCATCATCGATCCCAAGGCGCAGGTCGCGTCCGATGTCGAGATCGGCGCCTACAGCGTCATCGGTCCTGACGTCGTGATCGGCTCGGGATGCGTGATCTCGCCTCATGTAGTGATCAAGGGGCCGAGCGTCATCGGCACCAACAACCGTTTCTTCCAATTCGCCTCGATCGGCGAGGATTGCCAGGACAAGAAGTACCGCGGTGAACCGACCCGTCTCGAGATCGGCAATGACAACGTCTTCCGCGAGGGCGTGACCGTCCATCGTGGCACGGTGCAGGACCAGGGGCTGACCAGGATCGGCAGCGGCAACCTGTTCATGGCCTATTCCCACGTCGCCCACGACTGTGTGATCGGCGACAACTGCATCATGGCCAACCAGGCGACCCTCGGCGGCCACGTAGTGCTCGGCGATTATGCGATTCTCGGCGGTCTCGCCGCGGTCCACCAGTTCTGCCACATCGGCGCCCACGCGATGGTCGGTGGGCTGTCGGCGATCACCATGGACGTCGTCGCCTACGTGATGGTCAACGGCAACCCGGCGCATACGCATGGCATCAATGCCGAAGGGCTCAAGCGCCGCGGCTTCGACGCCGCGGCCATCGCGACCCTGCGTGACGCCTACAAGAAGGTGTTCCGCAGCCAGATGAAGCTTGCCGAAAGCATCGAAGCCCTCGAGCGCGAAACGCCCTCCGCTGCGCTCCAGGTGTTCATCGGTTCGCTGAAGAACTCATCGCGCGGCATCACCCGCTGAGCCCGAACCATGCCCCGGTGCCGGGGCATGGTGGCATCCCCTCCGATTTGGTGACGAGTCTGCGTATGACCCCATCTCCTCGTCCGCTCAAGGTCTTCGTCGTCGCCGGTGAGCTTTCCGGCGACGTGCTGGGCGCGGGGCTTCTGCGTGAGCTGAAGCGACGCTATCCCGAGGCGAGCTTTCGCGGCATCGGTGGTCCACGAATGATCGCCGCAGGGCTCGAAAGCCTGGCGCCACTCGAGCGGCTGTCGGTCATGGGGCTGGTCGAAGTGCTCAAGCACCTGCCCGGGCTGATCCAGCTGCGCCGCATGCTGCGCAAAGAGGCGCTGGAGTGGCGTGCCGACGTGATGATCGGTATCGATGCGCCCGACTTCAATACTGGCCTCGAGCGTCAGCTGCGCGAAGCCGGGATCCGTACCGTGCACTACGTCAGCCCCTCGGTGTGGGCATGGCGCCAGGGCAGGGTCGAAGGTATCCGCCGTGCGGTCGACCTGATGCTCACCTTCCTGCCGTTCGAGGCGGCCTTTTATCGTGAGCACGGCGTGCCCGTACGCTTCATCGGTCATCCGCTGGCCGACGAGCTGCCGCTGGATGACGACGCCCTGGGCGCACGCCGCGCACTGGGGATCGAGCACACCGGCCCGCTGCTGGCGATGCTGCCTGGGTCGCGACACAATGAAGTCAGGCTGATGCTGCCGGTCTATCTCGAGACGCTGGCGCTGCTCAGACAGCGCCAGCCTGCCTTGCGCGCGGTGCTGCCGGCGGCGTCTCCCGCCCGGCGCGCGGAGATCGAGGCCCTGCTCGACGAACCCGCGCGCGAGGCGATCACGCTGATCGATGGCGACGCTGCGCTGGCGATGGTCGCAGCCGATGCGGTGCTGCTCACCTCCGGCACCTCGGCGCTCGAAGCGATGCTCTGCCATCGGCCGATGGTGGTCGCCTACCGGATGGCACCGATCACTCATTGGATCGCCCAGCGGGTGGTCAAGACCGAGTGGATCTCGCTGCCCAACCTGATCGCCCGCGAGACGCTGGTGCCCGAGCTGATCCAGCACGATGCCACTGCGCCGCGGATCGCCGCGTTGCTCGAGCCGCTGTTGACGGATCCCCAGCAGGCGCTGCGCGAACGTTTCGCGCGGATGCACGCCGAGCTCGCCCTGGGGGCGAGCGCGAGCGCCGCCGATGCGGTGGCGGCGCTGGTGGAGAAAGGCCCGCAGGCCTTTGTCGGCGAGCGGGAGGTCGCGCGGTGAGAGAGCAAAAGAGCGGGCCGCGCAAGCTGCGCCCAAGCGAGTATCCGCCGCTCGTGATCGACTATTGCGGCCGCTGGCTCGCCGGCGTTGACGAAGTCGGACGAGGCCCGCTGGTCGGTGATGTGGTCGCCGCCGCGGTGATCCTCGACCCTGAAAGACCGATCGATGGACTCACTGACTCCAAGGCGCTCTCCAGCGTTCGGCGCGAGCTGCTCGATGCCGAAATCAGGCGCGTGGCGCTGGCCTTCGCGATCGGCCGTGCCACGCCCGCCGAGATCGACCAGCTCAACATTTACCACGCCACCCACCTGGCGATGCGCCGCGCGATCGACGCGCTCTCTCCCGCGGCCGAATTCCTCCTGGTCGATGGCAATCGGCTGCCCGGGCATCGGCTGCCCGGCATCGCGGTGGTCAAGGGCGATCTGCGCCACCCGGCGATCAGCGCCGCCTCGATCATCGCCAAGGTCGCACGGGACGCCGAGATGCTCGCGCTCGACCAGCGCTATCCCGGCTATGGATTCGCCCGCCACAAGGGCTACCCGACCCGCGAGCACCTCGAGGCGCTCGAGCGGCTTGGTCCGCTCGATGTCCATCGCCGCTCGTTCGGCCCGGTCAAGCGCCAGCTCGCGCTGTCGTGAATCCTGTCCGCCACCTTGGCACCGTGCGCCGGTGGCACTGAATCGGGCCGGTCGATGCTTTATCATGGTCGATCTTCGAGCCACCTCCATGCCAAAGTCGAGCGAGCCATGACGACGCCTTTCGTACATCTACGCGTGCACAGCGAATACTCCCTGGTCGACGGCCTGGTCAGGCTCAAGGCGCTGACCGCGGCGACCCAGGCGATGGGAGTGCCGGCGCTGGCGGTGACCGACGAGAGCAACCTCTTCGGCCTGGTCAAGTTCTACAAGGCAGCCCAGGGGGCCGGGCTCAAGCCGATCATCGGCGCCGATCTATGGATGCACAACGCACAGGACGAAGAACACCCCTATCGCCTGACCCTGCTGGCGATGAATGGCGACGGCTATCGCCACCTGATCGAGCTGATCTCGCGCGGTTGGCGCGAAGGGCAGGTGAAGGGCAGGGCGATCCTGCACAAGGAGTGGATCTTTGAGGCGTCGGACGGGCTGATCGCGCTCTCAGGGGCACGGGAGGGTGAGATCGGCCGCTTCCTGCTCGCCGACCATGCGCAGACCGCGCGTACCCTGCTCACCGAATGGCAGCGCTTCTTTCCCGATCGCTTCTATCTAGAGCTCCAGCGTACCGGGCGGCAGTACGACGAGGAGTGCCTCCATCTGTCGGTCGAGCTGGCGCTCGAGACCGGTACCCCGGTGGTCGCGACCAACGACGTGCGCTTCATCAAGCGCGAGGAGTTCTGGGCCCACGAGACCCGGGTCTCGATCGGCGAAGGCAAGGCGCTCGAAGATCCTCGCCGCGAGCGGCGCTACACCGAGGAGCAGTACCTCAAGTCGCCCGAGGAGATGGCCGAGCTTTTCGCCGATATCCCCGAGGCGCTGGAGAACAGCGTGATGATCGCCGCGCGCTGCAGCGTCGACGTGCGAATGGGCGAGTACTTCCTGCCGGAGTTCCCGGTGCCCGAGGGCATGACGCTCGAGGCGTTCTTCAGCAAGGTCTCCCACGAGGGGCTCGATCGCAGGCTGTACCAGCTGTTCGACGCCCCATCGGCGATCTACCAGGGGCGCTCGCGTGCGGAGGAGGAGCCGGCCTATCGGGAGCGGCTCGATTTCGAGCTGAAGATCATCAATCAGATGGGCTTCCCCGGCTACTTCCTGATCGTCATGGACTTCATCCAGTGGGCCAAGCGCAACGACGTACCGGTGGGGCCGGGGCGCGGCTCCGGTGCGGGATCGCTGGTCGCCTATTCGCTCGAAATCACCGATCTCGACCCGCTCGAGTACGATCTGCTGTTCGAACGCTTCCTCAACCCTGAACGCGTCTCGATGCCCGACTTCGACGTCGACTTCTGCATGGAGAAGCGCGACAGCGTGATCGACTACGTCGCCGACCGCTACGGACGCGACGCGGTTTCGCAGATCGTCACCTTCGGCACCATGGCGGCCAAGGCGGTGGTGCGTGACGTCGCTCGCGCCCAGGGCAAGCCTTATTCGCTCGGCGACAAGCTCTCCAAGCTGATTCCCTTCGAAGTCGGCATGACCCTGGCCAAGGCGATCGAGCAGGAGCCGGCGCTGAAGGAGTTCGTCGAGAACGACGACGAGGCCGGTGAAATCTGGGAAATGGCGGTCAAGCTCGAGGGGATCACCCGTGGCACCGGCAAGCACGCCGGGGGCGTGGTGATCGCGCCGACCAAGCTGACCGACTTCTCGCCGCTGCTTTGCGACGAGGAGGGCAATGGTCTGGTGGTGCAGTTCGACAAGAACGATGTCGAGGAGGCAGGGCTGGTCAAGTTCGACTTCCTCGGCCTGAGGACGCTTACGATCATCGACTGGGCGCTGGAGATGGTCGATGTGGTGCGCGCCCGCCAGGGCAAGGGCCCGCTCGACATCTCGACCATCCCGCTCGATGACAAGCCGACCTACGACCTGCTCAAGCGCGCCGAGACCACCGCGGTGTTCCAGCTCGAATCGCGCGGGATGAAGGAGCTGATCAAACGGCTGCAGCCCGATTCGCTCGAGGACATGATCGCACTGGTCGCGCTGTTCCGCCCCGGACCCTTGCAGTCGGGGATGGTCGACGACTTCATCAACCGCAAGCATGGCCGCGCGGAACTCGCCTACCCGCACCCCGACTACCAGCACGAATGGCTCAAGCCGGTGCTCGAGCCCACCTACGGCATCATCCTCTACCAGGAACAGGTGATGCAGATCGCGCAGGTACTGGCCGGCTATACCCTCGGGCAGGCGGACATGCTGCGTCGCGCGATGGGCAAGAAGAAGCCCGAGGAGATGGCCAAGCAGCGCCAGGGCTTCCTCGACGGCTGCGCCGCCAACGACATCGACGGCGATCTTGCCGGCAACCTGTTCGACCTGGTGGAGAAGTTCGCCGGCTACGGCTTCAACAAGTCGCACTCGGCGGCCTATGGGTTGGTCTCCTACCAGACCGCTTGGCTCAAGGCCCACTATCCCGCGCCGTTCATGGCGGCGGTGATCTCGACCGAGATGGACAACATCGACAAGGTGGTGCCGCTGATCGAGGAGTGCCGACGGATCGGCCTCACCGTCACCCCGCCGGACGTCAACCTCGGTGCCTACAAGTTCAGCGTCAACGAGGCGGGCGAAGTGGTCTACGGCCTAGGTGCGATCCGCGGGGTCGGTGAGGGTCCGATCGAGGCGATCGTCGCGGCGCGCGAAAGCGGCGGTCCATTCGTCGACCTGTTCGACTTCTGCCAGCGCATCGATGCCAAGCGGCTCAACAAACGCACCCTCGAGGCGCTGATCCGCTCCGGCGCGGTCGATCGCCTCGGCCCTTCGCGCTCGGTGATGATGGCGGCGCTGGAGGATGCGATGAAGGCCGCCTCCCAGAGCCACGCCAACCAGAGCATCGGCATCGACGATATGTTCGGCGAGGCGTTCTCGAGCGACGGCGGCGGGCAGGACAATTTCGCCGCCTACGCCGAAGTGCGCCAATGGACCGACCGCGAGCGGCTCGGCGGCGAGAAGGATACTCTCGGGCTCTATCTCACCGGCCACCCGATCGACGAGTACGAAAGCGAGCTCAAGCGCTTCGTCTCGACCCGGATCAATGAACTCAAGCCTTCGCGCCAGCCCCAGCGGATCGCCGGGCTGGTGGTCGGGATGCGGACGATGAAATCGAAGCGCGGCGAGACCATCGCCTTCATCACCCTCGACGACCGCACCGGGCGCATCGAGGCATCGCTGTTCGGTGAGCTGTTCGACCAGGTGCGCGGCCAGCTCAACGACGCCCAAGTGCTGATCTGCGAGGGCGACGTATCGAGCGACGACTATTCCGGTGGCCTGCGTATGCGGGTCAAGGAGATCACGCCGATGGTCGATGCGCGCAAGCGGTTCGGTGAGGCCGTCGAGGTGGCGGTCGATGGTCAGCGTATCGATGCACAGTTCGCCCGCGCCCTGCGCGAAGGGCTGAGCGCGCATCTCGACGAGCAAGGCCTGCCGGTTCGTCTACGCTATCGTAATGCCGCCGCCAGCGGCGCCTTCGAGCTCGACGAGCGCTGGCGCGTCGCTCCTTGCGACGAGCTGCTGATCAGCCTCGCCGAGGTGCGTGGCCAGCAGGGTGTGCGGCTGTGCTATCGCTGATCACCGCGACGCGGCCTTGCGAGTTGTCGCCACAATGGGATAATGACGCACTTTTGCGCCGACCTTGCGGTGGAGCGTCCCTCGCGTTCGATGCGTTTCACGGTGCTGGTGGCGCGAGCGCGGGTGGGGCAAGGCGGGCCGCGACCTGGATGTTGTACCGCGAAGCAGGCTGCTTGCAGAGGGCCGGTGTCTCACTCGGTACTCCGCCCAGTGCCCGTTCCGGCGACCGCGTACCTGCGAAGGTCCGCTACTCCGGTTGTTCATCTCGGGGTAGTGTTGCATCGCGTTGCCGCGAGCGCCCTTCACCTGCTGCCAGTTCTTCGACAGAGCCTTTCAGACACGCCATATGAACCCGAACTACCTGGACTTCGAACAGCCCATCGCCGAGCTTCAAGCCAAGATCGAAGAGCTGCGGCTGGTCGGCAACGACAGCAAGATCAATCTCAGCGACGAAATCGGCAAGCTCGAGGACAAGAGTCGCAGGCTCACCGAGCAGATCTTCCGCGACCTCACTCCTTGGCAGGTTTCCCAGCTTTCCCGGCACCCCCAGCGGCCCTATACCCTCGACTACCTCGGGGAGGTCTTCACCGAGTTCGACGAACTCCATGGTGATCGCGCCTTCGCCGACGATGCGGCGCTGGTGGGCGGGGTAGCACGCCTCGATGATCGGCCGGTGATGGTGATCGGCCACCAGAAAGGGCGCACGGTGAAGGAGAAGGTGCGGCGCAACTTCGGTATGCCGCGCCCCGAGGGCTATCGAAAGGCGGTGCGGCTGATGGAGATGGCCGAGCGCTTCAAGATGCCGGTGCTGACCTTCATCGACACGCCGGGTGCCTATCCGGGGATCGACGCCGAGGA
Organism: Halotalea alkalilenta DSM 17697; assembly: GCF_000621205.1. GTDB lineage: Bacteria > Pseudomonadota > Gammaproteobacteria > Pseudomonadales > Halomonadaceae > Halotalea > Halotalea alkalilenta. The sequence continues at coordinate 93,950 of NZ_JHYY01000025.1, read as the reverse complement.
GCGCGGCCAGAGCGAGGCGATCGCCTACAATCTGGCGGTGATGTCGAGGCTCAAGACCCCGATCATCGCCACCGTGATCGGCGAAGGCGGCTCCGGCGGGGCGCTGGCGATCGGTGTCTGCGACGAATTGATGATGCTGCAGTATTCGACCTATTCGGTGATCTCGCCAGAGGGCTGCGCCTCGATTCTGTGGAAAAGCGCCGACAAGGCTTCCGACGCCGCCCAGGCGATGGGGATCACCGCCAGCCAGCTCAAGGAACTCGGCTTCGTCGACAGCCTGATCGACGAGCCCCTCGGCGGCGCTCACCGCCATCCCCGCGAGACCTGCTCCAGGGTCAAGCAGGCGCTGCTCGAGGGGCTGGAGCGACTCGATGCGCTCGATCTCGATGCCCTGCTCGAGCGCCGCTACCAGCGGTTGATGAGCTACGGCGCGCCGGGCTGATCGTGCCATGGACGGGGCGGATGGCGAGCGTCTGACGCTCGACGCGGCAATGGCCGCCGCCGCCGGAAGCGCGAAGCTCTGGCTCGCGCTCTCCGGCGGACTCGACAGCGTCTGCCTGCTCCATCTCGCCATCGAAGCCCATGCTCGCCGCCGTCTGGCCGGCGAGCCGGTTCCTTCCCTCCACGTCATCCACGTCAATCACCAGCTCCAGGACGATGCTCAGCGCTTCGAGCATTTCTGCCGTGAACTCTGCGCTGCTCTCGAAGTCCCGCTCGAAGTCCGTACCGTCGACTGCCTGGATCACCGCATGGGTCCTGAGGCGGCGGCGCGGGAGGCGCGCTATCGCTGTTTCTGCACCGTGCTGAACGAAGGCGATCGACTCTGGCTCGCCCATCATCGCAACGATCAGGCTGAAACCTTCCTGCTGCGCGCGCTGCGGGGCGCTGGGGTCAGCGGGCTGGGCGGCATACCCGCCGCGCGCAGGCTCGGCCGTGGGCGGCTCGAGCGCCCCTTGCTGGGTATCGGCCGAGATCGACTCGAGCGGCTCGCGCGCGATCGCGGCTGGCGCTGGATCGAGGATACGACCAATCTCGAGCTGCGCTACGCCCGTAACCGCCTGCGCCACACGGTGATTCCCGCGCTCGAGGCGGGATGGCCCGGCGCCGCCGCCCGGCTCGCCGAAGCCGCTGAGCGGCTGGGCGATAGCGCCCGGCTGCTCGAAGCCTTCGCCGCCGAGGACCTGGCCCGCCTTGGCGCAGACCCCAGCCGGCTCGACTGCGCCTCGCTGCTCGCCCTGGGCGAGGCACGAGCGGCGTTGTTGATCCGCCATGCGCTCGGCCGGATCGACGTGCCGTCTCCGCCGCGGGCGCGGCTGCTGGAGCTGCTCGCCCAGCTCGGCGCGGCCGGAGACCGCTCGGTCGAGGTGCGCTGGCCCGGTGGGGTGGCGCGTCGTTGGCGAGGCGCGCTCCATCTCGGCAGCGATGCGCTCGAGCTTGATTGGCCTGCCTGGGTTGCCGCCCGCCTGGAGCAGTGGCGGCCGGTACCCAAGGATGGGCAGCGCGTCGCGCTCGAAGGCGGCAAGCGTTGCGCAGGGGAGCGGCTGAGGATCGGTGGGATGAACCGGCGGCTCAAGACACTGTGCCAGGACAGCGGCGTGCCGCCCTGGGAGCGCGACAGCCTGGTGCTGGTGCGCCGGAGCGGCTCGGAGGCATTGGTCGCGGTGTTGGGCGAGCGGCAGGCCTGGGTGGCGGATGGTTGGCGGCTGGAGGGCGGGGCGTTAGTGGAGGACGAACATCGAGGTGCAAATCGGCGATGATCGAGCCTGAGCGAAATTTTCATCATGCATGCTTGCGTTGTCGCCGGTGCTTGCTTAACATCACGAGGTCCGCCAGCTTCGATACCTCTTCTGGTTACCCTGCGGTTCCAAGAACCTTCCAGACTTTTCTATTCCAACGTGTTTCGAGTACTCCCGTCAGATCTCGTTCGCCGCGCAGGCCTCGGCTGAGTCGCACCTCCTACCGAGGAGTGCATTCGGTGTTCATGACGATCATCATGACGCAGCAATCGATCACGTGAAAAGTACCTGGCCCCACTATCCGACAGACCGGCTGCGTGAGTGCGAGAGACGCTCTTTCCCGTCATGCCGCTCTGCGGTGGTGTCGTAGCGACGAAGGTGGGCTGTACCTGTCGCGATCGCTAGATGCTCCACCGACTCGTGCCCTTGTCCTTCTCCGATGGCGCCTGACCATTACGCGCCCGGCCGATGGGCGTTGCAGGCCGATTGAGCGTTCGCCGTTCGCCAGCTTCATGGCCTGGATTGCTCCGATGGCACGTCGACACCACCATTTTCCTATCTCCCATGCTGACCTGCTCAGCCATTTCTGAACGAAGCCGATGAATCTAACCGAACTCAAGCAAAAGACCGTCCCGGAACTGCTCGAACTCGCTCAGAGCATGAGCATCGACAATGTCGCGCGGTCACGTAAGCAAGACATCATCTTTGCCATCCTCAAGAAGCACGCCAAGAGCGGCGAGGACATCTACGGCGACGGCGTGCTCGAGATCCTCCAGGACGGCTTCGGTTTCCTTCGCAGCGCCGACAGCTCCTACCTTGCCGGTCCTGACGACATCTACGTTTCACCTTCCCAGATCCGCCGCTTCAACCTGCGCAAGGGCGACACCATTTCGGGCAAGATCCGCCCGCCGAAAGAGGGCGAGCGCTATTTCGCCCTGCTCAAGGTCAGCCAGATCAACTTCGATCGCCCCGAGAACGCCAAGCACAAGATCCTGTTCGAGAACCTCACCCCGCTGTTCCCTGACGAGCGGATGGTGATGGAGATCGGCAACGGCTCGACCGAAGACCTGACCTCGCGAATTCTCGATCTGACCGCGCCGATCGGCAAAGGCCAGCGTGGCCTGATCGTCTCGCCGCCCAAGGCGGGCAAGACGATGATGATGCAGAACATCGCCAACGCCTTGGTGCGCAACAACCCCGAGTGCTACCTGATCGTGCTGCTGATCGACGAGCGTCCGGAAGAGGTCACCGAGATGAGCCGCACGGTGCGCGGCGAAGTCGTCGCCTCGACCTTCGACGAGCCGCCCGCCCGCCACGTCCAGGTCGCCGAAATGGTGATCGAGAAGGCCAAGCGCCTGGTCGAGCACAAGAAAGACGTAGTGATCATGCTCGACTCGATCACCCGTCTGGCGCGCGCCTACAACACCGTGGTGCCCTCCTCGGGCAAGGTGCTGACCGGTGGTGTCGACGCCCACGCGCTCGAGAAGCCGAAGCGCTTCTTCGGTGCCGCGCGCAACATCGAGGAGGGGGGCAGCCTGACCATCCTCGCTACCGCGCTGGTCGATACCGGCTCGAAGATGGACGAAGTGATCTTCGAGGAGTTCAAGGGTACCGGCAACATGGAAGCGCATCTCGACCGCAAGCTGGCCGAGAAGCGCGTCTTCCCGGCGATCAACATTCGTCGCTCCGGCACCCGCCGCGAGGACCTGCTCTGCACCGAGGACGAGATGCAGCGGATGTGGATCCTGCGCAAGCTGCTCAACCCGATGGAAGACGTCGCCGCGACCGAGTTCCTCATCGACCGGCTCAAGGACACCAAGACCAACCTGGAGTTCTTCGAGGCGATGAAGCGCCGCTGAACGAGCCTCGCCTCGGCGGCGGTGTCGAACGAGCGAGCGAGAGGGGCGGATGATATGATTCTCCGCCCCTTTTTCTTTCTCGTCGCCCTCATCAAGGAAGGTCACATGCAGTATCGCGATCTGCGCGAATTCATCGAGCGCCTCGAAACGATGGGCGAGCTCAAACGCATCTCCGCGGAAGTCGATCCCTATCTGGAGATCACCGAAATCTGCGATCGCGTATTGCGCGCCGAAGGTCCTGCGCTGCTGTTCGAGAACGTGCGCGGACACGATATGCCGGTGCTCGCCAACCTGTTCGGCACACCCAGGCGCGTCGCCCTGGGCATGGGGCAGGAGGAGGTGAGCAAGCTGCGCGAGATCGGCGAGCTGCTCGCCTATCTGAAGGAGCCGGAGCCGCCCAAAGGATTGCGCGATGCTTGGGAGAAGGCGCCGCTGTTCAAGAAAGTGCTGAGCATGGGCCCCAAGCGCGTGCGCAAGGCGGCCTGCCAGGAGGTGGTGCTCGAAGGCGACGAGGTGGATCTCGACCGGCTGCCGATCCAGCACTGCTGGCCGGGAGACGCGGGGCCGCTGGTGACCTGGCCGCTGGTGGTGACCAAGGGGCCGAACAAGAAACGCCAGAACCTCGGTATCTACCGCCAGCAGAAGATCGGCAAGAACCGGCTGATCATGCGCTGGCTTTCCCACCGCGGCGGTGCGCTCGATTTCCTCGAATGGCGAAAGGCCCATCCCGGCGAGCCCTTCCCGGTGGCGGTGGCGCTCGGCGCCGACCCGGCGACGATCCTCGGCGCGGTGACGCCGGTGCCCGACAGCCTGTCCGAATACGCGTTCGCCGGGCTCTTGCGCGGCAGCAAGACCGAGCTCACGAGCTGCGGGCATGCCGAGCTCGAAGTGCCGGCCTCGGCGGAAATCGTCCTCGAGGGGTTCATCTACCCCGACGACACCGCGCCCGAAGGGCCGTTCGGCGATCACACCGGTTACTACAACGAAGTCGATACCTTCCCGGTGTTCACCGTCACCCGGATCACCCATCGTCGCGACCCGATCTACCATTCGACCTACACCGGGCGTCCACCGGACGAGCCGGCGGTGCTCGGCGTCGCGCTCAATGAGGTGTTCGTGCCGATCCTGCGCAAGCAGTTTCCCGAGATCATCGACTTCTACCTGCCGCCCGAGGGTTGCTCCTATCGGATGGCGGTGGTGTCGATGCGCAAGCAGTATCCAGGCCATGCCAAGCGGGTGATGATGGGAGTGTGGAGCTTCCTGCGCCAGTTCATGTACACCAAGTTCGTGATCGTGGTCGATGAAGACGTCGACACCCGCGACTGGAAGGACGTGATCTGGGCGATCACCACGCGGATGGATCCAGCCCGCGATACCGTGATGATCGAGAACACCCCGATCGACTACCTGGACTTCGCCTCGCCGGTCAGCGGCCTCGGTTCGAAGATGGGGCTCGACGCGACCTCCAAGTGGCCGGGCGAGACCGACCGCGAATGGGGCGTGCCGATCGCGATGGACGAGGCGGTCAAGCGGCGGGTCTCGGAGCGTTGGGCCGAACTGGCTATATTCGAACAGTGAGGAGCGCGCCGTGCCGGGCGGCGCTCCAAGATACCAAGCGAGAGAGAGCACGATGACGTCCACCACCTTGAACTGCCGGATCGAGGCGCTCGAGACCCTCGACGCCAACGTCACGCGGGTGTTCCTGCGCGCTGACCTGCGCGAAGGGCAGGGCGACGTCGCCCATGCGCCTGGGCAATATCTCGAGGTCGCCATCGAGCTCGAGGGCCAGAAGTCCTGGGTGCCGTTCTCGATCGCCAACGCCCATCGAGGCGATGGCCTGCTCGAGCTGCATATCCTGCATGCCGAGGGCAGCCGTAGCGGCGCGGCCCTGGCGCGTCGCCTGCGTCTCGGCGAGAGTCTCGAGGTGCGTCTGCCGATGGGAGAGTGCGTGTTCGATCTCGCCGACCGTCGCCCGCTGCTGCTGATCGCCGCCGGCACCGGTTTCGCCCAGATGAAGGCGATCATCGAGGCCGCGCTCGCCCACGATCCCGATCACGAGATCCATCTATGGTGGGCGGCGCGCACTCGGCCTGAACTCTACCTCGACGACCTGGCCCGGCGTTGGGCACGGGACTACGCCTACTTCAGCTATCACCCGGTGCTCGAGCTGCCGGGCGAGGATGATTTCGATGGGGTGATCGAGCGTATCGACCGGGCGCTGGCCGAGAATATCACCGCGACGCGCCACGCCAGCGTCTACATCTCCGGCTCCCCTGGCATGGTCTACGCTGTGGTCGATACGCTGGAGGCGATCGAGCCGCTCACCGAACGGGTGTTCTCCGACGTATTCAGCTATGCACCGAGGGCGCCGGCCGCCAACGGAGAGCCGCGCTGATGCCCCAGTCACCGATCCTGGTCACCGGCGGCGCCCAGCGGCTCGGGCGCTACTGCGCCGAGCGGCTGCTCGAGGATGGCCATCCGGTGATCATCACCTATCGTCGTCCCAGGGCCGCGGTAGAGGCGCTGCGCGCCCGCGGCGTGATCGCGGTGCAGGCCGATTTCTCGAGCGAGGCAGGTATCCTCGAGTTCATCGAGACGCTCCACTCGCTCACCCCGAGCCTGCGTGCGATCGTCCACAACGCCTCCAGGTGGCAGGCCGATCACAGCGACGCCTCGATGGGCGCGGAGTTCGAGCTGATGTTCCGCGTCCATATGCTCGCTCCCTACCTGATCAACCTGAAGGCTCGTGACCTGCTCGATGCCTGCACCGAGCCGATGCGCGACATCGTCCACATCAGCGACTTTTCCGCCAGCAAAGGTTCGCGGCACCATTCGGCCTACGCCTCGACCAAGGCGGGGATGGAGAACCTGACCCGCTCGTTCGCCGCGCGTTTCGCACCGAGCATCAAGGTCAACTCGATCGCCCCGGCGGCGATCATGCTCAACACCGACGACGACGAGGCCTATGCCGCCTCGCTCAGGGACAAATCGGTACTTGAGGCGATCCCCGGTCCATCGGTGATCTGGGAAGGCCTGCGCTATCTGCTCGACGCTCGCTTCGTCACTGGCAGTACTCTCGCCATTGACGGTGGGCGCAATGTGAAGTAGAACTTCTTCAACTTTTCATCGAGCGATTCGCGCCGGGATGGATGTGGTTCGTTTCTTGCCGTCGTCGGCGACACCGGAGCTTTGACATGAGGCCCTCCCACCTGTTCGCCGGCGCGAGACGCAGCCGGGGTGCCAGTCTGCATCGGGAGCGCCAGCCGTCGTTCACGTTGCACGCCTTCAGGCGAGAGCTGCGCGCGTTCTGCTGGTTGGCTGCCGCACTGCTGGTGATCGGACTGATCAGCGCTCTGCCTGCGCTGTTCATCTGGATCGAGCTGATCCGGCCCGATTGAAGCTCGCCCATTGGGCGAGGTTGCCGATCGGGTAGCGGTGCAGTATCCTGCATTCCATCGATTTCCGGGATTCTCCAATGTCCGCCATCTTCATCGACACTCCAGCCGATCACCACCGCGCCCTGCGTGGTGGTGTCGTCGTGCGCGTCGTCGAGGCGTTCGTTGGCGTTTCCCAGCCAAGCTATTACGGGTATTGGTTTAGCCGCTCGCGCGCCTGAACCCCCAGGCGCGCCCGTAAACGGGACGCCTACCTGAGAATCGCATCACCCCCGGTCAGGCTTCCTGACCGGGGGTTTTTTCGTTTTCGCAGGCCCATGACGGGGCCGCCACGCACCAGGAGTCGCACATGTACACCAACGCCTTTCGATACCGTCACTCATTCTGGCGATTTAGCCATCATCGGTCGGCTCAGTCCGTCGCCTCCGGCCGATCCCTTCTCGGTGGCAAACCGCTCCCGCTTTCATTGCGATCACGAACACCCTGACCACGGGCCACGCTGACAGCGTCCCGACAAGGAAAGATCATGAACTCCAATCTCTCTATTCCCGCCGCGCTTGCCTCCGAGCGCTCGTCACTGCCGCTGCCGAGCGTCGCCGAGCTCAAGGCCCGCTTGCCGCTTGGCCCCACGCTCTCGCGCCGCGTGGCCACCCAGCGCGCAACGCTGCGTCGGATCATCGAGGGCCGCGATGCTCGCCTGATGGTGGTGGTGGGGCCCTGCTCGATCCACGACGACCGCGCGGCTCTCGAATACGCCGAGCGCCTTGCCGACCTGGCTTCGCGTGTCGACGACCAGCTGGTACTGGTGATGCGCGCCTACGTCGAAAAACCGCGCACCACGGTGGGATGGAAGGGACTGCTCTATGATCCGCACCTCGACGGTAGCGACGATATGGCCACCGGTTTGCATTTCTCCCGTTCGCTGATGCGCGAGATTCTGCAGCTGGGCCTGCCCGTCTCGACCGAACTGCTGCACCCGATGGCCGCGGGCTACTTTTCCGATCTGCTCGCCTGGGCGGCGATCGGGGCGCGTACCACCGAGTCGCAGATTCATCGCGAACTGGTCAGCGGGCTCGCGCTTCCGGTTGGTTTCAAGAATGCGACCGACGGTGGTATTGGCGTGGCCTGTGACGCGATCCGCGCTGCTTCCCATCCGCATCATCACTTCGGCATCGACTGCGATGGGCATCCCGCGATGTTGACCAGCGAGGGGAATCCCGACACGCACCTGGTGCTGCGCGGTGGTCGTCATGGGCCCAACTATGATGCGCAGAGCGTTCATGATGCGCGCTTGGCGCTGGAGCGGGCCGGGCTGCCTGCGAGGATCATGGTCGATTGCAGCCACGCCAACAGCGGTAAGGATCCGCTGCGCCAGCCGGCGGTGCTGGCCGAGGTGATCGCCCAGAGGCTGGCGGGCGAGGATAGCCTTCGCGCGGTGATGCTCGAAAGCCACCTGGAATCGGGCGCTCAATCGTTGGATGCGCCGCTGCGCTACGGCGTATCGATCACCGATGGCTGCCTGGGGTGGGATGCGACCGAAGCGGCACTGCTCGAGGCGGCCGAACGGCTGCGCGGCGGTCGGCTGGCCGCCAGGGCTGAATCATTGATGCTGAGTTGAAGTTTAAGCGGTGGGCTCCGAGTGGAGAGCCGACCGGCCCTTTCCTACCCTTGTACATGGTCAAAGTCCCGCGCTCGCCGCGGGACTGATTCATTTCAAGGGTGAAAAGGAATTTCGATGGCTCGAGCCAGCAACCAGCGGGTGTTCTTCGTTTCAGCGGCACTGATAGTGGCATTGGTTTCGATCGGCGCTGTGTTTCCCAGCCAGTTCAGCGCAGGGGCTTCAGCGGCGCTGAGTGGAGTTACCCGGATATTCGGTTGGTTCTATCTCTGGTCGGTATTCGGCTTCGTGGTGTTCCTCCTGTTCGTCGCTGGTAGCCGCTACGGCAATATTCGTCTCGGCCCGCAGGATTCCAGGCCGACCTACGGCTTCTTTTCCTGGATCAGCATGCTGCTGGCCGCCGGCTTCGGCGTAGGGCTCGTGTTCTATGGCATGTCCGAACCGATGCTTCACTACCTCTCGCCGCCCTTCGGCGACATGGAGGGCGGGACGCCGGAGTCCGCACGCTACGCGATCCAGTACGCGATGTTCAATTGGGGCCTGCATCAGTGGGCGGCGTTCTCGATCGTCGGCCTGATCATTGCCTATTACCAGTTCCGCAAGGGCCAGCCCGGGCTGGTGTCGACGGTGATGAAACCGATCACCTCAAAGCTCGGGCGGGCACGCAAAGCCTCCGGCGGTGCGCTCGACGTGTTCGCAGTGGTCGCCACGGTGATGGGGGTCGCCACCTCGGTGGGGCTTGCGGTGTTGCAGATCAACGGTGGCCTGAGCGTCGTGTTCGAGAGCGTCCAGGAGGGCTTCTTCTGGCAGTGCGTGATCATGGCGGCGATGTTCGCCTGCTACATGGCCTCTGCTTGGTCGGGGCTCGACAAAGGGATCAAGAACCTCTCCAACCTCAACATGCTGCTCTGCCTGGGGATGATGCTCTATGTGCTGGTCACCGGCCCGACCATCGCCATCCTCGAGACCTTCACCGTCGGGATCGGTGACTATCTGCAAAACGCCATCGGTATGAGCCTGCGCATCGATCCCTTCGGCGATAGCGAATGGATCGGCAGCTGGACGGTGTTCTACTGGGCCTGGGTGATCTCCTGGTCGCCCTATGTCGGCAGCTTCGTCGCGCGAGTCTCGCGCGGGCGCACCATCCGCCAGTACGTATTCGGTGTGCTGATCGTGCCGCCGATGCTCGCTTGCCTGTGGATCGGGATACTCGGTGGTGCCGCGCTGAACATGGAGCTCAACGGTGCCGAAGGCTTGGCCGCGGCGACCGAGGCCAACATCACCACCGCGCTGTTTCTGCTCTTCGACCAGCTGCCGTTCTCCTACCTGGTCTCGCTGGTCGCGATCCTGCTGATCTTCATTTTCCTGGTCACTTCGGCCGATTCCGCCGCCTTCATCGTCTCGCAGATGAGCGACAACGGCTCGCTCCACCCACCGCTCTACAAGCGGTTCACCTGGGGCATCCTGATCGCCGCGATCTGCCTGACCCTGATCGCCGCGGGAGGCGATACCGGACTTTCCGGACTGCAGTCGGCTGCGGTAGTCGCGGCGCTGCCGTTCACCTTCATCATCTATGGCATGGTGGTGGTACTGTTCAGAGAGCTGCGCGCCGACCGCCATGCGATGCTGATGGCGCTCTATCGCCAGCATGGTGAGACGCCGGTCGGTGCCGACATCTTCGAGGCGGACAGCATGGAGAGCGGCTTCGACGAGAAGATCAAGCGCACGTCCACGCTGGTGAACCGGCGAATCAACACCGGGCGCGGAGCCAATAGCGATCGTGTCTGACCGAGGGAGACCCATTGCGTTCACTGTTCTGGGGGCTGATCGCCGTGCTGCTGCTCGCAGGACTCACGCCCTTGATCGAACGATGGCTGCCGCCCGGCTATGATCCGTTCGCGCCGCTGTCGATCGACGATCCACCGACGGTGGTGACCCGATTCAAGCTCTCGCGCTTGGCGGGCGATCCTGATGGCTGCCTTGCCGTACTCGAACGAGCGCGCGAGGCGCAGTGGATCTCCTTCTCGCTGCCTGGGGACAGCAGCGGCCAGTGCCCGCTGTCTTCCCCGGTGCGGGTACAGGGCTTCGGCTCGGTCGCGCTGAGTTCGAGCTTCCTTGCCAGCTGTCCGCTGGCGCTGAGCAGCGCGATGTTCGTCGCCCAGGTCGCCATCCCCGAGGCGCAGTCGCGGCTGGATTCACCGCTTGCGCGCATCGATCATCTCGGCAGCTACGCCTGCCGCAACGTCTACCATCGTGAACAGGGGCGGCTCAGCGAGCATGCCACCGCGGATGCACTCGACGTCTCCGGCTTTCGCCTCGGTGACGGGCGCGAGCTTGCGGTACTGCGGGGATGGGGGAGAGACGACGAGGCGGGCGCCTTCCTCCATACGCTGTTCGAGCGCAGCTGCAGCTACTTCGGCAACTCGATCGGCCCTGACTACAACGCCGCCCATGCCAACCACTTCCATCTGGGCATGCGGGGTTTCGGCATCTGCCGATAGTGACAGCGCGGGGTCAATCGGGCAGCCGACAGGCGAAGTTCGCCGCATCCTGCGGATCACCCGTGCCGGTGAATCGCGCCTCCTCCGGGTAGGGGCAGATCGGCCGGCTGCGGCCCGGGAACGAGGCCCCCTGGGCGATGAGGTGCGCCGGCGCCTGATCCTGTTCGACCCAGGCCTGGATCGCGGCCAGCGGATCGAAGTCGTCCAGCGCTGGTCCACCGCCGCAGTGGGTCATGCCCGGCACGATGAACAGGCGCGCCCACTCGGCGACCGGGTCGCGGCCGCCGTTGTCCTGCACTAAGCCGTCCCAGTAGCTGCGTAGATCGTTGGCCGAGAACACCGGGTCGCTGTTGCCGTGGAAGACCAGCAGCTTGCCGCCGCGATGCTCGAAACTGGCGTACTGGGTGCTGGTGGCGTCGTTGATCGCCGCGGTCTGCGCCACCTGCTCGGCGATCGTGTCGAAATCCAGCGATGACAGCTTGAGGTCCGGCTGCGGCGGCGTGATGAAATAGTGGGCCAGCGAACTGGTCCCGATGACCGCGTTGAGCGCATCGGGCTCGGCGGTGGTGGACGTGCCCAGCACCCAGGAGCGCCAGTTGTCGCCAGCCAGGCCCGCGTCCCACGGCCAGGAGGCATAGAGCTGGCCGCCGCTGCTGTCGTGGGCCCCGTCGAAGACCTCCTTCAGCGCACCGACCTGCGCCTGGCTCAGACAGCCATCGTGCTTTTCGGCCGGGCAGGCCAATGTCGCTGGATCGAAGCTGCATGCCTTCATCGCGTCGATCTGGCCATCCTCGAGCCCATCGGCTGCATCGCACTGGGCCAGCACCTTGTCGCCGATCAGCGACATGTCCTTGCTCGTGAGCGCCGCCGACAGGATCGGCTGGCCATCGCCGTCACGGGGCGCGATCTGCGACAGCTGCCTGGTGCTCCACGCCTCTCCGATGGCCGCATGGCTCATGCGGAAGCCGGGATTGCCGGCGACGATGCCGTCGAAGTTCAGCGGGAAGCGTTGTGCCGCCATCATCGCCTCGCGGCCGCCGTTGGAGCAGCCCATGAAGTAGCTGTGCGACGGCGCCTTGGCGTAGAAGGCATCGATCAGCTCCAGCGCGAGGTCGTGGACCTTGCCGATCGCCGCATAGCCGAAATCCAGGCGCGCCTGCTGGTCGACGCCGAAGGAGGCATCGGCGTTGGATTCGCCCTGGTGGCCGGAATCGGTGGAAATCACCGCGAACCCGCGGCTCAGCGCCGGCAGCGAGGTCGAACCGGAGACCGGCACGGCGCCGATGGCCTGGCTGACGATCCCGTTCAGTCCGCCACCGCCCTGGTAGAGGAAGTTGCCGTTCCACTCGAGCGGCATGCGCAGCTCGAAGCCGATGCCGTAATCGCCGCCCACTCCTTGCCTGGGTTGCAGGGTGCCGGTCACCAGGCACTGCGCCGGCATCGCCGCCTTGCTCAGGGCCGCCCCCGTCAAGGCCGCGCTCGACGCACTGGCCTGTGGCAATTCACCGGCGGCGAGATAACGGGCGTCGTCGATCACCAGCGTGGGACCAGCCTGGGCGGCCAGCGCCGCGCAGCGTTGCTCGAATCCGGCATCGTCAGGCGCGTCGCTTGCGGGATTGGCCAGCACCGGAGCCGCCAACAGCAGCAGGCCGGCCCCGAGCGCATGAGCTTTCGTGGCCAAGAGTCTTTGCATCTGCAGTCTCCATGGGGTGGGGAAGGCCCTACTGGCTGGGCAATGCCACCGATTGTACGCCCCCGAGCGCAGCAACCGTCGCTGGTGCCGTCATCACCGCTCTGGGACTGAGCGGGGGCCTGGGCGTATCCATGCTTCCGAGAAATGGATGTGCTGTCGCATTATATTCCATTGCGCATATAATGCGCAGATGGATGTAATGGAGCGACATATGCCTTCCTCACCCGATCTTATCTCGCTGGCCCGTGCCCTCGACCTGCTGCATGGCTTGGCGATGCACCAGGTGTTCCCCCATCTGGCAGGAACGCTGCACGGTGGCGACCTTTCTTTCAGCCAGTTCAATGCGTTGTACCAGCTCCACCACGATGGCCCGCTGACGATCGCCGAATTGGCAAAGGCTACCGATCTGTCCCACAACGCCGCGAGCCGGATGGTCGAGGGTCTGGTCAGCGCCGGGTTCGCCGAGCGGCGCGAGGACCCGCGCGACCGCCGCCAGAAGCAAGTCGAGCTGACGCCCGCCGGTACGCAGCGGTTGGACGACATGCGGGTCTTCACCATCCAGACCTATGCCCGGCTGCTGTCTCCTGTGCCGGCGCCGGTGCTGGAGCAGCTGGCATCCGCGCTTTCCGCGCTGGGCCCCCATCTGCCTAAGCACCCGATGCTGTCCGACCTCGCTGCTGCGCCTGACGGCGATGAACCTGGTGCGAGCGAGAGGCGAGCCAAGTCCACTACGGAGTGATCGGCATGGCCATATACCAGGTGCTTCGCCGTCGAGCGATCGCGGTGGGACGATTCCTGACCAGCTGGGCAATGATGCCGGTGCTGGCAATGACGGCGTCGTTGAGCGCAGCCACAGCGTTTTGCGCCGAGGCGCCTTCTTTCGCCCAGGCTGCGCGCTCCTACGTCGAGCGCATCGAGAGCCATCCGCCGAGCGGGGACGTCGATCAGGATTTCGCCGCTTTCCTCGTGCCCCAACACCTGAGCGGAGTCGAGCTTTCCAGCGTGGCGATCGACCACTGCCAGGACGCTACCCTGCGCGACATCGCAGCGGACATCCTGGCGCACGCCGACCGCAATGACCCGGTGACCAGCAAGGCCCCGCCGCTTCCTGCGGCAGATCCACGCCGCGCAATGGTTATCCGGGCGCTCGCCGGTGCAAACGCGCAAGCCCGCGCTGCCTTCGAGGAGCGGGTCGAGGGCGATACCGACCGCCAGTTCGCCCACTTCATGGGAGCGCACCACCAGCGCGCCATCGTCTATGCATCCACGGAGCTGCACTTCGGGCGCGATCCGAATCTCTTGACGCTGGCGCGCACCATCCTCGAAGGACAGCAGGAGCAGCACGCGCAGATGATGAAGCTGCTCGACGAGCCCAGCCATGACCACTGAGATAGCGAGAGAAGCTCCGTATGCCTAGTCAGACGCGCACCACAGCTTTCACCCTACTGAGCGTCGCGTGCCTGACCATCATGGTCGGCTGCGTGCTGGTGCCGGGCCTGCCCGATATCGCGGCCCATCTGGGCATCGACCGCTACATCAGCGGTCTGGTGACGGTGCCGGCGCTCGGGGTGGTGGTGCTGGGGCCGCTGGCGGGCTGGATGATCGGCCGCGTTGGGCTGTACCGCACGCTGTGCGCGGGCCTGTTCCTCTATGGGCTGCTCGGGTTCGCCGGTGCCTGGCTGCACGGAGAGCTATGGGTGTTCGCCGACCGTTTCCTGCTGGGCGGCGCCACGGCGATGGTCATGGCGTCTGGGACGGGGCTGATCTCGGCGCTCTACCATGGCAGGGCACGCTTGGCGATGATGGCCAAGCAGGGCATGTCGATCGAGCTGGGAGGCGTGATCTTCCTGTTCGTCAGCGGCCTGCTGGCCACGGCGGGCTGGCGTTGGCCCTTCGCGCTCTATCTGTTGGCCTGGCTGCTGCTGGTGATGGTGATCCTGTACGTGCCCTCGAAACTCGATGAGCCGAGCGAAGCCGCTGCCGATGCTGGAGAAGGGCAGACCGCGTCCTTCTCCGCCGCGCTCAAGATCGTGTACGCCGCTGCATTCTTCACCATGGTGGCGTTCTTCACCGGGGTGATCGTTCTTCCCGTGCGGCTGCACGAGATAGGCGTTGGCGCGGCTGAGGTCGGCTATTTCCTCTCCTTCGTGTCATTGGTCGCGGTCGGCGCGGCCGCGGCCATGCCGCGGCTTGCCTCGATCTTGGGCGGGCATCGGCTGCTGGTCTTCGGCTTCCTCTGCTATGTGGCCGCACATGGGTGCTTTTCCGTGGCCGATGGCATCTTGGGATTCGCGGCGGGCGGCATTCTGCTCGGATGCGGCTTTGGATTCACGGTGCCGATGGTCAACCACATGACCGTGGAGCGAAGCCATCCGCATGCGCGAGGCCGCAATCTCGCCTATCTGTCGATGGCGATCTTCTCCGGCCAGTTCGCCTCGTCTTTCATGGAGTACGTACCGGGCGACACACCGCGCATGTTCGCGGCGGCAGCCCTGATCGCATTGCTGGTGGCTGTGGCGCTGAGCGTTGCGCATCGGAGCAGGCGCCACGTCGCATCCTGATCAATGGATCGTAAGCCCTGTGTGGCCGTTCGAGCACCAGGGTGGCTGTGCTAGCGGTGTTCAGCGGGCCTGTCCGGCATTCCAGGTTCAGCAGTGTTCAGGATGCCGTCCAGTGAGGAAATCGTTGTCCAGGCGGCTACCTTTCACCCTTTGCCTGAGATCAGGGTGAAACAAAAAAGGGGCGATTTGGCATCGCCCCTCAGATTAATGACAAACCCCTTTTAGACCCAGCGACACTTTTGATCCTGGCGAGTCGAGAACCGTTTTCGCCCCAACGAGCCTATCGCTCGCTTAGATGCGAGGGGCGGTCCCCTCGCGCTCCCCCTGAAAGGGGACGCGCCGCCACGAGATCGCGAAACCCTGACCGATCAATCGCTTGCCCTCGGGTCGGCGCGCATGGACGTCCCTGTCCGGGCGCGCCTTTTGCGACATCCATGTCGCAAACCCCGGTGCAAGCGATTGCCGGCCAGCGCGCTCTCGGAGGCGGCTGGAAGCCATCGTGGCATCTTCAAATACTTTGCCAGCAGTCTGAGGGGCGATTTGGCATCGCCCCTTTGTCTTGCTCGATCACCGTTTGCCGTCGCCATCCCGCCCGGTGCATGGGGCGGGAGCTCATCGCGATCAGACCTGGGTGTGGGCTTCGAGGAACCAGAGGTTCATGTCGAGGCCGCGGGATACTTCGGTGAAAAGGTCCGAGGTGTCCGCATCGCCGAGTTCATCGGTGTCGTCGATGGCCTTGCGTACCGCCGCTGCGGCCCCGGCGTAGTGCTCGGCGAGCGCTACCAGGTGATCCGGCACGGCATGGATATCGGTCGGGTAGGGACTCAAAGAGGTGCTCTCGGCGACGCTCTGCACGGTACCGAAGGCGGTGCCGCCGAGCTGGGTAGCGCGTTCGGCGACCGAGTCGACGAAGCCGTCGACTTCGGTGCGGAAGCCGTCGAGCATTTCGTGCACGCCGATGAACTGCATGCCTTTGAGATTCCAGTGAGCCTGCTTGATCACCAGCGACAGATCGATCAGTTCTGCGAGTCGGGCATTGAGGATCGCGACGACCTTGGCGCGGGTCGCTTCAGGCAGGTCGTTACGGGTCGGAAAAAGCTTGGTGGTCTTCTTGGCGTCTTTGAGGCTACGCGGCTTTGCACTGCTCATGGTTCAAAATCCTTCTTGATCGAGAGTGGATGGGGGCGCCGGATTCCTTGACGTACGCTCGCCTGATCTCCGGCAAGCACAATGCTCGGTGCCTACTTGGTTAAAGGTGGGCACCTTGAGGCTGAATATCAAGCGGCGAACCGTGAATTTTTGCCGTCAGTGGGGTCGCCCGCCGGCCGATGCAGCGCGGCTGCGGGGATGATTCACCCAGGGTGAGGCAACTCGCCGCATGCCGATTTCCGCTTTGGCGCGCACCGGGCTCGCGGCCAAGGGCCGCGCCCCTCCCGAGCCTTGGCCGGGAGGGGCGGTGCGTGACGCTCAGCCGATCGTCATCAGGCTGGCGTTGCCTCCGGCAGCGGCGGTGTTGACGCTCAGGGCGCGCTCGACCAGCAGATGCTCGATCGGTACCGCCCGCTCGTCACGCGCCAGGCCGAAGACGCTGACGATCGGCCCGGGTCGGGCGCTGACCGCGCGGCAGACGTCGAGCAGTGCGTCGGAGTCGCCGTGGTGGAGCACCGCATCGAATTCGACCCCGTCCGCCTGCCAGTCGTCGACCAGCTCGATCCGCTCGCAGAGCTCCTCCGGCAGCTGGGCGAGGCAGCGCCTGCTCTGCTCGTTCTCGACCCAGATCGCTTTGCTGCCTACCGCGAGCAGTGCCGCCAGCTGGGTCAGCAGGTCCTGGTCGTGATCGGCGAGGCACAGCACCCGCTCGCGGGGCAGCAGGGTATAGGTGTTGCGCTCGCCGGTCGGTCCCGGCAGTACCAGCGTCACACCGCTCGGCGTCAGCTCGGCCAGCAGTCGGCAGTAGTCGGCCAGCTCGGGCTGCCCCTGTTCGCGGGCCCAGCGTTCGAAGCGTTCGAGCGCGGGGAGGATGGCCTCGCGCTGGGTGGTCGACATTCCCTCTTCGTCGGCTGCGCTGAGCGGTACGCCGTTGGGGCGCACCGAGAGCAGGCGGGTGAGGTAGATCGGGCCGCCGGCCTTGGGGCCGGTGCCGGAGAGCCCTTCTCCGCCGAACGGCTGTACCCCGACCACCGCGCCCACGATGTTGCGATTGACGTAGAGGTTGCCGACCTGGGCCTTGGCGATCACCTTGGCGATGGTCTCGTCGATGCGGGTATGGATGCCCATGGTCAGGCCATAGCCGCTGGCATTGATCCGCTCGAGCAGCGAGTCGAGTTCCTGGCGCTTGTAGGTGATCACGTGGAGCACCGGGCCGAATACTTCGCGCTCGAGCTCGTCGAGGCTCTCGAGCTCGATCAGCGTCGGCGCGACGAAGAGCCCGTGTAGCGGCATTTCGGTATCACCCAGGGCGGCCTGGAATACCCGGCGGCCCTTGGCGCGCATCCGCTCGATGTGCGCTTCGATGGTTCGCTTCGCTTCGAGGTCGATCACCGGGCCTATGTCGGTGGAGAGGTTCTCCGGGTTGCCGAGCCGATACTCGGCCATCGCGCCCTTGAGCATCTTCAGCACCCGTTCGGCGACGTCCTCCTGTACGCACAGCACGCGCAGCGCAGAACATCGCTGGCCGGCGCTGTCGAAGGCGGAGTTGATCACGTCCGGGATGGTCTGCTCGGGCAGCGCCGAGGAGTCGACGATCATCGCGTTCTGCCCGCCGGTCTCGGCGATCAGCGGTACCGGGCGGCCGTTGCTGTCGAGGCGTCCGGAGAGGTTCTTGGCCAGCAGTTTGGCCACTTCGGTGGAGCCCGTGAACATCACCCCTTTGACGCGAGGATCCCCGACCAAGCGCGCGCCGACCGTCTCGCCGCGCCCGGGTAGCAGCTGCAGCACGCCGGCCGGAAGCCCCGCTTCGAGCAGCAGGCGCACACCGGCCGCGGCGATCAGCGGTGTCTGCTCGGCCGGCTTGGCGAGTACGGTGTTGCCCGCGACGAGGGCGGCCGATATCTGGCCGGTGAAGATCGCCAGCGGGAAGTTCCACGGGCTGATGCAGACCACCGGCCCCAGCGGGCGATGGGTATCGTTGGAGAAGTGGGTCCTGGCCTGCACCGCGTAGTAGCGCAGGAAGTCGACCGCCTCCCTCACCTCCGCGATCGCGTTGGCATAGGTCTTGCCGGCCTCGCGTACCAATATGCCCATCAGCTGCTGGATCTGGGTTTCCATCAGCTCGGCGGCGCGCTCGAGCACGGCGGCGCGCTCGGCGGGCGGCGTGGCCTGCCAGATCGGCGCGGCCTCGATCGAGGCCGCCAGCGCTTCAGCGACGTCCGCATCGCTGGCCTCCTGCACCTGGCCTACGACATCGCGCTGGTCGGCGGGGTTGCGCACCGGCTCGAGGGGGCCGGGCGCGGCCGCGCGCGCAAGCAGGGGGCGTGCTTCGAGCGGATGGTTCAGGCCATTGAGCAGTGCGCTGGAGAGCGATGCCAGGCGGTGCTCGCTGGAGAGGTCGAGGCCGCTTGAGTTGGCGCGTTCGTTGCCGTAGAGCTCGACCGGCAGCGGAATGCGCGGATGCGGCAGGCCCTGGACACCTTCGCTGGCGGTCAGGCGTTCGACCTCCTCGACCGGGTCGCGCACCAGTTCTTCGAGCGAGATCGAATGGTCGGCGATCCGGTTGACGAACGAGGTGTTGGCACCGTTTTCGAGCAGGCGGCGCACCAGGTAGGCGAGCAGGGTCTCATGGCTGCCTACCGGGGCGTAGATGCGACACGGCCGATTGAGCCCGCTCTTGCCGACCACCTGTCCATACAGCGGCTCGCCCATCCCGTGCAAGCACTGGAACTCGTACTGGCCGGGGTAGTAGTTCTGTCCGGCGAGATGGTAGATCGCGGCCAGCGTATGGGCATTG
Source organism: Halotalea alkalilenta DSM 17697 (assembly GCF_000621205.1). Lineage (GTDB taxonomy): Bacteria > Pseudomonadota > Gammaproteobacteria > Pseudomonadales > Halomonadaceae > Halotalea > Halotalea alkalilenta. The sequence continues at coordinate 74,641 of NZ_JHYY01000025.1, read as the reverse complement.
TGGGTGGCGAACTGCGGGTAGATCGCCTCGGGGGCGGCGAGCAGTTTGCGCGCGCAGGCGAGGTAGGAGACGTCGGTGTAGACCTTGCGGGTATAGACCGGGTAGCCCTCGAGCCCCTCGATCTGGGCACGCTTGATCTCGCTGTCCCAGTAGGCGCCCTTGACCAGCCGGATCATCAGCCGGCGGCGGCTGCGGCGGGCGAGGTCGATCAGGTAGTCGATCGTCAGCGGGCAGCGCTTCTGGTAGCCCTGGATGACGAAGCCGATACCGTTCCAGCCGGCGAGCTCTGGCTCGAAGCACAGTCGCTCGAGCAGATCGAGTGAAATCTCCAGCCGGTCGGCTTCCTCGGCGTCGATGTTGATCCCGATGTCGTACTGCTTGGCCTGCAGCGTCAACGACTTGAGTCTCGGGTAGAGCTCGTCCATCACCCTGTCGTATTGCGCGCGCGAGTAGCGCGGGTGGAGCGCCGAGAGCTTGATCGAGATGCCCGGGCCTTCGTAGATGCCGCGGCCGTTGGAGGCTTTGCCGATCGCATGGATCGCCTGCTCGTAGGAGGCCAGGTAGCGCTTGGCATCCTCTTCGGTGAGCGCTGCCTCGCCGAGCATGTCGTAGGAGTAGCGAAAGCCCTTGGCCTCGTGACGGCTCGCGTTGGCGAGCGCCTCGCCGATGGTCTCGCCGGTGACGAACTGCTCGCCCATCAAGCGCATCGCCATGTCGACACCCTTGCGGATCAGCGGCTCGCCGCTCTTGCCGATGATCCTGTTGAGCGAGGAGGTGAGCCCGGCCTCGTTGTGGGTCGCGGTCAGCTTGCCGGTGACCAGCAGGCCCCAGGTCGCCGCGTTGACGAACATCGACGAGCTGCGTCCAAGATGGTGCTGCCAATTGCCGCCGCTGAGCTTGTCGCGGATCAGTGCATCGCGGGTGCCCTTGTCCGGTACGCGCAGCAGCGCCTCGGCGAGGCACATCAGGGCGACGCCCTCCTGGGAGGAGAGCGAGAACTCCTGCAGCAGTCCCTGCACCATACCGGCGCGGCCGCCGGCGTTCTTCTGGCTGCGTAGCTGCTCGGTGAGCCGATAGGCGAGCTGGTGGGCCGATTCGGCGAGCGGTTTCGGCAACCGCGACTGCTCGAGCAGCATCGGTACCATTTCCTGCTCGGGGCGCCGATAGGCAGAGGTGATCGCGGCGCGCAGCACCGACTGGGGCAGGATGCTCTCGGCGAACTCGAGGAAAGGCTGCGGCTGGGCCGCCGGAGGCGTCGCCTCGCCGAGCTCTTCGCGCTCGGCCGTATCGCCGTCGGATTGGAGGCTGAAGCCGCGCCCGTTTTCGATTTGTTCGAGGCAATTGAAGATCGCTTGCTTGATCAGCCAGTGCGGCGTGCGGTCGAGCGACTGGGCGGCGGCCTTGAGCCGGTCGCGGGTCGCCTGGTCGAGTTTCACACCCATCGTTGTGGTATTGGCCATGGTGCTCTCGCGTGACGCTTGAAGAAGGTGTCCGAAGACGATGAACGTCGAGCGAGATTAAGGTGCGCAAGAGGGCAGTGCAACTAGTTGCAACCCAGTTTTTCCTATCCTCGGCTAAAGAAGGATGGCCTGGGCGGAGTGAGCACCAGTTGGGTGCAACCGGGGCGGCGCGCGCTGGAAAAGTGCCGTTTTCCCGCTGTGTGAATCAGTCCGTGCCCGGCTGGCGACCAGGGCTGCTAGAGTGAAACGAGACTTCGACCAGGAATCGACCATGCGTGACGAACACTTCTACCGCCCCAGCGAGGGGCACGGGCTGGCCCATGATCCGTTCAATTCGATCATTGCGCCGAGGCCGATCGGTTGGATCTCCTCCCACGACGAGGCCGGGAATCTCAATCTCGCCCCCTATAGCTTCTTCAATGCGTTCAATTACGTGCCGCCGATCATCGGCTTCTCGAGCGTTGGCTACAAAGACAGCGTGGGTAACATCGAGCGCACGGGGGAGTTCGTCTGGAACCTGGCGACCGAGGAGCTCGCCGAGCGGATGAATGCCACCAGCGCGATGGTGGCACCCGCGACCGACGAGTTCATGCTCGCCGGCCTCACCCCGACGCCTTCGCGCGAGATCGCCGTGCCCAGGGTCGCCGAGGCGCCGGTGTCCTTCGAGTGCCGGGCGACCCAGGTGGTGCGGCTGCGAACCGCCAGGGGTGATGAGGTCGATACCTGGTTGGTGCTGGGCGAGGTGGTCGGAGTGCACATCGACACCGCGCTATTGAAAGACGGCATCTACGATACCGTCGCGGGCAAGCCGGTACTGCGAGGCGGCGGCCCTGGCGACTATTTCACCATCAGCGAGGCGCAGCGGTTCGTGATGTTCCGGCCGCAAGGCTGAAGCGGCGCGCGCGAACGAGGGAAGACTTCGATGAGTATCGAATTGAGTCTGGCGGCTTGGGCCCTGGTGCTGGCGGTCATTCAACTGCTGCTGCCGGCGATGGCGCGCAATCGCGAGACCGGGATAGGCTACAACGCCGGTCCGCGCGACCGTCCGGGCCCGCCGATGGGCACGCTGACGGCGCGGCTGTTTCGCGCCCAGGCGAATCTGTTCGAGACCCTGCCGCTGTTCCTCGCCGCGGTGGTGATCAATCACCTCGCCGGGGTCGAGGGGAGCATGACCCTCTGGGGCTGCTGGCTCTACCTGCTTGCCCGAGTGATCTACCTGCCGCTCTATGCCTTCGGTGTGCCGTGGCTGCGTTCGCTGGTCTGGGCGGCGGGCCTGCTCGGCCTGGTGCTGCTGATCCTCAACCTGCTGATATCTGGCTGATGCCCTGGATATGGTCTCGGGATCGAGGCCATTGCGTCGACGCAGCGCCGCGCCCGAGGCTTTAGATCGCTGCCTTTTTTCCGATGGCGGGCGTGGTCGCGGTGCGCTGGTGAAGTATCCGCGCCGTGGGCCCTCTTCCGGTAAAGGCTCATTCCATGAATGAGAAACCCTTGTACCTCAACACCAAGGCTTGCGCGAAGCGTCGTTGTTTCGTGGGCTTGAGATGGCATCGGACTGGATTGAGGGCCGTGAATCCTTTTGCAGTGATTCTTCAGTACTTCTGGGGTTATAAGGGGGTAATAGGCCTGTTTTTTGGATTCAAAACAAAGGAGCTGGACGAATTACCTGAATGATGGCCTCCGTGCTTGAATGTATATTTTGATTTGAATCAATAGCGCCAGTAGTCGTCTATGCGTTCAGTCTCTGTTTTTCGCAGGCTCCTTACGATGTGATGATGACACTTTTGAGTCGCCCTCTCGCTGACTCGCAGGTTGCAGAGGCTTCGAATGTTAGCGCCACGCCCGTGTTAGACGCCCGCTCGCCGGCATTCAGCCGTGGCGCGACCTGCCCTTGAGTGAATTTCGACACCCGCGCATCCTGGATGAAGCCTGGTCCGAGGAACTCGCCACTCACGGTGGAATAGAGGGATAAGATATTGGCACTTACCACTCATGCCACCCGTGTAAATAATGACAATTAAACTCATTCAATCTCGTGTTCGATACTTCTACTCAGAGTGTGGCTAATTGTCACATTCGGTGCTTTTGAACGCAAAAAGTTTAATTTGCGTGCTAATTTCATTAGTCATTGGTGCAGCGCATCCATCCTGAGTAGGAGAGGGGGCCTCGTCATGTCACGCCACTACGCATCGCCATCGTCATCTGCAGAAAACCACCCACCCGGGGCCGATCACAGTCGGCTCAATAGGGTCTTCGTGATGGCGTGGTTAATCTGCGCGATGTTCTATTTCATCCAGTACGGAATGCGTTCGGCGCCAGGGGTGATGTTGCCCGAACTGAGCGAAGCGCTCGGCGTCTCGGACAGCACGCTGTCATCGATCATCGGCTTGTATTTCTATACCTATGCGCTTGCCGCGCTCATCTCCGGCTCGCTGCTCGATCGCATCGGGCCTCGCCTCATCATACCCGCTGGAATCCTGCTGTTGGCGCTGGGCGCGGTGCTGTTCGGGTTCGGTGTAACGGCTAGCGCCAGCGTTGGGCGTCTGCTGCAGGGCGCGGGATCCGGGGTGGCATTCACCGGGGCGGTATACCTCGCGACACGTGGCTTTCCCAAGCAGTGGCTGGCCACTGCCGTGGGCGTCACGCAGTGTTTCGGCATGCTCGGCGGCTCGCTGGGGCAGGCTGCGGTGGGGCCGCTCGTCCATTCAGTGTTCGGCTGGCAGCAGTTCTGGTTCTTTGCCGGCGGTCTCCTGGTGCTGATGTCGATGGCGATGCTGGCGGTGACACCGCGTGTCCAGAGCGTGACCGCCGACTCGTCGGCATCGGGACATAGCTGGGGCAGTCTGCTTCGCCCCTACAAGGTCGTGCTTACCAATCCGCAGTCCTATCTGTGCGGCATCGTTGCCGGTCTGCTGTTCATGCCGACCAACATCGCCAACATGATCTGGGGCCTGCCCTTTTTGCAAACCGGTCTGGGGGTACCGTACGAGCAGGCGGTCGCCCGGGTGAGCATGGTCCCGCTCGGCTGGGTCATCGGCTGCCCGCTGATGGGCTACCTGGCGGACTACTTCGGACGGCGTAAGCCTGTGCTGATCGCGGGGGGCCTTTCGATGCTGGTCTGCGGCGGGGCAATCGTCTACCTGCCTGCAGGCGTCGCGCCGCCCTACATGCTGGGCCTGCTGTTCGGTATCGCCTCGGGTGTGGCGATGATTCCCTACTCGATCATCAAGGAGGTCAACCCGGATGAGGTGAAGGGGACCGCCACCGGTACGATCAACTTTATCGTATTCGCCTCGAGCGCGCTGGCCACACCGGTCATCGGCAGCGTCATCACCAGGCTCGCCGTCGATGGCGGAATCACTCTGGAGGTATTCCAGCGGGTCGACCTGATCTATGTCGTAGGCGTGATAGTCGCAGTAGTGCTGGCCTTTTTCATTCGGGAAACCGGCAGCCGCCAGGCGCCTGAGGTGCCGGTGGTCTCCCGGTGAGTGGACGGGACCTTCGTTGGCGCGGGGGTCCAGTCGAGGTGGTCCGGGTCAGTGTGTGGTGAGGATAACAACAAGAGGACACGGCAAAGGGGTTGGCACCCGACGCCGTCGCTCATCATCAGCCGGGACGGCGTGTAGGCGCTCGGCTTAGACCGTGCGAGAGGAGATCGTTGAATGAGTACTTTACGTAACGATATGAGCCCGCGGGTGGATCTGACCCGGCGACATGCCGTCGGTGCGAAGAGAACCAGTCACCCTGCCTATGTCGACCTGCTGCCTCCCTGCAACAACGCCTGCCCTGCGGGTGAGAACATCCAGGCATGGCTGGCGCTGGCCCAGGCGGGGCGTTGGCGCGAGGCCTGGGAGACGCTGGTGGCTGACAACCCCTTCCCGGCGATCCATGGGCGAGTGTGCTACCACCCCTGTGAGGACGGCTGCAATCGCCGCGAGCTCGATAGCGCGGTGAGCATTCATGCGATCGAGCGCTACCTCGGTGATCGCGCCCAGCTCGAGGGTTGGAAAGTGCCGAAGGCGAGCTCCAGCGGCAAGCGGGTGATGGTGGTCGGGGCTGGGCCCAGCGGCCTGGCAGCGGCATGGCACCTGGCCCGGCTCGGTCATGAGGTGGAGGTCTACGATGCAGGTCCCGTGGCGGGGGGCATGATGCGTTTCGGCATCCCGGCCTATCGCCTGCCGCGTGACGTCCTGGCACGGGAAATCGAGCGAGTCGAGGCGCTCGGCGTCAGGATCGTGCTCGACCACAAGGTCGAGGATCTGCTCGCCGAGCAGCGCGATGGTGGTTTCGATGCCGTCTACATCGCGATCGGTGCCCAGGTGGGGCGGCACATCGACATTCCCGCGCGAGACGCGGTGCGGGTGTTCGACGCGGTGTCGTTGCTGCATGACACCGCCAGCGGCGAGAAGCCGCTGCTCGGGCGTCGCGTGGTGGTCTACGGCGGCGGGAACACCGCGATGGACGTCGCTCGATCGGCCAAGCGCCTGGGCGCTGAGGACGCGATGATCGTCTATTTCCGCGATAGCAAATGGTTGGAAGCCCACCCCAGCGAAGCAGAGGACGCGCTCGAAGAGGGGGTCAGGATCAAGTGGCTTTCGAGCATCAAGCAGATCAGTGGCGATACCCTCACGGTGGAGAGGATGACCGTGGACGATCAGGGACAGGCTCACTCGACAGGTGAGTTCGAGACGCTGAAAGCGGATTCGGTGGTGCTCGCCCTCGGCCAGACCACCGATGTGGAATTTCTGCGTCGAGTGCCAGGTATCGCCTTCGAAGACGACGGTACGGTAGTCGTCGGCGACGACATGCAGACCGGTCATCCGGGCATCTTCGCCGGCGGCGACGTGATTCCGACCCATCGTAGCGTGACCAACGCCGTGGGGCTGGGCAAGAAAGCGGCGCGGCGGATCGATGCCTGGCTTGCCGGCGCGCGCTGGACCCAGCCGCCGCGCCACCGCGTCGTGCCCTTCGAGGAGCTGCACTTGCCCCTGTACGACGATGCGCTCAAGGCCCTTCAGCCCGAGCTGCCGGTCACCGAGCGCACCGACTTCACCGAGGTCGTCTCCGGCCTCGATGCGGCCCAGGCCCAGCATGAGGCCCAGCGCTGCCTTTCCTGCGGTAACTGTTATGAATGCGATAGCTGCTACGCCGCCTGTCCGGAGAAGGCGATCGTGAAGCTCGGCCCTGGCAGTGGCTACCGCGTGAACCTGGATCTGTGTACCGGCTGTCAGGCCTGCTTCGAGCAGTGTCCGTGCCACGCCATCGATATGGTCATCGAGACTAGCGCTGATCCGGTTTCCCGGCAGCAGGAGGTGAACGCATGAGCACCCGGGCTACGATGGACGCCAATACTGCGGTCGCGACGATCGCCTATGCGCTCAATGAAGTCTGCGCGATCTACCCGATCACTCCTTCCTCGGCGATGGCCGAGCTGGCCGACGAGTGGATGGCCGCAGGGCGAACGAACCTGTGGGGCAACGTGCCGCTGATACAGGAGATGCAGGCCGAGGGCGGTGCCGCCGGAGCAGTGCATGGAGCGCTGCAGTCCGGTGCGCTGACGACCACGTTCACCGCATCGCAGGGCTTGCTGCTGATGCTGCCGAACATGTTCAAGATCGCCGGCGAACTCACCTCGACGGTGTTCCACGTCGCCGCCCGTTCGCTTGCGACCTCGGCACTGTCGATCTTCGGCGATCACTCCGACGTGATGGCAGCCCGTACCACGGGCTTCGCGCTGTTCAGTTCGGCCTCGGTGCAGGAAGCCCACGACAGCGCGCTGATCGCCCAGGCGGCGACGCTCGAATCACGCATTCCGTTCATCCACTTCTTCGATGGTTTTCGCACCTCGCACGAGCTCAATACGCTGGAATTGCTCGACGAATCGGTACTGCGCGCGATGATCGACGATCGGCTGATTCGCGCGCATCGCGCGCGTGCGCTCAATCCGGAACATCCGTTCATTCGTGGTACCGCACACAATCCTGACACCTACTTCCAGGCGCGCGAGGCGGTGAATCCCTACTACGATGCGCTGCCAGAGATCGTCGAACGCCTGATGGTGCGCTTCGGCGAGCTGACTGGCCGTCATTACCGTCCGTTCGAATACGAAGGTGCGACGGACGCCGATCGGGTACTGGTGGTGATGGGGGCGGGCGCGGAGACCGCGCGCGAGACCGTCAAGTTCCTGGTGGCCAGGGGAGAGAAAGTCGGGGTGGTGCAGGTGCGACTCTACCGGCCGTTCTCCAGCGAGCGTTTGCTCGCGGCGCTGCCGTCCTCGGTGCGGCGCATCGCGGTGCTCGAGCAGACCAAGGAGTCGGGCGCGCCTGGCGAGCCGATGTGCCAGGATGTGATCGCAAGCTTCGCCGCCGCGGTCTCCCGAGGTGAACGAGACGCACTGCCGCTGGTGGTGGGTGGCCGCTACGGCATCTCCAACAAAGAGTTCACCCCGGCGATGGCCAAGGCGGCGCTCGATGAACTTCTCACCGATCGGCCCCGGCACGGCTTCACCCTCGGTATCGAGGACGATGTCACCCACCGGAGCCTGGACTACGATGCGCATTTTTCGATCGAGCCGGATGTCACCCGGCGTGCGGTGTTCTACGGTCTGGGCGCGGATGGCACCGTGGGGGCCAACAAGAACAGCGTCAAGATAATCGGTGAGGATACCCCACTCTATGCCCAGGGCTACTTCGTCTACGACTCGCATAAATCGGGAGCGCAGACGGTCTCGCACCTGCGTTTCGGCCCCGAGCCGATCCGCGCACCGTACCTGATCCACCAGGCACAGTTCGTTGCCTGCCACAAGTTCGAGTTCCTCGAACGGCAGGACGTGCTGGGTGTCGCGGCGCCAGGAGCGACCTTCCTGCTCAACGCTCCCTTCAGCGCCGGCGAGGTCTGGAGCCACCTGCCCCGGCCGATGCAGCAGGTGATCATCGACAAGCACCTCGAGTGCTACGTGATCGACGCCTCCGAGGCGGCGCGGGCGCTGGGGCTGGGGCAGCGTATCAACACCATCCTGCAGACCTGCTTCTTCGCGCTCTCCGGTGTACTGCCGCGTGACCAGGCGATCGCCCATATCAAGGAGACGATCCGCAAGAGCTATGCACGCAAGGGCGAGCGGGTGGTGCAGATGAACTTCGCCGCGGTGGATGGCGCACTGGAGCGGCTGCAGCGGTTCGAAGTGCCGGCGGCGGTCGACGTGGACGCGCGCGAGCGGCCGGCGCTGGTACCGGCGGATGCGCCGGCCTTTGTCCATGAGGTCACCGCGCGGATGTTCTCCAGCGAAGGCGACTTGATCCCGGTGAGCCTGATCCCGGCGGATGGTACTTTCCCCTCCGGGACCAGCGCGTTCGAGAAACGCAATGTCTCCGACGTGGTGCCCGAGTGGCGAGCCGACCTGTGCATCCAGTGTGGTCAGTGCAGCTTCGTCTGTCCGCACGGGGTGATTCGCAGTCGCTACTACGAAGCCGGGCGGCTCGAGGGGGCGCCGGCCGATTTTCCCTCGGAGCCGATCAATACCCGTGGCTATCCCGACACGCGGTTTTCCTTGCAGATATACGTGGAGGACTGCACCGGCTGCGGGCTATGTGTCGAGGCGTGCCCGGCAACCAGTCCGATAGAACCGGATACCAAGGCGCTCAACATCGTCGACAAAGCGCCGATTCTGCAGCGCGAGCGCGAACGCATCCGGTTTTTCGAGACGCTGCCGGTCAACGACCGGGCGAGAGTGGATTTCGCCAACGTACGCGGTGTCCAGTTCCTGCAGCCGCTGTTCGAATTTCCCGGCGCCTGCGCGGGCTGTGGCGAGACGCCTTACCTGCGCCTCTTGAGCCAGCTGTTCGGTGATCGGCTGCAGATCGCCAACGCCACCGGCTGCTCGTCGATCTACGGCGGCAACCTGCCGGTGACGCCTTGGACCAAGAATCACGAAGGGCGCGGTCCCGCCTGGTCGAACTCGCTGTTCGAGGACAACGCCGAGTTCGGCCTCGGCTTTCGCCTCGCCGCCGATCAGCATCTCGCCCTTGCCCGCAGACGGCTCGAGGAGCTCATACCACAGCTGGGCGAACGGTTCGTCGGCGAGATTCTCGAGGCGTCGCAAATCACCGAGTCGCAGATCCGCGCGCAGCGCGAGCGGGTCGCGGAGCTCAAGGCCAAGCTGCTCGCCTTGGGTGACGATAACGAAAGCGCGAACGACCTGCTTTCGGTGGTCGATCATCTAGTACGGCGCAGCGTGTGGATCGTCGGTGGTGATGGCTGGGCCTACGATATCGGCTATGGCGGCCTGGACCACGTGCTGGCCCAGGGCAAGGACGTCAACGTGCTGGTACTCGACACCGAGGTGTATTCCAACACCGGTGGCCAATCGTCGAAGGCGACCCCGCTCGGTGCGGTCGCTAAGTTCGCCGCTGCCGGCAAGCGTACGCCGCGCAAGGACCTGGCGCTCCAGGCGATCGCCTACGGCAACATCTACGTCGCCCAGGTGGCGATGGGAGCGAACCCGCAGCATACCCTGCAGGCCTTCCGCGAAGCCGAAGCCTACGAGGGGCCGTCGTTGATCCTGGCCTACAGCCATTGCATCGCTCATGGCATCGACATGCGCAAGGGATTGCACCAGCAAGGGCTGGCCGCCGATTCGGCCTACTGGCCGCTGTTCCGCTTCAATCCTGACCTGCGCAAGGTGGGTGCCAACCCGTTCAGCCTCGACACGCCCGCGCCGAAGATCCCGCTCAAGGCATACGCCTACAACGAGATCCGCTACTCCTCGCTTGCTCGCACGCGTGGAGACGAGGCCGCGGAGCTGCTCGCCTCGGCCCAGAAATGGGTCGACGAGAAATACCTGCAGTACGTCGATCTCTCCACCCGCGACGGCAGCCGCTTCTCGCTCGAGCCGCAACCCGACCTTGTCGAGGCCTCCGCGGGGGAGGGGGCGACGACATGAGCGGTGTGACTGGCGAGCGCGACGCACCTCGATCTAATTGGGAGCGATGACATGGACCTCACTACACGCTATCTCGGCTTGGCGCTGCGTAATCCGCTGATCGCCTCGCCGTCACCCACCAACGCCGAGCTCGGCCATCTGAAGGCGCTCGAGGATGCCGGCATCGGCGCGGTGGTACTGCCTTCGCTGTTCGAGGAGCAGCTGCTGGCCCGGCGGGATCGCTTGGATGAAATTTTCGCCCAGGGCGAGGCCAACAATCCCGAAGCGCAGTCCTATCTTCCCACCCAAGCGTTGGACGGCCCCTACGGCGTCGCACCGGACAGCTACCTCGAGCTGATCCGCAAGGCCAAGGGGGCGCTCGATGTGCCGGTGTTCGCCAGTCTCAACGGCTCCACGCCAAGCGGTTGGGCCGACTATGCGGCCCAGATCGAAGAAGCCGGTGCCGATGGACTGGAGCTCAACATCTATTACGTGCCGGTCGATATCGGCGTATCCGGCGCAGCGATCGAGCAGCGCTATCTCGACGTGCTCGCCTCGGTGCGGCGCGAGGTGCGGATTCCGGTGGTAGTGAAGATGCCGGCCTACTTCAGCTCGATCGGCAACATGGCGCAGCGTTTCGTCGAAACCGGCGCCAACGGGCTGGTGGTGTTCAACCGCTATCTGCAACCGGATATCGATCTGCTGCAAATGAAGCTCTCCAGCGAGCTGGAACTGAGCCGGCCGGCCGAAATGCGCCTCTCTCTGCTATGGATCGCGGTGCTTGCCGGACGGTTGGACTGTTCGCTAGCGGGGTCGATCGGAGTGGAGAGCGCCGACCAGGTGATCAAGTACCTGCTTGCCGGGGCGGACGTAGTGATGACCACTTCGGCGGTGATGCGTCACGGCCCAGGGCATATCGCCACGCTGCTGGCGGGCCTCGAAGCCTGGTGCGAGGCCCGGCAAGTACCTTCGCTGGATGGCCTGCGGGGGGTGATGAGCCGCGATCGCTTGCGCGCGCATACCGCTGGTGTCTACGAGCGCGCCAACTACATCCATCTTATCGAGCATTACGCCAGCAGCGTCAGCCATCGATGAGCGAAGGAGCGAGGACACGATGTCCCATGATCATTATCAGGAATTGATCGAACGCTGCGCCGGCTTGCCGCCGATCGTCACGGTGGTGGTCCACCCTTGTGAGGCTGGTGCGTTGAAGGGCGCATTGGACGCGGCCGCGCTGGGCCTGATCTCGCCGATCCTGGTGGGACCGCGCGGCAAGATCGAGGCGACCGCCCGGGAGGCGGGGGTCGACATCAGCGACCTGCCGCTTGAGGATGTGCCCCATAGCCACGAAGCGGCCGAGCGGGGCGTCGCGATGGTGCTCGAGGGTCGGGCCGAGATGTTGATGAAAGGGAGCCTGCACAGCGACGAGCTGCTGCACGCCGTGACCGCGCGACAAGGCGGGCTGCGCACCGAACGTCGCTTGAGCCACGTATTCGCAATGAGCGTGCCGAGCTACCACAAGCCGCTGTTCGTCACCGATGCGGCGGTGAACATATTCCCCTCCCTGGACGACAAGGCCGATATCTGCCGCAACGCCATCGATCTGCTGAAAGTGCTGCATGTCGATCGCCCCAAGGTGGCGATCCTCTCCGCGGTCGAGACCATCAGCGCGAAGCTGCCTTCGACGATCGAGGCGGCGGCCCTGGTGGTCATGTCCCATCGGGGGCAGATCGAGGGCGCGCTGCTCGACGGACCGCTGGCTTTCGACAATGCGATCAGCGCCGAGGCCGCGCGGATCAAAGGGATTCGCTCGGAGGTCGCCGGTGACCCGGATATCCTGCTGGTACCGGATCTCGAGGCGGGCAACATACTGGCCAAGCAGCTGATCTACCTGGCCGGTGCGGAGGCGGCCGGGATCGTGCTCGGCGCTCGCGTTCCGATCGTGCTCACCAGCCGCTCCGACAGCGCGCGGGCGCGGATCGCCAGCTGCAGCATAGGTGCGCTGCTGGCCGCCGCTCGGCGGGAGGGACAGGCCGCGGCGATCAATGCTTGATCGACGGCCGCGCATACCGGCAAAGCCCTCCACGGCAGTCGCCTGGGGCGTGCCCCCGGCGTCAGCCGTTGGCCGCGCGGGGCTGGTTCTCGGTGAGTTCGATCCACTGATTTATCCGGCGCGGGCCAAAACCCTCCAGGGCCTCGTCGAAGCGGAGCAGGTAGAGGGTGTCCTGGGCGTGGGTGTGCATGCGCAGGCGCAGGAACAGCTCGCGCGTCGGCAGCCGGGTGGCGACCAGCCAGGTGGAGTCGGTGACGCGGGTGAAGCTGCCGCACTTGGACAGCGCCTGGAGCACCTTGTCATAGCGCTCGGTGTCGGCGGGAATGTCGCAGGTGATGATGTAGCGATCCATGGTCGGATTCCTCTTGCATCGGCTACTCGCACCATTTTTTCGGCGCGAGATTGACGGCGACAGGAATTCCGACCACTATTGGAAACACGTAGTGGGGAGGTCGGAAGCCTGCCTGACATTCGCCCCGGAGGCTGCAACCTTCGGAGCCGCTCGAAACGCCCAGTGCTGCAACACTGGGCGTTTCTCGTTGTTGCGCCGTGCTAGGGCACGGGGCCAGGGTCACGAAACGTTGGCTTTGGCATCTCTCGTGTCCTTTCAATCAGTTCTCAATCAGTTCGAAAAAAGTCGTTTGAAACGATCTTGCCGGGACTTCAAGAACTCGTACGGTGCCGCCGCTTCGTCGAGCGATTCAGCGCGCCCCTGCAAGGGCTGGGCCGAGTCCGCATGCTGCCGCACGGTGGTTTGGAACCTCGAGGCTCGATACTGCGTCGCTAACGCCTCGGGACGGGAATCTCCTCGGCCACGATAGAGTCGATAGCCTCCCCCCACAAGTGGATAAGTTGTGACTAAGCTGTGTATGTTTCGAGATCGGGAGTTCGATCCGCGTCCTGCTTGGGCGCAATGGGCCAGAAAAATTTTCTATCGGAAAGCGGTTTTCAATTGGGCTTGACGGGGCGCCTCCCGTATTCGCCGGAAATGATAATGACTGTCATTAGTTACGTTTGTTTTGTCAGCATCATGGCGATCAAGGTATAAAAGCCCCCGAATCTCAGTATCTCCATTCGCCGTCATGATTGAACCCTCGATATGACGGCGTCATACGACTTCGAGCCTTGGAGCGCGTCTTGGAAACTCGTAACGACCATATCCTGATCATCGAGGATGACGAGCGTCTCGCGTCGCTGACGCGGGAGTACCTGGAGGGCAGTGGCTTCCAGGTCAGTGTCGAACACGACGGTGCGAAAGGCGTCGAGCGGATTCTGGCACTTCGTCCCGATCTGGTGATCCTCGATCTCATGCTGCCGGGCGAGGATGGGCTGTCCATCTGCCGTCGCGTACGTCCGCAGTTCCCCGGGCCGATTCTGATGCTGACCGCGCGGACCGATGACATGGACCAGGTGCTCGGGCTCGAGATGGGCGCCGATGACTACGTCCCCAAGCCGGTGCCTCCACGGGTGCTGCTGGCGCGCATGCGCGCGCTGCTGCGTCGCTCCGAAGTGCTCGAGAGCGCGCCCGCCGAGGCGCGCCTCGAGTTTCGCGACCTGGTGATCGATTCCGGCACTCGCGAAGCCTGGCTCAACGCCGAGCGCATCGACCTGACCAGCGCTGAGTTCGACCTGCTCTGGTTCCTGGCCTCCAACGCTGGCCGTGTGCTGACCCGCGAGGAGATATTCTCCGCCCTGCGGGGGATCAAGTACGATGGGCAGGATCGTTCGATCGACGTGCGTGTCTCGAGGATCCGGCCGAAGATCGGCGACGATCCTCACCATCCCCAGCGGATCAAGACCGTGCGCAGCAAAGGCTATCTCTTCGTTCGGGATGTTTGATGTTCCAACCGTTTCGCGCCTCCTACCGGCGCGTCTACCTGACCCTGGTACTGATGCAGCTGCTGATCCTGGTCGGCTGCATCGTCTCGATCTGGGCTTACGAATCCTATCGTGAGCAGGGCTATCGCGAGCGCCTGGCGAGTACGCCGATGGCGCTGATCGGCTATCTGGTCGATAACCAGCCGGCCGCTTATCGCGATGCGTGGCTCGAGGAGAATTCGCGCAGGCTCGGCTCGGGGCTCTCGATCGTCGATCCGGTCACCCTGGGACTCAGCGGCTGGCAGCGGATGCGCCTCGAGCGAGGGCAGGTGGTCATCGAAGAGGGCAACAGCGGTTGGAGCCTGTACCGGCTGATCGACGATGGCAGCCGGGCCTTGGTGATGCACTCGGTATCGCTCAGCCAGCAGCTGCCGCTCGAGCTGATGGCGATGATGCGCGACTGGATCCAGGAGGTTCCGTGGGACGCCCGGGATGCTCGTTTCGAGCGCCTGCGTTCGAGCAGTTCGATAGCGATGGGGATGGGCAACGGCACGCCGGATGGGTTGAGCAACGAGCAGTTGCAGCGGCTGGTGGACCAGCAGGTGGTGCTCAACATCAACCCTAGCGCCCCATCCGTGACGCTTTACGTGATGCTCGACGATGGCCGCTGGATCGCGGTCGGCCCCGTCGGCATCTTCGCCCAGGCGCCCGTTTGGCTGCTCTACGCGCTGCCGTTGATACTCAGCCTGCTCAACGTGCTGATCGGCTACTGGATGATACGCCGTGACGACCGGCGTCTGAACGAGCTCGAGGTCAGCGCGGGCCAGATAGCCGCGGGTGATTTCGACGTTCGCGCGTCGATCGAGCACGACTCCCAGTTCACTCAGCTCGCGATCAAGATCAACGCGATGGCGAGCCAGGTGCAGGCGGCACTCGGGGCCCAGCAGGACCTGATGCGCGCGGTCTCCCATGAGTTCCGGACCCCCGTGGCGCGGATTCGCTTCGCGCTGCAGATGATCAGCGACATCAGCGAATCCGAGACCATTCGTCGGCAGCTCGGAGAGGTCGACAACGACATCGAGTCTCTCGACCATCTGATCGATGAGATTCTCACCTACGCACGGGTGGACAGCGCCGCCGACGGCCATATGCCGCTGGCGAGCGAGTGGTGCGATGTCCGCAGCATCGTCGTCGATCTGGTCGAGGCGCTGGCGCCGCTGCATGCCCAGCTCTCGATCACGCACAGTGGTTTCGACGAGCTTTGGGTGCTCGCCGACGTGCGCTATCTCACCCGCGCGCTGCAGAACCTGATCAGCAACGCATGCCAGTATGCGGATTCTCGGGTAGAGATCCGCCTCGAACGTATCGGACGGGTCGCCTGCCTGCACATCGACGACGACGGCCCGGGCGTGCCCAGGAGCGAGCGCAAGCGGATCTTCCAGCCCTTTGCCCGGCTCGATGGCAGTCGCGCGCGGCGCCAGCCTGCGCGCGGCCAGCGGCCATCCGGCTATGGCCTGGGGCTTGCGATCGTGGCCAGGATCATGCGCTGGCACGCCGGCCGGGTGGTGGTGACCAGCTCGCCCTCCCTTGGCGGTGCACGATTCTCACTGCTGCTGCCGGTGCCGCAGCGCGAGCAGAGTCGCGGCAGGCTGCTGCGTCGACGGCGACGCGAGCCCAGCAGTTCTAGTCCTGGTCAGGAAGCCAGCGGCTGATCCCGATCCTCGGGGGGTTCGATGCCGTCGAGCACGTCGAAACTGGTGCGCTTGGCGGTGTCGAGGAAGGCCTGCATCCAGCCCAGCTCCCGCTGTTCGGCGCGAATCGCCGCGTAGAGCGTGCCCCATACTCCCTGCTCGCCGAGCCGCACCGCATCGACGTAGTCGCGTTCCAGATACTCGGTCAGCGCCCAGTTCGGCAACGCGCAGACCCCGCGGCCGCTGGCCACCAGCTGCATCATCATCATCGTCAGTTCGGCGCTGCGCACCTCCTGGGGATAGACCCCGGCGGGGGTGAGGAAGCGGGTGAATACATCGAGGCGGGTATGTTCGACCGGGTAGATGATCAATGTCTGGTCGCGTAGCTCCTCGGGTTCGATCCACTCACGCCCGGCGAAAGGATGGTCGGGCGCAACCGCGAGCAGGCTCTGGTAGCGAAACAGCGGCTGGTAGTGAATCCCCGGCAGCGCCTGGGGGTCGGCGGTGATCACCAGGTCGAGCTGCTCGCGTACCAGGCCGTTGAGAGGTTCGAACACGTTGCCGCCGAGGATGTCGATCTCGACCTCGGCGGCGACGTGCCGGAAGGCATCGATCGTCGGCATCAGCCACTGGAAGCAGCTATGGCACTCTATCGCCATGTGCAGCCGTGCGTCCCGGCGCGCAGCGAGGCGTGCCACATCGCGCTCGGCGATCCTTACCTGGGGCAGCACCTGCTCGGCCAGCGCGAGCAGCCGCTGGCCGCAGGGGGTGAACTGCACCGGACGAGTCTTGCGTACGAACAATGCATCGCCAAGGCGGCCTTCCAGCTCTTTTAGCTGGTGGGAAAGCGCCGATTGGGTGAGGTGCACCCGTTCGGCGGCTTCCACCAAAGAGCCCGAGTCACGCAGGGCGATGAGAGTACGGAGATGACGGAGCTCGAGCATTGGATTCGATTTTTTCAGCCTGATTGGCCTTTACTTTAATTTCATTCATGTTCATTCGCTAGTCGCGCACTGGGGCAGGGTCGAGGGGAGACGCGTCCGTCCACCGTTGTCCGCCGCGCAAAGCGCATCGTCGTCGAACAGCCGGCGCGCCAGCGAGGAGAGTTGGGCCGAGCCCGGGCGCGCCATGGGGGCCTGCTGTGAAGTCGCCAAGGCCTGCCACTCCCCCTCGGCGTCGCGCTGGGCGATGGCGAAGCTGAAGACTTCGATGCCAGGCATGCCAACCCGCAGGTCGCTGGCCCAAAGCCTCCCTTGGTCTTCCCGATAGCCGATGAAAGGACCGGCGAACCAGGCCAGGCGTCGTCCACCAGGGGTCGCCAGCGCCGCGTCTTCGAGCTGCGCGCCGCGTGAGAAGGTATCGAAGCGAATCTGGTCCTTACGGTCGAAGACGCTGACGTAGGCCTGGTGATAGCGCTCGCCGTCGCTGATCACCAGCTGCCAGACCAGGCTGGTCGGCATTACCGGCTGGACCAGCATCGGGCGGTCCTGCAGGCGGTGCTCGATCAGCACCGGTGTGACTTGAGAGACCACCCAGCCTTTGAGCACCAGGGCGAGCCCCAGGTAGAGCGTCGAGAGTCCGAGCGCGATCGGCGCTGCGCGCAGCGAACGGCTTCCCCGGCACAGCACCAGGATCACCGCCACGAGCAGCGGCAGGGTGTAGAGCGGATCGATGATCGCGATCGAGCTCCAGCTGGTCGGTGGCGGAGCCAGCGGCCACAGCAGCTGGGTGCCGTAGGTGGTGAAGGCATCGATCAACGGATGGGTGACCAGCGCCAGGACGAAGAACCACCCCCATCGTGCCAGCGGGATCGGTGGCGTGTCGCGCCCCCGGCTCCGACGGCAGCCGATCCACCAGGCCAGGACGGCGCACAGCGCGGCGAAAGGGGGCAGGGTCAGAAGCGAATGGGTGATGCCACGATGCTCGCTGTAGTTGGCGATCGGGTCGCCTGCGTCGAGCATTACGTCGAGGTCGGGCAGTGTCGCTATCGCCATGCCGAGCAGCACCGCGCGACGACCTAGGCGTCGGCCGAGTACGGTGGCGCCGATGCTGCCACCGAGAACGGCCTGGGTGATCGAGTCCATCGTTGAATCCTATGGGTGAGACGATCGACAAGACTCGTCGAGCGATGACTGCGGCGCAAGTCGTCGATCTTCAGCTTACCGCCGTGTGTCCGGTGGCCCGTTCTCCGGCTGGCCGGGGCCTCTGCTCAGCGTGTGAGCGCCCAGGGCGGCTCGGCGGCCAGCGCCTTGGCATAGGCCGGGCAGTCGGGATGGTGGGCGCCTGGGAGATAGCCCGTGCTCATCAGCAGTTCGTTGACGATTTCCGGGCCAGTGAAGCGGAAGTGGCGCTTGAACAGCTTGACCCAGTCGGCGAGCGGTAGCGGATGATGGGCATCGAGCCAGGCCTTGAAGCCGCCGTGGCTTTCGCGCAGCGCGAGAATCACGCGGGCGTTGTGGATCGTCGCTTCGATCTTGAGCCGATTGCGAATGATGCCGGCGTCCCCCAGCAGCCGCTGGCGCTCGGCGTCGCCGTAGGCGGCGACGCGATCGACCTGGAAGTCATCGAAAGCGGCGCGGAAGGCCGCGCGCTTTTTCAGCACCGTAAGCCAGGAGAGCCCGGCCTGATTGATCTCGAGAACCAGGCGTTCGAACAGGGCGTCATCGTCGTTCAAGGGAAAGCCGTACTCGCGGTCGTGATAGGGGCCATGCCAAGGGTGGTCGATGGCGCTAAGGCAGTAATCGCTCATCCATGCTCCGAAGTCGCTTGCGGCCGATGGCATTCGCCCTGCGGCTTGAAAAGCGCGATTATGACAGCATCTACACCAGCTGGCCCATGGCCTCGTAGGCGTGCCATCTGCCATGACGTGTGGTTTTTCACCGCCGGCCAAGCTTTCCACGGCCAAGCTTTCCACGGCCACTTTCCAAGGCCACTTTCCAAGGAGAGGAGCATGCAATACCTGCACACCATGGTGCGAGTCAAAGATATCGATGCGTCGCTCGCGTTCTACTGCGACTTGCTCGGCCTCGAGGAGGTCCGCCGCAAGGAGAACGAAAAGGGACGTTTCACCCTCGTTTTCCTCGCCGCGCCCAGCGATCTGGGGAGTTCAAGTGAATTCCAGGCACCCGAGCTGGAGCTGACCTACAACTGGGACCCGGAAGAGTACCAGGGCGGTCGCAACTTCGGTCACCTGGCCTATCGGGTCGACGACATCTACGCGCTGTGCCAGAAGTTCGTCGACGCCGGGGTGGTCATCAACCGCCCGCCGCGTGATGGCCATATGGCGTTCGTGAGATCCCCCGACGGTATCTCGATCGAACTGCTTCAGCGTGGCGAGCCACTCGCGCCGGCCGAGCCCTGGGCATCGATGGAAAATACCGGCAGCTGGTAGCCGCCTAATCCGCCGCGCACCGCGCGGCCCTGAATGAGGAGGCTCGGGATGAGTAGCGAAAACCAGGTCGATCTTGCCGTCGTCGGGCTTGGAAGCGTCGGCCTCTGCACCGCGCTTGCCGCGCTCGAGGGCGGGCTCAGCGTTGCGGTGATCGATCCGCAGTCCGCCGATGATCTGGCCGCGGGGGAGTTCGACGGGCGTGACGTGGCGATTTCTAGCGCCAGCCTGCGCTGGCTCGAGTCGCTCGGCGTGATCCAAGGGCTGAGCGAGCAGGAGCGCTCACCGATCCGTGGTGCCCGCGTGGTCGATCGGCTCACCGATAGCAGCCTCGATTTCGCGCCTGCCCCTGGGGAGGCCTCGATTGGCGCCTTCGTCCCGGAGCATCGGCTGCGCGAACTCGCCTTCCGAGCGCTGAGCGGGCGTCGGGGCGTGGTCGAGTATCTCGGTGCCAAGCCGGTGGCGGTGGAGCGAGACGCGCGCGGTGCCCGGCTGACCCTCGACGACGGCAGATGCGTCGAGGCGAAGCTCGTCGCCGTCGCCGACGGGCGCCGTTCACCGCTGCGCGCGCTGCTGGGCATTGGCATACGGCAGCATGACTACGCGCTGCGCATGCTCTGCTGCCGGGTCGCTCATTCGCGAGACCACGACGGCTGGACCGTCCAGCGCTTCGAGGCGGGAGGCTGCGTCGCCACGCTGCCGCTCTGCGCCGGTCGCAGTTCGCTTGCGCTGATGCTGCCTTGGAGCGAGGCCGAGCGGCTCAAGGCGCTCGACGACCAGGCCTTCACCGCCTGGCTTGGCGAGCTGCTCGGCGACGAGCTGGGGGAGATCCGGCTCGAGTCCCGGCGCTTCGACGTGCCGCTGGCCAGCCACTATGCCGAGCACTTTCACGTCGAGCGTGCCGTGCTGCTCGGCGATGCCGCGGTGGGCATGCTGCCGATCACCGCCCATGGATTGAACCTGGGCCTGATCAACGCACGCTCCCTGGTTGCCGAGCTGCTCGCCGCGCGGCAGCAGGGCGAGGAGTTCAGCGACGGGCAGGTGCTCGAGCGGGTCTCTCGCCGCGCCCATGCCACCGCGTGGCCGCTTTATCGGGCCACCAACGAGATCTGCCGGCTGTTCCGGCGCGAGGACCCACTGTCACGCCAGGCGCGCCGGCTGCTGTTCCGCGTAGCCGGGCCGCTGGAGTCGCTGGTAGGGCTCAACTGCGAACAGGACGATCCCCGTCAGATTCCCTGGCTCGGCGTACTGCGCGCGCTGCCAGGCCATCTCTGGGCGCAGCGCAAGGCAAGCTGATCGGGGCGCGGGAATTGGAAGCCTAGGGAGTGGTACTCAGTGCGCCGAGGGGCTCCCCGGCGCACTGTCGGTTCAGGAGGGGTTCTGCTCTTCGCCTTCGTCCGGGGCGGTGCCCCGGCCGCCGCGCTGGCGCTTCACCAAGCGACCGGCCAGCAAGCCTGCCTCGAACAATATCCACATCGGAATCGCCAGCAGCGTCTGCGACAGCACGTCGGGCGGGGTCAGCAGCATGCCGATGACGAAACAGCCGATCACCACGTAGCCGCGCTTGGCCGCCAGGTCCTTGACCGTCACCGCACCGGTGAGGATCAGCAGGAAAGTGGCGATCGGAATCTCGAAGGCGATGCCGAAGGCGATGAACAGCTTGAGCACGAACGAGAGATAGGCGCTGATGTCAGTCATCACCTGCACGCCCGCTGGGGCAGTGCCGGTGAAGAAGGCGAACATCAGCGGAAAGACCACGTAGTAGGCGAACGCGGCGCCCGCATAGAAGAGGATCACGCTGGAGGCGAGAAGCGGCAACGCCAGACGTTTTTCCGAACTGTAAAGGCCTGGCGCGACGAAGGCCCAGACCTGGTAGAGCACGTAGGGTACCGCGATGAAGAAGGCGACGATCAGGGTCAGCTTCAGCGGCGCGAGGAACGGCGAAGTGACCTCGGTGGCGATCATCTGCGATCCCGCCGGCAGCAGTGCCATCAGCGGTTCGGCAACGAAGGTGTAGAGGGTGTTGGAGAACGGGTAGAGGCAGAGGAATACCACCAGCACCGCGAGCAGCGCGCGAATCAGCCGCGAGCGCAGCTCGATCAGGTGATCGAGCAGCGGCGCCTGCTGCTGCTCTTCTTCGGGCCGTGGATCGGAGTCTCTGGACACGTCAGTCATTCCGCTGGTTGCTCGAAGGAGATGAATCCATGGACGACTCGATCGGCGTGCCGGTCGGCGCCTCGGTGGCGCGCTCTGGAGACGGCAACGGGGCATCGAGGGCGGCGCGGGCGATCACCGGACGCGAGGGCGGGCGCAGCGGCGGCAGGGGGGCTGCGCGCACTTCGGCTGGCGCCGGTGGGGGCTCGGGGCGAGAAGGAGGGAGCGGCGGCTGGCGCGATGACGAGGAGGCCGCGCCATTGAACTCCGAGGTGAACCGTTCGAAGCCCTTGCGGGCACGGCTCACTCCGCCGTCGATCCGCTTGCCCTGCTTGCTCAGCTCGCGGCGCAGGTCCTCCGCCTCGAGCTGGGAGGTGATCTCGTGCTGCAGGTTGCCGACGGTGCGTTTGATCTTGCCGATCCACACCCCCGCGGTACGCGCGGCGCCAGGTAGTTTGTCTGGGCCGAGCACCAGCAGGGCGATCACCCCGATCACCAGCAGTTCGCCGAAGCTGAAGTTGAACATCGGCGCTTACTTCCGCGAGTCGTGCCGGGTTTCGTCGCGCTCTTCCTTGTGCACCGCCTCGCCATGGAAGGTGTTGCCGTCCTCATGGCCAACCCGGGACTGGGTGCTGGCGTCTTTCTTGTCGTCGTCGTTCATCGCCTGCTTGAAGCCCTTCACCGCGCCGCCGAGGTCGCCGCCGATGTTGCGAAGCTTCTTGGTGCCGAAGACCAGGACGATGATCCCAAGTACGATCAGCAGCTGCCAGATACTGATTCCACCTAACATATCGTGATTCTCCAGGAAGAGGGAGCTGGATCAGCCCAGAACCCAAATGTGATTGCGCTTGGTATGGCTTCTCTTGGGCAAGGGATGCCGATCACTGGCTGTGCGCGCTTCGCGAGGCTTTCTCCTCGAGTCCCGAGACACCGAAACGGCGTTCGAGTTCGGCGAGTACGTCGCGGTGACCGAGGCCCAGGTGCGAAAGCGTGACCAGGGAGTGAAACCACAGGTCCGCGGTTTCCTTGACCAGCTCGAGGCGGGCGGTCTCGAGCCGAGAAGCGTCCGCCGCTTCGAGCTCCTTGGCGGCGAGGATCAGCTCGGTCGACTCCTCGCCGACCTTTTCGAGGATCTTGTTCAATCCGCGCTGGTGGAGGCTCGCGACGTAGGAGCTCTGCGCATCGCCGTGGCGCCGTTCGGAGAGAACCTGCGCGAGCCGCTCGAGAGTATCGTTCATCGGTGATGCTTGTCCGTGGTGCGGTGGCAGGACATCGACGCCCTGCGAAGGCATCGATCATGCTCGCTACTCGGCACGATCGAGCGTTGGGTCTGGTCTCAAGTCTAGCGCAGCGCGGATGCACTTTACCATGCGCGGCGCCGTCGAATTGGCTCAGCGCCAAAGGATCAGCAGCAGACCGACACCGCTGGCCACCAGCACGCCCCAGTGCTGCTGCGACGCCCAGCCCCACAGCGGCTGCCAGAAGACCGCGCCGGCCACCAGCAGCAGGCCCGCGCGCACCTGGCGAGAGCGGCGCCTGAAGCCGCGCAGGCTGCGCTGCAGCGTGCCCATCGTCTCGCTCTGCTGGCGGCGCTGGCGCTCTTCGGCTTCCGAGCGGCGCATCACCTGGTGCGCGAGCACCGGCAGCTCAGGTAGCCGATAGGCCAGGTCCGGCGCTTGGCGTTTGAGCGACTCCCAGAAGCCCCGCGGTCCCGCGCGCTCCTTCATCCAGTTCTCAAGATAGGGTTTGGCGGTGTGCCACAGGTCGAGTTCGGGGTAGAGCGTGCGGCCGAGGCCCTCGATGTTGAGCAAGGTCTTCTGCAGCAGCACCAACTGCGGCTGGACTTCCATGTTGAATCGCTGCGCGGTCTGGAACAGCCCGAGCAGCGCCTGGCCGAAGGAGATGTCCTTGAGCGGCTTTTCCAGCAGCGGCTCGCACACCGCGCGCACCGCGGCGGCGAACTCATTGGCCCGGGTACCTTCGCCGACCCAGCCCGACTCGATGTGCAAGGTGGCGACTTCGTAGTAGTCCTGGTGGAAGAAGGCGAGGATGTTGCGGGCCAGGTAGTCCTGGTCTTCGCGGGTGAGGCTGCCGACGATGCCGCAGTCGATCGCGATGTAGCGCGGGTCCTCGGGTGTCTCGCGGGAGACGAAGATGTTGCCCGGGTGCATGTCGGCATGGAAGAAGTTGTCGCGGAACACCTGGGTGAAGAAGATCTCCACCCCGCGTTCGGCGAGCTTGCGCAGGTCGACCCCGGCTTCGCGCAGGGCCTCGACATCGGCGACCGGGATGCCGTAGATACGCTCTTGTACCATCACGCTGCGCCGGGTCATGCTCCAGTGGATCGCAGGCACGTAGAGCAGCGGCGAGTGCTTGAAGTTGCGCTTCAACTGCGAGGTGTTGGCGGCTTCCTTGTGCAGGTCGAGCTCGTCGAACAGCGATGCGCGGTAGTCGTCGACCACTTCGACCGGGCGCAGCCGGCGCATCTCCGGCACCAGCATCAGCAGGCGGGCGAAGGTGAACATCAGGTCGATGTCGCTGCGCATCACCCTGTCGATTCCAGGCCGGATGATCTTGACCACCACCTCGGCGCCATCGTGCAGGGTCGCCGCATGGACCTGGGCGATCGAGGCGGACGCCAGCGGGGTAGGATCGAACTTGGCGAACAGCGTCTCGACGCTGGCGCCGAGCTCGCTCTCGACCGTGGCCCGGGCGAGTTCGCTCGGAAACGGCGGCACCTGGTCCTGCAGTTTCTTCAGCTCGAGCGCGATGTCCGGGGGCAGCAGGTCGCGACGGGTCGAGAGCATCTGGCCGAACTTGACGTAGATCGGCCCCAGCGTCTCCAGGGCCAGTCTCAACCGCGCGCCGCGGCTCTCGCTGCCCCTCGGGAACAGCCACAGCGGCATCAGCCGAAAGACGAAGCGCGCGCTCGCCGGCAGGCGCTCGACCGGTACCAGCCCATCGAGTCGAAACCGCGCGATCACCCAGAGGATACGGACCAGACGCCAGAGTTTCAGCACGCGCTCCCCCCGCCATGACGCTCATCGAGGAGCCGTTCGATTCGAGCCAAGCGTGCCTGGAGGCGATCGATGCTGATCTCGAGCAGGGTCAGCTGCTCCCGGGCCACGGCGAGCTGGTCGCGGCCAGCGAGCAGCCGCCCCTCCTCGAACGCGTACTCGCGCAGGTCCTCCCGCAGCTCGCGGCCGCTGCGCACGCCGAACGCCGCCAGCCGGCGGATGCCGAGCGCCAGCGCTTGGGCAGGCGTCTCACCGACCAGTTCGGCGAGTCCGCCCTCCCAGTCGACGTCGAGATCGAGCAGCAGGGTGCGGACCTGGTGAAGCAGCTGGATATCGCCGCGCACCGCCAGTCGCCCTTCGAACATCAGCTTGTCGACCGACTCGCCCACGGCCAGCGCACCGAGCGCGTCGAGGTCGAGCTCGACCACCGCATCGGCGTCTCCTTCCTCGGCGTCGACCAGCTGGGCGAGGTTCAGGCCATCGCGCTGGATATGGACCAGCAGCAGCAGCGAAGGCCGCTCCAGGCGCAGCAGCACGCGCCGGCCATCGAGCGCACCCAGCCGTGGGGCGGCTGCCGGGTCACGATCCAGCAGCCGGTTCAGGGTGGTCTCGATGCAGGCGAGCGCGAAGGGAGCGAGCAGCGTCATCGGGTTCTCGTCGGCGAAATGGAAAACGTGCGGGACGGCCGAGAGGCGCGGCTCAAAGCTTGACGCCGCGGTGCAGGGCGACGACGCCGGCGGTCATGTTGGTGTACTCGACCCGGTCCAGCCCGGCCGCTTCCATCATCGCCTTGAGCGTCTCCTGGTCGGGGTGCATGCGGATCGACTCGGCCAGATAGCGATAGGAGTCGGCATCGTTGGCGACCAGCTTGCCGATGCGCGGCAGCACCTGGAACGAGTACTGGTCGTAGACCTTCTCGAACAGTGCGTTGGTCGGCTTGGAGAACTCCAGTACCAGGAGCCGTCCGCCCGGCTTCAGCACCCGGGTCATCGAGCGCAGCGCCTTGTCCTTGTCGGTGACGTTGCGCAGGCCGAAGGCGATGGTGATGCAGTCGAAGGTATTGTCGGGAAACGGCAGCGCTTCCGCATTGGCCTGCACGTACTCGACCTGGTGGCCGATGCCTTCGTCGATCAGCTTGTCGCGGCCGACGTTGAGCATCGAGGCGTTGATGTCGGCGAGCACCACGCGCCCGGTGGGGCCTACGCGGCTGGCGAACTTCTTGGTCAGATCGCCGGTGCCGCCGGCGATGTCGAGCACGCTGTTGCCCCGGCGCACGCCGGAGCGTTCCAGGGTGACGCGCTTCCACAGGCGATGGATGCCCATCGACATCAGGTCGTTCATCACGTCGTAGCGGCGGGCGACCGAGTGGAAGACGTCGGCGACCCGACCGGCTTTCTCCTCGATGGGAACGTCCTGGAAGCCGAAATCAGTGGTGCGTTTCTCCATGCCCTTCCCCTATGGCGTAGCGAGTCGGGGGTGGCCCCGACGGCGTTGAGTATCAATCGGCGAGCGAAGGCGTCGCCGGCCTTGGCGCAGCGCCAAGGCCGCACGCCCACTGGGGGCGCATCGCAAGGGGGGAAGTGTAGCGCCGTGGGCCGGGCTTGTCTTTCGTCGCGGCGGACGGTCTGCGATCGGCGATCGCCTCATTCGGGCTCAATCGGGGATCTTCTCCTCCACCGCGGCGGCCGACGACGAGGGAGGGGAGCGCAGTTCGCGACGCAGGATCTTGCCGACGTTGGTGCGCGGCAAATCGTCGCGGAATTCGATCTGCCGCGGCACCTTGTAGCCCGAGAGATGCTGGCGGCAGTGCTCGATCAGCATCTCTTGGGTGAGATCGGGATCGCGCCGGATCACGAACAGCTTGACCCGCTCGCCGGAAAGCTCGTCGGCAACGCCCACCGCCGCCGCCTCGCTGACCCCGGGATGGCGGGTCGCGACCTCTTCCACTTCGTTGGGGTAAACGTTGAAGCCCGAGACCAGGATCATGTCCTTCTTGCGCTCGACCAGGAAGAAAAATCCCTTGGCATCCATCCGCGCGATGTCGCCGGTGCGCAGGAAACCGTCGGAGAAGAACGCATGGGCCTGCTCCTCGGGATGCTTCCAGTAGCCCGAGATCACCTGGGGACCACGCACGCAGAGTTCGCCGACCTGGTCGATACCGAGATCCTCCCCCTGTTCGTTGCGGATCCGTACCTCGGTGGATGGGATCGGCAGGCCGATCGAGCCACTGAACGGCAGCGGCGGCTCGACGATCGGATTGATCGTCACCGCGGGTGAGGTCTCGGTGAGTCCATAGGCCTGGGTGATCGGCTTGCCGGTGACCTGTTGCCAGCGCTCGGCGACGCTGCCCTGCACGGCCATCCCACCGCCGAGCACCACTTTCAGGTGGGAAAAGTCCAGGCGTGCGAAGTCGGGATGGTTGAGCAGCGCATTGAACAGGGTGTTGACCCCGGTCATGCAGCTGAACGGATAGCGTTTCAAGGTCTTGACGAAGGTCGGGATGTCGCGTGGGTTGGTGATCAGCAGGTTGGTCGCGCCCAGGTGCAGGAATACCAGGCAGTTCGCGGTCAGGGCGAAGATGTGATAGAGCGGCAGCGCAGTGACCATCAGCTCTGCGCCCTCGCGCACGCCGCCGCGCACCCATGCGCTCGCCTGCACTACGTTGGCGATCAGATTGCCGTGGCTGAGCATCGCACCCTTGGCGACACCGGTGGTGCCGCCTGTGTACTGCAGGCAAGCGAGGTCGTCCTGGCCGAGCGTCACCGGGGTGAACCTATGGCGCCTGCCTTCGGCGAGTACCTCGTCGAGCCGGCGATGGCCGGGCAGCTGCCAGGCCGGCACCAGTTTCTTCACCCGGCGCACGGTGAAGTCCACCAGCCGGCCCTTGACCGGGCCGAGCAGCTCGCCCAGCCGGGTGACGATCACTTCGTCCAGGCGCGACAGCGAGCCGGCCTTGTCCAGCGTATGGGCGAAGTTCTCGGCGATCACGATCATCCGCGCTTCGGCGTCGACCAGCTTGTGCTCGAGTTCATCGGTGGTGTAGAGCGGGTTGCAGTTGACCACCACGCAGCCTGCGCGAAGCGCACCGAACAGCACCACCGGATACTGCAAAAGGTTGGGCATCATCAGCGCGATCCGGTCGCCCTTGCCCATGCCATGCGCTTGCAGCCAGGCGGCGAAGTCGTTCGAGAGTGCCGAAAGGCGACGATAGTCGATGGCCGTGCCCATGCAGACGTAGGCCTGGCGAGGGGCGTAGCGCTCGCAGGCCTGATCGAACATGTCGACCAGCGAGTCGAAGCGGGTGACGTCGATCTCGGCCGGTACGCCGGGAGGGTAGCTTTCGAGCCAGGGTGTGTTCATCGTCGCGCTCCTCGCATGCCTATCGGTCATCTCTCATCGTCGCACCGGCGCCGGTGGCGCTCGGTGCCAATCGCTCGTCGCTCAACGGCCCGCCGCTGAATGGCGCATAGCCGGTACCGAAGATCACCCCGGCATCGGCCAGGTCCGCATCCTCGACTATGCCGGCGGCGAGCTGGGCGCGGGTGCGCTCTATCAAGGGGCGAACGATGCGCAGCGCGAGCCCGTCGGGCGCGTCATCAGGCTTGCCCTTGGCGGGTTTGCCGTCCTGCCAGCTATAGAAGCCCCGTCCGCTCTTCTTGCCCAATTGCCCCTGCGCCAGGTGCTGTTCGAGACAGCGCGGCGCGGCGGCGCCATCGGTGAGCCCGCGGCCTGCGTCGCGAACGATGTCGAGGCCGACGGTATCGGCCAGTTCCAGCGGCCCCATCGGCATGCCGAAGGCGACCATCGCCGCGTCGATGATCTCGGCGGCGACCCCCTCGTCGTGGACTCGCATCGCCTCGAGCAGGTAGGGCGCGAGCACCGCGTTGACCAGAAAGCCCGGCGTGCTCCTCACTGGCAGCGGCAGCTTGTCGAGGGCGCCGACGAAGGCGCAGGCGCGCCTCGTCTCGTCGCTGGCGCCGTCTCCGGCATGGATCACCTCGACCAATGGCATCTTCGCCACCGGATTGAAGAAATGGATGCCCACCAGGCGTTCGGGCTCGCTCAGCCCTTCACGCAGCGCGGTGAGATCGAGACTCGAGGTATTGGTGGCGAGCAGGGCGCCTGGTTTGATCAGGGGCTCGAGCGCACGATAGAGATCGCGCTTGGCCTCCAGCGTCTCGCCGATCGCTTCGATCACCAGGTCGGCGCGGGCGACGCCCGCACCATCGGGGTCGGGGATCAGGCGGTCCATGGCGTCGCGAATCGCGCGGTGATCGCGCTTCAAACGTCGGCCATAGAGCTTGGCGGCGCGAGCTATCGCCGGTGCGATGCGCTCGATCTGCTGGTCCTGGAGGGTGACCCGGAAACCCTTCAGCGCGCACCAGGCGGCGATGTCGCCGCCCATCACCCCGGCACCGACCACGTGGACGTCGCGGATATCCCGGGCGTCGCCCTGGCGGGCGAAGCCCTTGAGCCGCTCCTGGAGATGGAAGACGCGGATCAGGTTGGCCGCCACCGCGGAGCCGAACAGGCGCCCGACCAGCGTTGGCTCGATCAGTGGATCGCCGTCGTGGCGCTCCCACAGTTCGAGAATCGTGCGCGGCGCTGGATAGTGGCGGTCGGGGTCCTTGGCCTCGACGTCGCGCCGCGCCTTGGCTGCGACCAATTGCCTGAACGGCGCGCTTTCGAGCAGGCGCAGGAGGTGGCCGGCTCGCGCGGCTGGGCGCCCCGAGCGGACGAGCTGCGCGGCGGCGTGCTCGGCGATGCGTTCGGGAACCCGCGCATCGACCAGGCCCAGCCGCTCGGCGCGGCGGGGATCAACCGTGCGCCCGCTCAGCATCATCGCCAGGGCTTCGGGGGCGCCGATCAGCCGGGGCAGGCGCTTGACCCCACCCCAGCCGGGGAATATCCCGAGCATTACCTCGGGCAGGCCGAGCCGCGCACTGGGACGATCGACCGCCAGCCGGTAGCGGCAGGCGAGCGCCAGTTCGAGCCCGCCGCCGAGGCAGTGGCCGTCGATCAGCGCAAGCGTCGGATAGCGCAGCGCGCTGATCCGCTCGAACAGACGCCAGCCGCGCTCGATGATCCGCTGTGCCTGGTCGGCGCTCTCGAGCGCCGCGAACTCCCCGATGTCGGCACCGACGATGAACCCGGTGGATTTTCCCGAGCGGATCACCAGCCCCTTGGGCTTCGATGCATCCAGCGCATCGAGGGTCGCGTCGAGCTGGGCGAGCACGCTCTGGGAGAGCGTATTGACCGCTCGGTCGGGGCAGTCGAGGGTCAGCCAGACCAGGTCATCGGCGTCGCGCTCGAGCCGCCAGTCGCCGCGTTCGATCGCGTTCATCGCGCAACCTCCGTGCGTTTGAGGTTTTCCACCAGCATCGCGCCGCCCTGGCCGCCGCCGATGCAGATCGATGCCATGCCGCGTGAGAGGTTCCGTTCGGCGAGGGCATGGAGCAGGTGGAGCACGATTCGCGCACCCGAAGCGCCGACCGGGTGGCCGATCGCGATCGCGCCGCCGTCGACGTTGAGCCGGGCGTCATCGAGGCGGCCCCAGGCGGGCGTGCCGAGGGCCGACTCGCAGTAGTCCGGGTCCTCCCAGGCGGCCTGGCAGGCCAGCACCTGGGCGGCGAAGGCTTCGTTGATCTCCCACAGGTCGAGCTCATTGAGCCCGAGGCCGTGGCGCTCGAGGATGGGGGTCGCCGCCTGTACCGGACCGAGGCCCATCCGCTCGGGGGAGAGTCCGGCCCACTGGCTGTCGGTGATCCGCCCGAGCGGCGCGAGCCCCAGGCGCTCCACCGCCCGCTCCGAGGCCAGCAGCAGCAGCGCGGCACCGTCGGTGACCTGCGAGCTGTTGCCGGCGGTGACGTTGCCCCATGGTTTGTCGAACACCGGGCGCAGCTTGGCCAGGCGCTCTTCGCTCGAATCGTCGCGCACGCCGTCGTCCTCGGCGTGGATCCGACCATCGCTGCTGACCAGCGCCACCGTCTCAGCGTCGAAGGCAGCGCGGGTGCGCGCCTCGAGGACGCGACGGTGGCTGCGCGCGGCGTAGCGGTCCATCGCGGTACGATCGATGCCGAAGCGGTGGGCGAGGTTCTCGGCGGTCTGGCCCATCGAGAGCCCCACCACCGGGTCGGTGAGCCCCTTGAGCAGGCCGATCACCGGGGCCAGCTGCGCCGGGCGCAAGCGCCTGAGCGTCGCGAGCCGCTGGCCCACGCCCTTGGCCGCATACCAGTGCGAGAGCCACTTGACCATCGCATCCGAGAACAGAACGGGTGCCCGCGACAGCGCGTCCACCCCGCCGGCCAGCACCACTTCGGCGCGACCGCGCTGGAGATTGGCGATCGCGCTGTCCAGCGCCTGCATCCCCGAGGCGCAGTTGCGCATCACCGTCCAGGCGGGAATGCGCTCGGCGAGGCCAAGACGCAGAGCGATCACCCGGGCGATGTTGACCTCGTCGGCAGAGGGCGAGGCGCAGCCGATGATCACCTCATCGATTCGGTGCTCGAGCGCAGGGTGGCGGGCGAGCAGCATCCTGCCTGCCTGGACGGCGAGATCCGCGGCGGAGAACGGACCCGGCGCATTGCGGGCGCGCAGGAACGGCGTCCTGGCTCCATCGACTACGTAGATCGGTTCGAATTCCATCGTCTCTCCTCAGGCGTTTCAGGCGTCGTCGGCAAGGGCGGTGGCAGTGCTCGCAGGCGCTGGCGCGGCGCGCTCGGGGGCGAGATCGAAGGCGAAGTCGTCGACCCGGATCGCCCTGTCGCGCAGCTCGTCCCGGCGCGCGAGCAGCGCATGCTCGTCGGCGTCGAGATGGCCGAGCTCGAAAGCCAGACCGGGCAGGTCGCGAACGTTGGCGCGCGGCTGCCCGGCGAATACGCCCCGGCGTTCGAGCTCACGCAGCTTCGCCTCCACCGGCTCGGCGGCGAGCGCTGCCGCCAATGCCTGTTCGAGCGCGCCGACGGCCTGGTGTTCATCGTTGGGCAGGTGGCAGCAGGCGGTGAGCCGGTCTCGGCCGTCCCCTGGGGCGAGCAGCAGCGCGGCCGCGCGATGCGAGAGCGCGTCCGACGGTGGACGGCGGCGGCGACCTAGAGGCAGCACCAGCGGGCGCAGCAGGACGGCGAGTGTGCGGTTGGGAAAGTTGGCGAGCGCTTCATCGAGCGCGCGCTCGAGCTTGTAGAGCGCATCCTGCAGCGCCCAGTGGGCCAGCGGTGCGTCCTCGGCGTTGCGTCCTTGGTCTTCGAAACGCTTGAGAACGCAGGAGGCGAGGTAGAGCTGCGAAAGCGCATCGCCCAGCCTCGAGGAGAGCCGTTCGCGTCGCTTGAGCGCGGCACCGAGGCTGATCATCGAGGCATCGGCGAGCAGCGAGAAGGCGCTGGAGAAGCGTGACAGCTGGCGATAGTAGGGCAGCATTTCGTTTGCGACGTCGGCGCGCACCCTGACCAGCCGGGCGCCGCTCAAGCCGCGGCCGAGGCTGCGCGCGAGGTTGGCGAGGATCAGCCGGAGATGGCGCTCGAAGGCCACTTCGAAAGCGGCGTAGCCGCGCTCGCGGTCTTCGTCCTCGACGGCCTTCATCTCGTCGAGGATGTGGGGATGGCAGCGGATCGCCCCCTGGCCGAAGATGATCAGGCTGCGGGTGAGGATATTGGCGCCCTCGACGGTGATCCCGATCGGCAGCTGCTGGTAGGCGCGGCCGAGGAAGTTCGAAGGCCCGAGGCAGATTCCCTTGCCGCCGATCACGTCCATGCCGTCGTTGACCACCTGGCGGGTCAGCTCGGTGACGTGGTACTTGACGATCGCCGAGACCACCGCGGGGCGCTCGCCGAGGTCGATTGCGCCCGCGGTCATGCTGCGCGCGGCGTCGGCGGTGTAGGTAAGCCCTGCGATGCGCGCCAACGCCTCCTCGACCCCTTCGAAGCGCCCGATAGGAGTGCGGAACTGGCTGCGTACCCGCGCATACGCCCCCACCGTACGGGCGGTGAACTGCGCCATCGCCGCATTGGCGGAGGGCAGCGAGATCGCCCGCCCGGCGGCGAGGCACTCCATCAGCATCCGCCAGCCCTGGCCCGCCATCGGCGCCCCGCCGATGATGAAATCGAGTGGCATGAATACTTCGCTACCCCGGGTCGGGCCGTTCATGAACATGGCGTCGAGCGGTCGATGGCGCCGCCCCAGCTCGACCCCGGGATGATCCCGCGGCACCAGCGCACAGGTGATGCCGAGGTTTTCCTGCTCGCCGAGCAGGCGCTGCGGGTCGTGCAGCTGGAAGGCAAGCCCCAGCAGCGTGCACACCGGCGCCAGGGTGATGTAGCGCTTGTCCCAGCTGACTTTCATTCCGAGCACCCGTTCGCCCTGCCACTCTCCCCAGCAGACCACCCCATGGTCGGGAATAGAGGCCGCATCCGACCCGGCCCACGGGCTGGTCAGGGCGAAGGCGGGAATCTCGTCGCCACGCGCCAGGCGCGGCAGGTAGTGGTCCTTCTGGGCCTCGGTGCCGTAATGCAGCAGCAGCTCCGCCGGGCCGAGCGAGTTGGGCACCATCACGCTGACCGCGAGCGCTGAGCTGCGAGTCGACAGGCGGCTGACGACTTCGGAGTGGGCGTAGGCGGAAAACTCCAGCCCGCCGTAGCGCCTGGGCACGATCATGCCGAGGAAGCCCTCGCGCTTGATGTACGCCCACGCCTGCGGTGGCAGGTCTTGGCGCTCGGCAGTGACCTCCCAGTCGTCGACCAGCGCGCAGAGCGCGGGGACCTTGTCCTCGATGAAGCGCCGCTCCGGCCCGCTGAGCATCGGTAGAGGCACGTCGTGCAGCCGCTTCCAGTCGGGGTCGCCAGCGAACAGCTCGCCTTCCCACCACACCGTGCCAGCCTCGAGCGCCGCCCGCTCGGTAGCCGAAATCGACGGCATCCTGGTGCGAAAGGCGTCGAAGGCGGGGCGCACCACCAGGCGGCGGCGCAGCGGCGCGACGCCGAGCACCAGCGCGGGTAGTGCGATCGCGATCAGTAGTAGCGAAGCCAGCACGATCATCCAGGTGGACATCGGTGTTCTCCTCAGGTGGGCCGGTCCTGCTGGTCGGACTCAGGCAGCGGAGCACGCAGGCCGCCGAGCAAGAAGCTCATCAGCCGCGGCAGCAGCAGGTCGAGCGCCCGCTGCTGGGGCTCCTCGACGCCGAACAGTGGGCCGAGGTGACGCGTGCCGAGCAGCGCATAGGAAGTGGCGCCGAGCATGAACTGGAAGCGCCAAGTCACTTCCGCCCGGGGAACCTGGGGCATCGCTCGGTAGAAGGCCTCGCGATAGCGTTCGAGCACGTGGGCGAACTGTTCGGCGACGATCGCGCGGGTGAACTCGGAGGGATCGGTCACGATGCGTTCGATCAGCACGGTGAAGGCGCGGGCATGGGGATCCCGGCTGCTGGCGAAACGCACCAGGGTGCCGAAGTAGGCGTCGACGATCTGCGACGGGCGCGGCGGCTCGTCGGCAGCCTCCAGCGCGTCGAGCAGGCGCAGGCGCTCCTGGTTGAGCATCCCCATGCGCCGCTCGAGCACTGCGCGGATCAATGCATCCTTGGAACCGAAGTGGTAGTTCACCGCGGCGATGTTGACGCCCGCCTTGGCGGTGATGGCTCGCAGGGAGGCGTTGGTGTCGCCGTCGGCAGCGAAGATCGCCTCGGCGGCGTCGAGGATCAGCTCGGAGGTCTGGAGTGTGGCGCGTTCGCTCATGCAGGGGCCCGATTCAAATGAATGTTTGAATCGAGTCTAACCGCTCCAGCCCGCGAGGGAATGGGCCTAAGGCCAAAGGATGAGGTCGGGGCGTGTCAACGCGCCCTAGAGCTGCTTGATCTGGATGCCGGGCGGTACGCGTGAGGCGCCAGCGTCCTCGAGCTCCTTGAGGTAGTGGCGCCACCAGGCCTCCTGGTGCAGCGCCAGCTCGAACAGAAAGGCCCAGGTGTAGAGCCCGCTGTCATGGCCGTCGTCGAAGCTGAGCTTGAGCGCATAGTTGCCGACCGACTCGATGTCGAGCAGCGAGACGTCGCGTTTGCCCGTCTGCAGCACTGCCTGGTCGGGACTGTGGCCGCGAACCTCGGCGGAGGGCGAGAACACCCTGAGCAGCTCGACGGGCAGCCGGTAGTGCAACTGCTCCTGGCGGCGCTCGCCGACGCCCTGGCTTTCGAGTCGCGCGGCCTCGGTGTCGCGCAGTTCGCCTGCGTCATAGACCAGCTCTACCAGCCGCGGCCCGCGATGATAGTGCACATGGACGGGAATAGGCGCGGGTGGCCGGGCGAGTCGATCGAAGCGCTCGCGTGGATCGAGGTTCATGATGATGCTCCTGCACGGTGCGAGGTTGGCCCGGTCGGCTAAAGGCGCGTGTCGAGCATTAGACACGCGTCGCGCCAGGCACGGCAAATGCGCTCAGGCCTTAGGCTTAACGACCGCGCCCCGCGCAGGGAGGCGCGGGGCCGGTTGGCACGCCTTAGAGGATGTAGCGGGAAAGATCCTCGTCGCGGGCCAGTTCGCCGAGGCGCTGGTCGACGTACGCGCCGTCGATCAGCTGTTTTTCCATCTCGCCACCGACGTAGAGCGGTTCTTCGAGCAGCCGTTCCATCACCGTATGCAGGCGGCGGGCGCCGATGTTCTCGGTGCCTTCGTTGACCTGGTAGGCGATTTCGGCGATCCGCTTGATGCCATCGCTGGTGAACTCGATCTCGAGGCCCTCGGTGCGCAGCAGTGCCTGGTACTGGTGCGTCAGCGAGGCGGAAGGCTCAGTGAGGATGCGCTCGAAATCGTTGGGCGTCAGCGCCGAGAGCTCGACCCGGATCGGCAGCCGCCCCTGCAGCTCGGGGATCAGGTCCGACGGCTTGGAAAGATGGAAGGCGCCCGAGGCGATGAACAGGATGTGGTCGGTCTTGACCATCCCGTACTTGGTCGACACCGTCGACCCCTCGATCAGCGGCAGCAAGTCGCGCTGCACCCCCTCGCGGGAGACGTCGGTGCCGCCGCTTTCGCCGCGCTTGGCGACCTTGTCGATCTCGTCGATGAAGACGATGCCGTTCTGCTCCACCGCCTCCAGCGCGCGGCTCTTGAGGTCATCGTCGTTGACCAGCTTCGAGGCTTCCTCCTCGACCACCAGCTTGCGCGCCTCGCCGACGCTGAGCTTGCGGGTCTCGCGCTTTTGCTTGTTGAGGTTGGAGAACATGCTCTGCAGCTGGCTCGCCATCTCCTCCATGCCCGGCGGGGTCATGATGTCCATGCCCTGGCTCGCCGGGACCAGCTCGATCTCGATCTCCTTGTCGTCGAGCGAGCCCTCGCGCAGCTTCTTGCGAAACACCTGGCGGGTCGAGCTGTCGCGGCTCGCGCCGCTGTCGTACTCGGAGCCTCGGGCCGGCGGCAGCAGCGCATCGAGGATCCGTTCCTCGGCGAGGTCCTCGGCCTTGTTGCGCACCCGGGTCTTGGCCTGCTCGCGCACCAGCTTCATCGCCATCTCGACCAGGTCGCGGATGATCGACTCGACGTCCCGGCCGACGTAGCCCACCTCGGTGAACTTGGTCGCCTCGACCTTGAGGAAGGGGGCGCCTGCGAGTTTCGCCAAGCGGCGGGCGATCTCGGTCTTGCCGACCCCGGTCGGGCCGATCATCAGGATGTTCTTCGGCGTCACCTCGGCGCGCAGTTCGGGATCGAGCTGCATCCTCCGCCAGCGGTTGCGCAGCGCGATCGCGACCGCGCGCTTGGCCTCGGCCTGGCCGACGATGTGCTGGTCGAGGGCATGTACGATTTCACGGGGAGTCATCTGTGCCATGGGATCAGTCCAGCGCCTCGAGGGTGATGTTGTGGTTGGTGAACACGCAGATGTCGGCGGCGATGTTGAGACTCTTCTCGGTGATCTCGCGGGCCGTGAGCTCCGTGTTCTCGAGCAGGGCGCGGGCGGCGGCGTTGGCATAGTGGCCGCCCGAGCCGATGGTGATGATGCCATGCTCGGGTTCGAGCACGTCGCCGGTGCCGGTGATGATCAGCGAGGCGGTGCGGTCGGCGACCGCGAGCATCGCCTCGAGCCGGCGCAGCGCCCGGTCGGTGCGCCATTCCTTGGCCAGCTCCACCGCGGCCCTGGTCAGGTTGCCCGAATTCTTCTCGAGCTGGGCCTCGAAGCGCTCGAACAGGGTGAAGGCGTCGGCGGTACCGCCGGCGAAGCCGGCCAGCACCTGCCCTTTGTGGAAGCGCCGGACCTTGGACGCATTGCCCTTCATCACGGTATTGCCAAGGGAAACCTGGCCGTCCCCGGCCAGGGCGACTTGGCCATTGCGGCGCACCGATACGATCGTGGTCATGGAATTCTCTCGTCTGCTTCGGACGAAACCGAAAACGGGTGAATGTGAACGTCGGCGGGCGTGAATCACGGCGCACTCCCGCCGGTTGAAGTGTCGATCCGTCGGCGCCGTGCGAGTCTTTCTCGCGAATGTAACGGGCTAGGTGCGGGCACCCGGTGATGAAATCAAGGGCGCGGCCGTGCTAGCCGAACCGCTTGGCGATCTTCACCGCACGCGCCGCGTAGCCGCCGCCGAACAGCACCGCGTGCACCAGCAGCGGATAGAGCTGGTGGAGGGCGAGGCGCTGCCGCCAGCCTGCGTCGAGTCCGGCGGCCTCGGCATAGGCGCCGTGGATGCGCTCGAGCATCGGTGCGCCGAACAGCGCCAGCATCGCCAGGTCATCGAGAAAATGGCCGCCGTGGGCGGCGGGGTCGATCATCACGCAGCCCTGGCGGCACCAGAGCAGGTTGCCGCTCCACAGGTCGCCGTGGAGCCGGGACGGCGCCTCGCCGTCGTCGAACTCACCGGCGGCGAGCCGTGAGGACAGCCGTTCGATCGTCTCGCTGCCGGCCTGGTCGATGGCACCGGCATCCTGGGCCAGGCGCAGGTAGGGGGTGATCCTCGCCTCGGCGAAGAAGGCTCCCCACTCCGGCCAGTCGCCGTAGCGCATCGGCAGCGGTGCCCCGGTCGGGCCGATGAAGCCATGGGGACCGGGCGCCTGGGGTGGTGGCGCGCCGAAGGCTGGAGCGCCGGCGCGGTGGGTGACCAGCAGTGCACGGCCGAAGGCCTCGGCGCTGGCTGCGGTGGCGTCGCTGGTATCGAGCCGCGCCAGGCTGAGGCGATCGGGGGCGACGTCGAGCACCTCGACCACCTCGGCGCCCCCCGCCGCGGCGAGCCAGTCAAGCCCCGCCGCCTCGGTGGCGAACAGCGTCGGCGGGGCGCCGGCGGCGCTTTTGATGAAGGGCGTCATGGCGTATGGCATCGAGGAGCTCCGTTCGCGCGATCCCGAAAGGCTACTCGTGAGGATAGACCGGCTCTCCTGCGCCGCACCGCACCAGTGTGGCGCGGCGCAGGGATCAGCGCTGGCGGATCATCAGCGGGTCGACGCCGCGCGCCTGCATCAGGCCACGGGCGCGGGCGAGCTCGGCCTGGTCGCTGTAGGGGCCGGCCTGGACGCGATACCAAGTGGTGCCGTCGCCGGTCTTGACCTGGCTGACCTGGGTCACCAGGCCAAGGTCGCGAAAGCGGCCCGCCATGGTATTGGCGTCCGCCTGGGAGCGGAACGAGGCGGCCTGGAGCATGTAGCTGGCACCGCCCTGGGCGCTGGCGGGCGCGCTGCTGCTCGGCGCGCTGGGGGCGGCGGGCGGCGTCCGCGTGCTCGGCTGCGCCGGCTCGCGGCTGGCGCTCTGGCTCGGCGTGGCGGCCGGCGGCGCCTGGGGCGCGGCGGCGGGTGCCGAAGGCGCCGAAGGAGCGATCACCTCCGACTCGGGCAGCAGGGTGTAGAACTCGAAGGTCGGCATGTTGTTCGCCGGGTCTTCGCCGCCCTCCTGCTGCGCCTGGGGTGCCGAGGGCTGTCCTGCTTGCTGGGAAGCGCTTGGCGACTGCTCGGCGCTCTGGCCCTGCGGCTCGCTGGGCACCGGCCGGGTGACGATCGCCGCCATGCCGCCCTGGGAGTCGCTGGGCTCATTGGCGAGGAAGTGCTTGGCGATGAAGAACCCGGCGATGATGCCGCCGATCGCCCATAGCCAGCCGGGAATGCGCATGCCGCCCCCCGAGCTTTTCGACGCGCCGCGCTTGGCACCCTGCGTCCTGCGCGGTGCTGCGCGCCGCGAGGCGCTGTTCTGGCGTGGCGGCATTACATCTCCTCCGGTGCATCGAGGCCCAACAGGCCGAGGCCGTTGCGCAGTACCTGGCGTACGGCGAGGGCGAGGGCGAGGCGCGCATTGCGCATGTCGGGCTCATCGACCATTACCTTGACCGCGTTGTAGCAGGTGTGGAATTCGGCGGCCAGCTCCTGCAGGTACTGGGCGATCTGGTGCGGCTCGCGGCTTTTGGCCGCGCGGGCGACCTGCTCGGGGAAAGCGGCGAGGCGATTGAGCAGGTCCTTCTCGCGAGGATCCTCGAGCAGGCCGAGATTGGCCAGGCCGAGCGCCTGGTCGAAGGGGGTTCCCTGGGTCTCGGCGCGCTTCAGCACGCTGCAAAGCCGCGCATGGGCGTATTGCAGGTAGTAGACCGGGTTGTCGTTCGACTGCGCGCGGGCCAGATCGATGTCGAAGGTCAGCTGCGAATCGACCCGGCGCGCGACCAGGAAGTAGCGCGTCGCGTCGCGCCCGACCTCATCGATCAGATCGCGCAGGGTGACGTAGCTGCCGGCGCGCTTGGAGAGTTTCACCTCCTCGCCGCCGCGCATCACCGTGACCATCTGGTGCAGCACGTACTCGGGCCATCCTGCTGGAATGCCCACCCCGAGCGCCTGGAGCCCAGCGCGCACGCGGGTGACGGTGGAGTGGTGGTCGGCGCCCTGCTCGTCGATCACGGTGGTGAAGCCGCGGCGCCATTTGTCGAGGTGATAGGCGACGTCGGGGACGAAGTAGGTGTAGTCGCCGTCACGCTTGCGCATCACCCGGTCCTTGTCGTCGCCGAAGTCGGTGGTGCGCAGCCACAGCGCGCCATCCGCCTCGAAGGTGTGGCCGCCTTCGATCAGGCGCTCGACGGTAGCCGCGACCTTGCCTTCGGAGTAGAGCGAGGACTCGAGGAAGTAGACGTCGAACGGCACGTCGAAGGCCTTGAGGTCGAGGTCCTGCTCGCGGCGCAGGTAGGCGACGGCGAATTCGCGGATCGCCTCGCGATCTTCGGGATCGGCCTTGGCGGTGACCCGGCGATCGTCGGCGACCACCGTCTCGCCCTGGCGGTAGGCGTGGGCGATGTCGGCGATGTAGTCGCCGCGGTAGCCGTCTTCCGGCCAGGCCGGGTCGCTGGGTTCGAGACCCTTGATCCGCGCCGATACCGAGCGTTCGAGGTTGGTGATCTGGGCGCCGGCGTCGTTGTAGTAGAACTCGCGGGTGACGCGGTGGCCGGTGGCCTCGAGCAGCCGCGCGATGCAGTCGCCGACCACCGCGCCGCGGCCGTGGCCGACGTGCAGCGGTCCGGTCGGGTTGGCGGAGACGAACTCGACCTGGACGCTTTCGCCCTGGCCGAAGTCGCTGCGGCCGAAGCGCTCGCCCGACTCGATCACGCGCTCGATGATCTGCGCCGCCGCCGCGGTCGCGGCGAAGAAGTTGATGAAACCCGGGCCTGCGATCTCCACCTTGCTAACCGCGGGCGAGTCCGGCAGTGCCGCGATCAGCCTGTCGGCGAGCTGGCGCGGTGCCATCCTCGCCGGTTTGGCAAGGATCATCGCCAGGTTGCAGGCGTAGTCGCCGTGGGCCTTGTCGCGCGTCGCATCGAGCTTGATCTCGACCTCGTGGTCCTGGGGGATTACGCCCTCGCTCTTGAGCGTGGAAAGGGCTTGGGTGAGGAGCTCGAGGAGCGTCTCTTTCATCGAAGGTGACCGTTGCTGTGCTGGAGTGGCCGTGCGCCGCGGCGATGGAGCACCATCGAATCCGGGCAGCGGCGGCGGGAATCTGCGAGTGCGATGCGCCCGGGGGATCGCTACCGGTGCATCGTGGATGAACGCAGCATTATGGTCCACCCCCTGGGGTGTCTCAAGTCGGCAGGCGCGTGTGGACGAAAAGGCACCGGGCTCAGCTCAGGCTCAGCGGATCGATATCGATCGACCAGCGCACCTTGCGCGCGAGCGGTGCGCCCTCGAGCCAGGCCACCAGCCAGGCGGCCGCCTCATGGAGCTGGCTGCGGCGATCGGCGGCGAGCATCAGCTGGGCATGGTAGCGGTTCTGGCGGCGCTCCATCGGCGCAGGTACCGGACCGAGGCAGTCGACCGGCAGTTCGCGCTCAATGAGCCAGCCACGAAGCTGCTCGGCCCCCTGCGCCAGCAAGGCCTCGACGCTTGCCTGGTCGGCGGCCTCGGCGCGCAGCAGCGCGATGAAACGAAACGGCGGCAGGCCCGCGGCACGGCGCTCGTCGAGCAGGCGTTCGGCGAGCACGTCGTAGCCCTGGCTTGCCAGCAGACGCAGGTTGGGGTCGTCAGGGTGCATGGTCTGGATCAGTACCCGTCCAGGCAGTGCCGCGCGCCCGGCCCGTCCTGCGACCTGGACCAGCAGCTGGGCGCTCTGCTCGAGGGCGCGAAAATCGCTGCTGTAGAGCCCGCCGTCGGCGTTGACCACCACCACCAGGGTGACGTGGGGGAAGTGATGGCCCTTGGCCAGCATCTGGGTGCCGACCAGGATGCAGGGGCGGGCGCTGCGCACCTCGTCGAGCGCGTCGCTGAGTGCGTCCTTGCGCCGGGTGCTGTCGCGGTCGATACGCAGGATGCGGGCGTCCGGGAAGCGCGCCTGGAGGGTCTCCTCGGTGCGCTCGGTGCCGGCGCCGAGCGGGCGCAGGTCGCCGCTTGCGCACTTCGGGCAGGCATCCGGCAGGGGAGCCTGGTGATCGCAGTGGTGGCAGACCAACCGGGGAGGCTGGCGGTGCAGGGTCATGCGCGCATCGCAGCTTGGACAGTCGAAGATATGGCCGCACTGCTGGCATGAGAGGGTCGGGGCGAACCCGCGGCGATTGATGAACACCAGCACCTGGTGGCCCGCATCGAGCTGGGTCTTGATCGCCTCGATCGATTCCTGGCCGAGGCCGCCCTCGCGGCGCTTGATCCGCAGGTCGACGAGTTCGAGGCGGGCGAACGATGCGCTGCCGGCGCGGCGATTGAGCTTCAGGTGGCGATAGTGGCCACGGCCTGCGTGGGCGAGGCTTTCGAGCGAAGGAGTGGCGCTGCCGAGCACCACCGGCAGCTGCTCGCGGCGGGCGCGGACCACGGCGAGGTCGCGGGCGCTGTAGCGCAGCCCCTCCTGCTGTTTGAACGAGGCGTCGTGCTCCTCATCGACGATGATCGCGCCGAGCTTCTCCATCGGGGTGAAGATCGCCGAGCGGGTGCCGACCACCACTCGCGCACGGCCCGAGCGCGCGGCCTCCCAGACGTCGAGGCGCTCGCCGTCGCTGACGCCCGAATGGATCATCACCACCGGCACGCTGAAGCGGCGGCGAAAGCGCTCGAGGGTCTGCGGGGTCAGCCCTATTTCGGGCACCAGTACCAGCGCCTGGCCGCCGCGGTCGAGCACCGCCTCGATCAGTTGCAGGTAGACCTCGGTCTTGCCGCTGCCGGTGACGCCGTGGAGCAGGCTCGGCGAGAAACGCCCGAGCCCCTCGTGCAGCGCAGCCAGCGCCTCGCCCTGTTCGCGGTTGAGGGTCAGCGAAGGCTCGGCGAGGGTCGGGGTGCCGGGCTGGACCGCCCGGGTCAGCGGCTCCTCCTCGCACTCGACCAGGCCCTTGGCGCGCAGCCCCTCGAGCTGTGGCCGGGCAAAGCCATGGGCGAGCACCGCGGAGCCGACCAGGCCCGCAGTGTGCTGCTGGAGCAGCCCGAGCAGTTCGCCCTGCCGCTTGGCCTGGCGCAGCGTGGCGGGGTCCAGGGCTGCGCCCTTGGGGGTGCAGCGCCAGCGCTCCCGGGTGCGCGCTTCGAGCGGACGCCCCTGGCGCAGCAGCGCCGGCATCGCGTGGGCCAGCGTGTCACCGAGCGAATGCTGGTAGTAGCGGGCGGTGAAGCGACACAGCCATAGCCACTCCTCGGGTAGCGGGGTCTGGTCGATCAGCGCGGCGATCGGCTTGAGCTTGGCGAGCTCGAAGTCGCTGTCCGCCGCGACCTCGACCACCACGCCGACCATCTCGCGGCGGCCGAACGGGACCCGCACCCTGAGCCCTGGCACCCAGCCGGCGGCGGGGCGCTCCCGGCCGGGGAGATAGTCGAACACGCGCCGCAGTGGCGTGGGCAGCGCCACGCGCAGCACCGAAGGTGAGGCGTGAGGGGACGGGGTATTGCGGGGTTCGACCAACGATTGGCCTCCAGACTCGAAGCTGCTAGAATATGCGCCTTCGTCTTCAGCGCGTCCGCCCTCGGGTGATGCGCTCGACCCGGATGCTCGCCGCGATGAGCGTCGTCACGGCGGCCGGCGAAGGTCGTACATCTTCCATTTCGCATGCGGTACCTGGC
Source organism: Halotalea alkalilenta DSM 17697 (assembly GCF_000621205.1). GTDB lineage: Bacteria > Pseudomonadota > Gammaproteobacteria > Pseudomonadales > Halomonadaceae > Halotalea > Halotalea alkalilenta. The sequence goes on along the minus strand of NZ_JHYY01000025.1, from coordinate 31,691 downwards.
AAGGCGCGACTCATTCACGCGCAATCTGACTTGACCGGGTGGCGGCATGCCAAGCGAGGTCTCACATGAAAGCTTCGATTCATCCCCAGTACCAGACCATCTCCGCCAGCTGCTCTTGCGGTGCCAGCTTCGAAATCGGCAGCACCTCCAACGAGTCGCTGAACCTGGACGTCTGCTCCAACTGCCACCCGTTCTACACCGGCAAGCAGAAGCAGGCGACCACCGGTGGTCGCGTCGAGCGCTTCAACAAGCGTTTCGGTGCAGCGGTGAAGCGCGGCTGAGGCCCCGCCCGAAGCGTCATCGCGACGCTTCACCCAAGCATCATCGTCCAGGACCCGCCCTCGTGGCGGGTCCTGGCGTTTCAGCGCCAGCCAAGGCGAATCCGGGCAGGGCGTGAGAGGCTCGAAGGACTCTCACCGAGCTCGCACTGGATGCCATGTATCGCCGCTATCCTCGCTTCGCCGCCATGCTACTGATTCTCCTCTTGCCGCTCGCTTTCAGCGCATGGGCGCAGACCGGCCTGGCCTATCGCCTGGCGCCGGCAGAGGGGCGCGCGGACGCGCCGCTGGTGGTCGCCCTGCATGGCCTCGGTACCAACGAGCGTGACCTGCTGCCGCTGGCCGAACATCTCCCCGAGGGATGGCGGATGCTCGCCGTGCGGGCGCCGTTCGAGCTTTCCGCGCAGCGTTATCGCTGGTTCGAAGGCACCGTGGTCGAGGGTTTCGGTCCTGGGCTCGAGCAGGACGTCGCCGAGGGCCGCGAAGCGGTGCTCGCGACCATCGACGAGGCGCTGGCAGAGCAGGGGCTCGCTCCTTCGCGGCTCTACCTGCTCGGCTTCAGCCAGGGCGCGGCGATGGCCGCCGAGGTGCTGATCGAAGCGCCCGAGCGCTTCGACGGAGCTGCGCTGCTCTCGGGCTTCCTGGTCGACGACACTCGCCGCGTCGAGCTCGACGGCGCCAAGGTGCTGGTGATCCATGGCGATGCGGATGCGAGGGTACCGCCGCAGCACGGCGAGCGCACCGCGCGCTGGCTCGAGCGGCAGGGCGCGACGACCCAGTGGAGCCTTCACCCGTCGCTCGGCCATGGCATCGACGCTGAGGTGCTGGACGAACTCAACGCCTGGTGGGCGGACTAGACCGCTGCACTGGAGAGCGGCCGAGGAAGGGCCGCTCGAGCCGCCCGATCCCTCGACGTCGCTTCGCTCCTCTCGGGACGAACGGGTAGGGAGTTGGCGCGAAGGCCCTGCATTCCCAACCGTTCAAGGTCAGTGCCCGGGGCGCGAGGGCAGTCGAACCACGGCCTTAGTGCCGCCGCACGATCCCTCGACTGGCGTCCCCAGTTGCCGAGCTGGAACTCGACCTTGGCGCGTATCGGCGCCGCTTGGGACGAACGGGTTGGGAATTGGCGCGAAGGCCCGGCATCCCCCACATCCGCTTGTGGTGAGCCGGCGAGGAACGAGCCGAGTCGAACCACAGCCTCATCGCCGCCGCTCGATCCCTCGACTGGCGCCCCCATTGCCGAGCTGGAACTCGACCTTGGCGCGTATGGCGCCGCTCGGGACGAACGGGTTGGAAATTGGCGCGAAGGCCCGGCATCCCCCACATCCGCTCGTGGTGAGCCGGCGAGGAACGAGCCGAGTCGAACCACAGCCTTAGCGCCGCCGCACGATCCCTCGACTGGCGCCCCCAGTTGCCGAGCTGGAACTCGACCTTGGCGCGTATGGCGCCGCTCGGGACGAACGGGCTCGTTGGGCCGTTCGTGTCCTTCGGCTCGCTCAGGACGCTCGGAAACATCTTGAGTCGAACCATGCCGGTCCGCCGCCAACCTTCTAGAGCCCGTAGACGATCGACATCGTGGTCGTGGTATCGGTGCGATACTCGGCATCGTCGGGCGGATCGCTGTTGTGCTCGACGAGATAGGCCAGGCGCAGGGAGAAGTCGGCGTTGATCGAAAGACTCGACGATGTTTCGCTGCGCAGGGTGAGGTCGTCGCCGGCGGCTTCGGTGGCGAACCCTTGTTCGAAGCGGGCGGTATCGGAGAGGCGATAGCCATAGTTGAAGCCGGCGTACGCCAGCGCCCGGTAGTCGACGTCGCCGTTGCGAATCTTGTCCCGGCGTATGCCGGGACCGATCTCCACCGATAGCGAGTGAGGTCGCGTATCGACCAGCTGGCGCCCGTAGCCGCCGGCCAGCGAAAGCTGGTTGTCGTAACCGCTGAAGCGATCGACGTTCAGCCGCAGCTGGCCGAACACATAGTTGTCTTCGGCGAGGTTGTAGCGCGTGCGGGCCGCGCCGACGTAGCGCTCGGCGGTGCTCTCGTCACCGCTGCGCGCGCTGTCGGCGGAAGCATAGAGATTGTACGACCAGCGGTCCCGGTACCAGGTCAGGTTCGTGCGCCCATTGAGCGACGAGCTGTCGTCGTTACCGGTGCGGTTGATGAAGCCGAACTGGAGGTTGCCCTCGAAGTCCTCCTCCGCCAGGGCGGGATCGAGCAGCGTCGAGAAGTCCTCGATCTGTGCCTCGGCGGGCAAGGACAGCAGGGCGATGGTGAGTGCGAGCGCGGCGCTCGCCCATGCCGGTACCGAGGGGCTCGGTAGCTTGGGACTGACGGTGCAGCGCGATGGCAGAGCGGTTCTGGGGCGCCCGCAGGGCGCCCCGCTTGGTTCAGAAGATGGCGTCATAGGAGCCGGTGCCTTGCGAGCCCGACTCATTCTCCAGATCGGGCCGTACCGAAGGCTCTTGGTAGGGGGGCAGATTGTCGGCGCGGAAAATCTCGCTGATCCCGCCTGGGTCGTTGTCGCGCAGGCGTCGGCCGCTCTGTGGATCGATCCGGGCGCTGACCACGTTCTCGGGGCGTGGCAGGAACTGCGGCGACATGCCCTGTAGCGCCTGGCCCATGAACTGGGTCCAGATCGGCAGCGCCGCCTGGGCGCCGTACTCGCCGGTGCTCGAGTTGTCGTCCATTCCGACCCAGACGGTCGCGACCAGCGCGCCGTTGAAGCCTGAGAACCAGGTGTCGCGCTGATCGTTCGAGGTGCCGGTCTTGCCGGCCAGGTCGTCGCGTCCGATCGACAGCGCCGCTCGGCCGGTGCCCCGTCTGATCACGTCGCGCATCATATCCTGAAGCATGTACACCGACGCGCCATCGGCGACTCGCTCGGCGATCGGATAGGTGCGGCCATCGATCTCCACCGTGCTTTCGAACGGATCGCACTCGGGGCAGGCCGCGGGTGGGTTCGGCTCATCGAGCAGGTTGGTCTGGTCCTCGCCCTGGGTGATCCTGGCGATGTACCAGGGCAGCACCTTGAACCCGCCGTTGGCGATTTCGGCGTAGCCGCGGGCGATCTCGAGCGGTGTCAGCGAGGCGCTGCCCAGCGCCAGTGACAAACCGTTGGGCAGCTGCGCGCGGTTGAAGCCCATGCGCTCGAGCATATCCAGGGTATTGTCGAGCCCGGTCGCCTGCAGTGCGCGGATGGTCACCAGGTTGCGCGAGCGATAGAGCCCTTCGCGCAGCCGGGTCGGGCCGAGGAAGGAACGGGTGTCGTTCTCCGGGCGCCAGACGTCGCCGCTGAGCTCCTGCTGGACGATCGGCGCATCGTTGATCACCGTTGCGGGCGTCATGTTGCCCTGTTCCAGCGCGGACAGGTAGATGAACGGCTTGAAGCTCGAGCCGGGCTGGCGGCGTGCCTGGGTGGCGCGGTTGAAGCTGCTCTTGGCGAAGCTGAAACCGCCCTGCAGCGCGCGGATCGCCCCGGTGCGTGGATCGAGTACCACGATCGCACCTTCGATCTGGGGCGTCTGGGAGAGCCGCCAGCGCTCGCTATTGCCCTGCCCGTTGGCCACGACCCGCACCAGATCGCCGCGCGCGGCGATCTGGGCGGCCTGGGTCGGCGATGCCCCGCGGGCGCGCACGCTGCGGTAGGGCGCAGCCCACTTGAGCTCGTCCCAGCCGATCGTCTCCACCTGGCCATTGCGTCGCAGCACGCGCATCTGCTGACCCTGGACGTCGATCACGATCGCTGGTTCGAGCGGCCCCACGTTGGGCGTACTGCCGAGCACCCTCAGCCAGTTGGAGACATCCTCTTCGATGCCCTCCACCCGGGTCGAGCTGCGCTCGGCCGCTTGGCGGGCGGTCTGGGCCACCTCGGGCGAGGCGGCGAGCTCCTCCTCGAGCCCGCGCCGGTCGGTGCGCTCCTGCGCCTCGGCCAAGGTCGAGGGAATCCCGCTCTGCTCGGGACCGCGCCAGCCGTGGCGCGCGTCATAAGCGACCAGCCCATCGATCAGCGCATCTCGCGCCTGGTTCTGGGTGCGGCTGTCGAGCGTCGTGGTGATCGAGTAGCCATCGGTGTAGGCCCTGTCGCCGAAGCGAGAGATCGCATACTGGCGGGCCATTTCCGCCACGTACTGCGCTTGGAGCTGCAGCTCGGTGCGCGAGCGCTGGATCTGGATCGGCGCCTGCACCGCTTGCTGGTACTGCTCGTTGCTGACGTAGCCGAGCTGCTGCATGCGCAGCAGGATCCAGTTGCGGCGGATCAGCGAGCGCTCGGGGTTGGCGATCGGGTTGAGGCTCGAGGGTGCCTTCGGCAGTCCCGCGATGGTCGCCGCCTCGGGCAGGGTCAGCTGCGAGAGCGGCTTGTTGAAGTAGATCTGCGCCGCCGAGCCGACCCCATAGGCGCCCTGGCCGAGATAGATCTTGTTCACGTAGAGCTCGAAGATCTGCTCCTTGGTCAGGATCCGCTCCATCTGCAGCGCCAGCAGGATCTCACGGATCTTGCGGGTGAAGGTCTGATCCAGGGTGAGCAGATAGTTGCGCGCCACCTGCATGGTGATGGTGCTGCCCCCGGAGCGGATGCTGCCGCTCGCGGCAAGCTCCATCGCCGCACGTGCAAGCCCCCTGGGGTCGATACCCGGGTGGCTGAAGAAATCCTGGTCCTCGGCGGCGACGATCGCATTGACCAGATCCGCGGGTACCTCATCGAAGTCGACGATCTGTCGACGCTGCTCTCCGTACTCACCGATCAGCTTGCCATCCTGGCTGTAGACCCGCAGCGGCGTCGCCAGCTGATAGTTCTGCAGTGAATTCACATCGGGGAGGCTTGGGACGAAATAGATCGCCGCCGCGGCTACAGCGAGCAGTCCCGCGGCCGTTAAGGCAATCAGCAGCCAGAAAAGATGAAACAAGGTGCGTTTGATCAACTTCATTTAGAACGGCCCATCCGAAGTGGGTGGCGACGAGCTTGAAACGGTCGTCGCGAAAGACGCGAGCGGCATGGGAATCGCGGCGGATACCGGTGCGAGCCGGCTCATCGAGGTCGTGACAGGTGAACAACCACAAACGTGGCGCATTATAAGTAGCGCCCTCAGGAGGGGCCAGTGATAAACCATGTCGGCTTGTTGCGACCGGTTACCTTAGCGCACTGGGTGGCACGCGTCTGCACCTTTCTGGCCTCTGGGCAGGCGCTTCCCGCCCGCTCGCCCCGGCTTGGAATCTCCCTCGGCGAACGCGCGGTGGCGCTGGTCGAGCTGGAGCCCCGGCGCCGCGGCATGAGCGTAACCCGCACAGGGGTGGAGCCGCGTCGCCCGGACGAGCACAGCGCACGCCCTGCGCTCGAGCGGCTGCTCGAGCGACTTTCCCCGCGCGCCCGTCGCGTGGTCACCGCGCTGGACGCCGAGCGACTGCTCGAACAGCGCATCGAACTGCCCGCAGGGCTCAGCCCTGGCGAAGTGGAAAGGCACCTCCGCGCGCGGCTGGGCAGGCTGGCCGCGACCCTCGATGAACCGCCGGTGTTCGATTTCTGCCTTGCTGATGACATCGATTTTCGCAGCGGAGTTCCGCAGCGGCTTTCCTGGCGGCTGGTGGCCTGCCGCCCTAGCGAGCTCGAGGCGCGGCTGGGTGAATTCGCCGGGCTCGGTCTCGAGGTCGCGGCGATGGACGTCGACCTGTTCGCCCTCTCGCGCCTGGTCGAGCGCACCCCGGCGGATGCCCTGCTCTATCGTGATGGCCAGCGCCTTTGGCTGGTGCGAGATGGTCTTCGGCTTGCCAACGACCTGGCCGGGGCCGATCCCAGGCAGGCTCTGGTCGACTGGCTGCCTTCCACGTGGGGCGATGCGCCGCCGGTAAGGCTTTGGCTCGCGGGCGAAGGCTGGGCGTCGTCGGACCCCGTCGGTCTGAGTGAGGCGCTCGGGCGTCGAGTCGCGCCATATGAGCCGCGGGCCATCGGTACCTGGCCGGGTCGCCGCGATGACGGCGACGCTCGGCTGGCGCTCGCCTATGCGCTGGCGGTGAGAGGCTGGCGATGAGCGCCTGGAACGATGTGGATCTACGCCCCTGGCGAGAGCCCATGCGCCGCAGAGCCCGGTTGCGTCTTTGCGCCTGGTGCGCAGTGGCGGGTGTGCTGGCCTTGTCGCTGGGCGCCTCGCTGGCGGGCTGGCTCTCGCTGCAGCGCGAGCGCTGGGAGAGCCGGGTGGAGGAGCTCGCGCTCGAACGCATCGAGTTGACCGCAACGCTTGCCGAGCTGACGGCGATCGAGCGCCAGCGAGCGATGCTCGCGCAGCGGCATCGATCGCTCGAGCAGTGGCTCGCGGTGCGTGATGGCTGGGTCGAGCTCTGGGCGGCGCTGTCCTGGCTCGGCACGGAGGGGCTCAGGCTCGAGCGGATCGAACGCCGTGGCCGGCTGCTGCGGTTGGAGGCGCAAGGGACGCTGGTAGCCGCCAATCTGGCGCTGGCGCGTCTCGGCGGCCTGCCTCAGGTGGCATCGGCCCGGCTGATCGAGCATCGGCCTGGGGCGGAGGGCGGCTGGTGCCGGCTCGAACTCGAGCTGCCCGGGCTGGTGGGGGAGCCGGTGGAGGAGGTGCCAAGCACGCAGGAGGTGGTCGGATGACCAGCATCTCGCGCTGGCGCGTGGGTGCCCTGCCCGGCTGTCGCTGGGAGCCGTTCGATCCGCTGTTCTGGCCCCGGTGGCTATGGGCCGTGGCGGTGGGGGGGGGATTTTTCCTCGCCCTGGCGCTCAGCGGGGCGCTATGGATCGCACCCGGGCTAGATGCGCTGTTTGCTTCTCGCACAGCGCTGGAGCGGGCGTTGGAGCAGCGGCTTGGAGACCGAGCGGCGCTCGAGCGGTTGACGCTGCTGCGCGAGCAGGAGCAGGAGATCGCCGAGTACCGCCGAGCCTTAAACCAGGCGTTCGCGGTGCCGGCGCGGCCGCTCGAGGCACTCTCTGCCCTCGCCCTTGAGCGGGGCCTTGAGATCACGCGGCTCGCGCCGCTCGGAGAGGGGAGGCGCCCGCTGATCGAATTGAGCCTCGAGGGCGACTTCGCGCCGCTGGTCGCGTTCATGCTCGCGCCCTCCGCACTGGGCGCCGTCTCGCCCGGCGACTTCGAACTGCGCCGTGCGCTGGATACCGCGGAGGGCGGTGCCGTTACGAGGCTGGCGCTGCGCCTCGAGCTCGGCTGGCATCCCGACGCCGAACCGGGGCCCTCGCAATGAGGCCGCTGAGACGCGGCTCGGCCTGGGCAGCCATCGTGGCGCTTTGCGGCTGTGGCGACGGCCCCGGGCCAGTGGCACATGAGCAGGTGAGTGTCGCGGCTCTCCCGCCGGTATCGATGAAGATCAGCGATGACGCATTCGCACAGCGCCTCGATGCGGCACTGAGACACGACCCCTTTCGAGGCGCAGTGGAGGAGATCGGCATACCGCCGGCGTCGATGGCGGGGTTCTCGGTGCGACAGCTTGTTCCTCGCGGTGTGCTGAGCGACCGGCACGGTCGATTCGCGCTGGTCGAGACCGCGGAAGGCCGCGTGGTACGCGTCGCCGTCGGTGATGCGATCGGCGAGGAGCGGGCCAAGGTGGTGGCGTTCGATGCCATGGGGCTGACCCTCGAGCTACCCGGCGAGGTGGCTGAACGAGGGGAGGGAGAGCGAGTACTGCGCCTGCTCGGTGCGGAGCCGCAGCGATGAGACTGGGAATCCTGCTGCTCTTCTGCGCTTTCACGTTCGCGCCGACGATAACTTGGGCGAGTGAGCTGGTCGATGCGCGGCTTTCGATCGAGCCAGCTAGCGGTGATGCGCGCATGGTGCTCGAGTTCGATGACGAGGCCAGCGAGATCAATGGGCTTTCGCTCGGCCAGCCGCCGCGGCTGATGTTCACGCTGCCCGGCGCGCGCACGCTGCTCGAGGGAAGAGCGCCCGCCCATGCGGTGCCAGGGGTCGGGCCGCTGGAGATATCGACGCCGCCAGGAGGCGTGCGTTTGCTGCTGGAACTGGCCAGACCCCATGGGTACCGGGTGGAGCGCCACGGTCGGCGGATCGAGGTGGTGCTCGAGCCCGGCTCCGCGCCGGTGGTTGCCGAGGCCGCTGCCGAGCGCCCGCTGCCGGTCAATGTCGAGCGTGTCGTGGTCGCCCCGCCCTCGGGGGGGGATACGCCGGTCAGCCTGGATTTCCAGCGGCTGCCGGTGCGCGCGGCGCTCTCGCTGCTCGCCGAGGCCGGCGGCGTCGATCTGGTGGTCGCCGACGGCGTCGAGGGCGAGTTGACCCTGCGTCTCGAATCGATCCCCTGGTCGCGTGCGCTGGCGCTGGTGCTCGAGGGGCAAGGGCTGTCCAGCCGCCGCCATGGCGATGCGCTGCTGGTCGCTCCGGCGGCGGCGATCGAGGCCATCGTCGCGCGCGAGGCGCGCCCGGCGGGGGACGAGCAGGCGCTCGCGCTGGATATGCTCAAGGTCGACTATGCCCGCGCGGAGGACGTGGCATCGCTGCTCGAGGGCGGCGGTGGCGCGGGCCTGCTCTCACCGCGGGGATGGATCGGCTTCGACGCCCGCACCAATATGCTGCTGGTGCAGGATACGCCGACTCGGCTGGCCGGGATCAGGCGGGCGCTGGCCGAGCTCGATGTGCCGCTGCGGCAGGTGCAGATCGAGGCGAGGATCGTGATCGCTCGCGAACGGGTCTCGCGCCAGCTTGGCATTCGCTGGGGGGAGGCCGGCATCGGGCGAGCGTTCAGCGAGGGGATCGCGAGCGAACGGCGAGGCTTCAGCCCAGGGAGCGAAGGGAGCGGCCCCTTCCTCGGGCTAGGTTTCGAGCTCGGTGGCACGGCGTCGCCGCAGGGTACCTTCACGGTGGGGTTGATCAACAGCAACGTACTGCTGGCGCTGGAGCTCAACGCCCTCGAGCGCGAGGGGATGAGCCATACCTTGTCGCAGCCGCGGGTGATGACCCTCGACCGGGAGCCGGCGATGATCCGCCAAGGCCAGGAGGTGCCCTACCAGGAGTCGGGCGCTTATGGTTCGACCAGCACAAGTTTTCGTGACGCGGTGCTCGCCCTCGAGGTCTTGCCCCAGTTGACCCCGGACGGGCGCATTCGGATGTCGGTCGACGTACAGAACGATAGCGTCGCGGGCGATCGCTTCAATGGCCTCCCCGCGATAGACACCAGTCGAATCAGTACTCAAGTGCTGGTCGATAATGGCGAAACGGTGGTACTTGGCGGTATCCTGACCAGCGAGCAGGCGAATGAGCTGTACAAGCTGCCATGGCTTGGCGATCTGCCTCTGCTCGGCGGGTTGTTCAGGCGTGCGGAGCGGGCACGGGAGCGAGTCGAGCTGCTGGTGTTCATCACGCCGAACATCATCGAGGACCAACGAGCGGCACGCTGATGCGGGATTCACTCAACATATTTCTCATCGGTCCGATGGGGACCGGCAAGAGCACCATCGGTCGTTTGCTGGCCGCTGAGCTGCAGCGGCCGTTCTTCGACAGCGATCACGAGATCGAACGGCGCTGCGGCTGCGATATCCCATGGATCTTCGATGTCGAGGGCGAGGCGGGCTTTCGCGCTCGCGAGGCCCAGGTCATCGACGATCTTTCCACCCAGCAGGGCGTCGTGCTCGCCACCGGCGGTGGCGCGGTCACCCATCCCGAAAGCCGCCGGCTGCTGCGCGAGCGCGGTACGGTGATCTTCCTGCGCACCTCGGTCGAGCAGCAGCTCAAGCGCACCGCGCGGGACCGCAACCGGCCGCTGCTGCAGTGCGAGGACCCGGGCCGCAAGCTGCGCGAGCTGTTCGAGGTGCGCGAGCCGCTCTATCGCGCCACCGCCGATCTGGTGATCAGCACCGAGCGGCGCAGCCCGAGGAGCGTGGTCAACGATATCCGCCGTCAGCTCCATCTCCAGGATGATCTGGTCGACGCACGGGGCTGAGCCCTTGCGCGTCAAGCCCCGCTCGCTCATTCCACTCCATCCGGACGCCTATGCTCCGTGCGTCCGCGCCAGTATCGAGGAATTTCCATGCAGACCCTGATGGTCGAGCTCGACGAGCGCAGCTATCCGATCCACGTAGGGCCGGGGCTGATCGATCGCGGTGATCTCTATGCGCCCTACATCGCCGGACGCCAGGTGATGATCGTCACCAATGAGACGGTCGCGGCGCTCTATCTCGAGCGGGTCAAGGCCCAGCTTGGCGACTATCGGCTCGCCGAGACGATTCTCCCCGACGGCGAGCAGTACAAGACCATCGATTGCGTCGAGCGGATCTGGGACGGGCTGCTCGCCGCGCGGTTCAACCGGCGCGCCACCATCATCGCGCTCGGCGGAGGGGTGATCGGCGACATGGCCGGTTTCGCCGCGGCCTGCTACCAGCGCGGCATCGCTTTCATCCAGATGCCCACCACGCTGCTTTCCCAGGTCGACTCCTCGGTGGGAGGGAAGACCGGGGTCAACCATCCACGCGGCAAGAACATGATCGGCGCGTTCTGGCAGCCCCGCGCGGTGATCATCGACACCGCCACCCTCGAGAGCCTGCCGCCGCGCGAACTTTCGGCCGGGCTCGCCGAGGTGATCAAGTACGGACTGATCCGCGATCTCGAGTTCCTCTCCTGGCTCGAGGACAACGTCGAAGCGCTGCGCGCCCTCGACGCCCAGGCGCTGACCGAGGCGATCCTGCGCAGCTGTGCGGTGAAGGCCGAGATCGTCGCCGAAGACGAGACCGAGCAGGGCGTGCGTGCGCTGCTCAACCTGGGCCATACCTTCGGTCACGCGATCGAGACCGACCAGGGCTACGGGCGCTGGCTGCACGGAGAAGCGGTGGCGAGCGGAATGATGATGGCCGCGACCCTGTCAGCCCGGCTCAACGATCTCGACGCCGCCGCGCTGGCTCGGGTGGAGACGCTGCTGCGCGCCGCCGGCCTGCCGGTCCATGCGCCGGAGGGAATGAGCAGCGAACGGTTCCTCGAGCTGATGAGGCTCGACAAGAAGGTGCTCGATGCCGGGCTGCGCCTGGTGCTGCTCGACCGGCTCGGACAGGCGCGGGTCGAGGCGAACGTCGACGAAGCGCTGCTGGGTGAGATGCTGAAGGCCTACCCTCGCGCCACCCTGGCTCGCCAGCGTGGCGACTCGATTGGCTGAAGCGCTGCAAGCGTGCGGCGATGGATGCGCAATGCGACCATCGTCGCTGTTGTCCTTTGGTCTAGTCGGAATGCTGGTTTCATAAATTTTTTAACATTTTATTAATTTCAACAATCTCGATCCTCTGCGAACCGGCTCCATCCGGTTCCCTCGATATTCGACCAACAGCGTAGATTCCGCCGTTCGCCTGCCGTTTCGCCCTTTTGCTCGCTCATCGGCGACTCTCTATCCTCCAGCCCGTTCACCGCGCCGGCGGTATTACAAGAACAGGGCGTCGATCGTTGACCCTGTCATGGCCTCGACCGCAGCGTCTCGATCTTGAGAGGAGTCTCACCGTGCTCACCATCATTGGCCTCATCGTCATCGTGGCGATCGTCGCCACCTTGATCACCGAAAAGCTCAGTCCGCTGGTGGCGCTGACTGCGATTCCCTTCGCCGGGGCGCTGGCGGCGGGCTATTCGCTCAGCGAAATATCCGATTTCTTCCAGTCCGGCGTCACCCGGGTGGCCAACGTCGCCTTCATGTTCATGTTCGCGATCCTGTTCTTCAGCATCATGAAGGAGCGCGGTCTGTTCGATCCGATCGTGCGCGGGGTGATCAAGCTCACTCGCGGCAATGTGATCGCCGTCGCGGTGATGACCACGCTGCTCGCCGCCATCGTTCACCTCGATGGTTCTGGCGCTGCGACCTTTCTGATCGTGATACCCGCGCTGCTGCCGCTCTACCAGCGCCTCGGCATGCGCCCACTCTTGCTGCTGTTGCTGATGTCGATGTCGATGGGGGTGATGAACATGGTGCCCTGGGGCGGGCCGATCGGGCGTGCTGGCGCGGTCACCGGGGTCGACCCCACCGAGCTCTGGCATGCGCTGATCCCGGTGCAGCTGGCCGGAATGATCGGCGCCATGGCGCTCGCCGCGCTGTTCGGCTGGCGGGAGCAGCGGCTGATTCGCGCCCAGCATGGTGAACCATCGAGCCATCGTGCGATGACGATGCAGCCGACCGTGGCCGCCCATGCCGCCAGCGAACCCCGTCGCCTGCCCGAGTTCAAGCGGATTCAGCGCCGGGTGCAGGCGCAGTTCGGTGACGACGAAGAGCCGGGCATCCCGGAGGTGGGCCTGCCTCGGCACTTCTGGATCAACCTGGCTATCGTGATCACGGTGGTGGCGGTGCTGGCGATGGGATGGCTAGCACCGGCTTACACCTTCATGCTCGCCCTCGGCGCCGCCTTCGCGGTCAACCTGCCGCGCCCCGCGGACCAGGCCGCTGCGATCAAGAAGCATGCGCCCCAGGCGCTCAACATGGCGGCGATCATCGGCGCCGCGGGGGCTTTCCTCGGTATCCTCTCGGATGGGGGGATGCTGACCTCGATCGCCAACGATCTCGCCAATACCCTGCCGCGGGAATCGATCGCCTGGCTGCATGTGGTGGTCGGGATCTTCGGCGTGCCGCTCGATATGCTGACCAGTACCGACGCATACTATTTCGCGCTGCTGCCGGTGGTGCAGGAAGTCACCGCGCCGGCCGGTGTAGACCCCCGCTCGGTGGTCTACGCGATGGCGATCGGCAACAACGCGGGCACCTTCGTCAGTCCCTTCGCGCCGGCGGTATGGCTGGCGGTGGGGCTTGCCGGGGTGCAGATGGGCCAGCACCTCAGGTTCTCCTTCCCGATCATCTGGCTGTTCAGTCTCTATCTGCTCGGGCTCGGCGCGCTGTTCGGGCTGTTCTGAGCGCGCTCTCCCAAGCCTGTCTCGAAGGCGCCGGCTTCCCACGGGGAGCCTGGCGCCTTCGGCGTTCCGGTGCCCAGGTTGGGGGCGATGACCCTGCGGATGGGAAGCGGCGAGGCGCAAGCAGGGCGCAGTTCGGTGCCAAAAATTGCATCAACTTGGTGCGAGCGGCGGGATTTCCATCTCGCCTTGGTGCGACTTGACGATGGTGATCGTCTAAATTTGCATGGCCCATGCAAAATCGGCATGGCTTTTTGAGTTAAAGAACGCCGTTCCACAACTCGATGGAATCATTCTCATCCATTGCGCAAACGTATGAAAGGATAAGGGTTTTTTCTCCGAAAAGGGAGAAAATGCAGCGCGATATCAGTCGCTTAGCGTGAATTTGAAGGGGAGTGACGTATTGCGCCCCGTTCCTGAACCTCGCTATGCTCGCTGGCCCGTTCACCCACCTGTGGCCGGGTGCTTACCGCCCGAATTCTATGTCGGGGGAATGACAAAACAGATCAATATATCTTCGTCAGAAACTGGATACAAGCACCTCGAGAGGCACTTCATGATGAGAGGTCTTCATCGTCCCAGTGAGTTTCGCGACAACTGTGGCTTTGGCCTTATCGCCCACATGCAGGGTGAGGAGAGTTTCGATCTGCTCAATACGGCGATCGAATCACTGGCCTGCATGACGCACCGCGGTGGGATCAACTCCGACGGCAAGACCGGCGATGGCTGCGGTCTGCTGTTCCGGATGCCCGACGTGTTCATGCGTGAGACCGCTCGTGAAGAGCTCGGGGTCACACTTGGCGAACGCTTCGCGGTCGGTACCGTCTTCTTCGCCGATGACGATGCTCGTGAAAGTGCGGCGCGCGCGACGCTCGACGCCGAGCTCGCCGCGCGTGGGCTCGAGCTCTACGGCTGGCGTGAAGTTCCGGTGGACCCGAGCGTCTGCGGCCCGATCGCCCTCGCTTGCCAGCCGCGTATCCGACAGGTGTTCGTCGGCCCCGCGCAGAGCCGCGACGATGATGCGCTGTTCGCGGTCGACCTCTATATGGCGCGCCGGCACGCCGAGGTACGCCTGGCTTCGGATTCCGAGTTCTACGTCTGCTCGCTGTCGGCCAAGGTGGTTTCCTACAAGGGCCTGATGATGCCGGCCGACCTGCCGGCGTTCTATCGCGATCTGAGCGATGCGCGGATGCGCACCTCGATCTGCGTCTTCCACCAGCGTTTCTCGACCAATACCGCGCCTCGCTGGCCGCTGGCCCAGCCTTTCCGCTTTCTGGCCCACAACGGCGAGATCAATACCGTCGAGGCCAACCGTAGCTGGGCCAACGCACGGCGCCAGAGTTTCAAGAGCGAGCTGCTGCCTGGCCTCGGCGAGTTCGACCAGATCGTCAGCGCCGAAGGCTCCGACTCGATGAGCATGGACAACATGCTCGAGGTGCTGCTCACCGGCGGCATGGAGCTGCATCGCGCGATCCGGCTGATGGTGCCGCCGGCGTGGCAGAACGTGCAGACCATGGACGCCGACCTGCGCGCGTTCTACGAATTCAACTCGATGCACATGGAGGCCTGGGACGGCCCCGCGGGCATCGTGATCACCGACGGCCGTCACGCCGTCTGTACCCTCGATCGCAACGGGCTGCGTCCGGCGCGCTGGGTGATCACCGACAACGGCTACATCACGCTCGCCTCCGAGATCGGGGTGCACGGCTACGCACCCGAGAGCGTGATCGCCAAGGGCCGCGTCGGTCCGGGGCAGATCCTCGCGGTCGACACCCACACCGGCGAGGTGCTGCACACCAGCGATGTCGACGACCGGCTGAAGTCGGCCTATCCGTACAAGCGCTGGCTGCGCGAGAACGCCCACTATCTCGAGTCGGCGCTGACCGAGCTGGCCCGCTTCGTGCCGATGGACAGCGACAAGCTGCTCAGCTACCAGAAGATGTTCCTGGTCAGCTTCGAGGAGCGCGACCAGCTGCTGCGCCCGCTCGCCGAGAGCGGCCAGGAGGCGGTCGGCTCGATGGGCGACGATGCGCCGATGGCGGTGCTGTCGCGCCAGCCGCGGCTGGTCACCGACTTCTTTCGCCAGAAGTTCGCCCAGGTCACCAATCCGCCGATCGATCCGCTGCGCGAAGCGATCGTGATGTCGCTCGAGACCTGTCTCGGCGCCGAGCGCAACGTCTTCGCCGCTACGCCGGATCATGCCAACCGGCTGATCCTGACCACGCCGATCCTCTCGCCGCGCAAGTTCACCGCGCTGACCACCCAGGAGGATCCCGCGTTCCAGAGCAAGGAGCTCTCGCTTTGGTACGACCCGGAGCGACTCGGGCTCCGCCAGGCGATCGAGGCGCTGTGCGAGGAAGCGATCACCGCTGCGCGCGAGGGCAAGGTCATGCTGGTGCTGAGCGATGCCGAGATGCGCGAGGGGCAACTGCCGATCCACGCCGCGCTCGGTATCGGGGCGGTGCACGCGGCGCTCGGCAAGCTGGCGCTGCGGCCCAGGGTCAACCTGATCGTCGAGACCGGCTTCGCCCGCGATGCCCACCAGATGGCGGTGCTGTTCGGCGCGGGTGCCACCGCGGTCTATCCGTATCTCGCCTACCAGGTGATGGCCGACATGCATCGCACCGGCGAGCTCACCGGCGACCCGGCCGAGGGGCGCGAGAACTACCGTAAGGGGCTGCAGAAGGGGCTGCTCAAGATCCTTTCCAAGATGGGGATCTCGCACATCGCCTCCTATCGCGGCTCGCTGCTGTTCGAAGGCGTGGGTTTGCACCAGGAGGTGATCGATCTCTGCTTCCCGGGGATGGCGTCGCGCATCCAGGGTGCCGGCTTCGCCGAGCTGCAGCTCCAGCAGCAGCTGCTCGCCCAGGACGCGCGGATCAAGCGCAAGCAGATCCGCCAGGGTGGCCTGCTCAAGTACGTCCACGGCTACGAGTACCACGCCTACAACCCCGATGTGGTCATGGCGTTGCAGCAGGCGGTGCAGCAGGGCGATTACCAGAAATGGAAGAAATTCGCCCGCTTGGTCAACGAGCGGCCGGTGGCGACGATTCGCGACCTGCTCAAGCTCAAAGACGGCCTGGAGCCGATCGCGCTGGAGGAGGTCGAGCCGATCGAGGCGCTGCTGCTGCGTTTCGACAGCGCCGGGATGTCGCTCGGCGCGCTTTCGCCCGAGGCCCACGAAGCGCTGGCCCAGGCGATGAACGAAACCGGCGGGCGTTCCAACTCCGGCGAGGGCGGCGAGGACCCGGTGCGCTACGGCACGATCCGCAATTCGAAGATCAAGCAGATCGCCTCCGGGCGCTTCGGCGTCACCCCGGCCTATCTCGCCAGCGCCGAGGTCATGCAGATCAAGGTCGCCCAGGGCGCCAAGCCGGGCGAGGGCGGCCAGCTGCCGGGCAGCAAGGTCAATGGGCTGATCGCGCGGCTGCGCTACGCGGTGCCGGGGGTGACGCTGATCTCGCCGCCGCCGCACCATGACATCTACTCGATCGAGGATCTCGCCCAGCTGATCTTCGATCTCAAGCAGGTCAATCCGCGTGCCCAGGTCTCGGTCAAGCTGGTCTCCGAACCCGGTATCGGCACCATCGCCACCGGCGTGGCCAAGGCCTATGCCGACCTGATCACCGTCTCCGGCTACGACGGCGGCACTGCGGCGAGTCCGCTGACCTCGATCAAGCATGCCGGTTCGCCCTGGGAACTCGGCCTGCCCGAGGTGCATCAGGCGCTGCGCGCCAATGGACTGCGGCACAAGATCCGGCTGCAGACCGACGGCGGCCTCAAGACCGGGCTCGACGTGATCAAGGCGGCGATCCTCGGTGCCGAGAGCTTCGGCTTCGGTACCGCGCCGATGGTCGCGCTCGGCTGCAAGTACCTCAAGATCTGCCATCTCAACAACTGCGCCACCGGGGTCGCGACCCAGGATGGCCGGCTGCGCGATGAGCATTTCCGCGGCACCGTCGATATGGTCAAGCACTACTTCCACTTCATCGCGGAGGAGGTGCGCGAACTGCTGGCGAGCCTCGGGGTGCGCAAGCTCACCGATCTGATCGGCCGCACCGACCTGCTCGAGCGAATCGAGGGCGAGACCCGCGCCCAGCAGCGCATCGTGCTCGACGACCTGCTCGCCAACGACTTCGTCGACCCAGCGGCGCCGCAGTTCTGCACCACGCGCCGCAACGAGCCGCACGACCCGGGGGCGAAGAACGAAGAGATGCTCGGCGCGATGATGGCGGCGATCGAGTCGGGCGAGGGCGGCGAGTTCTCGTTCAGGGTGACCAACTGCGACCGCTCGATCGGTGCCAGGGTCTCAGGCGAGATCGCCCGGCGCTATGGCGAGGCGGGGCTCGAGTCTTCCCCGCTCAAGGTCCGGCTCACGGGAATCGCTGGCCAGAGCTTCGGGGTGTGGAACGCGCGCGGCCTCGAGATGTATCTCGAAGGCGACGCCAACGACTACGTCGGCAAGGGCATGAACGGCGGCAAGCTGGTGCTCACGCCGCCCGCTGGCAGCCGCTTCGAAAGCCAGAAGACCTCGATCATCGGCAACACCTGCCTGTATGGCGCCACCGGCGGCAAGCTCTTCGCCGTCGGCCAGGCCGGCGAGCGCTTCGCGGTGCGCAACTCAGGCGCCCATGCGGTGGTCGAGGGAGTCGGCGATCACGGTTGCGAGTACATGACCGGCGGTTTGGTCTGCGTGCTCGGCCCCACCGGGGTCAACTTCGGCGCGGGAATGACCGGGGGGTTCGCCTACGTGCTCGACGAGGACCGCGGCTTCGTCGACCGCTACAACCACGAGCTGGTCGAGATCCGACGGATCAATACCGAGACGATGGAGGCCTACCGCCGCCATCTGCGCGAGGTGCTCCAGGAATACGTGATGGAGACCGGCTCCGCCTGGGGCCTGCGTATCCTCGACGAATTCAACGATTACCTGCGCAACTTCTGGCTGGTGAAGCCGAAGGCCGCGAACTTGAAGAGCCTGCTCGCCCAGTCGAGCCGCAGCCCAGAATGATTCGTCGGCACCGCCGCGCCATGCGGCGGTGCGCCGGACCCTGACCGATGAGGGAGAGTCTTCCCATGGCAGAACGCCTTGCAAACGACTTCCAGTTTCTCGACGTAGGTCGTCAGGACCCTGAGAAGAAGGACGCGCGCACCCGTTCGCGCGAGTTCACCGAGATCTATGCGCCTTACCGGCCGGCCGAGGCGGCGAGCCAGGCCCATCGCTGCCTCCACTGCGGCAACCCGTATTGCGAGTGGAAGTGCCCGGTGCACAACTACATCCCGAACTGGCTGAAGCTGGTCGCCGAGGGCAACATCCTCGAAGCCGCCGAGATGTCGCACAAGACCAACTCGCTGCCCGAGGTGTGCGGCAGGGTCTGCCCGCAGGATCGGCTCTGCGAGGGTGATTGCACCCTCAACGACGGCTTCGGCGCGGTGACCATCGGCTCGATCGAGAAGTACATCACCGATACCGCCTTCGCGCTCGGCTGGCGCCCCGACGTGTCCCAGGTGGTCTGGACCGAAAAGCGGGTCGCGGTGATCGGCGCAGGCCCCGCGGGACTGGCCTGCGCCGACATCCTGGTGCGCAACGGGGTCAAGCCGGTGGTATTCGACCGCTACCCCGAGATCGGCGGCCTTTTGACCTTCGGGATTCCCGAGTTCAAGCTCGAAAAGCACGTGATGAAGCGCCGTCGCGGCGTGTTCGAGGAGATGGGGGTCGAATTCCGGCTCAACGTCGAGATCGGCCGCGACGTGCAGATGGCGGAGCTCATCGAGGAGTACGACGCGGTGTTCATGGGCATGGGCACCTACAAGTACATGGAAGGTGGCTTCCCCGGCGAAAACCTCGCCGGCGTGCACAAGGCGCTCGACTTCCTGATCTCCAACGTCAACTACAACCTCGGCTTCAACGCCAACCCGGCCGACTACGTGTCGATGCAGGGCAAGCGGGTGGTGGTACTGGGCGGCGGCGACACCGCGATGGACTGCAACCGCACCTCGATCCGCCAGGGCGCCTCCCAGGTCACCTGCGCCTACCGGCGCGACGAGGAGAACATGCCCGGCTCCAGGCGCGAGGTGAAGAACGCGCGCGAGGAGGGAGTCGAGTTCCTCTTCAACCGCCAGCCGATCGCGATCATCGGTGACTCGCAAGGGCGCGCCACCGGCGTCAAGCTGGTGCGCACCCGGATGGGCGAGCCCGACGAGCGCGGCCGTCGTCGCGCCGAGGTGGTGCCGGGGTCGGAGGAGATCCTCGATGCCGACGCGGTGATCGTCGCCTTCGGCTTCCAGCCGACCGAGATCGAGTGGTTCGAAGACCACAGCGTCGAGATCGACGAGCGCGGCCGGGTGGTCGCCGCCGAGCAGGACCTGAAAAAAGAGCTGCACTTCGCCTTCCAGACCAGCAATGAGAAGATCTTCGCCGGCGGCGACATGGTGCGCGGCTCGGACCTGGTGGTCACCGCGGTCTACGAGGGGCGCAAGGCGGCCGAAGGCATTCTCGACTATCTCAACGTCTGACTGGGTCGTTCTCCTGCCGCAGGAAGATGGCAACGAAGACGGCAACTGAAAGGGGCACCCGACCGACGGGTGCCCCTTCAGACTGCCGACAAAGTATTTGAAGATGCCACGATGCTTTGTAGCCGCCTCCAAGAGCGCGCTGGCCGGCAATCGATTGCACCGGGGTTTGCGACATGGATGTCGCAAAAGGCGCGCCCGGACAGGGACGTCCATGCGCGCCGACCCGAGGGCAAGCGATTGATCGGCCAGGGTTTCGCGCTTTTGTGGCGGCGCGTCCCCCAAAGGGGGAGCGCGAGGGGTCCGCCCCTCGCATCTAAACGAGCGATAGGTTCGTTGGGGCGAAAACGGTTCTCGACTCGCCAGGATCGAAAGTGTCGCTGGGTCTAAAAGGGGTTTGTCATTAATCTGAAGGGGCACCCGATCGACGGGTGCCCCTTTTCGTACGCCCGCCTCGCATCGACGACGGTATTCGCGACGGGTTGCCGCGAGGCTCAGGAGATGCGCGGGGTATCGTAGACTTCGCGGTCGAGTTCGCCCTCGCTGTGACCGACCACCACGCTGGTCATCAGGTCGCCCGCGACGTTGACCGTGGTCCTCGCCATGTCGAGGATGCGATCGATGCCGGCGATCACCGCCACCGCCTCGAGCGGCAGCCCGACCTGGACCAGGATGATCGACAGCATGATCAGCCCCGCGCCGGGTACCCCGGCGGTGCCGATCGTCGCCAGGGTGCCGGTGATCACGATCATCAGGTAGTCCATGGTGGTCAGTTCGACGCCGATCAGCTGGGCGATGAACAGTGTCACCGCGCCCTGGTAGATCGCTGTGCCGTCCATGTTGATCGTCGCGCCCACCGGCAGCACGAAGCTGGCGACGCCCTTCGATACCCCGAGGTGCTTGGTGGCGCAGCGCAGCGACACCGGCAGGGTGGCGGCGCCCGAGGTGGTCGAGAAGCCGACCATCAGCGCATCGATGCTGCCGTGCAGCCAGCGCAAGGGATTGAGCCGAGTGAATACCGCGACCATTCCCGAGTAGACCACCAGCACGTGGAAGATGCAGGTGACGTAGACCACGCCGATGATCTTCGCCAGCGGCACCAGCACCTCGAGTCCGTAGCGTCCCGACACGTAGGAGATCAGGGCGAACACGCCGATCGGTGCGCAGGCCATGACCAGGCTGGTCATCTTGAACATCGCCTGGGCGAGGCTGTCGATGCCTCGCACCATCGGGGCCGCCGCATCACCGATCAGGCTCAGCGAGATGCCGAGGATCAGCGAGAAGACGATGATCTGGAGGATGTTGCCCTCGGCCATCGCCGCCAGCGGGTTGCGCGGCACCAGGTCGATCAGGATCTGGGCCAGCGAGGGGGCCTCCTTGGCGGCCTCTCCCCCTTGCGCGGCGAAGCTCATGCCGGTACCGGCGCCGGGCTGGAACAGCCAGGCCGCGAACATGCCGAGTGAAATGGCGAACACCGTAGTGAGCATGTAGATCGCCGCGGTCTTGCCGCCGACCCGCCCCATCTTGGCCGGGTCGCTCATCGAGGTGATGCCTTGGATCAGCGAAGCGAAAATCAGCGGCACGATCAGCATCATGATCGCGTTGATGAACAAGTCGCCGATCGGCTTGAGGTACTGCGCGTCCTCGCCGAGCAGTTGGCCGGTGACCAGGCCGAGCGCCAGCGCGATCATGATTTGCTGCCAGAGTGCCAAACGAAAGCCGGCGCTGGCGGGTGCGTTACCCGGAGCGGGAGCTGACATGCGGTGTCGTTCCTCGTTGTTGGTGGGCGAGCTGCTGCTCGTCGGCGGACAAGAAGCGGCCCACATTAATCAGGGCGAGGAGCATTACCAGAGGGGCTTAAATCTGAAAAAAGGTTTGGCGATCCGCGACGTTCTCGGCTCGGCTGGAGGTCAGGGCCGCTGCGCCATGGCGCTGGGCACGGCGGCGGCGGTGGCAGGCAGCGGAAAGAGGCGGTCGTAGGCCCAGTTGTAGATGAAGGCGTAGCAGACGTAGAACACCGCGAGCGAAGCGACCAGCGAGAAGGCGGCGAGCGCATCGGTGCCGAGATAGAGCATTGCCAGCGGTTGCAGGATCGAGAGCAGGCCGGCTTCGAACAGCAAAGCGTGGAAGATCCGCATCGTCACTCCCTTGTGCAGGCTGCCGCGCCAGCGGCGCAGCGCATGATCGAAGCCCAGGTTGTAGAGGTAGTTCCAGACCGCCGCGATCACCGCGCTTACGATCCCGACCACGCCCATGTGGCCGGGGGAGAGGGAGAAGGCGTAGCTGCCGAGCGGCAGCACGATGAGGATGCCGATCGCTTCGAACAGCAGGGTGTGGCGCAGGCGGTCGAGGGTGGTGCGCATCGGGCTCTCCTGGATGGGCGGTGCGCGGCACTATCATCTATCATCGAGCTGAATTAAAGTTGGAATCCATCTGTAATCCAGATAGAAGGTCGGTGGATGAATCCTACCCACGAGCAGTTGGTCGCTTTCGTCACCACGGTCGAGGCAGGCTCGTTCTCCGCTGCGGCCCGGCGTCTCGGTAAGGCGCAATCGTTGGTCAGTACCCATGTCGCCAACCTGGAGCTCGAGTTCGGCTTCGCGCTGTTCGATCGCAGCAAGCGGCTGCCGGTACTGACCGCCAACGGCCGAAGGATGCTGGCCGAGGCGCTCAGCCTGCTGGAGCAGCGCGAGCATCTGCTCGGCGTGGCACGGCGGCTCGACCAGCGGATCGAGCCACGGCTGCGACTGGCGATCGACGAGTTCTATCCGGAACGGCTGATCGGCGGCTTGATGGATGATTTCGCCGCGCGATTCCCTACCGTCGAGGTCGAGCTGCACTTCCCGCTGCTCGACGATGTCGGTCGGATGATCGATGCCGGCAGCGCCGATCTCGGGGTGATGTGCCGACCGTCCGAACCCTTGGCCACGCTCGAGACCCGGCCGATCGGCCGGGTGCCGCTGCGCCTGGTCTGTGGGCGTGATCATCCGCTCGCCGCGGGGGGCTTCGAGCGTGAAGACCTGAAGCGGTATCGCCAGCTGATCGTCGCCACTCGCGGGCAGCGCAGCTCGCGCCAGGCCGAGCGCATCGCGCCGGACGTCTGGTGGGTCGAAAGCCATTTCGTGATGCTCGAACTGGTCAAGCACGGGGTGGGGTGGACGCTGATGTCGGACCACGTGATCGCCGCCTCGCCCGCAAGGCCCGAGCTGGTCACGCCGATCGCGCCCGGTCTCGAGCGCTGGGTGGAGCTCGAGCTCGGCTGGCACCGCCAGCGCGGCCTGGGCATCGCCGGCGGCTGGCTGCGCGACCGGCTGCTGGCCGAGGCATTGCCCGACCGATGGCCGCCGCTCGAGCGCTAGTCGGTTTTTCTGCCGACCAGCGTGTCCGGGTCGAATGGGCCCTTGTCGGCCAAAAGCCCCCGGGCGTGATCGAGTTTTTCCGCCTGCTCGTCGGCGTCGAACCCGACCAGCAGCACGCCGACCAAGCGGTGGTCGTCGAGGTAGTACACCGTGCCCTTTTGCGCTGGCGCTTGCAGCCACTCTTCAGCCATCTGCAGCTGGCTCGAAAGCCGGCCGATCGCCTGGTAGCCCAGATCGAAGAGCACCGAATAGAAATAGGGCGTATAGGTGTAGCGCTCGTCCGAGCCCGCCATGATCCTGCCCGCGCAGCGGCCCATCCGCTTGGCGTTGTCGACGTGCTCGACCCGCTGGCGCCCGAGGATCGCATCCGGGTACTTGGCCACGTCGCCGGCGGCGAAGATGTCGGGATCCTCGGTGGCGAGCCGCGCATCGACGATGATGCCTTCATCGACCGCAAGCCCCGCTTGCTCGGCGAGCGATTGGTTGGGAGTGATGCCGAGCCCGATCACGACCGCGTCCGCTTCGATGCTGAGCCCATCGTCGAGCCGCACCACCACTTTGCCGCCGCGCTCCTCGCCGTCCACGACCTCGTGCCCGCCGATCAGCTCCACCCCATGGTCGAGGAAGGTCTGGTGGAGGCGCTCGGCCAGCGCCGCGGGGAACTGCGACTCGCCAAGGGTCCGCTCGGGCAGGATCAAGGTGGTCCTGGCGCCGTTTTGAACCAGGGCGGCTGCGAGCTCGGTACCGATGAAGCCGCCGCCGACCACCGCCACGTGCCGCTGCTCGCCCGCCAGTTCGCGCAGCTTGCGGTAGTCTTCGACGGTGCGATAGTAGAGTACTCTTTCGCTTGCCGGCAGCTCGAGGCGCTTGGGCGCGCCGCCGGTGCCGATCAGCAGTTTGCCGTAGCCATAGCTGCCGCCATCGCTGGTCTCGACCCGTTTGGCCGCACGGTCGATACGGCTGACGTGAACGCCGAGGCGCAACGCCGCCCCGGTATCGCCGCTGGTATCCGGGAATATCTGGTCGTAGCCGAATTCAGGGTCGGTCCAGAGCTTCTTCGACAGCGCCGGGCGGGTTACCGGTGGATCCTGCTCCTCGCCGAGCACGCCGATGGTGCCCTCGGCGTCGAGTTCGCGGATCCCACGCGCGGCAGCGTCGGCTACCATGCCGGCACCGATGATCAGATAATCGTAGTCGTGGCGCATCCTGGCCTCCATTCATCGTCTGGCGTTGGTCACGAGGCGCCGCGCGCGATGGCGGGCCTCCTGCCCGATGGTCCTGCGCGGCGCATGGATATCAGGCTAGTAGATACGTCGGAGCATGCGAGGCGCGGATCGGGGCGCACCATATTCAATCGATCAGGGAGAAGCGGCGTGGCCGAAGGATGGTTTCCGAAATGGCGGCTGAAAGGGGCCGGGGAGGGCGCGATCGTTGCCCCCGACGAGCGGCTCTCGCTGCTCCAGACCGGGGTGATGGGGGTGCAGCATGCGGTGGCGATGTTCGGCTCGACCGTGCTCGCGCCGCTTTTGATGGGGTTCGATCCCAACCTCGCGATCCTGATGTCGGGTGTAGGCACGCTGATCTTCTTTCTCATCGTCGGTGGCCGGGTGCCGAGCTATCTCGGCTCCAGCTTCGCCTTCATCGGCGTGGTGATCGCCGCGACCGGCTATGCCGGCAGCGGCGCCAATCCGCAGATCGGCCTGGCGCTCGGCGGGATCATCGTCTGTGGCCTGGTCTATGCGCTGATCGGGCTGGTGGTGATGGCGCTGGGAACGGGATGGATAGAGCGACTGCTGCCGCCGGTGGTGACCGGCGCGATCGTCACCATGATCGGGCTCAACCTCGCGCCGGTGGCGGTGGCGAGCGTCTCGAACAGCGCATTCGAAAGCTGGATGGCGATGGTCACCGTGCTGTGCATCGGCTTCGCCGCGGTGTGGAGTCGCGGGCTCGCCCAGCGGCTTTTGATCCTGCTCGGGCTGCTGAGCGCTTATCTGGTCTATGCGGTGGTCGCCAACGGCTTCGGGCTGGGGACGCCGATCGATTTCTCCCCGGTGTTCGAAGCGCCGTGGCTGGGGCTGCCGGTGTTCTCCTCGCCGAGTTTCGAGCTCGGCGCGATCGCGCTGATCGCCCCGGTGGCGGTGATCCTGGTAGCGGAGAACCTGGGCCATATCAAGGCGGTGGGCGCGATGACCGAGCGTAATCTCGACCCCTGGATCGGCCGTGCGTTCCTCGGCGATGGTGTGGCGACGATGGTGTCAGGCTCGGTGGGCGGCACCGGGGTGACCACCTATGCCGAGAACATCGGGGTAATGGCGGTGACCCGGGTGTTTTCGACGCTGATCTTCGTTGCGGCGGCCTTGCTCGCGATCCTGCTTGGCTTCTCACCCAAGTTTGGCGCGCTGATCCAGACCATTCCGGGACCGGTGCTCGGCGGCACCTCGATCGTCGTGTTCGGCCTGATCGCAGTGGCGGGCGCGCGGATCTGGCTGCAGAACGGAGTCGACCTGGGCGATACCAAGCACCTGATCGTGATTGCCGCGACCCTCGTGCTCGGTGCCGGTAATTTTCATCTGGCGATCGGTGGTTTCACCCTCGATGGGATAGGCACCGCCACCTTCACCGCGATCCTGCTCAACCTGATCCTGGTGCGGCGATCGCGCGTCTAGCGCGGCGGCTTGGGTGGCTTGGTCTCTAGGCGTAGAATGATTCGTCGCCCGAACCATGTCGCCTTTCGTCTAACATGCATGGCGAAGGCGATCGCGGAGTCCTGCTCCGCCTGGTCACTTGGAGGAGCATGCCGGCAAGCCGGGCTGTCAATCGATGAGAGAAGAAACCAGCTGTAGCGCCGCCGTGGCGACGAGTGAAACCATTCCGATGACCCGGCAGACGCTCGAGCACAACCTGATCAGGCATTACTTCGAGCGCCACTACCCCGATATAGCGCTGTTCGACGATGATGCCTTGCGCGACTCGATCCGCGCCATGCTCGAGCGACGGCCCGAGGAAGCTCGCGGGGTCGATGGGGTATTCCTGTTCGCCTACGGCTCGCTGATCTGGAACCCCTGCGTCGAGGTGGTCGAGCACCGCACCTCGCGGCTCTACGGCTATCATCGCGATTTTCGTCTCAAGCTCACCCATGGCCGTGGCTCCGAGCAGTGGCCGGGGCTGATGCTGGCGTTGGTCCCCGGCGGCTCCTGCCGGGGAATGGCGATCCGCGTGCCCGAGGCCGGCATCGAGCACGAACTGCTGCTGGTCTGGCGCAGGGAGATGCTCACCGGCGCCTACCAGCCGCGCTGGGTCCGGCTGGTCACCGAGCAGGGCCCTACCTGGGCGATCGCCTTCGTCGGCAATCCCCATCATCCGCGCTACATCCCCCGGCTCACCGACGCCGAGATGGTCGAACTGCTCAGTACCGGCCGCGGGGTGCTCGGCAGCTGCCGCGAGTACCTGCACAACACGGTGAACGACCTGCATCGGTTGGCGATTCGAGATCAAAGGCTCGAGCGCCTGCTGCTCGCAGTCGACCTCCGGCGGGAGTGAGCCTCGCTCCTCGCCGGAGCGTCGTTGCCCAGGCTTGCGCTCTTCTTCATCCAAGGTCCGCATCGTCAGGTTTTGGGCGTGGCATCCCGGCGCCTGCGGGTCGCCGATTCCATCGCGTGGAGCTATCATGGCGCGATGAATCCGGCTTGGCGGACGGGGGTGGTAAGCGTTGGATGGCCTCGCGCAGAGGGCGTTCCCTGGCCGCCGCCCTATCGGGCTCGAACTCGATTCCGTCCGCTTCCTCCCGGCATCCTCCGCCCGCGTCCGTTCGATGGCGTTTCACCGTCGGGTGGAAAGTGTCGCTCCCCGCGTACTGCGCTTTGCGTCGCAGTGCATCCACTCCTTTCCATGGAGGGTTTAGATGTCCACCACTTCCCAGCGCGAGCTGCGGGTCCAGTTCCGCCAGCTGCTTGCCTCCAATGCCTGCTACGACACCGCCTCGGTGTTCGATCCGATGTCTGCGCGCATCGCCGCTGATCTTGGCTTCGAAGTCGGCATCCTCGGTGGCTCCGTTGCCTCGCTGCAGGTGCTCGCCGCGCCTGATTTCGCGCTCATCACCCTGAGCGAGTTCGTCGAACAGGCGACCCGGATCGGCCGCGTCGCGCAGCTGCCGGTGATCGTCGATGCCGACCACGGCTACGGCAATGCGCTCAACGTGATGCGCACGGTCACCGAGCTCGAGCGCGCGGGCATCGCGATGCTGACCCTCGAGGATACCCTGCTGCCGGCGCAGTTCGGCCACAAGTCCACCGATCTGATCTGCGTCGATGAGATGGTCGGCAAGCTGCGCGCTGCGATCGAGGCCCGGGTGGATCCTGAGCTTTCCATCTTCGCTCGTACCAATGCCGGCGTGCTCGACGACGACGCCCTGATCCAGCGGGTCAAGCGCTACCAGGCGGCGGGGGTGGACGGCATCTGCATGGTAGGCATCCGTGATATCGACCATCTCGCCAGGGTCTCGGAGCATCTGAGCATTCCGATGATGCTGATCGCCTACGGCAACCCGGAACTGCGTGATCTCGAGCGTCTCGCCGAACTCGGCGTGCGGGTGGTGGTCAACGGCCATGCGGCCTATTTCGCCGCGATCAAGGCAACCTACGACTGCCTGCGCGAACAGCGCGGCGTCACCGCCTCCAAGCTCTCCGCCTCCGAGCTCTCGACCAAGTACTCGACGCTCGAGGAGTACCGGATCTGGGCGCGCGAGTACATGGAAGTCAAAGAGTAATGAGCGCCGCCGCGCCACGCTTTCGTGATGCGGCCGAGGGTGATGTGACCGAGCTGGTCGCCTTGGTCACCGAGGCCTATCGCCTGATCGACGCTGGCGGTTGGACCACTGAAGCCTCGCTGCTCGGTGGCCCGCGCCTCGACCCGCTGCTGCTGCGTCGAGACATCCAGCGTCCGCGAAGCCGGGTGATCGTCGCTGAGCGCGATGGGCGTCTGCTCGGCTGTGGTCACCTGGCCTTGGCGGATGGCGAAGGCCATTTCGGCACCTTCGCCGTACGCCCGAGCCTGCAAGGGGAGGGCATCGGCCGGCTGCTGCTCGGCGAGGCCGAGTGCCTGGCGCGTGATTGGCTCGGCGTCGAGTGGCTGCGGATCAGCGTGATCGAGCAGCGGGGCGAGCTGATCGAGTGGTACCAGCGCCGCGGCTTTCGCCGCAGCGGTGTCTACAAGCCCTTTCCCTACGGTGACGAGCGCTTCGGCGTTCCGCTGCGCGACGACCTGCGTTTCGAGATTTTGGAAAAGCGCTTGGTCTAGCGATCCGAAAGTGCCGTCGACCAGCGCAGGCGCAGGGCTCCGACGGCCGCCTCCAGTCTGATCGTATCGTGATCCGCTATCGGTTCATGCTCGGAAATGGAATCAGGTAATCCTTCAAGGGAATTTCAAA
Organism: Halotalea alkalilenta DSM 17697; assembly: GCF_000621205.1. GTDB lineage: Bacteria > Pseudomonadota > Gammaproteobacteria > Pseudomonadales > Halomonadaceae > Halotalea > Halotalea alkalilenta. The sequence goes on along the minus strand of NZ_JHYY01000025.1, from coordinate 3,282 downwards.
CCCGCGGCTGCTTTGCTTATGGTGGCGCTCTGTACAGCGTATGCATCCTAAGGGGAGCGCGATGAGCGAACGAGGCAGTGACGAAGTCGGCTATCGCATCGAGCGTAATGCCACAGACCAGGCGCGGATCGAGTCCCAGGCGCTGGAGACGGCCCGATCGCTCGCCGCCGAGTTCTCCGCGGGGCTTGGCGAGCGCGAGGCGCGAGATCGCCTGCCGTTCGAGGCGATCGAGCGACTCAAGCACAGTGGCTTGTCCACTGCCGGGATCGCGGCCTCCAGGGGCGGGCTTGGGCTGGGCTGGCCCGCACTCTGCCGGGTGGTGCGCGAGGTAGCCGCCGGAGACGGTTCGGTGGGCGCGGTGCTCGGCTATCATCTGATGCAGACCTTTCACCTGCGCCGCGAGCCGACACCGCGCTGGCATGCGCTCGAACGGCGCATCGCCGAACAGCGGCTGTGGCTCGCCGGCGTGGTCAATCCTCGCGACGACGATGTGCTGGCGCGGCCCGAAGGCGATGGTTTCGTGCTCGACGGACGCAAGCACTTCTGCACCGGCAGCGGGTTCGCCGACCTGCTTACCTTTAGCGTCAGGCATCGCGACTCCCAGCAGGCGGGCTTCGCACTGCTGCCGGTCGATCGCGAGGGGATCACCCTCGGTGGGGACTGGGACGCGATCGGGCTCGAGCGCAGCGAGAGCGGCAGCGTTGGACTCGAGGGCGTACTCGCCGCCGCTGATGAGCTGGTATTCGAGCGCGATGATTCTCGAGGGCGCTTCGTCACCACCATTCGCGGGCCGGTCAACCAGTCGCTGTTCACCAACTTCTACATCGGCTTCGCGCTCGGCGCCCTGCGCGCCGCCAAGCGTTTCATTCATCACTCCTCCCGGCCGTGGCTGCATTCCGATGCGGCGTCGGCCAGCGAGGATGTACTGATTCGAACCCAGTTCGGTGAACTCTGGATCATGCTCGAGTCGATGATCGCCCTGGCCGACCGAGCCGCCGAGCGGATGGCCGAGCTGCTCGCCGCAGGCGAGGCGTTCACGGCCGAGCAGCGCGGCGAGGCCGCCGCCGCGGTGGCGATCGCCAAGGCGCACGCTACTCGTAGTGGGCTCGAGATCTGCACCCGGATCTTCGAACTGATGGGCGCGCGCGCCACCCATAACCGCTATGGCTTCGACCGCTTCTGGCGCGATATCCGCACCCATACCCTGCACGATCCGGTGGCCTACAAGCTGCTCGAGATCGGCGACTACGCGCTCAACGACCGCTACGTCGAAGGCAGCGCCTACCGCTAGCCGCGCCGATCGGCGTGCGCTCGCGCTGAGCGTCGATACCCGAAATGCCCGGCGGGGAGGTATGCTGGGGTCTTCGATTGCCGAGGAGCTTCGACGATGGACCCGCGCCACCCCTCCATGGCCACGCCTTTTCCCTTCAGCTGCGAAAAACGTCCCGCCTCCGGTGCCGGTGGCGTCGTCGTGACCAACCACCCGCTCGGCTCTGCGGCCGGGTCGGAAATCCTCGCCTCGGGCGGCAACGCCATAGACGCAGCGGCGGCCGCGCTGCTCGCGCTGACCGTAGTGGAGCCGATGATGGTCGGCATCGCGGGAGGCGGGCTATCGCACCTGCGGCTGGCCGACGGCCGCCACGTGGTCATCGATGCGCTCTCCTGTGCGGCGAAGGGCATGAACCCGGAAATCTACACGCCGCTATCGGCTGCGCCTGCTGACTACATGGAGGCCAAGGATCGGCGCAATGCGATCGGCGCCTCGTCGGTGGCGGTACCGGGGAACCTCGCTGGATGGTGCGATATGCAGGCGCGTTTCGGCCGGCTGCCCTGGAGTGATGTGGTCGAGCCGGCGATCCGCCTCGCCTCGCGGGGCTTCGCGGTGACCCACTACCTGTCCGGTGCGATCGGAGAGGCGGCGGCGGAGCTTGCCCTCGATCCCGCGATGGCCGCCGTGCTGCTGCCCGGAGGCCGAGCGCCAGCGCCGGGCGAAAGGCTGATCCAGGGCGACTACGCCGAAAGCCTGCGGCTGATCGCAAGTCAAGGTGCAGCGGCGCTGCACGGTGGCGAGCTCGGCGCGGCGCTGGCCGAGCGAATCGCCACCGGCGGACCCGACGCCGGCTGGGTGACGCTCGAGGACCTGCGCGATTATCGGGCGATCGAGCGCGCGCCGATCATTGGCAGCTACCGCGGCTTCGAGATCGTCGGCCCGCCGCCACCGGCCTCGTCAGGCGTGCACGTCACGCAGATGCTGAACATGATCGAGGCCTTCGATGTGCGCGGGCTAGGGTTCGGCACGCCCGAGAGCCTGCACCTGCTGGCCGAGATCATCCGCATCGCCTTCGCCGATCGCAGGGCGCATAGCGGCGATCCCGCCTTCGTCGACGTGCCGGTCGAAAGGCTGATCTCGAAAGACCATGCCGCGCACTGTCGAGCGCTGATCCGGCAGGCCGGAGGCAGCGTCGGCGGCCCCGACCCGCTCAGGGAGAGCCGTGATACCACCCACATCACCGTGGCCGATCGCGATGGCAACGTCGTTTCGGCCACTCATACGATCAACGGACTCTTCGGCGCCCGCTTCATCGTGCCCGGCACTGGGATCATTCCCAACAACTACATGAGCAACTTCGATCCCCATCCAGGCAAGGCGCTTTCGGTGGTGCCCGGCAAACGGGTGCCCACCTCGATGGCGCCGATGATGGTGCTGAAGGAGGGACGCGTGGTCTTCGCCCTCGGCCTCCCCGGAGGCCTGCGGATCTTTCCTTCCGCCTTCCAGGCGATCGTCAACTTGATCGACCACGGCATGAGCCTGCAGCAAGCGGTCGAAGCGCCGCGGATATGGACGCAAGGGCAGGAGGTCGAGATCGAAAGCGGCTATGGCAGCGCGAAGCGCGCGCTCGAGCTTCGCGGGCACCAAGTGAAGGTGATGCCGCACATCGGCGGCGGGATGAACGCGATCGCCTTCGACGAGGACGGCGGCATGACTGGTGCCGCCTGCTGGCGTGCCGACGGTACCGTTGCAGCGCTGGGCGGCGGCCTTGCCCGCCCCGGCATACGGTTCTGGCCGGACCGCGCACCGGCAGCCGGAGCGGAAGACACTAAGCCCTAGGGCGTACCGGCATGGACGGATCAGTAAACCCGTTCGCCCCGAGCGGTGGTGGTGAGGCCGTGGTTCGACTCGGCTCGTTCCTCACCGGCTATCCGAGCATCCTGAGTAAGCGAAGCGCATCGAAGGACACGAACGGGGTGCCGACCCCAACCCGTTCGTCCCGAGCGGCGCCG
>NZ_JHYY01000024.1 GCF_000621205.1 Halotalea alkalilenta DSM 17697 | reverse complement strand
GCAGGCTGCTGACAAAGTATTTGAAGATGCCACGATGGCTTCCAGCCGCCTCCGAGAGCGCGCTGGACGGCAATCGATTGCACCGGGGTTTGCGACATGGATGTCGCAAAAGGCGCGCCCGGACAGGGACGTCCATGCGCGCCGACCCGAGGGCAAGCGATTGATCGGCCAGGGTTTCGCGATCTCGTGGCGGCGCGTCCCCTTTCAGGGGGAGCGCGAGGGGTCCGCCCCTCGCATCTAAGCGAGCAAGAGGCGCGTTAGGACCCAAACTGTTCTCGACTCGCCAGGATCGAGAGCGTCGCTGGGTCAAAAGGGGTTTGTCATTAATCTGAGAAACGGGCCGCCGGTTTTCACCGGCGGCCCGTTTCGCTCACCAAGGGCGCGTCATCAGTACTGAAGTTCGGCGTGCTCGATCATCAGCTGCAGGGATTCGCGCCCGCGATAACGGTTGCGTGATGGCCTGAAGGCGCAGCGCACGCGGGCGCCGGCGCCGAAAGGCACCGCCTCGCCGGGCGTTACCGCGCGAAACCAGATCGCTTTGAGCGCGCGCGAACCCGCGCCGAGCTCGAGCATCAAGTGGCAGCCGTCGGCGCCCACCAGCCGGGTGCCGAGTACCTCGAAGCGGCCTTCGAACAGCGGCGACTCGAACTCGCGGCCGAAGGGTGCGAGACGTTCGATCTCGTCGAGCAGCCCAAGATCGAGCGCCTGCACCGGTAGCTCCCCGTCGGTGAGAATCAGCGGGTGCAGCTCGCGCTCCCCCAGCTGCTCATCCACGGCCTGCTCGATCGCCGCGCGAAATGCCTCGAACCCGGAGGCCGAAAGCCCGATTCCCGCGGCACCGGCGTGCCCGCCGAAACGCTCGAGTACACCGGGCGTCAATTCGTCAGCGCGCTGCAGCGCTGCACGCAAATGCACCCCCTCGATCGAGCGTCCCGAACCGGAGAGCTGCCCAGGCGCGGCGGCCGGGGTGAGCACGAAGCACGGACGGCCGAACGCCTGGACCAAGCGCGAGGCGACGATGCCCTGTACGCCGGCATGCCCATCGGCGAGATGGATCACCAACACCCTGGCACCGCGACCGAGCGGCGCCTGAGCCAGCCGCTTCGCCTCTTCGGTCATGTTGGCCTCGATCACCTTGCGCGACTGGTTGTCCTGGTCGAGCAGTTCGAGCTGGTGGCGCGCGCGCTCATCGGTCTCAGCGAGCATGAACTGCAATGCCGCATAGGGATCATCGAGTCGTGAGCGAGCGTTGATCCTCGGCCCCATCTGGAAACCGAGGGTCTCGGCGGTGAACGGCAGGCTGTCGGGGCCCAGGCGTTCGGCCATCGCCCTCCAGCAAGGCTCATCCATGCGATTGATCAGCGAGAGCCCCAGGATCACTACCGCGCGGTTGATCGCGCTGTCGCCAAGAGAAACGCAATCGGCCACGGTGCCGAGTGCGACATAGGAGAGCCAGGCCGAGAGCTTCGGCGTCGACGCGGGCAGCACGCCCATCTCGATCAGCGTCGAACGGGCCAGCGACATGGTCAGCCAGGAGACCATGCAGCCGGCGATGGTGGCATCGGGATAATCGCAGTCGCTTCTGGACGGATTGACCACTGCGTAGGCCGAAGGCGGCGGCCCATCGATCGGCAGGGCGTGATGATCGGTGACCACCACGTCGATCCCCGCCGCGCTGAGCCGGGCGATGCGCGGCTCGTCCGATGAGCCGCAGTCGGCGCTGATCACCAGCGTCGGCCTGGGCCTGAGTGCGAGGGCACGCTCCACCAGCGGCTGCGAGATCCCGTAGCCATCGTTGATCCGGTGGCCGATCAGGCTATGGATGCGCGAGCGCGGCACCCCGAACAGCTCGACCAGGGTACGCAGGATCACCACGTGGGAGGTGATGCCATCGACGTCGTAGTCAGTGAGTATGCCGATATGCTCACCCTCGGCCACCGCGCGGGCGATCCGTTCGGCCGCGCGCGCGCCGTCGCGCAGCCGCCCGGGGTGAACGAGATGGCGCAGGCTCGGTGAGATCAATGCATCGAGCGCATGCAGCGGCGAGCAGAGCCTGCCACCGAGCAGTCGCGCCTGCAGTGGGCTCAGGCCAGCGGCGAGCGCCGCCGCCTCGACTTCTCGATCGACCTCGCGCGCCACCAGCCGTGGCGCGGCATAGTCGACCCGCGCCGCGCCCCCGCTATCGCCCGCGGGCCGCATCAGCGGCGCGCGCGGGCAATGTAGTCCTGCACCGCCTCGAGCGAAGCCGGCAACACCTCGTAGCGCTCCTCGCGAGTGAGCAAGTCGCTCATCGTCTCGGGCAGCGGGACTTCGGTAAAGCCGGCCTTGACCACGGCCTCGGCGAATTTGGCCGGGTGCGCGGTAGCCAAGGTCACCATCGGTACCTCCGGATGACGGTTGCAGCGCTCGGCGGCGCGGTAGCCGGTGGCGGTGTGCGGATCGAGCAACTCGCCGGTGCGGGCATGGGCGTCGCGAATCGTCTCGAGGATCTCGGCGTCGTCGACGCTGTAGCTTGAAAACAGCGCGCGCAGGCGCTCGAGCGGCGCATCGGCGAGCGAGGCGGGCTCGCGCTTGAAACGCTCGAGCAGCGCATCGACGGCGCCGGCATCGCGATCGTAGGCGAAAAACAGCAGGCGCTCGAAGTTCGACGAGACCACGATATCCATCGATGGCGCGAGCGTCGCCAGCAGTTCTCGCCGGGAGAAATCGTTGTCGCTGATCACCCGATGGAGAATGTCGTTGGCATTGGTAGCGATCACCAGCTGGCGAATCGGCAGTCCCATCTCGCGGGCGATGTAGCCGGCGAAGAGATTGCCGAAGTTGGCCGATGGCACGGTGAAGCTGACCTCCCGGTGCGGCGCACCGAGTGCCACCGCCGCCGCGACGTAGTAGACGGTCTGGGCCATGATCCGCGCCCAGTTGATCGAGTTGACCGCGACCAGCCGGGTACCCGCGAGGAAGGCCTGGTCGGCGAAGCTCGCCTTGACCATCGCCTGGGCATCGTCGAAGTTGCCCTCGATCGCAATGTTGAACACGTTGTCGGCGAGTACCGAGGTCATCTGGCGGCGCTGCACCTCGGAAACCCGCTGGTAGGGATGGAGAATGAAGATGTCCAGGTGCTCGCAGTGCCGGCAGCCCTCAATCGCAGCGGACCCGGTATCACCCGAGGTGGCGCCGAGGATCACCGCCCGCTCGTCCCGCTTGGCGAGGAAATGATCGAGCAGCCGGCCAAGCAGATGCAGCGCGACGTCCTTGAATGCCAGCGTCGGACCGTGGAACAGCTCGAGCAGGAAATGATTGGCGTCGAGCTGCTTGAGCGGTACTACCGCGTCGTGGTGGAAACTGGCATAGCTCTCTTCGACCAGCCGCTTGAAGGTGTCGTCGTCGATCGCGCCACCAACGAACGGGCGCATCACCCGGAAGGCGATCTCGGCATAGGAGAGTCCGGCGAACTCCGCCAGCTCCTGGTGCGATAAGCGAGGCAGGTCTTCCGGTACGTAGAGCCCGCCATCGCTGGCGAGACCGGTGAGGACCACGTCTTCGAAACCAAGTGCGGGAGCCTTCCCGCGAGTGCTGATATAGCGCATCGCTCATGTCTCGTGCGGCCCTGACCGGGCCGGATCATTGCAAGGGATGCGACGGCCTAGCCGTCGCCGATCCAAGGCTCACTGCTCGTCGAGGTTCTCGACCCGGATCCGGGTCACCGGGCCCGCGATGTCGTCGAGCGCTTCGAGGCTCAGGATCGCTGCATTCATGTTCTCCTCGCGCACGGCGTGGGTCAGCATAATGATCGTCGCCAGGTCGCCGCTCTTCGCTTCCTTCTGGATCAGCGATTCGATGCTGATCTCCTGCTCGGCGAGGATCATCGCCACCCGCGCCAGCACGCCCGGCCGGTCGACTGCGGAGAGGCGCAGGTAGTAGGCGCTGACGATTCGCTCCATCGGCAGGATCGGCAGCCGGTCCTGGTCGTCATCGATGCCGATGAAGGCCAGGTACGGGGTGCGATAATTGTGCTCGGTGGCGATATCGCGGGCAACGTCGAGAATATCGGCGACCACCGCGGAGGCGGTCGGCTCGGCACCGGCGCCGGCGCCATAGTAGAGCGTCGGCCCCACCGCATCGCCCATCACCTCGATCGCGTTCTTGACCCCATGGACGTTGGCCAGCAAACGGGTCTTGGGGATCAGCGTCGGATGCACGCGCAGCTCGACCCCGCCATCGGTGCGCCGAGCGATACCGAGATGCTTGATGATGTAGCCGAGGTTTTCGGCCTGCTCGATGTCCTCCGAGGTGATTCGCGAAATGCCCTCGGTATAGGTCTTGTCGAACTGCAGCGGCACGCCGAAGGCGATCGAGGCCAGAATGGTCAGCTTGTGGGCGGCATCGATCCCTTCGACGTCGAAGGTCGGGTCGGCTTCAGCGTAGCCCAGCGCCTGGGCCTCGGCGAGCACGTCCTCGAAAGTGCGTCCTTCGTCGCGCATATGGGTCAGGATGTAGTTGCCGGTACCGTTGATAATCCCTGCGAGCCACTGGATACGGTTGGCTCCGAGCCCTTCGCGCAGCGACTTGATCACCGGGATGCCACCGGCCACCGCCGCCTCGAAGGCGACGATCACGCCGCGCTCCGCTGCGGCGCGGAAGATTTCGCTGCCGTGCACCGCGATCAGTGCCTTGTTGGCGGTGACCACGTGCTTGCCATGGCTGATCGCCTCGAGCACCAGCTGGCGGGCAACCTCGTAGCCGCCGATCAGCTCGACGACCACATCGATATCGGGATTGCGGGCGACCTCGAAAATGTCGCGGGTCACGTTCGCCGAGGACAGATCGCACAGCGGGTTGTCACGGCGTGCGCCGACCTGCTCGATCACGATCGGGCGACCCGCGCGACGGGCGATCTCATCAGCGTTGCGGGTCAGCACGTTGAAGGTGCCGCCGCCAACGGTACCGAGACCGCAGATGCCGACTCGTACAGGTTTCAGATTGACTGGTGCCTTGCCCGCGGATTCCAAGATTGCCATCACTCTCTCACTGCATGATTGACCGGGCGAGTCGTCGCCCATCGATTCTCTTACCCATCCTGCTCACCGCCCGCGGCGGCTTCAGGACCTCGCGTCGATCAGCTGGGTCAGCTGGTCGACCGGCAGGTAGCCCGGGACGATGCTGCCATCGGGAAACACCACCGCCGGCGTGCCCTGCACGCCAAGGCGCTTGCCTAGTTCGTAATCACGTTCGATCTGAGCGACGCAGGCGCCGCCGGAAGCGCTCAGCTCCTCTCCCCGCACCGCGGCGCTCATCGCTTCGGTGCGGTTGTCGCTGCACCAGACCTGAGCGAGCTGGCGCGCCCCGGGGGAGTTCTCGCCCGCGCGGGGGAAGGCGAGATAGCGCACCGCGATGCCGCGCTGGTTGAGCTCGGGCACCTCGGCGTGAAGCTTGTGACAATAGGGGCACGTGGTATCGGTGAATACCGTCAGCGTGCTCTTGACCTCGCCCGCCGGTCGAAAGATCACCATGTCATCTTCATCGAGCGAGGCGAGCGCCTCGCGGCGCTCCTGGTTCTCGGCCTGGCGGCTCAGGTTGACCAGCCCGCTGGGGCCGTTCTCGTAGAGATCGCCGACCAGCATGTAGCGACCCTGGGCATCCGAGAACACCACTTCACCGCTTTCGAGCCGCAGCCGGTAGAGCCCTTCGATCGGCGTACTGCGGGCGTCTCTCACCGCGACCTCGGTACCATTGATCGTCAAGCGCTCGAGGCCATCGGGCGGCGCGTCCGCGACCGCCGCCATGGATGCGCCAAGGGCGAACGTACCCAGCAGCGCCCGACCGAACAGGCGACGCGGGGCGGCAAACGAGGTGAATGGCATCTATCGATCTCCTGAAAAACGTATCGCGTCGTTCAACCGCGCGGGTGGTGGCGGCGATGCAGCGCTTCGAGCCTGCGCTGCGCGACGTGGGTATAAATCTGCGTGGTCGACAGATCACGGTGTCCGAGCAGCTCCTGGACCACCCTGAGATGGGCGCCGTGGTCGAGCAGGTGCGTGGCGAAGGCGTGGCGGAGAGTATGCGGCGAAAGCGGTTTGGTGATTCCCGCCGAAGCCGCATGCAGCTTGATCCGGTGCCAAAACGTCTGACGGGTCATGAAGCCATCTTGGCGCCCGGGAAACAAGGGGGCACGCGTGATGTCGCGCATCAACTGCCCTCGCCCCTCGCGCAGGTAGCGCTCGAGCCAGTCGTGCGCCTCCTCGCCAAGCGGCACCAACCGCTCCTTGCCGCCCTTGCCCAGCACCCTCACCACGCCCTGGCGCAGGTTGAGACTGTCGAGGCGCAGGCCGACCAGCTCCGACACCCGCAATCCGCAGGCGTAGAGCACCTCGATCATGGTGCGATCACGCAGGCCGATGGGCTGCTCGACGTCAGGCGCAGCGAGCAGCCGATCGACATCGATTTCATCGAGGGTCTTGGGCAGTCCGGGGCGGGCGGGAGGGGTACCGACACCACCGACCGGATCCGCCTCGATCAGCCCCTCGAGCATCGCCCAGCGGTAAAACCGCCGCAGGCTGGAGAGCAGCCGGGCATCGCTGCGCGGATGGTAGCCCGCTGCCCGCCGCTCGCCCAACAGCGCCTCGATGGCTCCCTCTCCCGGCGCGAGCAGCGTCGTCCGCAAGCGCTCGAGATGGCTCGTCCAATGGCCCAGGTCGCGCCGATAGGCCGCCAAGGTGTGCGGGCTGGCGCCGCGCTCGAGCCAGAGCGCGTCGAGGAAGCCATCGATCAGGGGATTGGCGCAGCCGTCGTTCATGGAGCCTCGATGCCAAGGGACAACAACAGAGCTTGCGAAAAGCACGAAACCCCGCGCGCCAGGTAGGCGCCGCGGGGTTTCGTCTCGACCGGGGCACGCCCGAGTGGGCGTATCCCGAGGCGCTATCAGGAAAGCTTTTCCTTGATGCGCGCGGCCTTGCCGCTGAGCTCGCGAAGGTAGTAAAGCTTCGCCTGACGAACGTCACCGCGGCGCTTCACTTCAACGCTCGCGACCAGCGGGCTGTAGGTCTGGAAGGTACGCTCGACGCCGACACCGTGGGAAATCTTGCGCACGGTGAAAGCGGAGTTGAGGCCGCGGTTACGCTTGCCGATCACCACGCCTTCGAACGCCTGCAGACGCTCGCGGGTACCTTCGACGACCTTCACCTGGACGATGATGGTGTCGCCGGGGCCGAAAGCGGGCAGCTCTTTGCCCATCTGCTCGGATTCGATCGCCTGGATCACTTTGTTTCGATTGCTCATGTCCTGCTCCTAATACTGGACCGGTAGCCCGGTTCCGGTGATCCCGACGCCGAGCGCGGGGACCGCTGATGGATGACGCGCGAGGACGTTCAGTCCCGCGCACCGCCGTCGCCCTGCCGGGCGGCGTACTCACGGACGTACTCGTCGAGAAGCGTGCGCTCCTCTGCGGTCAACGTCCGCGTTTCGAGCAGATCCGGTCGCAACGACCAGGTCCGCCCAAGGGATTGCTTGAGGCGCCAGCGGCGAATCTCGCCATGATGCCCATTGATCAGCACCTCGGGAACGCGCTTGCCGTCGATCTCTTCCGGCCGCGTGTAGTGCGGGCAGTCGAGCAGGCCATCGGAGAACGAATCCTCCTCGGCCGAGCGGGCGTGACCGAGCACACCCGGTACCAGCCTCGAGACCGCATCGATCAGCACCATCGCCGGCAGCTCGCCGCCGCTCAGCACGTAGTCGCCGATCGACCACTGCTCGTCGACATCGGCCTCGATCACACGCTCGTCGATGCCTTCGTAGCGTCCGGCGACCAGCACCAGCCGCCCACTGCTCGCCAGCTCACGCACTCCCCGCTGGTCCAGTACCCTTCCCTGCGGGGAGAGGTAGATCACTCGGGGAGCGACGCCATTCACGGTGAGCGCATCGCGCGCATCGTGAATCGCACCGCGCAGCGTATCGACCTTCATCAGCATGCCAGGCCCTCCCCCGTAGGGGCGGTCATCGACGCTGCGATGCCGGTCGACGGCATAGTCACGCGGATTCCAGAACTCGAGCGACAAAAGCCCCTGGCGAACCGCGCGACCGCTGACCCCGTGCATGGTCAGGGCATCGAACATCTCGGGAAACAGCGACACCACGCCGATACTCAGGCCCGGGCCTCCCTCACTGCTCGAGTCGTGCATCGTCGCGCTCAGAACTCAGGGTCCCAATCGACGCGCATCTCTCCCGCCTCGAGATCGATCCGCTCGATCACCTCGTCAGGCAGGAAGGGCAACAGCCGCTCCTTGCCATCGGGGCCACCCTTGACCACCAGTACGTCGTTGGCACCAGTCTCGAGCAGGTGATCCACCCTCCCCAGTTCGACACCGTCGATGGTCGTTACCTTGAGACCTTCGAGCTGGTACCAGTAGTACTCGCCCGCCGCGAGCCGGGGCAGTTCGTCGGTCGCAAGCTTGATCGTCGCACCACCGAGCGCCTCGGCCGCCTCGCGCGAGGCGACACCAGCCAACTGAACCACCAACCCCTTGCCCTGACGACGCCCCTGGAGCACCTCGTAGACGCGCTCTACACCGCCCTTGTCGACGGTCCAGCGGTCGTACTCGAGGATGCCCTCCATCGGGCTCGTGTGCGAATAGACCTTCAACCAGCCCTTGACACCGTAGGGGCTGGTCAAGCTGCCCATCACCACACGCTCGGGCGAGGCATTTTCGGCGGGGGTCACGTTATCGCTCACTATTCGCTCGATGAAGTCGGGACGGAGTCCCAGGGCACTGCCTTCACGCTGGCTTCCGCCAGACGCGAGGGTCTCAAGCCCACCGAGGTGGGCATGGGTGCCGTTCAGGCTGCGGTCTTACGCGCTTCTTTGATCAGCTGAGCGACGCGGTCGGAGACCTGCGCACCCTGCGACTGCCAATAGGCCAGGCGATCGAGATCGACGCGCAGGCGCTCTTCGCCACCGCGCGCGATCGGGTTGAAGAAACCCAGGCGCTCGATGAAACGACCATCACGAGCGACGCGGGAGTCGGTGACGGTGAGGTGATAGAAAGGACGCTTCTTGGCGCCGCCACGTGCCAGACGAATGGTTACCATCGATAAGTCTCTCTAGTGATGCTCGAACTGAAGTGCTTGATTAGGCTCTGGCCAATGACCGATCGCTCGCGCCGGTCCATCGCCCCAAAGCTACCGATGCTCGACTGTGAAGATCGCAGTGCGGCACTCACGGCAGGTGAGCCACCTGCCTAAGGGCAGCCCACTTCGAAGACGCGACATTCTACGGGAATTTTCAACCCCTGCAAACACGCACCAGCGTCAAAGGTATCAGCGGCGAGGGAAACCGCCCATTCCGCCCATGCCCCCCATCCCACCGGGGCCACCCAGGCCGCCCGGCCCACCGCCCCCGCCGAACATGCTGCTCATGCCGCGCATCATCTTCTGCATGCCGCCCTTCTTACCCATTTTCTTCATCATCTTCTGCATCTGCTTGTGCTGCTTGAGCAGCCGGTTGAGCTCCGGGATCTGGGTCCCGGAACCCGCGCAGATGCGACGTTTGCGCGAACCGTTGATCAGGTCGGGTTTACGCCGTTCGAACGGCGTCATCGAATTGATCATCGCCTCGAGCTTGCCGAACTCCTTCTCCGCGTTGCGGCTCTGCGCAAGCTCGGCCATCTGCCCCATGCCGGGCAGCTTCTCGAGCAGGCTACCCATACCCCCCATGTTCTTGAGCTGCTGGAGCTGGTCGCGGAAATCCTCGAGATCGAAGCCCTCTCCCTTCTTGAGCTTCTTGGTCAGCTTGGCGGCCTTGCCCTTGTCGACGGTGCGCTCGGCCTCCTCGATCAGGCTGAGGACATCACCCATGCCGAGAATGCGCGAGGCGATACGGTCAGGGTGGAAAGGCTCGAGGGCATCGGTCTTCTCGCCCATGCCGATGAACTTGATCGGCTTGCCGGTGAGATGACGCACCGACAGCGCGGCCCCGCCGCGCGCATCGCCATCGGCCTTGGTCAGGATCACACCGGTGAGCGGCAGCGCCTCGTGAAACGCCTTGGCGGTATTGGCGGCGTCCTGCCCGGTCATCGCGTCGACCACGAAGAGCGTTTCGGCGGGTTTGATCGCCGCGTGCAGCGCCTTGATCTCGTCCATCATCTCGGCGTCCACATGCAGACGACCGGCGGTGTCGACCAGCACCACATCGTGGAAATGGATCTTGGCATGGCGAATCGCCGCTTCGGCGATCGCTACAGGGCGCTGCTCGATGGTGGACGGGAAGAACTCCACCTCGACCTCTTCGGCGAGGCGCGCGAGCTGGTCGATCGCCGCCGGACGATAGACGTCCGCCGAGACCACCAGCACTTTCTTCTTCTCGCGCTCGCGCAGGAAGCGGGCGAGCTTGGCCACCGAAGTGGTCTTTCCCGCGCCCTGGAGACCCGCCATCAGGATCACCGAAGGCGGGTGCTTGAGATCCAGCGGCGCGCTGCCCTCGCCCATGACCGCCTCGAGCTCCTGCTGGACGATCTTGACGAACTGCTGGCCCGGCGAAAGGCTCTTGGACACCTCCTGGCCGACCGCGCGCTCGCGCACCCGCTCGACGAAGGCTTTGACCACCGGCAGCGCGACATCGGCTTCGAGCAGCGCACGGCGCACTTCACGCAACGTCTCCTGGACGTTCTCTTCGGTGAGCCTGGCCTGGCCTGTGATCGTGCGCAGCGTCCGCGACAGACGATCGGACAAACTTTCGAACATGGGCGCCTCCAAGGGCTGACGGCGAACGCGGGCCGTCGAGCGGAAATCTCGGTCGTGACCCGGTAGCGATGCCCGGCAGCGATGCTTGGCAGCGATCCAGTGCTGGCCGATCACGACGACAAGTGCAGGATTATATCGTCTCCGGCGGCAGCGCTCCATCCGCCGCCTCGCCCGAGCACTTGCGAATGGTTATAGTGACACAACCCTTGAAGGTCACTGATGACGCGCCAAAGGCGCGTGGACGCCATATCTGGATGCACGCCGCACTGCCCTACGCCCTGCTCGCCGCTTTTCTCTATCTGTTTGCCGGCCTCTGGCAGACCGCGGCACTCGCCCGAGCCTGCTCACCGCGCCCTGGCCTTGTGCGCACGACCGGCCTGCTCGCCGTCGTGCTGCATGCGCTGGTGCTCTATTTCGTGCTCTATCGCGATGGCGGGCTCAACCTTGGCATGATCGAGACCCTGTCGCTGATCTGCTGGGTCATCGCCGTGCTGCTGCTGGGCGCCAGCCTGTTCTCCCCGACTCTGGCGCCAGGCGCGGCGCTGCTGCCATTCGCCGCGTTCAGCCTGATCGCCATGGTCGGCCTCCCCGGAACGCTGACCTACGCCTACTTCCCCCCTGGAGTGCTGGTCCACATCGCAAGCTCGACGCTCGCCTTCGCGCTGCTCTCGATCGCCGCGGTCCAGGCACTGCTGATCGCCCTTCAGGACCATGCGCTGAAGACCAGGCGGCTGCGCGGCATCGTCCAGGCGCTGCCTGCGCTGACCCGGATGGAGCGCATGCTGTTCGAACTCATCACCCTTGGGATGGTGCTGCTGACGATCTCGATCGCTAGCGGCGCGCTGTTCGTCCACGACCTGTCCGCCCAGCACCTGACCCCGAAGACCCTGCTCTCACTGATGGCGTGGGTGATCTTCGGCGTGCTGCTCTGGTGCCGCCGTTTCCACGGCTGGCGTGGACGTCGCGCGGTGCGCTGGACGCTGGTCGGCGCAGTGGTACTGGTACTCGCCTACTTCGGCAGCCGGCTGCTGCTCGCCACGCGCTGAGCTGGCAGCGACTGCGTTCGTGCATCCACCCAGGGCCGGGTTAACACGCCCTAGCTTAAGATTCCGGCCATCGGCTTGACGCCCCGAGGGCCAATCCCTAAAAACCCCTCCAATTCTCTTATGGAGTCACGATGACGCGCAAAGCTGCCGCCATGCCCATCGCACCCTCGCGGATGCTCGACGCTTCATGCGCCAAGCGCCATGGAGCGGCCCGATGAGCGAACTGCTGCTGTTGACGACCGGGATAGTGGTGCTACTGGCGCTTTGCGCGTTTTTCTCCTTCGCGGAGATCGGCATGATGGCGGTCAATCGCTACCGGCTGCATCACCTCGCCGGAGAAGGGCATGCGGGGGCCAAGCAAGTGCTCGAGCTCGTCCGCCAGCCGGACAAGCTGCTGGGGGTGATCCTGATCGGCAATACCCTGGTCGGCAACCTCTCCGCGTCACTGGCCACCATGCTCGCGCTCGACTTCTTCGACGCGGGCTCGGCACCGATCGTCGCGACCGTGCTGCTGACCATCGTGATGCTGATCTTCGGCGAAGTGATGCCGAAGACCTGGGCGGCGGTGAGGCCGGAACAGGTCTCCTACCCTTGCGCTCGGGTGCTGGGGCCGGCGCTCAAGATATGCATGCCGCTGGTGGTGATGGTCAACGGCATCTCCAACTGGCTGCTCAAGTTCTGCGGCCTGCACAAGGTCCAGGCAGACACGACCTCGCTGTCGCCCGAGGAGCTGCGCACCGTGGTCGGAGAGGCCGGCAGCCTGATCCCATCGCGCAACCGTGCGATGCTGCTGTCGATCATCGACCTCAACAAAGCCACGGTGCGCAGCATCATGGTGCCGCGCCATGAAATCGACGGCATCGACCTGGAGAGCGACGACGAATCGCTGCGTCGTCAGCTGACCCACAGCCAGCATACCCGACTGCCGGTCTACAAAGGAGACGTCAACAACGTCGTCGGACTGCTCCACGTGAGAAGCGCAGCGGCGATCCTGGGCCGGCCCGAGCGGCTGCGCGCCGAGATCGTCAATGCGGCCAGCGAGCCCTACTTCGTGCCGGAATCGACGCCGCTGCATACCCAGCTGCACTACTTTCAGAGTCAGCAGCGCCGTATCGCCCTGGTGGTCGACGAATATGGCGAGGTGATCGGACTGGTCACCCTCGAGGACATCCTCGAGGAGATCGTCGGCGAGTTCACCACCCAGTCCCAGTCGCCCACGGACGGCATCCAGCCGTTCGAGGATGGCTACCTGATCGAGGGCAGGGTGCCGCTGCGCGAAATCAATCGGCTACTCGGCTGGTCACTGCCGGTCGATGGACCGCGAACGCTCAACGGGCTGATCGTCGAACGACTCGAGACCTTCCCGGCGGGTCCGGTCTCGCTACTGCTGGGCGACTATCGTATCGAGGTGACCGACCTCGAAGACAACTTCATCGTCCGGGCGTACTGCGCGCCTCGCGCCAGCATCGCCGGCGCGAAGCACCGCCCGGAGTAACGGAGAACCGAGCATGGCGATCGACAGGCTAAGTGCTCGATTGGGCGCGGCTTTTGCCGGGCTGACGCTGATTGCGCTAACTTGGAGCATAGCGCCCGCTCGAGCGGAGCTCGATCAGAACGATGCGTTGGATCTCACCGAGCAGGGCAAGATCCTGCCGCTCGAGGAGATCATCGCCCAGGCGCGCCATTTTCATCAGGGAAAACTGATCGAAGCGATGCTCGAATATCATGCCCCGCACTACGTGTACCGGCTGGAAATACTCGACGAACACGGGCAGGTCTGGGACGTGCTCTTCGATGCGGCCTCGGGCGAACGAATCACTACGGAATAGGAACGGACCGATATGCGACTCCTGCTGGTCGAAGACAACGTACCGCTCGCCGACGAACTCAACACCCTGTTCACCCAGAACGGCTACGCCGTGGACTGGTGCACGGATGGCCGCGATGCTGCGGTGATGGCGCTCAACATTCCTTTCGACATGATCGTGCTCGACCTCGGGCTGCCCGGCCGTCCCGGCCTTCAGCTGCTCGAGGAGTGGCGCGAGAACGGCCTCGACACCCCGATCCTGATCCTCACCGCCCGGACCAGCTGGAGCGAGCGGATCACCGGGCTGCGCGCCGGCGCCGACGATTACCTGCCGAAGCCCTTCCATCCCGACGAGCTGCTGCTTCGTCTCCAAGGGCTGATGCGCCGCCGCCACGGCCAGAGGCCGACGCCCAAGCTTTCGGTCGCAGGCGTGGTGCTCGACGAGGCCAGCCAGAGCGCGACCACCGAGGCCGGCGGCGACAAGCAGGTCAACCTGACCCGCGCCGAGTTCGCCATCCTGCGCTACATGATGCTGCATCCCGAACACGTGATCCCCAAGGATCGACTGCTCGACCATCTCTACGACAGCGAGCACGAACGCAATCCGAACGTGGTCGAGGTGCACATCAACCACCTGCGCCAGAAGCTGGGGCGCGGCGTGATCATCACTCAGCGAGGACAGGGTTATCGCTTCGGCGGCAGCAGCCGCGAAGATAATCAGTGATCTCGCTGACCCGGCGACTCGCGCTGGGGCTCCTGCTCGCAGGCTTGGCGGTGATGTTCCTCCTCGCGCACGGCAGCGTGCTGCTGTTCGACCATGCCTTTCGCGACTATCTCGGCGAGCGGCTGCGCGAGGACGCGGAGGGCATCGTCGCCGAGGCGCTCGACGAGCAGGACCGGGTCGATCTCGATCGGCTGCCGTTTCGCGAGTCCTATAGCCGGGTCTATGCAGGCAGCTACTTCAGCCTGAGAGTCGACGGCGGCGAGGAGATTCGCTCTCGCTCCCTATGGGACCATCGCTTGCCGAACGTAGGCGAAGGGCTCTCCGAACGCCTGCTGCCTGGCCCGGAAGGCCAGGCGCTGCTGGTGTGGAGCGGCGCCTACAGCCGCGCCGGCCATGAATTCGAAATCACCACCGCGCTCGACTACACCCCGGTGACCCAGCGGCTCAACTGGCTACGGCTTTCCATCTGGCTGCTCGGCGGACTGCTCGCGGTACTGCTGGTCGTGATCCAGCAGCACGTCATCCGCCTCGGCATGCGCCCGCTCGGACGCCTGCGCAGCGAGCTGGCGCTGATCAATGATGGTCACCGGATGAAGATCGAGACTCAGGTACCGGAGGAGATCGAGCCGGTGGTGGTCGAGCTCAACCACCAGTTGGAACGGATCGAGAAAGTCCTCAACCGCTCTCGTGATGGAATCAGCAACCTGGGGCACGCGCTGAAGACGCCGCTGGCGGTGATGGAGACCCTGCTCGCCCGCCGCGAACTCAACCAGCATCCGGAACTGCGTGACGGGCTACGCAACCGGCTCGACGATATCCATCGCCTGGTCGAGCGCGAACTGCAGCGCGCGCGACTCGATACCCGGGACAACTCCCACACCACGCGTTTTCATCCCGACACCGAGCTGCCGCCGCTGATCGATACCCTCGGCGAAATCTACCACCACATTCATTTCGACTATCGCATCGACGGCGTGCCCAACGCGCTGCCCTGGGATGGGGAGGACATGCTCGAGGTCCTCGGCAATCTGCTCGATAACGCCGGCAAGTGGGCCAAGAGCGAGGTGCGTCTCACCCTGAGCGTCGCTTGTGGCCAGCTGATCATGGAAGTGGACGACGACGGCCCGGGAATCAGCCCGGAGTATCGTGACGAAGTGATCCACCGCGGCACACGGCTGGACGAAAAGGTCGCCGGCCACGGCCTCGGCCTCGGTATCGTCGAACAGGTGGTCGCCTATCACGGCGGAGAGATGGCCCTGGCCGACAGCCCTTTGGGCGGACTCAAGGTGAGGATCCAACTGCCGATGCCGGTCGAGGAGCCGGAGCGTCAGCCGCGCCGCCGCCGGGGCCAGAAGGCCAGCAAGCCCTGACCCACCCTTTCCGACCACGCACACGAAGCGACGGCCAGGCGGATTCCCCCGCCTGGCCGTCGCCGTTCATCACTCTGTCAGCGCTGCTCGTCGAGCCGCTGCTTGAGCCTCACCACCTCCGAGCGCAGGTAATGGCGATCGATGCAGGAGGCCGGCAGCGGCGGGCCGAAGCCAAGCCTCACTCGCCGGCGTAGCCGGCTCGGCCAGCGCTTGAACGGACGCCCGGCATGATAGGAGCCCCAAGAGCCCCAGAGCCCAGAGATCGCCGCCGGCACCACCGGCACCGGGTCACGGCGCAGGATGAGCTCCACCCCGCGACGGAACTCGTCGATACTCCCATCCCGGGTCAGCCGCCCCTCGGGAAAGAGCATCACCACCTCGCCATGGCGCAGGGCGATGCTGACTTCGTTCAGCGCCCGGCGCAAATCGGTCGGGCTGCGCTTGTCGAGATCGACGGGGATCGCCCCGACGATCCGGCAGAACCAGTTGAGCCAGGGCGACTCATAAGCCGGGCTATCCATCATGAAGCGCAGCGGGCGAGGGCTGGTACCGCCCAGCAGCAGCGCGTCCATGTAGCTCACGTGGTTGCAGACGACTATCGCAGGCCCTGAGTCGGGAATGTGGCGACGCCCCTCGAGACTCAGCCGGTAGCCCAAGCGCAGCGCGATGAATATGCAAATCCGCAAAAGCGGCCGCGGACGCGCCACCGAACAGATCACCGCGACCGCCAGGGAAATCGCCGCGATCAGGGTGAAGTACCAGTTCAACGAGGCGCCGAGCACGCTCAGTACCAGGATGCCGAGTCCCGCGGCGAGGATCATGAACAATGCGTTGAGCACGTTGTTGGCGGCGATCATTCGCGCTCGCTCGCCCTCGTCGCTACCGATCTGGACGATCAGGTAGAGCGGCACGATGTAGAGCCCTCCCCCGATGCCGATCACTACCAGGTCGGCGAACATCCACCATAGTCGCGGCTCACCCACCAGCTCGCCGAGTCCTCTGAGCGTTTCATCGCCGCCGAACGGGCCATGGTGGGCGAAGTCGAAACCACCCAGGGCGATCAGCAGCGCGCCGAGAGGGATCAGCCCCACTTCGAGACGCCCGGCCGAAAGCCTTGCGCAGAGCAGCGAGCCAAGACCGATACCGATCGCGAAGGCCGCGAGCAGGAAGCTGACCACGCCGCCGTCGCCGCCGATGATCACGTCGACCCACAGCGGCAACTGGGTCAGATAGCTGGTCCCCAGCAGCCAGAAGATGCTGATGCCGAGCAGCGCACGAAAGATCCGCGGTTGCCGCCAGGCCGAGCTCAACACCTCCCGGCTGAGCCTGAGCGGCCGCCAGGTGACCCGCTGCGAACTCACCGGCGGCGCGCTCGGCACCTGGTAACCCGCGACCAGGCCACAGAGCGACACCAGCACAAGCGTCGCCCCCATCGCCCATACCGAGATCCCCTGCGGTAGTGCGACCAGCGCTCCAGCGAGCAGCGTGCCGAGCAGGATCGCCATGAAGGTGCCCATCTCGACCCAAGCATTGGCGTTGACCAAACGGGAGCGCGGCACGTGCTGGGGCAGGATCGCGTACTTGACCGGGCCGAACAGCGCCGCTTGGACGCCGGCCAGGAACAAAAGCGAAAGGAGCGCGACGAAGGCCTGGAACCAGATCATCATCGCCGCCGCGAGCATGGTCACCAGTTCCAGCCATTTCAGCGCGCGGATCAAGCGGCGCTTGTCGACCGCATCGGCCAGCGCTCCGCCCCATGCGGAGAAAAGCAGAAACGGTAGGATGAAGAGCCCAGCGGCGAGGTTGTTGACCAGCCCAGCGTCCCAACCGTGCATCGGCACGGCGACGAAGGTGAGCAACAGCAACAGAAGCTGCTTGTAGACGTTGTCGTTGAAGGCACCGAGCGCCTGGGTCCAGAAGAAGGGCGCGAAGTGGCGCGACCCCATCAGTCCCGGCGCACTCGCATCAAGACCGTCGATCTCGGGCCTTGCGTTCATGGGCTCAACGAGCGCGCACCAAGCGCGGCGAGGGTCATGGCGAGCAGTTGGTCGAGCAGATCGGTAACCTCGACCGGGCGCCCCTGGCTATAGCCGAGACGCTGGGTCATACCCAGCTGGACCAGGCCGTGGACGCTGCCCCAGAGGGTACGGGCGAGGCGATTGGCATCGGCCTCGTTGAGCCCGGGGCGCAGCTCACGCAGGGTCGCCTCGACGCGCACGAACAGCGCTTCGATCGCCTGGCTCTGGCGCTGGTCGAGTTCACCCTCCTGGGCCAGCGGATACTCGAACAAAAGCTGCCAACGGTGCGGATGCAGGCTGGCGAAACGCCAGTAGGCGTGGGCCAGGGCGCCGAGACGCTCCTCCGGCACGGCACAGGCGCTGAGCTCGATACCTTCGCTCAGCGCCTTCAAGGTCTCGACATTGACGTACTGGAGGAGATTGTTGAAGCTGCCGTACAGCTTCAACAGGGTGCTGGGCGCACAGCCAATCTCCCGCGCCAGGGCGCGCAGGGAAAGCGAGTGAGCTGGCTGTGTCTCGAGCCATTCGTCACACGCAGCCATCACCTGTGCATGCAACGCCTCTGGTGCATGCTGCCGTGGACGAGCCATCGTCGACCCCTGATAATCAGAATGCGTGCAGTTTAACATAGAGAAACACTGTTTCCGTAGCATATCGATACACTCCGCAAACGCAACACTTCGATCGTCTCGACCGCTGCGCGCGAGTTGCCACGTCCTAACCTCAAGGAGACCGCATGGCGGGCCGCCTACATGTCGATCATATCGACCTTGCCACGCTTTGTGCTCCGCTCGTCCCGCACATCCGCCAACCGCTGGTAAGAAGCCCCAACCTCGCGCCGCGCAGGCCGCTGTCGATCCTGCGCTTCGCACCGCAAACGCCATCGATCGATAGTTTGGAACTGGCCGAGGCGTTCTGGGGTCTCACTCCGGCCTGGCTCGAGGTGCTCGATCATGCCCCCCACTGTGCTCGCGCCGAATCCCTCGAGCAGCGCCCGATGTTCCGGGAGGCGTTCCTATCCCGGCGCTGCGCGATACCGGTCACGGGTATCTATGCGTGGATGGCGGGGGTTCGGGGCAAGCAGCCGTTTCTGATCACCCGGGTGGATCGTTCGCCGCTGCTGCTCGCTGCCATCTGGTGCAGCTACCCGCGCCCGGGGGGGAGAAGCTTCGACTCCACCGCGCTGGTCACCGTGCCATCGCAGGGAGCGATCACACAGCTCAGCGACCGGCTTCCCGCGTTGCTCGACGGGGAGCGGCTACAGGCCTGGCTCTCCCCGTCGACGCCGTCGGCCGAGGCTCGAGCGCTGCTCGTACCAGCCACGCCAGGGGCGCTCGGTGCCTTCCCGGTCGAGCGCGCGATCAATGATCCGCGCTGCCAGGAGTGGCACTGCGCCCGGCCGATCGGCCCGATGCGCATCGATAGGGAGTGAAGCGGCACTTTTAAAACATCGGGCAAGGCGATCTCCACCGCGTCACCGGCCTCCAACAAGACTACGGATCAGGAAACAGCATGCTGCGACTCTCCACCGATCACCCGCCCCGGCCAAAACCGCGCCGGATGCTGGCCACTGCGCTGTTGTGCATCGGGCTGGCCCAGCCTTTCGCCGGCCCGGCGGTCGCCGAACAGCCCTCCCAGCCCAGTCCCGAGGCGCTCGAGGACTTCGCACTGCCGGCCTATTCACCCGAGTCGCTCGAGGTGATAAAGAGCCCGAACGACCGCGCCGACTACCGCGCCCTGCGGCTCGACAACGGCCTAGAAGTGCTGTTGGTGCACGACCCTCGCGCCGATCGCGCCAGCGCTTCGATGGACGTCTCGGTGGGCAGCGCCTTCGATCCGAAGGACATGCCGGGGCTTACCCACTTCCTCGAGCACATGCTGTTTCTCGGCACCGAGCGCTATCCGGACGCCGCCGACTATCAGGATTACCTCACCCGCCACGGCGGCAGCCACAACGCCTTCACCGCTCCGCGCGATACCAACTTCTACTTCGATATCACCCCCGATGCCTTCGAAGGGGCACTGGACCGCTTCAGCCAGTTCTTCATCTCGCCGCAGTTCAACGACGAATTCGTCGACCGGGAGCGCCACGCGGTCGATTCGGAATATCGTGCCCGCATCCGCGACGATTCCCGCCGGATCAACGACGCCACCAACCAGGCGATGAACCCGGAGCACCCCTTCTCCGGTTTCTCGGTCGGCAGCATCGACACCTTGGTCGATGGTCAGACATCGCTACGCGATCGACTGCTGGAGTTCTACCGTGCCCACTATGACGCTAACGTCATGCACCTGGCGGTGGTCGGGCCACAGCCGCTGGACGAGCTGGAAGCGCTGGTACGGGATCGCTTCGAGCAGGTTCCCGATCGCGGACTGAAAGCGCCGGAGATCGATGCTCCGATGTTCACCCAAGGGCAGCTGCCAGCGAAGCTCGAGGTCCAGACGCTCGCCGACCAACGCAGCCTGAGCTTCAGCTTCCCGGTACCCGATCCCGATCGGTTCCCGCGCGAGCGTCCGGACGCTTATCTCGGCGACCTGCTCGGCCACGAGGGCGAAGGCAGCCTGCTCGCCGCGCTGCGCGACCGGGGCTGGGCCAACGCGCTGTCGGCGGGCGTCCAGGGTGGAGATGGCAAGGAGGCGATACTGGGTATCGATATCGAACTCACTCCGGAGGGCACCCAGCACCAGGATGAGATCCAGGCCACGCTGTTCGCCTACCTCGATATGCTGCGTGCCCAGCCCCCCCAGCGCTGGCGCTTCGACGAGCAGGCGGCGCTGCTGGCCCAGCAGTTCCGCTTCGCCCAGAATGGCTCGGGTGCCGATCGCGCGGTGGGCCTGACCCTGGCCATGTCGCGCCTTCCGCTCAGCGAGATCAATGTCGCCCCCTACCGTATGGATCGCTTCGATGCGGGGGTAATCGATGACTACCTGCGCGCCCTGACACCGGACAACCTGCTGCGTGTGTACGCAGGTCCCGAAGTGCAAGGAGAATCCCGCTCCCCCTGGTTCGACGCCCCCTATACGCTGAGCAAGATGAGCCAGTGGCCGGCGGCCAGGCCGCTCGAAGGGCTGGCGCTTCCTGGTGCCAACCCATTCATCGCCAGCGATTTCTCGCTGCTGCCGGTCGACGACACCCGCCCCCGCCGGCTGGTCGATCGCCCCGGGCTCGATCTCTGGTACCGGGGGGATCAGGGCTTCGGCACCCCCCGTGCCGAATGGCGCATCAGCCTGATGAGCCCGGAGGCGACGCGCGACGCGCGCCAGCAGGTGCTCACCGAACTGCTCGCCGATTGGCTCAACGATAGCCTCTCGGAAGTGCTCTATCCCGCGACGCTGGCAGGTCAGTCGGCCGGTGCCTATGCCCATGGCCGAGGCATCACCCTGAGCCTGTCGGGCTGGCGCGATCATCAACGGGGCGTGCTGAGCCAGCTGGTCGATCAGCTGCGCGAAGGAGAGATCGACGAGGCGAACTTCGCCAGGATCCGGCTCGATCTCGAGGACGAACTGCGCAACGAACGCCAGATGCCCCTCTACCAGCGCCTCGGCTCGAGTCTCGCCGAGCGTTTGATCAGCCCCCAGTGGACCACCACCCAGCGTCTCGAGGCGCTGGAACGGATCGATCTCGACGACTTGCGCACGTTCCGCGACACCTGGCTTCAGTCGCTCCACGTCCAGGCTCTGACCATCGGCAACCTCAACGAGGATGACGCCATCGCGGTGGGCGACATGCTCGACCAGCGGCTGGCACCGCGACGGCCGCTCGATGCGATCCCCGAACTGGTGCCGCTGGCAGTGCGCGCCGACATGCCAGTGCTGCGCCCCGCCACCGATCGCAACGACTCGGGAGCGCTGCGCTACCTTCAGGGGCCCGATCGCTCAGCCGAGTCCCAAGCGCAGCTAGCGGTGATAGGCCAGCTGATCCAGGCGCCCTTCTACACCGAACTGCGCACCCGCCAACAGCTCGGCTACGTCGTCAGCGCACGCTACATGGCGCTGCTCGATGCCCCAGGGATCGCGATGCTGATCCAGTCGCCGGGGCAATCGAGCGAGACGCTGTTCGAGCGGATGGACGATTTCCTCGATCAGTTCACTCCCAGCATCGAAGCGCTCGACGACCAGGCGCTGACGCCCTTCAAGGCCGCGGTGCGCTCCTCGCTGCTAGAGCGTGATCAGAGCCTGTCGGAGATGACCAACCGGCAGTGGCGGGAGCTCTCGTTCGGCTGGACCGACTTCGATCGCCAAAAGCGCCTGGCCGCTGCGGTCGACGCACTCGATGCCGAGCAGATCAAGGCGGCCTGGCAAGCGCTTCGCCAGGCGCCAGCTTTCGACATCGCAGCCGACCCGCAGGAGCCAGACAACGACGACGCCTATACCGAGAGCGAAACCTTGTCTCCTCTGCCACGCTAACCAATCAGCGCAGACGCCCCGGTCCATGAAGACCGGGGCGCTTTTTCATGCGGCAAAGCAAAGGGAAACGTCTGCGCAGGGCGCTACTCGAACGCTTGCGGGGGCATGATCGCTTCGACGTGCATCACCAACTCTTCCAGCAGTTGGCGATCACGCTCGGACAGCGGCTCGCGATTGAGCCGCTCGATCTCGCGGGCGAAGCCTTGAAGGGTCAACGAGGAGAGCTGGGGCGAGTTGAAACGCTCCCAGCGCAGCTGGTCCCAGTGCTCGCGATCAGCCCCTTCGAGGGTCTCGGGATAGCTGCGTGCGCGCATACGGAACAGCATTTCCGGCAGGCGGGGATCCTGGAACATAGGATCGAGTCCGACCAGATCCCAGCCGAGATGCTGGTGCACCTCGGCCATGGCGCGTTTGTCCGCGGACGAAAAGAAGCTGCCCGAATAGAGCATCAGATCGGGATCCGTGCTGCCTTCGGGGGGCGGCTCGGCGAACACCTCGGCCACCTTCGCCGCCAGCCCATCGACCTGGGCCAGCCGCTGCCAGTGGGCCTCGGACCGCTCGCGGTCGATGCCAAGGCGCGCAGCGGCGCTCTCGTCGAGCGCCTTCACCGGCAGCAGGGCCGGGCTGCGATTGACCTGGACCACCTTGAGCGGAATCCGCTCGAGCCCCTCGGCCAGTTCGGCTCGACTGACGAATACCCGCGCGCGGATCTCCTCGGCCGAGAGCGCGAGCAGCGGCTCGGGGTCGGCCGACAGGTCGCAGACGATCACCCCATTGGGATTGTTGGGATGGCGTGCCAGCGGCGCGACCAGCGCGCTGCAGCCTTGAGCGGCAGGATAGCGGCGAGAGACATGGATCATCGGTTTGCGCGTATCGACGTCGAGCAGCGCTTTGACCCGATGCTTGTCACGCAGGCCGAGCAGGTAGTCGAACAACTTGGCGTTGCGCTCGCGCAGCAGCCGAGCGAGCGCGATCGTCGCGCGTACGTCTGCGAGCGCATCATGGGCGCCAACATGTTCGATACCGTTGGCGGCAGTGAGCTGTTCGAGCTTGAAACTCGGCACCTTGCGGCCTTCCATGTCTTCCCGCATCGGCCACTCGATCCCCTGCGGACGCAGCGCGTAGAAGGTGCGTACCGCATCGATCAGGTCCCAGCGCGAATTGCCGTTCTGCCACTCCCGCCCATAGGGGTCGAGCAGGTTGCGGTAGAAGAGGTGACGACTCACCTCGTCATCGAAGCGCAGGGTGTTGTAGCCAAGCGAGCAAGTCCCCGGCACGCTCATCAGCGCCTGGATGCGAGCGGCGAACTCCGCCTCCGGCAGCCCGCGGCGGTTGGCCTGCTGCGGGGTGATTCCGGTGATCAGGCAGGCCTGCGGATGAGGCAGATAGTCATCCGCCTGACGACAGTAGATCACCTCGGGCTCACCGATCTGGTTGAACTCGACGTCGGTTCGGATCGCCGCGAACTGCGACGGGCGATCACGCCGAGGATCGGCACCGAAGGTTTCGTAGTCGTGGAAAAGGAAGCTTGGCTCGGGCACTACGAGGATCCTGCTGCGGTGCGGCGGTCACACGCGACCGCCACGCCCGCGTCAATTGTCTTGGTTGGGCAACGTCACGTTGAGTTCGAGGATCGAGCAATCGGCGTCACGATCGAGGCTGATGCTGATCGCATCCTGATCGACATCGACGTAGCGGCGGATCACCTCGAGCAGCTCGCGCTCGAGCATTGGCATGTAGTCGGGCTGGCCGCGCTGCCCGCGCTGGTGGGCGACGATGATCTGCAGCCGTTCCTTGGCCACCGACGCCGTCTTCTTGCTTTCTCCGCGAAAGAAATCGAGTAGTCTCACCGGCGACCTCCTCCGAACATACGGCTCAGGAATCCGCGCTTCTGCTGCTCGTGGAAGCGCAGCGGCTTATCCTCGCCAAGCAGTCGGTCTACGGTATCCGAGTAAGCCTGGCCCGCATCGCTTTGCTGGTCATGGGTAACCGGTACGCCCTGGTTGGAAGCCCGCAGTACCGCTTCGGACTCAGGGATCAGTCCGATCAGCGGGATCGCCAGGATCTCGCGGATGTCATCGAGGTTGAGCATGTCTCCGCTGGTCACGCGATCCGGGGAATAGCGAGTGATCAGCAGATGCTCCTTGATCGGCTCCTGGCCCTGCTCCGCGCGACGAGTCTTGGAGCTGAGCAGCCCCAGCATGCGGTCGGAGTCGCGAACCGAGGAGACCTCGGGGTTGGTCACCACCACCGCTTCATCGGCGAAGTACATCGCCAGCTGGGCACCGCGCTCGATCCCCGCCGGCGAGTCGCAGACGATGTAGTCGAAGTCCTCGCTGAGGGTATCGAGCACCCGTTCGACCCCTTCGATGGTCAGCGCATCTTTGTCGCGGGTCTGGGAGGCGGGCAGGATATGCAGGTTCTCGACCCGCTTGTCGCGAATCAGCGCCTGATTGAGCCCCGCTTCGCCCTGGATCACATTGATCAGGTCATAGACCACGCGACGCTCGCAGCCCATGATCAGGTCGAGGTTACGCAGGCCGACGTCGAAATCGATCACCACCGTCTTGTGCCCTTTGAACGCCAGCCCCGTGGCGATCGCTGCCGCGCTGGTGGTCTTACCAACGCCGCCTTTCCCTGAAGTCACTACAATGATCTTGGCCAAGGTTACATTCCTGTATGACGCTGTTCATCGACTACCGACCGTATCCGCCCTGCGGGCCGAGAGGGCCGTAACGTTCTTCGTCCGGGCCGCGCCCGCGACGTCACACTCGCAGCGGCTCGAAGGCGCTGATCTCTAGCTGGTCCTCGACCATCCGAACCTGCACGCTCTTGCCGAGCAGATCCGGCGGGATGTCTTCGAGTCGCTTGTAGTTGCCGGCCACCGAAAGCAGCTCAGCGTCGAGTTCATGGCAGAACACCGCAGCGTCCTGATCGCCGTGGATACCCGCCAGCGCTCGACCGCGCAGTGGTCCGTAGACGTGAATGCTGCCAGCGGCGAGGATCTCCGCCCCGGCATTGACCGCACCGACCACCACCAAATCACCGCGTGGCGCGCTGACCTGTTGCCCGGAGCGCACCGTACCTCGAAATATCCGCCCACTGCGAAGCTCGAGCGGCGGCGCCTCCTCCGGCAGCGGCGCCACCGGCACCGGCTCCACGACCGGCTGGGCACGCCCTTCCTGGGGCGGGAACCAACCGATTCCCAACGCCCAAGCCGACTGCTTGATCGCATCGTTACCACCACGCACCGCCACCGGCAGCAAGCGATGGCGACGCAGCATGGCGCAGAGCTGATCGAGTGCCAAAGGCTCGTCCGGCAAGCGCTCGAGACCGATCACCACCGGAGTATGCTGGAAGAAGGCAGGCGACTGGCTGATCTTTCCGCTGAGCTGGGCTTCGATCCGCTCGATATTGCCTGAGGCCAGCTCGATGACCGTCAAAGGCAGCATGCCGCCTTTGAAAGTGAAGGCGACCTGTTCTGCATCCAGCTCGAGGCTCATCGTCCGCTCCACATCAGTGGCGTATTCATTGCACATTCCTTTTCAACGCCCGCGGCGCGAGATCGGACAAATAATCGCTTACGCTATAGCGCAACCGCACGGGGCGCAATCGTCTCCTTGGAACGGTAACAACTTTTAGCATTTTCCTGCATTTACCAGCTGGACACCTACACCCGATGGAGAACGGGGAAGCGTGCTAGGTTGACCGTTTGGAAAAAAAGAGTATAGTGGCGCCTCAGTCGATGCGGGGTGGAGCAGTCTGGTAGCTCGTCGGGCTCATAACCCGAAGGTCGTCGGTTCAAATCCGGCCCCCGCTACCACTTTTGTAATGAATCACTCGAAATCGAAGTGTGATCAAATGCTTAGGCTGCCGAAAGGCGGCCTTTTCTATTTTGAGATAAGCTAAACATCGGCCGTTCAGGCCGCCCCGACCAGCTTGGCGAGCGAGATCGAGTAGACTGCGCAGCGTGGGGTTCCTACGTAGCGCGAACGACCGCATGCCGCTGGCGTGATCACGTTGCAGCCGACCATTCCACTCTGACACGCTCGTCCTGGCCTCCAGCGGCACGGCATCCCGACTTACCGACGTCGGAGGCAACAAGCCCGCCGGCAAGAAATTCAAAGCCTATCCAATCAGCTAATTCCACATCGACATTGCCGGAGTTCACACCGAGCAGCGCAGGCTCCACATGCTCGTCACCATCGATTGCACATCGAAGTTCGCTTTCGTTGAGCTGCACGAGAATCCAATGGCCGTTTTCAGAGAATTCTCGCTACGCCTGATCGCAGCTTTTCCGCATAAGATCCATACCGTTGTTACCGATAATGGCACCCAGTTCATCACGCCAAGTGCTAGTGGTTCGACCACTCCACTCGTCAAGGAAGCGATCGCAAGTGGCGAGATGTTCCAAGCCTAAGCCTTCGAATATACCTGCGCCAAGAATGATATTTAACACCGAACGACCA
Source organism: Halotalea alkalilenta DSM 17697 (assembly GCF_000621205.1). Classification (GTDB taxonomy): domain Bacteria; phylum Pseudomonadota; class Gammaproteobacteria; order Pseudomonadales; family Halomonadaceae; genus Halotalea; species Halotalea alkalilenta. The sequence continues at coordinate 118,381 of NZ_JHYY01000024.1, read as the reverse complement.
GGCCGAACCATCCGTGGACCCATGGCAAGATCGATCGAATACGGCGGAAGACCAAGGAATTGACTGCTGAACACTATTACTACGACAGTTAAGATCAACTTCGTCAGCATCCGACTGACTTCATCTCAGCCTGCAACTTCGGTTACCGCCACAAGATCTTCAAGGCTCTTACACCGTGCAAATTATTTTTCAAAATTCGGGCAAAAGAGCCCGAAGGATTCAGGCTCGATTCGACCCAACAAATGCCGGGACTAAGCATCTAGCGCGAATTCATCGAGGATGCTGCCCAGCGCGCTTCTTACGCCCGGTTCATATTCTGAACGCCACTGAATGAGAGTACAGTCCATCAACACGCTTCTGTCCTTCAGAGGCTTGAACACTACCGCTCCATCAGGGTTGGGCCACGGCAGAGAGGCAGGGAGAAGGGAGACGCCGAGACCCGCTCCAACCAACGTCATCGCCATCGTGACACTCGATACGCGGCGTTCTCGCGTCGGAGAAGTTCCTATAATCGAACGGATCCAAGAGATGTTTTGGTGTTCGACCGCAGCGTAGGTGTAGAACATCTCGTTTCGCAACGCGTCCACCGGCACGGCGGGCAACTCTGCCAGATCGTGCTGGCTAGGCAAAGCTACCCAGACTGGCCAAGCTTCGAGTTGGGTGGCCCTCAACTCGTTCGGGATCGACAACGACAGCGTCGTCATTAGCCCCACGTGAATCTCCCTTGCCATGAGGCGGTCAATTTGACAGCGTGGATCAAGGTCATGCAGGCTAAGATCGATGTCGGGATTGTTTCGCTTGACCGCCACTATCGATCGGCGAAGAACTCCTGAAAACAGCGCTCCTCCCGAATAGCCCAGTTCGAGCACTGCCACCTCACCCTTCAAAGCTCGGCGGCCCAAATCTTCAGCCCGCGCGACCTGGGCGAGAACTCGTTCGGCTTCCACCAGAAAAAGCCGACCCGCTTCAGTTAACGTAACGCCTCTATGCGCACGATGGAACAATGGTCCGCCGAGCATATTTTCAAGCGCCCTTATCTGAATGCTTAACGCTGGCTGAGCGATGTGGAGCTGTTTTGCGGCGCGGCTGAAGTGCAATTCGCGGGCTACCGCCACGAAATATCTAAGATGTCTAAGCTCCATCAATATCTCCTGTTTATCAATTTCGCTCGTCAAATATATTTGAGAATGGGTAAACAAGCTCCTACCTTTTGGCTGACACGGCTGATGATGTCGCGCCAAACCTAGAAGGAGTAACAGCTATGCCCATCAAAATGATTGCTGCGTCCCATCGGCGCCCTGGCCTGACAAGGTCGGAATACTTCCGTTACCTTGAGCACTATCACGGCACCGTCGCGCGCATTGAACCGTTTCAGATCAAGAAGTACCTTCAATACCACGTCCTCGACGGTGCTTTTGGCATGATCTCGGACAAAACGCACAAAAACCGCGTTGCTGATCGCGACGGCGTTGTTGAACTACAGTTCGACACAATCGCTGATATGCTCAACGCCTTGTCCACCGGTGAAGGCGGCTCACGGGCGTCCCGCGACGGTCAGTATTTCGCCGATGAGCGGAACAATATCACGACCATGGCGGAGGAGTTTCCGGTTGCCGTCCCCAACCCAATGCCGGCTTTCAATCCGGGCCTTGGCGAGCCGGGTGAAGGCGGGCTGCGCGTGCTGCAGTATCTCATGAGGCGCCCTGAGGTGTTCTGGTCTGATTTCCATGCTCTTTGGCACGAGGCGCACGCGCGCGCTTTGGAAAAATCGCCTCATGCCAAAGAGATGTTCAGGCGGATCACCCTCAATCTTCGCTCACGCGCCAATGACAACGATGCTGCAGCCCGCGAGCATTTCAAAATGGTCGATCCGCCTGTCTACGATGCGATCGTCATCACCACATTGGATACTATCGAGCATGCAAGTGCTTTCAGACAGTACTTCGATGCGTTCATGGATGATGCGAATGATTTCATCGATTTCTCCGAGTCTTTCTACCTTTACGCAAGACAGGCACGAATCATCGACAACATCCCGGAACATCACTGACTTGTCGCTATAATTAAGGAAAATAGAAATGTCTAATTTGATCAAAAAAGATATTCCGGAACTGGCGGTACAGCGCAACTTTATTGAAACTCGTGCCGACGCCCAAATCAAAGCCCAAAGACCACCGCTTACCGCCGAGGAACGGGCGCGCCCATACGCGAAATACTATGACGAGCCGATTGCGGCGCCTGATCCTGGCCATCGCACCTTGATGGATTCACCAATCGATCCGGCAAAAGCAATTTTCCCTGAAGAGATCGGCCATCTTCTGGACTTGAAGGGGCTGAAATCCGGTGATGAAGCTGAGGTTGGTTGGTGCTCGCTACCGAACGGCGCCGGCTACATCGCGAACACTATTTTCTACCCAAATGCCACCGCCGAGATGATCGAATGGTGGTTCACGTGGCACGCGCTCGAGGATCTGCGATATCGTCTGTGGTTTCCGCCGCAGCATGGAGGCATTCACCTTAGCCCCCGCGACCGCGCACGAGTTCTCGACGAATCCATTCCGTTGAAGGAGCGAAACATTGGTGTGACGCACTACGTTATCGAGGATACCAATACCGGGATGAGCCACATCGACATCACGTGGCGGACGGCAGAACAGATGAGCTTTGATTCCAAGGCGTTCGATAAGGTGATCGCCGCCTCGTCAATGGGAATAGGCTGGCAGCGGGCTGTTGTCGAAACACCCCACACAATCACGGCGCCCGCAATTATGTGCCACCTTTTTTACGCTGAAGATGGTGGCTTGCGCCAGAGAACTCGGTTCTGGCAGGGATACCGCTTCAATGCATTGGGCAAGCCGGAACTTAATCTTCCATCTGGCGAACGTGTTCCTGAAACAGAGATCAAAGGCCTTGCACAGCATAATGTCGATGAATTTAGCCGACTGAGAGTGATTCTTCCCAAACTCTACGCCGAGTTCGGCCACTCAATGGTCTGCTGACAGCGTTCCCCCTCTCTTGCGGCAGCAAGCGACATGATGGTCGCGACCACTTCGAGGGGCAGCGGCGATACTCGATGACGAGGGTATCGCCTCCACCACGGTCGATACCACCAACCTCGCCACCCCCTACCCGACCAACATCGTGCGGCGCAAAGACCTCATCGTCATGCGCCTACCGCATCACTATCAGCCGTTGGTCGATCGCCCGCGTTAACTCGCGCCCTCCTCTCGATACACGAAAGGGCCGGCGCTTGCGCGACGGCCCTCGGTTCTACGGGCTGACCCCGGCTATTTTTTTTCTTGCCCTGGATCAAGGAGAAGCCGCAATTCTTGTAGTAGTCAATCTGCGTGATATTCATCTTGCGGCTGCCCATCGGCGTCTGCTCCGTTGACCGAAGAGAGGGATGAATCGCGATAAGTCAACACTTGTTGACTTGTGTGTGGTCGCATGCACAATGGTCGTATTGCTTGCGATGCAGTGAGCGAATTCACCCTGACATTTTTGGAGCAGAAGTGATGAAGATAGCGATCATTGGTCATACTGGCATGAGCGGCCAGGCGCTTACGGATATCTTGCTCTCGAGAAAACACGAAGTTCTGGGCCTTTCCCACGACATCTCGAATGCCGCCACACGCCCGGGCCTCACGAATCATTCCCTCGATATTTTCGATGTGGAAAGCGTGACGGCGAACATCATTGACGCCGATGTCGTGGTCTCGATGTTCTCCGGTGGCCACACTGTGGATCCGGCGGTCTACTACCGCCAGGTCGAGGGCACACGACGTCTCATCAAGGCCTTCAAGGCCGTACAGCAGGATCGTGTGAAGCCCTCCTATCTGATCTACCTCGGCGGGGCCGCCAGCCTCTACGTCAAGCCGGGAGTACAGATGTTCGATGACCCGCGCTTTCCGACTTGGTACTACGGCATCATGCCACCCGTGCATCTGAGATGGCTTGCGGATATCACTGGGGAATCCTTCTTCGATGATGCCGCACTGCGCAAGGAAAATGGCACGATCGCGCAGGGTGAAAGCGATCCGGACTTGGAAGATCATGTCAAGACATGGACCAAGGTTCCTCTGTTGGAGGGATGCCGCCTCGCGCTCGATCTCTTCTCACACCGGACCGACTTCGAATGGAGTTTCCTGTCACCTCCGTGGTTCTACCGGCCCGGCGAGGGAACGGGAAAGTATGACATTGGCGTTGATTTCATGATCAACAAGAATCACCTGCCGTCAGGTATCGCCGTTCCAGATCTTGCACTCGCCGTTGCGGACGAAATCGAGGCGAAAGTGCTGGTTCACCGGCATTGGACCCTGGCGGGCGACCAGCACGATTACTGAGAGGATCCGTGTCATCGGCTGGCCGGCTAGCGGGTCCCAGGGATGACATTCATCGTGCCCAATCCGCTCCGGAGGAATAGGTGTGCCGCCTTGTGGAGAATACTCGACAAGACGGTGCTCCATGCCTACTGCTTTCGTCGCTTCTAAAAGCCTCACTTTCCAAGTCAATATCCTGCGACGACGACGGAGATGAACTCATCATGACGTCAGCGTGGCTTTAATTTTTCTGCAGAGGGCCGCGCACAATGGAGACCAGACCAATGAGCTCGGCCGACACCAAAATCCCATCCAGGATTTATGGGGATGATGCTTATCCCGTAGCGTTTCGTAAAGCATTGCCTCCAACCGCGCCTCGCGCACGCTATCCAGGTTTCCATCCAGAAAGAACGATATTGAAAAAGGGGACCATTCGGCGTGAAGGCGCACGTCCTCTGTCCTGCGATATCCTGTTCGAACGAGATGTGCCGCTTACGCTGCGCGACGGCGTTACCATCTATACGGACATATTCCGGCCGGTCGATGACGGGCAATACCCCGCGATCATCGCCTGGAGTCCTTATGGGAAAGAGATCGGCGGACAATGGCTTGACGATCTCCCGGGGCGTTCCGGAGTGCCACTATCTCTCGTTTCGGAGCTGCAGAAATTCGAAGGTCCCGACCCTGCCTACTGGGTCGAGCATGGCTATGTCGTTCTGAATCCTGATCCAAGGGGAGCCTATGCTTCCGAAGGAAACATCAGCTACTGGGGACGTCAGCTGGCGGAAGACGGATACGACTTCATCGAATGGGCTGCACGGCAGCACTGGTGCTCGGGCCGGATAGCTCTGAGCGGCAACAGCTGGCTCGCGGTGTCGCAATGGTTCATCGCCGCGGAGAAGCCGCCGCATCTGACCGCCATTGCTCCCTGGGAGGGCTTCAGCGACCATTTCAGGGAGTCAGGCAACCGCGGGGGTATCCCCATGCCCGCTTTCCCCGAAGCGATCATCGCGACATTCGCTGGGAAGAATCTTGTCGAGGACCAGCCGCGGATGATTGTCGATGAGCCGCTCATGTCCCCCTACTGGGAAGACAAAAAGGCACGCCTGGAACGGATCGAGATCCCGGCCTACGTCGTCGCGAGCTACACGAATGCAGCCCATACCCATGGCAGCTTCGAGGGTTATCGCCGTATTTCCTCAAAAGAAAAATGGCTTCGAGTCAACAACACCAACGAATGGCTTGATTATTACACCCCAATATATACCGAAGAGCTGCGGAGCTTCTTTGATCATTATCTGAAAGACCAGGATAACGGCTGGCAGCGAACGCCGCGCGTCCGGATCTGCGTTCTTGACCCAGGCGGTGAGGACATTGTCGACCGCGAAGAAGCCGAGTGGCCGCTACCGTGCACAACACACGACAAGCTTTTTCTCTCCCGGGACGGGACTCTGGACCCCGCTCCGAAGCAAACGGCAGAAGAAGTCGCATACGCCGTCGAGTCACCCGGTCTGATAGAATTCCGACATGTCTTCGCAAGGATGACGGAGCTGACCGGTCATATGAAGCTACGCCTTTTTGTGGAGGCAAGAGGCTCGGACGACATGGAGCTGGCAGTCACGGTCGAAAAACGTGACGCCCAGGGCCAACCGTTCATCCGGCAGCTGGGTGAAGGGGCGCAAGGAAGCGTAGCCGCAACCGGTTTCCTCAGGGTCTCGCACAGAGAACTGGATGAGGAGAGATCGACTCCTTCGGAGCCGTATCTGCTGCATAGGCGTGAGGATCCTCTCTCACCAGGTCAGATCGTGGCAGTTGAAATCGCGATCTGGCCCATGTCGATGATCTATCGGCCTGGAGAGCAGCTGCTCCTGCGGATCGCAGCCTATCGTCCCACGCCAACGAATTTCGACATGGGATTCGGGACCCGCGTTTTACGCATTCCGGCGGTCGGGACGACGTTCGTTCCAGGGACCGAGGTGCCGATGATGGAACTCGGCGGCCCGGCAGCCAGTTCCCCGCCTTTTGTGAATCAACAGCGCGTGCCGACACCGCAGAGTCGCAACAAGGGAGAACATGTCTTCCACCTGGGTGGTCAGTACGACAGCCACCTCCTGGTACCGGTCGTCAGGACTTCGTAAATGGATGGACTTGCAGGGCCGTGCACATAATTCGGAGAAAATGGAGCGAGGACTGCCGCTTGAACACCGCCTTACCCAAGAAACCCACGGCCAGGGCCATCGGACGCCGTCCGTCAGGTGCCCCATCGGGACGGGAAGCCATTCTTACCGTGGCGATGCCGGCATTCGCACGTTATGGCTACGAAGCCGTGTCGTTACGAAAACTAGCGGCCGAAGCGGATGTCGACGCGGCACTCATTGCACGTCATTTCGGCTCGAAGAGCGCCCTATGGATGGCCGTCGTCGATCGCCTCACCGAACGGCAGAAGGATTACGAACCGCAAATCCGCGCACTCATCGCCTGCTCGGCTCAACGTCCAAGAGAAGCGTTGGAGGATTTCATTTCCCTGTTCGCACAAATCAGCTTCGAAATGCCGGCCCTACCCTCCTTTCTATTGCAAGAGGCGACCAACCCTGACGAGCGGCTGATTCTTCTGAACCGGCGGGTCGTTACTCCCTTTCGCAGGCTCTGCCTGCCAATCATCGAGGCTGCACAGAAAGCGGGCGTGATTGGCGGCACGGATCCGGCCCTGGTCTTCAGCATGGTCATCACCGCCATTTCCGTACCGATGGTGGCACCTACACTGTTCCTCCAAAGCGAAAGCCTGACCGCGACCGAGCGTGAGCGGGTGACTACGGCTGCCATCCAGCTTTTGGTGCAGAAGGCATCCTGAATTCATCGAAGACATCACACCCCCTCTTCTTGACACGCAAAAGGGCCGACGCTTGCGCGCCGGCCCTCGATACCGCGGACTGTGGCCCGGGCTTTTTTAGTTCTTGCTCTTGTCGACCATCTTGTTGGCTGCGATCCAGGGCATCATCGCGCGCAGTTTGGCACCGACCTGCTCGATCTGATGCTCGGCACCGATCCGGCGCTTGGCCTTGAGGGTCGGGAAACCGGCCTGGTTGTCGAGGATGAAGTCCTTGGCGAAGGTACCGTTCTGGATATCCTTGAGCACCTGGCGCATAGCGTTCTTGGTCTCTTCAGTGACCACCTTCGGGCCGGTGACGTAGTCACCGTACTCGGCAGTGTTCGACACCGAGTAGCGCATGTCCGCCATGCCGCCTTCGTACATCAGGTCGACGATCAGCTTGAGTTCGTGGAGACACTCGAAGTAGGCCATCTCCGGTGCGTAGCCGGCTTCCACCAGGGTTTCGAAGCCCGCCTGGACCAGCGCGGTGACGCCGCCGCAGAGCACTGCCTGCTCGCCGAAGAGATCGGTCTCGGTCTCTTCCTGGAACGAGGTGTGGATGATCCCCGCGCGGCCGCCGCCGTTGGCGCTGGCGTAGGAGAGCGCGATTTCCTTGGCTTGGCCGGACTTGTCCTGATAGACCGCGATCAGGCTCGGTACGCCGCCGCCTTGGGTGTAGGTCTGGCGCACGGTGTGCCCGGGAGCCTTCGGCGCGATCATGATCACGTCGAGGTCTTCGCGCGGCTCGATCTGCTGGAAGTGGATGTTGAAGCCATGGGCGAAGGCCAGCGCCGCGCCCTGCTTGAGGTTCGGTTCGACATCGCGATAGTAGATCTGCTTTTGCAGCTCGTCGGGCGCAAGGATCATCACCACGTCGGCACCGGCGACCGCGTCGGTCACTTCGGCGACCTTGAGACCCGCGCTCTCGGCCTTCTGCCAGGAGCTGGAACCCTTGCGCAGCGCGACGGTGACGTCGACACCGGACTCCTTGAGGTTGTTGGCATGCGCGTGGCCCTGTGAGCCATAGCCGAGAATCACGACTTTCTTACTCTGGATCAGGGAGAGGTCGCAATCTTTGTCGTAGTACACCTGCATGATGTTCACCTTGTCGTCTTGAATCTTAATGATGAAGGGTAGGCGCGGCCGCACATCGGCGGCGCCATGGCGTTGTCAAAGGCTCAGGGTCTTCTCGCCGCGCGAGATACCGGAGACACCGGAGCGCACCACCTCGAGCACCGAGGCCGGCCCGATCGCCTGGAGGAAGCCATCGAGCTTCGACGCGTCACCGGTGATCTGCACCGTGTAGGCGCTGGGCGTGACGTCGACGATCTGCGCACGGAAGATGTCGACGGTGCGCTTGATCTCCTCGCGTGCGCCGGCGACCGCCTTGAGCTTGACCAGCATCAACTCGCGCTCGATGTGGGCGCCCTCGGTCAGGTCGACCAGCTTGACCACGTCGATCAGCTTGTTGAGGTGCTTGGTGATCTGCTCGATGATCCGTTCGTCGCCGTTGGTGGTGACGGTCAGCCGTGAAAGGCTGGCGTCCTCGGTCGGCGCTACGTTGAGGGTTTCGATATTGAAGTTGCGCTGCGAGAACAGGCCGACCACACGGGAGAGCGCGCCGGGCTCGTTCTCAAGCAGAATCGAGATGATGTGGCGCATCAGGTTCTCTCCGTCTTGGACAGCAGCATGTCGTTCATCGCCCCGAGCGGTACCTGCATCGGGTAGACGTGCTCGCGCGGGTCGACGTGGATATCGAGGAAGACCATCTCGTTTGTGTCACGGAAGGCCTCGTCGAGCGCGCCCTCGAGCTCCTCTGCACGGGTCACGGTAATCGCCTTGAAGCCGTAGGCCTCGAACAGCTTGTGGAAGTCCGGCAGCGATTCCATGTAGGACTGGGCGTGGCGAGCCTTGTAGTTGAGGTCTTGCCACTGCCGCACCATGCCGAGCGACTGGTTGTTCAGGTTGACGATCTTCACCGCGATGCCGAACTGCCGGCAGGTGGAGAGCTCCTGCATCATCATCTGGAAGCTGCTCTCGCCGGTGAACAGCACTACCTGCTCCTCGGGAAAGTTGAGCTTCACACCCATCGCCGCGGGCAGGCCGAAGCCCATGGTGCCGAGACCGCCTGAGGTGATGAACCGATGGGGCTTGTTGAACTTGTAGTACTGGGCCGCGAACATCTGGTGCTGGCCGACGTCGGTGGCGACGAAGGCATCGCCCTGGGTCGCACGGTGCACCGCCTCGACCACCTGCTGGGGCTTGAGCAGCTCGCCCTGGGCCGCGGGCTCGTAGAGCCGACCAGCGCGGCTCGCACGCCAGGCGTCGATCCGCTCCCACCAGGGCGCGAGCTGCTGCTCCCGCGTGGTGACGTCCTTCTCGCGATCGCCGAGCAGACCGAGCATCTCGTTGAGCACGCTGGCAGCCGCACCGACGATCGGTACATCGGTGGGCACGGTCTTGGAGATCGAGCTGGGATCGATGTCGATGTGGATGATCTTGGCGGTCGGGCAGAACTTGGCGACGTTATTGGTCACCCGGTCGTCGAAGCGCGCACCCACGCAGAAGATCAGGTCCGCGTGATGCATCGCCTGGTTGGCTTCGAAGCTGCCGTGCATCCCGGGCCAGCCGAGGCACTGGCGATCGTTCTGGGGATAGGCGCCAATCCCCATCAGCGAGGTGATCACCGGCAGCCCCAAGCGCTTGGCGAGGTCGGTGAGCGCATCGCTCGCCTCCCCGGTGATCACGCCACCGCCCGCGAACACCACCGGCCGGCGCGCCTCGAGGATCAGCTCGATCGCCTTCTTGATCTGCCCGCCATGGCCGCGGAACGCCGGATTGTAGGAGCGTATCTTGACCTTCTTCGGATAGACGTACTCGTAGCGCTCGGTCGGCGCGGTCATATCCTTGGGAATGTCGACCACCACCGGCCCCGGACGGCCCGAAGCGGCGATATAGAACGCCTTCTTCAGCACCGTGGGGATGTCCGAGGGATGGCGGATCGAGAAGCTGTGCTTCACGATCGGCCGGGTCACGCCGATGATGTCGGTTTCCTGGAAGGCGTCCTCGCCGATCAGGTGGCTGGCGACCTGGCCGCACAGCACTACCATCGGGATCGAATCCATGTAGGCGGTGGCGATGCCGGTTACCGCATTGGTCGCACCGGGCCCTGAGGTCACCAGCACCACGCCGGGCTTGCCTGTGGCGCGAGCGTAGCCATCGGCCATGTGGGTGGCGGCCTGTTCGTGACGAACCAGGATGTGTTTGACGGCTTCCTGACGGAACAGCGCATCGTAGATGTGAAGCGCTGCGCCACCCGGATAGCCATAGATGTACTCGACGCCTTCGTCTTTCAGAAAGCGCGCGATCATGTCTGCGCCGGAAAGCAATTCCACGGATGAATCCTCTTGAGGTCTCGATCGCAATCGCGATGCAGTACGCATCGGAGTTCGAGGGCGGATGACCGCCTGTCACACGCCCTGGGCGCATGACACCTGATCGCCACGATGGCTGGACCTGGGGTGGGGGAAGAGCGCGTGCCGCCATCGCAAGACTGGGGACGCGCGGCTTGCCACCCATGGCCCGGTAGGGCCTGCTCTCTCGTACGTAAGGCCGAGGGAGAGCTGTTCGGGAGGAAGGCGGGTGACGCCGTGGCCCGATATAGGTCCTTTGACGAGCGAACGGTCGGTCAACCGCTGCAATGCTTGGCGGGGGGATTGCCCGCTCGCCAAGCATGCTCGCAATCAGGAGGCTGCTAGACTCTACGACCGCAAAGGAAGTGTCAACATATAGCGCGCCAAGCGCACAACATAAGCACGATTACCCAAATAAAACGCAAAAAAAGGAAACATTATCCCCCATACAATGAAAACCAGGCATTATATTGCAAAACAATATTCCCTTTCCCGGCTCGGGATCGACCCTCCCCGCTGAGCGGACGCTTGCCGGTCCTGACTTTGGTCGAAGCGTTCTCGTACTACGCGCTAAGATGATGGCTCGGGCGTGAACAGCGAGCGCCCGAGCCCGCTTTCGCGCCTGGAGGATAGCCATGATCGATGCAGCGACGCAGCTGGAACTTCCCAACGTTCCGCCGCCCCCCGACGAGCTGTGGGGCGAGCTGTTCATCGAGGTCCAACGGCGCGGCCTGTTCGAAGACAGCAAGACCTTCGTCGACCTGGTCCCCCGTGGCGCACCAGAGGCGGTGCTGCGTGAGTTCTCCCGGCTGCAGGCCGCCGGCTCGCCCAGCGACGAGGCCCTTGGTAGCTTCGTCGAGACCCACTTCGCCCCTCAGGATGCCGAGGATGTCGAGCTCAGCCACCAGCAGGGCGATCGCCTCGGCGAAGACTGCATCAATAGCCACATCGACACCCTCTGGGGCGTCCTCACCCGGCGCCCCCAGGCCAGCGACAACCCTTACTCCTCGAGGCTGCAGCTGCCCTACCCTTTCGTGGTGCCCGGCGGGCGGTTCAATGAGATCTACTACTGGGATTCCTACTTCACCATTCTCGGCCTGCAGGAGAGCGCACGCTTCGACCTAATTCGCGACATGGTGAACAACTTCGCCTACCTGATCGATGAGTTCGGCCATATTCCCAACGGCAACCGCAACTACTTCCTCAGCCGTTCGCAGCCGCCCTACTTCGCCGACATGGTCGACCTGCTCGCGCTGATCGACGGAGCCGAGACCTATCGCCTCTATCTGCCTCAGCTGGAAGCGGAGTACGCCTACTGGATGGATGGCGCCGACGACCTGCCGCCGGGCGAAGCGCACCGACGGGTGGTGCGGCTCGCAGACGGCGCGCTGCTCAACCGCTATTGGGACGATGCCGACAAACCGCGCCCCGAATCCTACCGAGAGGATTTGGAGACCGCCCACGAGGCGCCAAAGCGAGACGAGCGCCAGGTCTGGCGCGATCTGCGCGCGGGCTGCGAGAGCGGCTGGGACTTCACTTCGCGCTGGCTGACCGACGATCACCGGCTATCGACGATCCGCACCACCGCGATCGCACCGATCGATCTCAACTGCCTGATCCATCATCTGGAAGCGACGCTCTACAAGATCCATGAAAGCCTCGGCCATGCCCACCGCGCCGAGTTCTACCATGAGCGCCATATCCAGCGCCGCAATGCGCTGCTGGCCCATTTCTGGGACGAGGAACAGGGGGTCTTCGGCGATCTGCTCTGGCGGGAGTGCCAGCTCACCGGCGTACTCAGCGCCGCCTGCTGCTATCCGCTCTACTATGCGATCGCCACGCCCGACCAGGCGCGCGCCACCGCGGCCACCTTGGAGGCGCGGCTGCTCGCCGACGGAGGCCTGCTGACCACCGCGATACGCTCGGGCCAGCAGTGGGACGCACCCAACGGCTGGGCGCCGCTGCAATGGGTCTCGGTCATCGGTCTGCGCCACTATGGCGAGCACGACCTGGCGGCCGAGATCGCGCGGCGCTGGATCGGCTGCAACGTCGATTACTACTACCGCCGACGCAAGCTGATCGAAAAATACGATGTCGTCACCGGCGGCACCGCCAGCGGCGGCGAGTATCCCGCCCAGGACGGCTTCGGCTGGACCAACGGCGTGCTCAGTGCGCTGCTGGCCCTCTATCCCGAACACCACCCGGGCCACTGCGCCTGAGTCAGTCGGCGGCGCAGAAAGACGAAGGCCCCTGGACGATCATCGTCCAGGGGCCTTCACGCCGCGTTTCCAGCCCTACTTGAGCAGCGTCAGCTGCCCTTCCTCGGCATCCACCTTGATCGTATCGCCGGGACCGAAGCGCCCGGAGAGCAGCGCCTGGGCCAGCGGATTCTCGAGCCGGGTCTGGATCGCTCGTTTGAGCGGCCGGGCGCCATAGACCGGGTCGAAGCCGACCACTGCGAGCTGGGCCATCGCCGCATCGGAGACCTCGAGCCCGATATCGCGCTCCTTGAGCCGGCCACGCAGGCGCTCGAGCTGGATCGAGGCGATCCGCTGGATCTGCTCCTGGCCGAGCGGGTGGAACACAACCACCTCATCGATGCGGTTGATCAGCTCGGGACGGAAGTGCAGCCCGACCACGTCCATCACCGCACTCTTCATCTCGGCATACTGCTCTTCCTGCCCGGCGAAGCGCTGGATCACGTCGGAGCCGAGGTTCGAGGTCATCACCACCACGGTGTTGCGGAAATCGACCGTGCGACCCTGCCCATCGGTCAGGCGGCCGTCCTCGAGCACCTGGAGCAGGATGTTGAACACGTCCGGATGGGCCTTTTCTACCTCGTCGAGCAGCAGCACAGAGTAGGGTTTACGCCTGACCGCTTCGGTGAGATAGCCACCCTCCTCGTACCCGACATAGCCCGGAGGCGCCCCGATCAGCCGCGACACCGAGTGTTTCTCCATGAACTCGGACATGTCGATCCTGACCATCGCCTCTTCGGTATCGAATAGAAACGCGGCCAGCGCCTTGCACAGCTCGGTCTTGCCGACCCCGGTCGGGCCGAGGAACAGGAACGACCCGTTGGGACGATTGGGGTCGCCGATCCCGGCGCGCGAGCGGCGCACCGCGTTGGAGACCGCCTCGACCGCCTCCTCCTGGCCGACCACCCGCTGGTGCAGCGCCTCTTCCATCCGCAGCAGCTTGTCGCGTTCACCCTCGAGCATCTTCGACACCGGGATGCCGGTCCAGCGCGAGACCACCTCGGCGATCTCCTCTTCGGTGACGTTGGCGCGCAGGAGCTTGAGCGGGGTCTTCTCGGCCTCGCCAGCCTCGCTGATCTTCTGCTCGAGCGTCGGAATCACCCCATACTGGAGCTCGGACATCCGACCCAGGTCGCCGGCCCGCCGGGCAGCCTCGAGATCGATACGCGCCTGCTCGAGCTCTGATTTGAACTGGGCCGCGCCCTGCAGGCTCGCCTTCTCGGCCTTCCACACCTCCTCGAGGTCGGCGTACTCACGGCCGAGCTCCTGGATCTGCTCCTCGAGCAGCTCGAGACGCTTGCGCGTCGGCTCGTCGGTCTCCTTCTTCAGCGCCTCGCGCTCGATCTTGAGCTGGATCAACCGACGCTCGAGGCGATCCATCGCCTCGGGCTTGGAGTCCATCTCCATGCGAATCCGCGAGGCCGCCTCGTCGATCAGGTCGATCGCTTTGTCGGGCAGCTGGCGGTCGGTGATGTAACGGGTCGAGAGCTTCGCCGCGGCGATGATCGCGCCGTCGGTGATATCGACCCCATGGTGGACCTCGTAGCGCTCCTTGAGCCCGCGGAGGATCGCGATGGTGTCCTCCTCGGAGGGCTCGTCGACCAGCACCTTCTGGAAGCGGCGCTCGAGCGCGGCGTCTTTCTCGATGTACTGGCGATACTCGTCCAGCGTGGTCGCCCCGACGCAGTGCAGCTCGCCGCGCGCCAGCGCGGGTTTCAACATGTTGCCGGCGTCCATCGCCCCATCGGCCTTGCCCGCGCCAACCATGGTGTGCAGCTCATCGATGAACAGGATCACCCGGCCCTCTTCCTTGGCCAGCTCGTTGAGCACCGCCTTGAGCCGCTCCTCGAAGTCGCCACGGAACTTGGCTCCGGCCAGCAGCGCGCCGAGATCGAGCGAGAGGACTCGCTTGTCCTTGAGCGACTCGGGCACCTCCCCGTTGATGATCCGCTGGGCCAACCCTTCGACGATGGCGGTCTTGCCCACGCCGGGCTCGCCGATCAGCACCGGGTTGTTCTTGGTCCTGCGCTGCAGTACCTGGATGGTGCGGCGAATCTCGTCATCGCGACCGATCACCGGATCGAGCTTGCCGCTCGCCGCGCGGGCGGTGAGGTCCATGGTGTACTTGTCGAGCGCCTCGCGCTTTTCTTCGGCGCCAGCATCGTCGACGCTGGCCCCGCCGCGCAGGGAGTCGATCGCCGCGCGCACGTTCTGCTTGCTCAATCCCGCGTCACTCAGCGCCCGCCCCACCGCGCCCCCCGCTTCGAGCGCGGCGAGCAGGACGAGCTCGCTGGCGATGAACTGGTCATTGCGGCTCTGCGCCTCACGGTCGGTGAGGTTGAGCAGCTTGGCCAGCTCCTGGCTCATCGAAACGTTGCCATCGAACTGCTTGAGCGTAGGCAGCTCCTCGAGCTGATGGGCCAGCGCCTGCTTGAGCCGCGCGGGATCGCCGCCGGCTTTCTGCACCAGCGCACGAAAGCCGCCGTCGCGCTCGTCGAGCAGCGCCAGCAGCAGGTGCACCGGCTGGAGTTCGTTGTGACCCAGCCCGACCGCGCGCGACTGGGCATCGGCCAGCGCGCTCTGCAATTTAGTGGTGAGGCGATCCATTCTCATACGGGTTTCTCCTTGGCACCTGGGCGTATCGCGCTGATCCGAAGCTTAGTTCGGGATGAGCGGACCGTCAGCGGTGCGAAGCGGGGATTCGGCCCGGCGCGGGCCGGGTCCTGGAAGTGACAGAAACCATGATGAGGGCGAGCGGGGAAGTTTCAAGCGGCGAGGGGTTGACAAAACGCCGCAGGATGGATTTTTCGATGCGGACTCAGCCCTTGAGCCAGATCACGCTGGCCATGCGCCCGGTCTGGCCATCGTCGCGCCGCCATGAATAGAAACGCGCATCCGAAGCGGTGCAGAAGTGTCCGCCACCGATCGATTCGAGCCCGAGTCGCTCGAGGCGCAGCCGCGCCAGCCGGTAGAGATCGGCCATGTAGTGCTCGAGCCGGTACGGACTGACCTCGAAGGCGGTCTCGGCCTCGGCGTCCTGCGCGACGAAGGCATCGAACACCTCCCGGCCGACTTCGTACTGGGCGTTGGAGATCGCAGGCCCCAGCCAGGCAAGCAGATCGGAAGGATGGCAGCCGAGCGCCGCCACGGTGGCCTCGAGCACTCCGCCGGCGAGCCCGCGCCAGCCGGCGTGGGCGACGCCCACTCGAGTGCCCGCGCGATCGCAGAAGAACACCGGCAGGCAGTCTGCGGTCATCACTACGCATGCGTGGCCATGGTCGAACGCCACAGCGGCATCGGCCTTCGGTGGCGCGGCGCCTGCCGGCGGCAGCTTCGTCGCCACCTCGCAGCCGTGGGTCTGCTCGAGCCAGAGCAGCGGCCGGGGGTCGTTGATCCGCAGTGACAAAGCCCGCCGACAGGCCTGGACGGTGTCGGGGTCGTCGCCAACGTGGGCGGCGACATTGAAAGCGTCGAACGGTGGAGCGCTCGGACCCAACTCTCGCGTGGTGACGAAGGCGCCCACGGTGCTCGGCGCGGGCCAGTCGGGCACGAGCATGCGTGGCTCGCTCTGGTCGAATTGATGCGACACGGCGCTTTTGATCATCCTGGTCCTCGTTTGCAGGTCGCTCGCTGGGCTCAAACGATGCCGGCGTCCTCGCGGAGCGCGGCGATCAGGTCTTGCAGATCCGCCGGCGGCGACGCCTCGAAACGCAGCGTCTCGCCGCTCGCCGGATGCCGGATGCTCAATCGGCGCGCGTGCAGGGCCTGGCGCGAGAAGCCGCGAAGCCGCTCCTTGAGCACCTCGGAGGCGCCCGCGGGGAACTTGAGCCGCCCGCCGTAGACCGGGTCACCGACCAGCGGCAGCTGCCGATGCGCCATGTGCACACGAATCTGGTGGGTACGGCCGGTCTCGAGCTTGCAGCGCACCAGGGCGTGGGCGCGATAGCGCTCCACCACCCGATAATGGGTCACCGCCGGTTTGCCGCCCGCCACCACCGCCTGGCGCTTGCGGTCCCTGGGATGGCGACCGATCGGTGCGTCCACCCGGCCACCGGAGATCGGCGTACCGACCACCACTGCATCGTACTCGCGCGACACGCTCCTGTCCTTGAGCTGCTCGATCAGCGAACGCTGAGCGAGCAGGCTCTTCGCCACCACCATCAGCCCGCTGGTGTCCTTGTCGAGCCGATGGACGATCCCCGCCCGCGCCAGTTGGATCTGCTCCGGCAGGTGATGGAGCAAGGCGTTGAGCAGGGTGCCGTCGGGATTGCCGGCGGCGGGATGGACCACCAGGCCGGCCGGTTTGTCGATCACCAGCAGCTCTTCATCCTCGAACAGGATCTCGAGCGCGATGTCCTGCGCCTCCCAGTCGCCGGCGGGCTCCAGTTCGGCGGACAGCGTCAGGAGCTGGCCGCGCAGCACCTTGGCGCGCGGCTTGACCGCCTCGCCATCGAGGGTCAAAGCCCCTTCGCCGATCCAGGCCTTGAGGCGTTCGCGAGAAAAATCTCCGAACAGCTGGGCGGCGGCCTGGTCGACACGCAGCCCGCTGAGCTCCTCGGGGATGATGTACTGCTGTTCGATTCGCTCGGGCATGGGCTGGGGCAACTCCTGGCTCGACAAACGGCGGCTGGGCGTATCACCGGCATCCGCGTCGAAGCGGGACGGTGTTCTAACGTCGCACGGTGTTTTATAGTGGGGCGGCTTTCCGCGCAGGAGAAGCCGGCAGAGGCCGGTTTTCCCGCTCGCGCGGCAATCCCGATGATGTACAGCGGCGGCGAATTCTATCATGTGCGCCGCGGTTTGCCCGACACGAGGAAGATGATGCGCGCCTTTCAACTGAGTGCTCTCGCGCTGGCCGCCGCCATGCTGGTCGGTTGCGCCAGCAGCGACACCCAGGATTCGATCCCCGACGTGCCAGAGCAGCAGCTCTACCAGCAGGCGCAGCAGTCCCTGGACAATGGCCGCTACTCCGCCGCGGTGACCCAGCTCGAAACCCTCGACAGCCGCTACCCGTTCGGCGACTACGCCCAGCAGGCGCAGCTCGAGCTGATCTACGGCTACTACCAGATCAGCAACTGGGAATCGGCGCGCGCCGCCTCGACCCGGTTCATCCGCCTGCACCCGGACCACCCCCAGGTCGATTACGCTTACTACATGCGCGGACTGGCCGCCTGGCAGGCGGGACGGTTCAGCCTCGAGGGCCTCGACCTGATCGACATCTCCAAGCGCGACCTAGGCTCCACCCGCGACGCCTACGCTGACCTTGGCGAGGTGGTGCGCCGCTTCCCCGATAGCCCCTACGCCGCCGATGCGCGCCAGCGGATCATCTATCTGCGCAACGTGCTCGCGCGCAGCGAGCTGCAGGTCGCTGACTTCTACCTGCGCAAGCAGGCCTACGTGGCAGCGGTCGAGCGTGGGCGCTGGGTGATCGAGCACTACCCGCAGGCGCAGGGCAGCGACGACGCCCTCGCCGCGATGATCGAGGGCTACATGGGGCTGGGCATGATCGATCGCGCGCGTGAGACCCTCGCGATCCTGATCCACAATGCGCCGGACTACTCACGCCTCAATGGCCAGACCTTCCAGCCGCGCTACGTGGGCGGCAGCCTTTCGCTCGAAGGCTGAGCACTTGCAGACCACCTCGTCCCGGCGTCCGACGGCCGCCGGGACGAAGTCGCAGGCTCAATCCCCCGGCTTCCAACCGTTGACGATCGGGTAGCGCCGCTCACGCCCGAAGGCGCGCTTGGAGACTCGCACCCCCGGCGCGGATTGACGGCGCTTGAATTCATTGCGATCGACCAGCGCCACCACTCGCTCGACCGCCTCGCGTTCGAACCCTTCGGCGACGATCGCCTCCAGGCTCTGGTCCTGCTCGATGTAGCGCACGAGGATCGCATCCAGCGTCGGATAGTCCGGCAACGAATCACTGTCCAGCTGCCCTTCGGCGAGTTCCGCCGAGGGCGCGCGCTCGATCACCCTCGGCTGGATCACTGGCGCACCGTTCTCGTCCTGGGCGTTACGCCAGCGCGCGAGGCGATAGACCTGGGTCTTGTAGAGATCCTTGAGCACGCTGTAGCCACCGACCATGTCGCCGTACAGCGTGGCGTAGCCAACCGCCATCTCGCTCTTGTTGCCAGTGGTCAGCACCATCAGCCCACGACGGTTGGCCAGAGCCATCAAAAGGGTACCGCGCACCCGAGCCTGGAGATTCTGCTCGGTGACGTCCTGGGCCGAAGGCGGCCCGAGCGGGGCGAAGCTCTCGCCGAGGATCGCATCGAGTGCCTCCACCGCTGCACCGATCGGCAGCTCCTCGAAGGCGACACCGAGGCCACGCGCCTGCGTCGCCGCATCGTCGCGCGACATATCGGCGGTATAGCGATACGGCATCATCACCGCCCTGACCCGCTCAGCGCCGAGCGCATCCACCGCGACCGCGAGCGACAGCGCCGAGTCGATGCCACCGGAGAGCCCCAGCACCACACCGGCGAAACCGCTCTTGCGCACGTATTCACGCAGGCCCACCACCAATGCGCAGTAGAGGGACTCTTCGTCCTGTGCGATCCGCGCTCGCTCACCGGGCGCCAGCTGCCAGCCGCTCCCCTCATCGACCAGCCGCAGCGGCATCAGCCCCTCTTCCCATGCCGGCGCCTGGACCTGAAGCCTGCCATCGCGATCCAAGGCGAACGAGGCGCCGTCGAAGACCAGATCGTCCTGTCCGCCCACCTGATGGACATAGGCGATCGGGGTCGAGATCGCGCGTGCACGCTCGCTGATCACCTCGATACGCTCGTCGAGCTTGCCGAGATGCCAGGGGGAGCAATTGAGCGAGAGCAGCAGGTCGACTCGGCCGGCATAGCCGGCGGCCGGCTCGGCGAGCCACAGGTCCTCGCAGATCGAAAGCCCGAGGCGAACGCCCTGGTGCTCGACCACACAAAGCGCATCGCCCGTCGCAAAGTAGCGCCGTTCGTCGAACACGCCATAGTTGGGCAGCGCCTGCTTGGCGTACTCGGCGATCCACTCGCCGTCGCGCAGCGCTCCGGCGAGATTGTAAAGCCGGCTCCCACGCAGGCCTGGATAGCCGATCACCACCAGCACCCCCGGCACCATGCGGCTTGCCATCAGCGCGCGGGCCTTGCTCACGCGGGCTTCGAGCGCCTCGCGCAGCAGCAGGTCCTCCGGCGAGTAGCCGACCAGGAACAGCTCGGGGAACACCACGACGTCGGCATGATGCTCGATGCTCGCCTCTCGCACCGCCTCCACCGCCCGCACGGCGTTGCCTTCGATGTCGCCGACCAGCGGGTCGCACTGGGCCATCACTGTGATCAGTTGCCGCATTTTAGTCCTCGTGCCGCTCGCCGGGAGCGCTTTCATCGCGTCGAGATTCCCTGACGCGGTTTGTCAACGACGTTGCCGACGACATCCCGTCAACGACCTTGTGTTGGTATAGTAACCGCGCATCGCGGCGCTACTTTGCTCTTATTGTGATCTTTGCCACGACGCTGTCAAAACCGCCGTATCACTTTCAAGGAGTGCCGCCCGATGCTGCGCCTGCTGATCCTGGCCGCACTGATCTACCTGCTCTACCGGTGCTACCGTCACTATCGCCGACTCCAGTCACGCGCCGAGACCAGGGCGCCGCGCAGCATTGCCTCGATTCGCTGCTCCCACTGCGGCCTGCACCTGCCTGCCAGCGAGGCGGTACGGGCAGCGGATGCTTCGCATCACTACTACTGCAACTCCGAGCATGCGCGACTCGGGCCAAAGCCACCGCGCAGGCACTGAGGTCGCGTTCAATCCTGCCTCGTCGGTGCCGATGGAGACGATATCCGACCGCTATCGCGAACCCATCATGCCGACTCCTGACGCGGGCGCGAGCCTGCCATCGCTGCTGCTGGCCCTGACCCTTGCCTCGGCGACCGCGCTGTACGCCGTCGATGGCGCCCGTCGCTGGCTCGATGCCCGGCATGCCGAGGCCGACCGTCAGGCACTGGCGGGCCTGATCGAGCGCGCCCGGCTGCAAAGCCTGCTCGAGGGACGCAGGCTTCGGCTCTGCGCCAGCGCCGATGCCGAGCGCTGCGCAGAGCGCTGGGAGCGAGGCGCACTGCTGCTTGACCCGGTTTCGGGGCAAATGATCAGCGCCTTCACCCCCCGAGCGCGCATTACCCTCCATGGTCCGGCGACCGCGCTCGATTTCAGCGCACACCCGGCCGCGAGCGTGCTCAATGCCACCTTCACACTCTGCACGCCACTGCGCCAAGGCTGGCAGCTGGTACTCAACCGCGTAGGCAGACCGCGCATGGACTGGGTCGAGCGCGATCAGCGCTGCAGCGCCCAGTAGCCCGGCAGCAGCAAGCGTCCGCTATCGGGCGACTCGACCACCACGCCACCGCGTACCAGCCTGGAGAAGAGACCGCCCTCGTCCCGATACTCGATGGAAATCTCGATCTCTCTGCAGCGCGGGCGCTCGAGTCCTTCGCAGCGCCGCTCGGGCCCGAGCGGTACCACTGCGATCACCGTCTGCCCGCCCTCATCGAGCCGCTGCCAACGTCCGTAGCCCGCATCGCTTTCTCCCAGCCGCCGCCAGGCGGCATCCATCTCGCGCTCGAGCAGGGCCAGTCGTTCGAGGCGAAGCTGCTCTGCCCACAGCGCGGGCGGCTCCCGCTCCAGGCGTTGGATCAAGGCATCGAGCAGCGGCGACAAGGTCATCAGCAATACCAGCACCATGGGCAGCACGATGCCCGACTGGCGCGACGCGACGCTCACTCGCGCTCCTCGAAGATCGAGAGCGCCTCGAGCCTGCTCGCCGCGAGATGCTGATCCAACGGGTTGCGCAGCACCACCAGCAGGCTGCGCTCGGCTTCGACCTGATCGATGCCGCCACCGGCGAAGCCCAGCGGATCACTCACCGCCCGCAGCGTACAGCGCACCGCCACCGCCCTTCGCCAGTCATTCACCCGCTCGGCGGCGACGAAAGCGAAGGACTGGCCGTTCGCGTCGTCTGCCATCCCATACTCACAGTGAAGTCCTGTGATCCCACGAACCATCTCCTGCGCCAGGGTTCGCCCGGCAATGCGCAGATAGAGCCCGGGCCCATCGCCATCGAGGTAGTAACCAGCGGCGTAGTGATGCCACTGCGCGCCCTGGGCCTCGGCGAAAAGTAGCGGCAGTCCCGCGGCCATCGGATCACCGCCGGCGCGCGCGAAGCGCACGATCAGCGCGCTTTCCCTACCGCCCGCCGGCGCCAACCGGTCTTCTCCCGGCATCGCACAGGGTGAGCCCCGGCAGACCACCCGGCCGCCGCCTCCCGTCACTGCCGCCGGCATGGCAGTGCTTCGGTCAGCGGGTATCCCACCCCAGAAACCGGCCAGGCGCAGTTCGTCCTCGAGCAGCAGGGCAGCGACTCTGACCCGCTCGAAGGCCTGCCAGCGTGCCGCTTCGTAACGGACTCGCTGCTGCATCACGGCGTGTGCCTCGAGCAGCGTGGCCACCAGCAGCGCACCGATCGCGAGCGCCGCAAGGGTCTCGACCAGGGAGAAGCCGTGTTGATCGCTCAAGGCGCGGCCCCCGAAAGCCCGATCGCCCCGGCTGGCTCTCCCTCGCTGCAGGCCGGCGGTGCCAAGCCGGGCCTTCTCGGCCACACCAGCCAGACGAGCATCACGCCGTCATCGGCACGCCGACAGAGCGTCACCCCGCCGCCCAATGGCGCAGGGGTGACCGATGATGCGGGTACTCCACGCTGGGCCTCGAGCAGCATCCCGATCGCCGAGGTGCCCAGGCTGCGCTCGCGCAGCAGCTGCCCACGTCCGAGCGCCGCCTCTAGCGCGGCTACCAGCGCTGTGACGCCGACAGCGGCGATCGCCACCGCCGCGAGCGCCTCGATCAGCGAGGCACCGCGCTGGCGACCGGCAGCATCGGATATCAAGAAATCGCGCATGCAAGGCTCCCTGGCGGCGCGGCAGCGCCACTCGAGATAGCCATCGGCCAGGCAGGCAACGGTTTGAGTCGTAAGGAATCAAACGAAAAGCTGCGCCGAGGGGCGCAGCTAGAATCGAAGGCTTCGGCGGGAAGATGCTCAGTGGGTGGTCAGCGGGCGAACCTCGAGCACCTCGACGTCGAACAGCAGGGTGCGTCCGGCGAGCGGATGATTGAAATCGACCTCGATCCGATCCCCTTCGACCGTCTTGATCACTCCGGGCAGCTCACCGCCCCCCGGCTCGGAGAACGAGACCACGGTGCCCGTTTCGAGCTCGATCGAGGCATCGAAGGCGCTACGATCGAGCATCTGCACGTTCTGCGGATTGTACTGGCCGAAGGCGTGCTCGGGGATGACCTCGAAACGACCACTCTCGCCGCTACCCAGCCCCCTGAGCGGCTGCTCGAAACCTGGGGGCAGGTTGCCGTCACCGAAGTCGAACTCGGCGGGACGACCGTCGCGGGTCGAATCGACCACGGTGCCATCCTCGAGCATCAGGGTGAAATGGAGCACCACCGAGGTGCCCTCGCCGATCCGGGTAAGATCGTGCTCGATTCCACTCATGACTGCCCCTCCTCTTGCCGGCCGCGACGACCGCGCAGCGCATCCCAGATCAACCCGACCGCGCCGACGCAGATCGCGCTGTCGGCGATGTTGAATGCCGGGTAGTAATAGGCCCTGCGCCAGTGGAACGAGAAAAAGTCGACCACGTAGCCGTGCACCATGCGATCGAACAGATTGCCGACCGCACCGCCGATGATCAACGCCAGCGCCACCGCCACCAGGGTTTCGCCCTGCTTGAGCCGCGACATCCATATGCTCAGCCCCACCGCCGCGCCGATCGCGATCAGGGCGAACAGCCAGCGCTGCCAGCCGGAGTGGTCGGCGAGAAAGCTGAACGCGGCGCCGTAGTTATGTAAAAGCGTCAGGTCGAAGAATCCCTCGATCACCACCACCGGCTGGGCATAGACGAGCAGGCTCGAGGCCAGTGCCTTGGTGCCGAGATCGACCACGATCACCGCCAGTGCCAGCCACAGCCAGCGCAGCGGAGCGCGCATCGGCGCTAAGGAATGCTTATCGAGATCAGGCATAGCGCCGTACCTCGCCCGGACCGCCCGGCAGGTTGAGAATGCTGCGCTCGCAGAGCGTCGGGTGCTCCGGATGGGTGCCTACGTCGGGGCGCCGCTCCCAGCTGCGCTCGCACTTAGGCCACGGGCTTGCGATCACCTTGACCCTGAGGCCATCGATCTCGGTCTCGGCCGCATCCTCACCCGCCTGATCGAGCGGCTCCAGCCGAGCCTCGGAGGTGATCAGCACGAAGCGCAGCTCGTGATCCAGGCGAGCGAGCAGCGAGTGCAGCGCCTCGTCCACATAAAGCGTCACCTCGGTATCCAGTGACCCCTTGACTAGGCCTTCGCCACGCGCGGCTTCGAGGCACTTGTTGACCGCGTGCTTGACCTCCATCACCCGATCCCAGAAGGCGCGGCCATAGGCGAAGTCCTGCGGCAGCTCGACGAGTTCGCGATAGTACTCCTCGAGCAGCACGCTCTCGGCGCCTTCACCCGGCAGGTTCTCGTGGATCTCCTCGGCGGTGAAGGAGAGGATCGGCGCGATCCAGCGACTGAGCGCCCGGGCGATGTGATAGAGCGCGGTCTGGCAGCTGCGCCGCGGCAGCGAATCCGCCTGGGTGGTGTACTGGCGGTCCTTGATCACATCGAGATAGAAGCTGCCCATGTCCCTCGAGCAGAAGCTCAGTAACTGCTGGTAGACGTCGAGGAAGCGATACTCGGTATAGGCCTTCTCCACCCGCGCCTGGAGCTGGGCGGCGCGATCCACCGCCCAGCGGTCCAGTGCGATCATCCGCTCCGGCTCGACGATATCGCGCGCGGGATCGAAACCGGTCAGGTTGGCGAGCATGAAGCGGGCGGTGTTGCGAATGCGCCGATAGGCGTCGGCGGTACGCTTCAAGATTTCATCGGAGACCGCCATCTCGCCTGAGTAATCGGTCGAAGCGACCCACAGCCGCAGGATGTCGGCCCCGAGCTTGTCCATGACCTGCTGCGGAGCGACCACGTTGCCGACCGACTTGGACATCTTGCGTCCTTGGGCATCGACCGTGAAGCCGTGGGTCAGCAGCGCTCGATACGGCGGGTGGCCGTCGATCGCCGAGCCGGTGAGCAGCGAAGAGTGGAACCAGCCGCGGTGCTGGTCCGAGCCTTCGAGGTAGATATCCGCCGCCGGGCCTTCGGCATGGGCCAACGGGTGCGAACCACGCAGCACATGGTAGTGGGTGGTGCCGGAGTCGAACCAGACGTCTAGGGTGTCGAGCACCTTCTCGTAGTCGGACGCCTGCGCGCCCAGGAGCTCGACGGGATCGAGCTTGAACCAGGCCTCGATGCCTTCGCGCTCGACCCGCTGGGCGACCTCCTCCATCAGCTCGACGGTGCGCGGATGCAGCTCGCCGCTCTCACGATGGAGGAAGAACGGAATCGGCACGCCCCAGTTGCGCTGGCGCGAGATGCACCAGTCGGGCCGGGTCTCGATCATGCCGTGCAGCCTGGCCTGGCCCCAGGCCGGATAGAAACGCGTGCCATCGATGCCCTCGAGCGCCAGTTCGCGCAGGCTGCGGCCGTCGGCGCAGGGCTTGTCCATGCTCACGAACCACTGCGCGGTAGCGCGGTAGATCAAAGGCGACTTGTGTCGCCAGCAGTGCATGTAGCTGTGAGTGATGCGTTGATGGGCGAGCAATTGCCCTGCATCGTCCAGCGCGGCGATGACCCGGGGATTGGCCTTCCAGATGAACTGGCCGCCGAACAGCGGCAGGGATTCGGCATAGACCCCGTTGGCCTGCACCGGGCTCAGGATCTCATCGAAGCTCATCCCATGGCGGCGGCAGGAGTAGAAGTCGTCCTCGCCATAGGCCGGCGCCGAGTGGACCACCCCAGAGCCGGCGCCGAGTTCGACGTAGTCGGCGAGGTAGATCGGCGCAGTGCGGTCGTATCCTGGATCGATACCGGCCAGCGGATGGTGGAACTCGATCAGCTCCAGCGCGGTGCCTGGCGCTCGGGCGATGATTTCGCCGTCGAGACCGTAGCGCTCGAGGCAGCTTCCGACCAGCTCCTCGGCCAGCAGCAGCAGGCGCTCGCCGACGTCCACCAGCGCATAGGTGAAGTCAGGATGGACGTTGAGCGCCTGGTTGGCCGGAATGGTCCAAGGCGTGGTGGTCCAGATCACCACCGCGGCCGGCTTGGCCAGTGCGTCGACACCGAAAGCGGCCGCCAAGCGCAGCGGATCGACGACCGGGAAGGCCACGTCGATCGCATCGGACTCCTTGTCCTGGTACTCGACCTCGGCCTCGGCCAGTGCCGAGGCGCAGTCGAAGCACCAGTTGACCGGCTTGAGCCCCTTGAACACGAAGCCGCGCTCGACGATCTTCGCCAGCGCCCGGATTTCGCCCGCCTCGTTGGCGAAGTCCATGGTGCGGTAGGGGTTGTCCCAATCGCCCAGCACGCCCAGCCTGATGAAGTCGGCCTTCTGGCCCTCGATCTGCTCCGCGGCGTAGGCGCGACAAAGCTCGCGCGCGCGCGCAGCGGGAAGATGCTTGCCGTGGGTGGTCTCGACCTTGTGCTCGATCGGCAGGCCGTGGCAGTCCCAGCCCGGCACGTAGGGTGCATCGAACCCCGCCATGCTCTTCGACTTGACGATGATGTCCTTGAGGATCTTGTTCACCGCGTGGCCGATATGGATGCTCCCATTGGCATAGGGAGGACCATCGTGGAGCACGAAGCGCTCGCGGCCGGCACGAACCTCGCGGAGCTTGGCGTACAGCCCCATGTCGGTCCACTGGGCGAGTCGCTTGGGCTCCTGACTCGGCAGGTTGCCGCGCATCGGAAAATCGGTGCTCGGCAGGTTCAAGGTGTGCTTGTAGTCGTGCTGTCGATCGCTCATGGCCTGCTCGTAGGACTCAGGATGATAAGAAAAAACGCGTCAGCGTTGGTCGACGCCCGCGCTCGAAGGCGTATTCGCATTGCTCGGCGGAGAGAGCGGCGCAGTGGCGAGCTTGAGCGGCCGCCCCGCGTAGTAGGCCTCCACGAAGGTGTCGGGATCCGCCGCTTGGCTCAGGTAATCACGACTCACCGCCACGTCGCGATGCAGCTGGGTGCGCAGCGCCTCCAGCCCGTCGAAGACGAGCTCTCCACGCAGCCTGACGCAGGGCAGCACGGTCAGCCGCTCGCCGTAGAGATCGCCCGAAAAGTCGATCAGGTGAACCTCGAGTACCGGGCGCTGACTGCCGACCGTCGGTCGCCAGCCGAAATTCGCCGCGCCCGGCAGCAGTTCGCCACTCTCGCGCGCCACCATCACCGCGTAGACGCCGCGCAGCACCAGCGGTCCTTCGGGCAGCGGCAGGTTGGCGGTGGGAACGCCCAAGGTGCGGCCAAGCTGGCGGTCGGCGACCACGCGACCCTCGAAACGATAGGGGCGTCCCAGCAGATAGGCGGCCTGGAGGAAGTTGCCGGAGGCCAGCAGCGTTCGCACCCGGCTGCTGGAGACCCGCTCGTCGGCAAGCTGGAAAGCATGGGTGTGCTCGACGCTGTAGCCATGCTCGCGACCGAGCGCTTCGAGCAGGGCGAAGTCGCCGGCACGGTCGCAGCCGAAGCGGAAATCGTCGCCGACCACCAGATGACGCACATCCAACCCCTCGACCAGCACCCGCTCGATGAAGTCACGCCCCGAGAGTTCGCGCAGCCGCTGATTGAACGGCAGGCAGAGCACCTGCTCGACACCCTGCTCGGCGAGCAGCCGCAGCTTCTCCCTCAACCGAGTCAGGCGCGGCGGCGCCTGGGTACCGGCGAAGTACTCGCGCGGCTGGGGCTCGAACAGCACCACGGTCAACGCCAGCCCTTCACCGTTGGCGTGCCGACGCAGCTGGTCGAGGATCGCGCGGTGGCCACGGTGCACCCCATCGAAGTTGCCGATGGTCGCAACGCAGCCACGGTGGCGTTGGCGAAGGTTGTGCAGTCCTCTGATCAGTTCCATGCGAGATCATCCCGTTGGCGATACGTGGCGCCGCGCCGCGCGAATGTCGGCAGGCACCCCGAGTATAACCGAGCCCAGGGGTATGGACCGGACGCCGCGGCGCAGGCCGCGTGGGCACTCATCCGCGCATCCTGAAGTGGGCAAGGCGCATGCCGGTGAGCGCCAGCCAGGCGAAGTAGACGGCTATCGACGCGACGATCACCGCGCTCATCACGCCTGCACGCTCGAGCACTCCCCAGGCGAGCCACTGCTGCAATGGCGGCACCAGCCACCAGAGCCCCGCGCCAAGCAGCCCGCAGCCACCCCCGACCTGCAGCCAGAAGCGCCGCCAGCCCGGCTGAACCACCAGCACGCCCTGGCGCAACAGGCCGCGCGCCAGCAGCCCGGCGTTGACATAGGCCGCAAGCGCAGTGGCAAGCGCCAGCCCCGCATGGGCCAGCGGCCAGACCAGCACCAGGTTGAAGGCCATGTTGGCGGCCATCGCGATCACCCCGATGCGCACCGGGGTGCGAGTATCCTGGCGCGCATAGAAGCCGGGCGCGAGCACCTTGATCAACATGTAGGCGATCACCCCGAAAGCCAATGCCCTGAGGCTGCGCGCGGTCATCTCGATATCGTGGTCGGTCATCGCGCCGTAGTGGAACAGCGTCACCAGCAAGGGCTCGGCGAGCAGGAAGATCGCCAGCGCCGCGGGCAGGCTGATGATCAGCACCATGCGCAGCGCCCAATCGAGCATCCGGGAGAAGTGCTCGGTACTCTGGCTGGCATGCCGCCGGGAGAGCGCGGGCAGGATCACAGTGGCGATGGCGACGCCGAAGATGCCGATCGGCAGTTCGACCAGCCGGTCGGAGTAGTAAAGCCAGGACACGCTGCCGGTGACCAGGAACGACGCCAGGATGGTGTTCAGCAGCATGTTGATCTGCGCCACGGAGACGCCGAACAGCGCAGGTCCCATCAGCTTGAGGATACGCCTCACCCCGGGGTGGCTGAAATCCGGCTTGGGGCGCGGCAACAGCCCCAGCCGGCCGAGGAATGGCAGCTGGAAACCCAGCTGGATCACCCCTGCGGCGAGCACCCCCCAGGCAAGCCCCATCGCCGGCACCTCGAGGCGCGGAGAGAGCCACAGCACCGCCGCGATCATCGTCAGATTGAGGAATACCGGGGTCAGCGCGGGAATCGCAAAGCGGTTCCAGCTATTGAGCACTGCGCTGCAGAAAGCGGTCAGCGAGATCAGCAGCAGATAGGGGAAGGTGATCCTCAGCATGTCAGAGGTGAGCGCGAGCTTGCCTGCATCGCTCGAGAAGCCGGGAGCGAAGATCCATACCAGCCAGGGCGAAAGCAGCACCGCGACCAGCGTGATCAGGGTCAGGACCATCGCCAGGCTGCCCGCGGTGGCGTCGAGCAACCGACGCGTTTCGCGTGGGTCATCCTTGGTCGCGTATTCGGAAAGCACCGGAACGAAGGCCTGGTTGAACGCACCTTCGGCGAACAGCCGGCGCAGCAGGTTGGGGATGCGGAAGGCGACGAAGAACGCATCCGCGCCTCCGCCGGCGCCAAGCAGCGATGCGATCATCACGTCGCGTACCATTCCCAGCACGCGCGAGATCATGGTCATCGCGCCGACCACCGCGCCAGACCTGAGCAGCCCCGCCACCTTGCGTTCCTTCATTCGCTCCGTTCTCGCTCACGTTACGAACACAAAAAAACCGGCCGAAGCCGGTTTTTTCTACAGCACCTGACCGGCTTAGGCAGCCAGGCTTTTAATTCGCGCGTTGAGGCGGCTCTTGATGCGAGCGGCCTTTTTCTTCGCGATCACGTTCTTGTCGGCGATGCGGTCGATGACCGGCTGCGCTTTCTTGAACTCGGTCATCGCGGCGCTGTGGTCGCCGGTCTGGATCGCTTTCAGCACGCGCTTGACGAAGGTACGTGCCATCGAGCGCTGGCTGGACTTGAGGACGCGACGCGCTTCGGACTGACGTGCGCGCTTACGGGCTTGCTTGGAATTCGCCACCGTCTACTCCCTGGAGATATCGACAGTTGATTAACGGATAGTTCGTGATTATGCCCGGCTAGAGGCAAATGACGCTGATGCCTGCACGAGCCGGGCTTCGTTACGACCGCGGGTTCTCGGATGCGAAGACCCATGGTCGTACGGGCCATGTCTGAGAGGATGCGGCATTCTATCAGCGAGTCGCGATCAACGCCACCCGTCTCTATGCTGCGACGGCGCCTGCGCCATCTAGAGCACCACTAGATTGTCGCGATGGATCAGCTCGGGGGATTCGACGTAGCCGAGCCGCGCCTCTATCTCACGGCTCGGCGCCCCGATGATCAGCTCGGCCTCGGCGATGTCGTAATTGACCAGCCCCTTGGCGACCCGCTCGCCGCGCTCATCGACGCAGACCACCAGATCGCCGCGCTTGAACCGGCCGCTGACCTGCCTGACGCCGACCGGAAGCAGGCTCGAGCCGTGGGTGCGCAGCACCTCCACCGCACCGTCATCGATCACCAGCGTTCCACGCACCTGGAGCTGGCCGGCGATCCAACGCTTGCGCGCGGTGATCGGCGCATGCTCGGGCTTGAGCAGCGTGCCCAGCGACTCGCCGCGCAGCAGTCGCAGCAGCACGTCCGGCTGCCGGCCGCTGGCGATCACCGTCAGCGCGCCGGAGCGCGCGGCCAGCCTGGCCGCGCGCAGCTTGGTCGCCATTCCACCGCGACCGAGCAGCCCTCCGCCGCCCGCCACGGCGTCGAGCCGCGGATCGTCGGCATCGCACTCTTCGATCAGACGCGCATCGGGGTTGCTGCGCGGGTCGGCATCGAAAAGCCCCTCCTGATCGGTGAGCAGCAGCAGCGCTTCGGCTTCGACCAGGTTGGCGACCAGCGCGCCCAGAGTGTCGTTGTCACCAAAGCGGATCTCGTCGGTGACCACGGTGTCGTTTTCGTTGATCACCGGAACCACGCCGAGCGAGATCAGCGTGCGCAGCGCCGAGCGGGCGTTGAGATAGCGCTTGCGATTGGAAAGGTCGTCATGGGTCAGGAGGATCTGCGCGCTGCGCACGCCGTGCCTGGCGAAATGTCCCTCCCAGCACTGCACCAACCCGGATTGCCCCACCGCGGCGGCGGCCTGCAGCTCGTGAAGCTCGCTCGGCCGCGAGTGCCAGCCCAGGCGGACCACGCCCTCGGCGACGGCGCCGGAGGAGACCAGCACCGGAGCGATGCCGAGCGCGCGCAGCGCGATCAGCTGGTCGACCCAGCCACCGATCGCGACCTCATCGAGCCCGCGTCCGTCGTTGGTCAGAAGCGAACTGCCGATCTTCACCACTACGCAGCGAGCCCGTTCGAGGCTCGCGCGGTCCGGAACCTGCGCACTCATCCCTTACGCTACTCCCCTGCTTTGGAACCGCCTTGGAATCGAAAACGCCGCGGTGCATGCCGCGGCGTCTGGAACGTGATCGAGCCAACCAGGCGGCGTTCAGCCGCGCAGGCCAGCGGTACGCTCAGCGAACGTACTCGATCTCGACATCATAATCGTCCTCGTCCCAATCATCATCGTCGTCGTCGCTCTCATCCTGCTCGACGTCTTTCTCGACGACGCGCCGATGGCGACGAGCGAGACGCTCCTCGGCCCGGGCCAGCGACTCCTGCTCCATCCGCTCGCGCATTTCACGCTCGCGCTGCGCCGCATCCTCGCTTTCGAGCACCTGCTGGCGCTGCTCGACCAGCCAGCGATGAGCGGCCTGGACCAGCTCGTCGCAGCCTTCGCGATTGGCCGCGGAAAGCTCGAACACCGGCCCCTCCCAACCAAGCCGCTGCTTGATCTCGGCGACCTTGGCGGCGCGCTCGTCGGGGGCGATCAGATCGAGCTTGTTGATCACCAGCCACCGCGGCAGCTCGGCGAGCGCTGGCGAGAAGCTGGCGAGCTCGGCGGCGATCATCTCGACCGCAGCCACCGGATCGCTCTCGTCGACCGGCATCACATCGACGACGTGGAACAAAAGCCGGGTGCGGGTGAGGTGCTTGAGGAAACGAAGCCCGAGACCCGCCCCCTCGGAGGCCCCCTCGATCAGCCCCGGCACGTCCGCGATCACGAAGTGCTCATGGGAGCCGATCTTGACCACGCCGAGGTTGGGCACCAAGGTGGTGAAGGGATAGTCCGCCACCTTGGGACGCGCCGCCGAGACCGCGCGGATCAAGGTCGACTTGCCGGCGTTGGGCATGCCGAGCAGCCCCACATCGGCCATCAGCTTGAGCTCGAGACGCAGCTCGCGACGATCGCCTTCGGTACCCTGGGTGGTGCGCCGCGGCGCGCGGTTGGTCGACGATTTGAAGTGGACGTTGCCGAGCCCGCGGCGGCCGCCCTGGGCGACCTTGAGCTCTTGACCCACTTCGGTGACATCGCCGATCACCTCGAGGGTCTCGACATCGATCACGATGGTACCGACCGGCACCTTGACGTAAAGATCCTCGCCCTGGCGGCCGCTCATCTGGCTGCCCTGGCCGGGACGGCCGTTCTCGGCTTTGTAAAAGCGCTGGAACTTGAAGTCGATCAGAGTATTGAGCGACTCGTCGCCGACTAGGTAGACGCTGCCGCCATGGCCGCCGTCACCGCCGTCGGGACCGCCCTTGGGGATGAATTTCTCGCGCCGGAAACTCAGGCAGCCATTGCCGCCCTTGCCCGCCTCGACGGTGATCGAAGCTTCATCGACGAATTGCATACGTTCTCCTCACGCCTTGCTCGGGCGCCTTCAGCAATCGTACGGCGTGGCGGGAACAACGAACCCGG
Organism: Halotalea alkalilenta DSM 17697; assembly: GCF_000621205.1. GTDB lineage: Bacteria > Pseudomonadota > Gammaproteobacteria > Pseudomonadales > Halomonadaceae > Halotalea > Halotalea alkalilenta. The sequence goes on along the minus strand of NZ_JHYY01000024.1, from coordinate 85,729 downwards.
GAAGACACTGCATCGACGTCGATTGCACGATCTGCGACGACCCGAAGGCCATCGTTTGAACTGGATGGAGCCGCCCAAGCGGCACTGGCCCTTGCGGGCCGACATGCGAAAGAGCCCCGCGACGAGGGCGGGGCTCTTTCACCTGCCGACCGACCCCGGCATGCGCCAGGGTCGCGGAAGGCCGTATCAGGCCGGGACGACGCTGACGAACTTGCGCTGCTTCGGACCTTTGGTCTCGAACTTGATGTGACCATCGGTCAGCGCGAACAGGGTGTAGTCCTTGCCCACGCCCACACCGGTGCCAGCGTGGAACTTGGTGCCGCGCTGACGAACGATGATGTTGCCGGCGATGGCGGCCTGGCCACCGAACAGCTTCACGCCGAGGCGTTTCGAATGAGAGTCGCGTCCGTTGCGCGAACTACCCGCCGCTTTCTTGTGAGCCATTGCACTTTACCTCGCTTCTCGGGGAATCGATCGCTTACGCGCTGATTCCGGTGATCTTGACTTCAGTGAACCACTGGCGGTGGCCCTGACGCTTCATGTGGTGCTTGCGACGGCGGAACTTGATGATGGTCACCTTGTCGCCGCGGCCGTGCGAAACCACCTCGGCAGTCACCTTGGCACCGTCGACCAGCGGGGCGCCAACCTTGACTTCGTCACCGCCGATCAGCAGCACCTGGTCGAAATCGAAGCTCTCGCCGGTGGCGATCTCGAGCTTCTCGAGCTTGATGCGCTGGCCTTCCTTGACGCGGTACTGCTTGCCACCGCTCTTGATTACTGCATACATGGGGATTTCTCCGAACGACTCATCTGGATCGCTACTTGGTCGACCTGCGTCGAGTGGCACCCCTTCTGGCACCATCTAACAGGGAGCACGACGAGTTTGGGGCCGCGCATTATAACCATCCAGCCCCCATCACTCAAGTGTCCAGACCAGCCGCCTTGACGCCCCTGCGCGCCCCGCCTAGCATACCGCGACGGTGCAGCCCCAGGGCATCGCAAGGCTGCCGATGGCGGCGAAGCGTGCCCGTGAAGTTCGAATCACGGCATCGCCTTTACAACTCCCAAGACGGTCGTCTCGTCCGACGCCGGCACCGACACTCTCGGTTGTGACGGATAGAGCGGCGGCGAGCGCATCACAGCGACAGAGCCAGCCATGTCATTCAGCGCCTCCCCGACTCACGCTCCAGTAGCCGAAGACTTCGCCGAAGTCGATCGCACCATTCATCGACGTCTCGCCTCCGATGTCCCCTTGGTCGAGACGATCGGCCACTACATCGTGGAAAGCGGCGGCAAGCGGGTTCGCCCACTGCTGGTGCTGCTCGCCGCGCGCGCGCTCGGCTACCGCGGAGAAAAGCACGTACTGCTGGCCGCGCTGATCGAGTTCATGCACACCTCCACCCTGCTCCATGACGATGTGGTCGACGAATCCCGGCTGCGTCGCGGCAAGCCGACCGCCAACGAGGAGTGGGGCAACGCGCCCTCGGTACTGGTCGGCGACTTCCTCTATTCCCGCTCGTTCCAGATGATGGTCGACGTCGGCTCGATGGAGATCATGGCGATTCTGTCCCAAGCGACCTCGACGATCGCCGAAGGCGAGGTGCTCCAGCTGACCAACATCGGCAACGCCGACATCGACGAGGCGGACTACTTCAAGACCATCCAGGGCAAGACCGCGATGCTGTTCGAAGCCGCATCGCACACCGGCGCGATGCTCACCGACGGCAGCAGCGAGCAGATCGAGGCGCTGCGGCTCTATGGCCGCCATCTCGGGCTCGCCTTCCAGCTGGTCGACGACCTGCTCGACTACCTCGGCGACGCCGACACGATGGGCAAGAACGTCGGCGACGACCTTGCCGAGGGCAAGCCGACGCTGCCACTGATCCAGGCGATGAAGACCGGCACCGCGGAGGAAGCGACACTGATCCGCCGAGCGATCGAGCAAGGCGGCCTCGAGCACCTCGACACCGTGCTCGACATCGTCCGGCGTACCGGCTCGCTCGACTACACCCGCGATCGCGCACTCGAAATGCGCGACCGGGCGCTGGCCAACCTGGACTGCCTGCCGCCGAGCGAGTTCCGCGATAGTCTCGCCCTGCTGGCGCGGCAAGCGGTCGAGCGCAGCGCCTGAACGGCAACGATCGCTTGCAAAAGAACGGCAAAGACTTATAATGCGCCCCGTTCTCGATGCTTGGGGCGAACGCCGCTAGCAGCGGGCAACATGTCGGAGTGTAGCTCAGCTTGGTAGAGCACTGTCTTCGGGAGGCAGGGGTCGTAGGTTCAAATCCTATCACTCCGACCAAATAGATCCCGCCAAAACCGCCACTCACGGATCATTCCGGGTGGCGGTTTTCGTATGCCCCTCTTCTGCTGCCTCGATCATCACCCCCACCTGCGCCGCCACCGTCGAAAGACCGGCGATGGGAAGGCTGGCTCGGCCGCGAACGACGCTCAGCGGGCCGCTGCGGCGATCATCGCCAGTGCTTGGCGATGCAGCTCGGGTGAGGCCGCGGCTATCACTTGGCCGCGTGAGTCGAGGCCCAGCGGCCGTCCTCGCCAGTCGCTGATCACGCCACCGGCGCCCTCGACTATCGTGACCAGGGCCAAATAGTCATATGGCTCGAGCCCGGTCTCGATGATCAAATCGATGTGGCCCGAGGCGAGCAATCCGTAGCCATAGCAGTCGCCGCCGAAGCGTACCAGCGCGGCCTGCGCCATCACCTGGTCGAGGCCATTGCGCTCATCGGCGGCAAAATAAAACGGTGAAGTGGTATAGAACCGTGCCTCGGCGAGCGTCTCGCATCCGCTGACGCGACAAGGCTCCCCGTTCAGTCGAGTCGGCTCTCCCACCTGCGCGCTCCATCTCTCGCCGAGCGCAGGCGCATCGATCACTCCCAAAAGCGGGCGACCGTCGCGCAGCAGGGCGATCAGCGTTCCCCAGAGCGGCCAGCCGCTGATGAAACTGCGGGTGCCATCGATCGGATCGATCACCCATACGTACTCGGCATCGAGCCTTTCCCGTCCATGCTCCTCGCCGAGGATGCCGTGGTCGGGATAGCGCTGCGCGATCATCATCCGCAGCGCGGCTTCGGTCTCGCGATCAGCGATCGTGACCGGGCTCTCATCGCTTTTGGTGTCGATCTCGAACGACTGCCGGAAACGCCCCAGGGTCAGGGGTGATGCGGTATCGGCAAGGGCCTGGGCGAAACGCATCGGGGTGTCGTGGTCGGAGCGGAAAGTGTCGGCGGCGCTGGGCATGGTCGGGCGATCTCGACGAAGTGACCTTCGGCACCGACGGGGCGATGGACGAGGAGTCGGCGGCGGTAAAAAAAACGTTGCGTCCTATCCTTTGGTGTGATTTCAATAGACATATCCATAAAAAAACACATATTCCACAAAACAACAACAATAACGCCAAGCCCCCCTTCGCCAGGATCGGCCCGCAGGCGCAGAGCGCCATATTTCGCCTCATCGCCCGATCGCAGCAGCACCAGTACCAGCAGCACCGTGGTCGATAACAAAAGTGACACCCCGATGCCGACATGCGCTTCCATGCCGCCCTGTCCGTCGCCGCGCCACCGATAGGCCGTGATCCCATCGGTACCCGCGCCGATGCCCGGGGCCGGAGCGCGGCCGCTGGCCCATCGCTAGCCGACGTAGCGCCGTAAGCAGTTTCAAGAGCCGTTCCTAGACCAATAACACCGATAAAAACATCAGGAGGGTTTCATGATCAGTCGCCGGAATTTCCTCAGTGCTTCAGCGCTGGCCTGCGGTGCGTTGGCCACTGCCAGGATCGATCCCGATTTCTTCTTCACCTCGGCCCGTGCACAGAGCAATCGTCCGATCACCTTTCTCTCCGCCGAGAACATCACTGGCAACTGGGACCCGACCGCTCATACCACGCTGTCCCAGACCACGATCCAGGGATTCGTCATGGGCTACTTGGCCCGCGCACCGATGCGCCCCGAGGACCCCGGTGAGATGGTGATGGAACTGGCGACCTCGATCGAGCAGCTCGATCCTCACCGGCTCGAGATCCGGCTGCGCGAGGACATCACCTTCCACGACGGTAAGCCGTTTCGCGCCGAGGACGTGAAGGCGACCTTCGAATACGGCTCGCAGCCCGACCGGCCGGCGCAGTGGTACCCGGGCTCGAACGAGACGTTCGAGGTGACCACGCCGGACGACTACACGGTGATCGTCGATACCTCCAAAGGCGGCTACGGCGCTCACCTGTTCATCTTCCTCGCGGCCTACCTGCCGATCATGTCGGCCAGCGACATCTCAGGTGGGCCGCGCGGCCCGCTCAGCCAGCGGTTGAACGGCACCGGCCCGTTCCGGTTCGTCGAGCAGCGAGGCAACAGCACGGTGATGGAGGCATTCCCCGACTACTACAAAGGGCATCCGACCGTAGAGGGCGTGACGTTCTCCTTCGTCGGCGACGCGACCACGCGCATGCTGTCGTTGATGAACGGCCAGGCCGACATCATCGAACGCCTGGAACCGGAGCAGTTCGCGACCCTGGAGGGCCGGGACGACATCAAGCTGTCGCGGCTGGTCTCGGTGGAAAACAAGTACCTCTGGTTTCGCTGCTCGAAACCGCCCTTCGACGATTGGCGCGTGCGCCGCGCGGCCTGTCACGCGATCGACCGCACGGTGATCGACGAGATACTGGGTACCGCGGGCGAACCGTCGTCGAATTTCATTTCGCCGATCAAGTTCGGCTACTCGGACTTGGCCAACTATCCCGAATACGACCCAGAGGAGTGCCAGCGCCTGCTGGCCGAGGCGGGCTATCCAAACGGCGAGGGCCTTCCCGACCTGGAGTACATCACCTCGACCGGTTTCTATCCCAAGACCCGCGACTACGGCGAGATCATCACCATGCTGCTGCGCGAGCAGGGCTTTCCGGTGACGCTGAACGTGATGGAGGTCGCCGCCTGGAACGAGCGCCTGTACGACCGCCCCGGCGGAGGCCCCGGTCATATGATCGACTGCGGCTGGTCGACCGGATCGCCCGAGCCCGACCTGGTACTGCGCACCCATTTCCACTCCTCCTCGAAGCGCATCTGCGGCATCGAGGATGCCGAGATCGATGCGGCTCTGGACCGTGAACGCAACGCCGCGACCCTCGAGGAGCGCCGCGAGCTGCTGCAGACCGACCTGCTGCCGATGCTGGCGGACAAGGCGCCAGCGCTTTCGCTGTTCACGTCGGTGATGATCCACGGCATGCGCGCGGAGATGGACGGCCTGTTCATCTACCCCGACGGCCTGACCGACGCATCGAAGGCGGTCTTCTCCACCTGACCTGCAAGCGCGGCGCGCACCGCTGCGCGCCGCCCCGCTCACTGGCTGGAGGATGGAGCCATGTTCATCATGGTCTTTCTAGCGAAGAGGCTGGCACAGGGCACCTTGATCGTTGTGCTGGTGGCCTTCGTCATTTTCACCCTGCTGCGCGTGGTACCGGGTGACCCGGTGCGGCTGATGGCCGGCGGCATGGCGCCCGAGACGCTGATCGAGCAGATCGCCACCGAAATGGGACTGCGCGACCCGATCCCGGTGCAGTTCGGCCGCTACATCGCAAGCGTCGCCCAGGGCGACCTGGGCCAATCCTTCATGCGTCCGGCCAGCGGCGCGGCGGTAGGCGGCGCAAGCTTCGACGACATGACCCGCTCCGAACGGGCCCGAGTGCTGGACCTGATCGCCGAGGCGGCGCCGAAGACCCTCCAGCTGGCGCTGCTGGCCATGGTCTTCGCCCTGATCGTCGCGGTGCCGATCGGCGTAGCGGGCGGGCTTCACCCTGGGCGCTGGCCGGACAGGATGGCGCTCTACCTGGGGTCGGTGTTCGTCAGCCTGCCGAATTTCTGGCTGGGCATCGTGCTGGCGCTGCTGCTGTCGGTGAAACTGGGCTGGCTGCCGGCGATCGGCTATCGCGGCTTCGCCTACACCGTGCTGCCGGCGATCGTGCTGGCGGTCGAGATGGCGCCGTTCATCATCCGCACCCTGACGGTGTCGGTCGCCCAGATCATGCGCCAGAGCTTCATCGACATCGCCCGGATCCGCGGCCTGTCGCGCCTCCAGATCATCGTCCGACATGCGCTGAAGAACGCCTCGGTGCCGCTTTTGAACCTGCTCGGGGTGCAGTTCTCGATGCTGCTCGGCGGCGTGCTGGTCGTCGAATTCATCTTCGACTATCCCGGTCTCGGCCTGCTCACCATCAACGCGGTCCTGCAGCGGGATTTCCCGCTGATCCAGGGTATCGCCATCGTCACCAGCGCCGCCTTCGTGCTGATCAACATCGCGGTCGATCTCGCCACGACCGCCATCGACCCGAGGCTGGAATACTGATGTCCGAGATCGATATCCCCCAGCCCCCCGCGAAACCCGTGCGCACTCTCACCTCGCGTATCTGGCACCTGGCCTGGGCCTCGGTCGAGTTTCGCATCGGGCTCTGCGTCTTCACCCTGCTGCTCCTGGCGGCGCTGCTCTACCCCGAACTGAGAGGCATCGACCCGACCGCGATGAACATCCGGGCACGCTTCACCCCACCGCTGCTGCTCGCCGAAGGCTTCAGCTGGGCACACCCCTTGGGCACCGACCAGCTGGGGCGGGACATGCTGGTGCGCTCCTTGGTGGGGCTGCGCTACTCGCTGCTGATCGGGGTGACCACCGTGGTGCTGATGCTGGTGATCGGCTGCGCGGTAGGAATGGTCGCCGGCTACTACGGCGGCAGGATCGACATGCTGCTGATGCGGCTGACCGATGCCCAGCTGTCGATCCCGATGATCATCCTAGCCATCACCATCCTCGGTGTCGCACGCCCCACGATACCGGCGATCATCCTGGTGCTGGGACTCTCGGGCTGGCCGGTCTACGCCCGCGTGATGCGCTCGACGGTGATGGCCGAGCGCAGCAAGGAGTACGTGCGCGGCGCGCGGGTGCTGGGCGCCTCGGACGCGCGGATCATGCTGTCGCTGCTGCTGCCCTTGGTGCTGCCACCGATCGCCTTCGTCGCCGTGCTCGACATCGCGCGGATGATGATCTTCGAGAGCGTGCTGGGATTCCTCGGGCTCGGGGTTCAGCCGCCCACGCCTACCTTCGGCAACGTCATCGCCGAGGGTCGCCAGTACCTGTTGAACGCATGGTGGATCGCGACGATGCCGGGCGTCTTCCTGTTCCTGACGCTGGGCAGCATCAACCTGATGGGCGCCGCGCTGGAGCGCGCCCGCAACAGCGTCTATGGAGGCCAGCGATGACTGGGGATTCGCTGCTCAGCGTGCAGAATCTTTGCGTCGACCTGAACACCTCGGCGGGCAGCACGGCGATCCTGCGCGACATCTCGTTCGAGATCGCCACGCGCCAGATCGTCGGGGTGATCGGCGCAAGCGGCTCGGGCAAGACCGTGCTCGCGCGGGCGCTGGCCAGCTGGCTGTCGCCACCGCTTGGAATCTCGGCGGGGCGGATCCTGTTCCAGGGCCGCGACCTGGTGGCCGACGCCGGCTTGGCGAAGCGCCTGTCCGGGCGCGAGATCGCCTACGTCGGCGGCAATCCCGCCGGCGCGCTGGATCCGACGATGACGGTCGGCACGCAGATCGTCGAGAAGCTGCGCGCGGTGCGCCCCGGCATCTCGGTGACCGATGCGCGCAAGCGCGCGATCGAACTGCTCTCGGCGGTGCGCATCCCAGCGGCGCACCAGCGGTTCCACGAATATCCGTTCCAGTACAGCGGCGGGATGATGCAGCGGGCGATGATCGTCGATGCGCTGATCTCGGACCCCGCGCTGCTGATCGCCGACAACATCACCCAGCCGCTGGATGTGACCATCGCCGCGCAGATCCTCAAGCTGCTGCGGGAGCTGGCGAACGAATTCGATACCGGCGTTTTGTTCGTCTGCTCATCGCTGCCGGTCGCCTGCGATGCCTCGGACAGGGTCATGGTGCTGCATGGAGGCCAGGTGGTCGAGCAGCAGCCGCCCGCTGCGCTGGTCCAGCGGCCGCGGCACGCTTATACCCAGGGCCTGATCGCGGAACTGCCCCGCCTGTGGGACGAGACGACGCCGGCCCCCATGCACGGCGACGCACGCCAGCCGATCATGTCGGTGCGCGGCGTCAGTCGCAGCTACTCGGTACGAAAGCCGGGCGGCCTGGGGAAAGTGCAGGTGCAAGCCGTGCGCCAGGTGGATTTCGATGTCTACGCCGGGGACAACTTCGGCGTCGTCGGCGAAAGCGGCTGCGGAAAATCCTCGCTGATGCGCCTGCTGACCGGGCTCGAGCAGCCCGACAGCGGTGAAGTGCTGTTCGAAGGAACCAACGTCTCGACCAGCTCGTCGGCCGAACTGCGCCGGCTGCGGCGCCGGTTCCAGCTGGTGCTGCAGGATCCCTATGGCTCGCTGCCGCCGCAGTCGACCATCGGTGCGATCCTGGAGGAACCGCTGAAGATCCATCGGATCGGCAGCGCGCGCGAGCGCCGCGCACGCGCTGCCGAGGTGATGAACGAAGTCGGCCTGCCGCCAAGCCTGTACCACGAACTGCCGATGGGGCTGAGCGCCGGGCAGCGCCAGCGCGTGAACGTCGCGCGCGCGATGATCCTGGAGCCGCGCCTGCTGATCATGGACGAGACCCTGTCGGCGCTGGATCAGACCGAGCAGGGCAAGATGCTCAGCCTGTTCGAGCGGCTGCAGGCACAGCATGGGTTCACCTATATCTTCATCTCCCACGACCTGGCGATGGTCCGCCGGGTGTGTTCGCGGATCGCGGTCATGTACCTCGGCGAGACCGTGGAAGTGGCGCCGAACCGCAAGCTGTTCTTCGATCCCGCCCACCCCTATTCCCGCGCGCTGCTGTCGGCCGCCCCGACGCTGGAGCAGCGCCGCTACCGCCCCGAGGAGTGCCTGCTGGAGGGCGAGCCGCCCAGCCCGATCGACCTGCCGCCGGGCTGCTCCTTCGCCAATCGCTGTCCGCACGCGTTCGACCGCTGCCGGCTGGAGAGCCCGAGGCTGCGCAGCTCTGGGGAAGGCGCACTGTCCGCCTGTTTCCTTCACCAGCCATCTTCCCAGCGAGCGACGACAGCCGAGCTGCTTCGCTAGCCAAGGCCAGTAGCCCCAAGGAGAACAACCATGCCCGACACTCAGCGCATCCCTCGCATCGACAGCGAGTCGCTCGACGAACTGATGGCCACGGTCTCGACATTCGGCTCGACCGGTGACGGCGGAGTCGACCGTCCCGCGCTGACCGATACCCATGCCCAGGCCCGTGACTGGTTCGCCGCGCAGATGCGCAGCCGAGGCTATGAGGTGCGGGTCGATGCGATCGGTAACCTGTTCGGTGTGCTCGAGCTGGCCGGCCCCGATGCGCCACTGATCATGGTCGGCTCCCATCTCGACAGCCAGCCCAAAGGGGGGCGTTTCGACGGGGCCTATGGCGTGATGGTGGCGCTGGCGGGTATCGAGGCCGTCCGCGAAGCCGCTCACGCACAGGGCATCACGCCGGGCTGCAACTTCGCCATCGCGGACTGGATGAACGAGGAAGGCGCACGCTTTCAGCCCAGCCTGCTGGGCAGCAGCGTCTTCGCCGGCGAGCTGACCCTCGACTTCGCCCTCGATCGGCGCGATGGCGACGGCCTCCGCGTCGGCGACGAGCTCCAGCGTACCGGCTACGCCGGCTCCGCTTCCGCGCCGGTTCCCGATGCCTATCTCGAAATCCACATCGAGTGCGGCCCGATCCTCGAGCGCGAACATAAGGTCATCGCGCCCTTCGTACGCTACTGGGGAGCACTGAAGGTCCGTATCGAGGTCACCGGTGAACAGGCGCATACCGGTCCCACCGCGATGGCAGAACGCAAGGATGCAGTGCTGGGGGCCGCCTATCTGATCAGCGCGATCCGCGAACTGGTGGACCAGGCGCCCGACACCCTGCATACCTCGGTGGCGCGCCTGGAGATCTCGCCGAACTCGCCGAACATCGTCCCCGGGCAGGCGGTTCTGTTCGCCGAGCTGCGCGCCCCCGAGATGACGACGCTTACCTGGGCCGAGCAGGCGCTCGAAGCCGCCCTGCCCGACTGCATGAAGCGCGCCGGCGTAGCGGGGCGGATCGTCTCCATCGACCGCCGGCCGGCCGGGCGCTTCGACACACGCCTGGTGGAGATGACCGAGACGGCCGCGGACGCCCTGGCGCTGCCGCGCATGCAGCTGGACACGATCGGTGGACATGACGCCATCCCGGTGCTGCGCCGCTGTCCGGCGATCGTCATCGCCGTGCCGAGCAAGGACGGTATCTGCCACAACCCGCAGGAATACACTAGTCCAGAGAATCTCGCCGCCGGCGGGGACGTGCTGGTCCACATGCTGTGGCGGCTGTTTCGCGCCGGCGGCGACCTGGACCGAGCCAGGGAGGATGCGTGATGACGGACCATGGCGGCGAGGTGGATCCGAACCTGGTGCTCGAGGCGGCGGGACTGCCCGGGGCCGTGCTTCAGCCAGGCCCGGAGTCGGTGGCCTCACCGACCTGCCGGGCCGTCGATAGCCTCACCTATCGCCTCGAACACCCCACCACCCACCAGCCGCTGTTCCTCAAGATCATGCACGCGGAAATGCGCAGCTTCTACGATCTCGACGCGGCGATCGCCGGAGCAAAACTGGCCTCGGACCTGGGAATCGGTCCGCGGGTGGTCTGGGCCGACGCAGCGCTCGGCGCGGTGCTGTTCGAACGGTTGGAGGCAGGCTGGCATACCGCGACGCTCGATCGCCTGCAGGTACCCGATATCCTGGACCAGACCCTCTCCAGGCTGGCCCGCCTGCATGCGGCCCCGCCAATGGCGGCACGCTTCGACCCCTTCGCCCGAATCGACGAGCTCAGTGAACGCGCAGGCGCATTGAGGCTACCGCTGCCGGACGACTTCTGGTGGATTCTCAGGATGGTCGAGGCGATCGGGCAAGCCACCAGCGCAGGCCCACTGGCTCCCTGCCGCAACGAGGGCAATGCATCCAACCTGATGATCTCGAATGCAGGCGCCGTGATGCTGCTGGATTTCGACAGGGCCGGGATGAACGACCCGCTCTATGACGTCGGCGTCGTGCTCAACGAGGCGCACTACTTCGAATCCGAGATGCGCATGGCCTTCAGCCATTACATGGGGGGAGAGGATCCCAAGGCTTTCAACCGCGCGCGGCTGTACGCCATCGTCGATGACGTGATGTGCGCGCTATGGGGATTGGTCGCGGCTCGGACGACGACGCGAAAGCAGATCGAGTTCATGAAGTACGGCGAATGGCGCCTGATGCGCGCGCGACTGGCGCTGAACCATCCGCAGTTCGAGGAAAAGTTGCGCGGGCTTTGAGCGACGGAGGATGACGATGATGATCAAGAAGCTCGGAGAGGCCACCACGGCCGCCGAACGTGAGATAGAAGCAGCGATCTACAAGGCGCCGCTGTTTCGCCGCTGCGCAGGAATCACCTACCGACCGGTATCGGGCGGGATAAGCAATTCGAACTGGCGTGTGACCTGCAGCGATGGCACGGGGGACTACTTCGTCAAGCTGCCCGGCAAGGGTACCGAGATGTTCATCGACCGGGTCGCCGCGCTGGACGCATCGCGCAAGGCCGCGGCGGCGGGCATCGGCCCTGCCGTGCATGACGACCTGGCCGCGGAAGGGATCGAGATCAACGATTTCATGCCGACCCACCGTGCCAGCACCCACAGCGTCTTCGCCGACAGCGAGGCCCGACTGGCCGCGATCGATGCCTATCGAAGGTTTCACGCTCTGCCGTCGCTGATGCTGACCAAGACCGTTTTCGACATGATCGATGAGCACGAGGAGCAGGTCAGGACGCTGGGCGCACCGCAGCCGCCCGATGGCGAGTGGATCGCGCTGAACTACCGCTTGGCGCGCAGCGCGCTGGAAGCCTCGGGACTGGACCTGGTGCCCTGCTTCAACGACCCGATGCCGGGTAATTTCATGGTCGGCCCGGACGGTGCGATCATGCTGATCGACTACGAGTATGCGTCGATGAACGACCGCTGCTACGATCTCGGGATCTGGTTCGGCGAGATGTTCTTTTCGCCCGCGGTCGAACACGCCCTGATCGAAGCCTATTTCGGCCACGTCACCGACCAGCTCGTCGCACGCGTCACGATCCACAAGGCGCTGGCCGACATCAAGTGGGCAGCCTGGTCGATGGTGCAGATGATGGTCTCGCAGCTCGAATTCGATTATTTCAAGTACGGCGCATGGAAGCTGATGCGCTTTCGCGCCATCGTTGGCGACCCCGCCTGGAAGACCCATCTATCCAAGGTATGAGTTGCGGATACCGAATCATGGATCCCTCGCGGTCCATCGTTGCGCCCTATCCGGGGCAAGGTATTCCGCGCTGGCGGTGAGTAAAGGGATTTGACCGGATGTGGCATCAGGAACGCTATCAACGCATCTGCACGCTGCTCGACACTTTTCAACGCCTCTCCACCGAACGGTTGGCGTCGGAGCTGGGTGTATCACGCGAAACCGTCAGGCGGGACCTGCTCTACCTCGAACGCCGCGGTGAGCTCAGGCGCATCCACGGCGGCGCGATGACGACCAGGCGCCAAGAGCCGCCGATCGATGTGCGTGCAAAGACCCGGATCGAAGAAAAACGCACGATCGCCAAGCTCACGCGCAGCGAGATCTCCAGCGGCCAGACCCTGTTCATCGACGCAGGCAGCACGACGACCCTCTTGGCCGAGGAGCTCAGTACGCTGGAGGGCCTGATCGTGGTGACCAACTCGATTGCCGTGGCGCTGAAGCTCGCCCCCTCCCCACGAGAGGCGCACAGCACTTCCAGCAACCGGGTGGTCCTGCTCGGCGGCGACGTCAACTCCGCCCTGCAGGCGACCTTCGGTGCCAAGACCATCGGTGAGATCCACCGCTACCGTGCCGATCTGGCGCTGCTGTCACCGGTCGGTATCGACGCCGCCCACGGCGCTACCAGCTACGACCATGACGAGGCGGAGATCGCCGCCGCAATGGCCTCGTGCGCATCGCGTGTCGCACTGCTCGCCGACCATAGCAAGATCGGGCAAGCCAGCCGGCTGTCCTACTGCAGCGCCTCGCGGATCGATCTGCTGGTCAGCGATCGCGCCATCGACGACCCGGCGCTGCTCGCCGCCCTCGCCAGGGGAGGACGGGTCCTTCACCCCGGCAGCTAGCCCTTTGCAGGCGCCCTTGCCGATTCGTGTCGAGGCAAGCGCTGCGGACGAGGATCACCCGCCGGCGCTGCGGCTCGATGTCAGTGGAACACCACGGTGCGGTCGTCGTTCAAAAGGACCCGGTGCTCGAGGTGCAGTCGCACCGCACGAGCCAGCACTTGGCACTCTGTATCGCGGCCGATCGCGGCCATGTCTTCGGCGGTCATCGAATGGTCGACGCGCTGCACGTCCTGTTCGATGATCGGCCCTTCGTCGAGGTCCGCGGTGACGTAGTGCGCAGTAGCGCCGATCAGCTTCACCCCGCGCTTGTGCGCTTGATGATAGGGACGCGCGCCCTTGAAGCTGGGCAGAAAGGAGTGGTGGATGTTGATCACCCGTCCGGAGAGCGCTTTCGATAGGTCATCGGAGAGGATCTGCATGTAGCGGGCGAGGATCACCAGATCGACGCGCTGCTCGCGTATCAGCGCCAGCAGTTTCCCCTCCTGCTCCGCCTTGCTGGCGGCGGTCACGGGCAGATGATGAAACGGCACACCCTCGTGCTCGGCGCGACGCCTGAAGGTGTCGTGGTTGGAGAGGATCGAGGTCAGCTCCATCGGCAGCTGCCCGGTGTTATGGCGATAGAGCAGGTCATTGAGACAATGGCCTTGCTGGGAGACCAGGATCATCACCCGCGGCTTGACCGCGGCGTCATGCACTTCCCATTTCATCGAGTACTCAGCGCCGACCGGCGAGAACCCTTTGCGGAATGCCTCGAGCGAGCCGCTCTCTTCGACCTCGCAGCATACCCGCATGAAAAAGCGCCCATTCTCGCGGTCGACGTACTGTCCGCTTTCGATGATGTTGCCACCTTGCGCTGCGATCGCGCTGCCGACGGCGGCAACGATACCCATGCGGTCCGCGCAGGAGAGAGTGAGGACGAGGGTTTTCATCGGCGGGAATATCTCCGGAATTCGATTCGTGGCTATTCGAACAGACTGGCCACGGCAAAGACGAAAAACAAAACGATCACCACTACCGCAACCCCGACGATCAACAGACGCACGTCCTTGAGCGGCGCAAAGCGACTTGGCCTGCCGCCCTTTCCAGCAGCGGGGCCGGTGGCATCGTGACGCGCTTTTTCGGCTGAGTTCGATTCTTTCATGACCAGTGGTCCACGCTGTACAGGAGGGGCTGGATAGCCAAGGGCCGGCTGGCGGCCCTTGATGGGGCGAGCAGTATATGCCCGATCAGCGAGCTCGGTAAGGGGCCGCCAGTGGAGAGGAGACGAACCTCCATTGCGCCGCGGGCATCCTTCGGGACATCCCACCGACCTTTTCTGCGCCGCTTTGCCCTGGGCTTCTCTTTGGTCGCAAGGCACTTCCAGCGTCGGTCAGCGCCGCTACACTGGAGGGGTACTCGAGCCCAGCGAGGGCGCCAGCCAGCGCCTCCCCCGGGCTCGGGCCGCGATCCAGGCGAAACTCCAGCCTAGGTTCGAAACGGAGGCCTTCGATATGTCCGATTCGATGCTCAGTGCTCTCGTGGTGATTTCGCTCACCGGTCTCAGCGCCTGGATCTGGTCGATGCTGGTCAACGCACGCCCCCGCGATCCTCTCTACCTCCGCCCCCGCAGCATCCGCCGCGGGATTTCGTCGTTGCGCAGAAAGCGCAAGGATTCAAGCGAGCCCGACCAAGCCGCCCACCAGCGTCGATCCGATCTCGCCCACGAGCGAGCGCAGGACGTCGGTCAGGATAACGGCTCCTAGCTCGCGTCTTTCCCACTGTCGATCATTCTGCGGCAGCCGCCGCGCTAGACGCCACGCCGCGCTCGGCCATTTCGTCCCCCCGGACTGCGCTGCAACTGGTATCGAGAATCGCAGCTTCGGGCGTAGCCCAAGTCCGGTTTTGGCAATCGCCCATCGACCTGCCGGTAAGTCATTAGAAATCACGGATTAAGGAAACGGCGCAGCGCTCTCGTCGATACTCCAAAGGATTGACCGTAGCGCCCGCCCGGGCCGGATAGAGCCCGCACCGCGCCTGTCGGGCCCCACCAAACGTTTGGAGCGAAACGTGGATACTGAAGAATTCCGCAGGCACGGCCACGCCGTGATCGACTGGCTGGCCGACTATCACGCGCAAATGAGGAACCTGCCTGTGCAGGCCGCGACGGAACCGGGCAGCGTCAAGGCACTCCTGCCGGACGCTCCGCCCTCTAAGGGCGAGCCATTCGAAGCGATCCTCGGTGACATGGACAAGGTCGTCCTCCCCCACCTCTCCCACTGGCAGCATCCACGGTTCTTCGGCTTCTTCCCGTCGAACTCACTGCACGCGGGCATTCTCGGAGACCTGATGAGCAGTGGCCTCGGCGTCCTCGGCCTGTCCTGGCAGTCCTCGCCCGCGGTGACGGAAGTCGAAGAGGTCGTCGTCGACTGGTTCCGCCAGATGGTGGGCCTTTCGCCGCAGTGGTTCGGCGTAATCAACGATACCGCCTCGTCCAGCACACTAGTGGCGCTGCTGACCGCGCGCGAGCGCTCGACGGACTACGCCTTGGCCCGGGCGGGCCTGCAGGACGGCGGCCAGCGCCTGGTCGTCTACACCTCGGTGAGCGCGCACTCTTCTGTGATGAAGGCGGCCCTGCTCTGCGGTTTCGGCCGTGAGAACGTCCGCCTGATCGATGTCGACGAGGTCTTCGCGATGCGCGCCGATGCGCTCGAACAGGCCATCGTCGCCGACTTGGCCGCTGGGCTCAAACCGTGCGCCATCGTCGCCGCCGTGGGGGGCACGGCGACGACTTCATTCGATCCGGTCGACGAGATCGCCGAGATTGCGCAAAAGCACGGCGTCTGGCTGCACGTGGATGCAGCGATGGCCGGCAGCGCGATGATCCTTCCGGAATACCGATGGATGTGGAATGGCATCGAGGGCGCCGACAGCGTCGTGATCAACGCCCACAAATGGCTGGGTGTGCCCTTCGACTGCTCCCTCTACTTCGTCCGGGACGAGCCGCATCTGCTGCGGGTCATGTCGACCAATCCGACATACCTGCAGTCGGAGACCGACGGCGTGGTCCGAAACCTCCGTGATACAAGCATCCCTCTCGGTCGGCGTTTCCGAGCTTTGAAGCTGTGGTTCGTGATTCGTGAACAGGGTGTCGATGGCTTGCAGGCGCGCCTGCGACGCGATTTGAAGCTAGCAACGGAGCTGGCCGAGGAAGTTTCGCGCACACCGCATTGGCAAGTGGTGGCGCCGGTAGCGCTACAGACCGTCTGCGTTCGGTTCGAGCCGCCGGGCATCCCGGAGGGAGCGCTCGATGAGTTCACCCGGGCGTGGGCGAGCGCGGTCAATAAATCCGGCGAGGCCTTCGTCACACCCGCGACCGCAGGTGGAAAGTGGATGGTCAGGGTATCCATCGGCGCACCGGAAACGACCGACGAGGACGTGAGGTCACTCTGGTCGTTGATGCAGTCCGTCTCCGCGGACATCGCCTCGACACTGCGGACGAACCAAGCCGGCGCCTGAACTTCGAGGCGCCCTGGCACTGCGCTGGCGCAGCCGCCGAGCAGCGATTCATCGCTGCTCGGACAGCCATCAGGCCAATGCAGCAGCGGTGCACAGCCGTAGTTCCGGCGCGCAGGCAGTGGCTGCGGCAAGCACCCCTTGCTCCTGCACCGCGGCGAAAGCAGTCTTGAATGCTTCCATGTCTTCGCGCGTCCCTACCGATACGCGCACCCAGTTGGGCCAGCTCGGCCAGCTGCGCCCGACATGGACGCCGTGGCTCGCCATCGCCGCGGCCACGTCCTTGCCTGGCCGACCGACATCCATCATGAAACAGTTGGTATGCGACACCGTGCACTCGACTCCCCGAGCCTGGAGCCAGCGGATCACATCGTTACGCACCCCGGAGTTATAGGCACGCCGTTCGGCCACTATCGTTTGATCCTCGATGCTCGCCTGCGCCGCCACCGCAGCAGTGACCGAAATGGCATCGGACCCCATTGCCCGCAGTCTGGCCAACGCATCACCCTGTCCCACCGCGAATCCGCAGCGAAGACCCGCCATACCGTAGAGCTTGGCGAAGGTATGCAGCACGATCAGATCAGGGTGCGATGCCACCAGGTCGATCACCGACTGCTCTTCGGAGAAGTGGATGTAGGCCTCATCGACCAGCAGGATGGCATCGGCGGGTTTATTGGCCAGCGCGCTCACGATCGCCTCGCGCGGTGTGATGGTGCCGGTCGGGTTGTTGGGGTTGCAGACGTAGATCAGTCCGGCATCGGGGAAGGCGCACATCGCAGTCAGATCGTGCGCGCCATTGGCGAGCAGCGGCACACGGTGGACGGGGGTACCCATGCGCTTGGCGACCTGCTCGCAGGCCTCGTAACTCGGGTCTGCGACCACCAGTGAACGCTCGGCCGAAGTGAATACCCGAGGAGCGAGCTCCAACGCCCATCCCGAGCCGGGATAGAGGATCACCTGCTCGGCATCGACGCCGAGGTGCGCGGCCAGCGAGTCGTGGAAACGCTGGATCAGATCGAAGCGGTAGAAACCGGTCTGCCCGATGATCTCGACCAGCGCCTCGCGGGCGGACTCGCAAGGACCGAGCGGATACTCGTTGTAGTTGATGAAAGTGCCCTCGCGGGCAAAGCGTGCCCCGGGGACGGGCGCAGGCGCCGAGGGCGCAGGCTTTGCACTGGCGCAGCCGCCGAGCAATGGCAGAGCGGTGCCGGCGACGGCGAGGGCGGAAGCTCCCAGCGAGGAACGAAGGAAATGGCGGCGGGAACCGACATCGGTCATGGCGACATCCTTGGCATGTTATTGTTGGAAATCAAACGCCTTCTTGTTGTAACACGCCAAGGACATAGACCAAAGTTCGATCTCGTTCAGTGCAGCGCTTCAGGGGCCACCTCGATCCAGTTGAGATCGGCACTCGGCTGCTGCCCGGCCTCACGCTGCTGCTCGGCGGAGCGGCTTCGCCATTCACGCATCCGTTCAGTATGGCTGGCACTGCGCGTGACCCAGACTCTCACGCCGCCCTGCTCGACGTCGGTACCGTTGAGCAGCATGTAGCCGTCCGAACCGGAGGTATCCCCGGCGACCAGCACCGGCTTGTTCCATTGATCGATCCAGCCATAGAGGGTGCCGAGCTTACCTTCGAACCAGGTCATCGGATTGACCAGGTAGCTGGTCAGTACCATCCGCTGGCTGGCCGCCTGATCGTACACGCCGTCTCTGATCGCGAACCGCGAGGTGGTCAGCTCACCGCTCTCGGGGTCCTTGAGCAGCGTGTTGACGCCGATCACGTGCTCGGGCGGCACGTTGTAGCCGTAGCGAGGATCGGAGGCCACCATCCGCACGATCTCTTCGTTGGCGGCAGTGACGACATAGACCTCGATGCCGTTCTCCTGCAGCCGATTGTAGAGCTCCTGCATGCCGGCGAAGAGTCGCGGCGGCTCGACCTCGTATTCGACGTAGTCGTCGCCATCGTAGTAGTGGGCCGGCACCGGCTTGCCCTCGGCCAGCATCTCATCCACGTTGCGCTTGAGTTCCTCGAGGCTCAGCCCCGCGAACGACTGGGCGATCCACGGGTAGCAGACCAGATCATCGATCTCACACAGCCGGTAGTAATAGCTGAACAGGCTCTCGGGCTGCCCCTCTGCGTCCTTGAACGGAATCAGTTTGAGCGCCGGATCGAGGTTTTCGCGAGTCAGTACACCCTTGTTCTCGAGGTAGGGCAGCAGCGACTCGGTGATATCGAACTGGTAGCTGGTATTGTCCATGTCGAACACTGCGTAGGCATGCTCGCGACCGCGGTTTTGTTCGATCATCGCGTCGATCTTGGCGGCCGCCTCCGGCGGCCAGTGCTCGAGCTTGGTCTCGGCGAAGGCGAGATGCGTGGCAGCGGCGCACAGCACGCCGAACATCAAAGACGAGATAGTGCGTGTCATGAAGATCCTCTCGGCATAGTTATCGTTGGATTTGGTTATCGTTGTATTTGCCGGCGCCAACGTGGCGTCGGCGCCAAGACCCTAACATCGCCGCTGGCTTTATTGAATGATCAATTAAAAAAGAAAGGCGCAGCGGCTCAAAGCAGCCGCTCCAACCTCAATACCCTCGCGATCCAGGCCTGGAAACGCCGCCAGGGATTGCCTCGCTCGCGGTGATAGCAACGCAGCCGGCCATTGCCATCGTCGGATATCCAACTCAGCCGCCCCTGGTCGATACGTACCTCATAGCTGTGCTCGGGCAGCACGCCGAAAGCGTTGATCCCGCGCAGCTCGCGGTTGAGCGCGACGCTCTCTATCACGACGCCGAGCTCGCAGTTCCACCACACCGATCGCGGATCGAGATTGAACGAGGCGATCATCAGCCGGTCATGATCGAACGCGAAGGTCTTGGCATGCAGCGAATTGGAACGCGGCCGCGAGAGCTTGAGCCTGGTTCGCGCGCGCAGCCGGGCACGCATCCGTGACCTGGTCAGCGGCTGGTAGCGAATTTCATAGAGTTTCGCCCCCGCCGCCAGCAGCGGCTTGCGCCAGGGGGCGTAACCGCCGTGCACCAGTGGAACGTCGGTGGCTTCCAGCGCGTTGGTGATCGCCATCACCTTCACCCCGCGCGCGAGCAGGGCGAACAGGTCGATGCCGTCGAGGTCATGGGGAATCAGGTAGCCAGAGACCACCTCCAGGCTATGCTCGACCCGATCGAACTCTTCGACCACCTTGCCACTCATCCGCAGTTCGCGGGGCGGCAGGCCGCGCATCGCGGCCACCTCGGGGTCGTCCCACAGCACCCGCGCCGCGGCCCACTCGAGCCGCCTGGCCAGTTCGTCGCGGTCGTCCCGGCGCAGCTCATCGAGCGCTTCGTCGTACTCCTTGCCCGTTCGCGAAGGCTCGGCGCAAATCCTCTCCAGTTCGTCATCCAGCGCACGCCAGGCCTGCCCATCCCGTGCACGCGCGAACTTCGCCAGCGGCACCGCCAGCGGATGGTTCCAGTAGGCATCGAAGCTCTGGGCCAATCGCTCGGGCGTCTCGCCACCGACGGCCAGCGCGTCGATGTCGATGAACAGATGGCGGGAATCGGAGCTGAAGTAGTCATCGCCAAGATTGCGACCGCCGAAGATCGCCAGGCTGCGATCGGCCAGCCACAGCTTGTTGTGCATCCGCCGGTTCAGGCGGCGGGCATTGAGCACCAGGCTCGCGAGCCGGGTGAGGGTGAATCGGCGCCCGGAGGGAATGGGGTTGAACAGCCGCACTTCGATGTTGGGATGGCTATCGAGCTTGGCCAGGCGGTACTGCTGGTGACCAACGCTCAGATCATCGAGCAGCAGCCGGACTCTGACCCCGCGCTGCGCAGCCTGGATCAGCTGGCGCAGCAGCCGCCGGGTACTGTGGCCGTCCTCGAAGATGTAGCTCTGCACTTCCAGGCTGTGGCACGCCCGTTCGGCGAGCAGCGCCCGTCGTGCATGCGCCTCGATACCGTGAGCCAGCAGCTGGAAGCCGCTATGACCGCCCCGTCCCTCGGCAAGCGACCTTGCCCACTCGGCTTCGCTCTCGCGCTGATCGATCGAACCCATGCTTGCTCCTGGTCGATGCCGGCAACGCCTGGCGACTGAAAATGGCTTGCGCACCGCCGATGACACCAGACAGTACTCAGCGCCCGCAGGATAACCCGCGTATCCCGCCCCGCCCACTAAAGGCGCAGGAGGCCTCGATCAACGCATTCTCGCTAGGCTCTTTGACGCTGCCGCTTGCACCGCTGCACGCGGCGATCGCCGTAGCGGTGCTGCTCGCCCTCGGTGCCGGACGCGCGGGACGCCCGCGACTGCTCGGTCGTGCGGCGCTGGCCATCGCATGCGGGCTGCTCATACGGGCGCTGATGCCGGCGCTCGACGACCAACTCGGAGACTGGCTGGCAGTGCTGGCGGCGCTTGGCGTGCTAGTGCCCTCGAGCCTGCACCGGCGTGCCACGCGACGGCGCAAGGCCCGGGAGCTTCTCGCCCTAGCGCTCGCGCTGGCGATCTGGCATCTGCTCGAGTACAACGCCCCGCTGGCACCTCGACTGCCAGAGCGACTGGCGCTGCCACCGCTCGAACGGCTCGACGGCACTTTGCGCCACGCCTCGCCTCCTCCTGGCTCGTCATACCCCGCCAGGCCGCTACTGCTGGTGCTATGGCGCAGCGACTGCGCACCATGCCTCGCCCAGCTGGCGCGACTGGCCGCAGAGCCGATCCCGGCCACCGCAGTCGAGACGCTGCTGGTCAACCAGGGTGAAAGCCTGCTCGCCAACCTTCGCGCCCTGGGCGCTCATCGCGACGGCGCATGGCGAGATCCCGGCCAGCGGCTCCAAGCCGCCGCCGGCACCCCGGGGCTGCCGCTCACCATCCTGCTCGACCGCGACGGCCAGGTGCTGGAATGGCACCTCGGCGTCTTCGGCTCGCGTGAATGGAGACGCTGGCGCACGCGTCTGCCGGAGGGTGCGATGCAATAGCGCGTGAAGCGTCGCTGACAAGCCGCTAGAATACGCGCCCCCTGATTGATGTCGGCGCGCCGACCGCAGCGACGACTCTTCGACCCGATTTGAGCTCTCGATTCAACTAAGGCCAGACTTGCGACTGCTATGAGCGAATTCATTCCCGGCCAGCGCTGGATCAGCGACGGCGAGGCCGAACTAGGGCTGGGCACCATCCTCAAGTGCGACTTCCGCACCGTCATGGTGCTGTTCAACGCACGCGAAGAAACGCGTACCTACAGTGTGCGGCAGGCACCGCTCACCCGTGTCGCGTTCTCGAGCGGCGATCGCGTCGAATCCGATCTTGGAGAGCGCCTGCGGGTGGTCGACACCAAGGAGATCGACGGGCTTCTGACCTACATCTGCCAGCCAGATGGCGAATCCACCGCCAGCGCTGCGCTGATCGAGCTGCCCGAAGCGCGGCTCAACGACAAGATGCAGTTCCACCAGGCGCGGGACCGGCTGCTCACCGGCCAGGTCGACCGCAACGACTGGTTCAACCTGCGCTATCGCAGTCTGCAGCACATCCAGCGGTTGCAACGCCACGCAGCCCACGGCTTCTGTGGCCCGCGCATCGACCTGGTGTCGCACCAGCTGGCGATCGCCGACGAAGTCAGCTCGCGCCACCGCCCTCGGGTACTGCTTGCCGACGAGGTCGGGCTGGGCAAGACCATCGAAGCAGGGCTGATTCTCCATCGGCTGCTGCTCAACGAACGAATCTCCCGGGTGCTGGTGCTGGTGCCGGCCAGCCTCTGCCACCAGTGGCTGGTCGAGCTGCTGCGCCGCTTCGATCTCGCCTTCACCCTGCTCGACGAGCACCAGAGCGAAGCGCTCGAGCGCGATGCCAATCCGTTCGAAAGCAGCCAGTGGGTGATCGCCAGCCAGCAGTGGCTGTTCGCCAACCCGCGGCGCCAGCGCGAGGCCGAGGAGGCGGGCTGGGACCTGCTGATCGTCGACGAGGCCCATCATCTCGACGCCAGCGACGAAGAGAGCGGCTATGCCTGCGTCGAGCGCCTCGCCGGCGGCGACTGCGGCCTGCTGCTGCTCACCGCGACCCCCGAGCAGATGGGCATCGAGCGCCACTTCGAGCGCCTGCGCCTGCTCGATCCCGAGCGCTACCATGACCTCGAGCGCTTCCGCGCCGAGGAGCAGGGTTTCGCCCGGCTCGCCGACCAGCTCGAGCGGCTGGGTGAGGCGCTCGGTACCGATGGCACGATCGATGCGGCGTTGATCGGCGAATTGGCCACCACCGTGGGCGACGACCAGGATGCCCGTGCCCAGCTCGATACCCTGGTGACGGCCGCGGCCGGCGACGCGCGCGACACCGCGCATCGCGCGCTGCGCCAGCTGCTGCTCGACCGCCACGGCATCGGCCGGGTGATGTTCCACAACAGTCGTCGCGAGATCGAAGGCTTTCCTGAGCGCAGGCTCTCGGTCTCTATGCTCGAGCCGCCGATGCCCTACCGGCGGGTGCTGCGCCGGCTCGAGCGTGACGAGGAGTACCTCGACACCCTGATGGTCGAGCATGAGCTCGCCTATCCCGATGCGTTGATCTACCCCGAGCTGACCTACACCGCGCTCGCCGGCGAGGAGGCCGATCCCTGGTGGCGCCTCGACCCCAGGGTCGAGTGGCTGCGCCAATGGGTGAAGACCCACCCGGGCCAGAAGGCGCTGGTGATCTGCCATTCCAACGAGACCGCACGGGATCTCGCCACCGCGCTGCAGGTCCTCAGCGGCCAGCACGTGCCGGTGTTCCATGAAGGCACCTCGCTGGTCGAGCGTGATCGCGCCGCGGCCGACTTCGCCGACGCAGAGGATGGCAGCCCGCTGCTGATCTGCTCCGAGATCGGCTCCGAAGGGCGTAACTTCCAGTTCTGCCACCATCTGGTGCTGTTCGACCTGCCTCCCCACCCGGACCTGCTCGAGCAGCGCATCGGCCGGCTCGACCGGATCGGCCAGCGTTTCCCGATCGAGCTGCACGTGGCTTGCTTCGAAGGTGCCCCCGACGGTGCATTGATGCGCTGGTATCGCGACGGGCTGGAGGCCTTCGGCGCTCCCAATGGGCTCGGTGGAGAGCTGTTCGAGGCGTTCAGCCAAGAGCTCGACGAAGCGCTGCTCGACGCTGACAAGCTCGATGGCCTGGTCGAGCGTACCGCCGAGCGCCGCCGCGAGCGGCTGGCCGAACGCGCGGCGGGGCGCTATCGGCTGCTGGCCAAGAGCATCGCCGAGCGCGGTCGGGTCGAGGAGCTCAAGCGCGCGATCATCGAACTCGACGAAGACGCGAAGCTGCCAAGCTACCTGGAGCAAGCGTTCGATGTCTTTGGTGTCGAGACCAGCGACCTGGGCGATGGCTTGCTCCATCTGGTCGCCGGACCGCACATGCTCGACGGCCTGCCGGGGCTCGCCAAGGGCGAGGAAGGCTTTACCGCGACCCTTTCGCGCGCGCAGGCGCTGTCCCGCGACGATGTCCAGCGGCTCAGCTGGGAGCATCCGCTGGTGCGCGAAATGCTCGGCCGCGCGCTCGAGGGCACGCTCGGCAACACCGCCCTGGCGCTGCTCAAGCACCCCGCGATTCCCGGCGGCCGGCTGATGGCCGAGATGGTCTTCGTCACCCATACCCCGGCACCGCGCCGCTATCAGGCGGGACGCTTCCTGCCACCCACCACGGTGCGGGTGCTGCTCGACGACCAGGGCCAGAATCTCACCGACAAGGTCTCCTTCGGCGGGCTCGCCAAGAACCTGCGCAAGGTAAAGCGAGCGATGGCGCGGGACCTGATCAAGCAGTGCCTGCCCCAGCTGCGTGATTTGCTCGAACGCGCCGAGGTCGAGGCAGAGCGCACCCTGCCGACGCTGATCGAAGATGGACAGCAACGATTGGCTACGGGCCTGGACCGCGAGATCGCCCGGCTGCGCGCGCTGGCGAGCCGCAATCCCGCAGTGCGCGAGGAAGAGATCGATGCGCTGGTCGCGGAGCGCGACACGCTGAGCGCTGCGATCGACGACACCCGCCTGCGTCTCGACGCGGTCAGGGTCATCGTCACCGTCGGTGCCGAAGACTAGCGCGAGCGCTTGCGCTCGAGCATTGCCGCGAGCGCGCCATCGAGTTCGGGATGAGAGAATTCGAATCCCGCCTCGAGCAGCCGGCGCGGGCGCATGTCGGCGCCGGTGAGCAGCATGCGCGACATCTCACCGAGGCCGAGTTCGAGCAGCCGTGCGGGAATCCGCCACGGCACCGGCCGGTGCAACGCCCGTCCAAGCGCCGCCATGAACTCGGCGTTGCGCAGCGGCCGCGGCGCGCTCAGGTTGAACACTCCCTCCTGGGCGCGATCCTCGAGCAGCCACACCAGCGCCTCGACCAGGTCGCTGCGCGCTATCCACGGCATGAACTGGCGGCCATCGCCGAGCCTGGCGCAGGCGCCAAAGCGCACCGTCGGCAGCATCGAACGCAGCATCCCGCCGTCAGGATCCAGCACCAACCCGAAGCGCGCGATCACCAGGCGCACACCAAGCGACTCGACCGGCTTCGCCGCCTGCTCCCAGAGGGCGCAGAGGCGATGGGCGAACTCATCGTGAGGGGGCGTCGCCTCGACGACCTCGCGCTCGCCTTGATCGCCGTAGTAGCCCATCGCCGAGGCGGAAACCATCACTGCAGGCGGAGAATCGAGGCGCCGGCACAGCGCGACCAGGTCAGCGGTGGCCGCGACCCTGCTGTCGATCAGCGTACGCTTGCGCGACTCGCTCCAGCGCCCGCCGAAGATCGGCGCGCCCGCCAGATTGACGACCGCCGCTACCGGCTCAGCGGCAAAGCCGACCGCGCTGTCATGCGCATCCACCTCGATGCCGATCCGCCCGGCCGCGCCGCCGGGGTCGCGAGAAACCACGCCCAGCCGGTGGCCGGCGGCCTTCAATCGACGGCATAGCGCCCGACCGACGAAGCCGGTGGCACCACTCAAGACCACGTACATACGGGCATTCCTCATTGCACGACATCGCGCCGCTCTACCTACGGTAGTTCCCCGCCTCCCCGCTCGCCATGCCCACCTTGGCATGAGATTGCCTCGCGTCAGCACCGTTGCAGCCTCTCCGTGGGCATCGATGCCTCCCCTTCCATGCCTCCGGCGTCGTACCATGGGCGGGACACACGCTCCCTTCCGACTGGGACGAATACACGTTTTCAGAGCCGCTCGCCCATGCAAAGCACGCTGATCATCCTCGCCCATGGATCGACCGATCCCGCCTGGCAGGCCCCCTTCGCCACGCTCGAGGCACGCCTTCGCGAACGGTTGGGTCCTCAACTGCGACTCGCCTACATGGAGCTTTGCTCGCCACTGCTGGAAGAGGTGGTACAGGAACTCGCCGAGGCGCATCCCGAGGGAACCCGCATCGACGTCCTGCCGCTGTTCTTCGCCGCCGGGCGCCACCTGCGCAAGGACGTGCCAGCGCAGCTCGAGGCTCTCGCCCAGGAGCACCCCAGGCTCGAACTGGCCCTGCTGCCGCCGGTCGGGCAGCATCCGGCATTCATCGATGTGGTGGCGGAAATCGTCGCGGAACGCGGCCTACGGGCGTGAGCCACCGGATCGGGGAGGAAGCGATGTCTCAGCGCCAGTTGGTCTGGTTCAGAAACGATCTGCGCTGCGCGGACCAGCGTGCGCTCAGCGCCGCCAGCGCCAGGGGCGAGGTGATCGCGCTCGTCTCCCCCTGCTACGAGCAGTGGCGGGAGCACGGCCACGGCGCCAACAAGCTGGATTTCTGGTATCGCAGCGCCAAGGCGCTCGCCGCTGGGCTCGATGCACTGAACATCCCGCTGCTGGTGCTCGAGGTCGAGCGCTTCGATCAAGTGCCCGAGGCACTGGTGAAACGGGCCCGAGCGCTCGGCTGTAGCGCCTTGCACTTCAACGACGAGTACGCGGTCAACGAACGCGAGCGCGACCGTCGGGTGGCCGAGGCTTGTCGCGCCGCGGGGCTCGAAGTGCATCGCTATACCGATACGGTGCAGTTCGCGCCCGGTGAGCTCAGAACCAATAAGGGGGAGTACTACAGCGTCTTCACCCCGTTCGCCAAGGCCTGGCACCGCGAGTTGGAGGGAGCCCGGTTGAAGCCCTCGCCGATGCCCGAGCGCCAGTCCCCTCCAGCCGAGATCGTGAGCGAAGAGCTTCCCGCCCCGCCACGGCGCGCGACGATCGATACCGCGCTCTGGCCGGCTGGCGAAGAGGAAGCGCAGGCGAGGCTTTCGCGATTCATCCGTGACCGGCTGCGTCTTTATCAGCGCGACCGGGACTTTCCCGCCCTGGCCGCGACCAGCGCTTTGTCCGCCTATCTGGCCGTCGGGGCGATCTCGGCACGCCAGTGCCTCAATGCGGTCCTGCACCATAATCATGGACACCTCGCCGACGGCGACGCAGGCACCTCGACATGGGTCAATGAGCTGGTATGGCGGGAGTTCTACCAGCACATCCTGGTCGGCTATCCCCAGGTTTGTCGTCATCGCCCGTTTCGCCAGGAGGCGCAGCGGATCCGCTGGCGCGATGCCCCCGAGGAGCTCGAAGCCTGGCGGCAGGGGCGCACCGGCTATCCGCTGATCGACGCAGCGATGCGCCAGTTGGTCGAGACCGGGTGGATGCACAATCGGCTGCGCATGGTCACTGCGATGTTCCTCACCAAGCATCTGCTGATCGACTGGCGAGAGGGGGAGGCATTCTTTCTCGACCACCTGGTCGACGGAGAGCTCGGTGCCAACAACGGCGGCTGGCAGTGGGCCGCCTCGACCGGCACCGATGCTGCGCCCTACTTCCGCCTGTTCAATCCGACCACCCAGTCGCAGCGTTTCGATCCCGAGGGCGCCTTCATCGCCGCTTGGCTCGAGGGCTTCGAGGAGCTCGATGCCAAGGCCCGCCACGCGCCGAGCGCGCAGCAGCGTGAGGCATGCGGCTACCCTGCGCCGATCGTCGATCACCGCGCGGCACGTGAACGGGCGCTGTCTACTTTCGCCGCAGCGTTCAAGCACCCAGGCTAGTATGTGATGATTACCCTGTGCCGGGCGCATCATCGAGCCGCAGGCTTCGATTTAGTCACCCGCCGCACAGCTATGGCATAATGCCGCCGGCTAATGCCCACGTGGCGTGCACAAGATCCTCGCCACGACAGGGCCTGACACCCCCGCGCCAGGTGACCACCAGGCACGGCGCAGCGCCGGGAACGCTAGAATGGCGCGATTGGCGGGCACCGGGTGACATGCTCTAAACTCGGGCGCCTGACGAACAAGCCCCCTACCCAGATCTTCGGAAAGCGTCTCTGTGACCAAGCAACACTCCTTTAGCCATGAAGAGCTGCTCAAGTGCAGCCAAGGCGAACTCTTTGGCCCGGGCAACGCTCAGCTGCCAGCACCGAACATGCTGATGCTCGATCGTATCACCCACATCGGCGAGACCGGTGGGCAGTACGGCAAGGGTGAGCTGATCGCCGAGCTCGACATCCATCCCGACCTCTGGTTCTTCCAGTGCCACTTCCCAGGCGATCCGGTAATGCCTGGCTGCCTCGGTCTCGATGCGATGTGGCAGCTGGTCGGCTTCCATCTCGGCTGGCTGGGCAACCCTGGCCGTGGCCGTGCGCTGGGCTGTGGAGAAGTCAAGTTCTCCGGCCAGATCCTGCCGAGCGCGGAAAAGGTCACCTATCACATCCACGTCAAGCGGGTCATCACCCGTAGACTGATCCTCGGCATCGCCGACGGCGTGGTCTCCGTGGATGGAGAGCCGATCTACCAGGCCAACGATCTTCGCGTCGGCCTGTTCACCTCCACTTCGAATTTCTGATTGGGAGGTCCCCATGCGACGAGTGGTAGTCACTGGTATCGGCATCGTTTCGTGCCTCGGGAATGATCAGCAACAGGTCCTCGAGTCCCTCAAGCTAGGGCGCTCGGGCATTCGCTACCGCGAAGAGTACGCGCAGCGCGGCATGCGCAGTCACGTCGCCGGCGTAGTGGACATCGACCTCGATGCGCTGGTCGATCGCAAGCATCGCCGCTTCATGGGCGATGCCGCGGCCTATGCCTATGTCTCGATGCAGCAGGCGATCGAAGACGCGGGGCTCACCCCCGAGCTGGTATCCAACCTTCGCACCGGCCTGATCGCAGGCTCCGGTGGCGCCTCCTCGGCCAACCAGGTCGAGGCCGCCGATGTCCTGCGCGAGAAGGGTCTTCGCCGGGTCGGCCCATATCGCGTCACGCGCACCATGGGCAGCACCGTTTCCGCCTGCCTGGCCACGCCGTTCTCGATCAAGGGGCTCAACTATTCGATCTCCTCGGCCTGCGCCACTTCCGCGCACTGCATCGGCAGCGCGATGGAGCAGATCCAGTTCGGCAAGCAGGACATCGTCTTCGCCGGCGGCGGCGAGGAGGAGCATTGGACGCTGTCGTGCCTGTTCGACGCGATGGGCGCGCTCTCCACCGGCTACAACGATACGCCGGAGAAAGCCTCTCGCGCCTATGACTCGCAGCGTGACGGCTTCGTCATCGCTGGCGGTGGCGCCATGCTGGTACTCGAGGAGTACGAACACGCCAGGGCCCGCGGTGCGAAGATCTACGCCGAGCTGGTCGGCTATGGCGCCAATTCGGACGGCGCAGACATGGTCGCTCCCTCTGGCGAGGGCGGTGCGCGCTGCATGCAGCAGGCGCTGGCGACCGTCGAAGGCTCGATCGACTACATCAACACCCACGGCACCTCGACGCCGGTAGGTGACATGAGCGAGCTGCGCGCACTGCGCGAGGTTTTCGGCGAAGCCGTGCCGGCGCTCTCCTCGACCAAGTCGCTGACCGGGCACTCGCTCGGCGCCACGGGGGCCCAGGAGGCGATCTACTCGCTGCTGATGATGAAGCACGACTTCATTTGCGCCTCGGCGAACATCGAAGAACTCGATGCCAAGGCCGAAGGCTTCGATGTCGTGCTCAAGCGGCGCGACGGCGTGCGCCTCGAACGCGTCATGTCGAACAGCTTCGGATTCGGCGGCACCAACGCCTGCTTGGTGTTCCAACGGCTGGAAGATTGATCCACAGCACGTCCCGTCATGAAAAGAAGACCCCGCGAAGCGATTCGCGGGGTCTTTCGTTGACCCACCTTACAGTTTGGCCCAGGTCAAACCTGCTCGACCGGCATCGTTCGACGACTCGGGCGAGGCACCGTGGATATCTGCTCGAGCTGGTCCTCGATCCAGTTCTCCACCTCGACGAGCAGATCCTTGACATCGCGCCCCTCGGTCGCGATCGGCTCGCCTATCACCACCTCGATCCGCCCCGGGCGTTTGATCCAGCCGCCGCTGGTCCAGCATTCGCCGGCATTGTGGGCGATCGGGACCACAGGCACCCCGGCCCGCCAGGCAATATGCACGCCGCTCTTGCTGAACGGTTTGCGGCTGCCCGGCGGCACCCGGGTGCCTTCGGGGAAGATGAGCACCGAAAGCCCCTCACGCAGCCGCTCAGCGCCTTCGCTAAGCACCTGCTTCAGCGCTACCGACGGGCGCGAACGATCCAGCGGGATAGGCCGCACCAGGCGCAGCGCCCAGCCGAACACCGGGATCTTCAGCAACTCCTTCTTGAGTACCGTACAGGTCGGCGGCTTGAGCAGTTGCAGGAACAAGGTCTCCCACTCACTCTGGTGATTGGAGAGAATCACGCACGGACCAGCCGGCAGCCTATCGCCGCCGCGCACCCTGACCGTCACCCCGCAACAGAGGCTGAACCAGGCGATGATCGTCCGGTTATAGAGATTGAGTACCGAAAAACGCGGTCTTAGCGGCAAAAAGCAGGCAGCAGGCACCAGCGTCACCGCGCTGACCAGCACCATCGACACGTAGCCGATGTAGAACAACGAACTGCGTAATACATTCATACCGCTTCTACCCTTGCTGCCCACGCGTCGACGCAGGCGCCTCCGGCTCGCCGAAACGCTCGTCGAGCCACTGTTCGATCAGCCGCTCGAGTTCGAGCCGCCAAGGTTTTTGATGCACCCCGAAGGTGCCTAGCATACGCCGGCAATTGAGCACTCTACGCACCATTCCTCCCTCTCGGAAGACGCCCTCGACCTCACCCAGTCCATCGACCGGAAGCCCGCGCGCGCTGAGCTGCTGCTCGAGCTGGGTGCGCACTGCGGCGACGAAGGTGTAGAGGCTCACCGGCTCGATCCCAGCGAGGTGGTAGGCTCCCCACGCCTCGGCACCGTTATCGAGCTGCAGCAGCATGCCGCAAAGCGCGCGGGCCAGCCCTTCGACCGGCGTCGGGCCAACGAACAGATCCTGCTCGGCATGCACGCGCTGGCCCGCCTGAAGCTTCTCGAGCAGGTCGGGAAGCCATGCCTCCTCGCCTTCACTACCGAACAGCGGACCTACCCGCACCACCAAGTGACGCGGCAGTTCGGCGCGAATCCGGTCGCCAACCGCGACCAGACGCTTGCGTGGGGCGGACTCCGGACGAGGAATGAGTCCTTCCTCGATCGCTCCTTCGTCATAGCCGTGCTCGTAGATCTGGTCGCTGATGCACCAGACCAGAATAGTCCCGCTGCCGAGGCATCCCGCGATCATCGCCTCGACCCGCGAGGCGTGTGCCTCGACCTGCTCGGGGCTGATCGCATCCAAGTGAGCCAATGGCGGCAGCACCAAGGCGTCGAACTCGCCGGAATCGAGCGCCTCGAGCGCTTCACGAGACTCGTCGACGAGGGATATTTCGAGATCCAGGCGACGTTCCACCTCGCGATCCAGTGCAAGGCTAAGACAGTGACCGGCATCGAATACCAGAAGTTTCACGACAGGGCAGCTCGGCTAGGCAGGTGATCGATCGACAGCCACGGACGGCTGCAAGTTTCGGGATCGACATGATCCTAGCTGCGGAAGGCGACGTCCAGCCTGGCGTGCGTCCACCAGACCGACAGGGTCGCCAAGGGCGGGGCTCGGTGGCGCTTGGTGTACAGGATCGAACGAGGCTCGAGCCCTGTGACGTACAGAACTCAGGCCACGGCCACCGGCTGAGGGCGAGAACCGTCCAACTTTCGGAGTCGGCTCGCTTCAGGATTTGGCGATTTCCGGCATCAACATCCACTCCGCGCTGTCGTTCCACACGTCCATGCGGGTGATCTTGCCGTCACGTACTTCGAAGCGGTCCAGGTAGCGGTTGCCGGAGAAGCTGCGGCCATCGGGCCATTCGCCGTAGAGCGTGCCATTGGAATACACCACGGTATGATCGCCGCGATCCATCCAGTCGAAATTGCCCAACGCCTTCTTCACCCACGCGTATCGTCCGCCGTTGAACGCGGTGATGGCTTGCGGGTCGGGCATGGCGCGCCCACCGGTGAAGGTGATCTTCACCTCATCGCTCATGAAGGTCGCTGCGCGGACCGGGTCCGGGGCCATGGAGGCCTCGAGAAAATTGCTAACGATCTGCACGGCTTCGTTTGTCTCAGACATAACCCGATCTCCTGACTCAGTGATGGACGCGATGAAGATGCGTGCCCCCGTGTGGTGCAAAGCGCCTTAGTTTGGCGCAAATTTTCTAGCTGATCCTCCGCTAACCCTCGGATTTCAGCTGGCCACGGACTGGCATCGTAATTGCTAGCAATAAATTTACAAGTGCTAGCAACCAGGAGCGTTATCCATGTCATTCCGGCTTCCAGACGTGCAGCGTCTGTTGTTCCCCGTAGCGGCGGCCATCTCACTCAACCTCGCCGTCGCCACCAGTACGCAAGCGGCAGAACCCCCCATCAAGGTCGGTTTGGTGGCGGCTCTCTCTGGCCAGTCGGCCAAGTCCGGCGAGGCCTTGACCCGTGGCCTGACCATGGCCATCGACGAGGTCAACGCTCAAGGCGGTGTACTGGGACGCCCGCTCGAACTGGTACGTCGCGACGACGAAAGCAACCCGTCCAAGGGCATGCTGGCTGCGCGGGAGCTGATCCAGCGCGAGAAAGTCACGGTGCTGTTCGGCGGCCTCGACACTCCGGTTTCCCTGGCGATCGTGCCTCTGGCCAATCAGCTGAAGGTGCCGTTCATGGGCATCTGGGCGGCGGGCACCAAAATCACCGAGAACGGCGCCGCGGACAACTACGTGTTTCGTGTCTCGGCCGTCGATGAGCTGGTGGACGAAGCGTTGGTCAAGTACGGCGCCGACCAGGGCATGAAGAAGCCCGGCATGATCCTGATCAACAACCCGTGGGGCGAATCCAACGAAGCCGGCTTCAAGCGCGCCCTGGAAAAGCGCGGCCTGGAAAACGCCGGCGTCGAGCGCATCCAGGACAGCGACCTCGACGTGGTGCCGCAGCTCACTCGCCTGAAGAACGCAGGCGCCGATACCCTGCTGATGGTCGGCAACGTCGGACCCTCGGCCCAGGTGGTGAAATCCCTCGACCGCATGGGTTGGGACGTGCCGGTGGTCTCGCACTGGGGTCCGGCGGGCGGTCGCTTCGGTGAGCTTGCCGGACCGAGCGCCTCGCGGGTGCACTTCATCCAGACCTACGTGTTCACCGAACACAACGATGCCAAGGGCGACGCCCTGCTCGCAGCGCTGAAGAACGCCTACCCGCAGATCGAAAGCCTGGCCGATGTGACGCCCGCTGTCGGCATCGCCAATGCCTACGACGCCCTGCACCTCAGCGCCCTGGCCATCGAGAACGCTGGCAGCACCGACGGCGAGGCGGTGCGCGACGGCTTCTACCAGATCACCGATTACGACGGTCTGATCAAGGACTACAGACAGCCGTTCACGGCGCAGAAACATGACGCACTTGGTCCTGACGACTATGTGTTCGCCCACTTCGTGGGTGACCAGATCGTGCCGCTCAATCCCTGAACTCCGGTCCTGAACCAAGCCGTCACCGAGCACTAAGGAATTCACTATGTTCACCGCCGCCATCGTCACAGGCCTGGGACTGGGCAGCATGTACGCCCTGCTCGCCCTCGGCTTTCACCTGACCTACGTGGTCTCGCACACCGTCAACTTCGCCCAGGGTAGCGCCATGATGGTCGGCGCAGTGCTGGGCTACACGCTGTGCATCACCTGGGGTCTGTCGCTGTGGCTGGCACTGCCGCTGACGCTTCTGCTCAGCGCCCTCTACGGACTGGTGATCGAGCGCTGGCTGGTGCGCCCGTTCCACAGCCGCGGCTCGCAAGCCTGGCTGATGGCGACGGTGGCGGGCGGCATTCTGGTCGACAACCTGGCGCTGTTCACCTTCGGCAAAGAGCCTCGGCAGTTCGAAAGCAGCTTGCTCAATCTGAAAGTCGAGCTGTTCGGTAACGCCATCGGCGCCTTGCAGCTATTGATCCCACTGGTCGGCGCGGCCATCGCCCTGGCGCTTTTTCTAGTGCGCCGTTACACGCGGCTTGGCAAGGTGCTGGAGGCCTGCGTGCAAAACCCGCGCGCAGCGATGCTGATGGGTATCAACGTCAATCGCGTGGTCGCCATTGCCTTTGCGATATCGACGGTATTCGCAGCCATCGCCGGTCTGCTGATCGCGCCGCTGTTCAGCGTCAACGCCGAGATGGGCATGTTGTTCGGTCTGAAGGCCTTCGCCGTGGCGATTCTGGGTGGCATCGCCAGCGCTGGGGGCGTGTTCGTCGCGGGGCTGCTGTTCGGTCTGACCGAAGCCCTGGTCACCCTGTATTTCGGCTCGGCATTCACCCAGATACTTACTTTCGCTCTGGTGATTCTGGCCCTGGCGATCCGCCCCAACGGCCTGTTCGGCAGCCAGGCACTGGTGAAGGTATGAAAAACCTGAAAACCCAACTCGGCCCTGTTTCCATAGTCGGACTGGCGCTGATCAGCGTGGTTGCCACGTTCACTCTCGACAGCTATTCGCTGCTGGTCTTCACCCTGTGTGCACTGGCCGCCGTAGTGGGCGTGGGCCTCAATGTACTGATCGGTTTGAGCGGTCAGATTTCCTTCGGCCACATCGCGTTCTATGCCATTGGCGCCTACATCTCGGCGCTGATGACCCTGGCCGGGTGGCCGCTGTGGCTGGCCGTTCCCGCAGCTGGTCTGGTGGCTGGCGCCATCGGCGCTTTGCTGGCGATTCCAGCGCTGCGCGTCACCGGGTCTTATCTGGCGATGATCACCATCGCGTTTTCCTTTGTCGTGCATCACAGCCTGATCGAATGGCGCGACGTCACCGGCGGCTCCAATGGCCTGATGGGCATTCCGATGCCTGAGTTCGCAGACGTGGATCCATCTATCCTGCTGGCATTGATCGCCACCGCCCTGATGATCGCCGCACTGGCGTTCTATCAGCGCCTGCATCACAGCGGCTGGGGCAAGGCCATGCGCGCAGTGAAGGCCTCGGAAATCGCCGCCCGCTCCCTGGGTTTCAACCCGGTCGTCAGCAAGACCCTGGCCTTCGCCCTGTCGGCGCTGCTCACCGGCTTGGCGGGCTCGCTGCTCGCGCCGTTGCTGATGTTCATCAACCCGGAATCCTTTCCGTTCTCGCAGTCGATCCTGTTCGTGCTGGCGGTGATCGTCGGCGGCAGCGGCACTTTGTTCGGTCCGGTGCTAGGTGCGTTGCTGATCGTGCTCGTGCCTGAGTTGCTGTCGGATTTCGCCGAATACCGGCTGCTGATCTTTTCGGTGCTTTTGCTGGTGGTGCTGTGGATCGCACCCAACGGTTTGCTGGGTACCATCGCCCGCCGCTGGATCAAGCCGACAGCGCTGACACCGCCGGCACGAATCGATACCAGACGCGTCGCCGACTACCTGGGCAATCGCACCCATCGCGACGGTCTGCACATTCGCGACATCGGCATCCGATTCGGCGGTGTGCAAGCAGCGCAACAGGTGAGCCTGCACGCTCCGGCCGGCAGCATCACCAGCATCATCGGCCCCAACGGCGCAGGTAAAACCACGGTGCTGAACATGATCAGCGGGTTCTATACCCCCGACAGCGGGCAGATCGAACTGGGTCGGGCGCTGGCCGGATTGCCTGCCTGGAAGAGCGCCCGTGCCGGGATCGCCCGCACTTACCAGACCACTCAGCTGTTCGGCGAAATGTCGGTGCTGGACAACGTGCTGGTGGCGATGCAGCAAGGCCGGCTGGGGCTGATCTTCAGCCGACCGAGCGACGCCCAACGAGAGCTGGCGCTGGATCTGCTGGCGCTGGTCGGCTATCGCGGCGCAGTCAATATCCCTGCCGAGGACCTGGCCCATGTCGACCGCCGC
This sequence comes from Halotalea alkalilenta DSM 17697, assembly GCF_000621205.1. GTDB lineage: Bacteria > Pseudomonadota > Gammaproteobacteria > Pseudomonadales > Halomonadaceae > Halotalea > Halotalea alkalilenta. The sequence goes on along the minus strand of NZ_JHYY01000024.1, from coordinate 49,896 downwards.
CTGGTGGAAATCGCCCGGGCCCTCGCCACGGCACCCGCGGTGTTGCTGCTGGACGAACCCGCCGCCGGCCTGAGCCGCCGCGACACCGATGCGCTGGCCACTCTGCTGAAGCAACTCGCAGGTTTCGGTCTGACGGTGATCCTGGTGGAGCACGACATGGCGCTGGTGATGGCGGTGTCCGAACGCTTGCTGGTGCTCGATGCAGGCAAACCGATCACGGTCGGCACACCCGCCGAAGTGCAACACGACGAGCGCGTCATCGCAGCGTATCTGGGCGGCACTGATTATCAGGCCACGCCTCGCAACAAGGCATGGGACGGCAGTCACGATGCGCGCCTGTACGTCAAGGATCTGGTCATCGACTACGGCGCCGCGCCAGTGGTGAACAAGGTCGATCTGGTGGTCAATCCAGGCGAACTGGTGGCGATTCTCGGCGCCAATGGCGCGGGCAAATCCAGCATCCTGCAATGCCTGGCCGGGCTGCATCGCGCATCGGGCGGCAGCATCCTGCTGGACAACGAAAACATCGAGCAGGCCAGCGCCAGCAGCATCGCAGGCCAGGGCCTGGCGCTGGTGCCCGAAGGTCGTCAGGTCTTCCCCTACCTGAGTGTGCGCGACAACCTGTTGCTGGGCAGTTATTCACGCCGCGACGCGGTGGATGCCGAGGGGGAAATCGAAGCGATCCTGCAGCGCTTCCCACGCCTGCGCGATCGCATCGACAGCCCCGCCGGCCTGCTTTCCGGTGGCGAGCAGCAAATGGTCGCGGTGGGTCGTGGACTGATGGCCAAGCCGAAGATTCTGCTGCTCGACGAGCCGTCGCTGGGGCTTTCGCCGTCGATGATCGGCGAGTTGTACGATGCGCTGGCAGCGCTACGCGATGAGGGCGTGACTCTGTTACTGGTGGACCAGATGGCCAACCTCGCACTGCAGGTCGCTGATCGCGCTTACGTGCTGGAAACCGGCCGTGTGATCAAGTCCGGTAGCGCCGCGCAGCTGCGCGAGGACAGCGAACTGGCAGCGGCGTATCTGGGCGAGGGAGTCAGCGCATGAGCGCCTTGATCATCGACAATGCCCGCGTCGGTCACGAGCCGATTCCGACCTCGCTATACGTTGAGGACGGGCGCTTCGTCGAGGCGCTGAGCCGTGAGGTCACTGCCTGCGAGACCCTCGATCTCGAAGGTCGGCTGCTGCTGCCGGGACTGATCGAAACACACATCCATCTGGACAAGGCCTGCATCATGCAGCGCTGCCGGTTGCAGGCTGGCACACTGGCCGAAGCCGTGCGGCAGACCAGCGCAGCGAAGGCGGAATTCACCGAGGAGGATGTCTACCGACGAGGCGCCCAGGTGCTGGACAAAGCCATCCTGCAGGGCACCACGCACATGCGCACCCACGTCGAGCTGGATCCGCAGATCGGACTGATCGGCTTCAACGCGATTCGTCGCTTGCAGGCCGATTACGCCTGGGCGATCACTCTGGATATCTGCGTATTTCCCCAAGAAGGCATGCTCAACAACCCAGGCACCGAGGAATTGCTGCGCTTCGGTCTGGAAAACGGCGCGACGGTGCTGGGTGGCTGCCCTTACACCGACAGTGATCCGCTGGGGCAGATCGAGCGTCTGTTCGAACTGGCGGTGGAGTACGGCTGTGACCTGGATCTCCATCTGGATTTCGACCTCAATCCCGAGGGCATGACCGTCGCACACGTGGCGCGTTGCACCGAGCAGCACGACTGGGGCGGGCGCGTGACCATCGGCCATGTCACCAAGCTGTCGGCGCTGCCCAGGGAGACATTGATACCCCTGGGTATCCGCCTGGCCGAGGCCGGCGTACAGGTGACTTGCCTACCGAGCACCGATTTGTTCCTGATGGGTCGCGAGCACTTCCACGACAAGCCCCGCGGCTTGGCACCGCTGGCGCATTTGCACGCTTGCGGGGTGACGTGTTCGGTGTCGACCAACAACATCGGCAACCCGTTCACGCCATACGGCGACGCCTCGTTGGTGCGTCAGGCCAACCTGTTCGCCAACGTCAGCCAGATGGGTACGGAGCCGGAACTGCTGCAATGCCTGGCGTGGGTATCGAGCGAATCGGCGCGAATGCTGCGCCTGCCGGACTACGGCCTGACGCCTGGCTGCCACGCCGACTTCATCGTCTTCGACGCCCCCTCGCCAGCCGCGGTGATTGGTGAAATCAGCATGCCGCTGATGGGCTACAAACGTGGGAAGCGGACCTTCGAGCGGCCGCAAGGGAGGTTGCTGTTGCCGCGATAATCAGAGCAGCACGCGGTGGGGCAGATCGACACCTACCGCCAAGCTGATACACGCACCCATATGGAGACGCCCCGGTCGAATTGGCGATCGGCCAGATGAAGCGGCAGCACCTTAGCAGTGCGGAGGCAGCTACCCTCGATCACTCACTCAGCGCCTGCTTGAGGTTGAACTCCGCAGGCGCCGCGGATTCCAGCACTAGTTGCCCTTCCAGTTCTTCCAAGTGCTCGATCATCACCGCCACGGCTTTCTCACGGTCGCCGTTTTCCAGTGCCGTGATGATCTGCTGATGTTCGTTCGAAGCGCAGGAAGGCACATCGTTACGCTGGTACAGCGCGACGATCAGCGAGCTGCGCACCATCAGGTTGCCGAGGATGTCGCTGAGCACGCTGTTGTCGCAAATCGCGCCGAGCATCAGGTGGAACTCGCTCAGCTCGCGCACGATGGCGCGGCGATCGGTGTGGTCAGTCGCGTTGCGCTCATTGTTCATGTGGGTCGCGACGCGCTGGCGCTGTTTGCGCATGATCGCTGGTGTGATGGATTCGACGATCGCCCGCTCGATGGCACGCCGCGCACTGAAAACGTCCCGCGCCTCCTTGGCGGTGGGCTGGGCGACCATCGCCCCGCGATTGGCCTCAATGGTCACCACTTTCTGCAGTGCCAGGCGTTGCAACGCGGCCTGGACATGGTTGCGATTGGCTTGCAGGGTCTCGACGATCTGCGCTTCGATCAGGCGGGTGCCGGGCGGCAGGCGATGCTGGGCGATGGCCCTGTGCAACGCATCGACGATGCGCTGAACCTCACGCTGTTTGGCGGTGACCGTTCTCGAGCCCATCCTTTCCTCGTTTCTGCGGAGAACCTCTGTCACCCGCACAGCATTGGCGGTCGGGCAACGGACGGCATCATCCGCCAGCGCCCCGTACGATACAGGACTCAAGCCTTGAGCCCCGGCTGAGTGAACCATCCGACTATTGGGGGTCAATTCAGGACGCGGGGCTGCGCAAGGAAAACTTTACAGCTTTCGTCAAGGTACGCTCTAGAACGGAATCTCGTCGTCGAAATCGTCGAAGCTGCCCGGGTTCGGAGCGCCATTGTTGTTCTGCTGCGGGGCGCCATAGCCACCCTGCTGGGGGGCGTTGCCCGGCGCCGGGCGCGGCTGGCCGCCACCTTGGGCCGGAGCGCGAGCCGCTTGGCCATAATCCTGGCCACCGCCATAGCCGCCCTGCGGGGCACCCTGTGGAGCACCGCCCCCCTGGTTGCCGCGCGGTTGATAACCGCCCTGGCCACCCCCATTGTTAGGGTTGAAATCGCCGGCCCGGGAATCGAGCATCTGCATGTCGTTGGCGACGATCTCGGTGGAGTAGCGATCCTGGCCGTCCTGTCCCTGCCATTTGCGCGTCTGCAGGCGCCCTTCGATATAGAGTCGGGACCCTTTCTTGACGTACTGCTGGGCGATCTCGGCCAGCTTGTTGAACAGCACCACCGTGTGCCATTCGGTACGTTCCTGGCGCTGACCGCTCTGGCGGTCGTTCCATGTGTCGGTGGTGGCCAGGCGCAGGTTGCAGACCGGGTTGCCCGAGGGCAGGAAACGCACTTCAGGATCCTGACCGAGATTGCCGATCAGGATCACTTTGTTCACACCGCGGGCCATATCCGCTCTCCTCGATTGAAAATTCCTGGTTCGCGCCTCAGGGCCGACCCTCGCACCAGCGTCCGGTCATCCTTCTGGCAGGCGGCCGAAACCGCTCGTGCGCGCTTGGAGTCGTGCCACTCGCTCGGATCATGAGCCGGTGCCCGGCATTCGCCACCTACCGCGAAGCGCACGGCAAGGCTTGCACAATTGAGTGGCGCGCCCTAAGGCTATCGGCGCATTTTAGCGTACTTGAACCCCTCGGCATACGCGCCGAGGGTCTTGGCCGCGTGACGTAAAGACGCCTGGGGCCGCTATGGCCTATAGTTACTCGCTTAACCCGTCAGAGGTCGCCATGGATCGTATTCTGGTGCGCGGTGCGCGCACTCATAACCTGAAGGACATAGATGTAGAGCTGCCGCGCGACAAGCTGATCGTGGTCACCGGGCTTTCCGGCTCGGGCAAGTCGTCGCTGGCCTTCGACACTCTCTATGCCGAAGGCCAGCGCCGCTACGTCGAGTCGCTCTCCACCTATGCGCGCCAGTTCCTGTCGATGATGGAGAAACCCGACGTCGACCATATCGAGGGACTGTCTCCGGCCATCTCGATCGAACAGAAATCGACCTCGCACAACCCGCGCTCCACGGTCGGTACCATCACCGAGATCTATGACTACCTGCGCCTGCTCTATGCCCGCGCGGGTACACCACGCTGCCCGGATCATCACCTCGATCTCGAAGCGCAGACCGTCTCGCAGATGGTCGACCAGACCCTGGCGCTACCCGAAGGCAGCCGGGTGATGCTGCTCGCACCGCTGGTCAAAGGCCGCAAGGGTGAGCATCAGCAGCTGCTCTCCGAGCTGCGCGCCCAAGGCTACGTCCGTGCCATGGTCGATGGCGAGGTATACGAGCTCGATGACGTGCCAGCGCTGGAGAAGAACAAGAAACACGACATCAGCGTGGTGATCGACCGTGTGAAGATTCGCCCGGACCTGGCCCAGCGCCTCGCCGAATCGTTCGAGACCGCGCTAGGGCTGGCCGACGGTGCGGCGATCCTACATTTCATGGATGAAGATCGCGAGCCGATGATCTTCTCTTCTCGCTTCGCCTGCCCGATCTGCGGCTACTCGCTGGCCGAGCTGGAACCGAGGCTGTTCTCGTTCAACAACCCGGCTGGAGCCTGCCCAAGCTGCGATGGCCTCGGGGTGCATCAGTTCTTCGACCCCGACAAGCTGGTCCGCCAGCATGAGCTATCGCTGGCCGAGGGGGTGATCAAGGGCTGGGATCGCCGCAGCATCTACTACTTCGGCCTGCTCGAAGCGATCGCCGAACACTATGGGTTCGCGCTCGACACGCCCTGGCGCGATCTCCCCGCTTCGGCGCGGGACATCGTGCTGCATGGCAGCGGCGGCGAGGAGATCGCTTTCAGCTACGTCAACGATCGCGGCAAGCAGGTCACCCGGCACCACCCTTTCGAGGGCGTACTGCCGAATCTCGAGCGGCGCTATCGCGATACCGACTCGAACACGGTGCGCGATGAGCTCGCCAAGTACATCGCGATTCGCCCTTGCCCTAACTGCGAAGGCTCTCGACTCAGGCGCGAGGCGCGCAACGTATTCGTCGATGATCGGCCACTGCCCTCTGTGGTGAGGATGCCGATCGGCGAGGCACAGGCGCTGTTCTCGACCATGCAGCTGCCAGGCCGCAAGGGCGAGATCGCGGTGAAAATATTGAACGAGATCAGCGCGCGGCTCGAATTCTTGGTCAATGTCGGTCTCGACTACCTGACCCTGGAGCGCAGCGCCGACACGCTCTCCGGTGGTGAGGCACAGCGCATCCGCCTGGCGAGCCAGATCGGCGCGGGCCTGGTGGGGGTGATGTACATCCTCGATGAGCCGTCGATCGGCCTGCACCAGCGCGACAATGATCGGCTGCTCAGCACCCTGGTGCATCTGCGCGACCTGGGCAATACGGTGATCGTGGTCGAACACGACGAGGATGCGATTCGCGCCGCCGACCACGTGCTCGACATCGGCCCCGGGGCCGGTGTTCACGGCGGCCGGATCGTCGCCCAGGGTACGCCCGCACAGATCGAGCGGCACCCGGACTCGCTCACTGGCCAGTATCTGAGCGGCAAGCGGCGTATCGAGGTTCCGCACCAGCGTTTTCCAGTCAACGAAAACAAGATGATCCACCTGCACGGCGCTAGCGGTAACAACCTGTGCGATGTCGACCTGCATCTGCCGCTGGGCCGCTTCGTCTGCATCACCGGAGTCTCTGGATCGGGTAAATCGACGCTGATCAATGCAACGCTGATGCCGATCGCCGCCACCGAGCTGAACAAGGCGACCACGCTCACGCCGGCGCCCTACCGCTCGATCTCGGGGCTCGACCAGCTCGACAAGATGATCGACATCGACCAGAGCCCGATCGGCCGTACTCCGCGCTCCAACCCAGCCACCTATACTGGGATATTCACCGCGATCCGCGAGCTGTTCTCCGGTACCCAGGAGGCGCGGGCTCGCGGCTACAAACCGGGCAGGTTCAGCTTCAACGTCAAGGGTGGGCGCTGCGAGGCCTGCCAGGGGGAGGGGCTGATCAAGGTCGAGATGCACTTCCTGCCCGATATCTACGTTCCTTGCGACGTCTGTCATGGCAAGCGCTACAACCGCGAAACGCTCGAGGTGAAGTACAAGGAGAAGAACATCCACGAGGTGCTCGAAATGACCGTCGAGGACGCGCTGACCTTCTTCTCCCCGGTTCCCGCGATCGCACGCCGCCTGCAGACGCTGATGGACGTGGGGCTGACCTACGTGCGCCTCGGCCAGAGCGCGACCACGCTCTCAGGGGGCGAGGCGCAGCGGGTCAAGCTCGCCCGCGAGCTCGCCAAACGCGATACCGGCAAGACGCTCTACATTCTCGATGAGCCCACCACCGGCCTTCACTTCGAGGATATTCGCCAACTGCTCGGAGTGCTGCACAAGCTGCGCGATCAGGGCAATTCGATCGTGGTGATCGAGCACAATCTCGATGTGATCAAGACCGCCGACTGGCTGATCGACCTGGGCCCTGAGGGTGGCTCGAAGGGAGGGCAGATCATCGCGGAAGGCACGCCGGAGACGCTGGCGGAAAACGAGCGGTCCCACACGGGGCGCTTTCTCAAACCCCTGCTGGAAGCCCATACCGAACGAGGCAAGCGCGCCGGATGATGAACAGCGGCGGCACGACATCACGAGTGTGCCGCCGACTCGCTGGCTGATCGCCTCACCGGATGAAAGAAAAAAGCCGATTCGGGATCTCCCGAATCGGCTTTGATTACCGCTCGCGCCTGGTCAGCAAGGCGCGCGATGCTTACTCGTCGCCGGCGGCTTCAGCAGCTACCGGGCGATCCACCAGCTCTACGTAAGCCATCGGTGCGTTGTCGCCGGGGCGAAAACCGCACTTGAGGATGCGCACATAGCCGCCCGGACGGGTAGCGTAGCGCGGACCCAGCTCGCGGAAGAGCTTGCCCACCGCGGCGTCGGAACGCGTGCGGCTGAACGCCAGGCGCCGGTTGGCGACGCTGTCGCTCTTGGCCAGGGTGATCAGCGGCTCGATATGACGACGCAGTTCCTTGGCCTTGGGCAGGGTGGTTTTGATCAGTTCATGCTCGACCAGCGACACGCACATGTTCTTGAACATGGCATGGCGGTGCGCCGAATTCCTGTTGAGTTGACGACCACTCTTACGATGACGCATGGTTGTGATTCCTTACCAATCTTGGACTCGAGTCACCCGTTTCAGGCGGAGGCCTTTTCGTCCTTCAGGCTCGCGGGCGGCCAATTTTCCAGCCTCATACCGAGCGACAAACCACGTGCCTCGAGCACATCCTTGATTTCATTCAAGGACTTCTTGCCAAGGTTCGGCGTCTTCAGCAGCTCGACTTCGGTGCGCTGAATCAGATCGCCGATGTAGTAAATGTTCTCGGCCTTGAGGCAGTTGGCGCTGCGGACGGTCAACTCGAGATCGTCTACGGGGCGGAGCAGAATCGGATCGATCTGATCCTCTTCCTCCTCGACTTCCTGCTCTTTATCGGCTTCAAGATCGACGAAGGCAGCCAGCTGCTCCTGCAGAATGGTCGCGGAGCGGCGGATCGCCTCTTCGGGATCCAGGGTGCCATCGGTCTCCAGGTCGATCACGAGCTTGTCGAGGTCGGTACGCTGCTCTACGCGCGCAGACTCGACGGCGTAGGAAACGCGACGAACCGGGCTGTAGGTCGCATCCAGCTGGAGACGACCGATCGCTCGGGTTTCGTCTTCGTTCTGGGCACGGACGTCTGCCGGCTCGTAGCCGCGACCACGCATGACGCGAAGCTTCATGTTGAGCTCGCCGCCATCGTTCAGGTGAGCGATGACGTGATCCGGATTGACGATCTCGACATCGTGGCCGACGGCGATATCGCCAGCGGTCACGACGCCAGGGCCCTGCTTGTTCAGCGCCAGCTCAGCATCGTCGCGTCCGTGCATCTTGATGGACACGTCTTTGAGGTTCAGGAGGATTTCGATGACATCTTCCTGAATGCCTTCGATGGCGCTGTACTCGTGCTCGACTCCTTGGATCTCGGCCTCTACGACGGCACAGCCGGGCATCGAGGAGAGAAGGATGCGACGCAGAGCATTCCCCAGGGTATGACCGAAGCCGCGCTCGAATGGTTCGAGCACGATCTTCGCGTGATTCGCGTTGATCTCTTCGACCTTGATATCGCGAGGACGGAGAAACTCTGTCACTGAACGCTGCATATGAACACCTTTAGGCTGCCGAACGAATACTCGAAGTCTCTTACGAAGTTGACCACTCGAAGGATTACTTGGAGTAGAGCTCGACGATCAGGTTTTCGTTGATGTCGGCAGACAGGTCTCCACGCTCGGGAATGGCCTTGAACGTGCCTTCCATCTTCTTGGCATCGACTTCGATCCAAGCGATGTCGCCACGGTTGCCGGCAATTTCGAGGGCAGCCTGGATACGGCTCTGGTTCTTCGACTTCTCGCGTACGGAGATCACGTCACCAGTGGAAACCTTGTAGGAAGCGACGTTAACGGTCTTGCCGTTGACGGCGATCGCCTTGTGGCTCACCAGCTGGCGTGCTTCAGCGCGGGTAGCACCGAAGCCCATGCGGTAGACGACGTTGTCCAGGCGGGTTTCGAGCAGCTGAAGCAGAACTTCGCCGGTCGCACCCTTCTGGCTTGCTGCCTTTTTGTAGTAGTTGCGGAACTGCTTTTCCAGTACGCCGTACATGCGACGCACTTTCTGCTTTTCACGCAGCTGAGTACCGTAGTCGGAGAGACGCTGACGGCGCTGGCCATGCTGCCCCGGGGGCTGCTCGGCTTTGCATTTCTTCTCGAATGCGGTGACGCCGCTCTTGAGGAAGAGATCGGTGCCTTCGCGACGAGACAGCTTGCATTTGGGTCCGGTATAACGTGCCATGAATCTGTCTCCTTATACGCGGCGTTTTTTCGGCGGACGGCAGCCGTTGTGAGGAACGGGCGTCGCGTCGGTGATGCTCTGTACGCGGAAGCCTGCGGCGTTGAGCGCACGCACGGCGGATTCACGGCCGGGTCCGGGACCCTTGACCAGCACGTCTACGTTCTTCACTCCATACTCGGCTGCAGCGGTCGCTGCACGTTCGCTTGCTACTTGAGCCGCGAACGGGGTGCTCTTGCGAGAACCACGAAAACCCGAACCACCGGCAGTCGCCCATGCGAGCGCGTTGCCCTGGCGGTCTGTGATCGTCACGATCGTGTTGTTAAAAGAGGCGTGGATATGAGCGATCGCATCCACTACCTGCTTTTTAACCTTTTTACGGTTACTGCGCGGGTTAGCCATGTTTGGAAGTATCCTGGTGTTAACGCATCACGCGTTATTTGCGAATCGGTTTACGCGGCCCCTTACGGGTACGCGCGTTGGTCTTGGTGCGCTGACCGCGCAACGGAAGACCACGACGATGGCGCAGACCACGGTAGCAACCCAGATCCATGAGACGCTTGATATTCAGCGTGATCTCACGGCGAAGGTCACCTTCTACGACGTACTTGCCGACTTCTGCACGCAAAACGTCCAGCTGCTCGGGGGAGAGATCCCCGATCTTGGTGCTGGCTTCGATGCCAACAGCAGCACAGATCGCTTTGGAGCGAGTACGGCCAACGCCGTAGATGTAGGTCAGCGAGATCGCCGCATGCTTGTTGTCCGGGATATTGACGCCTGCAATACGGGCCATCAGCTTACTCCGAAGATTTGAGCGGCTTTGCTCGGTTAGTCATCTACAAAAAGGCGCAATAGCATACCTCTTGCTCACTACTGGAGCAAGAGGCATGCTCGCGCCGAGGTCAAAAGCGGTGTCAGGGTAAAGATCTAGGATCAACCCTGGCGCTGCTTGTGCCGCGGTTCGGTGCAGATAACCCGCACAGCACCGCGACGGCGAATGATCTTGCAGTTACGGCAGATCTTTTTAACGGAAGCTCGAACTTTCATCGTTCACTCCAAAATGTCTAGCGGAGACATCAGCGCATGATGCCGCCGCTGCCATAGCCTTTGAGGTTGGCCTTCTTCATCACGGACTCGTACTGATGGGACATCAGATGCGATTGCACCTGGGCCATGAAGTCCATCACGACCACCACCACGATCAGTATCGACGTACCGCCGAAGTAGAAGGGCACCTGCCAGGCGACCATCAAGAACTGAGGCATCAGGGAGACGAACGTGATGTAAATAGCCCCGAACAGCGTCAACCGCGTCATCACCTTGTCGATGTAGCGCGCGGTCTGATCCCCCGGGCGGATACCCGGAAGGAAGGCTCCAGACTTCTTCAGATTGTCGGCGACGTCCTTCGGATTGAAGACCAGCGCCGTATAGAAGAAGCAGAAGAATACTACCGCGGCTGCAAAAAGCAAGATGTAGAGCGGTTGTCCTGGCCCAAGCGCCTGAGAGATGGTGGAAAGCCACCCCAATCCTTCGCCCTGCCCGAACCACTGTCCGATGGACGCCGGGAAGAGCAGGATGCTGGACGCGAAGATCGGCGGAATGACACCCGCCATGTTGACCTTCATCGGCAGATAGCTGCTCTGGCCCGCATACATCTTGTTGCCCACCTGACGCCGCGGATAGTTCACCGTAATGCGGCGCTGGCCGCGTTCGATGAATACCACGAAAGCGACGGTGGCGACGCCGAGGAGCGCCAGCGCGAGCAGCGGCAGCACGTTCCAGGCACCATCGTTGCGCGCCAGTTCGAAGGCCTGCCCGACCGCACTGGGCATGCCAGCGACGATACCCGCGAAGATGATCAGCGAAATGCCGTTGCCGATCCCCTTCTCGGTGATCTGCTCACCGAGCCACATCAGGAACACCGCGCCAGCGACGAAGGTCACGATGGCGGTGAAGTAGAAGCTGATGTCGGCACTGTAAGCCACACCGCTCCCAACCAGTCCCACTGCCATGCCGACCGCTTGGATCAGTGCCAGTACGACCGTGCCGTAGCGAGTGTACTGGGTGATCTTGCGACGACCTGCCTCTCCTTCCTTCTTCAACTGCTCGAGATGGGGAGAGACTACCGTCAAGAGCTGCATGATGATCGACGCGGAAATGTACGGCATGATGCCGAGCGCGAAGATGCTCATCCGCTCCAGCGCACCACCGGAGAACATGTTGAACAAGCTCAGGATGGTGCCCTGGTTTTCTCTGAAGAGGGCAGCGAGCTGGTCAGGATTGATACCGGGCACCGGAATGTGGGCACCGATCCGGTACACCACGAGCGCGATGATCACGAACCGAAGACGGGCCCAGAGTTCACTGAGGCCGCCCTGGCTGCTGGCCGGTACGTTTCCTGACTTAGCCATTAGTCCTCTACCTTACCACCAGCGTTTTCGATCGCCGCGCGAGCACCCTTGGTGACTTTGACGCCACGCACGGTAACGGCACGGTCCAGCTCGCCAGAGAGAACGATCTTGGCGAAGCGGGTCGAGTCCTTGATCACGTTGGCTTGTTTCAGCGTCGTGAGATCGACGACCTCGCCATCGACCTTGGCCAGCTCGGAGAGGCGAACCTCTTCAGAGACCAGCGACTTGGCCGAGGTGAAGCCGAACTTCGGCAGACGACGCTGGAGCGGCATCTGGCCACCCTCGAAACCGGGCTTCACAGTCCCGCCGGAGCGAGATTTCTGCCCTTTATGGCCGCGACCGCCAGTCTTGCCGAGCCCGGAGCCGATACCGCGCCCAAGGCGTTTTTCGGCATGCTTGGCGCCCGGTGCCGGACGCAAAGTGTTGAGCTTCATGGATTACTCCCCTTCGACTCGGACAAGGTAGTTAACCTTGTTGATCATGCCGCGAACGGCCGGAGTGTCTTCCAGTTCAACGGTGTGGCCGATACGGCGAAGACCCAGACCACGAACCGTGGCCTGATGCTTCTTGCCAGTGCCGATCACACTGCGGACCTGAGTAACTTTAAGCTTGCCTGACATGGTGCTTACCCCGTGATTGCAGCGACGGAGAGGCCACGCTTGGCAGCGACGTCCTCGGGCGAACGCATCGAAGCGAGCCCCTTGACGGTCGCACGCACCACGTTGACCGGATTGGTCGAACCGTAGCACTTGGCGAGCACGTCATGGACGCCGGCCAGCTCGAGGACGGAGCGCATGGCGCCGCCGGCAATGATGCCGGTACCCTCGGAAGCGGGCTGCATGAAGATCTTCGACGCGCCGTGACGGGCACGCACCGGATACTGCAGGGTGTGGCCCTTCAATTCGACTTTGACCATGCTGCGATGAGCCTGGTCCATCGCCTTCTGGATCGCGACCGGCACTTCACGCGCCTTGCCGCGGCCGAAGCCGACACGCCCTTTGCCATCGCCAACGACGGTCAGCGCGGTGAAGCCGAAGATACGGCCACCCTTGACCACCTTGGCGACGCGGTTGATCTGCACCAACTTCTCTTGCAGATCACCGCTGCCTTTCTGTTCGTTATTCGCCATCGTGAAACCCTTTAGAATTGCAGGCCGCCTTCACGCGCGGCATCGGCCAGAGCCTTGACGCGACCGTGGTATTTGAAGCCAGAGCGGTCGAAGGCCACTTCAGTGATACCCGCGTCCTTGGCACGCTCAGCGAGCAGCGATCCGACCTTGGCAGCCGCTTCGGCGTTGCCAGTGGCCGCTTCGCGCAGCGCCTTGTCGAGCGTAGAGGCGCTGACCAACACATGGCCGCCATCGGCGGAGATGATCTGCGCGTAGATGTGGCGCGGAGTGCGGTTGACGCACAGCCGCACAACGCCCAGCTCGCGGATCTTCGCGCGCGCACGGCGGGCACGACGGAGACGAGATTCTTTCTTCGCGTTCATAACCCTGCCTTACTTCTTCTTGGCTTCTTTACGGCGAACCTGTTCGTCGCTGTAACGAACGCCCTTGCCCTTATAGGGCTCCGGCGGACGGAAAGCGCGAATTTCTGCCGCGACCTGGCCGAGCTGCTGCTTGTCCGCGCTTTTCAGCACGATCGTGGTGTTACGCGGGGTCTCCGCGCTGACACCTTTGGGCAGCGTGTACTCAACCGGGTGAGAGAAGCCGAGCGAAAGGTTGATGGTCTGGCCACTGGCAGCGGCACGATAGCCGACGCCGTTGATCTCGAGGGTGCGCGAGAAACCTTCGCTCACTCCGACGACCATGTTGTTGACCAGTGCCCGAGTAGTGCCCGCCATGGCCCAGCTCTTGGCTTTAGCGCTGGGTGCGAAGGTCAGCTGACCTTCTTCCTGGCTGACGACGACATCGGCGTGAACGGTCAGTTCGAGCTGGCCCTGACCGCCTTTCACGGTCAGGGTCTTATCGTTGATCTTCACTTCGACGCCGCTGGGCAGCTTTACCGGATATTTGGCAATCCTAGACATTTCTCACTCCTAGAATACGGTGCAGATGACTTCACCGCCGACGCCGGCCTGACGCGCGGCACGGTCGGTCATCACGCCCTTGGAGGTGGAAACGATGGCGACGCCGAGACCGTCTGCGACCTTGGGCAATTCATCCTTGCCCTTATAGATGCGCAGGGAAGGCTTGGAGACGCGCTGCAGGTGCTCGATGACCGGCTTGCCTTCGAAATACTTGAGGGTGACCTTCAGCTGCGGCTGAGTCTCACCGACGACAGCGAAGTCGGCGATGTATCCCTCTTCCTTCAGTACACGCGCCACTTCGACCTTGACCTTGGAGGACGGAATATCGACCGTCACCTTGGTGGCCTGCTGCGCGTTGCGGATACGAGTCAACATATCCGCCAGAGTGTCTTGCATGCTCATTGCTAGCGCTCCTCGCGTGCGTTACCAGCTGGACTTGGTCAAGCCGGGAACGTCGCCGCGCATTGCGGCTTCACGCAGCTTGTTACGGCCAAGGCCGAACTTGTTGTAGTAGCCGTGCGGACGACCGGTGATACGGCAGCGGTTACGCCGACGGACCGGGCTCGAGTCACGCGGAAGGCTCTGCAGCTTGAGCTGAGCATCGAATTTCTCCTCGTCCGACGAGGAGACACTCTGGATGATTGCTTTGAGCTCCGCGCGGCGAGCTGCGTACTTCTTGACCAGCTGCGTGCGCTTGAGCTCACGCTCAACCATACTTTTCTTCGCCATTATTCCAGCCTTTATTTCTTGAACGGGAAGTTCAGCGCGCTAAGGAGCGCACGACCTTCTTCGTCGCTGTTGGCAGTGGTGGTAATCGTGATGTCCAGACCACGGATCCGGTCGATCTTATCATATTCGATCTCCGGAAAGATGATCTGCTCACGAACGCCCATGGAGTAGTTGCCACGACCGTCGAACGACTTCGGGTTGAGACCACGGAAGTCACGGACGCGCGGGATCGCAATATTGACCAGGCGGTCAAGAAAATCCCACATCCGCTCCTTGCGCAGCGTCACCTTGACGCCGATCGGCCAGCCTTCACGGACCTTGAAACCGGCGACGGATTTACGCGCCTTGGTCACGATCGGCTTCTGGCCGGAGAGCTTCTCCAAGTCCGCTGCAGCGTGCTCGATCAGCTTTTTATCGCTGGTCGCCTCACCAACACCCATGTTCAGGGTGATCTTGGTGATTTTCGGCACCTGCATCACGTTGGCGTAGCCGAAATGCTCCTTGAGCTGGGCTACCACCTCGTCTTTGTACTGCTGTTTCAAATTCGCCATTATCCCACCCGACTCGCGTTAGGCGTCGATCTGCTTTTGAGTCGACTTGAAGATACGGACCTTGGTACCGTCGTCCTTCAGCTGAAAGCCGACACGATCCGCCTTGCCGGTTTCCTGGTTGAAGATCGCGACGTTGGACTCGTGAATCGGAGCCTCACGCTCGACGATACCCCCCTGCTGACCGAGCATCGGGTTGGGCTTGGTGTGACGTTTAATCATGTTCACACCTGCGATGACGAACTTACCGTCTTTCAGCACACGCTTGACGGTACCGCGCTTGCCCTTGTCCTTGCCGGCGATGACGATTACCTCGTCGTCACGTTTGATCTTGCGCATTTTCCGCTCCGCTCCTTACAGCACTTCGGGCGCCAAGGAAATGATCTTCATGAACTTTTCAGTACGAAGCTCACGAGTAACCGGCCCAAAGATGCGGGTCCCGATCGGCTGTTCGTTGGTGTTGTTCAACAGAACCGCCGCATTTCCATCGAAACGGATCAGCGAGCCGTCCGGACGGCGAACGCCGCTCGCGGTACGCACGACCACAGCCTTGAGTACTTGGCCTTTCTTTACACGGCCACGCGGAATCGCTTCCTTGACCGTGACCTTGATGACGTCGCCGATGCGCGCGTAGCGACGGTGAGAGCCGCCAAGCACCTTGATGCACTGGACCCGGCGCGCACCGCTGTTGTCAGCGACATCCAGCATTGTTTGCGTCTGAATCATCGGTTTTCTCCAAACCTAAACTGACTGCACTGGTAGGCAGCGGGCTCAGC
Source organism: Halotalea alkalilenta DSM 17697 (assembly GCF_000621205.1). Lineage (GTDB taxonomy): Bacteria > Pseudomonadota > Gammaproteobacteria > Pseudomonadales > Halomonadaceae > Halotalea > Halotalea alkalilenta. The sequence continues at coordinate 34,042 of NZ_JHYY01000024.1, read as the reverse complement.
CCTTGGCCTGTTCGATCACTTCGACCAGAGACCAGGACTTCATCTTGGAGATCGGGCGGCCTTCACGAATGGAGACCAGATCGCCAACCTTCGCCTGGTTGGTTTCGTCGTGGGCATGCAGCTTGGTGGAGCGCTTGACATACTTGCCGTAGATCGGGTGGCGCTCAGAGCGCTCGATCATCACGACGATGGACTTGTCCATCTTATCGCTCACGACCTTGCCGGTGAGCGTACGTGCTTGCGTTTCCTGGGACATCTTATTCACCTGCCTTCTGTTTGATCACAGTCTTCACGCGAGCGATCTCGCGACGCGTCTGCTTCAACAGATGGGTCTGGTTAAGCTGCCCCGTAGCCTTCTGCATACGCAGATTGAATTGCTCGCGCAGCAGCTCGAACAGCTGCTCTTTGAGCGCCTCGGCTGACTTTTCACGAAGTTCCTGAGCTTTCATCACATCACCGTCCGTTTCACGAAGGTAGTGGCAACGGGCATCTTCTGAGCAGCCAGAGTGAACGCCTCACGCGCCAGCTCTTCCGAAACGCCTTCGATCTCGTAAAGAACGCGACCGGGCTGAATCTGCGCAACCCAGTATTCGACCGACCCCTTACCTTTACCCATACGAACTTCGAGGGGCTTTTCCGAGATCGGCTTGTCCGGGAAGACGCGAATCCAGATCTTGCCGCCACGCTTGACGTGACGGGTGATCGCACGACGACCGGCTTCGATCTGACGAGCGGTGAGACGACCACGGCCAATGGCCTTGAGGCCGTACTCGCCGAAGCTCACGCTGCTACCGCGATTCGCCAGGCCACGGTTGCGGCCCTTGTGCTGCTTGCGAAATTTTGTACGCTTGGGCTGTAACATCGACTAATCCCCTTACTTGGAGCCTTTCTTCTTGGGAGCCGCAGGCTGCTGAGGCTGCTTGGCTTTCGCCCGCACTTCCTCGATGCCTCCGAGAATCTCTCCCTTGAAGACCCAAACCTTGACGCCGATGACGCCGTAGGTGGTATGCGCTTCATAGGTGGCGTAGTCGATGTCCGCGCGCAGGGTGTGAAGCGGAACACGGCCTTCACGATACCACTCGGTGCGCGCGATCTCGGCACCGCCGAGGCGACCGGAGAGCTGAATCTTGATGCCCTTGGCGCCGAGGCGCATGGCGTTTTGCACCGCACGCTTCATTGCACGGCGAAACATCACGCGGCGCTCGAGCTGGCCAGCGATGTTCTGCGCGACCAGGCGGGCGTCGAGCTCCGGCTTGCGAACTTCCTCGATGTTGACGTGCACCGGCACGCCCATCATCGAAGTCAGGTCGCGGCGAAGGCGATCGACGTCTTCGCCTTTCTTGCCAATCACGATGCCCGGACGAGCAGTGTGAATGGTGATGCGTGCATTGTTGGCCGGACGCTCGATGAGCACGCGGCTGACGGATGCATTCTTCAGACGATCCTCGATGAAGCTACGAACGGCGAGGTCGTTGTTCAGCTTGTCGGCATAAGCACCGCGCTCTGCGTACCAGACCGAAGTGTGGTCTTTGACGATACCGAGGCGAATACCGATTGGATGTACTTTTTGACCCATCTGGTCGACTCCTACTTCTCGGCTACCTTGACGGTGATGTGGCAGGAACGCTTCATGATGCGATCCGCACGGCCTTTGGCGCGCGGCTGAATGCGCTTGAGCGTCGTGCCCTCATCGACATAGATGGTCGAGACGCGAAGCTCGTCGATGTCCATGCCGTTGTTTTCTTCCGCGTTAGCGATGGCGGACTGAAGCACTTTCCGGACGATCACCGCCGCTTTCTTCGGCGAGAAGGTCAGGATGTCGAGTGCTTCGGCCACCGGCTTGCCGCGCACCTGATCAGCGACCAAACGGGCCTTCTGAGCGGACAGGCGAGCGCCGCGCAATTTTGCAGCTACTTCTTCCATTTCTCGGTCCTCTCTCACCGCTTGGCTTTCTTATCAGCCGCGTGGCCGCGATAAGTGCGGGTGGCAGCGAACTCGCCAAGCTTATGTCCCACCATCTCCTCGGAGACGTAGACCGGAACATGCTGGCGACCGTTATGGACGGCAATGGTGAGTCCTACCATGTTCGGCAGGATCATCGAACGACGCGACCAGGTCTTGATCGGTTTGCGGTCGTTCTTTTCCACAGCCGCCTCAACCTTCTTCAAAAGATGAAGGTCGATGAAGGGACCTTTCTTAAGTGAACGTGGCACAGCCGTTACCCCTTAAATTCTGTTACTTGGCCTTGCGGCGACGAACGATCAGTTTATCGGTGCGCTTGTTCTTACGAGTCTTATGACCCTTGGTCGGAACACCCCACGGAGAAACCGGGTGACGGCCTCCGCTGGTACGACCTTCACCACCACCGTGCGGGTGGTCGACCGGGTTCATTGCGACACCGCGAACTGTCGGACGCACGCCTCTCCAGCGCTTGGCGCCGGCCTTGCCGAGTTGGCGCAGGCTGTGCTCCGAGTTGCCCACTTCGCCGAGGGTGGCGCGGCATTCGGAAAGAATGCGGCGCATCTCGCCGGAGCGCAGGCGCACGGTGGCGTAGTTGCCTTCACGTGCGACCAGCTGAGCACTGGCACCGGCGCTACGGACGAGCTGGGCACCCTTGCCGGGCTTGAGCTCGATGCAGTGGATGGTCGAACCCACCGGGATGTTGCGCAGCGGCAGGGTATTGCCCGCGCGGATCGCCGCATTGACGCCTGATTCAAGGCGATCACCGGCCGCAACGTTCTTCGGCGCGATGATGTAGCGACGCTCACCATCCGAGTACTTGAGCAGCGCGATGTGGGCGCTACGGTTCGGGTCGTACTCCAGGCGTTCGACGACCGCCGGGATACCATCCTTGTTGCGCTTGAAATCAACCAAGCGGTAATGCTGACGCTGGCCGCCACCGACGTGACGAGTGGTGATACGGCCATTGTTGTTGCGACCGCCGCTGCGCTTCTGCGGCTCGACCAGAGCGTCAACCGGGCGACCCTTGTAGAGGTCTGGGCTGACGATCTTCACCATGTGGCGACGGCCGGCGGACGTCGGTTTGGTCTTAACTACTGCCATGATCCGTTCTCCTGCCTCACTCGTTGCCAGTGAAGTCTTCGAGGGTCTCACCAGCGGCCAGGGTCACATAGGCTTTGCGGTAACCGCTGCGACGACCTTCGCCACGCGCGGTGCGCTTGACTTTGCCTTTGATGTTGAGCACCTGGACGGCCGCGACCTTCTTGCCGAAGAGAGCCTCGACGGCTTTCTTGATTTCCGGCTTGGTGGCGTCCGAAGCGACCTTGAACACATACTGATTGTTCTCGGCGGCGATGGCGGCCTTCTCGGTCATATGCGGCCCGAGCAGCACTTTGAATACGCGTTCCGGGTTCATCCCAGCTTCTCCTCGAACTTACGCAGAGCGGGCACGGTCACCAGCACCTTGTCGAAAGCGACCAGGCTGACCGGATCGACCGCGGCAACGTCGACGACAGCAACGTTGGGGATGTTGCGAGCGGCAAGGTAAAGGTTTTCATCGACCTCTTCGGTAACGATGAGCACCTTCTCCAACCCCAACTCCTGAAGCTTGGCGACGAGCTGCTTGGTCTTCGGAGAATCGACGACGAACTCGTTGATCGCGACCAGGCGCTCCTGACGGAGAAGCTCGGAAAGGATCGAACGCATCGCGGCGCGATACATCTTGCGGTTGACCTTCTGAGAATGATCCTGCGGACGAGCCGCGAAGGTCACACCGCCGCTGCGCCACAGCGGAGAACGGATGGTGCCGGCACGTGCGCGACCAGAACCCTTCTGGCGCCACGGTTTCTTGCCACCACCGCTGACATCGGAGCGAGTCTTCTGCGCGCGGGAACCCTGACGAGCACCTGCCAGATAGGCGGTGACGACCTGGTGCACGAGAGGCTCGTTGAAATCCTTGCCAAAAGTCACGTCGGAAAGTTCGACGGCTTCAGCGTTGGCACCTACGAGATTTAGATTCATCGGTACTTACCTCTCAGCGGGCTTTAACAGCGCTGCGCACGATCACTTGGCTGCCGGTTGCACCGGGGACAGCACCTTTGACCAGCAGCAGGTTGCGTTCAGCATCGACACGCACCACTTCAAGGCTTTGCACGGTCACGCGGGCGCTGCCCAGGTGTCCTGCCATTTTCTTGCCCTTGAAGACGCGACCCGGGGTCTGGCACTGGCCAATGGAGCCAGGTGCACGGTGCGAGAGGGAGTTGCCGTGAGTCATGTCCTGAGTACGGAAGTTCCAGCGCTTGACCGCGCCCTGGAAGCCCTTACCTTTGGACGTACCGGTCACATCGATCTTCTGACCAGCTTCAAAGAGGGATACGGTGAATTCGCCGCCGACCTGGGGATCTTCCTCGCTTTCAGCGAGACGGAACTCCGCCAGAGTACGACCAGCTTCGACACCTGCCTTGGCGAACTGACCTGCAGCAGCCTTGGACAGATGCTTGGCCTTGCGCGAACCGGCAGTCACTTGGACGGCGCGATAGCCGTCAGACTCGAGAGTCTTGACGCTGGTGACGCGGTTGGGCTCAACTTCGATGACGGTTACGGGCACGGAAGTGCCATCTTCGGTGAAGATACGGGTCATGCCGCTCTTCTTGCCGACCAAACCGATCGTCATGTTCAGTCTCCTTTAGTGTACGGGGCTATCACCCGCTATGGCTGCCCTTTCCAGAGCATTCCACTAGCACATTGTGTGGCGTCTCACGACGCGGCGGCCAACACGGCCGCAAGTGACTAGTGAGGGTGATTAATCAACCTTGATCTGCACATCGACGCCGGCGGCGAGATCAAGCTTCATCAGCGCATCGACCGTTTTCTCGGTCGGTTCGACGATGTCCAACACACGCTTGTGGGTGCGAATCTCGTACTGATCGCGCGCGTCTTTATTGACGTGCGGGGAGATCAGAACGGTGTAACGCTCCCGATTGGTCGGCAGGGGGATCGGCCCACGCACCTGAGCACCGGTCCGCTTCGCGGTATCCACGATTTCCTGCGCGGACTGATCGATCAGGCGATGGTCGAACGCCTTCAGCCGAATGCGAATTTTCTGGTTCTGCATTTTGCCTTGACTCCAATGGGCAATACCCGCGCGCCATGGTGATGCGCTAGGCAGCCTGTGAATGCGACGGCGCGAGCCGCCCACTCACGCTTGAAAGGATGCGCATTATATTCACCCTGAGAGGGTGAGTCAAACGCGCATCGCACGAGAGGGACAGCCCGACATGAGAAAGGGGCCCGAGCCGGGCCCCTTTTGAATCGCCTTGCGATGTTACTCGACGATCTTGGCGACGACGCCAGCGCCGACGGTACGACCACCTTCGCGGATAGCGAAGCGCAGGCCGTCTTCCATGGCGATCGGGGCGATCAGGGTGACGACCATCTTGACGTTGTCGCCCGGCATGACCATCTCGACACCTTCCGGCAGTTCACAGGTACCAGTCACGTCGGTGGTACGGAAGTAGAACTGCGGGCGATAGCCTTTGAAGAACGGAGTGTGACGGCCGCCTTCTTCCTTGGACAGGATGTAGACTTCGCTTTCGAATTTGGTGTGCGGAGTGATCGAGCCCGGCTTGGCCAGAACCTGGCCACGCTCGACGTCGTCACGCTTGGTGCCACGCAGCAGCGCACCGATGTTCTCACCCGCACGACCTTCGTCGAGCAGCTTACGGAACATCTCGACACCGGTAACGGTGGTCTTGGTGGTATCACGCAGACCAACGATCTCGACTTCTTCGCCAGTCTTGACGATGCCGCGCTCGACGCGACCAGTGACCACGGTACCGCGGCCAGAGATCGAGAATACGTCTTCGATCGGCATCAGGAACGGACGGTCGATGGCACGCTCCGGCTCAGGAATGTAGTCATCCAGTGCCTTGATCAGGTTGGTAACGGCGGTAGTACCCATGCCGTTATCGTCCTTGCCTTCGAGCGCCATCAGCGCAGAGCCGATGATGATCGGGGTGTCGTCACCCGGGAAGTCGTACTCGCTGAGGAGTTCACGAACTTCCATCTCGACCAGCTCGAGCAGCTCTTCGTCGTCGACCATGTCGGCCTTGTTCAGGAACACGACGATGTAGGGTACGCCCACCTGACGCGACAGCAGGATGTGCTCGCGAGTCTGCGGCATGGGGCCGTCAGCTGCGGAGCAGACCAGGATCGCGCCGTCCATCTGAGCGGCACCGGTGATCATGTTCTTGACGTAGTCGGCGTGCCCGGGGCAGTCGACGTGCGCGTAGTGACGGACTTCCGACTGGTACTCGACGTGAGCGGTGGCGATGGTGATACCGCGCTCGCGCTCTTCCGGAGCGTTGTCGATGGTGTCGAAAGCGCGCCATTCACCGCCGAAGACTTCCGCGGAGACGCGGGTCAGTGCCGCAGTCAGGGTGGTCTTACCATGGTCGACGTGACCGATGGTACCGACGTTTACGTGCGGTTTGGAACGTTCAAATTTTGCCTTAGCCACTGCTATAACCTCGTTTGAGCTATGGGTTATTTCTGATTGATGACGGCTTCGACGACGCTGGACGGCGCCTCATCGTACTTCGCAAACTCCATGGAGTAGCTTGCGCGGCCCTGGGTCTGCGAACGCAGGTCGGTCGCGTAACCGAACATCTCACCCAGCGGCACCATTGCACGGATGACTTTACCAGAAGAGGAGTCATCCATACCCTGCACCAGGCCACGGCGGCGGTTCAAATCGCCCATCACATCGCCCATGAAGTCCTCAGGCGTCACCACCTCGACTCGCATGATCGGCTCGAGCAGAACCGCGCCAGCCTTGCGCGCACCTTCTTTGATCGCCATCGACGAGGCGATCTTGAAGGCATTTTCGTTCGAGTCGACATCGTGGTAGGAGCCATCGAACAGCGCCACTTTGACGTCGATCATCGGGTAGCCCGCGATGACGCCGTTCTGCAGCTGCTCGTAAGCACCCTTCTCGACTGCGGGAACGTATTCCTTCGGCACCACACCACCGACGATCTCGGAGGTGAACTTGAAGGTCATTTCCTCGTCGCCACCCTTGTCGGCCTCGGTCAGCGGTTCGATACGAAGCCACACGTGACCGAACTGACCGCGCCCACCGGACTGGCGAACGAACTTGCCTTCCTGCTCGACGCTCTTACGAATCGTCTCGCGATAGGCAACCTGCGGCTTGCCGATGTTCGCCTCGACTTTGAACTCGCGACGCATACGGTCGACGATGATATCGAGGTGCAGCTCGCCCATCCCGGAGATGATGGTCTGACCGGTCTCCTCGTCGGTCTTGACGCGGAAGGAAGGATCCTCCTGCGCAAGCTTGCCGAGGGCGATACCCATCTTCTCCTGGTCAGCCTTGGACTTCGGTTCGACGGCGACCGAAATCACAGGCTCAGGGAACTCCATCCGCTCCAGCACGATCTTGTTGTCGATGGCGCAAAGAGTATCACCGGTGGTGACGTCCTTGAGCCCGACACAGGCGGCGATGTCGCCAGCGAGGATCTCTTTGATCTCTTCGCGCGTGTTCGCATGCATCTGAACGATACGACCGATGCGCTCTTTCTTCTCCTTGACGGAGTTGTAGACGCTATCGCCCGAGCTCAGCACGCCCGAATAGACGCGAACGAAAGTCAGCGTACCGACGAACGGATCGGTCGCGATCTTGAACGCGAGCGCAGCGAAAGGAGCATTGTCATCGGCCTCACGGGTCTCGATGGTGCCTTCCTTGTCGTTCAGCTCACCCTCGATCGCCTTGACCTCGAGCGGAGAAGGGAGGTATTCGACGACCGCGTCGAGCACCGCCTGCACGCCCTTGTTCTTGAACGCGGAGCCGCAGGTGATCAGTACGATCTCGTTGTCGAGGGTACGACGACGCAGACCGGCCTTGATCTCTTCCTTGGTCAGCTCGCCCTCGTCGAGGTACTTCTCCATCAGCTCGTCCGAGGCCTCGGCCGCGGCTTCGATCATCTGCTCGCGGTAGGTCTCAGCGGTTTCCCGGAGCTCGTCGGGAATATCGACGAGTTCGTAGGTCAGCCCCTGGTCGGCGTCGTTCCAAAGGATCGCCTTCATCTCGATCAGATCGACGACGCCTTTGAAGTCTTCTTCAGCGCCCCAGTTGATCTGGATCGGCACTGCGTTGCAGTTCAAGCGATCCTTGAGCTGCTCGACGACCTTGAAGAAGTCCGCGCCAGCGCGGTCCATCTTGTTGACGAAGACCATGCGCGGTACTTCGTACTTGTTCGCCTGACGCCACACGGTTTCGGTCTGGGGCTGCACACCGGAGGAGCCGCAGAGCACGACCACAGCACCATCGAGCACGCGCAGGGAACGTTCGACCTCGATGGTGAAGTCGACGTGTCCAGGGGTGTCGATGATGTTGATGCGGTGCTCGTCGAACTGCTGGTTCATCCCCTTCCAGAAGGTCGTCACAGCAGCGGAGGTGATGGTGATACCACGCTCCTGCTCCTGCTCCATCCAGTCGGTGGTTGCAGCGCCGTCATGGACTTCGCCGATCTTGTGCGAGAGACCGGTATAGAAAAGCACGCGCTCGGTCGTAGTGGTCTTGCCCGCATCGACGTGCGCGACAATCCCGATATTGCGATAGCGCTTAAGGGGAGTCTTGCGTGCCACGATAGTGTGTCCTGTTGGTTGGAAGCCTCGTCCTTCACCGGCGGGGCCATCGCGAGGAGAAGCCCCGCGACGGCCGAACGACGCGGATCAGAAACGGTAGTGCGAGAACGCCTTGTTGGCCTCGGCCATACGGTGGACGTCTTCGCGCTTCTTGACGGCGGCACCTTTTCCTTCCGCTGCATCCAGGATCTCGCCAGCAAGACGCTGCTCCATGGTCTTCTCACCACGCGAACGCGCAGCGTCGACCATCCAGCGCATGGCCAGCGCCTGACGACGGGAAGGACGTACTTCCACAGGCACCTGGTAGGTGGCACCACCTACGCGACGCGACTTGACCTCGACCATCGGCTGGATCGCTTCCAGCGCTTTTTCGAACAGTTCCAGCGGCTCGGCATCTTTGGAGCGAGTGGCAACCCGGTCGAGCGCGCCATAAACGATGCGCTCGGCAACGGACTTCTTGCCGCTGATCATCAGATGGTTCATGAACTTGGCCAGCCGCTCACTTCCGAACTTGGGATCCGGAAGGATGTCGCGTTTTGCGGCAATACGACGTCTAGGCATGATAAGCCCTCGGTGAAGGGTCCTTCAGGTAAACCTGGCCACTGAGACCAGCCTTACTCTTATCAGACCAGAATGAAATCAGGATTTCGGACGCTTGGTGCCGTACTTCGAACGGCCCTGCTTACGGTTCTGGACGCCAGAGGTATCCAGAGCGCCGCGCACGGTGTGATAACGCACACCGGGCAAGTCCTTCACACGACCGCCGCGAATCAGCACGACCGAGTGTTCCTGCAGGTTGTGACCCTCACCACCGATGTAGGAGGTGACTTCGAAGCCATTGGTCAAACGCACGCGACAAACTTTACGCAGCGCCGAGTTCGGCTTCTTCGGGGTCGTGGTGTATACGCGGGTGCAAACCCCACGTTTCTGGGGGCAGGCCTGAAGCGCCGGGACGTCACTCTTGGTGACGGGGCGCTTGCGCGGCTTGCGCACCAGCTGGTTGACGGTTGCCATTAAGTTACTCACTCCAAATAGCGATGCAATGATACTGCCACTACCCACCCGGGCAGCTTGATAGCGAAAAAAGACGGACTTCTCCCGCTATTAAAGGCTGCGAATTCTACGGGCTTCGCAACCTGAGCGTCAAGCCCGGGCGATGTTCTTCGCTCGGGCTTGACGATTTCATCCACTACCGACGTATTCAGTCTTCGTCGGCATCCAGCGCGGTCAGCTGCTCGCCGAGCTGCTGCTCGATGTCGAGCGCGGTCGGGTGCAGCACGCGGTCGGACTCCTCGCGCCGGCGCCGACGCTCGGCATGATGCGCAAGGCCGGTACCGGCGGGAATCAGGCGACCGACGACCACGTTCTCCTTCAGGCCGCGAAGGAAATCGCGCTTGCCGGTGACCGATGCCTCGGTAAGTACGCGAGTGGTCTCCTGGAACGATGCCGCGGAGATGAACGACTCGGTGGCAAGCGAAGCCTTGGTGATCCCCAGCAGTACGCGCTCGTACTTGGCCGGGAAACGGTTCGCTGCCGCGAGGCGCTCGTTTTCCTCGAGCACCCGGAAGAACTCGACCTGGTCGCCCTGGATCAGCTCGCTGTCGGCGGCATCGGTAACTTCGACCTTGCGCAGCATCTGACGCACGATCACTTCGATGTGCTTGTCGTTGATGCCCACGCCCTGCAACCGGTAGACATCCTGGATCTCGGCGGTGATGTACTTCGCCAGCTCCGAGACGCCGAGCAGGCGCAGGATATCGTGCGGGTTGCTCGGGCCATCCGAGATCACTTCGCCCTTCTCGACGTTCTCACCCTCGAAAACGCTGATCTGGCGCCATTTCGGGATCAGCATCTCGAACGGGTCGCCCTCGCTCGGGGTGATCGTCAGGCGGCGCTTGCCCTTGGTTTCCTTGCCGAAGGTCACCGTCCCTGAGATCTCGGCGAGGATCGCCGGTTCCTTGGGCTTGCGAGCTTCGAACAGGTCGGCGACGCGCGGCAGACCACCGGTGATGTCCTTGTTACCGGACGCCTCCACCGGCATGCGCGCAACGACTTCACCCACGTCGATCTTGGCGCCGTTGTCGACCGAGACGATCGCGTTGCCGGGCAGCATGTACTGCACCGGCGTGTTCGAGCCAGGCAGGGTGACATGCTGTCCCTTCTCATCGACCAGCATGATCATCGGCCGCTTGTCGCGACCGGAGGTCGGACGGCTACCAGCCTCGATGATCTCGATCGAGGAAAGGCCGGTCATCTCATCCACCGTACGGTGCATGGTCTGACCCTCTTCCATCTCGGAGAACTGAATGCTCCCCGCGACCTCGGCGATGATCGGATGAGTGTGCGGGTCCCACTTGGCGACGGTCTGTCCAGCCTCGACCACATCGCCATCGCGAACCGAAAGCTCGGCGCCATAGGGCAGCTTGTAATACTCGCGCTCACGTCCGTGGTCATCGGCGACCGCCAGGGCGCTGGAGCGGGACACCACCACCAGCTTGCCGTCGCCACGCTCGACCGACTTCATGTTGTGCAGGCGAACGCTGCCGCCGTGCTTGACCTGCACACTGTCCACTGCGGACGCACGCGAAGCGGCACCGCCGATGTGGAAGGTACGCATGGTCAGCTGGGTACCCGGCTCACCGATCGACTGCGCGGCGATGACCCCGACCGACTCACCGACGTTGACCAGATGCCCGCGGGCCAGATCACGACCGTAGCACTGCGCGCAGACCCCGTGGGTCGTCTCGCAGGTGATGGTGCTGCGCACCACGATCTCATCGACGCCCATGGTATCGAGTCGCGAGCACCACTCTTCGTCGAGCAGGGTCCCGCGCGGAATCAGCACGTTATCCTGACCGTCGAGTACGTCCTGGGCGGTCACTCGGCCCAGCACACGCTCGGCGAGCGAGACGATGACGTCGCCACCTTCGATCACCGGGTGCAGGGTCAAGCCTTCTTCGGTGCCGCAATCGATGTCGGTGATCACCACGTCCTGGGCGACATCGACCAGGCGGCGGGTGAGGTAACCCGAGTTGGCGGTCTTGAGCGCGGTGTCCGCCAGACCTTTACGCGCACCGTGAGTCGAGATGAAGTACTGGAGTACGTTCAGGCCTTCACGGAAGTTCGCGGTGATTGGCGTCTCGATGATCGAGCCGTCTGGCTTGGCCATCAGGCCACGCATACCCGCGAGCTGGCGGATCTGGGCTGCGCTACCACGAGCGCCCGAGTCAGCCATGATGAAGACGCTGTTGAACGAATCCTGTTCGACTTCCTCGCCCTTGCGATTGATGACGCTCTCCTTGGAGATGCCCACCATCATCGCCTTGGCGACCTTGTCGTTGGCCTTCGACCAGATGTCGATGACCTTGTTGTACTTCTCGCCAGCGGTGACCAGGCCGGAGGAGAACTGATCTTCGATTTCCTTCACTTCCTGCTCGGCGGCATCGATGATCGAAGCCTTGGAGGCAGGAATGACGAAATCATTGACCCCGATCGACGCACCCGACCAGGTCGCCATGCGGAAGCCGGTGTACATCAGCTGGTCAGCGAGAATGACCGCATCCTTCAGGCCGACACGACGATAGGCAGTATTGATCAGCTGCGAGATCGCCTTCTTCTTCATCGGCCGGTCGATGATGTCGAAGCTCATGCCCTTGGGCAGGATCGTGAACAGCAGCGCGCGGCCGACGGTGGTATCACGAATCGCGGTGTTCTCGGTGAGCTCACCACTCTCTTCGTCTTTGATCCACTCGGTCAGACGCACCTTGATCCGCGCGTGCAAGGCGACGCTCTGGGTGCCGAAGGCGCGCTCGACCTCGCTCAGGTTCGAGAACACCATGCCCTCGCCCTTCGCGCCGATCTTCTCGCGGGTCATGTAGTAGAGACCGAGCACCACGTCCTGCGACGGCACGATGATCGGATCACCATTGGCCGGCGAAAGCACGTTGTTGGTCGACATCATCAGCGCACGGGCTTCGAGCTGGGCTTCCAGCGTCAGCGGCACGTGGACCGCCATCTGGTCACCGTCGAAGTCAGCGTTGTAAGCCGCGCAGACCAGCGGGTGGAGCTGGATCGCCTTGCCTTCGATCAGCAGCGGCTCGAAAGCCTGGATGCCGAGGCGGTGCAGGGTCGGCGCACGGTTGAGCAGCACCGGGTGCTCACGAATGACGTCGGCGAGGATATCCCACACCTCGGGCACTTCGCGCTCGACCATCTTCTTGGCGGCCTTGATCGTCGACGCCTGGCCGTTGAGCTGCAGCTTGGAATAGATGAACGGCTTGAACAGCTCGAGCGCCATCTTCTTCGGCAGGCCGCACTGATGCAGGCGCAGAGCCGGCCCGACGGTGATGACCGAACGACCGGAGTAGTCGACGCGCTTGCCGAGCAGGTTCTGGCGGAAACGCCCCTGCTTGCCCTTGATCATGTCAGCGAGCGACTTCAGCGGGCGCTTGTTCGACCCGGTGATCGCACGGCCGCGGCGACCGTTGTCGAGCAGCGCATCGACCGACTCCTGCAGCATGCGCTTCTCGTTGCGCACGATGATGTCCGGCGCGTTGAGATCGAGCAGCCGCTTGAGGCGGTTGTTACGGTTGATCACCCGACGATAGAGATCGTTGAGATCGGAGGTGGCGAACCGGCCACCGTCGAGCGGCACCAGCGGACGCAGGTCGGGCGGCAGTACCGGCAGCACTTCCATCACCATCCAGGCCGGCTTGTTGCCGGACTTGAAGAAGGCTTCGAGCAGCTTGAGCCGCTTGGAAAGCTTCTTCACCTTGGTGTCGGAATTGGTCTGCGGAATTTCTTCGCGCAGCCGTTCGATCTCTTCACCAAGCTCGATATCGGCGAGCAGCGCCTGGACAGCCTCGGCCCCCATGCGCGCGTCGAAGTCGTCGCCGAACTCCTCGAGCGCCTCGAAATACTGCTCGTCGTTGAGCAGTTGGCCTTTCTCGAGCGTAGTCATGCCCGGATCGATGACCACGAAGGACTCGAAGTAGAGCACCCGCTCGATGTCACGCAAGGTCATGTCGAGCAGCATGCCGATACGGCTCGGCAGCGACTTGAGGAACCAGATGTGAGCGACCGGCGAGGCCAGTTCGATATGCCCCATGCGCTCGCGGCGCACCGCGGCCTTGGTCACTTCGACGCCGCACTTCTCGCAGATGATGCCGCGGTGCTTCATGCGCTTGTACTTGCCGCAGAGGCACTCGTAGTCCTTCACTGGGCCGAATATCTTGGCGCAGAACAGGCCATCACGCTCGGGCTTGAACGTCCGGTAGTTGATGGTTTCCGGCTTCTTGACCTCGCCGTAGGACCACGAACGAATCATTTCCGGTGAGGCGAGCGAGATCTTGATCGAGTCGAACTCTTCCGACTGCGCCTGCGATTTGAGTACTTTCACCAAATCTTTCATTAGGTCGGCTCCGCTGCGGAGTTTTCATGGGCGGACCAGTGAGGCGATCGCCACACTGGTCCGCGGACCATCAGATAAAACGGTCGAACGACCGGGAGCGTCCTGTATTCAGGACTCCAGCTCGATGTCGATGCCCAGCGAGCGGATCTCCTTGACCAACACGTTGAACGACTCCGGCATGCCGGCCTGCATGGTGTGGTCGCCGTCGACGATGCTCTTGTACATCTTGGTCCGGCCTTCGACGTCGTCGGACTTGACGGTGAGCATTTCCTGCAGGGTGTAGGCCGCGCCGTAGGCTTCCAACGCCCAGACCTCCATCTCGCCGAAGCGCTGTCCGCCGAACTGCGCCTTGCCACCGAGCGGCTGCTGGGTGACCAGCGAGTACGAACCGGTGGAACGGGCGTGCATCTTGTCGTCGACCAGGTGGTTGAGCTTGAGCATGTACATGTAGCCCACCGTCACCGGTCGATCGAACCGTTCACCCGTGCAGCCATCGTAGAGCTCCAGCTGGCCGGACTCCGGCAGATCGGCGAGCTTGAGCAGCCCTTTGATCTCGTGCTCCTTGGCGCCGTCGAATACCGGCGTCGCGATCGGCACACCCTTGGAGAGGTTCTTGGCCAGCGTGATCATCTCTTCGTCGCTGAGCTCGTCCAGCGTCTCGTGGCGACCACCGGTGCCGTTGTAGACCTGGTCGAGGAAGCCGCGAATCTCCTTGAGCTGCTGGCCCCGGGCATCCTTCAGCATCCGGTCGAGCTTCTCGCCGAGCCCATGGGCGGCCATGCCCAGGTGGGTCTCGAGGATCTGGCCGACGTTCATGCGCGAAGGTACGCCAAGCGGGTTGAGCACGAAGTCGACCGGTACACCGTTGGCGTCGAAGGGCATATCCTCGACCGGCTTGATCGCCGAGATGACACCCTTGTTGCCGTGACGGCCCGCCATCTTGTCGCCCGGCTGGATGCGACGCCTGACCGCCAGATAGACCTTGACGATCTTCAGCACGCCCGGCGCGAGGTCGTCGCCCTGGGTCAGCTTGCGACGCTTGTCCTCGAAGCGCTCGTCCATCTCCTTGCGCCGACCTTCGAGCTGCTCGTTGGCCTGGGCCAGCAGTTCGTTGAGCGCCTCATCCTGCATCCGCAGGCTGAACCACTGGGCGCGCGGCAGCTCGCCGAGATAGGCATCGTCGAGCACGTCGCCTTTCTTCAGCTTCGGCCCACCGTTGACCGGCTGACCGACAAGCGAATTGCGCAGACGCTCGAAGGTCGCGTTCTCGGCGATACGGTAGGTTTCCTGGAGATCCTTGCGCACTTCGTCGAGCTGCATCTTCTCGATCGCGAGCGCACGCTGGTCCTTCTCCACGCCGTCGCGAGTGAACACCTGCACGTCGATGACGGTGCCACGCATACCGGTAGAGGCACGCAGCGAGGTGTCCTTCACGTCGGAGGCCTTCTCGCCGAAGATCGCGCGAAGCAGCTTCTCTTCAGGGGTCAGCTGGGTTTCGCCTTTGGGCGTGACCTTGCCGACCAGGATGTCGCCGGGATTGATCTCAGCGCCGATGTAGACCACACCGGACTCGTCCAGCTTGCTCAACGCGGCTTCGCCGACGTTGGGAATGTCGGACGTGATCTCCTCCGCCCCGAGCTTGGTGTCGCGGGAAACGCAGGTCAGCTCCTGGATGTGGATCGTGGTGAAACGATCCTCCTGGACCACGCGCTCGGAGATCAGGATCGAGTCTTCGTAGTTGTAGCCGTTCCAGGGCATGAACGCGATGCGCATGTTCTGGCCCAGCGCCAGGTCACCGGTATCGACCGAGGTGCCGTCTGCCAGGATATCGCCACGTGCCACCTGATCGCCGGGACGCACGATCGGACGCTGGTTCTGGCAAGTGTTCTGGTTCGAGCGGACGTACTTGGTCAGGTTGTAGATATCCACACCTGCCTCACCACCGACCACTTCGTTCTCATCGACCCGGATGACGATGCGCTTGGCATCGACGGAGTCGACCTTGCCACCGCGGCGGGCGATGGCGCAGACGCCGGAGTCGCGGGCAACGAAGCGCTCCATGCCGGTGCCGACGAGAGGCTTCTCGGCACGCAGGGTCGGCACCGCCTGACGCTGCATGTTCGAGCCCATCAGCGCGCGGTTGGCGTCATCGTGCTCGAGGAACGGGATCAGCGCCGCTGCGACCGATACGACCTGGCGCGGAGAAACGTCCATCAGGGTCACCTTGTCCGGTGCCATGAATGTCGTCTCGCCACGGTGCCGGACCTGGACCAGGTCGTCGACCAGCCGACCGCTCTCATCCACGGAGGCGGAAGCCTGGGCGATGATGTAGTCGCCTTCCTCGATCGCCGAGAGATGAACCAGTTCGTCGGTCACCTGGCGGTCCACCACCTTGCGATACGGAGTCTCGAGGAAGCCGTAGCTATTGGTGCGCGAATAGGTCGCCAGCGAGTTGATCAGACCGATGTTCGGGCCTTCCGGCGTTTCGATCGGGCACAGGCGGCCGTAGTGGGTGGCATGAACGTCGCGCACCTCGAAGCCTGCACGCTCACGGGTCAGACCGCCCGGCCCAAGCGCGGAGACACGGCGCTTGTGAGTGACCTCGGAGAGCGGGTTGTTCTGGTCCATGAACTGGGACAGCTGGCTCGAACCGAAGAACTCCTTCACCGCAGCCGCCACCGGCTTGGCGTTGATCAGGTCCTGCGGCATCAGGCCTTCGCTCTCGGCCATCGACAGGCGTTCCTTGACCGCACGCTCGACGCGCACCAGGCCGACACGGAACTGGTTCTCGGCCATTTCGCCGACGCTTCTGATGCGACGGTTGCCGAGGTGGTCGATATCGTCGACGTCGCCGAAGCCGTTACGGATATTGATCAGCTCCTTGAGCACGTCGAGGATGTCGGCGTGGTCGAGGACACCGGAACCGGTATCGCTGTCGCGACGCAGGCGGCGGTTGAACTTCATCCGGCCCACCGCAGACAGGTCGTAGCGGTCGGCGGAGAAGAACAGGTTGTTGAACAGCGACTCGGCGGCTTCCTTGGTCGGCGGCTCGCCGGGACGCATCATCCGGTAGATCTCGACCAGCGCTTCGAGCTGCGAGCTGGTCGGATCGACCCTCAGCGTATCGGAGATGAACGGACCGGTATCGAGATCGTTGGTGTAGAGCGTTTCGATCTGCGTGATCCCAGCCTTGCCGATGCTCTCGATGAGTTCGGGGGTGAGCTCGGTATTGCACTCGCAGATCAGCTCGCCCGTCGATGGATTGACCTGGTCTTTGGCAAGGGTCTTGCCGACGAGGTAGTCCAACGGGACGCGCAGACGCTGGATACCCGCCTTTTCGAGCTGGCGAATATGCTTCTGGGTGATCCGCCGGCCTTCCTCGACGATCACGTTGAGCTGCTCGTCACGGATCTCGAACGAGGCGGTTTCGCCGCGAAGACGAGCCGGCACCAGATCTACGCTGAAACCGGAGTCCTCGATGCGGAAAACGCTGGTTTCGAAGAAAGTGCCGAGGATATCCTCACCGCTCATGCCCAGCGCGCGCAGCAGCACCGTGGCCGGCAGCTTGCGGCGACGGTCGATGCGTACGAAGACGTTGTCCCGCGGGTCGAACTCGAAGTCGAGCCAGGAGCCGCGATAGGGAATGATGCGCGCTGAATAGAGCAGCTTGCCCGACGAGTGGCTCTTGCCCTTGTCGTGGTCGAAGAAGACCCCCGGGCTGCGGTGCAGCTGCGAGACGATGACGCGCTCGGTACCGTTGATGATGAAGGTCCCGTTCTCGGTCATCAGGGGGATTTCCCCCATGTAGACTTCCTGCTCCTTGATGTCCTTGACCGCCTTGTTGGAAGACTCGCGGTCGTAGATGATCAAGCGTACCTTGACCCGCAGCGGTGCGGAGTAGGTCACTCCGCGAAGCTGGCATTCCTTGACGTCGAACGCGGGCGTGCCGAAACGATAGCTCACGTACTCGAGCGCGGCATTGCCAGAGAAACTCTCGATCGGGAACACGGAGTTGAAAGCGGCGTGCAGACCGATGTCGAGACGTTCGGCGAACGGCTTGTCCTGCTGGAGGAAGTCGTAGTAGGAATCAAGCTGGATGGCCAGCAAGTAAGGCACATCCATCACTTGGGGCAGTTTGCCGAAATCCTTGCGGATGCGTTTTTTCTCAGTGTATGAGTAAGCCATCTGTATTCCCCAGCTTGTTCACCATAAGTGACCGGCGTGGTCGGCACGCGGTGACGAGGACGCCCCCGTCAGGCGCCAACGGCAAGCCCCTCGAAGGAGGGAGGCTCGCCGTTGAGAATTCGGTCGGACAGCGGGGGCGATTCACGACGCAGAACGCCGTTCCCGCGCTTTTCCGATGACATCTAGCCGTTGCCTTGCAAATTTCGCTGCCGTCTGATGCACCGGCTTGCAACGGAAAAAGGCCGGCGGCGGAGAACCGCCACCAGCCGTGTACGCAAGCTAAGCCGCGTACGTAGCGATACGCACGAACGTTACTTGAGTTCCGCGGTAGCGCCAGCTTCTTCGAGCTTTTTCTTCGCAGCTTCTGCGTCATCCTTGGACAGAGCTTCTTTGATGGTCGCCGGAGCGCCATCGACAGCAGCCTTGGCTTCTTTCAGGCCGAGACCGGTGATTTCGCGAACAGCCTTGATGACGTTGACTTTTTTCTCGCCAGCATCTTTCAGGATCAGGTCGAATTCGGTCTGCTCTTCAACTGCTTCGGCAGCTGCGGCCGGACCAGCGACAACGGCCGCTGCGGCGGAAACGCCGAATTTCTCTTCCATCGCGGTGACCAGATCGGCCACTTCCATGACGGACATTTCGGCTACTGCGTTGATGATATCGTCTTTGCTAAGTGCCATGATTACATTCCTAGACTTTGCGGAGCAACTGTTGCTCGAGCGTGATTTTGGACGTTCGCACCCGTACGGGCAGACAAGATGAAGGGAAACAACCGCTTATGCGGCTTCTTCCGATTGTTTCTTGTCGCGCAGCGCAGCGAGAACGCGGGCCAGTTTGCCGGCGGAAGCTTCTTTCATCACCGACAACAGCTTGGCGAGCGCTTCGTCGCGCGTCGGCAGAGCGGCCAGGCGATCGATCTGTTCAGCCGGGATGAGCTCGCCATCGTACGCCAATGCTTTGACGTCGAACTTCTCCTGCTTCTTGGCGAATTCCTTGAGCAATCGGGCGCCAGCGCCAGGATGCTCCATGGAAAACGCAAGAAGGGTCGGGCCGACGAACGACTCGTTCAGGCACTCATAAGAGGTACCTGCGAGCGCACGGCGCGCCAGCGTGTTGCGCACGACGCGCAGCTGGACGCCATTCTCGCGAGCCTGTTTACGCAATTCGGTCATTGCGTCTACAGTCACACCGCGAGAGTCGGCAACGACGACGGAGAGCGCGGCGCTAGCGGCTTCGCTGACTTCAGCGACGATCGCCTTTTTGCCTTCAAGACCTAATGCCACTGTCTTCACTCCTTCGTACCGGAGAGCGACCGGAACGAATCCGATCACCACCCCGGGTTGCCATATCCCAGAGCGTAGACACGACCGAAATCGCGCAGCGCCTGGGGCGGGGGATGGCTGGTGCCAAGGGCCACTCACGCAGCCCCATGGCAAGCCTCACCATCTGCGCAGGCGGGCAGAGCCCATTAAGCGCAAGACCAATCCTGCGCACCTGCGGTCTTTGACGGCGCCCGCCCAATCGGCGCGGGAACCGCAAAGTTACTGCTAAAGACAATCGATCGGCGGCGACTGGATCGCCGCTGCCGAACCATCGATCAGGCCAGATAGGAGTGATCGACGGTGATGCCAGGACCCATGGTGCTCGAGAGCGAGACCTTCTTCAGGTACACACCTTTCGAGGTGCTGGGCTTGAGGCGCTTGAGATCGTTGATCAGCGCTTCGAGGTTGCCTTTGATCGCTTCGGGAGCGAAGTCGACCTTGCCCAGCGTCGCATGGATGATGCCGTTCTTGTCGGTACGGAAACGCACCTGACCAGCCTTGGCGTTCTTGACCGCGGTAGCGACGTCGGGAGTCACGGTGCCGACCTTGGGGTTCGGCATCAGGCCGCGCGGGCCGAGGATCTGGCCCAGCTGGCCGACCACACGCATCGCATCCGGAGAGGCGATGACGACGTCGAAGTCCAGACGGCCGCCTTTGATCTCGGCAGCGAGGTCGTCCATACCAACGATCTCGGCACCAGCTTCACGGGCCGCATCGGCGTTGGCGCCTTGGGCAAATACGGCGACACGAACGTCGTTGCCGGTACCGTGAGGCATGACGGTAGCGCCACGCACCACCTGATCGGATTTGCGCGGATCGACGCCCAGATTCACGGAAACGTCGATGGATTCCTTGAACTTGACGGTCGAAAGCTCAGCAAGCAGAGCGGTGGCTTCGTCGATGCTGTAAGTCTTGGCAGAGTCGACCTTGGCGCGAATCTGCTTCATGCGCTTGGTAAGCTTGGCCATCTCAGAGACCCTCCACGTTCAGACCCATGCTGCGCGCACTGCCAGCGATGGTACGGACGGCTGCTTCGAGATCGGAAGCGGTCATATCCGGCTCTTTGGTACGCGCGATCTCTTCGAGCTGCGCGCGAGTCACGGTGCCCACCTTCTTCTTGTTCGGCTCGCCCGAACCAGACTGGATGCCGGCTGCTTTCTTGAGCAGCACCGCCGCCGGAGGAGTCTTGGTGATGAAGGTGAAGCTGCGATCGGAATAGACGGTGATCACGACCGGAGTCGGCAGACCCGGCTCGAGGTTCTGGGTAGCCGCATTGAAGGCTTTGCAGAACTCCATGATGTTGACGCCGTGCTGACCGAGCGCCGGACCCACGGGGGGGCTGGGGTTGGCTTTACCAGCTGCGACCTGCAGCTTGATGTACGCCTGTACTTTCTTGGCCATGGATGGACTCCGTTTGGGTGATAGCGCCTTTCGGCTCCCCGGTGAAAAAGAACGTCGAACCGACGCTCCAAAACTCACGAGAGGCCTCTCTCGCGAGCTGAATCAAATCACTCTTTGACCACCTGGGAGAATTCAAGCTCCACAGGGGTGGAGCGCCCGAAGATCAATACGCTGACCTGCAGGCGGCTCTTCTCGTAGTTCACTTCTTCGACCACGCCGTTGAAGTCGGCGAACGGACCATCGACGACCCGAACGGTCTCGCCAGCTTCGAAAACGGTCTTGGGACGAGGCTTCTCGCTACCATCCTGCACGCGGCGAAGAATGGCATCCGCTTCGCGCTGAGTGATCGGCGCAGGCTTCTCCGGCGTACCGCCGATGAAGCCCATGACGCGCGGCGTCTCGTTGACCAAGTGCCACGTCGTATCGTTCATTTCCATCTCGACCAGCACGTAGCCGGGATAGAACTTACGCTCACTCTTACGACGCTTGCCGTCACGCATCTCGACGACTTCTTCGACCGGCACGAGAATCTCACCAAAGAGATCCTCGACCTCATGCAGCTTGATGCGGTCCTTGAGCGACCGCATCACCTGCTTCTCGAAGCCGGAGTAGGCGTGAACCACGTACCAGCGCTTAGCCATGCTTTCTCCTAACCTATGATGCCCGACACGAGCCAGCCAAGCAGGGTATCGATCAGCCAGAGCACGAGCCCAACGATCAGCACTGCAACCATCACGATCGCAGTGGTCTGAATGGTTTCCTGGCGCGTCGGCCAGACCACACGCTGAATCTCTTTCTTCGCGCTGCGCCCGAGCTCGATCAGCTCGCGCCCTTTGACCGTGGTGAAGCCAACGTAGACACCAAGGCCTGCGACCACGACAACGCCCAGAACGCGATAGAGCAGGGGCTGATCCGCGAAATAGATGTTGCCGGCCACCGCCAGGGCAACGAGAACGACCGCGATCGCCCACTTGATAGCGTCGTGGCGCGACGTCGTCTGCACCTCGGCGTTATTTTTCATGGATGAACTCCTGGTGCGGCGATAGCTGGGATTATAGGTATCAATCGGGCTTTTGACTGCCGACTGATGCCAACCTGGGGAAGGTTGGCAGGCCAGGAGGGAATCGAACCCCCAACCTGCGGTTTTGGAGACCGCTGCTCTGCCAATTGAGCTACTGGCCTAGACACGACTTTCAACCCTCGAAAGAGCGGGCGCCATCGTAGCCGAAAGACACTCGACTGACAACCCCCACCCAAAACACCCACACGAGCGCAGAAAAAGAAGAAAAGGACGACCATACCGATCATCCTTTTCAAAATTGGAGCTCATGGACGGAATTGAACCGTCGACCTCTCCCTTACCAAGGGAGTGCTCTACCCCTGAGCTACATGAGCGCTTTGCCTGGAGCGGGCGGCGGGAATCGAACCCGCACCATCAGCTTGGAAGGCTGAGGTTCTACCATTGAACTACGCCCGCTTACCCATCTGCTTCGCCAAGACCGCATAGCGAAGCCAAAATTCTGGTGGAGAGGGAAGGATTCGAACCTTCGAAGCTTTCGCGGCAGATTTACAGTCTGCTCCCTTTGGCCACTCGGGAACCTCTCCTACGTGGCGGCGAATTCTACATCATTTCCCCACCCTGTCAATCGCTTATCTCTCTTTTCATCCGCCGCCCGAACTGTGGGATTCGACGCGACCACGAGAGGCCCCAGCGAAGACGCGGCGCATTGTTGCAAAAAGACCCTGCCCGCGCAACCCCACCGCAAAAAAACCGGACGCTCAGTCAGACAGGGGCCGCAGAGTGATCTCCCCACCCGCCAGGGTACGGATCGTATCCCCTTCACGAACCCTGAGATTGCCGTTCGAATCGACATCGAGCGCGGTAGCGAGATATCCCCCCTCCCCCAGAGTGACGTTGACCGCGCACCCGCTGAGCGCATGCAACTGATTCCAGCGAGATCGCCATGGTTCGAATCCCTCGCTGCCGAACCGCTCCAGCATGGCGGTCAAATGCTCGATCAGCACGGCGGCGACGGCATTTCTCGACAGGCCCCGATTGACCTCTCCCAAGCATCCGCTTGGCAACCCCTTCCCTCCCTCGAGCTTCGGAGCACAGAGAACGTTGAGACCGATGCCGATCACCACTTCACAAGGGCCTTCCGCATCGCCCTGTAGCTCGATCAATACCCCCCCCAGCTTGGCAAGCTCACCGTCGCCGCGGCGCAGCAGCAGGTCGTTGGGCCACTTCAGCTCGATATCGACACCCTGGCTCGCCAATGCTTGCGCTATCACCACCCCAACGGAAAGGCTCAGCCCCTGCAAGTGGGCCGCCGGAGAATCGAAGCGCCACCCGAGGCTAAAAGTCAGACCGCCGCCCAACGGAGTCTCCCAGCGCCGCCCTCGACGACCACGACCACTGGTCTGCTGCTCGGCGAAGCAGACTTCCGCATGCCCCGCTCCTTGCGAAAAGCGATTGAGCAGGAAGCTGTTGGTCGAATCGAGCTGCATTTCGACGAACAGCCGCGCCAGACGACGGCGCGCAGCATGAGGCAGCTTGCCGACGATTTCGCTGCCATCGAGCAGCTCGATCGGCGGCGAGACGCGATACCCTCGCCCACGCACCGCCTCGAGCGTGACACCCAGTCCCTCGAGCTTCTTCAACTGCTTCCAGATCGCCGTCCGAGAGACGCCGAGCCGCTCGCCCAGCTCCTCACCGGAGCGGTACTCACCATCCCCAAGAAGACGGACCAGGTCGCGAAAATTCATCATGCACATCCAACGCAAGTGAAAGGCGATTCTATCTCAATTGCGTCGCGCATCGATCGCTTGATGAGCCAAAACGCAGCGAGCCCTCTCATTGCGATGAGAGGGCTCGCGCGATATGCACCAGATGGGCTCAGTAATGATGCAGGTTTTCCAGCCGAACCTTGCCGCGGAAGACATAGTAGCTATAGGCGGTGTAGACCAGCACGACCGGCATGATCACCAAGTAGCCAACGATCAGGAACTGCTGGCTCGAAGCGCTCGAAGAGGCCTCCCATATGGTGATCGAGGGCGGGATGATGTAGGGAAAGAAGCTGATCACCAGGCCGACGAGCCCCAGCATGAAGAGCCCGATCACCTTGGCGAAAATGAGTTTCTCGTTCCCTTTACCCACTCCGCTGAGGATACTGAACGCAAGCACCACCACCAGCAGCGGGACTATCGAGAGATAGAAGATATTCGGGGTGGAGAACCAGCGCTCAGCGATCGCCTGGTTGTTCAGAGGCGTCCAGATGCTGATCACCGCCATCGCCACGATAAGCACGATAGTCAACGGACGAACCGCAGCGTAGAACTTCCTCTGCAGCGCCCCTTCGGTCTTCACCACCAGCCATGCTGCACCGAGCAAGGCATAGCCGCATATCAGCGCAACGCCGGTGAACAGCGAAAACGGCGTCAGCCAGTCGAAGGTGTTTCCGGCGAACTGCCGATCGCTCACCTGCAGGCCGTGGATGATCCCCCCCAGCACCACTCCCTGGGCAAAGGTCGCGACGATCGCGCCCAGGGAAAACGCCAGGTCGAACATGTGGCGGTAGCGGGTCGACTTGGCCCTGAACTCGAAGGCTATTCCCCGGAAGATCAAAGCGAGCAGCATCAATACCAGCGGCAAGTACATTGCCGGCAGGATGGTTGCATAGACCATGGGGAAAGCACCATAGAGCCCGGCCCCGGCGAGAATCATCCAGGTCTGGTTACCATCCCAGACCGGCATCGCGGTGCCCATCATCACATCACGGCGCGCGTCGCCCTTGACGAACGGAAAGAGAATACCGATACCGAGACTGAAGCCGTCCAGGATGATGTACATCGCGACGGCGAAGCCGATCAAGCCGAACCAGACGACCGGCAACATAGGCATATCCATGAACATAAGTGGTATCTCCCGGGCTTAGTCGTCGAGGCTTTCGATCGTGGCCGAGAACGGCCGTTTCGGCGTATTGCGCTCGCCCGGGCCACCCTCTGGCATTTCACCCATCGGCTCCTTGCGGATCAGCATCAGCATGTAATAGATGCCGATCGCGAAGATCACCGCATAGACCACGAGGAAGCCGATCAGACTCGCCACCATGCTGCCGAAGGAAAGGGATGAGTGCGCATCGAGCGTGCGCAGCAGGCCGTAGATCACCCATGGCTGCCGACCGGCCTCGGTCGTCACCCAACCCGCCACGATGGCAACGAACCCTGCGGGAGAGAGCAGCATGGCCCAGCGCAGGAACAGAGGCGTGGTGTAGAGCTTGCCGCGGTGACGCAGGTAGTTACCCACCACCCCGGTCAACAGCATCAGCATGCCGAGCCCCACCATCACACGGAAGCTCCAGAACACCAGCGGCACATCCGGCCATTCATCGCGCGGAAAGTCCTTGAGCGCCTGCACCTCGCCACTCCAGGAGTGAGTGAGATAGAGACTGGCTACTCTCGGAATCTCAAGCGCGAAATCATTGCGCTCGGCGTCCATGTTGGGCAACCCGAACAGCACCAGCGGCACACCCGCTCCAGGCTCGTTCTCCCAATGCCCTTCCATCGCAGCCAGCTTGGCCGGCTGGTGCTCCATGGTATTGAGTCCGTGCATGTCACCGGCGACGATCTGGATCGGCACTGCGATGATCGCCATCCACATCGCCATCGAGAGCATCTTGCGCGCGGCGGCATCCTTGCTGTTGCGCAGCAGGTGATAGCCGGCGACACCCGCCACCAGGAAGCTCACCGAAATGAATGCGGCCAGCACCATATGGACGAAGCGATAGGGGAAAGATGGATTGAAGATGATTTCGAGCCAGTTGCCCGGCACGAAGCGCCCGTTGACGACTTCATAGCCAGCAGGCGTCTGCATCCAGCTATTGGAGACCAGGATCCAGGTCGCCGAGATCAACGTACCGATCGCCACCATGCATGTGGCGAGAAAGTGCACTGGCTTGCTGACCCGCTTCTCACCGAACAGCATCACACCCAGGAAGCCGGCCTCAAGGAAGAAAGCCGTGAGCACTTCATAGGTCAACAGCACCCCGGTGATGTCGCCCCCTCGTTCGGCGAACACACTCCAGTTGGTACCGAATTGATAGGCCATCACTACCCCGGAAACCACCCCAAGACCGAACGCGACTGCGAAGATCCTGATCCAGAATCGGTAGAGCCCGTGGTAAACCTCGTTCCCCGTCTTAAGCCACAGCGCTTCGAGCGCCATCAGATAGCTGGCCAAGCCTATCGACAGCGCGGGAAAGATGATGTGAAAAGAGACGGTGAAGGCGAACTGAAATCTTGCCAGATCGACAGCGTCGAGCCCCAACATACGGTTGTCTCCTCAGCACGCACGGCACGCACTGCTGCTTCCTATTTGTGAGGCGGCCATTCTAGTCACTTAGGACCGCAGCCATGTCCCGTTGCGTCAATATGACGCAGACTCCGCAAAGTCCCGCGATCCAGTCCTCAGCATAGGCGCTGACTGAAAGCGCGCACGCGGAAACGACGAACGACCAGGGCGGTAGAGGAGCGCTCACCTAGAACAGGCTCGGAGCGTGGCTCAACTCGTCGAACCACGCTTCACTCGGAGCGAGCGGGTTCCACGAAGAATTCCAAACAGAGGAGGAAGATAGAGGAGATCGGGCAGAACCCCGTCGCAGCCGTCATGAATAGACGACGACGAGGGGTTTAGTCTGCGAAGGTCAACAGCGCAGGCGAGACCGCGACCTGGAAGTCCACCGACATCATGACGCTCAGCGAAGTGATGATCAGGATGGAGAAGACGAACAGCCTGCGGGCCCAAGCGCTGTCATCCGACGTCACATAGCCACGCAGCGCCATGTAGAGCCAGTAGGCGCTCATGCCGACGGCAACGACAAAATAGCCATATCCCGCATACCCACTCACCGTGAGCATCAAGGTAGCGACGGCGAAAGCGAGGATGTAGCCGACGATGTGCGCCTTGGCCACGCCGATCCCACGCTCCACCGGCAGCACCGGAATCGACGCGGCACGATAGTCGTTGAAGCGGAAGATCGCGATGGCATAGGAATGCGGCATCTGCCAGAGGCTGAAGATCAACAGCAGGATCAAGGCACCGGCGTCGAAACTCCCACTCACCGCGCAATAGCCGATCACCGGTGGCGCCGCGCCGGACAAGCTGCCCACCAGGGTGCCATAGACGGAATTGCGCTTCAGATAGAGGGAGTAGACGACGACATAGATGAAGAACCCAAGGCCCGCAAACAGCGCCGCAAGCGGGTTGGCGGCGATGTAGAGCGTGGCGAACCCCAACACGCCCAGAACGCAGGCGTAGAGAATCGTTACGGGTCCGGAAATCAGCCCTTGGACGAGGACGCGCTGCCGCGTCCTCTCCATCATCTTGTCGATGTCACGATCTATGAAGTTGTTGAACACGCACCCCGAGGCAATCACCAGGGAAACCCCGATCATGGTGGCGAGCAGCAAAAGCAAATCTATGCTGCCACGGGAGGCGAGGAAGAACCCTCCCGCCACCGAGATCAGATTGCCAAAGATGATGCCCGGCTTGGTGACGAGCAAGTATTTCTTGAACATCTAGTCGGTTTCAGCCCGCGATCATCACGTTGTGATTGAGGTGGTGCATGATCCACAACGAACCGACGACCAGGATGCCCACGATCAATATCGTGAACCACAGGGTGATCAGGTTCCACCCGCCCTCGGATTTGCTGTTCATATGCAGGAAGTAGATCACCTGGATCACGATCTGTACCACGGCGAGCACCATGATCACCGCCAGGAGCACGCCCTTGGAGAGCCCGCCAGCCATCACCAGCGCGAACGGGATGACCGTCAGGATGACCGAAAGAACCAGCCCGACGATGTAGGAACGCAGGGTGCCATGATCGGCGCCAGTGTGAACGTCGTGATGCTGCTGTCCACTCATTACAGAACCCCCGTCAGATACACGATGGTGAATACGCAAATCCAGATGATATGCAGGAAGTGCCAGAACAGGCTCAAGCAGGAAAGCCGGGTGACATTGGTCGCGACCAGGCCTTTCTTACCGATCTGAATCAGCAGCACCAAGCCCCAGATCACACCGGAGGTCACGTGCAGCCCGTGGGTTCCGACCAGGGTGAAGTAGGCCGAGAGGAAGGCACTCGTCTGCCAGGTCGCGCCAATTCCCACCAGATGATGGAACTCGTAGATCTCGAGGGCGACGAACAAGGCACCGAGAATTACCGTCAACAGCAACCACTGCTGCGTCTTGGCCTTGTCTCCACGATGCATTGCAAGCGTCGCAAGACCGATAGTGAAACTACTTGCCAACAGTACGAAGGTCTCGATCAGTACGAACGAGAGATCGAACAGTTCTTGTCCGGTAGGACCCCCGGCGTAGCTGGTGCCGAGCACAGCGAACACAGCGAACAGCGTGGCGAAAAGCACGCAGTCGCTCATGATGTAGACCCAGAAGCCGAACACAGTGGTTGCGCCGGCGTCGTGGTGCTCATGCCCTTCGGCATGAGCATCGTGATGCTTGAGGGTTTCGCTCGTCATGGATCAGGCCTGCTTCTCAAGGTTCTTGAAATGCTGGTTTTCGGTCTGTTCGACCTCTTCCGCGGGCACGTAGTAGTCGATGTCGTAATTGAAGGTACGAGCGATGAAGGTAATCACCATGCCCAGGAAGCCCACTACGACCATCCACCAGATGTGCCAGACAAGCGCGAAGCCCATGACCAGACTGAACAGCGCAATGATGACACCGGCTCCGGTATAACGGGGCATGTGGATCGGCTGGTATTTCGCCGGACGCTTGTAGGCCGTGCCTTTTTCCTTCATGTCCCAGAAGGCGTCACGCTCGTGAACCACCGGGGTCTCGGCGAAGTTGTAGAACGGCGCCGGTGAGGAAATCGACCACTCCAAAGTACGACCGCCCCATGGATCTCCCGTCAGATCGAGGTTCTTCTTACGATCCTTGATGCTGACGAACAGCTGGGCGAACTGGCAGAGGATACCGCAGAGAATGATCACAGCCCCAATGGCGGCGATGACCAGCGGGATGTGCCAATCAGGGTTGTCGTAGGTGCTGACACGACGGGTCATCCCCATGAAGCCCAGTGCATAGAGCGGCATGAAGGCGACGAAGAAGCCGATGCACCAGCACCAGAAGGCTGCCTTGCCAAGCTTCTCATTCAGTTTGAAACCGAACACTTTCGGGAACCAGTAGCTAAAGCCCGCCAGGTAGCCGAACACCACGCCACCGATGATCACGTTATGGAAGTGCGCGATCAGGAACAAACTGTTGTGCAACACGTAGTCGGCGCCCGGAATCGCCAGCATGACACCTGTCATCCCACCGATGGTGAAGGTGACCAGGAAGCCAAGCGTCCAGAGCATCGGCACCGAAAACTCGATGCGACCCTGATACATGGTGAACAGCCAGTTGAATATCTTCACCCCGGTCGGAATCGCGATGATCATCGTCGCGATGCCGAAGAAGGCATTGACGTTGGCACCCGCCCCCATGGTGAAGAAGTGGTGCAACCAGACGATGAACGAAAGGACGGTGATCGCGATGGTTGCGTAGACCAGCGAGGTATAGCCGAATAGGCGCTTCTTACAGAAGGTGGCGGTGACTTCAGCGAAGATACCGAAGGCCGGCAACACCAGAATGTAGACCTCGGGATGCCCCCACGCCCAGATGAGGTTGACGTACATCATCTGGTTGCCGCCAAGCTCGTTGGTGAAGAAGTTCATCCCCATGTAGCGATCGAGCGTCAGCAGCGCCACGGTCACGGTCAGGATCGGGAACGAGGCGATGATCAGGACGTTGGTGCAAAGAGCGGTCCAGGTGAACACCGGCATCTTCATCAGGCTCATGCCTGGGGCACGCATCTTGAGGATGGTGACGAAGAAGTTCACACCGGTGAGCAGCGTACCGATACCGGATATCTGCAAAGCCCATATCCAATAGTCGACCCCCACGCCCGGACTGTACTGTATCCCCGACAATGGTGGATAAGCGAGCCAACCAGTCTGCGCGAACTCGCCCACTGCCAGCGAGATGTTGATCAGTACCACCGACATCGCGGTGAACCAGAAGCTCACCGAGTTGAGGAACGGAAACGCCACGTCCCTCGCGCCGATTTGCAGCGGCACGACGATGTTCATCAGCCCGATCATGAACGGCATCGCCATGAAGAAGATCATGATCACGCCGTGGGCAGTGAATATCTGGTCGTAGTGGTGTGGAGGGAGATAGCCCTCAGCACCACCAGAAGCGATCGCCTGCTGCGTACGCATCATGATCGCATCGGCAAAGCCGCGGATGAGCATGACGAAGGCGACCAGGATGTACATCACCCCGATCTTCTTGTGGTCGACGGTGGTCAGCCACTCGTTCCACAGATAGCCCCACTTGCGGAAGTAGGTCAGCCCCCCGACGACAGCCAGGCCGCCGAGGACGATAAGACCGACCGTGACCATGATAATGGGCTCATGATACGGAATAGCGTCGAGACTTAATTTTCCGAACATTTTTACTCTCCGGCACCTGCTTGCATGCTCACGTTCCTACCATGAAACCGGTCGACGACCCCTTGGAAGAAGTCAGGCTGGACCATCGAGAAGTACTCGACCGGGTGCCGTTCGCTGGGTTCGGCTAGGTTCTGATAGCTGTTCGAGTCGAGGGCTTCGTTGGATTGACGCACCTGCTCGACCCAGCCGTCGAAATCCTGCTGGGACAGCGCCAATGCGTCGAAGCGCATTCCCGAGAAGCCATGACCGCTGTAGTTGGCAGACATCCCGCTGTAGGTGCCTACCTCATTGGCCTCGAGATGCAAACGATTGACCATGCCCGCCATCGCGTAGATCTGGCTGCCGAGCTGAGGGATGAAGAAGGAGTTCATCACTGAGCCGGAGGTCACCCGGAATTCGACCGGGACATCCACCGGCATCGCCATCTGATTGACGGTAGCGATGCCCTGCTCGGGATAGATGAACAGCCATTTCCAGTCAAGCGCCACGACCTCGACCACCAAGGGCGGAACGTCGGGGTTGGTCGGCTTCATCGGGTCGAGATTATGGGTACTGCGATAGGTGATCACGGCCAGCGCCAGGATGATCAGGCAAGGCACCGCCCATACGACGAATTCGACCTTGTTGGAGTGCGACCAGTTGGGTGAGTATTTCGCTTGCTTGTTGGAGGCCCTGAACTTCCAGGCGAAGAGGAAGGTCATCACGATGACAGGAATCACTACGATCAGCATCAGCAAGAACGCAGTAATGATTAGTTGACGCTGTTCGAGCCCGACCTGCCCTTTGGGATCCATCAGCACCATGTCGCAGCCGCCGAGCAGGAAAACTGCACACACGGCCAGTACCTTGCAGATGCTTTGCCAGTAGTTTCTCGTCATCTTCCGCTCTCTTGATGCCCCTGCTTGCCAGAAAGACACATGCGCTCGGCTGCATCCTGGGTAACGACCGACGCTTGTGTGGCGTCGGCCCCCATCTGCAGCGGAACCGCCATACTCTTGCACCGACCTCTGCGGATCGAGGTGCGTATCCCACGCACGGTCATCGCCCGATACCTGGCTTTCCCCTTCTCCGAGTGTGGAAAAGCGAACTCCGGGTGTGGCTGTGTGCGACAACGGCGTCGCGTGTCGCCAGAGAACCGCGTTCGTAGGGGTTTTCCAAGCAACGGTCGTGACCTCGTAGCCGGGGGTCGACCGTGACGCGGTATTCTTAGTTTTTTTTGTGGATATCTCAACCCATGCCGTCGGACCAAAACATCAACCTTGGTCCAATTGACGAAAACAACAGCATGATTCTAAAGGTTATTTCAACAAAACCAAAGCGTTAGCGTGCTAACGCAAGGCGTGGAAATAAATAGCTATCACAATGCATATAAAATTAGTAACAATCTATCGTCGCGATGCCGCGCCCGCTTCGTTCCTTCCCCTTCACCTAGCCGGTAGAATCGTTCGCCACCTCGACTCCCCCTCATCCACTGTCGGCACGCTATGAAACGCTCCCCCCTGCTCAGGTCAGAGCTCCGCGCAATCTCAGGACTCTCGACACTGTATGCGATCAGGATGCTTGGCTTGTTCATGATCCTGCCAGTATTGACGCTCTACAGCGAACATCTGGCCCACGCGACCCCAGTGCTGATCGGCTTGGCACTTGGCGCCTATGGCCTGACTCAGGCTCTGCTGCAGGTGCCGTTCGGCATGCTCTCAGACCGCATCGGGCGCAAGTCGGTCATCGCCGTCGGACTGTTGCTGCTGTTGATCGGCAGCATCGTTGCAGCGAACGCTACCTCGATCTATGGCGTGATCCTCGGTCGCTGCCTTCAAGGCAGCGGTGCCGTGTCGGGGGTGATCATGGCATTGCTCGCCGACCGAACCCGAGAGGAGGTACGCACCAGCGCGATGGCAGTGATCGGGATGAGCATAGGCGTCTCGATCGGCGCCTCCATGGTCATTGGCCCGGTACTCGCTCACCGCTTTGGACTGGCGGGAGTGTTCTGGAGTACCGCCCTGATGGCGGCCCTGGGCATGCTGGTGCTATGGCGCTTGATCCCCAAGGCCCCAGAGCGATCGCACAAGGATGTCGGCATGGATATGCACCAGCTGCGTGACGTTCTGGCTCGCACCGACCTTCTGCGCCTCGATCTGTCCATCTTCGCCCTTCACGCCATCCTCACCGCGCTGTTCGTCGTATTGCCCCTCAAGCTGATCTCCCTCGGCATCGCCAGCGAATCCCATGGCTGGGTCTACCTGCCGATCATGGCGACCGCTTTCG
The DNA here is from genome assembly GCF_000621205.1 of Halotalea alkalilenta DSM 17697. Classification (GTDB taxonomy): domain Bacteria; phylum Pseudomonadota; class Gammaproteobacteria; order Pseudomonadales; family Halomonadaceae; genus Halotalea; species Halotalea alkalilenta. Next base: position 1,315 of record NZ_JHYY01000024.1, on the reverse strand, counting down.
TGGCGATGGCGCCACTCATCATCATCGCCGAGAAGCGGCGCAAGATGAGGCCGATATTCATCGGGACCGTCATGCTGCTGGTCCCGGTTCTCTCGGGGATGTTCGCCTTGCCCGACCATAGCCGGGGACTGATCGCTCTGCTTTGGCTGTTCTTCGTCGCGTTCAATCTGCTCGAGGCGACCCTGCCCTCGTTGGTCAGCAAGCTGGCACCCGCCGGAGGAAAAGGCACGGCGCTCAGCCTCTACTCGACCAGTCAGTTTCTCGGCACTACGGTGGGCGGAAGCGTCGGCGGCCTGGTTGCGGGCGCCTTCGGGGCCGATGCCATCTTCTTATTCGCGGCTCTCGTTGCTTTAGTATGGCTTGGCTGCATCTGGGGGATGCCTGCTCCTCGCCATCTTTCCAGCGAGATAGTGCCTCTCGGCCAGCAGCGCGGCGATACCCAGCAGCTGCTCGAGCGACTGCTCGCCATCAGGGGGGTGGCGGACGCGATGATCGTCAAGGAAGAGGGTGTTGCCTATCTCAAGGTTGACCGGGACCACTTCGACGCGGAGTCACTCGAGGCAGCGCTCCGCCCGAGCGCCGGCTGAAACAGCGCCGCTATACGGCCTACTCGTATGACTCGGCACCGTACAAATGCCATGACCGCAACCCTTTGCTCTACCCCTCGCGCCTGATCAGGGATCGGATCGGCGCGCCCCGCGTTACCGCCGCCACGAGCTCATCGTCGAAGCCGTCTGGCCATACTTATCCGGGTACTTCGCCAGGTGAGAGGAGCGCATCCGCGCCGTACTTACAGCTACACAGCTACCGGCCCGAGATCGAAAGACCTGCCTCGGTCTTCCTCAAGGCGTGGTGATGGCGCTCCATCGGCATGGCCGGCCGGGCGTTTATCCACAGCGCCTGCCGCGAACCGGCTGTGGGTAAACCATCCTCGACGGGCGCTCCGGCCCTTTTCCGCCGCCCCTCGCCGGGCGCCCCTCGCCGGGCGCCCCATAAGTGAAAACCCCCGCACCATCGGTGCGGGGGTCCTCGGGATGAATGCTTGACGATGACCTACTCTCACATGGGGAGACCCCACACTACCATCGGCGCTGAGCGGTTTCACTGCTGAGTTCGGCATGGGGTCAGGTGGGACCCGCTCGCTATGGTCGTCAAGCATATTCTGGCGCAAAGCCCGCCTATTCAGGCAAACTTCGCTGATTCGTGGATCATGCTGGCCGAGATCGTCTCGTCGTATCCGTTGCTTCGTCTTTCGATGACCTGACCACTTGGGGTTATATGGTCAAGCCTCACGGACCATTAGTACACGTTAGCT
>NZ_JHYY01000023.1 GCF_000621205.1 Halotalea alkalilenta DSM 17697 | reverse complement strand
ATGCGGGGACTGGCTCGGGTGAGAGAGCAGTGTCTGCTTGCCGCAGCCTGCCAAAACCTGAAGAAGATGGCCCTGGCGCGGATGCGCCGGCTATTTTCATCCATTTTTGGGGCCTGGAGCGTTGTTCAACGGCGCTGTGAGGCGTTGATGAGCGCCATGACCGTCATCTACCGATTCCCTGGGTATCTGCACGCAAAGTGGGTGGCTTGAACTGAAATGACGAACCCTGCCTGTAAAAGCAGGGTTCGTCAGCAGTCTGGGGCCACGGCTATGCCGTGGCCTTTTTCGTGCTGCGCTCCTTGAACGCTGGACGCCGGCGCCGTTCATGGGTGGAATGGAAATCTCGACGGTGCTTTTGAAACGAAGGTTTCCGTTATAGTATTCGTTGAAACCTGTGTATTTTTCGCGGCCGACTTCGAATGGGTCGCGCCCATCCTCATCGACCCCTCTGCCGGAGCATTCGACCGATGCTGACTCACCCGATAGATCCCCCTCATCGTCTGCTGATGGGGCCTGGCCCGATCAATGCCGACCCCCGCGTGCTGCGGGCGATGTCGGCTCAGCTGGTGGGGCAGTACGATCCGGTGATGACCGCCTACATGAATGAGACCATGGCGCTCTATCGCGAGGTGTTCCGCACTGGCAACGAGGCGACGCTGGTCGTCGATGGCACGTCGCGCGCGGGAATCGAAGCGGCGCTGGTGTCGCTGATCGAGCCGGGTGATCGGGTGCTGGTGCCGGTGTTCGGGCGGTTCGGCCATCTGCTGCGCGAGATCGCCGAGCGCTGTCAGGCCGAGGTGGTGCTGCGCGAGGTGGAGTGGGGCGAGGTCTTCACCAGCGAAGCGATCGAGCGGGCGATCGTCGAGACCCGGCCCAAGCTGCTCGCCCTGGTCCAGGGCGATACTTCGACCACCATGTGTCAGCCACTCGACGAGATCGGCGAGATCTGCCGCCGTCATGACGTACTTTTCTATACGGACGTCACCGCATCGCTCGGGGGCAATGCCTTCGAGATGGACGCCTGGGGTGTCGATGCGGCGACCGCTGGGCTCCAGAAGTGTCTCGCAGGCCCCGCCGGCAGCTCTCCCATCTCGCTCTCCCGGCGTGCCGTCGAGCGGATTCGCTCGCGTGCCAGCGTCGAGGCGGGGCTGCGCGACGAGGGTGAAGAAGCGGGCTACGCCCGGCGCATCCGCTCCAACTACTTCGACCTGGCGATGATCCTCGATTACTGGAGCGAGAAGCGCCTCAATCACCATACCGAGGCGACCACCATGCTGTACGGCGCGCGCGAGTGCGCGCGGCTGCTGGTCGAGGAGGGTATGGACAGCGCGATCGAGCGCCACCGTCTGCACGGTTCGGCGATGCTCGCGGGGGTCATCGGTCTCGGGCTCGAGGTATTCGGCGACGTCGAGCACAAGATGAACAACGTCGTCGGGGTCTACATCCCGGATGGAGTGGATGGAGAGGCGCTGCGCAGGGCGCTGCTCAGCGACTATGCGATCGAGATCGGCACCTCTTTCGGTCCGCTCCATGGGCGCATCTGGCGGATCGGCACCATGGGCTACAACGCACGCAAGGATACGGTGCTGACCACGCTTGCCGCACTCGAGCAGGTGCTACGGCAGGCCGGCGTCCCGGTCATCGGCGGCGGTGGCGTGGGCGCTGCCCAGGAAATCTACCAACAGGAGCGAAACGCATGATGCTCGACGCCCAGGCGGTACTTGCCGGCTGCGATCGTCTGGCGACCCTCTCGAGTCTCGAAGACGGCATCGAGCGGGTTTATCTCTCAAGCGAGCACGCGCGGGCCAATCAGTTGGTCGCCGCGTGGGCCGAGTCGGCAGGCATGCGCACCTGGCAGGATGCGGCCGGCAACCTCTGCGGACGTCTGGAGGGGCGCCGTCCCGGCATGCCCGCCTTGCTGCTCGCCTCCCACCTCGACACGGTGCCCCATGCCGGCCGCTACGACGGCATTCTCGGCGTGCTGGTCGCGATCGCGGTGATCGGCCGGCTCAAGCGCGACAAGCGCCAGCTGCCGTTTGCCGTGGAGCTCGCGGGCTTCGCCGACGAGGAGGGCACTCGTTTCGGCGCTACGCTGCTCGGCAGCCGGGCGCTGGCGGGCAGCTGGGACCCGGATTGGTGGCAGCTGACCGACGCCAAGGGAGTCAGTCTCGAGCAGGCGTTTTCAACGTTCGGCCTCGATCCCGCCCGTATCGGCGAGGCCGCCCGGGATCCCGCTTCGCTGATAGGCTACCTGGAGGTGCATATCGAGCAGGGGCCGGTGCTGGAGGCGCGTGACCGCGCGCTAGGGGTGGTCACCGCGATCGCGGGTGCCCGCCGTTTCGCCGTTACCTTGGAGGGGCAGGCGGGGCACGCGGGCACCAACCCTTTCGCGCTGCGCCACGATGCGCTCTGTGCCGCGAGCGAGGCGGTGCTCTCGATCGAGACGCTATCGCGGGCGGCGGGCTGTGTCGGTACCGTCGGCCAGCTCACTGTCTCCCCAGGGGCGGTCAATGTGATCCCAGGCCGGGTCGATTTTTCCATCGACCTGCGCGGAGAGGAGGATGCCACTCGTGACCGCGTTTGGCATGCGATCGATGAGACCCTGGCGCGGATCGGTGAGGCCCGGGGGGTGTCGGTGAGTCGCAGGGAGACCCATCGGGCATCGGCCCAGCTCTGCTCGCCAAGGCTTCAAGAGATAGTCGCCGAGGGCATTCGTGCCACCGGCGACATGGCGCCGCTGCACCTGTTCAGCGGCGCTGGCCACGACGCCATGGCAGTCGGCGCGCTCACCGAGGTGGGGATGCTCTTCGTGCGCTGCGCCGGCGGCATCAGCCATCACCCCGACGAGGCGGTGAGCCAGCAGGACGTCGCCCTCGCCATCGACGCGCTCGAGGCGTCGGTACTGGCACTGGCGCGGCGTTACGACTGAGCTCGTACGATCCGCCGCGCGCGGCGGATCGGTGCGCTCATTCGACCAGCTGGCTCAGCCGAAGCCGTGCGATACGGTCGATCTGGGTAAGCGCCTCGGCGAACTCCTGGTCGGACTCACGCGGCAGGCGGCGTTCCATTTCCGCCAGGATCCGATCGGCGTCGAGCCCGGCCACTGCGATGATGAAGGGAAAACCGTGGCGCTCCCGGTAGGCGCAGTTGAGCTCGGTCATCCGCTCGATCTTGGCGCTGCTCGCCTCGCTCAGACCGGCACCGCGCTGCTCGCGCTGGGAGTCCAGGGTCAACGACGTAAGCCTGCGGCTGCCTAGCTCCGGGTGGGCCAGAACCAGCGCCCGCTTGGCCTCGATCGAGGCGATCGCGGCCTGGTGGCGAAACTTCTCCACCAGGGTCTCGAAGTCACCAAAGGGGCGCTCGCGGTGGGCGAGCTCGGCGACCCACGGCGAATGCTCGTAGACGCCGCCCAGGCGGGCGACGAACTCGTCTCGCTCCAGTCGCTCCAGTTCGGCCAGCGGCCAGGGGGCGGGCGAAGTCTGATGCATGGCGATACTCTCGTAAAAGCGCCGCGAAAGCGGCGGTGTGATGATGCAATCGGCGATCATCGCTCGATTCGATTGATCCGCGCTCCTTTCCAGAGCCCGTTACAGCGGTGTATGACAGCACCCGATGAATGCCAGGAGGCAGCAACCGCATGACCCGACTTTCGACCCATGTCCTCGACCAGCGCAGCGGCAAGCCGGCCGCGGGCGTCCTGGTGACGCTCACCCGGGTGGGAGACCCCGAGCCCGTCGCACGGCTGCGCACCAACGCCGATGGCCGCCTCGACGCGCCGCTGTTGGCGGACGGTGAAGGCGGCACCTACCAGCTGGTGTTCGAGGTCAAGGACTACTTCGAGGCCAGCGGTGTCGCTTCACCGTTTCTCGACCGGGTGCCGGTACAGGTCACGCTCGCCGCGGCCGAGTCCTACCACGTGCCGCTTCTGATCACTCCTTGGTCCTACAGCGTCTACCGCGGCAGCTGAGACTAATTTTTTTTAGAAGAGAATGATGCATAATTTATATATAATGATCAACATGTTATGTTGAACTAGGTCGCCTGCCGATGGTAGAGGCTGTTGGTCTGATTCCGCCACTGTGTCCAGATTGGTCCATCCATCTGGACACAGCTCCGTGAACGTTATCAGGTGCAACATGAGCATATCGCTGTTCTACGCGATCGACCTCATTGTTGCTCACAGAGTAAGGCAAGGATTATCCACTTAGTTTTCTACTATTCTCCGTATCTCTTCGGCAGCATATTCGGGGAGCATTTCATGTCCGCCGTCAAATATTTTTAGTGATAGATGTTTGTAATTCCTCTCATAAAAAACACCTCTATCGCCGAGAAATTTATCGAAGGATGGAGACGCAGCTCTTGTTAAGAGATCTGCTGTCTGCTCTGCGCTCACTAAATGCTCCCAATCTCCGCCTTCATGCTTTACCATCTTATTATAAAATAAAATCGAGTGTGATATGGGTACAGCGCCTTGGTATCCGTCATTCAGTCCAGCATAAATTATCAGCGAAGGGTATCTTTTGTCTTCAAGTTCCCAGCGCAGAGGAGATCTTGCCTTCACTTCTTCTTGATTCAACGTCTCAATTGACCTGGTACAGTTGAATATATCATCGGCATATTTTCGATTATTTGCTTTAGACTGCCAGTACCATGCACCTAAGTCGCTGATAGGAACCCAGGCTATATAGGCTTTTGCTGGTATTTTTTCTTTAAGATATGCTCCCAAGGTCGCATATCCTCCACCAGATGCCCCTATGATAATAATATTATCCATATCTACATTCATATTATTTAAACTATACGATATAGCATCGTTTATATCATCGATGACATCGCTACCTAGACAGGCATTAGAATTATTGTTTGGCCCTTGCGTATGCGGATGAATATAGTTCCAATTGTTATCAGCTGAAAGGATGGAAAGCGGATCGTTTTGATCATATCCGCCTGACCAGGTATGCAGACTTACAATCAGTGGCCGAGAAGAATCGTCAGTGGATTTAAATATGTAGGCTGGCTGATTTCGCTCAGGTGTGACGATTCTTTCGAATCTATCATCCCAGTTCCTATTTCTGGTATCGTCCCAAAGATTATCTATCGAGGACAATTTGTTGAACGCTTTTGGGCCAACGGTCGCACCCATAGCTCCAATGGTCATTAAAATTATTGAGGAGGATGCTATTAAAATCGCTTTCTTGAATTTCATAGAAGCCTGGGAAAGTGAATTAACAAAATGATACTGTTGGGTATCATTTTGACACACTTTTCGGCGTCTCGCACATGTTTTTAATAAAATTTTAAGCCGAGATACTGGATCAGAAGAGGGGGCTGAATCCACTCGGCCGGGTGCCGTCGACGTCCTCAGTCGCTAGTTAGACCAACTGTTGGCTGATTCAGCTATGCCTCTTATCGGTTCGATCATCATGGTGACAAGTACAGCAGCCTATTCTTGATGAAATGCGCACCCATCTAGAGCGACACCTAACGCTATACGTGACCCGCTATGCCAATCTTTCCCCCAATCGTGCTCGAAGCTAAGCTAGCGACGGGAGAATACAGATTGGGGAAAGGGGTATGGTCGAATGTTGGCAAGCTTAAGTCGAGGCGCTCTCTCAGCCGCTGCTTTTCGACGGCTCGCCGCGTGCGGCGGGCCGTGACCAGCCGCGTTCGGCGGGGATCGAGAGGCAGGCCAGGATCGCGGTCAGGCCGCCGGTGACGATCGACGACGAGAATATCTCGCGCAGCGCTTCCGGCAGTCCAGCGAGCGCCTGGGGTGCCAGCTCGACGCCGAAACCCGCGCCGAGCGAGAGCGCGACCACCAGGGTGCGGGTCTGGCTCATTCCCCCTTCCCCGAGCATCCGTATTCCCGAGACCGCGATCAAGCCGAACATCAGGAGCGTCGCGCCGCCCAGTACCGGGCGAGGGATCGCCTGCAGCAGCGCGCCGATCGGTGGCAGCAGGCTCAGCCCCACCAGCATCACTCCGACGAAGATGCCGACGTAGCGGCTCGCCACGCCGGTCAGCTGCACCACGCCGATGTTCTGGCCGAAAGTAGTGTTGGGGAAGCTGTTGAGTCCGGCGGCGAGCATCGAGCAGACCCCGTCGGCGTAGATCGCGCCGCGTACCCGACGCCGTGCAGCGTCTCCCTGCGTCGGTAGGTTGGAGTAGCGCGAGGTACCGGTGATCACCCCGATGGTCTCGATCGAGGTGACCACGTAGATGAAGGCGAGCTGGACGATCGCCACGATATCGAAGTGCAGGCCGAAAGCGAATGGAACCGGCAGGCTCGGGAGCAGCGAAACCGGGCCGGGGAATACCAATGCGCCGCTCAGCGCGGCGACCAGGCAGCCGCCGACGAGGCCGATGAAGATCGATCCGATTCGCACCATCGGCAAGCGGCTGAGCTGGCAGGCTAGAATCAGCGCCAGCGTGGTGATCGCCAGTACCAGGTTGAGCGGCGAGGAGGGCGCCTGCTCGCCGGCGCCGCCGGCGATATCGTTCATCCCGACCTTGACCAGGCTGAGTCCGATCAGGGTGATCACAACTCCGGTCACGGTCGGGGTGATCAGCCGGCGCATCCGATCGTACCAGCGCGCTATCGCCAGCGGCGCCAGCGCACCGACGAGGCTTGCGCCGATCAGGGTGCCGAGCACCGTCGGGTCGTCGGCGCCGCGCTCCCGTGCGGTCGCGCCGATCGCGATCAGACTGGCGACGAAGGAGAACGAGGTGCCCTGCACGCAGAGGAGCCCGGCCCCGATCGGGGCCGATACCGCGGGCCTGGACGATGGTGCTGAGTCCCGAGGCGAGCAGCGACATGCTGATCAGGTAGGGAACGTATCCGCTCAAATCGAGCGCCGAGGCGACCACCAGCGAAGGGGCGATGATGCCGATGAAGCTGGCCAGCACGTGCTGCATCGCCGCCAGCAGTGCGGCAGGCAGCGGCGGTCGCGCATCGAGTGCGTAGAGCAGCGGCTGGGAAGGTGGCTTCGGGTCCGACATCAATGCTCCTCGAGGTATCTCGGCTGTCTTCGTGCTCATCGTCGTACGATATCGCGGGCTGGATGGCGGCCGCGCCGCCATCCAGCCATGGCGGGTCATCCAGCGCGTCGGTAGCGCGGCTCGCCCATCACGTAGGTAGAGGCGACGCAGCGGTCGTCGCCGAGCATCATCAGGTCGAACAGCAGTTCGTCGAGACGTGATTCGCGGCTCTCTCGCTTGCGCGCCATCAGCGGTGTACCGGCGGTGTCGAGGATCACCACATCGGCTTCCATGCCGGGCGCGAAGCTGCCGACGTGTCGTTCGATACCCAGCGTGCGGGCATTGCCGAGGGTGAGACGGTAGAACGCTTGCCACACCGGCAGCGGGTAGCCGTTGAGCTGGCAGACCTTGTAGGCATCCTGGAGCGTCTGCAGCTGGGAGAGGCTGGTCCCGGCACCGATGTCGGTGGCAAGGGCCAGGTTGACGCCTTGGGCGCGCGCCGCGCGCCAGTCGAACAGGCCGCTGCCGAGGAACAGGTTGGAGCTGGGGCAGACGGTGATCGCTGCATCGGCTTCGCGCAGGCGGCGGCGCACGCTGTCGTCGATATGGATGGCGTGGCCGAAGAAGCAGCGGCTTCTCAGCAGTCCGGCGCGAGCGTAGACGTCGAGATAGTCGTCGGCCTCGGGGTAGAGGCTTGCGACCCACTCGATCTCGGCGCGGTTCTCGCTCAGGTGGGTCTGCATCGCAATGCCGGGGAAGTCATCGAGGAAGCGCCCGGCGGCGGCCAGCTGCTCGGGGCTCGAGGTCGGCGCGAAGCGCGGCGAGAGCACGTATTCGAGACGGCCGCTGTGGTGCCAGCGCTCGAGCAGCCGGCGGGAGTCGGCGATGCCCTTGACCGGATCGTCGCGCAGCGCCTCGGGGGCGTTGCGGTCCATCAGCACCTTGCCGGTCATCAGCCGCATGTCGTAGCGCTTGGCGGCGGTGAACAACGCCTCGACCGAGTTCTCGTGGCTGGTGGCGAAGACCATCGCGCAGGTGGTGCCGTGGCGCAGCTGTTCGTCGATGAACGCCTCGGCGATCCGGTCGGCGTAGTCTCGATCGCGAAAGCGGGACTCCTCGGGGAAGGTGTAGTTGTTCAACCAGTCGAGCAGCTGGCGGCCGTAGGAGGCGATGATGCCGAGCTGGGCGAAATGCAGATGGGCGTCGATGAAGCCCGGCATGATCAGCCGCTCGGGATGGTGCTCCAGCACGGTGTCGGCGTGCAGGGTGGGCAGCAGCGTCTCGGCATCGTCGAGTGCCGCGACCCGGCCGTTCTCGATCACCAGCAGGCCGTCGGCGAAATAGCCGAGGCTGCCCTCGCGCGGCCGGTCTTCGTCGCCCGGGTCGTCGAGAAAGTGGAGGATGGGGCCGCGAAGCGCACGACGCATGGTCATCGGTCGGTATCCTGATCTGTTGGAGGGGGGCTGGTCTCGAGCAGCTCGAGCGAGATGCCATCCAGGCCGCGCCGGGTTCGCATCGGGCGGGAGGGGGCCATCGCCAGCAGTTCCGCGGCGACCGCGAGGGCGATCTCGGCCGGGCGCTTGCGCCCGGCGCAGGCGGCGCCGATCGGGCAGCGTACGCGCTCGAGCCGGGCGTCATCGAAGCCGCGTGCGGCCAGCCGGTGGCGAAAGCGCGACCATTTGGTCTTCGACCCGATGAGGCCGATCGACGCCAGGTCGTCGCGCGCCAGCAGCGCCTCGATCAGCCGCTCGTCCTCGAGGTGATCGTGGGTCATCACCAGGCAGTGGCTGCCGGGCGCGAGCCGCGCCGCCGCCTCGGTATCGAAGCGCTCGTGCATCCGGGTGCGCGGGCCATGATCGAGACGCGCCGCCTCGCGCGCTTCGAGGCGGGAATCGAACCAGTCCAGCCGCCACGGCAACTCGCGGACCAAGCGCTCCAGTGCGATGCCGACATGGCCGGCGCCGAACAGCGCCAGGCGCATCTCGGCGCCCGGGTAGCACTCGAGCAGCGCGGCCAGATGCCCGCCGCAGCACTGCTGGGCACGGGCGCCGAGGGCGAAACGCTCGAGCCGGATGTCCGGCTGGCCCCGCGCGAGCAGCGCGCGGGCGCTCTCGATCAGCTGCTGCTCGAAGCGCCCGCCGCCGAGGGTGTCGTAGTGATGCTCCAGGGTCACCACCATCTTGGCCCCGGGTTCACGAGGGGTGGATCCGGCGCAGGCGACCAGCGAGACCAGCACGTGCGGCTCGCCGTCGCGCTGCAGCTGCGCCAGCGCGTCGCTCCAGCCGAGCGTCGCGTCGCTCACGGCTGTGCCTGCACGGCGACGCGCGACGTCTTCGCCGGATCGCTCTCGCGCATCGCCTGACAGGCGAACAGCACCCGCTCCGGGGTCGCCGGAGTGTCGAGGCGGGGATTGAGTCGATAGCCACCGATGCTTGAGATCGCATCGCGCAGTGCCGCCCAGGCCGAGATCGCGAGCATGAACGGTGGCTCGCCCACTGCCTTGGAGCGATAGATCGTCGCCTCCGAGTTGGGGTGTCCCTCGAGCAGCGCGACGCGGAAATCGATCGGCGCGTCGTCGAACGCGGGGATCTTGTAGGTCGAGGGGTTGACCGTGGTCAGTTGCCCTTCGGCGTTCCACTTCAGCTCCTCGCTGGTCAGCCAGCCGAGCCCCTGGATGTAGCCGCCTTCCACCTGGCCGAGGTCGATCGCCGGATTGAGCGATTCGCCGACGTCGTGGAGGATGTCGGCGCGGACGACCCGGTACTCACCGCTGAGGCTATCGATCTCGACCTCGCTCACCGCGGCGCCGTAGGCGAAGTAGTAGAACGGTCGGCCGCGCGCGGCGCGCTTGTCATAGCCGATCTTGGGAGTGGAATAGTGCCCCTCGGCGAACAGCGCCACCCTCGCCATGTAGGCCTGCTGGACCAGTGCCGCCCAATCGAGTCGGAAGGATTCTCCTTCGAGCGTGGTCGCGCGCAGTTCACCGTCGGCCAGCGCGAGTGAGTCGGGCGCGAGCGCATGCCGCTTGGCGGCGAACGCGTAGAGGCGAGAGCGCAGGGTCAGCGCCGCTTCGCGTGCCGCCATCGCGTTTAGGTCGGCGCCGGAGGAGGCAGCGGTGGGCGAGGTGTTGGGCACTTTGTCGGTACGCGTCGCACTGATTCGCACCAGTTCGAGGGGAAGGCCGAGCTCTCGCGCCACCACCTGGCATACCTTGGTATGCAGCCCCTGTCCCATCTCGGTGCCGCCGTGGTTGGCCAGGACGCTGCCGTCGGTATAGATGCGCACCAGCGCGCCCGCTTGGTTGAGGTGGGCGGCGGTGAACGAGATGCCGAACTTGACCGGAGTCAGCGCCAGCCCACGTTTTACCACCGGGCTGGCCGCGTTGTACTGGCGGATCCGCTCCCGGCGCGTGCGGTAGTCGCTGTCGCGCTCCAGCTGCTCGACCAGCGACTGGATCAGGTGCTGCTCGATGCGCTGGCCGTAGTGGGTCTCGTCCCGGCCCGGCGCGTAGAGGTTGCGCTTGCGCACGTCGAGGGGGTCGAGGCCGAGGCGGCGCGCGATGTCGTCCAGCGCGTTCTCGATCGGCATCATCCCCTGGGGGCCGCCGAAGCCGCGAAAGGCGGTGTTGGAGGCGGTGTGGGTCATCGCCCGATGGCCGATCACTCTGGCGCTGCCGAGGTAATAGGCGTTGTCGGCGTGGAACATCGCGCGGTCGACCACGCCTTCGGAAAGATCCGGCGAGTGGCCGCAGTCGCCGATCAGCTCGATCTCCGCGCCATGGATCAGGCCGTCGTCGTCGAAGCCGATCCGGTAGCGGTTGTGGAACGGATGGCGCTTGCCGGTAAAGCGCATGTCGGTCTCGCGCGGCATGCGGAACTTGACCGCGCGCCCGGTGCGCCAGGCCGCCAGTGCGGCCAGCGCGCCGAGCGCTGCCGCCTGGCTCTCCTTGCCACCGAAGCCGCCGCCCATGCGGCGCACCTCGGCGACGATCCGGTGCAGCGGCAGCCCCAGCACCTCGGCGACCAGCTTCTGTACCTCGCTCGGATGCTGGCTCGAGGTGAGGATCCGCAGGCCGTCGTCCTCCCACGGCTCGGCGAGGGCGATCTGCCCCTCGAGATAGAAATGCTCCTGGCCACCGATGAACTGCTCGCCCTCGACGTGGTGGGGCGCGGCGTCGAGCGCTTGGCGCCAATTGCCATCGGGGCCGGCGTGGCGCTGCTCCGAGGTGCCGTTGTCGTCGGCCAGTACGCCGGTGCGGTCGAGCGGCGCGGGCGTGGCCCGGCACTGGACGTGCTCAGGCAGGACGGTGAGCCCCTGGCGAATCGCTTCGACCGGGTCGAGGGAGGGGGGGCGATCGACGTACTCGACCGAGGCCAGGGCGATGGCCTGGCGCGCCGCGCGCAGGCTGGTGGCGACCACCGCGAACAGCGCCTGCCCCGCATAGCGCACTTCGCCCTCGGCGAGCAGCGGATCCCCAGGATAGACCGCGCCGACTTCGTTATGGCCGGGAATGTCCGCCGCGGTGAGTACCTCGACCACCCCGGGGGCACGGCGAACCGCATCCAGCGCAAGGCTCGCGAGCCCGGCGCTGGCGCGTGTCGAAAGGCCGATGGCGAGGTGCAGCAGGCCGCTCGGCTCGCTGAGATCGTCGATGTAGGAGGCGCGCCCGGTGACGTGCCCGATGGCGCTGTCGTGGGCCGGAGAGACGTTATCGCTGCTCGCCCGGCGAGCGGGTAGATCTATGAGGCTGCGCATCAGTGGATCTCCGTGGCGACATGGGGTTCGGCGAGCTGCAAACGTAGGCGCTCGAGCAGGTTGCCCGCCGCGGTGAGACGGTAGTCGCTGCTGGCGCGGGCGTCGCTCAGCGGGGTGAACTCGCGTGCGATCGCTGCGCGCGCGGCGGCGACGGCAGCCTCGTCGAGCGGGCGGTCTTCAAGCTCGGCTTCGGTTTCGAGCGCGCGCTTGGGCGTGGCCGCCATGCCGCCGAAGGCGACCCGGACATCGCGCAAGTAGCTATCGTCGAGCCGCAGGCGTATCGCCATCAGCACCGCCGAGATGTCGTCGTCGCGGCGCTTGGAGAGCTTCCACACCTTGAGCTGTTCGCCATCGCCCAGGCGTGGCAGCCAGATCGCCTGGATGTACTCGCCAGGAGCGAGGGCGGTGCGGCGATAGTCGAGGAAGAAGTCGTTCAGCGCCATCTCGCGTACGCCATCGCCGCCGCTGATCCTCAACCGCGCGTCGAGGGCGAGCAGCACCGGCGGGGTGTCGCCGATCGGCGAGGCATTGGCGACGTTGCCGGCCAGGGTGCCGCGATTGCGCACCTGCTGCGAGCCGAGCCGGTCGAGCAGCCGCGCGAAGGCGGGATAGTGGCGCTCCAGCAGCGGTGCGAGCTGGGTATAGGTAACGCCGGCGCCGACCCACCAGCCACCATCATGTTCCTCGATGGTCTTCAGCGCGTCGATCCGGGTGAGGTCGATGACTTGGGGGAAGTCGGCCAGCCGGATCGTCGACTCGAGCATCAGGTCGGTGCCGCCGGCGACCAGCCGCGCATCGGGGTGGCGCTTCAGCAGCGCATCGAGCTCCGCCAGGGTGGTCGGGCGATGAAAGGCGCGCGCATCGTTGCACGCTTCAGCAGCGAACGGTCGGACTTGATCGATCCAGTCGGGAACCACACCTGCGGTCTCGCGCATTGCCAGCGCTGCCGCCCGGATCGGTCGATAGCCCGTACAGCGGCAGAGGTTGCCGCCGAGTGCCACGGCGAGGCGGTGGTCGTCGAGCGGCTCAGGATCGTGATAGAGGGTGAACAGCGACATGACGAAGCCGGGCGTGCAGAAACCGCACTGGCTGGCATGGTGATCGACCATCGCGCGCTGGACCGGATGGAGCGCCTCTCCCTTGGCCAGACCCTCGACGGTGATCACATCGAGTCCCTCGAGCTGCCAGGCCGGCAGGATGCAGGCGTTGACCGACTCGAAGCGGGCGTCCGGGCCCCGGCCGGGATCGCGCAACGCGACGGTGCAGGCGCCGCAGTCGCCCGAGGCGCAGCCTTCCTTGGTACCGCAACGCTTGAGCGTTTCACGCAGCAGCACCAGAGCGGATTCATGGGGTGCCACTTCGGCGATCTCTACGATTTCGCCGTTGAGTCTGAACTGGAGCATTGCGCTGTCTCCGGTACTAGCCTTCGTCGGAGCGGGGATCGGTTCCGGCGAGAGCGGTGAAGCCTTTTATCATGCTCCCGCGCTATCGCGGGCAGCGCGAGCGGAGCGCTTGATTGTTCGATCAGGCACTGCAACGCTCGTTTCAACGGCCGGGATTCTCAAATTCCTATAAAGTGTTCTCCCGCGCAAGCCGCTTCTCCCTGCCTTGCGGCGCACTGAAGGCGCAAGGCGGCGTCAACGCTCGGCTGTCCGTCAAATTACAAATTTCAGCGCAGCGTGCGCTCAATTCAGGAACGGTTGGAATGAACATTCATATCGGGCAGCGGATCGACCGCCACTATGCCGATCTCTCGCCCCAGGAGCAGCGGGTGGCCGACTTCATTCTCGATCATTTCGACGATTTCGCGGTCTACAACGCCGCCGAGCTGGCGCGGCTCACCGGGGTCTCCAAGGCAACTGTAAGCCGCCTGTTCAAGCGCCTCGGCTTCGACAGCTTCCGTGAGGTCAAGGATCACGCAAGAGAGCTGCGCAGTCTCGGCGTGCCGCTGGCGAGCAGCAGCGGCGAGGGGGGCGCGCCGCAAGGGTTCGTCTCCCACTTCGAACGCGAGCAGAACAATCTGCGGCGCTGTCTCGACCATCTCTCCGAGAGCCGCTTCGAAGCGGCGGTCTCGCTGCTTTGCGGAGCACGACGGATACTGGTGCTGGGTTTTCGCAATAGCTATCCGATCGCGCTGCATTTTCGCCAGCAGATGATTCAGTGCCGGACCGACGTGCATCTCGCTCCGCAGCCAGGGCAGTCGCTCGGTGAGGAGCTGGCCGGCCTCGGCAGCGGGGACCTGGTCGTGCTGTTCGGATTTCGCCGGCGGCTGAAAGGCTTTTCCAGGCTGCTCGATACGCTCGCGCATCGTCAAGTGCCGGTGCTGCTGGTCGGCGATGCCACCATGCGCCGCCATGCCGAGCAGGCCAACGTATGGCTCGAAGCGCCGCTCGACAGCGTCTCGGCCTTCGACAGCTACGCCGCGGCGATGAGCCTGGTCTGCGTGCTCGCGAACGGCGCGCTGCATCGGCAGCTTCGCCTCGGCAGGATGCGGATCGCCGAGATCGGCGACTACTACGAGCAGCTCGATGAGCTCGAGGAGGGGGGCGGTCCATCGATGCACCAATAAAGGGCGGTTGGGTGGCGGATCGGCCATTCTTTGGTGCGTTGTCCACTTCAGCGCAGGGTGCTGCCGCGATGTGATCGCCGCTGGGGCGGGGGATTGCGGGGAAGGTGGGGCTTGGCACGTCGATTGCTTAACGATCGTTGCAAGAACCAAAATTCATAAAACTATCGTTTCATTCCCGGTCGCGCTGCTTCGCTCATTCTGGAGACATTCATGATCCGCAACCTGCTTCAACGCTCCTCGCGCCTCGCCGTTGTTCGCCGTTGGTGCGCTTCCCTTGCCTGTGCTGCGCTCGCTTTCAGCGTGGTTCAGGCCAATGCCGCCGATCTCGCCACGATCGAGCAGCGCGGCGTGCTGCGCGTCGCGGTACCCCAGGACTATCCGCCGTTCGGCTCGATCGGCGCCGATCTCGAACCGCAAGGCTACGACATCGACACCGCCCGCTACCTCGCCGAGCAGATCGGGGTCGAACTGGAACTGGTGCCGGTGACCAGCGCCAACCGGATTCCCTATCTCACCAGCGACCGCGCCGATCTGGTGATCTCGTCGCTCGGCAAGACCCCGGAGCGGGAGCAGGCCATCGACTTCTCGAGCGCCTACGCGCCGTTCTTCTATGGCGTGTTCTCCGCCACCGAGGAGCCCGAGATGAGCGGCCCCGAGGCGCTCGCGGGCAAGACCATCGGCGCCACCCGTGGCGCACTCGAGGAGATCAAGCTCACCGAGGTGGCGCCTTCGAGCACTACGCTGCGACGCTACGAGGATAACGCCACTACGCTTTCCGCCTTCACCTCGGGCCAGGTCGACTACGTCGCCACCGGCAGCCCCGTCGCGGCCGCGCTCGCCACCCGGGGCGGCGCACGCACGCCGCATCTGGTGCTGACGCTGCAGGATTCGCCTTGCTACATCGGGATCAGCAAGGGCAACCAGGCGCTGAAGGAAAAGGTCGATAGCCTGATCGCCGCAGGGCTCGCCGACGGCACCTTCGATGCGATGTCCGAGCGTTGGTTCGGCATGCCGCTGCCCGAGAGCATGCGCAGCCTCTGACCCCTCCTGAAATCGACCTCTCCATGCCGCTGGCCTGATGCCAGCGGTCACAGGGCCTAATTCAACATGCTCGATTTTCTCTCACTGCTGCCCTACTGGCAGGTGTTCGTCGAGGGCATCGTCACCACCTTGTGGGTGACAGTGGTAGCGACCCTGCTCGGCCTTGCCATCGCGGTGCCGTTCGCTTGGCTTCGGCTCGAAGGACCGCGCCTCCTCTCGGCGCTGATCGGCATCTACGTCGAGTTGATCCGCAACACGCCTTTCATCGTCCAGCTGTTCTTCATCTACTTCGGGCTGCCGGCGCTCGATCTGCGCCTCTCGGCGACCAGCTGTGCGCTGATCGCGATGACGCTCAACCTCACCGCCTATGCCACCGAGATCATTCGTGCCGGGATCCAAGCGGTACCCAAAGGGCAGAGGGAAGCGGCGCGAGTGCTCGGCATGTCGCCGCTGCAATCCTATCGCCATGTCGTGCTGGTGCCGGCGTTGAGCCGGATCTACCCGGCGCTGACCAGCCAGTGCATCATCGTGATGCTCGGCTCGGCGGTGATCTCCCAGATCTCGGTGGAGGAGCTCACCTACGCCGCCAACTTCATCCAGTCCCGCAATTTCAGGAGCTTCGAGACCTACATCGTCGCGACGCTCTGCTACCTGGGGATCGCGATCGCGATGCGCCAGAGCTTCGAGTACATCGGTCGGCGCCTGTTCGGCTTTCTGCAAGGGGAACAGCGATGATCGATTTCACCTTATGGGATATCCTCGGCCACCTGCTGAGGGCGCTGCGCTGGACGCTGGCGCTGTCGATCATCGCCTTCGTCGGCGGCGGCCTGGTCGGCGCGCTGCTCACCTGGTGGCGGACATCGCAGATCAAGGCGCTGCAGCTGCTGGTTCGCGGCTACGTCGAGCTGTTCCAGGGCACGCCGCTATTGATGCAGCTCTTTCTGATCTTCTTCGGGCTTTCCGCGCTGGGGATCAATCTCTCCGCCTGGACCGCCGCGACCATCGCGCTGACCCTGTTCACCAGCGCCTTCGTCTGCGATATCTGGCGCGGCTCGATCGAGGCGATCCCCGCCGGGCAGTGGCAGGCGGCGCGGGTGCTGGGCATGAGCCGGCTCCAGACTCTGCGCCACGTGGTGCTGGGGCAGGCGGTGAGAATCGCGATCGCCCCCACGGTCGGTTTTTCGGTCCAGGTGATCAAAGGTACCGCGCTGGCCTCGGTGATCGGCTTCACCGAGCTGACCCGCACCGCGACGATGCTCAACAACGCAGCCTTCATGCCGTTCACCATCTTCGGGCTGCTGGCGCTTTGCTATTTCTGCCTTTGCTACCCTCTATCCCGCTATGCCCGTTATCTGGAGAAACGCCTCGATGTCCATGGTTCGCGTTGACGCACTCTACAAGTCCTTCGGCGCCAATCAGGTGCTCAAGGGCATCGACCTTCGCATCCAGGAGGGCGAGGTGGTATCCATCATCGGGCGCAGCGGCTCGGGAAAAAGCACGCTGCTGCGCTGTCTCAACCAGCTCGAGCTGCACGACAGCGGCAGTATCGAGATCAACGGCAAGCGCCTGGATGGCGAGGCGATGAGCGCCCGCCAGCTGAGCGAGCATGTCGGTATGATCTTCCAGAGCTTCAATCTGTTTCCCCACCGCCGGGTCGGCGAGAATGTGATGCTGGCGCCGATGGTGGTGAGGGGGGAGTCGCGCGAGGCAGTGGAGCCGCGTGCGCGTGCGCTGCTCGAGTCGGTCGGCCTGGGCGAGAAGTTCGACGCCTGGCCAGGGCAGCTCTCCGGTGGGCAGCAGCAGCGGGTGGCGATCGCCCGGGCCCTTGCGATGGCGCCGAAGGTGCTGCTTTGCGACGAGATCACCTCCGCTCTCGACCCCGAACTGGTGGGCGAAGTGCTGCGCGTGCTCGAGAAGCTCGCCGTCGATGGCATGACCCTGGTACTGGTCACCCACGAGATGCGCTTCGCCCGCGAGGTGGGCAGCCGGGTGGTGTTCATGCATCAGGGCAAGATCCACGAGCAGGGCGATGCCAAGCGAGTGCTGGACGATCCGCAGACGCCAGAGCTCAAGCAGTTCCTCGCCTCGACGCGCTGAGCGCGCGAGCCGTTTCCAGTGACGAAGGCAAAGGCAACAGAAGATGACTGACGAAAGTGCGGTATGGGTCGCCGATGGTCCGAGGATCGAGGGCGCGAGCGAAGGACCGCTGCGCGGCCAGCGTCTCGCGGTCAAGGACCTGTTCGAGATCGAGGGGTTCGTCACCGGTGCGGGAAACCCTGACTGGCGCGCCAGCCATGCGGCGGCGACGCGCACCGCGAGTGCGGTGCGCAAACTGCTCGACGCCGGTGCCGAGATGGTCGGCAAGACCCAGACCGACGAGCTCGCCTACAGTCTCAACGGCGCCAACGTGCATTACGGCACGCCGGTCAATCCGGCCGCGCCCGACCGGTTGCCCGGTGGGTCGAGCTCGGGTTCTGCGGTCGCGGTAGCGGCTGGCGAGGCCGATATCGGCCTGGGTACCGATACCGGTGGCTCGATCCGGGTGCCGTCGAGCTACTGCGGGCTCTACGGGCTGCGCCCCAGCTGGGGGGCGATCGCAAGCGACGGCCTGGTCGCGCTCGCGCCGCGCTTCGACACGGTCGGCTTCATGTGTCGGCAGGCGGCGCTGCTCGCCCGGGTCGGCGACGTGCTGCTGCCGTCGCAGCCGCTGCGCAAGTTCTCCTCCGTCCGGGTGCTCGTACCGCAAGGGGTGGATTTCGGTCCCGCTCAGGTCTCCGCACAGTTCGAGCGGCTTGGGCTCGCCCTGGATGCAAGGCAGCTCGATGCCGATACCATGGGCCGGGCCAGCGAGGCGTTCAGGGTACTGCAGGGCCGCGAGATCTGGCGCACCCACGGTGAGTGGATATCCCGGGTCCAGCCGCGCTTCGCCGACGACATCCAGGCGCGCATCGAGTGGTGCGCGGGTCTCGATGCCGGCGCTGAAAACGAGGCGCAGCGGGCCGCGGTGCGAATCGTCGGCCTGCTGCGCGAATGGAGCGAAGACGGCGAGTGCGCGCTCTGCCTGCCGAGTGCGCCCGGTGCATCGCCGCTGCTGGAGCTGGCCGGCGTCGAACTCGCGCGCTATCGCGAACGGCTGATGGGGATGACTGCGCTGGGCGGGCTGTGGGGGGCTGCGGTGCTCGCGCTGCCATGGCTCGAGGATCAGGGGGCGCCATGGGGCGTATCGTTGATCGCCGCGCCCGGCGAGGACCGCAGCCTGCTCGCTCTGCTTAAGCGTTGAGCCTTCCAGCGCCTGCGCGCCTCGAGCCAGATCGAGTGCCCGTTCATTGATATACCGTTATCTCTTGCCTTGATCGATACGCTGGGCTGTGTGGCAAGGTTCCGCACCGCCTCGATCGAAGCGGTGGAGAGGCGCGCCGAGGGCCGGGCATTCGCCCGGCTCTCGGCGTTGGTCCGACTCAGCGCTTGGGCTGATAGGGGTGATGCTCGATCCAATGGCGGGCGATGTCGATCCGGCGGGTGACCCAGACCCGGTCATGGGCTTCGATGTGATCGAGGAAGCGCTGCAGTGCGCGAAAGCGCCCGGGGCGACCGACCAGCCGGGCGTGCAGGCCGACCGACATCATTTTCGGTGCGGTCTCGCCCTCGGCATAAAGGACGTCGAAGGTGTCGCGCAGATAGGCGAAGAACTGATCGCCGCTGTTGAATCCGCCGGGGCTCGAGAAGCGCATGTCGTTGGCGTCGAGGGTGTAGGGCACGATCAGGTGCGGCTGGCGCGCGCCGTCGCTGGTCTCCACCTCGGTCCACAGCGGCAGGTCGTCACCGTAGTAGTCGCTGTCGTAGAGGAAGCCGCCGTGTTCGACCACCAGGCGCCGGGTATTGGGGCTGTCTCGCCCGGTGTACCAGCCGAGCGGTGCGGAGCCGGTGAGGCGGGTGATGATCTCGACCGCGCGCTCGAGGTGCTCACGCTCGAGGGGGACCGAGGCGTCCTGATAGTGCAGCCAGCGCCAGCCGTGGCTTGCGATCTCGTGACCGCGCTCGATCAGTGCCTGGGTGATCTCCGGGCAGCGCTCCAGCGCCATGGCGACGCCGAAGGCGGTGAGCGGCAGGCCGCGGCGCTCGAACTCATCGAGGATACGCCAGGCGCCGGCACGGGAGCCGTACTCGTAGATCGACTCCATGCTCATGTGGCGATCGGGATAGGCCTGGGCGCCGACGATCTCGGATAGGAACACTTCGCTCTGGCGATCGCCATGCAATACGCAGTTCTCGCTGCCTTCTTCGACGTTGAGCACGAACTGCACCGCGATGCGGGCACCATTCGGCCATTTCGGATCGGGCGGATTGCCTGCATAGCCGCGCAGGTCGCGGGGATAGGTCGTCGTCTGCTGGACCATGGATGGGCTTCCTCGGGCAGGGTGGGATCAGCGGCGGGCGAGGGCGGCGAAGGCGCCCTGGACGGGTTTGGGCGGCGGCGCGGCGCGGTCGAAACGCTTGGCAGGACGCAGTCCGAGATGAGCGAGTCCCTCGAGCAGCTGGACCCCTGCGGCGACGCCGTCGATCACCGGTACTCGCAGCTCTGCGCTGATCCACTCGGTGAGATCGGCCATCCCGGCGCAGCCCAGTACCAGTGTGTCGATGCCATCCTCGTCCAGCGCCCGGCGGCACTCATCGAGCAGTCGACCGCGGCTCTCGTCATCGGTGCATTCCAGGCTGGCGACCGGGATCTCGCAGGCACGCAGTCGGGAACAGGCGCGCTCCAGGCCGCTTTCGCGCACGACCCGTTCGATGATCGGTAGCGTTCGGCCAAGCGTGGTCACCACCGAGAAGCGGGTTCCCAGGGCGGCCGCGGTGCGCATCGCCGCCTCGGCGATGCCGAACACGGGCGCGTCGGCGAGCTCGCGCGCGGCGAGAACGCCCGGGTCGCCGAAGCAGGCGACCAGGATACCGTCGCTGCCGCCTTCGCGCTGGATCAGGTCGACCTGCTCGAGCAGCCCGGGCACGGCGAGCGCTTCATCGAAGTGGCTCTCGAGCGAGGCTGGGCCGTGACGCGAGGTGAGGGTGACGATCTGTGCCTGGCGACTGGCGCGCTCGGCCGCGATGGCGATCTTTTCGCTCATCGCGGTGCTGGTGTTGGGGTTGATGACGTGCAGTCTCATCGCGTGATTCTCGGTTCGTGTAGCTCTTCCGTCCGGCCTGCCGGACATGGATCAGAAAGTGGCGAACAGCCGCTCGAAGTCAGGCTCGGCCACGGTGTCCTGGGTGAAATCCAATCCGCTGACGATCTCCTCGAGGTGGGCGCTCATCCACTGGGACGCCGCCACAGGATCGCGCGACTCCACCAGGGCGAGCAGTTCATCGTGGCTGCAGGTGCAGCCGGTATGCCGGGAGTCGCCGTAGACCGCGATGATCAGCGAGCTGCGGGAAACCAGTTGCGAAATGAAATCCAGCAGCGACTCGTTGCCAGTCAGCGCGACCAGGCCAGTGTGGAACTGCCCCGATAGCCGGATCGCCTCCGAGCGGCGCCGCTGCGTCAGGGCTTGGCGCTCGGCCTCGGTCAGTTGGCGAAGATGCACCAGGTCCTTCGCGGTGTGGCGCTCGACCACTGAGATCATGGCGCTGCTTTCGAGCATCCTGCGGGCTTCGAAGACGTCATGGGCCTCCGCGGGAGAGGGGTGGCTGATCTGCGCGCCGCGGTTGGGCACCAGCGTCACCAGCCGCTCGAGCGCGAGACGTTGCAGCACCCGGCGGATGCCGGTCCGACTGATCTTGAACGCGCTCGCCAGGGCGTCCTCCGGCAGTCGGGCGCCGGGTGGCAGCTTGTGCGCGACGATCGCCTCCCATAGCGCGCGATAGATGGCGTCGTCGCGGCGGCCGGCGCCAGTCATGCTGGCGTTGAAGAGATGGAACTGGCGCATCGCACTCATGACGTCTCCATATCGGGTCCTGGATCGGCGCTCGGGTTTCCGATCGATGATGAATTCATAGCGATGGTTAGCTAGGCAACCTTCGTGCCATTCCAGTCAGGACGCGATGGCAGCACGGTTAGGAAACAATACTGGAGAAAATTGTATACAAAAATGTTCACGTTTGGTGCGCCAGTCAAGTCGATTGCACTGTCGTAGTGCCGCTGCCGGCGCGATTGGTAGCTCTCTAGGTGGGAAGATAGGCGAGCCCAAGCGTGCAGAAGGCGCCCGCTGCCGAGGTGTGCGCGCTGTGTCCTCGAGTTGGCACGATGATTGTATACGATATTGGATGTAAGGCATTGGTCCGCTGCCGGGCCTTTCAATTCCAATCAACCTCGGTAACTCGACATGCCCCAACCTTCCGATAGCCGGCTGCAGGCGCCGACTGCCATGGGCGCCACTGCCACTGCCCTGGATGGCGATGCCGCAGCCCCCATGCCGAAGCCTGGCTACAGCGAGCGTCTCTACAACGCCGATCTGGGACCGGTGAAGCAGGACTGGAACGCCTACAACATCTTCGCCTTCTGGCTTTCCGACGTGCACAGCGTCGGTGGCTACGTGGTCGCGGCCAGCCTGTTCGCCCTCGGTCTCGCCGGCTGGCAGGTGATGGTCTCGCTGGTGGTCGGGATCTGTATCGTGCAGTTCTTCGCCAACTTGATGGCGCGCCCGTCGCAGCAGGCCGCGGTGCCGTTCCCGGTGATCTGCCGGATCTCCTTCGGGGTGTTCGGTGCCAACGTGCCGGCGCTGATCCGCGGATTGATTGCACTGGTCTGGTATGGGATCCAGACCTTCCTCGCCTCCAACGCCCTGACCATCGTACTGCTGCGATTCTTTCCCTCGCTGGGTGAGCTGGCCAATGGGCAGTTTCTCGGGCTCTCCGCGCTAGGCTGGTTGAGCTTCATGCTGCTCTGGCTGCTTCAGGCGATGGTGTTCTGGCACGGCATGCAGGCGATCCGGCGCTTCATCGACTGGAGCGGCCCGGCGGTCTACATCGCGATGTTCGTGCTCGCCGGTTGGCTGCTCTACCACGCTGGCTGGGAGAACGTGAGCTTCACTCTCGGTGATCAGGTGCTGTCACCCAGCCAGCAGGCCTGGCAGATGATCATCGCTGCGGTGATCGTCGCTGGGTACTTCGCCGGCCCGACGCTCAACTTCGGTGACTTCAGCCGTTACTGCCACAGCATGGCAGCGGTGAAGAAGGGCAACTTCTGGGGGCTGCCGGTCAACTTCGTGGTCTTCGCCGCTACCACCGTGATGATGGTCTCGGCCACTCTGCCGGTGTTCGGCGAGATGATCGATGACCCGATAGAGACCGTCGCCCGGCTCGACAATACCTACGTGGCGCTGATCGGCGCGTTGACCTTCGTCACCACCACGGTGGGCATCAACATCGTCGCCAACTTCGTTGCGCCGGCGTTCGATTTCGCCAACGTGGCGCCGAGGCTGATCAGCTTCCGCACCGGCGGCTTCATCGCCGCGGTCGGTTCAGTGTTCCTGATGCCGTGGAAACTCTTCAACAATCCCGAGCTGATCCATTACACCGTCGGTGCGCTCGCTGCGGTCATCGGTCCGCTCTACGGCATCCTGCTGGTCGATTTCTACCGCGTGCGCCGCGGCCTGATCGACGTCGATGGATTGTTCAGCACCGATCCCAAGGGCTCCTACTGGTACAACAACGGCGTCAATCCGAGGGCGATCAAAGCGTTGATTCCCGCTGCCATCGTCGCCCTGGGAATCAACTTCGGCCCCCAGTTCGGCGACCTGCACTACTTCTCGCTGTTCATCGGCGGGATCGTCGGGGCGCTTTGCTACGCCTGGTTCGCGCGCGACCTCAAGGCCAGCTACGCGGGACGCTGAGTTCGAGGGTGGACGGCGGCCGCAACAGCGAAAGGGAGCCGACGGCGCTCCCTTTACTTTGTCATTGCTCTCAGCGTGCTGTGATCCTCACGGCCAGGCTGGTCGAGATAGCCGCACCGGCACCCAGAGGCTTGAAAGCACGATGCCCGCAGCAGGCTGCGGGCATCGTGGTTGGAGGCGAGGGTTCAGAGCGTGGGCATGCTGTAGTGGTTGGTGCGCTCCCTGAGCCCTGAAGGCCAGCGCGCGGTGACCGTCTTCATTCGGGTGTAGAAACGCACTCCGTCCGGGCCGTGCACGTGCAGCGCACCGAAGATCGAACGCTTCCAGCCGCCGAAGCTATGGAAGGCCATCGGTACTGGAATCGGCACGTTGACCCCGACCATCCCGACCTGGATCTGCTCGCAGTACTGGCGCGCGCTATCGCCGTCGCGGGTGAAGATCGCGGTGCCATTGCCGAACTCGTGGGCGTTGACCATCGCCACCGCCTCATCGAAGCTCGCTGCCCGCGCGATCGCCAGTACCGGTCCGAAGATCTCTTCGTCGTAGATCCGCATGCCGGGCTTGACCCGATCGAACAGCGTACCGCCGATGAAATAGCCGCCGCTCTGGTCGTCCAGCTCGCGGCCGTCGCGGACCAGCTCGGCGCCTTCCTCGACCCCGGCGGCGATGTAGGCGCGGACCTTGTCGAGGTGCTGGCGGGTCACCAGCGGTCCCATGTCGTGGTCGGGACCCTCGACGATGCTCTGGCCGACCCGCAGGCCGTCGAGCCGCGACAGCAGCTTTTCGCGCAGCAGCGAAGCGGTTTCGTCACCGACCGGTACGGCGACCGAGATCGCCATGCAGCGCTCGCCGGCGCTGCCGTAGGCGGCGCCCATCAGCGCATCGGCGGCTTGGTCGAGGTCGGCGTCGGGCATGATCACCATGTGGTTCTTGGCCCCGCCGAGGGCCTGGACGCGCTTGCCGTGCTGCGAGCCGGTGGCATAGACGTATTCGGCGATCGGAGTCGAGCCGACGAAGCTGACCGCCTGGACGCGGGGATCGGTGAGCAGGGTATCGACCGCTTCCTTGTCGCCGTTGATCAGGTTGAGCACGCCGTCGGGGAGACCTGCCTCGGTGAACAGCTCGACGATGCGCAGAGTCGCCGAGGGATCCTTCTCCGAGGGCTTGAGCACGAAGGTGTTGCCGGCGGCGATGGCGATCGGAAACATCCACAGCGGCACCATGGCCGGGAAGTTGAACGGGGTGATGCCGGCGCACACGCCGAGCGGTTGCATCATCGAGAAGCTGTCGACCCCAGTGCCGACGTTGAGCGAGTGCTCGCCCTTTTGCAGATGGGGCATGCCGCAGGCGAACTCGACCACTTCGATGCCGCGGGTGAGCTCGCCGCGGGCGTCCGACAGCACCTTGCCGTGTTCGGAGGCGATCAGGCGTGCGATCTCGTCGGTGTGCTCCTCGAGCAGGGCCTTGTACTTGAACAGCACGCGGGAGCGCTTCAGCGGGGAGGTCGCGGCCCAACCGGGAAAGGCCTTGGCGGCGGCGTGGATGGCGCTCTCGGTGTCGGCCTTGGAGGCTAGCGATACTTCGGCGGACTGGGTGCCGGTGGAGGGGTTGAAGACCGCAGCGGTGCGGGTGGAGTCGAGGCCAGTCATGTGGCCGTCCATGTAGTGCTGGATGCGTTTCATGAGAAGAAAAACCCCTGGTTGGAACTGATTGTGATGATCCGAGGATAAGCCGCGCGGATGTCGAAATAGGTATTCAATCACTGACGTTCGAGTGGGAATGTGGTTGAGCGTGATTGTCGTTTAGCGACAATTTACCTCACTGCCCTTATTTCCAGCGTGCGAAATCAACGCATTGTGGCTATCCTTCTGCACGATGCCGAACACGATGGGAATCGCTTTGGTGCGAGACCGAACGTGGGCCGGGGTCTCGTTGCCGTACTCGTTCGATCGTTCCCTCCATAAGAGGTGGTGGCGATTGAAAACGCTGTTCGAGTATTGCATCATGCTCTCGCTTGGGGCACTTTGTGCCCGCCAGAAGGAGTATGGAGCGCTCGGCCGTAAGGGCGTTCCACGGGCCGAGACGGCATGGATGAGCTTCCTGCGGAAGCGCTTCGAGTAAATAGTCCAGGCTGGTCGGGTCGCCTAATAAATCGGAATCGCTCGAGTAACACTTCGTTACGATGGCGTTGTATCAAGAAGGAGTCTTGCATGAACAAATCTGCGACTGGCTTACTGCTAGGGTCCGCCCTGGTGCTGGGGCTGTCTGGCTGTGCCAGCTCGAATCAGTCCCCGACTGGCTCTAGCGCCTCACCGTGGTACCAGAACAAAGTCGTCTGCGGCATCGCAGGCGGTCTGATCGGCGGCGGCCTTGGCTACTCCGTCAGCGGTAGCAGCGACGAAGAAACCGGTGCTGCCATCGGTGCTGTGGCGGGCGCTACCGCTGCCGCGCTGCTGTGCAAATCTCCGGATACCGGCGTTGCGGATTCCGATGGCGACGGCGTTCCGGATGACATCGACGAGTGCCCGGGTACTCCGGCTGGCGTAGCTGTCGACGCTCGTGGTTGCCCGCTCGACACCGACGGCGACGGCGTCCCGGACTACATGGACGAATGCCCCGGAACTCCGGCTGGCGTTGAAGTCGACGCGCGCGGTTGCCCGCTCGACTCCGACGGTGACGGCGTGCCGGACTACATGGATCAGTGCCCGGATACCCCGGCCGGCGTTGAAGTCAACGCTCTCGGCTGCCCGGCCAACCTGGTGCTCCGTGACATCCACTTCGCGTTCGACTCGTACGAGCTGACCGACGACTCCAAGCAGACCCTCAACGTGGTCGCCGAACGTCTGTCCGCCAACCCGAACGTCAGCGTCCGCGTCGAAGGCCACACCGACTCCGTCGGCACCGCGGCCTACAACCAGCGCCTGTCCAAGCAGCGTGCCGACTCGGTGGCCGAATACCTGTCCACCCAGGGTGTCGACTCCGCTCGCTTGACCACCGAAGGCTTCGGCTTCACCCGTCCGGTGGCGTCTAACGACACCGCCGAAGGGCGTGCGCAGAACCGTCGTGTGGAAATCGCACCGATCGAGAACGGCTCCAGCAACTAAGCCAGCCGTGCGATGATCAAAGGGGTGCCTTCGGGCGCCCCTTTTTCGTTTCGATCCCGCCGCTTCCCGATGGTGGACGTTGTGGCTGGCGCGCTGCTAAAGTCGCACCTCTTCTTCGCTTCCAAGCACTTGCGTGCATCATTCAAGTGCGCCCTGGTATGGCGCACCACTGAATAGTTGAGGATTTACCCATGCCCACCATTACGCTGCCGGATGGCAGCCAGCGCAATTTCGATGCTCCCGTCACCATCATGCAGATCGCCGAGTCGATCGGTCCAGGGCTGGCCAAGGCCGCCGTGGCCGGCAAGATCGATGGTGTGCTGGTCGACACCGCCGACGTGGTCGATCGCGACGCCCGAGTGAGCATCGTCACGATCAAGGACCGCGAGGGTCTGGAGATCGTCCGCCACTCCTGCGCGCACCTGGTGGGCCACGCAGTGAAGCAGCTCTACCCCGAAGCCAAGATGGCGATCGGGCCTGTGATCGAGGACGGGTTCTACTACGACATCGACTTCGGCCATTCGATCACTCCCGACGATCTCAAAGCGATCGAGGAGCGCATGCAGGCGCTGATCGACCGCGACTACGACGTCGAGAGGGTATACGTCGATCGCGACCAAGCGATGCGCACCTTCGTCGAGCGCGACGAGCCCTACAAGCAGGAGCTGGTCGCCGGCATCCCCGAAGGTGAGACCATTCGCCTCTATCATCACCAGGAATACGTCGACATGTGCCGCGGTCCGCACGTGCCGAACACCCGCTTGATCAAGGCGTTCAAGCTGCTCAAGCTGGCCGGCGCCTACTGGCGCGGCGATGCCACCAAGCCGATGCTGACCCGTATCTACGGCACGGCCTGGGAAGACAAGAAGGCGCTCAAGGCCTATCTGCATCGGCTCGAGGAAGCCGAGAAGCGCGACCATCGCAAGATCGCGCGCAAGCTCGATCTCTTCCACCAGCAGGAAGAGGCGCCCGGCATGGTGTTCTGGCACCCGCGTGGCTGGGCGCTGTGGCAGGCGGTCGAGCAGTACATGCGCGAGGTCTACAAGGATGGCGGCTACCAGGAGATCCGTACGCCCCAGGTGATGGACGTGAGCCTGTGGAAGAAGTCCGGTCACTGGGACAATTATGCCGAGAACATGTTCTTCACCGAGTCGGAGAAGCGCGAGTACGCGCTCAAACCGATGAACTGCCCCGGCCATGTCCAGGTGTTCAACTCAGGTCTGCGCAGCTATCGCGAACTGCCGATACGCTATGGCGAGTTCGGCGCCTGCCATCGCAACGAGCCCTCGGGAGCGCTCCATGGCATCATGCGTGTGCGCGCTTTCACCCAGGACGATGGCCATATCTTCTGCACCGAGGAGCAGATCGAGTCCGAGGTCACTGCTTTCCACGCCCAGGCGCTGAAGGTCTACGCCGATTTCGGTTTCGACGAGATCGCGGTGAAGATTGCGCTGCGCCCGGGCAAGCGCATCGGCAGCGAGGAAGCGTGGGATCATGCCGAGAACGCTCTGCGTTCGGCGCTGGCCGCGTGCGGAGTCGAGTGGCAGGAGCTGCCGGGAGAGGGCGCCTTCTACGGTCCCAAGATCGAGTACCATATGAAGGACTGCCTCGGCCGAGAATGGCAGGTGGGGACCATGCAGGTCGACCCGATGATGCCTACGCGCCTGGGTGCCCAGTACGTTGCCGAGGACGGCAGCCGCAGGACGCCGATCATGCTCCACCGCGCTATCGTCGGCTCCTTCGAGCGCTTCATCGGCATCCTGATCGAGCACCATTCGGGAGCGATGCCGACCTGGCTCGCGCCGGTGCAGGCGGTGGTGATGAACATCACCGATGCCCAGGCCGGGTACGTGAACGAGACCGTCGGCCTCATGCAGCGAAATGGGATCCGTGTCAAGGCGGACTTGAGAAACGAGAAGATCGGCTTTAAAATCCGGGAACATACGTTGCAAAAAATCCCTTATCTACTTGTCGTCGGTGACAAGGAGGTAGAGAATCGCACCGTCGCGGTCAGAACGCGCAGTGGTGAGGATTTGGGAGCGCTCTCCCTCGACTCTCTGCTTGAACGGCTCAAGGCCGAGTGCGCGAAGTGACCCTTCCAAACTGACTACGGAGATGTAGAGATCAAGCGGAACAATCAACGCGGACGCCCGCAGGAAAAACTGCCTCCCATCAACGATCGCATTCGCGCCGACGAGGTCCGTCTGATCGACCCCGAAGGCGAGCAGCTCGGTGTAGTGCCGATGCGTGACGCCTTGGCCAAGGCCGAGGAAGCTGGGCTCGATTTGGTACAGATTTCCAACGGCGAGCCGATCGTCTGCAAGATCATGGACTACGGCAAGTTCGTCTTCGAGCAGAAAAAGCAGAAGTCTGCGCAGAAGAAGAAGCAGAAGCAGGTCCAGATCAAAGAGGTCAAGTTCCGTCCAGGGACTGACGAGGGAGACTATCAGGTCAAGCTTCGCAACCTGATGCGCTTCCTCGAAGATGGGGACAAAGGCAAGGTCACGCTGCGCTTCCGCGGCCGTGAGATGGCACACCAGGACCTCGGCCGCAAGCTGATGGAACGCATCGAGAGCGATCTCGGTGACCTGGTGGTGGTCGAATCACGCCCCCGCATGGAAGGTCGCCAGATGACCATGATGCTGGCCCCGAAGAAGAAGTGATCCGGCGGCGGTTCAACGGATGCCTGGTGGGTGCTCGCGTAGCCACCGGTAATCGGCCCCGGGTTTTCTAAACAAAGCGGCGTTCTTCGCTGCACTGGAGTTTTTCATCCATGCCCAAGATCAAGAGCAATCGTGGCGCGGCCAAGCGCTTCAAGAAGACTGCCAACGGCTTCAAGCACAAGCAGTCCTTTCGCAGCCACATCCTGACCCACAAGTCGACCAAGCGTAAGCGCCAGCTGCGCGGGATGAAGCAGCTGCACGCGGCTGATCGCCAGCTGATCGCCCGTATGCTGCCGAACCTCTAAGCCCGGTCAACTTCGTAAACTCGTCAGGAGAACATCATGCCCCGCGTCAAACGTGGTGTCACAGCGCACCGTCGTCACAAGAAGATCCTCAAGCAGGCCAAAGGCTACTACGGCGCTCGTTCGCGCGTCTTCCGCGTAGCCAAGCAGGCCGTGATCAAAGCCGGTCAGTACGCCTATCGCGACCGTCGTCAGCGCAAGCGTCAGTTCCGTGCTCTGTGGATCGCTCGTATCAATGCGGCCGCCCGCATCCATGGCCTTTCCTACAGCCGTTTCGTCGCAGGCCTCAAGAAGGCTGGCGTCGAAATCGACCGCAAGGTGCTCGCGGATCTGGCGGTTCACGAGAAGGCTGCCTTCGGCGCCATCGTCGAGAAGGCCAAGGCCGCTCAGTGAGCCGCGTCCCATCGACCTCTGGTCGATAGAGACGCCGGTGCCTGGCACCGAAGGGGGGAAGAGCG
Organism: Halotalea alkalilenta DSM 17697; assembly: GCF_000621205.1. GTDB lineage: Bacteria > Pseudomonadota > Gammaproteobacteria > Pseudomonadales > Halomonadaceae > Halotalea > Halotalea alkalilenta. The sequence continues at coordinate 118,643 of NZ_JHYY01000023.1, read as the reverse complement.
GCTGCTCTTCCCCCCGTTTTTTGTCGAGGTCCGGGCGACTGCCTTGCTCGGGCTTGGAGGCGTGCAAGACACGCCGAGTATTCAAGACTTCGGAGAAACCGATGGATCATCTGTCCGCGCTGGTCGACGAGGCGCGTGCCGCCGTTGCCGCCGTTGATTCGACTCAGGCGCTCGACGAGGTGCGGGTTCGATTCCTGGGCAAGAAGGGCGCTCTGACCCTGGAGCTAAAAGGGCTCGGCAAGCTCAGCCCGGAGCAGCGCCCGGCGGCGGGCGAGGCGATCAACCAGGCCAAGCAGGAGGTTTCCTCGCTGCTCGACGCCAGGCGCGAAACGCTTGAGCGCGCGGCGCTCGATGCCAAGCTCGCCGCGGAACGGATCGATGTCACTCTGCCGGGGCGTGGAGAGCGGCCGGGAGGGCTGCATCCGGTGACCCGCACGCTCGAGCGGGTCGAGCAACTGTTCTGCGAGATCGGCTACAGCGTTGCCGAAGGGCCTGAAATCGAAGACGACTATCATAACTTCGAGGCGCTCAACATCCCTTCCCATCACCCCGCACGGGCGATGCACGACACCTTCTACTTCGATGCCGGCTACCTGCTGCGCACCCACACCTCGCCGGTGCAGGTCCGTACGATGGAGCAGCAAACACCGCCTCTGCGCATCGTTTGCCCGGGACGGGTCTATCGCTGCGACTCCGATGTCACCCACAGCCCGATGTTCCACCAGATCGAAGGACTCTTCGTCGACGAGAACGTAAGCCTTGCCGATCTCAAAGGCACCATCGAGGCATTCCTGCGCGCCTTCTTCGAAGGCGATGAGATCGAAGTGCGCTTCCGCCCATCCTATTTTCCCTTCACCGAGCCTTCGGCCGAGGTCGACATTCGAATCCAGCGCGAAGGGCGGGGCGCCTACAGCGGCTGGCTCGAAGTCATGGGCTGCGGCATGGTCAATCCCAAGGTGTTCGAGTACGTCGGCATCGATCCCGAACGCTATTCCGGTTTCGCCTTCGGCATGGGCGCGGAGAGGTTGGCGATGCTGCGCTATGGCGTGGGCGATCTGCGGCTCTTCTTCGACAACGACCTGCGCTTCCTGCGCCAGTTCTGAGCTTTCGAGTCTTGGAACCCTGAACATTCGCTGCCAGACAAGCGAGGCAACATGAAGTTTTCAGAACAGTGGTTGCGCCAGTGGGTGTCGCCGGCGCTGGATATCCAGGCAATTGCCGACCAGATCACCATGGCCGGTCTCGAGGTCGATTCGGTCGAAGCGGTTGCCCCGGCCTTCAGCGACGTAGTCATCGCTCGGGTCGACACGCTCGAGCAGCATCCCGATGCCGATAAACTGAGGATCTGCCAGGTCGAGGATGGAGAAAGCCGCTGGCAGGTGGTGTGCGGTGCGCCCAACGTCGCCGCCGGCCAGCGGGTGGCGCTGGCGAGGGTCGGGGCGGTGCTGCCGGGCGGGCTGAAGATCAAGAAGGCCAAGCTGCGCGGTGTCGAGTCCCACGGCATGCTTTGCGGCGCGTCCGAGCTCGGCCTCGAAGAGCAGGACTCGAGCGGCATCATGGTGCTGCCAGAGGACGCGCCGATAGGCACGGCGCTGCGCGACTGGATGGGGTTGGACGACAGCGTGGTCGATGTCGACCTCACCCCCAACCGCGGCGACTGCCTGAGCCTGCGCGGGCTGGCTCGCGAGGTCGGCGTGCTCAACCGCTTGGCGGTGCAGGAACCCGAGCTTTCCGCGGTGCAGGCGCATAGCGAGCGGACTTTCCCGATCCGTATCGATGCCTTCGATGCTTGTCCTCGCCTGGTCACCCGGGTGGTCGAAGGGGTCGACGCCGCGGCGCCGACGCCGCTTTGGATGCAGGAGCGACTGCGTCGCAGTGGAGTGCGCTCGATCGATCTGATCGTCGACGTCACCAACTACGTGATGCTCGAGCTCGGCCAGCCGCTGCACGCTTACGATCTCGATCAGCTCGATGGCTATCTCTGCGTGCGGATGGCGAACGAAGGCGAGCGGCTGACCTTGCTCGACGAGCAGGAACTGGCGTTGCGCGCGGACACGCTGGTCATCGGTGACGCCAAAGGGCCGCTGGGAATCGCCGGGATCATGGGTGGCAAGCACTCAGGGGTCACCGCCAGCACGCGCAACGTGCTGCTCGAGGCCGCATTCTTCACCCCGCTTGCGATGGCCGGCAAGGCGCGTTCCTATGGCCTGCACACCGATGCTTCCCAGCGCTTCGAGCGCGGGGTCGACATCGCCCTGCAGGAGCTGGCGATCGAGCGCGCCACGGCGCTTCTGGTCGAGCTGGCCGGCGGTCGTCCAGGTCCTTTGGCCACCCTCGCCGATGAGACGAAGCTGCCCAGTCGCGACGATGTCCTGCTCGACATCGACCGGGTCGAGCGCTTGCTCGGTGTCGCGCTCGATGCAGGTGAGATCGAGGACATCCTGATGCGGCTCGGCTTCTCCTTGAGCGCTGAGAGCGAGGGCCGCTGGCGGGTGGCGGTGCCGAGCTGGCGTTTCGATGTGACCCAGCCGGCGGATCTGATCGAGGAGCTGGCCCGTGTCCACGGCTACGACCGACTCCCGGTGCACTATCCGAGCGCACATCTCGCGCCGGTGCCGAGGCCCGAGGCCAGACGCTCCAAGGCGCTGCTGCGCGACCAGCTGATCGCGCGTGGCTACCAGGAGGCGATCACCTACAGCTTCGTCGCCCCCGAGCTGCAGGCGCGGTTGCTGCCCGATGCCGTCGCCCCGAGCCTGGCCAATCCCATCTCGGTCGATATGTCGGTGATGCGCGCCGGCCTCTGGCCTGGGTTGATCAAGGCGCTGGGCCACAACCTCAACCGGCAGCAGAGCCGGGTGCGGATGTTCGAGATCGGCATGGTGTTCGAAGGGCAGTGCGGCGAATCGCTGATCCAGGCCCAGCGGGTCGGTGGCCTGGTCTGTGGGGCCCGTGATCCTGAGGGCTGGAACGCGCGCCGCGAGGCGGTCGACTTCTTCGATCTCAAAGGCGATGTCGAGAGCCTCCTGGCGCTGGGTGGCGACGCCGCCAACTGGCGCTTCGAATCCGCCGAGCATCCCGCGCTGCATCCGGGTCAGAGCGCGCGCATCCTGCGCCGAATCGAAGGTGAGGAGCGCACTGCCGGCTGGATCGGCGCATTGCACCCAGGCCTTCGTGCCGCGCTCGGCATCAAGGTCGAGGTGTTCCTGTTCGAACTCGACCTTGGCTTGCTGCAGGCCGGTACGCTGCCCCAGTTCTCAAGCCTGTCGCGGTTCCCCGAGGTGCGTCGCGACCTGGCGCTGGTCGCTGATCAGGCGCTGCCGGTGGCGTCGCTGCTCGAGGCGATACGCTCTAGCGCCGGCGAGTGGCTGAGCGATCTGCGCCTGTTCGATGTCTATCAGGGCAAAGGGGTGGAAGAGGGGCATAAGAGCCTTGCGCTAGGCTTGACCTGGCAACATCCTTCGCGCACGCTCAACGATGAAGAGATCGAAGGGTTCGTCAAGGCGGTCGTCGAGGGCGTTGAACAACGCTTCGCGGTGACGCTGAGACGCTAGGTCGACTGTCAACGAGGAAGATCGCGATGAGCGCTTTGACCAAGGCGGAGCTAGCCGAGCACCTGAACGTGTCGCTGAACCTGTCGAAGAGGGACTCCAAGATGCTGGTGGAGACGTTCTTCGACGAGATTCGTGGCTGCCTGCGAGAAAACGAGCAGGTAAAGCTGTCCGGGTTCGGCAACTTCGACCTGCGTGACAAGCGCGAGCGACCCGGGCGGAATCCGAAAACCGGCGAGGAGATCCCGATCTCCGCGCGAAGGGTAGTGACCTTCCGCCCGGGGCAGAAGCTCAAGAGCCAGGTGGAGCTGCACGCTGCGGCTGCAGGTCGGACGCAGGAGTGATCCTCCGCTCACCGCCAACGAAGACGCCCGCTTCCTTTGAAGCGGGCGTCTTTCCTTTGAAGCGGGCGTCTTCGTCTTGCCTGGCGTTAGCCGCTGAGGTTGGGGAGCGGGCCTATTGCTGGTCTGGCTTGCGTGGTGCATCGGCGCTGCCGGGTGCCTCGTCGTCGTCCTTCACGGCACTCCTGAACGCTTTTATCGCCGTACCGATATCGCTGCCAGCCGAGCGCAGCCTGCTGGTGCCGAATACCAGGAGGATCACGGCGAGGGTGACCAGCAGATGACCGATGGAAAGGCCGGAAAGCATGTTGGAATCCCCGATGCAGTGTCATTCCATTAAGACTAATAAAAGTCTTCGCGCAACGCCACCCGTGCCGGCGAGATCGTGCGCCGATCGCTGTGCTAGCATGCCGGCGTTCGCGTGCTCTGCGCGTGGTCTGATCAATGGAGGAGTTGCATGCCGACTGCCAGAATCTTCGTCGCCACCGTCTTCGGCGGTGCGCTGGACGTCGCCGAGGAGATCGCGCCACTGCTGCGCGAGGCGGGTTTCGAAGTCACCATTTTCGACCAGCCGGTGCTCGAGGCGCTGACCGATCCGCTGCCGGATCTGGCGCTTTTCTGCATCAGCACCACCGGTAGCGGTGATTTTCCCGGCAACTTCGTCCCGTTCGTCCAGGCCTTGGATGAGCGCGGCGCGGCGCTGCAAGGCCTGCGTTATGGATTGATCGCGATGGGCGACAGCAGCTACCCGACCTTCTGCGGCGCCGGGCGTCGGCTGGACGGACTGCTGGCCGAGTACGGCGCGCAGCGGCTGGGAGAGCGCCTGGAGATCGATGCGATGGAAGTGCTCCATCCCGACGAGGAAGCCATAGCCTGGGCCGAGCGCTGGATCGAGCAGCTCTAGCGCGGTCGGCCCGCCCGGCGCGGGGGTGGCCGCGCCGCGATGGCGGCGCGGCGAATCACCCCAGTGTGTAGCAGGGCACGTACTCGCTGCCCGGGAGTTTCATCCGCTGCTGAGCGACGAAAGACTCGAGCAGCGCGTCCAGGTGCTTCATCAGCCAGGGTTCCGCGGTCAGGCGGAAAGGGCCATGCCGCTCGATCGCCTCGATGCCCTGCGCCTTGACGTTGCCCGCGACGATGCCGGAAAAAGCGCGGCGAAGGTTGGCGGCGAGCGCCGAGACGCTCTGGTTGCGATGCAAAGCAAGCTCGGCCATCGCCTTGTGGGTGGGGATGAACGGCTGCTGAAAGTCGTCGGGCACCTTGAGCCGCCAATTGAAGTAGAACGCATCTTTCTGTTCGCGGCGGAAATTGGTGACTTCGGCGATACCGTTTTTCACCTGCATCGCGACTTCGTGGGGGTCGTCGATGATGATCCTATAGCGATTGCGCGCCTTTTCGCCCAGGGTCGCTGCGATGAACTCATCGATACGCGCGAAGTACTCGGCACTGGACGCGGGGCCGGTGAAGATCACCGGGAAGGGGAGATCCTGGTTGTCCGGGTGAAGCAGGATGCCGAGCAGGTAGAGGATCTCCTCGGCGGTGCCGACGCCGCCGGGGAAGACGATGATCGCATGACCGACGCGCACGAAGGCTTCCAGGCGCTTTTCGATGTCGGGCATGATCATCAGTTCATTGACGATCGGGTTGGGCGATTCGGCGGCGATGATCCCGGGCTCCGAGATGCCCAGGTAGCGGCTCTCGCGGTAGCGCTGCTTGGCGTGGGCGACGTTGGCGCCCTTCATCGGTCCCTTCATCGCCCCGGGGCCGCAGCCGGTGCAGATGTCCATCATCCGCAGGCCGAGCTGGTAACCCACCGCCTTGCTGTAGTCGTACTCGATCCTCGAGATCGAGTGACCGCCCCAGCAGACCACCAGACGCGGCTCGACCGAGGGCTTGAACAGCCGGGCATTGCGCAGCAGCTCGAAGATCCCGTTGGTGATCGTCTCGCTCTCGCTGAGCTGCTCGCCGCCGAGACCCGATGCGCCGCGGCGCATCATCTCCTGGGTGGCGCGCGAGTAGGCGAGATCGCGCAGTACCGCCGAGAGCTGCTCGCGAATGCCGCGGATCATCTTGCCATCGACGAAGGCGTGCGCCGGTGCGTTGTCGATCTTGAGCCTGACCCCGCGGTCCTCCTGCAGCACTTCGATGTCGAACCCCGGGTAGCGTTCGAGCACGCTGCGCGCGTCGTCGGTGACCGCGCCCGCGTTGAGGATCGCCAGCGCGCATTGGCGCAGCACGTCGTGCACCCCCTGGGTGGAAGAGTCACGCAGATACTGGACCTCCATCTGCGACAGTACCTCGAGGCTGCCCTCGGGGGAGATGATGGTGGAGAAGGTCTCTACGCTTGAGTTCGTGTCTACCGCGGAGTTGTGCATGGTCGATTCCTGGTTGGCCTTGGCGGCGAGGGTGGCGTTCACGCCAGGGAGAGAGCTTGGCGCCAGAGGCTTGCGATCTGTTCTCGGTCGCCGTCGCTCATCGCATCCTGGGCGAAGGTGTGTTCCAGCCACTGCCAGTAGCTGGCGTCGAAATCCTCCGCATCGACCCCGTCGGGATCGTAGTCGGCCATTTCCAATACCAGCTCTACCTGGGGAATCATGTAGCCGAGCGAAAACAGATCGCTTTCCTCGGCCTCGCGCTCCATGCCGAGCAGGACGTTCTTGATCTGGTCGCCGCGCAGGGCGAAAGGGTCAGGCATACCGCTCCATCCTCATCGAAGTCATCTCCAGCGGGCCTCGCCTCCGGCCTCCCGCTTCCCAAGCCTAACATGCGAGCTTGGCGGGCCGGGCCTGGACGGTGAAAAATCTGATATGATTTAAGCACTTCTCCAGATCGGGTACATGTCGACCCTACCCATGTTCAACGCTCTCTATTTTCGCACCTTCATCACGCTGGTCGAGACCGGCAGCTTCACGCTCACCGCCCGTACGCTGGAGATGACCCAGCCGGGCGTCAGTCAGCACGTGCGCAAGCTCGAAGCCTATCTCGGCAAAACCCTGCTGCGCCGCCAGGGGCGCCGCTTCACCCTCACCGAGGCGGGGCGGCGGGCCTACGACTACGCGCTGCGCCTGTTCGCCGAGCACGAGAAGTTCCGCCATGCGTTGGACGATGAGTCGGTCCATAGCGGCGAATGCCGGATCGCGAGCCCCGCGAGCGTCGGGCTGATGTTCTACCCCTTCACCCTCGGCTACCAGCAGCTGCATCCAGAGCTCACGGTCAACTACACCTTCGCCTATAGCACGGAAATCGTGAAGGACCTGCTCGCCGGTCGCTATGATCTTGGCTTGGTGACCGAAACGCCGCGCCATGCGGATACCGATCTCGAGTTCGAGCTCTGGCACCATGAGCCGCTCTGCCTGGTGGTGCCGGCCGATTTTCGCGGCGCGGACTTCAGCGAGCTGCTCGCGCTCGGCTTCATCAACTATTCCAACGGCGTCGCCAACGCGGCCCGCCTGCTGCGTGGCAACTTTGCCTCTGAATTCCGCTCGATGAGCCACTTCCCCAACAAGGGCGTGGTCAGCGAAGTGGGGCAGGTGCTCGACGCGGTCGCGCGCGGGCTCGGCTTCACCGTGGTATCCCGCTCGGTGCTGGAGACCTCGCCTTGGCAGCGGCAGGTCAGGGAGGTGGCGCTGAGCCACCCGGTCTATGAAGAGATATTCATCGTCCGCCGTACCGATGTCGATCTGCCGAGGCGCTACGAACAGCTGCTCGAAGAGTACCGCCAGCAGCGTCACGCCGCGCTCTACGGGCTGCAGGAGGCTCCCCAGCTGCCCGACGATTGATCGTGCGGTTTCGATCGCCCTGCGGTGGTTCGTTCCCGGTCGCATTCGCTTTTATACCGTTATCTTAGTGTTTGCCGGAGCGACTGGAAGTGGCTTCTCCCCACTGGGTTGCATCACTTCGTCCCGAGTTGAATCAAGGTATCTTTTCATCCACCGATCAGCCACTTTTCGCGACTAATGGATAAGCGGCCAAGGTAGAATGACGCCGGCAGTCCGTATCATCGGCGGTCCATGACGATTCGCGCGCAAGCTGGCTCGGCCGGCCCGCCGGGTACGAGACGTTCGTGCCAGGAATACGGTTGCGGAGCTTCATCAAGCGGGAGGGGGCGGGCATGTTGGATGATCGGACGGGGCTCAATCGTTCTATGCAGCGACGTTTCCTCGGCGCCTCCAAGTCCGCCCGGCATGATCCAAGATTCCCGGTCAGGAAGTCACGCCGGACCAGGTTCCTGTCGGATGGCGCATACTTTATGCTGCTCGGGTCGCTGGCAGGGGTGTTCGCGCTGGCGGCTCTGCTGGTGAAATTGATCAGAGGATGAGGTGCATGACCGGGGCGGACACGACCGACAGGCACCCGCCCCGAAGGTCACCGACCATCGGGGCAAGCGGTCACCCTGTGTCAGAGATCGTGGCCGAGCACCACCGAGCGGATCGCCGAGAAGCTGTGCGCCTCGGGAGGGTGCTCGAGGTCGACGCCCAGTGCGGCGCTGACGTCTCGTGCCGAGATCACCCCGCGTATGGCGGGGGCGTCAGCGCTCTCGTCGTCGAGGATCAAGATATGGCGCTCGCCGGAATCCCGCAGCGTCTGCACAACATCGCCCAGGTTGGCCTGGCGGAGCCGTCGATACGGAATCGCCCGAAGCTCGTCGCGCTTGATCATGATCATCTCGACCGTGACGTCGCTGTAGGGCACTCCGTAGCTCTGCGCCGCCACGGTCAACCAGCGCCCTCCGACCAGGATGCGCGCGGTGAGGATGCCGACGAATACGCCGTTGTCATTGAGCACCACCAGCATGTGTACGTCGCTGTTCTTCATCGTCGTCAACGCGAGCTTGGCGCGCGACCCCGAGTAGATGGTCTGGGCGCGAGTCTGGGCGAAGTCGGTCATCAGCGAAGTGGCTGGACTATGCATGTCCAGTTCCAGCTCGGAGCCGAGCTGGGGAGGGCGCGATAGGTGGGATACCTCCTTGAGTCCGACCAGTGGCAGGGTGCTGTAATCGGTGGGGGGAACGACCATGGCATGCTCCTTAGGGTCCCGGTGGGCGATGCCTCGGGAGGAAGCTGTCGGATTGAATGTTATTCAGTTTTGAATAAGCTCTCCTGGCCGAGTATAGGCTTGGTCGAGGGTCAATCCAACGTTTGAGCATCGATGTTCGCCCCCGACGTTAGATCTAGTGCGGGAGTGGGCGGCCCGGGCGCGATCGTCCCGGGCGCAGGAGAGGCGTCCTCGGAGCCGAGGACGCATCGGCGCTTCAGGCCTGCATGTGCGCTTTGTAGTTCTGTACCGCATCGACGAAGGTGACGAAGCGGATGTCGCCGGCTGCGTCCTGGCGATCCACCCGGCTGCTCATCGCCATGCCGCGCTGGATCGATATCTGATCGAACAGCTCGAGGGTGATCGAATAGGCTGGACGCTCCCCCGGCGGGATCCGGCCATGCTCCAGGGTGAAGCTCTCGAGCATCGTCGCGCGCACACGGGTGGTGCCCCCCTCGCTGATCACCCGGCGGACGAACAGCCATCCCTCGCAGGCCAGCGTGCTGCCATCCTCCTGCTCACGCTCGAACAGGGTGCGATAGCAGGCGCCCTCGGCGGCGGCGCGGCCGGCCATGCTGCGATAGGCCTCGGCCAGCTTGCTGGCCATCGCCCCGGACCCTTCCAGCTTGCGCACCGCAGCACCGTGCTCGCGGCCCAGGCGGTCCTGTTCCTGGAAGCGCTGCCAACGGCGGTAATCGTTGAGAAGTTCGGAGCCAATCATCGGAGTTCCTTGCTATGCCATGCGTGGACGCAGGTCCCAGGCGATCGTGCCCGGTGAGCTGCGGCAGATTGTGGATTGTCGCACTCCACCAGGGAGCTGCCTAGCGGTGCGTCGATCTGGCGGCGGTGCCGCGTCGCTTACCGCGCATCACCGATTTGCGACGCAGGGGGGAAGTTTGGCTTATAGTGATCATTGTTTTTTACGCTCGATCAATCGAACTGGATTTCGCGATGAAGAAAACGCTGCTGGCAGGTGGTTTGGCCGTCATGGCAACGCTCTCGGGCTGTGCGAGCTCGCACAATGTGATGTCGCGTGAGGTGGAGAGCGCCCAAGGTGTCAACGTGGTGAACACGGATCAAGGCAATGTGATCGGCTCGATCAGCATGCGTCGGGATTTGGTCTCGGTCGAGGAGCCCCAGGTCGCGGCTTGCCTTGCCAGTAACGTGCAGCATACCAATCGTGACCAGAGCGCCGCGGCCCTGCCTTCGCAGCCCGGTCAGGCGGTGGCCACGGAAGGAAGCATGCGCGATGAGCCGCAGACCCAGCGGATCAGCGGTTGGGGTGAGGTCGGGGAGCAGACTTTGGCCTACCGGCTGGAACTGCAGACTTTGGGTGACAGCAACTACTATTTCTTCGACCAGCTCGGTCTCGCCGCCACGCGCAGCGACGATGTCAGCGACTATCGACCGCTCGGTGCCTGGGAGCGCGAGGTCCCGACCGCGGTGTACCAGGCGCTTTCCGCCACCGCCGATCGGGTCCAGCAGTGTCTGATCCAGTCGACGCCCGCGGCGTAGCTGCGTCTCGCACCGCTCAGCGCGGTGCGAGCGTCCAGCCCATCTGGTTGAGGCAGTTGTCGACGCTTGAATCGCCTGGGTTGGTATAGAAGCGAGTGCCGATGCCTCGGGTCGAAAAGCTCAGTCCCAGACCGAACTCGTTGTCCAGGCTCGCGCGCCTCAGCCCTGAGTCGACGAAAGCCTGGCAGTCGGCCTGGTCTCCGGCCAGATCCTGGTGGGTGGAGTTGGGCCGGTGCCAATCCAACGACGTGCATGCCGAGCAAGTCAGCGCGATGATGAGCAACACTCCCCGAGCCACGTCCCGGTCCTCGCGATAGCCACTGGTGTGCCTCTGTCGTGCCTCTTTGGTGCCCCGGCGGTAGAAGAGGCTTCGTCCGGTATACTCCATTGCGCAGCGCGAAACGAGCCCCAGCGCCCCGTTCCTGGGGCTTCTCAGACCTTTCGACTAGACCCTCGCTCCCGGTATGGAATCGCCCAGGCGATTGACTTGGCGAATGGCGCGGCGGAATCTGGTATTGCAGACAATGACAATCGTGCAAGTAGGAGAGTAGATGGGCGCATATCATATCGACGTCGGTGGACGTCGTTATCGCTTCGACCGTCTTGGTGCGCTGATGGCGGCGGCGTCGCCGCGCCGCTCGGGAGACGAGCTCGCCGGTGTCGCGGCGGCCAGTGCTGAGGAGCGGGTCGCCGCCCAGCTGGCGCTGGCCGAGCAGCCGCTCGACGTTTTTCTCGAGCAGCCGTTGATTCCCTATGAGGAAGACGAGGTCACTCGGCTGATCTTCGATCGTCATGACCGTGGCGCCTTCGCTCCGGTTGCGGGGCTCAGCGTCGGCGAGTTTCGTGACTGGCTGCTATCGCCGGCGGCGAACGCTCGGAGCCTGGCGGCGCTTGCCCCTGGCCTCACCCCCGAGATGGTCGCCGCGGTATCGAAGCTGATGCGGATCCAGGATCTCGTGCTGGTGGCGCGCAAATGCCGGGTAGTGACCCGTTTTCGCAACACCATCGGACTCGAAGGGCGGATCTCGACCCGGCTGCAGCCCAATCACCCGACCGATCATCCGACCGGGATCGCGGCGAGCATTCTCGACGGGCTGCTCTACGCCAGCGGCGATGCGGTGATCGGCATCAACCCGGCGACCGACAACACCGGTGCGGTGATCACTCTGCTCAAGATGCTCGATGAAATCATCCAGCGCTACGAGATTCCGACCCAGAGCTGCGTACTTACCCACGTCACCACCGCGATCGCGGCGATCGAGCGCGGCGCGCCGACCGACCTGGTATTCCAATCGATCGCCGGTAGCGAGGCGGCCAACCGCGGCTTCGGCATCGATCTCGCGCTGCTGCGCGAAGGGCGCGAGGCGGCGCTTTCGCTTTCGCGCGGCGAGCTCGGCGACAATGTGATGTACTTCGAAACCGGCCAGGGCAGCGCGCTCTCGGCGGATGCCCATCACGGACTAGACCAGCAGACCCTGGAGGCGCGCGCCTACGCGGTGGCGCGCGAGTTCAAGCCGCTGCTGGTCAATACCGTGGTAGGTTTCATCGGCCCCGAGTACCTGTTCGATGGCAAGCAGATCATCCGCGCCGGGCTCGAGGATCACTTCTGCGGCAAGCTGCTCGGCGTGCCGATGGGCTGCGACATTTGCTACACCAACCATGCCGAAGCCGACCAGGACGATATGGATACCCTGCTGACCCTGCTCGGCGCCGCCGGTTGCAACTACATCATGGGGATCCCCGGGTCGGACGACATCATGCTCAACTATCAGACCACCTCGTTTCATGATGCGCTCTACCTGCGTGAAGTGCTCGGACTGCGCCCGGCGCCCGAGTTCGAGCGCTGGCTGGCGGAGAGCGGCATCTACGTCCATGGCGAAGGCGTGAAGGTAGCCGACGAGCTGCCGCCGCGGTTCCGTCGAGTACTGGACGATACCTGCGCGGCCGCCCTCGATAGGGGACGGCCCGCATGAGCGAATCAGGCAGCGAGCACTCCTCCCCGGGGGTGGTCATCAATCCCTGGCGCCGGCTTCGCCAGCATACCGACGCGCGCATCGGTCTCGGGCGCGCCGGCGGCAGTCTGCCGACCGCCGCCCAGCTCGCGTTCCAGCTCGACCATGCCCAGGCCCGTGACGCAGTGCATCTGGCCCTCGACACCGAGCGGATGATCGAAGGATTGGCCAAGCGCTTCCCGCTTGCGCTGCGGCTGCACAGCGTGGCGCGTGATCGCAGCGAGTACCTGCGCCGGCCCGATTACGGTCGTCGCCTGGATGCCGAGTCCGAAGCCCAGCTGGCGGCGCTCGATTCGGCGCCATGCGATCTATCGATCTGCGTGGTGGACGGGCTCTCTGCCAGGGCGATCCACGAGCATGCCCTGGCGTTTCTCGATGTCGCCTTGCCCAAGCTCGAACACCTCGGACTGCGGGCGGGGCCGGCGGCGTTGGTCGAGCAGGGCAGGGTGGCGGTGGGCGACCCGGTCGGTGCGGCGCTGCGCGCGCGGATGAGCGTGGTGCTGGTCGGCGAGCGTCCCGGCTTGAGTTCGCCCGACAGCCTCGGCGTCTACTTCACCTGGGACCCGCGCCCCGGCAGGCTCGACAGCGAACGCAACTGCATCTCCAACATTCGCCCGCGCGGACAGAGCTTCGAGGCCGCCGCACAGCTGCTCGCCTACCTGGTGCGCGAAGCCTGCGCGCTCGGCGCCTCGGGTGTAACGCTCAAGGACGATAGCGTCGCCGACTCCGAGCTCGGCAACGGGCAGCAGGGTAATTTCCTCTTGTCCTGAGCATTGCGGCTAGGCTTGGGCTGCGCGGTAGAGCGGCGCGAGCAGCGGCTCTTCGAGACAGCCCGGGCGCAGCGATGCGGCCAGCGCATCGGCGAGGCGGTCGATCTCATGCTCGCGCTGCACGCGGTAGTCGAAAGGTTCCGGCCGTTCGAGCCCGGCCCAGGCAAGCAGCGCCGCCAGCGCCTCGGGATGGTCGAAGAGCCCGTGCAGGTAGCTGCCGAGCACTCGATCGTCCGCCGAGCGCTGGCCCTCGAGGCGGCCGTCGTCGAGCTGGAAGGCCGCAAGCGATGCGGCTGTCCGCGCGCTCTCGCCGACGTGGATCTCATAACCCTCGATGCGTGCCTCGCCGGCGCCGAGCAGGCTGCGGCCGCCGACCCGGCGAAGGGTCTTGTCCGCGGTGAGCAGGGTGCGGTGTTCGAGCAGTCCGAACCCCTCGCTGCTGCCTGCCGGTCCTTCGACCCCGCCGGGATCTTCGATCCGCTGGCCGAGCATCTGGTAGCCGCCGCAGATTCCGAGCACCTTGCCGCCATAGCGCAAGTGACGCTCGATGTAACCCTGCCAGCCGCGCGCGCGCAGCCAGGCCAGATCGGCTCGAGTGTTCTTGCTTCCCGGCAGGATGAGCAGGTCGGCGGGCCCCGCCAGCTCGGGGCGCTTGGCGAAGCGCAGCGATACGCCGGGGTGCAGGCGCAGCGGGTCGAAGTCGGTATCGTTGCTGATCCGCGGTGGGCTCGCCACCACCACCTGGAACCCGCCGCGCTGGGTGTCGCCGCCGCGCGACAGTCCGTCCTCGGCCTCGAGGTGGAACTCCTCCAGGTAGGGCACCACCGCCAGCACCGGCTTGCCGGTGTGCGCCTCGAGCCACGCAAGCCCCGGTTCGAGCAGCCCGGGGTCGCCGCGAAACCGATTGATCACGAAACCGCGGACGCGCTCGCGCTCGGCTTCGCACAGCAGCGCCAGGGTGCCGACCAAGTGGGCGAATACGCCGCCGCGGTCGATGTCGCTGACCAGGATCACCGGGCAGTCCACCGCTTCGGCGAAACCCATGTTGGCGATGTCGTTGGCGCGCAGATTGATCTCCGCAGGACTACCGGCACCCTCCACCAGCACCAGGTCGTAGTCGCGTTCGAGTTCGCCGTGCAGCTCGACCACGGTCTCGAGCAGGCGCGGCTTGAGCGCCTGGTAGGCGCGCGCGGGATAGTGGCCGATCGCGCGGCCGCGCACGATCACCTGGGCGCCGGTGTCTGAGTTGGGCTTGAGCAGAATCGGATTGAAGGCGGTCAGCGCCGGTACTCCGGCGGCCTGGGCCTGGACCGCCTGGGCTCGGCCGATTTCACCGCCGTCTTCGGCCACCGCGCTGTTGAGCGCCATGTTCTGCGGTTTGAAGGGTGCGACCCTTCGGCCTTGCCTTGCATGGAGCCGGCACAGCGCAGTGACCAGCGCGCTCTTGCCGGCGTCCGAGGTAGTGCCTTGGACCATCAGCGTGGTACTGGCACGAAAGCTACTGGCACGAAAGCGAGGCGTGTCGGGCATGTGGCGCGGGTTCCAGGCGAGCGGGGGCGCTCATGGTAGCAAAGCACGCGGTGCTCAGTCCTCGATGCCGAGCTTGTTCCGCGCCACCACCAGCACGTCGCAAGGCGCGTGGCGGGCAAGCCGCGCGGTACCGCCGCCGTCGAAGAACAGCGCCAGGGTATGGCGCGACTCGCCGCCGAGAATCAGCAGCTCGACTCCCTGCTCCTCGATCTCCGCGCCGATCTGCTCGTTGAGCGTCCCTCCCCGCAGGCGCAGCTGTCCTGGGGCGATGGGCGTCTCGAGCTGCTCGTTGAGCCGCTCACGCCAGCCCTCGGCGGCTTCGATCAGCGTGGCGGGGTCGGTCGGCAGCTCCGCGACCGCGCCTCTGAACGCGATTCGCCCTCCGCGCTCGACCACATGGAGCAGGGTGAGCCGGTCGCCCATTACTGCGGCGAAGCGCTGGGCGTGTTCGATCAGGGCGATGGCGAAGGGCGCATCGAGATCGACGGCGACGAGAATCTTGCGTGACATGGCGAACTCTCCGCGGTGGGCGTCGGTAATTTTTTGCAACTCCAGTCTAGCGCAGGCAGCCGGCCAATGAGGAACGGACTGGGCTCAATCCATGCGCTCCTCGCTGTCGTCGATCTCGAGCAGCATCGCTTCCAGCCGCTCGCGGCGCGACGGTTCGGCCTGCCACATCCCGCGCTGCGCCGCTTCCAGCAGGCGCTCGCCGATCTCCCGGCCGGCCTGGGGGTTGTGGCTGGCGAAGAATTCGCGGTTGAGCGGCTGTTCGAGCAGCGAGTCCTGGACCAGGTCGTACTGGTAGTCGTCGACGATCCCGGTGGTGGCGTCGAAGCCGAACAGGTAGTCGACGCTGGCGGCCATCTCGAACGCGCCCTTGTAGCCGTGCCGGCGCATCGCTGCCTGCCATTTCGGGTTGAGCAGCCGTGCGCGCACCACTCGGTTCAACTCCTCCTTCAGCGCTCGTACCCGGGGCCGTGCCGGATCGGCATGGTCGCCGAAGTAGAGCGCCGGTCGGCGGCCCTGAAGGGCGTTCGCCGCCGCTGCCATGCCGCCCTGGAACTGGGCGTAGTCGCCGGAGTCGAGCAGGTCATGCTCGCGGTTGTCCTGGTTGTGCAGGATCGCGTCCAGCCCGGCGAGCCGGGTCTCGAACGCCTCGAAGTCGGCGCGGCCGTCGCTTGCGCCGTCGAGGCCCTGGCCGTAGGCGTAGCCGCCCCATTGGACGTAGGCGCCGCCGAGGTCGCGCTCGCGCTCCCAGCCGCCGCTATCGAGCAGTCCCTGAATTCCCGCGCCGTAGGCGCCCGGCATGGCGCCGAAGATGCGATAGCTGGCCCGACGCCATGCCGTCGGAGGTGATTCGCCCTGGCGCTCGAGTTCGGCGGCGCGGGTTTCGACCGCCGCCCGGATCGAATTGCCATCGCCCGGCTCCTGGTATTCGGCGAGCTTGCGTACCGCGGCGTCGAACAGGGCGATGACGTTGGGGAAGGCATCGCGGAACAGTCCCGAGACCCTGAGCGTGACGTCGACCCTCGGGCGGCCGAGCTGGAAGGCCGGGATGATCCGAAAGTCGATCAGCCGCTGGCTGCCCGCCGCCCACACCGGCTCGATCCCGATCAGCGCCATCGCCTGGGCGATGTCGTCACCGCCGGTACGCATCGTCGCGGTGCCCCATACCGAGAGGCCGAGGCTGCGTGGATAGTCGCCGTGCTCCTGCAGGTAGCGCTCGATCAGCGCATCGGCCGCCTGCTGGCCCAGCGCCCAAGCGGTCTTCGACGGGATCGCGCGGCTGTCGACGGCGTAGAAGTTGCGCCCGGTGGGCAGTACGTCGAGGCGCCCGCGGGTCGGTGCACCGCTCGGCCCAGGATCGACGAAGCGTCCGGCCAGGGCCTCGAGCAGCGCAGCGCGTTCGTTGGTCGCGCTGCGCTCGAGCGCCGGCAGCAGCGAGGCGCGGGCGAAGTCGAGCACCGCGCGAGTCCTGGGCAGCGCCGCCAGTGCCTCGCGGGCGTCCTCGCCGCCTGCTTCGAGAAGGGTGTCGACCCATTTTCGCGCCAGCGCCTCCAGACGCTCGCGGGTGTCACCGGTGGTGAGCCATGGCGAGGCCACCGCCGCGCTGAGGGCGGCGGGGCGCGGTCCCTGCCAGAGTCCCTTGGCCGGGGCCAGCGGATCGTAGTCTTCGGGCAGGCCGAGATCCCTGGCCAGCGCGTGGAGCAATCCGCATTCGGCAGCCTGAGCACCGCGCGGCAGGCGTAGCAGCGCGACCAGCGTCTCGACCAGCTGCGCGCGCGCCGGCAGTTCGCCGAGCACGTGCAGGCCGTTGCGGATCGAAGCCTCCTTGATCTCGCACAGGTAGGCGTCGAGCTCCTCGAGCAGCGCCTGGTCGTCGCCCCCGGCATCGAGGCCCAGCTCCTCGGCCAGGTGGGTCTCGCGCACCTTGGCCGCGATCAGCGTCTTGAGCCTTGCCTCACGGCGCGGATCGACTCCCAGCGCCTGGTAGTACTCATCGGCGAGTTCCTCCAGTTCGGCCAGCTCGCCATAGGTCTCGGCGCGGGCCATCGGCGGCATCAGGTGATCGATGATCACCGCCTGGGCGCGCCGCTTGGCCTGGGCGCCTTCGCCGGGATCGTTGACGATGAACGGATAGACGTGGGGCGTTGGGCCGAGAGCGATCTCCGGCCAGCAGGCGTTCGAGAGCGCCCCGCCCTTGCCGGGCAGCCACTCGAGGTTGCCGTGCTTGCCGACGTGGACCACCGCATCGGCCCGGAAGCGCTCGCGCAGCCAGAAGTAGAACGCCAGGTAGCCGTGGGGCGGCACCAGGTCGGGATCGTGGTAGAGCGCCTGCTGGTCGATGTCGAAGCCGCGCGCCGGCTGCACGCCAACGAACACGGCGCCGAATCGCCGGCCGCTGATCGTGAAGCGCCCGCTCGCGCCTTCGGCGCGAAAGCGAGGATCCTCAAAGGGCGCGCCCCAGCGTGCCAGCACCGCGCTCTGGCACTCCTGCGGCAGACGCTCGAAATGGCGCAGGTACTGCTCGAGCGGCAGGCTCTCGCTGCTTGGCCGGTAGGCGAGGCCGTCGAGCTGGTTGGTCACCGTGGCGCGCAGGTCTTCGAGCAGCGCATCGCCGTCCCCAGGGGCGCCTTCGATCGCATAGCCCGCCTGCTCGAGCCAGCGCAGCAGGTTGATCGTCGATGCAGGAGTGTCGAGACCGACGCCGTTGCCGATCCGTGCATCGCTGGACGGATAGTTGGCCAGCACCAGGGCGATGCGCTTGTCGGCGTTGTCGAGCTGGGCGAGGCGGATCCAGGCCGCGGCGAGCCGGGCGACGAAATCCGCCCGCTCGGGATCGAGGACGAAACGCACGCTGTCGATCTGGCTGCGCTCGTGGCGCTGGGCGTGGCTCTTGAACGCCACCGCCCGGGTGATGATCCGGCCGTCGAGCTCGGGCAGGGTGACCTGCATGGCGAGATCTCGCGCGCGCAGCCCGCGGGCCTGACTCGCCCACTCCTCGCGCGTGGTGCTGGCGAGCACCAGCTGGAGCACCGGCACGCGACGCGAAAAGGGGCAATGGTACTCGCTCGGCTCGACCGCGCTGGCATCGTTGACCTTCGAGCCGATCGCGAAACCGGTGGCGTTGAGGATCAGCGCGCTCCCGCTGCGTTCGAGCAGCTGGTTGAGCGTCTCCAGGCAGCCCGCCTCCTTGAGCGAGGCGACCGCCAGCGGCAGCGTATTGAGCCCGGCCCGGTCGAGCACCTCGAGCAGGGCGTCGAACATCCCGCTGTCGGCGGCCTGCAGATGGCTGCGGTAGAGCACCAGCAGTACGCTCGGGCGCTCGGCGACACCGCGCGAGCGCCACTCGGCCTGCCACTCCTCGAGCGTCGCCTCGCCTCGTCGAGGATGATAGAGCAGCGCGCGCGGCAGCACTCGCGGTTCGCGCCAGCGGCAGGCGCCGGGTTCGAGCAGCTCGGCGCGGAGGAAGTCATAGAGCGCCTGGGCGTTGAGGCGTCCGCCCTCGCGCAGGTAGCGCCAGACCCGATAGGCGCACTGCGTGCCGGCGTTGCCTGCTTCGAGCAGGCTCTGGTCTTCGTAGTCCTCCCCGGGTACCACGATCAGGCGACGCCCGGGGCGGTTCGACCACTCGATCAGCCGCTCGAGGCCGTAGCGCCAGTAGCTCTCGCCACCGAGCAGCGACACCACCACCACCTCGGTACCGTGCGGCGCTTCGGCCGAGCGGGCGTCCAGCACCTTGTCGACGTAGAGATCGAATGCGGCCGGCTTGACCAGGTTGAGCCAGTTGGCCAGGCGCAGCGTCGGGTAGTCGGCCGGCAGCGCGTCGGCGGTGTCCGCGAGCAGGCTCAGGGTGCTGTCGGCGGCGGAGAGGATCACCAGACGCGCGGGGCGCTGGTCGAGATCGACGATCCCCTCGTCGTCGCTGAATCCCCCTGGCTGGGCGGCGAAAAGATGCATGTTGGCCTCGTCAAGCCGCGGCGGGGGCGAGGTGGCGTTCGATCGCCTCGCGGTCGAGTTCGCGACCGATCACCACCAGTCGGGTGGCACGCTGCTCCTGCTCGCGCCAGGGGCGGTCGAAATGGCGCTGCAGGCGATCGCCGACGGCATGGACGACCTGGCGCATCGGCTTGCCGTTGTCGACGAAGCCTTTGACCCGGTAGATCGCATGCGCGCCGATCAGCTCGGCGAGCAGCGACTCCAGCCGCTCGGAGTCTACCCGGCCCAGCTCGATCACCAGGCCGTCGAAGTCGTCGTGGGCGTGATGGTGCTCATGGCCCTCGGCGTGATGATGATCGTGATGGGTGTGAAGCCGCTCGATCCGCGCCTCTGCTTCGAGCCCAAGCCCGGTGAGCGTCATCGGGTCGCACTCACCGTGGGCGAGGAACAGCGTCTTGACGCTGGCCGGCAGCCGCGCGGCGAGGCCATCGGCCACGCGCGCACGCGCGCGCTCGTCGAGCAGGTCGCTCTTGCTCACCACCACCAGATCGGCCGCACCGAGCTGGTCGTCGAGCAGCTCGGCGAGGGTCGGGTCATGATCGAGGCTCGTATCCGCCAGGCGCTGGGCCTCGACCCGCTGCTCGGAGTCCGCCACGCGACCCGCAGCGAAGGCGGGGCCATCGACTACCGTGATCACCGCATCGACGGTGCACGAGCGCTTGATCTCGGGCCAGTTGAAGGCCTGGACCAACGGCTTGGGCAGCGCTAGCCCCGAGGTCTCGATCAGGATGTGGTCGATTTCGTCGCGACGCTCGACCAGCTCGAGCATCACCGGCAGGAACTCTTCCTCGACGGTGCAACAGATGCAGCCGTTGGCGAGCTCGTAGATGCCACCGCGACCCGCTCGCTCCTCGGCGGCGCAGTCCTCCAGTGCGCAGCCGCGCAGCAGCTCGGCGTCGACGTCCAGTTCGCCGAACTCATTGACGATCACCGCGATGCGCTTGCCCTGAGCGCGTTTGAGCAGCCCGGAGAGCAGGGTGGTCTTGCCGCTGCCGAGAAAGCCGGTGACGACGGTAGCGGGAATCTTGGCGAGGTTCGGGGTATGGGGCATGTGGCTATCCTTGGCGAGTGAATTGATCGGGCACCGCCGATCGGCGTATGGTTAACCCAAATTTAACTATGTCGGTGAGCGACCGCTGCTGCCGCTGTTGCCGCTGATGAGAGGAGTTCCCTTGCCGCCCGCTTCGCGCTCCAAGCGCCGTGGTTCCAAACGTCCACCAGCTTCTCCCTCTATCCAGGCACAGGCCGAGCGACGGCTCGAAGACGAGTTCGGTGCGCTGGTCGAGCCGCGCTACATCGAACGTGGCACCCGCGCTTACCGGAGCACCATGCTGGCGCTGTTCTCCGCCGGTTTCGCCACTTTCGCGCTGCTCTACTGCGTGCAGCCGCTGATGCCGGTGCTGTCGGATGCCTTCGCCATCGATGCGGCGCGTTCGAGCCTGGTCCTGTCGGTCTCCACCGCGACCCTGGCGCTGGGCCTGCTGGTCACCGGGCCGATCTCGGACGCGGTGGGGCGCAAGCAGGTGATGTCGGTGTCGCTGCTCGCCGCCGCGCTGTTCACCCTGCTCGGCGCGCTGATGCCGAGCTGGGGCGGGGTACTGGCGATGCGTGCGCTGGTCGGGCTGTCGCTCGCCGGACTCGCCGCGGTGGCGATGACCTACTTGGGCGAGGAGGTTTCGCCACGCGCCCTCGGGGTATCGATGGGGCTCTACATCGGCGGTAACGCGATCGGTGGGATGAGCGGGCGACTGATCAGCGGCGTGCTGGTCGATTTCATCTCCTGGCGTGCCACCCTGATGGTGCTCGGCGGCGTATCGCTGGTCAGCGCGCTTGCCTTCATTCGCATGCTGCCGCCTTCGCGCAACTTCTCTCCCCGTCGCCTCGACCTGCGCACCCTGCAGGATGGCTTCGTCCGTCACTTCCGCGACCCTGGGCTGCCGTGGCTGTTCCTCCAGGCGTTCCTGCTGATGGGCGGCTTCGTCACCCTGTTCAACTACCTTGGCTACCGCTTGCTCGGCGCACCCTACGGCTACAGCCAGAGCGTGGTCGGGCTGATCTCGGTGGTCTATCTCTCCGGCATCTACAGTTCCGCCTGGGGCGGGGCGCTGGCCGACCGGCTCGGCCGGCCTCGGGTGTTCTGGTGGTTCGTCGCCCTGATGCTGGCAGGGCTTGCACTGACCCTGTGGACGCCGATCGTGGTGGTGTTCGCCGGTGTGCTGCTGTTCACCTTCGGTTTCTTCGCCGCTCATTCCACCGCCTCCAGCTGGGTAGGCAAGCGCGCACCGGTAGCGCGCGCTCAGGCCTCCTCGCTCTATCTGTTCAGCTACTACCTCGGCTCCTCGCTCGCCGGCACCAGCGGTGGTTTCTTCTGGCACCTCGCCGGATGGCCGGGCGTCGCCGGTTTCATCGCCGTACTGCTGTTGGTCGCCCTGCTGGTCGCCTGGTTCAAGCTGCACGCGCTGCGCGAAGGCGCCTAGCCGCACGCTTCGGCGATCGCCACCGTGGCTGCCGGGGAGCGCTGCGTTGCCAGCCTCAGCGACGGGGACTCCAGGCCACGCTCTGACAGCGAGGCCAGTGCCGCCGCTTCGGCGACGCTTGGACTGCCGAGCAGCCGCGAGGCGAGGCGTGAATGCTGGTGCACCCCGGGGGTCGCCGCCAGCCGCTCGGCCGGCCAAAGTTCGACATTCCAGCCGAAGCGCGCCGCCAGCGCATCGAGCTGGCTCGCGCCGCGCTTGGCGTCGATGCTCGCAAGCCAAGTGATCGCTTGCGATTCCAGACCCGCCGCGCCGAGCCCGGCTTCGACCAGCCGCACCAGCTCGTCGATTTCGCAGTGACGTCGAAAGCCGACGCCGAGGGCATAGCGCGTGCCGGTCATGACGGGGCGAACAGCGTGCCGATCGCCTGCGGATTGGAGGCGAAGTAAAGATGCAGGTAGCTCGCGGTCAGCCTGCCTTGGCGATAGATCGCCTCGCCCGGCGCTGGATGGCTCGGGCGGATGCCGTGAGCGATCGGTGCCGGCATGTCGTAGCTGCGCGAGCGGTGGTGGGCATGACCGCGGATCTCGCCCTCAGGCAGCGGTGCGCTCTGCATGCCTTGGCAGCCGGAGCGGTCGCGCATCTCGCCGCGTCCCGGCAGCAGGCCCGCCATCCGGTGCGTGCGCCCGTCGAGATCGCGCAGGCTGTCGAGCAGGTAGAGCATCCCGCCGCACTCGGCGAGGATCGGCTTGTCCTCGGCATGGAAGGCGCGCAGCGCCGCTGCCATCTGAGTATTGGCCGCCAGCCGCTCGGCGTGCAGTTCGGGGTAGCCGCCGGGTAGCCACAGCGCATCGGCCTTGGGCAGGGCGCCATCGACGAGCGGTGAGAAGAACGCAAGCCTTGCGCCCATCGCTTCGAGCAAGCGCAGGTTGGCGGGATAGACGAAGCTGAACGCTTGGTCGCGGGCGATCGCGATGCGCACGCCTTCGAGCAAGCGCTGCGCGGCTGGCAGTGCCTCGGGCGCGGGGAAGGAAATCGGCGTGGGCAGCTCAGCGAGGCGGCTATCGGCCATGGCGCCTGCCGCCGCAGCGATGATTCGTTCGAGATCGGGCTGCTCGTCCGGCGGCACGAGGCCCAGATGTCGGCCGGGCAGCGCCAGCGCTTCATTACGCGGCAGCGCCGCGAGCAGCGGCGTCTCGGGCGGCAGCGCCTGCTCGATCAGCGCGCGGTGGCGGTCGCTGCCGAGCTGGTTGGCGACGACTCCGGCGAGCTTCAACTCCGGGCGAAAATGGGCGAGGCCATGGGCGATGGCGGCGACGCTCTGGGCCATGCCGCGTGCGTTGATCACCGCCACCACCGGAATGCCCAGCGCGATCGCGAGGTCCGCGCTCGAGGGCGTGCCGTCGAAAAGCCCCATCGCACCCTCGATCAGAATCAGATCGGCGCTGCCGGCCGCCAGGTGCAGCGCTTCTCGACAGCGTGCCTCGCCGGTCATCCATAGATCCAGCGGTTCGACCGGGTTGCCGGCGGCGCGTTCGAGAATCAAGGGATCCAGATAGTCGGGGCCGGTCTTGAATACCCGCACTCGGCGTCCGCGCTGGCGATGCAGCCGCGCCAGCGCAGCGGTCACCGTGGTCTTGCCTTGGCCCGAGGCGAACGCCGAGATGAACAGTGCCGGGCAGCAGGGCTCTTTGCCCAAAGGACCCATCGGTTTAGCCATCAGTACTCGATCCCCGGCTGGGCCTTGACCCCGAGACGGAACGCATGACGCTCGTCGGCGACCGCGCTGATCGTGTCGG
Organism: Halotalea alkalilenta DSM 17697; assembly: GCF_000621205.1. GTDB lineage: Bacteria > Pseudomonadota > Gammaproteobacteria > Pseudomonadales > Halomonadaceae > Halotalea > Halotalea alkalilenta. The sequence goes on along the minus strand of NZ_JHYY01000023.1, from coordinate 95,120 downwards.
CGATCTCGGTCAGCGCGTTGGCCATGGTGCGTCCGGTGATGATCACGTTCTGCTCGCGCGGGCGCCCGCTCAGCGCGGCCGCGACCCGTCGAGCATCGAGGTGGCCGTACTTGAGCATGTAGGAGAGTTCGTCGAACACCAGGATCTGGTAGCCCGGATCTACCAGCATCCGCTCGGCGAGCTCCCAAGCCGCTTCGGCGGCTTCCCGGTCGCGGGCCAGGTCCTGGGTCTCCCAGCTGAAGCCGTGGCCCATGACGTGGAAATCGACCCGCGGATGGTCACGGAAGAACAGATGCTCTCCGGTTTCGCGTCGCCCCTTGATGAACTGGATCACTCCGCCGCGCTGGCCGTGGCCGAGCGCGCGGGCGAGGGTACCGAAGGCGGAGCTGCTCTTACCCTTGCCATTGCCCTTGAGCAGGATGAGCACGCCCCTGCTCTCCTGGGCGCGGGCGATGCGTTCGTCGACCACCCGCTTCTTCGCCGCCATCCTGGTTCGGTGGGCTTGTTGAGCCGATTGGTCGTCGCTCATTGCCTTGCTCCTCGGTCGTCACGGCCTTCATCGAGCCTTTGGTAGTCGCCGCCGAGCACTTCGGCCAGGGTTCTGGCGCGGCCGAGAAGCACCCGGCCGCGCTCGCTGTCGATCACCCGCAGCCGGCCCGGCCATCGGCGCTGGGTGGAGAAATCCTCGCGGCAGCGTCCGTCGCCGATCAGCCAGGTGTCGAGCTCGACACCTGGCAGGCGGCGGCGTCGCTGGTCGAGCATCCGCCGCCCCTCGGCGAGTGCTGCGATCAGCGGGGTGCCGCCCCTGGCTTGGCACCGTGCGAGGCGCTGAGCGAGATCGCCCGGCGCGCGACGAGCGTCGCAGATCCAGTCGAGGCGTCCGGCGCCGAAGCCGAGCACGGCGAAGCGCTGGCGCAAGCGGCGGCTGCGCCTCGCGATCCCGAGTACCCGGCCGGCGGCTGCATCGAGCGCACGATGGGAGAGCGTCGAGGCGGAAAGATCGAGCAGCACCAGGGTCTGAACCGGCGCCTGCGCGGCCGGCGCACGGCGGGCCAGGGCGCGCAGCGGCCCCGGGCCGCGATTGGCCGCCATGCTCAAGGTGGCGAACCAGTCGACCGGCCCGCGCGCAGAGGCAGCAGTGCTTCGCTTCGCGCCGCGGTAGGAATGCGGTCGCGATGGCGCGGTGGGCGCAGGCAAGCGGATATCGCCTCGCTCTGGTTGAAGATGACGCTGGGCGCTACAGCCTTCGCCATCGCCGCGCGGCGCGGCGCGCGTTCCCGAGTTGTGACCCGCGCTTGCGGGGAGCAGCGAGCTTGCGCTTCTCCCGCCGCCCGGCACGGGGGTGGAGGGTGGCGTCGAAGCCGGTGGTGGCGCGGAGGCCTCGTCGAGGCGGTGGTCGAGCACCAGCGGCTCGACCGCATCGATATCCTCCAGGGCGACCTCGAGCCGATGCGAAAGCGCCGCCTGGGCGCGTGCGGCGCGCTGCCAGGCGATGTCGGCGCGCAGCCCGTCGACCTGGGCCGCGATGCAGCGCTCGGCGATCAGCCGCTCGAGCCCTGGTGCGATGGTGACATCGGACAGCCTCGCGCGCGCCTCGAGCAGGCGCTGTTTGAGCGCGCGGGTGGCAGCGGCGTGGCGGGCGATGAAGGCTTCTGGGTCGGCCTCGAAGGCGAGGCGGGCGCGGACGATGTCGATCCGTGCCTCGACCCCGGTGTACGCCTCCATGGCCACCGACAGCCCGAAGCGGTCGCAGAGCTGCGGGCGCAGCGCGCCTTCTTCGGGGTTCATCGTCCCGATCAGTACGAAGCGCGCGGAGTGGGCGTGGCTGAGCCCGTCGCGTTCGACCCGGTTGACGTTGGAGGCGGCGACGTCGAGGAGCAGATCGACCAGTGCGTCGTCGAGCAGGTTGACCTCGTCGATGTAGAGCACGCCGCCATCGGCGGCGGCGAACAGCCCGGGCTGGAAGGCCAGCGCGCGGTCACGCAGCGCACGCTCGAGATCGAGCGAACCGGTCAGCCGCTCCGCGCTGGCGCCGAGCGGCAGGTCGACGAAGCGGGCAGTGGAGGAGGGCAGCAGATCGGCGAGCCCGCGGGCGAGGGTCGACTTCGCCACCCCGCGCGGGCCTTGGATCAGCACGCCACCGAGCCGCGGTTCGACGGTGGCGAGCAGCAGGGCGCGTTTGAGCATCTCCTGGCCGACTACCGCGACGAACGGAAAGCCAGGTGTGGGTTCGGCTGGGGCGGTGGCATCGCTCATCGGACATTGCTCGCGATCGGCCCGGCGCGCGAAGCGACGGTTGGGTGATCGCTCCGACACGGCGGGAGGGGCGACAGGCGGGCGGCGAGTGGCTTCGAACGCAGGGCGATGCGCCGTACGATCGTAGCGAGGAATGCTTCTCGGCGCGCCGCGCATCGTCCCGTGCGCATGGCAGAGCATGGATATCGTCCCAAGGCCGGTCTCCGGGCTGACGAGGCGGTGAGATGGCTCACCCGCACCATGCGCCTTCCCGTCGGCCTGACGCTCGACAGTGGCTTCGCATGGGGCACTCGATCACCGTTGCGGGGACAGCAGCGAATTCACATCGCTTTCCCGATTATCCTCGCCAGCTTCCAGGCGAGGCACCTTGGATCGGACCTATCCTAGGGTGGGGCGTCGGAGCGCGTCAATCGGGCTTGAGCTGACCGGGCGCGATTGCTATGTTCATCCGCCTTTCCCCACCCCGGGCACGCCCTATGACCTGCGAGCTTTCGTCTTCCGCCATCTCCGCCTCCTTGGTCGCACCGCTGGCGGCGCGGCTGCCCGCTGTCCGGCTCGAGGCGATCCAGGCCCGCATCGACGCCAAGACCAAGCCGCTCGGCGCGCTAGGTACGCTCGAGGAGCTGGCCCAGCGGCTGGTGGCGCTGGCCGAGCTGCGCGGTGTCACTACCGCCGAGCGGCTGGTCGCACCGAGGATGCTGGTATTCGCCGCCGACCACGGTATCGCGAGCGAAGGGGTATCGATCACTTCGAGCGCGGTGACCAGGCAGATGGTCGGCAACTTCCTGGCCGGTGGCGCCTCGGTCAATGTCTTTTGCCGGCAGGTCGGGATGGCGCTCGAGGTGGTCGACTGCGGCATCCTTGCCGCGCTGCCGCCCAGTGAGGGCTTGGTCGAGCGGCGGCTCGGCGAGGGTACCCAGGCGCTGCACCAGGCGGCGGCGATGACCCGCGAGCAGGCCTTGCTCGGGCTCGACAATGGCCGGCGGCTGGCCCTGGAGCGGGCCGAGCGGGGGATGGATCTGCTTTGCGTGGGCGAGATGGGGATCGGCAATACCACCGCCGCAGCCGCGCTGATGGCTGCGCTGACGGGGTTCGCCGTGGAGTCCTGCGTCGGTCGCGGTACCGGGGTCGATCTTCGCACCCTGCTGCGCAAGAAGCAGCTGGTGGTTCGCGCGCTGGCGCTGCACCAGGGGCCGGCGGGAGGCGATCCGCTCGAGCTGGCGGCGCGCCTGGGGGGCTTCGAGATCGTCACCATGGCTGGCGCGCTGATCGGTGCCTCCGAGAGGGCCGTACCGGTGCTGCTCGATGGCTTCGTCTCCTGTGTCGCGGCGCTCCTGGCCTGTGCGCTGGTGCCGGCGGTGCGGGACTACCTGCTGTTCGCCCACTGCTCGAGCGAGAAGGGCCACGCGCTGCTGCTCGAGTGGCTCGAAGCCAAACCATTGATGCAGCTTGGCTTGCGGATCGGCGAGGGGGCGGGGGGGGCGCTTGCGCTGCCGCTCATGCGCGCGGCACTGGCGTTCTACGATGAGATGGCCAGCTTCGAGGAAGCGGGCGTCAAGGTATGAACCTCGCTGGCATTCGCCGACGCGGTGCTGAAGAAGCGCGCCTGTTCGGCCTTGCGGTCGGCTTCCTCACTCGGCTGCCGGTGCCATGCGGGCGGGTCGACGAGGGCCAGATGGCGAGCTGTCGTCGCTACTTCGGCTTGGTGGGACTACTGCTGGGCCTGCTCGCTACTCTTTTTTATACCGTTATCTCGAATGTTTTACCGACCTGGGTGGCAGCGACGGCGACCCTGACTGCGTTGATCATCCTCACCGGAGGATTGCACGAGGACGGGCTTGCCGATACCGCCGATGGCATCGGTGGTGGATGGACCGCCGAACGCCGCCTGGAGATCATGAAAGACTCACGCCTGGGCAGCTATGGGGCGCTGGCGCTGGTCTGCGCTTTCTCGCTGCGTCTTGGCCTGCTGGTCACGCTGGCGGCCGAGCCGGGAGCGATCGCTGTCGGCTTGATCCTCGGTGCTTCGCTGAGCCGAATAGCGGCCACCTCGATGATTTCGCTGCTGCCCTATGCGCGCCTCGAGCGAAGCAAGGTGGTCGCGCTCAGCACCGCGCAATCGCGCTTCGATCTCTGCCTGCTCATCGGCAGCGGAGTACTCTTCGCGCTGCTGTTGAGTGGGTTCTTCTCGACCTTGCTGCTGCTGTTGGCGCTGGCCGCGCTGCTCGCGCTGCTGCGCGAGTGGTTCAAGCGTCGCATCGGCGGTTTCACCGGCGATACCCTGGGAGCCACCCAGCAGGGCGCTGAAATCCTCATCTACCTGGTGCTGGCGATACGGCTCGGCGGCACCTGAAGGAGTCACTATGCTCGAACTGGTGCTCGGCGGGATGCGCTCCGGCAAGAGCCTGCACGCGGAGCGGCTGGCCGCCTCGAGTGGACTGGAAGTCCACTACATCGCCACCGCGCAGGCGGGGGACGACGAGATGCGTGCGCGTATCGCAGAGCATCGCAGCCGTCGCCCGTACGGCTGGCGGCTGCACGAGGCCCCGCTGGCGCTGGCCGAGACGATCGAGCGCGAAGCGAGCGAGACCCGGCTGCTGCTGGTCGATTGCCTCACTCTCTGGGTCGGTAACCAACTGTTGGCGGCGCCGGAGCAGCTCGAGGAGCGCAGCGCCGCGCTGGTCGCGTCGCTCGCCGGTGCGCCTGGCCGAATCCTGGTGGTATCCAACGAGGTCGGTCAAGGGGGCGTGCCGATGAACGCGCTGGCGCGTCGATTCGCTGACCTGAGCGGTCTCCTCCACCAGCGGATCGCCGAGCGGGCGGAGCGCGTCTGGTGGGTGGTGGCGGGGCTGCCGCAGTGCCTCAAGGGGTGCCCGGATGCATAGCCGCGAGATGGTGATCGACTGCCTGAGACACGGCGCCTGCGAGGGGGCTTCGAGTCTGCGCGGTCGCACCGATGTGGCGCTCAGCCCGCAGGGGCGGGTCGAGTTCGAGCGGGCGGCGCTTCGCTTGCGGCCACCCGATCGTCTGGTGAGCTCACCGCTGGAGCGCTGCCGCGAGAGCGCCGAGCGGCTGTCGCAGCGCTGGGCGCTGCCGCTGGAAATCGACCAGGAGCTCGAGGAGATCGACTTCGGCGCCTGGGACGGGGTGCCGCTCGAGCGCCTCGCCCGCGAACATCCCAAGGAGCTGGCCGCGTTCTGGGCCGACCCCGAGGCTTCGCCGCCGCCGGGAGGGGAACCGGTGTCCGCGTTTCGCAGCCGCATCGAGCGTGCTTGGCAGCGCTTGGTTTCTCCGCCCTGCGAGCGGGTGATGGTGATCACCCATGCTGGGGTGATCAAGGGGTGGCTTGTGGCGCACCTCGGGCTGCCCGGACTCGACGCCGCCCGGCTGGCGACGCTGGGACTCGATTACGCCGGGCTCGTGCGCTTCCGGGTCGGCGTGGATCATGCGTGCCCCCATCGACAGTGGGTCAGGCTCGAGCACTTCGGCGCTCCCCAAGGCGTGGAGGAGGGGCCGTGACCGCGCTGGCGGCGCTGCTGCTAGGTTGTCTGCTCGACCGTTTGTGCGGCGAGACGCGGCGCTGGCACCCGCTGATTGGCCTGGGGCGTTGGGTCGGCCTGATCGAGGCACGCGCGCATGGCGAGCGCCATGCGCGCGCCAGGGGCCTGCTGGCCTGGGTCGCGGTGGTAGCGGGCCCTGTGGCGCTGGCGGTAGTGCTCCAGGCTGCGCTGGAGGGGACGCTGCTCTATGTGCTGGTGGCGGCGCTGGTGGTCTACCTGTCGATCGGCTGGCACAGCCTGATCGAACATGCAGGCCAAGTGGCCGAGCCGCTGCGCCATGGCGAACTCGACCAGGCGCGTGGGGCGCTTGCGATGATCGTCAGTCGTGACACCGCCGAACTCGACGAGACCGGCATCGCTACCGCGGCCACCGAGTCGGTGCTCGAGAACGGCAGCGATGCGATCTACGCCGCGCTTTTCTGGTTCGCCGTGCTGGGGCTGCCGGGCGTGGTGCTGTATCGCTGCGCCAATACCCTGGATGCGATGTGGGGCTACAAGAACCCTCGCTATCGGCGGTTCGGCTGGGCCGCGGCGCGTATCGACGACCTGCTCAACTGGATCCCGGCGCGTCTGACGGTATTCGCCTATGCCTGTGCGAGCGGCAGTGCGAGGGCCGCGCGGCTCGCCCTCGCCTGCGCCTGGCGCCAGGGGCGCCGCTGGAAGAGCCCGAACGCGGGGCCGGTGATGGCTGCCGGTGCCGGTGCGCTCGAGCTGCGTCTCGGTGGGCCGAGCCGCTATCATGGCGTGCTCCAGCAACGCGGCGAGCTTGGCCAGGGGCGCCCCGCCAAGGCCGCCGACATCCTGCGTGCGTGCCGTCTGATCGATCGCGCGCTGGTCTTTTGGCTGGTGCTGCTCAGCGCCGCGCTGCTGCTCGCCGGAGCTTAACCACCAGGAGAATGCCGATGGAGTCCGGTTTCGATCCAGCCGAACGTCGCGGGGTCTACAGAGCGATCGAGGAGCGGCGCGATATGCGTCATTTCCTTTCCAAACCGATCGATGAAGCGCTGCTGGCACGGTTGATCAACGCGGCTCACCTCGCGCCCAGCGTCGGCTACATGCAGCCTTGGCGGTTCGTGCGGATTCGCGATGGCGCGCGCCGTGCCGCGCTCGCCGCGCTGGTCGACCGCGAGCGCGAGGCGACTGCCGAGGCGCTTGGCGAACGCGGCGCCGAGTTCATGCGGCTCAAGGTCGAAGGTATCAGAGAGTGCGCCGAGGTGCTGGTGGTCGCGCTCGGCGCTGATCGCGAGCGCTACGTGTTCGGCCGGCGCACGCTGCCACAGATGGATCTCGCGTCTGCCAGCTGCGCGATCCAGAACCTCTGGCTTGCCGCGCGCGCGGAGGGGCTCGGCATGGGCTGGGTATCGCTGTTCGAACCGGACGCTGTGCGTGACCTGATCCAGGCGCCTGCGGGAGTCGAGCCGATCGCGATCCTCTGTCTTGGCCATGTCGAGCGCTTCTATCCCGGGCCGATGCTCGAGCTCGAGGGGTGGGACCGCCGTCGGTCGCTGGACGAGGTGGTAATGGAGGATCGTTGGGACGAAATCGACGCGAGTCGGTGAGAATCGAAATAGTTGTCTATATTGGCTTAGGTATTGAAACGCTGCTGGAATGTGGCGCCATCATAACCGTGGAGACCACGGATCACGCAGGAGGATGTGATGCTCAAACCAACCAAAACGATTCTCGCCGCCGCGATGGCAGGCTCCCTCGCTGTGCTCTCAGGCTGCTCCAGTACGCCCGAAGTGCAGGATCCGAACGCGCAGGCGATTGGACAGATCGAGCCCGCGGCCTACGAGAACACTTCGGTCGGCTATACCCTGACCTATCCGAAGAGCTGGGGCACCCAGGTCCAGCCGGAGGATACCCTGGAATGGAACGGCAAGCCGTTGCCGGCCGAGAACGTGGTGGTGTTCAATTACCAGCCGCAGCAGGCGAATGCCCAACCCGAGCCGCTGCTGGTGCTTGCGGTATACAGTCGCGACCAGCTTGAGAAGCTGGTCACCGAAGTGGGCGGGGACTTCGTCCAGCCGATCGTGCTGGGGACCAAGGAAGACAAGGTGCTTACCGCCTATCAGCGCGGCGCCAATCCCTATCCTCCGGCATCCACCGATGGGCAGCAGTTCGCCGCGAGACTGCTCAGCCCCGAGCAGCTGCAGAGCGCGATCAGCTGGTAGCGCGACAGATAGTCTCGTCGTGACGATGCCCCGCCGAGGCGGGGCATCGCTGTTTTTGGCTCTAGCGACGAACCAGCAAGAGGATGAATGGGATGAGTCATGCGCCGTGGCGGGTGTCGTCTTTCGACGGGTTGACTACCGAGTGGCTCTACGCGCTGCTGCGGCTGCGCGCCGAGGTATTCGTCGTCGAGCAGGCCTGCGCCTTTCTCGATCTCGATGGACGTGACACCGAGCCGGATACACTGCACCTGATGGGATTCGACCAGCATGGCGAGCTGGTGCGCTACGCCCGCCTGCTAGGCCCACGGGAAGATAGCGGCGCCAGTGGAGAAGTAGCGATCGGCCGCGTCGTCTGCGCTCGGGCGGCGCGGGGCAATGGCCAAGGGCATGGACTGATCGCCCGCGCGGTGGAGGAGATGGCCGAGCGCTGGCCGGGGAGAGTGATCAAGCTCTCGGCCCAGGCGCATCTGCAAGGGTTCTATGCCGCCCACGGCTTCGTAGCACAGGGGGAGACCTATCTCGAGGATGGAATCCCCCACGTCGACATGCGACGCCCGCCATCCGGCGGGGCGCCTATGTCCTAGCGTCAGTCGTTGGGCAGTTGAACCAGGGTGAAAAGGCCGAACGGCGGAATCGGCGTGCGGGTCGCCGTGCGCAGATCCTCCTCCGAGAGGATCGACTCCATCGCGAAGTCCGGGTGCCAACCCAGCTTGCGCGACGCTGGCGCAAGCGCTCTCTCGGCCAGCAACCGCGCACCTTTCTCGGCCTGGAAATGGTTGACCATCAAGAGCCAACCACCGGGTTTGACCACTCTGCGCATCTCGCTGATCAGTCGATGCGGATTGGGCACCACGGACGCGACGAACATCGCGACGGCGATGTCGAACGAACCCGAGTCGAAGCCGGTCTCCTCGGCGTTGAGCTCGAGCAGCGCGTCGACATTGGCGATCCCATGCTCGGCGACCCGTGCGCGAGCCTTGGCGAGCATTTCAGGAGAGAGATCGATACCGGTGATGCGCTTGTTTTGCGCGTAGTGGGGAAGGGCGAGGCCGGTACCCACGCCCACCTCGAGCACCCGCTTGCCAGGGAGGGCATTGACTGCCTCGACCGCGCGGCGCCGGCCAGGGCCTGAGACGCCGCCGAAGACCCGGTCATAAACCCCGGCCCAGCGCCGGTAGGCAGAGATGATGGAAGCGTTGTCGAGCGCGGAATGCGGCGCATGTCGGTCGGATTTGGAATTGGAATAATCGATCTTCTTCGAATTTCGCATATCGTCCATGTCATCATCTGGTCAGAAAGGGCGAGAGCGGAGGGCGAAGGGCAGAGCAGCCCCTGACGCCTTGGCGTAGACTACTAGGTTAACAGCTGGTGGAGATGAAATCGGTGATTTTCCTTGTTGCTTGCACACTCGTCACGGCTGCAAACGAGGCTCGACCGAGCCTCCCGCTTGCGAAATAACCCAGCCACCCATTTTTTTCCAGGAGTAGAGAAATGGCTAGCGATTCCGAGAGATCGAATGAGCAGAGGCTCGATTACATGCTTCTCACCTCGATCAACAAAGATGAATTGAACCGCAAAGTCAGCCAGGCCCTGCGTGACGGATACAAACTGCACGGCTCGCCGGTGATCAATCTGTCGAACAACAAGAACATCTATTTCGCCCAAGCAGTGATATGGACGAACTCGTCCGACTCTTTTCATCAAGAACCAAGTTTTTGAGGCTGTCCATAGGGTATCGGTCGTACCCTTTCTGCGACATTCGCACCAGTGTCTATACTCCTCTCTGAGAGGTATCGGAAGCCGCAGAACCCAGATGAAAGGAGCTCTATCATGCCAGACAATCCCGGTTATCCACGTGAGGCAGAAGTCGTCGAAGTGAAGAAGGGCGACTCATCGCAGGGAGTGGTGAGCTTCGAGCTGCGTGGCGTCGTCCCCGATGCCGGCCTGCTTCTGAGCGAGCATCCATCGATGGAAGAGGCACTCGAGGCGAAGCGACGCTACGAAGACGAGTCATTGGAATAGCCGCGCGGCATGGTCGATCGTCAGGCGGATGTTCCTTACAGGTGCGAAAAACGAGGAGCCGAATCATGGATGACAGGCGTGGTCGCCCGAGTCGAGGCCGAGACGAAGATGAAGACGAAGGTGTCGATGCTCACGTAGATGCGAGCGCAAGGGATATCGAGGCGCTCGATCCGGACAGGTCCGATGGCAATGCCAGCAGCGAGCATGCGTCCGATCTCCCCGACGAGTTCGACGATTACGTCGAGCTCGTGCAGGAGCGTGGGTTGGACGAAGACGAACGCGCACTGGAGGAAAAAGAGCGCTACCTCGAGCAGCGAACAGAAACCACCGATGCCGACGAAGAGGGCATCGAGGCCAACATCAAACGGCTGGACTTCGAAGACGACGACGAGCAGGGGCAGCGATAGCGCCGTCGCTAACCTCGCAGCGGGCGACCGCCTCAGGGTATCGAAGCTCGCTGCGTGCTTCGACTCGGTCGCGAGGCCTATCGGCCGCGGCTGCAGCGCTGCTATTCGGTCGCGCAGGACCTGACCACGCCAATGATTCCGAAGTCGTCCCCATACCGCTGTCTCAATAGCTGAATGCTCTTGCCCCGGGCCTCCGGCAGCGACCTGGCGATCGTTGCGATCGAATAGACCTTGCGCGGGTCTCCGGAATGGCGGACGTATTCGCAGGTGTACTGGTGCGCACGCAGCGACACCGAGTGCTGGAGCCGGTAGGCGGGCCAGCATAGCACCACCGTACAGAACTCCCAGCGCGCAGCCCGCTGAACGTGGCCAGCGAAGGTCCAGGCCGAGGCGTGCAGCAGCCCGGTGAACAGATAGGCAAGGACCAGGAGGGCGACGAGCGAGGGTAGAAGCATCGGGAGCCGCCGGTTCGAAACTTTGAAGCGCTCGACGTTAGGCACCTTTGGAGCGCATTTCAAGCATTAGATCGCATCCATCGTCGATTGCTCGGCGATTGGCTCGACCACCGCTGGAGCGCCCGGGCCACTTGATCTTGATAAGAAAACCTAATGATTGGATTAATAGATCATTTTTGACGATAAAGGCCGTGTCCGGTAGCGCTTTACACCAGTTTCAATCTATACAACTCGATGACCGGCCTCTTACAGTGGTTACAGATGAGGCGAAGGATGCTGAAAGGGCATCAAGGACGATGCCAGGGAATCTGGTTCAGGCCAACGAGCATACCGTGGAAAGGGAATCCCCTTCGCCTCATCGTTTTCAAGCTTGAATCGTCTCGAGAAATCGACGATGCGGCAAGGATGCCGATGAAGCAGTCGTATCACCTAGACCGCCCTCCTACGGGGCGGTTTTTTCTTTGCGATCGCCGATCCTCTCGGAAGGGCTCTGGACACGAGTACCCGCAGCGCCTCGACGCCGAGTCGGATGCGGCATTACCTCGACTGGGCGGTCGAGGCTTTCCGGATCGCCAGCAGCGGAGTGAAGGACTCGACGTAGATCCACACCCACATGTGCTACAGCGAGTTCAACCAGATCATCGAAGCGATCGCGGCGATGGACGCCGACGTGATCACTATCGAGACTTCCCGTTCGCAGATGGAGCTGCTGCGCGCCTTCGAGGCGTTCGAGTACCCCAATCAGATCGGACCCGGCGTCTACGACATCCACTCGCCGCGCGTGCCGAGCGTAGAGGAGATGGTCGAGCTGCTCGAGAAGGCGGCGGCGGTGCTGCCGGTCGAGCGGCTTTGGGTCAACCCCGACTGCGGACTGAAGACCCGCGGCTGGCCGGAAACCGAAGCGGCGCTCGTGAACATGGTGGATGCGGCGGGATCCGTCCGACGATTCCTTTAGTTGGTAGCCCATGACCGCGGCCCGCGATCATCGGCGTCGCGTTCTGAGCCACCTGAACAGCGGCGAGAGCAGGGTCGCAAGCGCCAGCAGCAGCAGTACGGCGGTGACCGGGCGGGTGTAGAAGATATCCAGACTGCCCTGGGACATGATCAGTGCGCGCCTCAGGTTGCTCTCCATCATCGGCCCAAGGATCATTCCCAGCACCAGCGGGGCGACCGGGAAATCGTAGCGCTTCATCGCATAGCCGAGCATGCCTGCTAGGAGCATCACGATCACATCGAAGAACTGGTTGTTGAGCGCGTAGGCGCCAACCACGCAGAGCACCAGAATCACCGGGATCATCAGGCCGATCGGCACGCTCAGGATCCGGGTGAACAGCCTGATGCAGCTCCAGCCGATGACGAAGATCAATACATTGGCCAGCAGCATGCCGATGAACAAGGTGTAGACCAGCGGGCCGTTGTTCTCGAACAGCATCGGCCCGGGCTGAAGACCTTGCACCAGCAGCGCCCCGAGCAGCACCGCGGTGACCGCGTCGCCGGGGATGCCGAGGGTCAGCAGCGGCACCATCGCACCGCCGGTGAGACTGTTGTTGGCGGCCTCAGGGGCGGCGACGCCCTTGAGCGAGCCCTTGCCGAAGCTCTCGGGGTCCTTGTCGAAGCGTTTGGCTTCGTTGTAGGCGACGAAGGCGGCGACATCCGCACCCGCACCGGGAATCATCCCGATTCCGGTGCCGATCCCGGTCGAACGCAAGAGCGTCACGATCAGCGACTTGAACTCCTTCCAGCTGAGACCGGCCTTGTCTTTCACGCTCTTCACCATCTGGCCGGTGGCCGCGCGTACCGCGCTCGATCCTTCCATCATCCGAAACACTTCCGACATCGCGAACAGTCCGATCATCACGGCGATGAAGCTGATGCCGCCGAGCAGATGCAAACTGTCTCCGCTGAAGCGGGTGATACCGCTGATCGGGTCGAGACCTATGGTGGCGAGCAGCAGTCCGGCGAACCCGGAAATCAGCCCCTTGACCATCGAGCCGCTCGACAGCGTCGAGATGATGGACAGGCCGAACAGCGCCAGGGCGAAGGTTTCCGGGGCGCTGAAGCGCAGAGCGAAGGCGGCCAGCTGGGGCGCGACCAGGATCAGTACCAGCACGCTGATGAAGCCGCCAATGGAGGAGCACAAGGTGGAGATCTGCAGCGCTTTGTAGGCCTCGCCCTTGCGGGTCATGGGGTAGCCATCCAGTACCGTCGCCGCGGCCGCCGGTGAGCCTGGTGTATTGATCAGGATCGCGGTGACCGAGCCGCCGTACATCGAACCGAAATACACCCCGATCAGGAACAAGATGCCGGTGGCCGCTTCCATCGCGAAGGTCAGCGGCAGCAGCAATGCCACCCCCATGGTGGACGTCAGCCCGGGCAGGGAGCCTACGATGATCCCGACCACTACGCCGAGCAGCAGGAACAGCAGTACTTGCCACTGCATCGCCAGCACCAGCCCTTGCCCCAACATCTCTAGCATCTTTGACTCCTCGCGCAGTGGTTCGCCTGGCTCATTGCCAAAGCTGGCCAGGAAGCACTTCGATTCCGAGCAATACGGTGAAGAACAGCTGGATGAAGCCAACCAGCCCCAGCGGCAGCAGGATCAGCACCCAGGGGCTGCGCATGCCGACGTAGGCGAGCATCGATGGCGCGAGCAACAAGGTGGAGAGCACGAAGCCCAGCCAAGGAAGCGCGGCGACGTAGACCGCGACGATCGCCATGCCGACCAGGCTCCTGGCGGGCGCGCCGCCGGCGTCGGTGGAGGGTCTTCGGCTCAGTGCCAGAGCGAGGCCCAGCAGGATCAGTGCGCCGGTATAGAGGCGTGGCAGGAAGGCTGGACCGGTACGCTCGATCCCTGGATCGCGAAAGCCGAAGGTGGCGATGAAGGCGGCGGTCGCGACCAGTACGACGATCGTACCCAAGGTGAGATTGCGTGCGTTCATGGAGCGCTCCTGGGTAGGGCTCAAGGGGCGAGGCCGAGGGTGGAGAGGGTGCGTTCGAAGAACGCAGCCTGCTCATCGAGGAAAGTGGCGAACCCGGCCGGTGGCAGAATCTCGATGCCGAATCCGCGGCCGGCCATGAACGCCTGGAACTCGTTGGATTGCGCAGCCTCGGTGAAGGCTGCGGCCAACTGGTCTATCCGCTCCTGGGAGGTGCCCGCCGGAGCCACCAGGCCACGCCAAGTGCCGAACTCAGGGACCTCCACACCGGCTTCGGTGAAGGTAGGCGCCTCGGGCAGCGCCTCGATGCGCTGCGCGGCCATCACCCCGAGTATCTTGAATTCTCCGCTGTTCACGTAGGGCAGCACCTCGGCGGCACTGACGCTGACGGCATCGATATGGCCGCCGAGCAGGGCGGTGATCGCCGGCGCCGCACCTTCGAACGGCACGTGGGTGTAGCGGGTGTCGGTGGCGTGGCCGAAGGTTTCGGCGGCGACGTGCCAGATCGAGCCGGTGCCGGAATTGCCCATCAGCAGCGCATTCGGGTGCTCCCTGGCATAGTCGAGGAACTCGTTGATCGTGTCGTAGGGTGCGTCCCGGCGCACGGTGATCGCCGCCGGGTCGTAATTGACCAGCATGATCGGAGCGAAGCCGCGGTGGTCGATGTCAGCCAGCCCCAGCGACTTGAGGATCGCTAGCTCCGCGACCACCATGGTGAGCGTCTCGCCATCCGCCGGAGCGTTGGCGCCCTGGAACATGCCGATCGCACTGCTCGCCCCGGGTAGGTTCTTGACCCCGATCGGCGCGCCCAGCGCCGGCTCGGCCTGGGTCGCCAGCACCCGCGCGACCGTGTCGGTACCGCCACCCGGTGCGGTCGGCACGATCAGAGTGAGCGGCCGTTGCTGGCCCTCGCCATCGCCGCCGCAGCCGTGGATCATCAGCAGTGCGATCAGCAGTAGGGCTCTTTTCATTCGACTCCCCGTCAGATGCGCACACCATGCCCGCTCGCCCGCGAGGCTGGCATGGCGATGGAGGAAGCCCTGCGATGGGCGACCCGGGGATGATTGAAAAGTATTACTAATAAGGCAACTAGACCAAGGTCCGAGCCAGCCTCATCTCGGTCATGCCTGGTGCCACGCCCATATCCCATGGGCCGTGGTTCGAGATGTTTCCGAGTACCTTGAGATGGGATCCAGCGTCCAGCGCTCGGAATAGAGTGCGGGTTGGGCTTCCTCAGCGCTTGTCCAGCCGCTTCTTCGCCCGGGCTAATCTCTTGCGAATGTTCTCGGGTATGGGACCGATGGTGTAGTCCTTGACGTATCGGTCGGTCGTAGCCTTGCAGGTCGCCGCACGATGCCGGTAATCCTGCTCGATCTGGACCCACTTTTCGCAAAATGCGATTTCCTGATCGAAATTCCGGGCCTTGCGGCTCAGGATCGCAACGCGGAGAAAGGCATCGGGTTTTACCGCGGGGGGAATCTCGCTTTGCTCAAGGCCGGACACTGATTGCCAATAGCGAGCGCTCTCTTCGATGGCCGCGGCCTTCATCGCATCCAGGTCGTGTTTGTGCGCCTCGAGATCGATGTTCATGGCATTTTTCGACGACGCGGCAACCGATAAGGAAGCCGAATCCTGTGACAATACCTCTTTGGCCAGCGCCGCCACATCCACTGGGGATGGGGCGGTTTGCCGGTCCGTCGAGGTCGACTTGCCGATGGTCAGTAGTTTCTTGACCCACTTCACCTTCTCTCCTTAGCCAGCGGCGACGCATGCGAGGGGAATGAGATGAGGCCAGGGTAGCGAGAACGCTCGAGGAGAGCCAAAGCGGAGCGACGGCGAATACGCTCGTTCGTAACGCTTTCCCATCGACCCCGGTGTCGCGGCATGGCGCGGGCTATCCCCGGGAGGTGAGCACCGGAATGGGGGAGCTGCGTACCACGCGCTCTGCCGTCGAGCCGACCAGTACACGCTCCAGGCCGCTTCGCCCATGGGTTCCCAGGATGATCATGTCGGCGCCGACCCGCTGGGCTTCACCGATGATGATTTCGTAAGCCACACCACCGGAAACCACTCGGCTTTCGACATCCTTCAGGCCATTTTCATCATCCGATTGGAAATTAATGGCAACGAATTCGCTGAGCTTCTTCTCGGCCTCCTTGACTATCTCTCCATTGAGTTGGCCTGGATCCACGCCGGAAGCCAGCAGGGGATCCTGCCAATAAATCGTGCTGTCGACCAGGCTGGCGACATGGATGACGTACAGCTTGGCGCCGGACAGCTGGGCGAGCGTAGTGGCGATCGAGGATGCCTTGGCCGAGCCTTTCGAGAAATCAGTGGCGAATAGTAGGGTATTCAATGAGCTCATGACCGTCTCCATTATTGCGTTGGTAACGTTTGGATGCGTCGAGGCATGTAAAGAAACGCTTTCCTACATTATTTCAGTTGCGCAGTAGTGGATAGATCGCATCCTGAAGCGAATTGCCGCATCGCGACCAAAGTCTACCCACTCTCCCGACGCTCGGTACCGGATGCAGGCACCGGTGCTCATCCTCGCGAGGTGAGCACCGGGATGGGGGAGCTGCGCATCACCCGCTCAGCCGTCGACCCCATCAGTACGCGTTCCAGACCGCTGCGCCCATGCGTACCCAATATGATGATGTCGGCACCGATTCGCTCGGCCTCCTCGATGATCGCTTCATGGGGCATGCTCGCTTTGATGACCCGGCTTTCGAGGTTCTCCACCACGCCGGTTTCAGCGGATCTGAAGTAGCGAGCGACGAACTCTTCCAATGCCTTCTCGGATTCCTTGACGATCGTTTCATTCATCCGTCTTTCATCGGCGCCGGATACGGCGAAGTCGGTGGCACCGTAGAGGAACTTCTCGATCAGAATGGCGGCGTGGATGACATGCAACCTGGCCCCGGAGAGCCGCGCGAGCGTAACCGCAGCCGCGGATGCCTTGGCGGCGCCGGAGGAGAAATCGGTGGCGAACAACAGTGTCTTCAGCGAGCTCATGGTCGTCTCCAGTCTACTGGTCGACTGCGTGATAGCCTTTTTCGATCCTTACAGGTTCTGTCCAGGCGATGTCTTTTCACCTTATGCCAGCCGCAACTGAGTGGATAGCCGCCGCCTTGGCGCAAATTGTCGCATGCGATCAAAGTCCAATCCTCATGGATGGCCGCTCGCGCCTTAACCTACGCTATCGCCGCACGGTCGTTTGCGTCTTAGGATGCCTAGAAAGCCGCAATCCGATCACCCGAGATACCCCAGGAGCGTTTTGTGCCGGACATGGATGACTTGCGAAGAGCGTACAAGAAGAAAAACGACATCCTCCGCCGCCATTGGGAGGATATGGAAAACTTGGCTTTTCAACTGGAACAAGGATTTGCGGGGTACCTGGGAGTCTCTGGCCAGTTCCTTCAACTAGGTGATGAGCGTATTCCTTATGTCGAGATAGGCCGCAACGAAGGGGGGGAATTCATTTCCCATCGCAATGGTGGGCTGCAGCGTGATCAGGACAAACTCCTGGTGATGTTCAGGATCGCGATCGATGAGGCGCCCGAGGCCTACCCGAAAGAGCTTCTCCTGATCGATATCACGATCAGGAAGGTGAATGAAGCGTTCCTCGTCGCCTTCGAAGATGGCAAGGGCGCGCATCCTACGTCCATCCAGAAAAGCGTCGAGGACGACGAGCTTACGTTGGTATACGAGCGTATTTCCGAAGTCCTGCTCGAGAGGCTGAATTTCGACGACCTGGCCTAGGCGTCGCCTGTGAAGACTGAAAATAACTAATTGAATAAAAAAAGTAACGCTAATGGCTAATTGGATTACCTCTTATGTTCTAGGCTCGTTCCTGAATGGGAAATTCAGGAAGGGTGATATGAAGAAACAGTTCTCGGTTTTGCTTTTCTCCTCGCTGGTCGCCATTGCTGGCACCTCCACTGCCGTTGCGCAGACCAGCACCACGACGGCAGAGGGGGCACAGACTGCGCCACCCACTGAGCAGCAGACCCAGGCGCCTGCGGGCACGCCCTCCCAGACTGGTCAGAACGGCATGGATGGCTCGACCAGCCAGCAGCCCAGTGGAAATCTGGGAGAGGGTGGCGTGAACGAGGGGCAGCCGGCGCAAGGAGGACAGGGGGCCGCGACCGGCACGCAGGGCGCCGCCGACAGCAATCAGCAGCGTGAAATGCAGCCAGAAGACGATAACAGTATCGATAGCATCAAGCAGAAGGCCTCCGATACCTATGATAGTGCGAAGGAGAAAGTCCAGAGCCTAGGTAACTAAACGTCTCGGAGCTGTCTCGGTAACCAATGGATAAGAAGGATGTCGTGCTGCATGCGTCACTTTTCCCGCCCCTTTGATAAAAAGGGGCGGGAATTTCATCTTCGATCCTGCGGGACGAACGAGGGCGAGAGAATGGCAAGCCTCGCGATGTTCGATCCCTATACCATCATCGGTATCACGGGCCGTGATGGACTATGGGAGCATTTTCTTCAGCTGTCTGATAATTAAGATGAAAAGCTCTCTCCCATATCGAGCACAGCATGAAACACTCCTTGACCGCCTTGGGCCTCGCCGTGGCTATGACCTGCTCCTTGGAACTGGGGGCCGCTGACGCTTCCCCGCGCGATGAATTCTTCTGGCTGGGGGAGATCAACAAGGCTTCCGTGGTGATCAACAGCGAACAAGGGCTGCTCGATGAAACCCTGGCGCCCAAGTTGGCGGCGGCGATTGCTCAGGTGCTGGAGCAAGGAGAAGCCCCTGGCGCCGCGCGCCCGTCGACGGTGATCACTTTCGAGCCCCTGCTGATCCAGGCCGGGGGAGAGGAGGTGACCCTGCTGCATGCGGGTCGTTCCAGCCAGGACATGCATGCGACCTACCGATCCGCCATGCTGCGGGACAAACTGCTCGAACTCGCGGCCCAGCTGCATCAAACCACCGGCACGCTGGTGGCGCTGGCGGACAGACATGCCGAGACCATCGTGCCCAACTACACCAATGGCGTGGCGGCGCAGCCCAACAGCTTCGGGCACTATCTATTGGGTCATGCTGCGGGTCTGCAGCGAGATGCGCAGCGCATCCGGGAGGCCTATGCTCGCATCGATCGATCGCCCATGGGCACTACGGTCCTCAACGGCACCGGCTGGCCGCTGGATCGTCAGCGCATGGCTGACTATCTGGGGTTTTCCGCTCTGGTGGACAATGCCTATGACGCTTCGCAGATCGCCTCCATGGAGCAGCCGGTGGAGGTCGCCAGCATCGTCACCAGCATCGCGCTGCACGCCGGCAATTTCATCGAGGACGTGCTGACGCAGTATGCCCAGACCCGGCCCTGGATTTTGCTGGAGGAGGGCGGGGACAACACCTATGTGTCGAGCGCAATGCCGCAGAAGCGAAATCCCGGCCTGCTCAACAGCACGCGCAGCGATGCATCGACCGCCTTGACTCTGGCCATGGGCCCGGTGATCCAGACGCACAACATCACTCCCGGTATGAGCGATCCCAAGGATATCGGGCAAAACGCTGCGATGGTGGACAGCGCCATCTCGGTATTGAACAAATGGAATCGCGTCCTCCAGGCCCTGGTGATCGATTCCGAGCGTGCCCTCGAGGAGCTGAACAGCGATTGGACCGCGTCTCAGGAGCTGGCTGACGTGCTGATGCGCGAGTACGGTCTGCCTTTCCGCGTCGGTCATCACTTTGCGTCGGAGGTGGTGTCCTATGCCAGGCAGCACGGCATCGAGCCCCTGGATTTTCCCTACGCAGAGGCGCGGCGCATCTATGCGCAGAGCGTGGGACACGATGGTCATCCGACCGAACTGCCGATCAGCGAGGCGCGCTTTCGCGCCACGCTCGATCCCGCGGCCATCGTCCGCAATAGAGCGACGACCGGTGGTCCGCAGCCTGCTGAGATGGAGCGTATGCTGGCCGCCGCCAGCGAGGACTTGAGCGCTCAGCAGTCCTGGATCTCCCAACGCCGAGCGCAGATCGATCAGGCCCTGGCAAGCCTGGACCAGGATTTCGCTCGTCTGGCCGAGAGAGCGTCGCGCTGAGAGGTCGAGCGAAAGATGGGCAAAGGAGCGATTTTCTTTCGACCAGGGGAGTTCAACTCCTTGGTGGGATTGAAGATGGACTCCGCTTGGGGGCTTGTCGGCCATCGGAGGCAGCGCTATAAGGTTTGGCTTTGAATCCCAAGTGAGGAGCAGTCGATGCGCAAGGTTGGCAAGATTTGGTGGGTGGCGGCCATTGTCGTGCTGCTGGGCGCCTGCGCCAGTCGAGGCTCCTACATGCAGCCTTATCACGTGAACCAGATCCAGCCGGGGGTCACTACCGCAAGCCAAATGGTCGCGCGCTTCGGTGAACCGCAGGAGCGCAGCCAGGACGCCCAGGGCCGGCCAGTGATGCGTTGGGTCTATGAGTCGATCAACCCTTTCGGCCGTCTGCGCGAGCGCCAAGTGCTCGAGGCCACCCTGAGCAACGACCAGCGGGTGGAGAGCTATCGGATGAACGAGGGAAGTGGCCGGGCGGCGACTCAAGTGCCCTGAACCGTGCGCTATGCCAAGCCTCTCTTCTGAACACCCAGGCGCCGAGCGCTGTCCACTCTGTGAATAGAGCGCGCTTGCGCACTTCACTGATCAAACCTCAGCAACCAAGAAAGGGCGCCGCCTATGGCAGGCGGCGCCCCATTTCGTTGTCACCACGACCGGCATGTCCTCGTGCCCTCCGGTTGCTCGGTGTCACCGCCCGATCGACTCGTCCTGCCACGCTTAAGCTCGAGGTATCGGGGCATCACCGCCGCGGCAGCTGATGCGCCTCTTCGTCTGAATCTTCATCTGGGTAAGGGGGGAGTAAGAGAAGGTCATAAAGACTGTGTAGCGTCACTACTCCTGGCTCAGCAGCACGCGCTTGTGACGCTCACGACGACGAGGGCATGGCCGTGAAAGATCAGCTACACGTTTGGATCTCGATTGGCACGTTGTACATGATTGCGCTTGCGCTACTTCTGACCGCGTGAACCGACGGTATGCAGATACCCTTCGCTTATGGGACCTCTGCACGCCGTCGGTTCACGCGGCGACATCTCCCAACAAGCTCTCGTAGGGAATCTTCATTCCTTCGTGGAGCTGCCGGATCATGCGCAGGCTCAGTCTGCGCTTACGGTTGAGTACCTCGGACACTCGCCCGCTGGAGCCGATGAACGGCTCCAGGTCTCGTGGAGTAAGACCTTGCTGCTCCATGCGAAACTTGATGGCCTCGATGGGATCGGAAGGGCCGATAGGGTAGTGCTCGTCCTCATAGCGCTCGATCAGGATGGCGAGGATTTCCAGCTCGTCGGCCTCCGGCGTACCGTCTTCGGCCCCCCAAAGAGTCTCCATCCGGTCGGATGCACGATCGAGGTCCGCATCGTTTCTAATCGGGCTGATGTTCATCAGAGGGTCTCCGCATCAACTTGATCATACTGCTCTTGAGTACCGACAAAGCGAATCCAAGCGACCTGCTGGGTATAGCGAACGGCGACGATGATCCGGTACTTGTTGCCGCCGACGTTGAACACCACTCGGCCTCCCTTGAGGATACTCGCTGTTCGAACGTTAGCCTTGAGCTCCTGCGGCGTTGCCCAACTTGCCTTGCTCACCATGTTGTACCACTCGGTGAGAGGCGTGACCGCATCGGCGTAGCCTTGCATCCAGAACTCTCGCAACGTTCGCTTGGCAATCACCCGCATCGCTTCCTCCCAATATGGGATTAGAGTGCTACCTCCCATATTGGGAATCAAGTAGCGCCTGGCCGGTGATGGCTCGCTGGAGATCGAAGATTTTTTCGTATTAGCTCGTGTGAAGAATTTTGGAATAAAAAAACCGCCACCCGGCATGATCCGTAAGTGGCGGTTTTGAAATCGATTTTTGGTCGGAGCGACAGGATTCGAACCTGCGACCTCTGCAACCCCATTGCAGCGCGCTACCAAACTGCGCCACGCTCCGAGCCGCGTCTCATGGGCTTGATCCCGAAGACGCTGCGCATACTACCCGGTTGTTCTGAAAAAGAAAAGCGCTTTCGGCTCAGCGGGTGGCGATGACCCAGACGGCGTGGATGATGCCGGGTATGTAGCCGAACAGGGTGAGGACGATGTTGATCCAGAACTGCAAGCCGAAGCCGACTTGGAGGAAAACGCCGACCGGGGGAAGGATGATGGCGAGAATGATACGAAGCAGATCCATTGATATCTCCTAGAGGTTGGAAAACGGTGTCCAACCATTCGCTTGTCCGTGCGGCCGGTGATTATAGACGATGGGAGAACCCCTTGCGGCATCTAAAGCCCAGGTTCAGACTTTTACCCGATTGCCATCCGTGTGGTCCGCGTGACAAGGATGGTTCGAGTGCATGGCTATTAAAGATCACGGAGGCGCAGGCGCGATGCCACTGCTCGTGGGGATGAGCATTCTGCTCGGCTGTCAGTTGATTGGAGAGGGCGTGGCGAGGGCGCTGAATCTGCCGGTTCCGGGGCCGGTCATCGGTATGGTACTTCTGCTGGTGGGGCTGATGATGTATGGCAAGGTGCCCGACGGGCTGAGGATGACCACGCGCGGCTTGACCCAGCATCTGGCGCTGCTGTTCGTGCCGGCCGGGGTAGGGGTGATGGCCAATTGGCCATTGATTTCACAGAACTTCGTCGTGCTGACGGTGACGCTATTGGTGTCTACCGTATTGCTGCAGGTGTTCATGGTGCTGTTCATGCGGCGTACGCTGCGCGGCCAGCTCGAGAACCATGATGCCGATCCGGTGTTGAAGGAGAAACGGCGGTGATTCTCACCGAGATCGATACTATCTGGGTCTATCTGTCGGCCTCTCCGCTGCTGTCGCTGTTCCTGACCGTCTCATTCTATCTCGGCTGCTACCAGCTTTGTCGCCGCTTCAGGCTGCTGCGCGGGGTGCACCCGGCGGTAGTGACGATCATCGCGCTGATCTGTCTGCTCCAGCTCACTGGCACTTCCTACCAGAGCTACTTCGAAGGTGCCCAGTTCATTCATTTCCTGCTGGGGCCTGCCACGGTAATGCTGGCCGTGCCGATGTTCGACAACCTGGCCCGGGTACGCAGCATGATGATGCCGCTGCTCAGCGGCTGCATCGCCGCGGTAGTCGCCTCGGCGTTCCTGACGCTCGGCATCGCGACCCTGCTTGGCGCCCCGCCTGAGATCATCGCTTCGATGGCACCGAAGTCGGTGACCGTACCGATCGCGATGGGGGTCGCCGAGAGCCTGGGCGGGATACCTGCGCTGACCGCGGCGATCGTGCTGATCACTGGGATCATCGGCTGCCTGACCGGACCTTTGGTGTTCCGCGTGCTCGGCGTTCACGACCATACGGTGAAAGGCTTCACCATGGGCGCCTCCGCCCATGGCTTCGGCACCGCTCAGAGCTTCGCCAGCATCAGTGCGCTGGCGGGAGCGTTCTCGGGCCTGGCGATGGGCTGCGTGGGGCTTGCGACTGCGATCATGCTGCCGATATTCATGCGGGTTTTCGCGCTCTGACCCGACTGTCGTGCACGCTGGCGGCGGTATAGAGCAGCAGGCCGATCCAGATCAGCCCGAAGACCACCAGCTGGATGGGAGCGAGCTGCTCACCGAGCAGGTTGACCGCGATCAGCAGCTGCAGGGTCGGATTCAGATACATCAGAAAGCCGAGCGTCGAGAGCCTGAGCCGCTGGGTGGCGGCGGCGAAGGCGATCAACGGCAGCGCGGTGAGCGCGCCGGAGGAGATCAGCAGCATACTGGTACCCGCCCCGGCACCGAAGTGGCTCTGCCCGGAGGCGGCCGACCAGACGAGCGCGCCAAGCGCGACCGGCAGCAGCACCAGTGTCTCCACCAGCAGCCCGGTGATGCCGTCGAGCGGTATCTGCTTGCGAAACAGGCCATAGCAGCCGAAAGTACCGGCCATCGCCAGCGAGATCCACGGCAGCTCGCCGAGATAGACCAGCTGAACGGCGATACCCGCCACCGCGAAGGCGATGGCGAGCTGCTGCAAACGGCCGAGCCGCTCGCCGAGTACCGCGGTGCCGAGCGCCACGCTGACCAATGGCGTGAGGTAGTAACCGAGGCTGCCTTGAATCACATGGTGGTTTCCCACCGCCCAGATGAACATCCACCAGTTGCTGCCGATCAGCGCAGCGCACAGTGCGATCCTGCCGAGCAGCACGGGCGAGCGAAACACGTCGAGCACCGGGCGCCACCGGCGCAGCAGCGCGATCACCAGGCACAGGAACACCGCCGACCAGAGTATCCGGTGCGATAGGATCTCACCGGCGGGAACGTTTCCGAACAGCGAGAAGTAGAGCGGAAAGCAGCCCCACATGCCGTAGGCCACGAGCCCCAGCAGCACGCCTTCGAGCGGCGTGGCGGAAGATGCGGCGCTCACGAGGCCAGAGCGCTGTATGGATGGGCATTGCCCGTGTCGAGGCGGTGCAAGCGAAGCTTAGGCATTCAGGAACCTGCGGGAGAGTGCAGCGTGACTTGGATGCTGCCATCTTAGCCGGCTCACTGTCAGGGTGACAGCAGCCGGGCGTGCGGACCGTCGCGGAGTTGGTTTATCCTCGACCCAACCCCACCGGCATCGTCCGGCACAGCGAGAGGCCCTTCCATGTCCGAGTTGAGAATCACCCTGGTGCAGGCGGATCTGCACTGGGAAGATCCCGTCGCCAACCGTAGGATGCTCGAAGAACTACTGGTGGACGTCACTGGCAGCGATCTGATCGTCCTGCCGGAAATGTTCTCGACCGGCTTCACCATGAACGCGCAGGCGCTCGCCGAGCCGATGGAAAGCAGCGAGACCGTGGCCTGGATGCGCGAGCAGGCCAGCCGCACCCAGGCGGTGATCACCGGCAGCATCGTGATCCTCGACGATGGCGTTTGCTACAACAGGATGATCTGGGCGACCCCGCAGGGCGAGCTGCGCTGGTACGACAAGCGCCATTTGTTCCGCATGGCCGGCGAGCACGAGCGCTATGGGATGGGGCGCGAGCGGGTGATCGTCGAACTCAACGGTTTCAAGATCCTGCTCAGCGTCTGCTACGACCTGCGTTTCCCGGTATGGAGCCGCAACGTCGGCAACGAATACGATCTGATGCTCTGCGTCGCCAACTGGCCCTCGGCCCGGCGTATCCCATGGCGCACCCTGCTGCAGGCGCGCGCGATCGAGAACCAGTGCTACGTGATCGGCGTCAACCGGGTCGGCGAAGATGGCAAGGGGCTGCACTACAGCGGCGACTCGATGCTGGTCGACTACCTCGGTGAGCCGCTGATCGATGACGAGCGCGAGATATCCTTCGTACGCACCGGGGTGATCGGCCGTGAAAGCCTCGAGGCTTTCCGCGCCAAGTTTCCCGCCTGGATGGATGCCGATCGCTTCACCATCAGCCCATGACCGATACGGCGGCGGCGTAGTAGAATGCCGCCGTCTTCTCAAATCAGGATCTCATCCATGCGCATAGTGCTGCTTGCGGCGCCGCTGATGCTGGCCGCCTGTGCATCGAGCTACCAGCCGATCTCCCCGACCCAGTACGCGGCGATGGACTGCACCCAGCTGAATGCCGAACGGGCCCAGCTGCTGCGCCTGTCAGGGAGGGCCGAAGGTGA
This sequence comes from Halotalea alkalilenta DSM 17697, assembly GCF_000621205.1. Taxonomy (GTDB): domain Bacteria; phylum Pseudomonadota; class Gammaproteobacteria; order Pseudomonadales; family Halomonadaceae; genus Halotalea; species Halotalea alkalilenta. The sequence continues at coordinate 69,676 of NZ_JHYY01000023.1, read as the reverse complement.
CGGCAGCAATGGCTGGAACAACCTGTCGTCCGCCGATCGCAGCGGTAGGGGCGACCAGAGCGCGATCAATGCCCGCGGCTATCTCGCCCAGCTCGATGCCTATCACTACCAGAAGGGATGTGGCAGTTCGTCTTCCACCCCCTGAACCCGCAAGGAGCCTCGCTTGACCACTGTCTTCTGGCTGTTGACCATCGCCGCTTTCCTGGTGACCTTCACCAGCTTCATGCTCTACAGCCGCAGCCGCAAACCGCTCTATGGCCGGCTCAGCGTGGCCGCGCTGGTGGCGATGTTCGCCTTCGCCACCGTCTCGGTGGCGCTGCGATTCTAGCCCCTCCCGCCATATGCTGAACGCCGCGGCGGGCTCCATCGATGGAGCCCGCCGCGGCGTTTTCATCCACTCGATCTGACTGGCTCGATCAGCGCTGGGCGCTGAGCACCTTGGCGTAGGCTTCGAGCAGTTTGCCGTGGGCAACGGTAGGGCAGGCTGGGTCCAGTGGCCCGAGCCCGGGAAAGCGCAGGCGTCCTTCGGTCAACGCCTGGGCCTGGTCGACCAGCTCGGTGCCGTAGTAGCCAACCAGCGCACGGCGGAAATCGGCGAGATCGAAGTCGTTGAGCGCCAGGTCGAGCGTGTCCGCCAATGCTCGCAGGGCAAGGCGCTCAGCTGGCTCGAGATGGCCGGAGGCGAGCACCATGTCGAGCTGCTCCTTCGCTTCATCGAAGCGCTCGAGCGCGAGCATCAGCCATAGCTTGAGCTCGCCGACCCGCAGGCGCGCCCAAGGGGTGCCCTTGTCGCCGGCGATGCCGGCCCACTCGAGCACTCGCAGCTGCTCGTTGACCGCATGTCCCTCGAGATCGTCGAGCAGTGCCTCCCAGTCGTTCGGCTCGGCGTTGGCGAGGTCGAACAGGGTGGCGCGATGTTCAAGCGCCTGGTTGTTGTTGTTCCAGCGCAGCTCGTCCGGCAGGTAGATCTCCGAGAAGCCAGGCACCAGGATGCGGCAGGCGTAGCCACCCAGGTCGGTGTACTCGGCGATGTAGACGTCGAAGCCTTCCTCTTCGAGCAGCGCGATCAGCCGTGCCCGTGCGGTGGCGTTATCGTCCTGGTCGTCCCAGTCGGCGAACTCGACGTCCGGGGTGTCGGAAAGCAGCGCCCAGCTGACGTAGCCACTCGAGTCGATGAAGTGCAGCTCGAGGTTGTGGGGGTCGCTGACCAGGTCCATGTCGCTGGTCGGGGCAGGGAAGCCTTCGAGCTCGTCCAGCGCGCGGCCCTGGAGCAGCTCGGTGAGCGCACGTTCCAGCGCGACCTGGAAGCGCGGATGGGCGCCGAAGGAGGCGTAGACGCCGCCATCGGCCGGGTTCTGCAGCAGCACGCACATCACCGGGTAGCGACCGCCGAGCGAGGCGTCCAGCGCCCGCACTGGGAATCCTGCCGCGTTGAGCGCCTCGAGCCCCTGCTTGATCGTCGGATAGCAGTCGAGCACCTCCTCGGGGACCTCGGGCAGGGCGATGCCATCGCGCAGGATGCGATTCTTGATTCCGCGCTCGAAGATTTCGGAGAGACCCTGGACCACCGCTTCATCGCGGTTGTTGCCCGCGGACATGCCGTTGGACACGAACAGGTTGGCGATCACGTTGACCGGCACCAGCACGGTCTCGCCGTCGCGCGAGCGCACGTAGGGCAGGGCGCAGACCCCGCGCCCGGAATCGCCGCCGTTCATGTCGCAGAGTTCGGCGGTCACCAGCTCGCCTTCGTCGGTCTCGGCGAGGTCGTAGCGGGCGCGGGTCCCTTCGTCGAGAAGCTCTGCCGGCATCGGTGCTTCCTCGGCCGGGAACCACCGCTCGTCGCGCTGGTGGATGAAGCCGAACCGCTCGAGCATCGGAGTGAGATAGAAATCGGCCCACAGATACCGGGTCGACAGCCGTTCGAGCATCTCGCCGAGGGCGCTGGCCATCGCCGCCTCGCGGCTGGCCCCTTTGCCGTTGGAAAACACCTGCGGACAGTCACGGTCGCGGATGTGCACCGACCAGATGTAGGGCGCGGGGTTGAGCCAGCGCGCTTCGACGATGTTGAAGCCGAGCGACTCGATCGCTCCTCGGAGGTTGGAGATCGAGCGCTCGAGCGCTTCGTCCTTACCGGGAATATAGGTCTCTTCGGTCATGACCGGCCCTTCGATGAATGAGTGCGTGGAGATGGCCGGTGCGCGGCCGGCGATTGTATGAGCGCGAAGGCGCGCACTTTATCACGGCTTTCGCTGCTTTCGTTCGACGGCGATCTCGCACGTCGCCATGGTCAGGGCTGCTGCACCGGCGGCTTCAGCAGCGAAGCCTCGATCAGCCCTCGGGTGTAGTCGCTGTCAGGAGAGTCGATCAGCGCCTGGCATTCGCGGCACTCGATCAGCCGGCCCTCTTTCAGCACCAGGATACGATGCGCCATCGCCCGCACCACGGCGAGATCGTGGCTGATGAACAAGTAGCTCAATCCGCGCTCTGCCTGAAGCCGGCGCAGCAGCACGATCAGCCGTTTCTGCACCTGGCGGTCGAGCGCCGAGGTCGGTTCGTCGAGGATCAACAGCTTGGGCGCGAGGATCAGCGACCGTGCCAGCGCGATACGCGCGCGCTGGCCGCCGGAGAACTCGTGGGGATAGCGCCCGGCGATGCCGCGGTCGAGCTCCACCGCATCGAGCGTAGTCAACACCTTGTCGTCGACCTGCTCCCGGGTCAGCTCCGGATGGTGGAAGCGCAAGCCTTCACTGATGATATCGGTGACGCTCATCCGCGGCGACAGCGAGCCATAGGGGTCTTGGAACACCATCGCGATATCGCGGCGGCGCCGGCGCAGCGCGGCGTCCTGGAGCAGGTCGAGCCGCTCACCGGCGAACAGGATCTCGCCGCTGGAGGGCACCAGCCTCGCCAGCGCCAGCGCCAGCGTGGACTTGCCCGAGCCGGATTCACCAACGATGCCCAATGTCTCGCCGCGGGCCAGGGTGACATCGATCGGCGAGAGCGCGGTGAAGGCCGGCGCCTGGCGGGAGAACAACCGCCGATTGGCGCGGTACTCGACGCCCAAGCCCCGAGCCTCGAGCAGCGGCTCGGCATCCGTTTCCAGTGGAATCGGCCGTCCGTCCGGTTCGGCGTCGATCAGCGCGCGGGTATAGCTGCTGCCGGGGGCCTCGAAGACCCGTTCGGTGTCGCCGTAGTCCTCGGTTCTCCCACGGCACAGCACGCAGACCCGCTGGGCGTGCCGGCGCACCAGGTTGAGATCATGGGTGATCAGCAGCACCCCCATGCCGAGCCGCTCGCGCAGATCCTCGATCAGCGCCAGCACCTCGCGAGCGATGGTGACATCGAGCGCTGTGGTCGGCTCGTCGGCGATCAGTAGCTTAGGGTCGTTGGCGATCGCCATCGCGATCATCACTCGCTGGCGCTGGCCGCCGGAAAGCGCATGGGGGTAGGCATCGATCAGCCGTTCCACCCTTGGCAGCCGGACCAGACGCAGCAGTTCCAGCACTCGCTTTCGGCGCGCGCCGGCATCCAGCCCCTGGTGCAGCTTGAGCGTCTCGCCGATCTGGCGACCGACCGTATGCAGCGGATTGAGCGAGCTCATCGGCTCCTGGAAGATCATGCCGACCTCGCCGCCACGCAGGCGGCGCCAGTCGCGTGGAGCGAGCTCATCGAGCCGCTGTCCGGCCAGCCAGCGCCCGCCGCTGACCTTGGCACCGCGCGGCAGCAGGCCGAGTGCGGCGAGCGCGGTGATCGATTTACCCGAACCCGACTCGCCGACCAGTGCGACCGTCTCGCCTGCGCGCACCTCCAGACTGAGGCCGTCGACCACTCGTTGACCGTCGAACTCGACGCAGAGATCTTCGAGGCGCATCACCCCTTCGGCAACGATCGTGGATGCTTGGTTCGCCCGACTCATCGTCATTGCTTGCCCCCCAGCTCGGTATGGCGGGGATCGAAGGCGTCGCGCAGCCCTTCGCCGACGAACACCAACAGCGACAGCAGCAGCGAAAGACTGACGAAGGCGGTGATCCCAAGCCAGGGAGCCTGGAGATTGTTGCGGCCCTGGGCGACCAGCTCACCGAGCGAGGGCGAGCCCGGCGGCAGCCCGAAGCCGAGGAAGTCGAGCGCGGTGAGGGTGCCGATCGCACCGGTGAAGATGAACGGCAGGAAGGTCACCGTCGAGACCATCGCGTTGGGCAGCACATGGCGCCAGATGATCAGCCTCGAAGGCAGGCCGAGCGCCTTGGCCGCGCGCACGTATTCGAGATTGCGCGCGCGCAGGAACTCGGCCCTCACCACGTCGACCAGCCCGAGCCAGGCGAACAGCAGCATGATCCCGAGCAGCCACCAGATGTTCGGACTGACCAGGCTCGAGAGGATGATCAAGAGGAACAGCATCGGCAGTCCCGACCAGATCTCGAGGAAGCGCTGGCCGAACAGATCCGTCGCACCGCCGAAGTAACCCTGCATGCCGCCGATCGAGACGCCGATGACCACCGCGCCGAGGCTGACCCCGAGCGCGAACAGCAACGACAGGCGCACACCGTATAGCACCCGCGCGGCCACATCGCGCCCCTGGTCGTCGGTACCGAGCCAGTGGCGCATGTCGGGAGGAGAGGGCGCAGGCGAGCTGAGCTGCATGTCGAGGGTGCCGTAGGACCAGGGAATCGGCGCGCGCAGCCACCAGCCGTTGGCGTGGACCAGCTCGCCCACCGCTGGATCGCTGAAATCGGTGGTGGTCGGCAGGAATCCGCCGAAGGTGGTCTCCGGATAGTCGTTCCACATCGGCCAGTACCACTGGCCATCGTAGCGGACCACCAGCGGTCGGTCGTTGCAGATCAGCTCGGCTGCGAGCGAAACCACGAACAGTCCGATCAAAAGCCACAGCGACAGCCGTGCACGGCGATTGGCGCTAAAGGTGGCGAGCCGACGCTGGGTGATCGGTGAAATCCTATAGCGCGAGTGGGCCCTGGAGCCTGAACGCAACCATGCCAGCATCGTCATTGCTCCCGCGATGAGAAATCGATTCGAGGGTCTATCCACATGTAGGTCAGGTCCGAGAGCAGCTTGAGCACCAGTCCGATCAGCGTGTAGATGAAAAGGGTACCGAAGATCACCGGATAGTCGCGAGAGATCACCGCCTCGTAGCCGAGCAGGCCGAGGCCATCGAGGGAGAAGATCACTTCGATCAGCAGCGAGCCGGTGAGGAAGATGCCCACCAGCGCCGCCGGCATCCCGGCGATGACGATCAGCATCGCATTGCGGAACACGTGGCCATAGAGCACCCGCCGCTCGCTTGCGCCCTTGGCCCGCGCGGTGAGCACGTACTGGCGATGGATCTCGTCGAGGAAGCTGTTCTTGGTCAGAAGCGTAAGCGCAGCGAAGCCGCCGATCGCGTTGGCGATCACCGGCAAAGCGATGTGGTGGAGATAGTCGAGCGCTTTGCCCAGCGGGGAGAGCTGGTCGAAGTCGGTCGAGGTCAAGCCGCGCATCGGGAACCAGTCGAGGTAGCTGCCGCCGGCGAACAGCACGATCAGGAGCGTGGCGAAGAGAAAGCCCGGAATCGCATAGCCGACCACCACCACCGTCGAGCTCCAGACGTCGAAGCGCGAGCCGTGGCCCAGCGCCTTGCGAATGCCCAGCGGGATCGAGATCAGGTAGACCAGCAGGGTGGTCCAGAGCCCGAGCGAGACCGACACCGGCAATCGCTCCTTGATCAGCTCTATCACCGGCTGACCGCGAAAGAAACTGTCACCGAAGTCGAAGCGCGCATAGTCGAGGATCATCGAACCGAAGCGCTGCCACATCGGCTGGTCGAAACCGAACTGGGCGTTGAGCTGCGCGATGAAGGCGGGATCGACGCCCTCGGTGCCTCGCTGGGCATCGCTGCCGACGCCGTCGGTGCTGGCGGTGAAGCTCAGGCTGGTATTGCCCATGCCCTGGATCCGCGCGAGCATCTGTTCGACCGGCCCCCCTGGAGCGGCCTGCACGATCAGGAAGTTGAGCAGCATGATGCCGAGCAGGGTCGGTACGATCAGCAGCAGTCGTCGCAGCAGGTAGTCGTTCATGGCTGTTGATCGTCCTGGGCGGCCTCGACACGGGAAGCGCGCTGCGAATCCACCCACCAGGCGTCGAGGTCGAGCCCGTAATCGGGGAAGGGCAGCGGGAAAGCGAGCTTTCTCCAATAGGCGATACGCGTACCGGGGTTGTGGTACTGGGGCACCAGATAGAAGTTCCAGCGCAATGCGCGGTCCAGCGCCCGGGCGTGGGCGTCGAGGGACTCGCGCGAATCGGCGCGGATCAGCGACTCGACCAGCTGGTCGATCGCCGGGTTGCGGATGCCGGCGGTATTGCGGCTCTGCGGCCGGTCGGCGTAGTCGCTGGTCCAGAATTCTCGCTGCTCGTTACCGGGGCTGCTCGACTGGGCGAACGAGCCGATGATCATGTCGTAGTCGTGCTGGGAAATACGTACCTGGTACTGGCTGGGGTCGACCACCCGGACCCGCGCATCGATGCCTATACGGCGAAGGTTACGCACATAGGGCAGCACCATGCGCTGCATCCGTCCGTCCCAGAGCAGGATCTCGAACGAGAGCGAGTGTCCCTGCGCATCGACCATGCGATCGTTCTCGACCCTGTAGCCTGCCTCCTCGAGCAGCGCCAGCGCCTGGCGCAGCCGCTCGCGCAGATCGCTGGGCTCCCCGATCGGCAGCGGCTCTTCGAACACCTCGGGCGGCAGCTGGTCGCGCAGCGGCTCAAGCAGCGCCAGCTCCTCGCCTTCCGGCAGCCCGGTGGCCTCCATCTCGGAGCCGTCGAACATGCCTCGCGTGCGCCGGTACTGGCTGTAGAACAGGTTGCGGTTCTGCCATTCGAAGTCGTAGGCCAGGCCGATCGCCCGGCGTACCCGTGGGTCCTGGAACTGGGCACGCCGCAGGTTGGGTACGAAAGCCTGGAGCGGCGCGGGGTTGTGGTTCGCCACCACCAACTGGCCGATCAACCCGCGCTCCATCGCCGGGCCCTGGTAGCCGGTGGCCCAGTTGCTCGCAGTCATCTCGACTCGCAGATCGACGTTGCCGGCACGAAAAGCCTCGAGCGCCACCGAGTCGTCAAGGTAGGTATCGAATATCAGCCGGTCGATGTTGAAGCGCCCGCGGTTGACCGGCAGGTCGCGCGCCCAGTAGTCAGGGTCGCGTCGATAGACGATCTGGCGGCCTGGATCGAGCCGCTCGATGCGATAGGGGCCTGAGCCGACCGGGATCTCGAGGGTCGGGCGAGTGAAGTCTCGATCCTTCCAATAGTGCGCAGGCAGCACCGGCAGCTGGCCGAGGATCAGCGGAAGCTCAGGAGAGTTGTGCTCGGCGAAGTCGAAATGCACGGTGAGGGGGCCTTCCGCGCGCACCGAGGTGACGTCGGCGTAGTAACCGCGAAAGAACGGCGCGCCTTTCTCGACCAGCAGATTGAAGGTGAAGACCACGTCTTCCGCGGTGACCGGCTCGCCATCGTGAAAGCGTGCGCGCGGGTCGAGGTCGAACTCCATCCAGCGCCGCTGCGGGTCGAGGCGGATGCCGCTGGCGAGCAGCCCGTATGCGCTGAATATCTCGGCCGGATCCGACACCATCAGGCTGTCGTAGAGATAGCTCTGGCCCAGATAGTCGATTCCCGACGCTGCGCTGCCGGTGATGATGAACGGATTGGTCGAGTTGAAGCTGACCGGCGCGGCGCGGGTCAGGCTGCCGCCCTTGGGCGCATTCGGGTTGACGTAGGGGAAGGAAGTGAAACCGGCCGGCAACCCCGGCTCGCCATAGAGCGACAGGCCGTGGACGGTAGGCACTTGTTCCGGGGAGGCCGCCCACGTCACGGGAGCGACGGCGAGCAGCGTGAGCAGAGCGAAACGACAGAGGGTACCGATCAAAGCGGTCTTCCTGATCGAGCGGAACGGACGCGAGGGCCCACTATAGCGCGCGGCTCGGGGCACACGCCAACCCCCTCTCAGGCGTTCTGGCATCCTTCAGCCACCGGCCAGCATCAGCGCCTGACCGACGCGCAGCCGGCTGTCGGCAAGCCGATTGCGACGCTTGATCTCCTCGATCGGAACCCCGGTACGGGCGCTGATCTCGCTCAGCGTGTCGCCACGGCCGACGATGTAGCGCTGAGGCTTCGCGTCGAAGTCGAACTCGGCGAGATTGGTATCGAAGGTGCGATGGGCATCGACCGGAATCAGCAGCCCCCGCTGTACCTGGGTACCGCTGTAGGCGGGGTTCAGCGCGCGCAGCTCGTCGAGTCCGATGCCGGCGAGCTCGGCGGCGGTCCTGATGTCCAGCGACTGCTCCAGCTCGACCTGGACGAAGGTGGGCTGATCGGGAATCGGCGGCAGGTCGATGCCGTAGCGCCCGGGATCGGAGACGATCGCCGACAGCGCGAGCAGCTTGGGCACGTAGTCGCGGGTCTCGCGCGGCAGCGACAGCGTCCAGAAATCCTCCGCCGGGCTGCTCGCCAACGCAGCGTTGACCCGTCCCGGACCGGCATTGTAGGCCGCGAGCGTAAGCTCCCAGTCATCGCCGTACCAGTGTCGACGCAGCATCTCGAAGTAATCGAGCGCGGCACCGGTGGAGGCGACCACGTCGCGTCGTCCGGCGTAGCCGCGGGTGCTGTCGAGCCCCATCTCCCGGGCGGTCGCCGGCATGAACTGCCAGAGCCCGCTGGATCCGGCAGGATTGCGCGCGGTCGGGTCGTAGCCGCTCTCGATGAAAGGCAGCAGCGCGAGTTCGCCGGGCATGCCACGCTCGTCGACCTGCTCGGCGACGTAGCGCAGCCAGGGTGCTGCGCGGCGGGCGAATTGATCGAACATCTGCGGGCGCGCCTCGAACCAGCCGAGCCACTGCTGCACGCGGGGGTCGTCCAGGCGATGATCGAGCGCGAATCCCGAGGCGATCCGCTGCCAGGTGGAGTCGTAGCGGCTGGCGACCTGTCCATAGAGGAAGGCCATGCGATTTTGCTGCAGAGAGGAGGCGCTGACGCTTGAGGGCATCGTCACCATCATGGCGCTGAGCGAGGCGACCCCGAGGCTGCCGAGTGCGAGTTTGGCATGGATGCGGATACGGCGGGTGACATTCGAAGCTATCGGCAAAACTTGATTCCTTCACGCCTTTCTTGAAAAAACTTCTTGAAAAGAAAGGACGAATCCGAGCGATGACCCATCGGTCACCGCGCTACTTTCACGCCGCGGGAAGGCGGCAGGGGAGTCAGAAGTGGTCTTTCCACTCGCGCAGCAGCGAGAAGGCGTCGCCGTCGCTGTCCGGCACGCGACCGGCGTGCTCGCTCAGCGCCTTGCGCACGCCAGGATCGTCGTAGCGCATGAAAGGATTGACCATGCGCTCGCGGCCGATCTCGCTGGGCAGCGTCGGCTTGCCCGCATCGCGAAGCGCGCGTGCCCGCTCGAGCGCGGCATCGATCGCGGCGTTGCCGGGTTCGACGCTCTGGGCGAAAGCGAGGTTGGCGAGACTATACTCGTGAGCGCCGAACACCAGCGTCGACGGAGGTAGCTCGCGCAGTCTGGAGAAGTTCGCCTGCATCTGCTCGGCCGTGCCTTCGAACAAGCGTCCGCAGCCGGCGTGGAAGAGGGTATCGCCGCACAGCAGCAGCGGTGTCGCGTCCTCGACCAGGTAGACGATGTGATCGAGGGTATGCCCCGGAGTGTGCAACACTCGCACCTTTCGACCGAACAGGGTAATGACGTCCCCCTCGCCGAGACGATGGTCGATCGCCACCGACCGGCACTCCAGCGGCCCGATCACCTCTGCGCCGTAGCGCTCGACCAGACTGGTGACACCGCCGGTATGATCACGATGATGATGGGTGATCAGGATACGATCGAGCCGGCGTCCGCGTCCCGCCTCGCCATCGAGCCACGCGATCACCGGGGTGGCATCACCCGGGTCGACGACGGTGACGGTATCGGCGTCGCCCGCGGTGAGCAACCAGATATAATTGTCCGACAGGGCGGCGAGAGGCTCGACGCTCAAATGATCAGGACCACCGGGGTGCGCTACGCTCGAAGACATGGCGAGATCTCGTATGGTTGACGCAACGGTTGAACGAAGCAGGAGGCGACGGGGTCGATTGGGTACGCCCTGGACGCCGCTGCGAACGGGCCTGAATCGATGAAAAATCGCCTCACAATGCTTGGAGAGCCTGCTCATGTCAAACCTGCCGTCGGCGCAGACCCTCCAGCTCGCCGAGCGCTACGAGCGCGCGCAGAACTTCTGGGGCAAGCGCCCAGGGCGCGCGCTGTGGCGCTTCGAACGGGCCTGCCTGGGGCCGGTGATCGAACCGCTCATCGGCATGCACGCGCTGGAGTTCAGCGCTGCCGAACCGCTGCTTCCGCTCGCCCAGATGCGCCATTCGATGCGCTGGGCGGCGGTGCGCGGGCACGCCGAGTCGTCCTCGACCCTGGTCTGCGATCCTTCGAGCCTGCCGCTCGAGGATGAATGCCTCGACCTGGTGATCATCCATCACCTGCTCGAGGTGGTACCCGAGCCCCACCACCTGCTGCGGGAGGCGGCGCGGGTGATGCTCGACCACGGCAAGCTGGTGATCATCGGCTGGCAGCCGCTTGGCGTCGGCGCGCTGCGATACATGGGGCCGAAGCGCAACAAATCCTTCCCGTTCGACCAGAAGTGGCGCAGCGTACACCGGCTCAAGGATTGGCTGGCGTTTGTCGATTTCGAAATCGAGCGGGTAGACTATTGCGCGTTTTCGCTCTCGCCCCATGGCGGCGGCTGGGAGTCGCTATTGCGCAGATACAACCTGCCGTTCGGCCACAGTTTCGTGATCCTCGCCCGGCGCAAGCGGCTGCGGATGATTCCGCTCAAGCCCCGCTTCGTCCCCAGGCTGATGATCCGGCCCAATCCAATCGGGCTCAACGCCTGCCGTCAGCGCCGCGAAAACGTCCGCCACCAGCCAAGCGAGCATCCGAGCCTTGTCGAAGAATGAGCCGAAGATTGAGCCGAAGAATCAGCCGAACGACGAGCAGTCGAGCGAACCCCCCTTGGGCGGCGAAGCGCTGCCTCATGTGACCATCTATACCGACGGCGGCTGCCGCGGCAATCCTGGCCCCGGTGGTTGGGGGGCGGTGCTGATCAGCGGTCCGCACGAGAAGGAGCTCAAGGGTGGCGAGGCGCAGACCACCAACAACCGGATGGAGCTCAGCGCCGCGATCATGGCGCTGCGCACGCTGAACCGGGCGTGCCGGATCGATCTCTGGACCGATTCGGAGTACGTCCGCAACGGGATCACCAAGTGGGTCCACAACTGGATCAAGCGCGGCTGGAAAACCGCCGCCAAGGAGCCGGTGAAGAACGCCGAGCTCTGGCGCGAGCTGTTGGCCGAGTGCGAGCGACACCAGATCGAGTGGCATTGGGTCAAGGGCCACGCGGGGCATCCGGGCAACGAGCGCGCCGACCGGTTGGCCAACGATGCGATGGATGAGCTTGCGCAACGCCATCGCTGAACTCTCCAGGGCATGCGACGACCACGACTGACGGAAGCATAAGATGCGCCAGATCATCCTCGATACCGAGACCACAGGGATAGACCCCAACGAAGGCCACCGGCTGATCGAGATCGGTGGCGTGGAAGTGATCAATCGCCGGCTCACCGGTCGTCACTACCACCAGTACATCAATCCCGAGCGCAAGATCGACGTCGAGGCGATCGGGATTCACGGAATCACCGATGAGCGGGTGGCGGGAGAGCCCAAGTTCGCCGAGATCGCCGACGAATTCTGGGCCTTCATCAAAGGCGCGGAGCTGGTGATCCACAACGCTTCGTTCGACGTCGGCTTCATCGATCATGAGTTCAACCGGCTCAACGCCGCGCGCAGGGAGCCACGCCTCGGACCTGTGCGTGAGCACTGCGGCGTGCTCGACACGCTGAAGCTCGCCCGCGAACGCCACCCTGGGCAGCGCAACAGCCTCGACGCGCTGTGCAAGCGCTACGACATCGACAACGCTCATCGTACCCTGCACGGCGCACTGCTCGATGCCGAGATCCTCGCCGAAGTCTATCTGGCGATGACCGGCGGCCAGACCGCGCTTTTGCTGGGTGGGGCCGACGGTAGCGAACAGGACGACCAGGCCACCAGCGGCGGCGGCTCGATGCGCAGGCTCGAGCTCTCTCCTGGCCGACTGCGGGTGGTACGTCCGAGCGAAGACGAGCTCGCCGCCCACCGGGCGAAGCTCGAGACGCTGCGTAAAAAGAGTGGAGGCGAGTGCCTGTGGGATCGCTTCGATGGCTGAGCGATTGCCCTCGCTACCAGTCCTCGAACGCGGACTGATCGGCTCCAAGCGGATAGAGCGCGCCCGTTCGATCTCGATCGACCAGCGCGGTCGCATCGCGCCCGGCGAGCTCGACGGGATCCTCGGTCCGCGGGCCAAGCCCGCTCAGGGAACGATACCGATCGGTCGCTGGCGCGGCGAGCCGGTGGTGGTGCGCATGTTCGACGAAGAGCGCCCCGAATGGCCGGGGGGGCGGGAGTGGTTGGGCCAGCTGCCGGAGTTCACCTTCCCGCTGCTCTCCACCGCGCTGCAGGTAGCCACCTGGCGCCGCGACCATCGCTTCTGCGGGCGCTGCGGTACCGCTACGCGCCCGCACGGCCACGAGTTCGCAATGGTCTGCCCGCGCTGCGGCTTTCGTGGCTATCCACGGATATCCCCTTGCATCATCACCCTGGTGACCTTCGGTCGCGAACTGCTGCTCGCGCGCAGTCCTCGCTTTGCTCCGGGGCGCTTCAGCACCCTGGCCGGGTTCATCGAGGCCGGTGAGTCGGCCGAGGAGGCGCTCAGGCGCGAGGTGATGGAGGAGGTGGGTGTCGAGGTCGGCCGGATCAGCTACTTCAAGAGCCAGTCCTGGCCGTTCCCGCACTCCTTCATGCTCGGTTACTACGCCGAGGCGGCGAGCCGCGAAATCCATATCGATGGCATCGAGATCGAGGCGGCCGACTGGTTCATGCCCGAAATGCTGCCGGCGCTGCCGCCCAGCGGTTCGATCTCCCGTGCGCTGATCGATCATTTCGTCAACGGCGTCGCCGCTCGGGACTGACGACGCCCGCTGCTTCCATGTGCCGGACCATTGCGGCGCTATCGCCCTTGATCCAAGGGCATCCAAAGGAGAGTTCCATGCTCGACTGGCTTTACGACTATGGCTTGTTCTTCGCCCAGGTGGCGACGGTGGTGATCGCGATCGCGGTGGTCGTCGCCTTGATCGCCCGGCAGAAGGCCAGCGCCCAGCACCATGGCGGCAAGCTGATGGTGCTCGACCGCGGCGAGCATTTCCGTCGCCGTCGCGAGAGCCTCGAGGCTGCCCGGCTCGGACCAGTGCTCGGTGCCAAGGCGCGCAAGCAGTGGGCGAAGCTCGACAAGCGCAAGGCCAAGGAGGACAAGAAGCGCACGCCCGAAGGCGGCGACTCGGTGTCCTGGGTGATCGATTTCAACGGCGATCTGCGCGCGAGCGCCACGCCGGCGCTGACCGAGCAGGTCTCGAGCCTGCTGCTCGCCGCGCGCGAGGGCGATGAAGTGGTGGTGCGACTCGAATCCGGCGGCGGCCTGGTCCACGCCTATGGCCTCGCCGCGGCACAGCTTGACCGGCTGCGGGAAGCCAAGCTCAAGCTTACTATCTGCGTCGATAAAGTCGCCGCCAGCGGCGGCTACATGATGGCCTGCTGTGCCGACCGGCTGATCGCCGCACCGTTCGCGGTGGTGGGTTCGATCGGCGTGGTCGCCCAGGTGCCCAACGTCCATCGGCTGCTGAAGAAGCACGACATCGATGTCGAGGTGCTCACCGCCGGCAAGCACAAGCGCACCCTCACCATTCTCGGCGAGAATACCGAGGAGGGACGGGCGAAATTCGTCGAGGACCTGATCGATACCCACGCTCTGTTCAAGGCTTACGTCGGCGCACGCCGCCCGGGCCTGGCGATCGACGAAGTGGCGGATGGCGATATCTGGTACGGCAGCGAAGCGGTGGAGCGGGGGCTGATCGACGAGGTAGGGACCAGCGAAGCCTACCTGCAGCGCCGCGCCGAGGAGGGCAAGGTGTTCGAGCTCAGGTTCAAACCGACCCGCTCGCTGGCCCAGCGCCTTGGCCGCCAGAGCGCTCGTGCGATCGAGCGCGGGGTGGAGCGGGCGATAGAAAGGCTGGTCCAGCTCGGCTGGGAGCGGCGCTGAGCCCCATGTTCGCACTCGACAGGCGTAAGCGTCGCCTCGCACTCGCCGCGCTGGTGGGTTTCCACATCCTGATCATCACCGCCAGCAACTACCTGGTGCAGCTGCCGGTTGCGCTCTTCGGCCTGCATACCACCTGGGGTGCGTTCAGCTTTCCGTTCATCTTCCTCACCACCGACCTTACCGTGCGGCTGCTCGGCAAGCGCGACGCGCGCATTTTGATCGCCCAGGTGATGGCGCCGGCGCTGGTGATCTCCTACGTGGTCTCGGTGCTGTGGCAGGAGGCGCAGTTTCGTGGCTTCCAGGCGCTCGGCGAGTGGAACCTGTTCGTCGCTCGCATCGCGCTGGCGAGCTTCGCCGCCTACGTGCTCGGCCAGCTGCTCGACATCCAGGTGTTCGACCGCCTGCGGCGGCTACCGCAGTGGTGGGTGGCGCCTGCGGCCTCGACCCTGTTCGGCATGCTGATCGACACCCTGGCGTTCTTCGCCATCGCTTTCCATCACGGCCCCAACGCCTTCCTGGCCGAGCACTGGGTGGAGATCGCGCTGGTCGACTACGTGATCAAGCTGGGTATCGGTTTCGTTCTGTTCGTACCGCTTTATGGTGCGCTGCTCAAATGGATACTGGCGCGGTTCGCGAGGGTCGAGCGGGCGCAGCCGATGAATTGATTTCCATCTTCCAAGGAGGCCATAGATCGATGGCGACCATACTCTACGCATTGGACAGCGGCGGTGAGTTTCACTCACCGCCGATGGTCATTCTCCATGGCCTGTTCGGCAGTGCCGACAATTGGCGCTCGCCGATCAAGGCATGGCGTGAGAGTCGCCGAGTGATCGCGCTCGACCTGCGCAACCATGGCCGCTCTCCCCATGTCGATGGCATGGCCTACGACCAGATGGCGGAGGACGTGCTCGAGACCCTCTACACCCTCGGCGTCGAGCGCTTCGTGCTGCTCGGCCACTCGATGGGCGGCAAGGTGGCGATGAACCTGGCGCGGCGGTGGGCTGAACGGGTGGAGCGACTGATCGTCGCCGACATCGCCCCGGTTGCCTATGCCCACGGTCACGAAGAGATCTTCGCCGCGATGCATGCGGTCGAGCGGGCGAGGGCGCAGAGCCGGCGCGAGGCCGATGCGGCGATGGCCCAATACGTGAGCGACGCCGTCACCCGCCAGTTCCTCGCCACCAATCTGGTTCGGGGCGAGCAGCAGACGCTCGTATGGCGCGTCGACCTGGCACGTATCGAGGTCGACTATCCGGCGATCATCGCAGCACCTGGCGGGAGCGATGACTACCCGGGCGCTACGTTGCTGCTGCGCGGCGGCCGCTCGAACTACGTCGATGCCCAGGGCATTGAAGCGGCGCGGAAGATTTTCCCATCCCTTCGGCTCGAAACCATCGAAGATGCCGGACACTGGCTGCATGCCGAGCGCTTCGATGAATTCAAGGCCAAGGTCGACGCCTTCCTCGGCTGAGCGGGGCGATCGGCGGAAGGCGGGGGAATAAGGCGGGAACAGGGTGTATCAAAGATCGCGCTTGGTCTCGCCGCGATCGCTGCCGTGCTGATCGAGAAAGCGGCGCATCGCCTCTACCGTGGCATCGCTGCAGTGATGCTCGATACCCTCCGAGTCGGCGCGCGCGACGGGTTCCGATACGCCCATGGTGCGCAGCACGTCGAGAACCACCAGGTGACGAGCGGCGACCTTGTGGGCGAGCTCCTCTCCTTCCTCGGTGAGAAAGATACCGCGGTAGGGGCGCGCATTGACCAGCCCGTCGCGCTTCAGCTTGGTGACTACCTTGGATACCGCCGCGGGACTGACGCCGAAACGCTCGGCGAGATCGCTCGCCCTCGCTTCACCGAGATGCTGGTGAAGATGGGCGATCTCCTCCACGTAGTCTTCGACCAGCTCGCGCTGGTGGTCCTGACGTACACGATCGAAGTGTTCGTGGTGAGGCATGGAATTCATGAGCAGCAGGTTCTCTCAGTCGCTCTCAACTAGAGGCACGAAAGTATCACATGGCGCCTTGCGCGAATAGTTCGTTACCGATGGATGCCGTCACGCTTCAGCGATTTTTTATGCCTCATCGCCTCTTTCCGCCACCAGATCGACTCCGATTGCCGCTATTGTCCCTGCACCGTTAAATCATTTGCGAACGTTCCATTCAGGCTAACTGAATAGGTATGGGCGCCATGTTAAAGGTAGATTCAACCTGCGGGCCGCCGTTCTTCGAACCGGCCATGACGATAACGAGCCAAAGGAATAAGCGATGAAAGTCGCAATAACGAGAGAGACGCAGGACGAGGAGACGCGCGTCGCCGCGGTGCCCGACACCGTGAAGCGGCTGCGTGCGTTGAATCTCGAGGTGGTGGTCGAGCGCGGCGCGGGCAGCGCATCGATGATCACCGATGAAGAGTATGAAGCCGCCGGCGCTACGCTCGCCGAGAGCGCGGCGCAGGCATTGAAAGGCGCCGAGGTGGTACTCAAGGTGCGCCGGCCGGGCAGCGACGAACTGGCGCTGATCGAGCGGGGGGCGATAGTCCTCGCGGTGATGGACCCCTATGGCCAGGAAGAGGCGCTGGATGCCATGGCCAAGGCCGGGATCACCGCCTTCGCGATGGAGCTGATGCCGAGGATCACCCGCGCCCAGTCGATGGACGTGCTTTCGTCCCAGGCCAACCTGGCCGGCTATCGTGCGGTGGTCGAGGCCGCCCAGGTCTTCGACCGCGCGCTGCCGCTGATGATGACCGCCGCAGGTACGGTACCCGCGGCCAAGGTCTTCGTCATGGGGGCGGGCGTTGCCGGGTTGCAGGCGATCGCCACCGCCAAGCGCCTCGGCGCATCGGTCTCCGCCACCGACGTGCGCCCGGCGGCCAAGGAGCAGGTGGCCTCCCTCGGTGGCAAGTTCATCGCCGTCGAGGATGAGGAGTTCAAGGCCGCCGAGACCGCCGGCGGCTACGCCAAGGAGATGTCCGCCGAGTACCAGGCCAAGCAGGCCGCGCTGGTCGAGGAGCACATCAGCAAGCAGGACATCGTGATCACCACCGCGCTGATCCCCGGGCGTCCCGCACCGAAGCTGATCACCAAGGCGATGCTCGCGCGAATGCGTCCGGGCTCGGTGGTGGTCGACCTGGCGGTGGAGCGGGGCGGTAACGTCGAAGGCTCGGTCGCCGATCAGGTGAGCGAGGTCGACGGGGTCAAGCTGATCGGCTACAGCAATCTCGCCGGTCGCATCGCCACCAGTGCGTCGCTGCTCTATTCACGCAACCTGCTGGCATTCCTCACCACCTTGGTCGACAAGGAGCAGGGGCGCCTTGCGATCGACTTCGACGATGCATTGGTCAAGGCCACCGCGCTGACCCACCAGGGTCGGAAAATCCATCCCAGCTTCGGCGGCGTCGCCGAGGAAGCCGAACCGAACAAGGAGACCCGAGCATGAGCGCTTCCCTCGACCGTGCCCTCGAAGGGCTCGATTCCGCGGTCGCCGCGGTCCACCAGGCAGCCTCGAGCGATACCGCGGCGGCGCTGGCTTCCGGCGCGACTGGCGGAATGATCGACCCGTTCGTGTTTCGCCTGGCGATCTTCATCCTCGCCATCCTGGTCGGCTACTACGTGGTCTGGGCGGTGACGCCTGCGTTGCATACGCCGCTGATGGCGGTGACCAATGCGATCTCCTCGGTGATCGTGGTCGGCGCGCTGCTCGCGGTGGGAATCTCGACCAGCGGCCTGGCCACCGGTTTCGGCTTCGTCGCCGTGGTGCTCGCCTCGGTCAACATCTTCGGCGGCTTCCTGGTCACCCAGCGGATGCTGGCGATGTACAAGAAGAAAGAGAAACCGGCCAAGCAGGGGAACGATCATGTCTGAGAGCGTCGCTGCGTTCCTCTATCTGGTCTCCGGGGTGCTGTTCATCATGGCCCTGCGCGGCCTGTCGCACCCGACCACCAGCCGGCGGGGCAACCTGCTCGGCATGCTCGGTATGGCGATCGCGATCGTCACCACCCTGGTGCTGGCCGGCCCGTCCTTCGGCGGCTTCGCGCTGATCGTGGTCGGTATCGCGCTGGGTGGCGGCATTGGCGCCCTGATCGCCAAGCGCATCCCAATGACTGCGATGCCCCAGCTGGTAGCCGCCTTCCACTCGCTGGTAGGGCTTGCCGCGGTGCTGGTCGCCGCTGCCGCGCTCTACGCGCCGACCGCCTTCGGCATCGGCACGCTCGGTGGCATCCATGCCCAGGCGCTGGTCGAGATGGCGATCGGCACCGCAGTGGGTGCGGTCACCTTCACCGGCTCGATCATCGCGTTCCTGAAGCTCGATGGCCGGATGTCCGGCAAGCCGATCATGTTGCCCAATCGCCATGCGATCAACATCGGCCTGCTGGTCGCTCTGGTGGTGCTGGTCGGCGTGCTGGTGATCACCGAGAGCCACCTGGTGTTCTGGCTGGTCGTACTGGTCGCGCTGGCGCTCGGTGTGCTGCTGATCATCCCGATCGGCGGCGCCGACATGCCAGTGGTGGTCTCGATGCTCAACTCCTACTCGGGCTGGGCCGCGGCCGGCATCGGCTTCACCCTGGGCAACCTCGCGCTGATCATCACCGGCGCCCTGGTCGGCTCCTCGGGGGCGATCCTTTCCTACATCATGTGCAAGGGGATGAACCGCTCCTTCATCTCGGTGATCCTCGGCGGCTTCGGCGCCGATACGGCCAGCGCCGCAGCCGATGACGGCGTCGAGCGAGTGGTCAAGCAGGGCTCCGCCGACGATGCGGCGTTTTTGATGAGCAACGCCTCGCGGGTGATCATCGTGCCGGGCTACGGCATGGCGGTGGCCCAGGCCCAGCACGCGCTGCGCGAGCTGGCCGACGTGCTCAAGGCCAACGACGTCGAAGTGAAGTACGCAATCCACCCGGTCGCCGGGCGGATGCCGGGCCATATGAACGTGCTGCTGGCCGAGGCCAACGTGCCTTACGACGAAGTCTTCGAACTCGAGGATATCAACGCCGAGTTCGCCCAGACCGACGTGGTCTACGTGATCGGTGCCAACGACGTCACCAACCCGGCGGCGCGCGATGATCCTTCCTCGCCGATCTTCGGCATGCCGATCCTCGAGGTCGACAGGGCCAAGACCTGCCTGTTCGTCAAGCGCTCGCTCGGCTCGGGCTACGCAGGGATCGACAACGAGCTGTTCTACAAAGACGGCACCATGATGCTGCTCGGCGATGCCAAGAAGATGACCGAGGAGATCGTCAAGGCGATGGCCTGAATGAGCTGTCCGGCTGCCCGGGCGAGATTCGATTCTCCATCGGGTGAGCCTCGGCCGGGGTTACCGCAAGGGAGCCCCGGTTTTTTCCGTTTTCGCACCGCCCAGGGAGGCCAGCGCATGTCCGTGACCATCAGCAAGACCCGCTCCAGCTTCTACCGCAGGCTCTATGTCGCCTGGCTGATCGACCAGGGTATCGCCAGCGTGCCGTCGATCACCGCATTCACCGGCATGCCGAGGCGCACCGCGCAGGACACCGTCGCCGCGCTCGAGGAGTTGGATATCCAATGCGCCTTCGAGCAGCGTGAAGGCGCCCGGCACCAGATGGGGGAGTACGTGATCCGCGATTGGGGGGCGATTCAGCGTGACTGGGTGAGCGAGCACATCGAGCGAATCGCCGCAGCGCTCGGATACCCGGTGCCGGAATAGAAAGGGAGAACGTATGTGGGAACCAGGATGAGCTTAGCTATCCATGCGTATGCGTGGGCCCAGCAGACCAGGCCATGCCATGGCACCCATCCAATTTAACATAATATATATTATGCGCATCGTCAGAGATCGAGGCTGAGAGAGAACACGGCTTGGTCCTGTGTCGGTCGCCACTCTAGTTTCACTCTCGATCCACCCGATCCACCCAGCTCCTGCGGCGAGCCCCCTGATTAATTCCAAAAGAGAATAATCGGAGTCGCTTTTATTCCTTACCATCAGAGTCGCGCTCGCGTTCAATATCCCCCTGGAACGAATAAGCATGCGCCCGAGTCATCGGGCCCTCCGTGGGGAGACAACGTCGGATGAAACTGCAGCAGCTGCGCTACATCTGGGAAGTCGCGGCCAACAACCTCAATGTGTCGCTCACCGCGAGCAACCTCTATACCTCTCAACCTGGAGTGTCGAAGCAGATTCGCCAGCTCGAGGAAGAGCTCGGCGTCGAGATTTTCGCCCGTCGCGGCAAGCACTTCAGCCATGTGACCGAAAGCGGCCAGCAGATCATCGATATCGCCGGCGAGATCCTGCGCAAGTCCGAAAAGATCAAGCGCATCGCCCAGGAGCACAGCGACGAGCGCAAGGGCAGCCTGTCGATCGCCACCACCCATACCCAGGCGCGCTACTCGCTGCCGCCGATCATCCAGGCCTTCCGCCGCCGCTATCCCGAGGTGTCGCTGCACATCCACCAGGGCACGCCGCGGCAGATCGGCCAGATGGTCTCGGACGGACAGGCCGACTTCGCCATCTGCACCGAGCCGCTCGACATGTACTCGGACCTGGTCTCGCTGCCGTGCTATCGCTGGAACCGCTGGCTGCTGGTTCCCGAGGATCATCCGCTGTGCGCGGTCGAACGCCCTACCCTTGCGCAGCTCGCCGAACATCCATTGGTGACCTACACCTTCGGTTTCACCGGGCGTTCACAGTTAGACGATGCCTTCGATGCGGCCGGGTTGACGCCCGATGTGGTGCTCACCGCGGTGGACGCCGATGTGATCAAGACCTACGTCCGCCTGGGTCTCGGCGTCGGCATCGTTGCCCACATGGCGATCGACGCGACCCAGGACGGCGATCTCAGGGCGATCGATGCAAGCCATTTGTTCTCCCACTCGATCACCCGGCTGGCGATACGCCGCGGCACCTTCATGCGCCGCTACATGTTCGATTTCATCCATCGCTTCGCGGCTCATCTCGATGCATCCACGGTAGAGGAAGCGCTGACGACCCCGAGTACCGAGGTCGAGAGGCTGTTTCGCGACATCGAACTGCCCATCCGCTGAGGCGCCGACGGGCCGAAGGCGACAGCGCCACGCACTGCCGCCTTCCATCGTGCTCAGCCCGCTCCGGGTTCGGGGCTCAAGGCGCCGGTCGCCACACCCCGATGCCGCGGACGTCGACCGGCCGGGGCAGCATGCCGGCTGCGAGAAAAGCGTCCGCCATCCGCTGCTGTACTTCGAGGGCGGCATCACCGACCGGTTCGACCGCGTAGCTGCGCCGCTGGTTGGCCTGCTCCACCGCCGAGACGTCGAGCCCGCCCCACAGCGGAGCGAGCCGCTCGGCGGCCTCCTGCGGATGCGCCTTGACCCAAGTCCCCTGTTGCTCAAGCGCCGTGTACAAGGTCTGCAGCACTTCGGGATGGGCATCGGCGAAGCGTTTGCTGGCCAAATAGAAGCGCCGATAATCGGCAAGCCCGTCGCTGCCGTCCAGCAGCGCGCGGGTGGGAATCGCTCGCTCGGTCAAGGTCAAAAACGGCTCCCAGGCGATCCAGGCATCGATGCTGTCGCGCTCGAACGCCGCGCGGGCATCCGCCGGGGCCAGGTAGCTGATCGACACGTCCCGCGGCTCGAGTCCTGCTCGCTCGAGCGCGGAAAGCAGGAAGTAGTGATTGCCGGCTCCCTTGGTCACCGCGATGCGCTTGCCGCGCAGGTCGTCTATCGACTCGATCGACGAATCACGCTTGACCAGCAGCGCCTGGGCCGAGGGAGACGGACGCTCGGTGGCGTAGACTTCGAGCTCGGCACCGGCCGCCTGGGCGAAGATCGGCACGACGTCGGCCACGTCAGCGCTGACATCGACACCGCCGACGTTGAGCGCCTCCAGCAGCGGCAGCCCGCTGGTGAATTCGTGCCACTCGATCTTGAAACCCTGCTCGGCGAGGCGCCGGTCCAGTTCACCGCTGTCGTGAAGCAGCGTGACCAGGGTCGAAGAGCGCTGGTAGCCGATCGAGACCGACTGCTCGGCGGCATGGACACTGCCGATTCCCAGCATGGCCAGACAGGCTGCCGAGGAGAGATATTTGAGACCGCGCATCAGGCCGCTCCGAGCAGTTCGAGGATCGCACGTCGCAGGGTGATCAGCCGGGGATCATCGCGACGCCGGGGATGAGCGATGCCGACCTCGATCGACTCGAGCAGCCTTGCCGGCCGGGGGCTGAATACCAGCACCCGGTCGGCCATCAGCAAGGCCTCCTCGACATCGTGGGTCACCATCAGGGCGCTGTACCGGCGCTCTTGCCAGAGCGACACCAGCTCGCCCTGCATCCTGATCCGGGTCAGGGAGTCGAGCTTGCCGAGCGGCTCGTCGAGGATCAAAAGCCGCGGCCGGTTGACCAAGGCGCGCGCCAGCGCGGCGCGGCTTGCCATCCCGCCGGAGAGCTGGCGCGGATAGGCCTTGGCGAAGCCCGCCAGGCCGACGCGTTCGAGCTCCTGGACCACGCGAAGACGCCCGTTATGGTCGAGTACGCCCTGGGCCTGGAGACCGAGCGCGACGTTGTCCGATACCGTCCGCCAGGGATAGAGCGTCGGGTCCTGGAAAACCACCACGCGCGATGGGTCCGGGGCGGTGACTGCAGCGTCGTCGGCGAGGATGTCGCCGCTGCGTGGGGTTTCCAGACCCGCGACCAAGCGCAGCAGCGTCGACTTGCCACAGCCGGATGGACCGAGCAGTGCGAGCGACTCACCCGGCTCAAGCTCGAATGAAACGTCGTCGAGCACGGCAAGCGTCTGCCCATCGAGCTCGAAGGCATGGCTGACGGCACGGATATCGAGATGCAGACCGCGCGAGCGGAGCGGCTCGGGCGGTGCGGCGGATGCTTGGCTCGCCATACGGCAGAGTCTCCTCGTGGCATATCAGGCGAAGACGTCGAAAGTGATCCCGTCGGCGAAGCGGCGCGAATCGGTACTGGGCCTCAGCACATCGATCTTCTTCAAGTCGTCGGCGTAATGGACGATTTCGTCGGCAAGCGCCGGCCCGGTGGCACTGTGTGCATGGGTATGGTCGCCGAGGATCGCCGCCGTCTCTTCGGCCGTGACGTTCACCGCGTGCTTGATGAACAGCTCGCCGACCTCCTGGCGATGTTCGGCGGCCCAGGCATGGGCATCGAGGATCGCCTGGGTCAATGCCGCAGCGGTGGGCGTGTCGTTGCGCACCAGCGTTCCGGTCATGCCGAGCACGCAGCAGCTGAGATTGGCGTAGTCCTCGACCAGGTTGTTGGAGATCTCGACGAAATCGCCCGAATCCAGCAGTCGATAGGCCCAGGGGTCGCTGCCGACCACCGCTTGCACCTCGCCCTTGCGTGCCGCCAGTCCGAGCAGGTCCGCGGGGTAGACACGCCAGTCGATCTCTCGGTTGGGGTCGACGCCATGGCGGTTGAGCATGATCGAGAAGAAATTCTTGCCGGGGTCGGCCATGTCGGTGACCGCCACGCTCCTGCCGCGCAGATCCTCCAGCGTGCGTACCTCGCTATCGGCCGCGGCGAGCAGACGAAGGCATCCGCCGTGGGTCCCCGCGGTGAGCTTGACGTCGAAACCCTGCTCGAGCGCCTTGAGCCAGCGCAGTGCCATACCGACGCCGGCATCCGCCTTGCCGCTGGCGATCGCCTCGAGCAGCACATCGGTGGAATTGCCGAAATTGACGTACTCGACGTCGAGATTGTAGCGGTCGAAGAACCCCTTCTCCTGTGCGATCGTCACCGGTGCGATACAGATCGCATTGGCATTGGTCGCAAGCGTTACCTGGCGGCGCTGCGGCAGCGCCCAGCGTGCACTGTCGGCTGAGCGATCCACGGCTTGGCCGTGCTGCGCCGCATGCTCGTGCGACTGTGCGAGCGCCTGTCGTGGCGCCAGCAGCGAAGCGAGGGGAACGCAGGCGGCAGCGGCACCAAGGCCTGCGCCTGCGCTAATGAAGCGCCGCCTTGAAAATGAGATTGCCGAGGGTCCACCCGCATCGAACCGAGTCATCGAGCCATGCTCCACTAGCCTAGAGAACAAACAAGCTAACCGCTGACCCGCGCCTGGTTAAATCATTTAACGTCATGTCGAAGTTTCGTGGGTGAAGATTTGCTTATAACTTCGACACGATATGTTTCATCTCATTTGGCTATTTATTTACCGGGCATTCGATTGAATAGAGTGAGTGGCTCTTTCACTGTTTCAAGACGGAGGCGCCATGACGGCCAGGACCATTACCCCGGCGGGCTCACGAATCGATGCCGAGCATGCAGCGGCTCGAGCCGGATACTGGCGCAGCGGCCTGGTCGCGGCGCTGGCCTGGGCCCTGCTCTATGCGTTGATGAAGCTCGTCCCTAACCAGGTGGTCGGCTTCGCAGAGCCCCTCTATGTCGCTCAGACCGATGCGATTGCGCTGATCATCGCCGCTGCGCTGTTCGTCGCGGTCGTCTTGAGCCGGCTGGATCCGCCGGTGATCGGCCGCCCGCTGCGGGCAATCCATCCAGCCGGTCCTTGGCTGATCGCCCTGGCGATTTTGTTCGGGCTGTGGGAACTCGTCACCGCGAAGCTTTCATTGCTCCCGGCGCCTTTCTTCGCCCCGCCCAATGCGCTGGTCGAGGCCTACGCTACCGACTGGTACCGCCTCGGCGACAGCGTGCTGCACTCGCTGCGACTGCTCGCGTTCGGATTCGCTCTCGGCGCCGTATCGGGCTTCTGCACCGGGGTGGCGATCGGCTGGTCGCGCGGGCTCGGCTATTGGGTTCACCCGATCCTGCGCTTTCTCGGCCCGGTGCCCTCCACCGCCCTGCTGCCGCTATCGCTTTACTTCTTCCCGTCGAGCTTCTCCGCCGCGATCTTCCTGATCGCCCTGGCCACCTGGTTCCCGGTCACCGTGCTGACCTGGTCGGGCGTGGCCAGCGTCGACACCGCCTATTACGACGTGGCCCGAACCCTGGGCGCGAAGCCCCGCTTTCTGATCCTGCGGGTAGCGGTCCCCGCTGCGCTGCCGCATGTCTTCGTCGGTCTGTTCATGGGGCTCGGTGCCTCGTTCTCGGTGCTGGTCGCCGCCGAAATGATGGGGGTCAAGGCCGGGCTCGGCTGGTACCTGCAGTGGGCCCAGGGCTGGGCGGCCTACCCCAACATGTACGCCGCGCTGATCGTCATGGCGCTGATCTTCTCCACCCTCATCACGGCGCTGTTCAGCGTCCGCGACCGCCTGCTCGCCTGGCAGAAAGGAGCGGTCAAATGGTGATGCCACACCTTGACCAAGTCCAAGCGCCGCTACACGCTGCATGACACACGACGCCGCCTTCCTCGATGAGTTATAGCTTTATCTACACGGCTTTCCTCCGACAGAGAGCATGACGATGCCCGAGCAGTTCGAATCCCCCCGCGCAGCGCTGAGCGATGAGGCTTTGGCGTCGCTCAGCGCTGCGCTGGCCGAAAGCGCCGAGCGCTATGATCGCAGCGGTGATTTTCCCCATGCCAATTTTCGCCTGCTCGCGGACGCAGGCCTTCTGGCGCTCACCGTGCCGGTGGAACACGGTGGCCAGGGTGCGACGCTTGCCGAGGTCCGCCGGGTGATCGGTGCGGTGGCGCGTGGTGAGCCATCGACCGCGCTGATCCTGGCGATGCAGTATCTCCAGCAACTGGAGCTGCACGCCAGTCCGCGCTGGCCGGCAGAGCTCAAGCGACGCCTGGCACGCGGTGCGATCGAGCATGGCGAGCTGATCAACGCACTACGGGTCGAGCCCGATCTCGGCACGCCGCTGCGCGGCGGAGTACCGGCCACTACCGCGCGGCGCAGTGGCGATCACTGGGTGATCAGCGGAGTGAAGCGTTACTCGACCGGCTTCCCGGGGTTGAGCTGGCTCAACGTCTGGGCCGCCAGTGACGATCCCGATCCGCTGGTCGGCTTTTGGCTGGTGCCGGCCGCATCGCCGGGGATCAGCGTCAGCGAGCGCTGGGACCATCTGGGCATGCGTGCCACCAACAGCCACGATGTGCGCTTCGACGAGGTCGAGGTGCCGCTCGATCATGCCGTCGACGTCCGCCCGTTGAGCGAGCTCGTGCCTTCCCAAGGCGACAAGACGCTGTGGCTCAACGTGCTGCTGTCCACGCTCTATGATGCGATAGCGCGCAACGCCCGCGACTGCTTCCGCGATTGGCTCCAATCGCGTGTGCCGACCAACCTGGGCGCGCCTTTGGCGAGCCTGCCGCGCTTCCAGGAGGTGCTCGGGCGGATCGATGGGCTGCTGTTCTCCAACCGGGTGCTGCTCGAGGCCGGCGAGCGCGACGAGCTCGACGGCGTGGAGGCGGCGCAGCTCAAGCGGCTGGTCTGCGAACAGGCGATCGAAGCGGTGTCGATCGCGATCGAGGCGAGCGGTAACCCTGGGCTATCGCGGCGCAGCGCCTTGGAGCGACACTACCGCGATGTGCTCTGCGCAAGGATCCACTCGCCCCAGGCCGACATCGTCTTGGTCCAGGCCGGCAAGGCGGCGCTGCGGCGATGATCCGATCGCCGCGCGTTGCCCTGCCCTGCATCCAGCTCATGGGCGCTCGGCGAAGAAGTCGTGGGCATCGAGGTGGGTGGGAATCAGCCCCGCCCGCTGGTAGAGGTCGATTACGTTCTGCTGGCGAGCCACCACCTCCGCGCTGATCGGCTCGGGCGTATTGTCGTTGCACTCGATGGTGGCAGCGGCGACGTCTAGAGGCAGTCCGGTCACCTTGGCGAACGCCTCGGCGTAGGCCTGCCGGTGCTCGCGCCCCCACTCTCGCGCCCGGGCCAACCGTTCGGCGAAGTCATCCAGCGCGGCGCGCTTCCCGGCGAGTGCCGTATCGCTTGCGACCAGGTAGGTCCTGCTGCGCAGGGTGGCGAGTTCCCGGGTGCCCTGCTGCTTGGCGGAAAACGACACATAGGGCTCCCAAGTACCGACCGCATCGACGTCGCCGCGGCTGAGCGCCAGCGATGCCTCGGCCGGGGTCAGGTAGACCAGCGAGACGTCATCCGCCGAAAGCCCCGCCTTGCCGAGCTGGTCGAGCACGATCAGATGCCCGACCGAGCCCCTGGCGACGCCGATCCGCTTGCCGGCGAGATCGCCGACCGAATGGATGTCCGCGTCGCCCGGCACGATGATCGACAGGCCATCGGAGTGGTAGGCCGACAGCGCCTTGGCTTCCAAGCCGGCGGCGATCGCGAAGGTCAAGGGAGCGTCGCCGACGCTGCCAGCGTCCAGCGAGCCGACCCGCAGCGCCTCGAGCAGCGGCGCCGCGCTGGCGAACTCGTGCCATTCGACCTGGTAGTCGGCGCCCTGCAAAGCGCCGGAGGCCTCGAGGATCGCCTGGGCATTGCCCTTCTGATCGCCGATCTCGAGCGTGGTGGCGGCCTGCGCCGGAAGCGCCGCCCACCAGGGCAGCGCGCAGAGCGAAAGCACCAGCCAGCGACGGCCCCAGCCGGAGCGAAGAGTGTCGGTGCGGTTGGTAAAAATCGGGATCGGGCCGGGCATCAGGCATCTTCCTTGGCAAGGGGTCGAGTGGATCCGCACCCACGCGTCGAGTCCGCGGATACGTTGGCCACACGCTATGGACTGACCCCGGCGCACTGAAATACTCATTTCAACTATTCAAATTCTCCGTATTCGCATGTTCAAGAATATCCGGAGATAAGCACCGTTCATATATCGCCGCTGCGGCGATGATTAATCGCACTATAACTAGATACCTCAAGACGAAATCAGCTCATGCGTAATACATATTTAGATCGTCGCCAACGACTGGTTACTCTCGAACTTCATCGCGGTTTCACCGATTCCTCTTTACTTCTCTCTGGTCCATTCTCGCCTATGCACCCTTCGCTACGCTGGTACCAAGCTCTCTCACCGCCCCGCCGTCGAACCGTCTCCCCTCGCGCAGGCCGGCAGCGCGGTTTCGTCCTGTGCGCGGTGTTCGCGCTCGCATCGAGTGCGGATCTCCTCGGCAGCCCGATGGCGCGAGCCGAGCAGCCGCCGGGCCGAACCACGCTGGTGCTGGGTGATCAGGTCAAGACCGTACAGACCCTGGTCGAGGCCGCCGGCGTGATGGAGAACGCGCCCTACGACTATCGTTGGGCGAGCTTCCAGGGCGCGGCGCCGCTGTTCGAGGCGCTTCGCGCAGGCGCGGTGGATACCGCGATGGCGGGAGACCTGCCGGTGCTCGCCGCCGCCAGCGGCGGCGCGCCAATGAAGATCATCGCCACTCGCCAGGGCGAACCCAGCTCGCTGGGGATCGTGGTCCAGCGCGAATCGCCGATCCGCTCGGTCGCCGAGCTCGAGGGGCGCCAGGTGGTGGTCTCCTCGGCGCGAGGCAGCATCTCCCAGTACCAGCTCTACGGCGCGCTGCGCGAAGCCGGGCTCGAGCCCGACGACGTCGAAGTACGTTTCGTCCTGCCCACCGATGCGATGGCGGCGTTCAACAGCGGCCAGATCGACGCCTGGGCGGTCTTCGATCCTTACTTCGCCATCGCCGTCGAGCAGGGGGCACGCGTGTTGCGCGACGGCGCCGGGATCAATCCCTCGCTTGGCTTCATCACCGCGGCCGAGGGCTCGCTTGAGGATCCGGCCAAGCGCGAAGCCATCGCCGACTTCCTCCAGCGCCTGGCGCGCGCCGGCGACTGGGCCCGCGCCAATCCTGAGCGCTATGCCGCCGCAGTAGCGCGCCAGACCCGGCTTCCAGAGCGTACCGCGCTCGAAGTCAGCCGCCGCTCCGCCTATGCCACCCGTGCCCTATCCGATCAGGACATCGCCACCTTGCAGCAGCTTGCTGACAGCGCGGTGCGCGACAGCATCCTTCCCCGCGCCATCGATGTGGCCGCGCTGAGCGATCAGCGGCTGCTCGAGCGTCAGCACGCCCCGGAGGCCCCATGACCGAAACGATCCGCTCCACTTCAAGCGCTGCGCTATCCCCCCGAGGCGGTATCGCTCGGCTACGCGACTTCGTGATCGATTTCTCGACGCTGCTCGATGCGGCGCCGAGCGAGGCGCAGATTCTCGACCAGGGCGGCGCGCTGCTGGCCAGCCTGGTACGCCATGACGACTGGCTGCCGGACGAGTACGCCGCTCCCCACCCCGAGCACTACAGCCAGTACCTGCTCTACGCCGATGCCAGCGAGCGATTCTCGGTGGTCAGCTTCGTCTGGGGTCCTGGGCAGCGCACGCCGATCCACGACCATGCGACCTGGGGGCTGATCGGCATGCTGCGCGGCGAGGAGCGCTCGCAGCGCTTCGTCCATGATCAGGGCCGCTGGCTGCCCCATCGCCATCCCGACCATCTGCGGCCCGGCGATATCGACCGGCTGTCACCGAGTGCCGGAGACGTCCACCAGGTCAGCAACGCGTTCGACGACCAAGTCTCGATCAGCATCCATGTCTACGGCGGCAACATCGGCGCGATCCGGCGCTCGGTATTCACCGCCGATGGCGAACGCAAACCCTTCATTTCCGGTTACTCGAACGATCGCATCCCCAATCTATGGGACAGATCCAAGGAGCACAGACCATGAGCGACGCCCTGCTGGGCAAGGCACCCTCCTCCACCGACCGCGCCGACGCCGTAGGCGTTGCGCTTCTCGACTTCGCAAGTGGCGTCGAGCGGATCAAGCGGCGGTTGATCGAAGGCGAAGAGATCGCACTGCTCGACGTCCGCGAGGAGGCCGAGCATGCCACTGGGCATCCCCTGTTCGCGAGCCACCTGGCGCTGTCGAATCTCGAGCTGCACGTGTACGCACGGCTGCCGAGACGCGAGGTGCCGATCGTGACCTTCGACGCCGGCGGCGATGATGACCGCGCGGTGCGCGCAGCGATCCGCCTGCGCGCGCTCGGCTACAGCGACGTGACGGTATTCGAGCAGGGAGTGGCCGGCTGGGTCGCAGGGGGTGGCGAGCCGTTCATCGATGTCAACGCACCGAGCAAGGCGTTCGGCGAGCTGGTCGAGAGCGAGCGCCATACGCCGTCGCTGTCGGCGGACGAGCTCAAGGCACTGATCGAAAGCGATACGCCGCCGGTGATCCTCGATGCCCGCCGCTTCGAGGAGTACCAGAACATGAGCATCCCCACCGGGATCAGCGTACCCGGTGCCGAGCTCGCGCTGCGGGTAGCGGCGCTGGCGCCGGACCCGGCGACTCGAGTGGTGGTCAACTGTGCCGGTCGTACCCGCAGCATCATCGGCACCCAGTCGCTGATCAACGTCGGCATCCCCAACCGGGTAGAGGCGCTGCGCAACGGTACCATCGGCTGGACGCTCGCCGGGCACGCCCTGGAGCATGGCCAGACTCGCAGCTACACCGACACCGCCGCTGCCCCCGAGCTGCGCGCCAAGGCACGCAGGCTGGCCGATCGCGCCGGGGTTCGTCGCGCCGATGAGCGCACACTTTCACTCTTTCGCGCCGATACCGCGCGCACCACCTACTACCTCGACGTGCGCAGTCCGCAGGAGTTCCTCGCCGGCCACCTGCCGGGGTTTCTCAGTGCCCCTGGCGGACAGCTGGTCCAGGAAACCGAGGCGGTGGCCAGCGTACGCGGCGCGCGGATCGTGCTCAGCGACGACGATGGCGTGCGGGCCAATCTCACCGGCCACTGGCTGGCGCAGATGAACTGGGAAGTATGGGTGCACGACCAGGTCGAGCCGCAGCGGTTGACCGCCCAAGGCGCGAAACCGTCGCTGCCGGCCCATCGCGAAGTGCCGCTGGTGACGCCGCGCCAGCTGGCGCAGTGGCTCGAAGACGGGGAGCCGGTCGGCGTGTTCGATCTGACCTCCAGCGCCAACTACGTCGCCGGCCACATTCCCGGCGCGGCCTACGTACAGCGCGCCGAGCTCGCCCGCCTGCTCGGTGCGGATCGTCCCGAACGGGTGGTGCTCACCTGCGGCAGCAGCCTGCTCGCAGGCTATGCCGCCGCCGAACTGCTCGACCTCGGTTTCGATGACGTCGCGGTGCTCGATGGCGGCAACCAGGCCTGGCGTTCGGAAGGACTGCCGCTGGAGAGCGGTGAGACCCGCCTGCTCTCAGCTCGCCGCGACCGCTATCGCCGTCCCTACGAGGGTCACGACAATCCGCGCGAGGCGATGGAAGCCTACCTGGAGTGGGAATTCGGCCTGGTCGAGCAGCTCGAGCGCGATGGCACCCACGGTTTCAAGGTGCTTGGCCCGGCCTGAGCCGGGCCAAGCACGGCCGCGAATTTTGCGCCATTCACCCCATGTCCGGCCCTCGAGGCCCAAGGAGTATTTTCCATGCCGGTTGAATTCATCGGTTTCGTCGGTAATCACGCAGGCTCCGAAAGCCTCGCCGCCGAAGGCGCACCGCTCGACCTGGATTACGTCGAGACCCTGGCCAAGGCCCAAGAGCAAGGCGGCTTCGATCGCGTACTGCTCGCCTTTCATTCCAACTCACCGGAGAGCCTGCTGGTCGCCCAGCACGTCGCCGCCCACACCCATCGGCTCGGCCTGATGATCGCCCATCGCCCGGGTTTCAATGCCCCGAGCATCGTCGCCCGTCAGCTCGCCACCCTCGACCACATCAGCCGTGGCCGGACCGCGGTGCACATCATCACCGGCGGCAACGACCAGGAGCTCAAGGCCGATGGCGACTACCTCACCAAGGCGCAGCGCTATGCGCGCGCCAATGAGTATCTCGACATCCTGCGCGCGGAATGGACCAGCGACGAGCCGTTCGACTATCGCGGCGCCTACTATCGCGTCGACGGCGCACACTCGCAGATCAAGCCGTTCGACCGCGGCCGTGGCATTCCGGTCTACTTCGGCGGTGCCTCCGACGAGGCGATCGAAGTCGCCGGCCGGCACGCCGATATCTATGCGCTATGGGGCGAAAGCCTGGCCCAGGTCGATGAGCTGCTCAACCGCGTGCGCGAGGCTGCCCGCATCCATCGGCGCTCGCCGCGCTTCAGCCTGTCGCTGCGTCCGATCATCGCCGATACCGAAGAGGCGGCCTGGGACAAGGCGCGGCGGATTCTCGAGCGGGCTCGGGCGCTGCGTGGCGACCGTGCCTATACGCCGCCACAGAATGCCGGCTCCCAGCGGCTGCTCGAGGCGGCCGCCAAGGGTGAACGGATCGACCAGAGGCTTTGGACCGGGATCGCCGCGCTGACCGGTGCCCAGGGTAACTCAACCGCGCTGGTCGGGACCCCGGAGCAGGTCAGCGAGGCGATGCTCGACTACTACGATCTCGGCATATCCACCTTCCTGATCCGCGGTTTCGATCCGCTGGTCGATGCGATCGACTATGGTCGCGAGCTGCTGCCGCGGGTGCACGCCAAGGTGGCCGAACGCGAGAGAACGACGCAGCTTTCAGCGGGGCTCGCCTCGGCCTGATCCCCCTTCATCTTCAGTGGAGAACCCCATGAGTAGCGCTACGGCACAATCGCCACGTCCAGGTTTCGCTCTGCACTACCGCGAGAGCTCGAGCGACATCGAAGCGGAGCGGCTGCATCGCAAGCAGCGCTTGGCGGCGACCTTTCGTCTGTTCGCCCGCTATGGCTTCGACCAGGGACTCGCAGGCCACGTCACCGTGCGCGATCCCGAGTTTCCCGAACGCTTCTGGATCAATCCGCTCGGCCAGCACTTCGCGACGATCCGGGTCAGCGACCTGCAGCTGGTCGACCATCGAGGCGAGATCCTGATCGGCGATCGCCCGATCAACAACGCTGGATTCGTGATCCACTCGGCAATCCACGCAGCCCACCCGGAGGTCCTTGCCGCCGCCCACACCCATTCGACCTACGGCAAGGCGTGGGCGGCGCTGGGGCGCCGGCTCGATCCGATCAGCCAGGACGCTTGCGCGTTCTTCGACGACCATGAGGTATTCGATCCGTTCAGCGGGGTCGTGCTCGAACCGAGCGAAGGCGAGCGGCTCGCCGCCACCCTGGGCCGGCGCAAGGCGCTGATCCTCAAGAACCATGGGCTGCTGACCGTGGGACCTACGATCGAGGCGGCGGCCTGGTGGTTCATCAGCATGGACAACGCGGCGCGCACCCAGCTGCTCGCCGAGGCGGCCGGAGCAGTGCAGCCGATCGACGAGCAGACGGCGCGGCTGACCGCAAGCCAGGTCGGCACCCACAAAGGGGGCTACTTCAGCTTCCAGCCGCTCTATCAATGGATCACCCAGGCCGAGCCGGAGCTGCTCGACTAGGTGACGAAGGAGCCTCCCGCCGGAGGACGTGACGAGCCGATGTGGCGAAGTGGTATACTATTGCGTCACTGGTCGCGTCCGGGAGACTCCATGCACTGTGATCATACGGCCTCGGCCGAACAGCTGGTCGATATCGCCGAACAGCGCTGTCGGGAACTGGGGGTGCGCTTTACCCCGATTCGCCGCCGCGTGTTCGAGCTGGTCAGCGATACGCCGGGGGGGCTCAAGGCCTACGAACTGCTGGATCGCCTCTCCACCGAACACGCCTCGGCGCGCCCGCCGACGGTCTATCGCGCGCTCGACTTCCTGATGGAGCAAGGGCTGGTCCACCGCATCGAGTCGCAGAACGCCTTCGTCGCCTGCCCCTGCCCCGAGCCGCGTCCCGACCATCACGGCGGTTTCCAGCTGATGATCTGCCGCGCCTGCGGACGGGTGGAGGAGATGCACCGGTTGGAGGTCACCGCGCTGATGTCGCAGCTGGTCGCCGAGCATGGCTATACCCTCGAGCGCCAGACCGTCGAACTGGTCGGCCTCTGCCCAGACTGCCGCTCGGCGGCCTGAGCCGCCCTCCTCGCTCCTTTTCGCTTTCGATCCATGGAGAAATCAGTTTTGTCCGCCGCCACTTTCAAAGCCCTCGAAACCGCCGCGCCAGGTGATCGGCTCGCCCTCGACGCCCTGCTCGACGCGATGCCCTGGAACGAAGATGGCCTGGTTCCGGCGATCGCCCAGCAGTACGACGACGGTGAGGTGCTGATGATGGCGTGGATGAATCGCGACACCCTGCTCGAGACGCTGCGCGAACGGCGGGTCTGCTACTGGTCGCGCTCGCGCGCCAAGCCCTGGCGCAAGGGAGAGAGCTCGGGACAGGTGCAGCAGCTGGTCGAGGCCTACCTCGACTGCGACGGCGATACCCTGCTGCTCAAGGTCGACCAGACCGGGCCTGCCTGCCATACCGGCCGGCACAGCTGCTTCTATACCCGACTCGATGGCGACGGCGGCGAAGTGATCAGCGCGCCGCTGATCGACCCCGCGACCCTGTATGGCCCGCGCTGAACACTCACGACTGGCACGCTGGATGAGCCGCCCGCTGATCTGGCTGGTGCGGGGCTACCAGTACCTGATCAGTCCGGTCCTCGGTCCGCGCTGTCGCTTCTGGCCGAGCTGCTCGAGCTATGCGATCGAGGCGCTCGAGACTCACGGGCCGCTGCGCGGAGGCTGGCTGGCGCTGAAGCGAATCCTCAAGTGCCACCCTTGGCACCCTGGCGGGGTCGACCCAGTGCCTTCGAGACCAGTGCCTTCGAGAAAGCCACCGCCGCGGGATGAAGACGGCTGCGACTGCCGTCGGCGGCAACGCTGATCAGCCCCGCGCTTCGCGCTCGGCGACCTGGTAGATGTGGGCGAGCATCGCGTGCAGCCCGTTGTTGCGGGTGGGCGAGAGGTGCTGCTCGAGGCCGAGCTGCTTGAACGCGTCGGGCGGGGTCGCGAGGATCTCCTCGGCGGAGCGATCGTTGTAGATCCGCATCACCACGGCGATCAGGCCGGCGACGATCGCCGCGTCGGAGGTGGCATCGAAGTGCAGCACTTCGCCCTCGCGCTGGTGGTGGATCCAGACATTCGACTGGCAGCCCTCGATCCGGTACTGCGCGACCTTCCACTCGTCCGGCAGCGGCGGCAGCTCCCTGCCAAGATCGATGATGTACTGATAGCGGTCCATCCAGTTGTCGAAGAAACCGAACTCTTCGATCAGCTCGGCCTTGGCCTGTTCGGTGCTCATGCCTGCTCCTTGGAAAAATTGGCCGCGATTATAGCGCTCCCCGCGCTTGCCCGGGAGGCTGGTTCATCCGCTGGGTTCGAGCCGATGGCCGGCCACCTGCCGCTGCCATTCCTCGGCTTCGGTGTGCAGGTAGCGCGCGGTGGTGTCGATGCGTGCGTGTCGCGCGCTCTGCGCCAGGTAGCGCAGCTCGACGCCGTGCTGGGCCTGGTGGGTGAGCGATGTGTGGCGTAGCCAGTGCGGCGTCGCGGCACGCAGCGCGGCCAGCTGCTCGGGGCGAGCGTCGCCTCTTCGTTCGAGCGCCTGCGCCGCAGCCAGGAAGACGGCCTTGATCAGCCGGTAGAGCTGGTTGTCGCCGAGCGGACGCTCGCCATCGAGGCCGCGCAGCAGCGGCTGGTGCTCGAAGGCTCCCGGCTGCGCCGCAAGCCCCAGTTCGCCACGCCAGACGGCCAGCGCTTCGAGCATCTCGTCGGGCACCGGTAGCGCCGCTCGCTTGTCACCCTTGCCGGTCACCTCCCACCACCAGTGGCCTTCACGCAGACGAAAGTCGCTCATCCGGGCGGCGGCGATCTCACTGATCCTCGGCGCGAGCAGATAGGCGAAGGCGAACACGAAGCGGATCCGCTGGGCCTCGAAACGCGGCCTCCCCGGCGGCGCTGCGGCGGCGCGCTGATCGATCCAGTGCCAGAGCCAGTTCCACAGCGGCCGCTCCAGGTAGCGTTCGACCCGACCTTGGCGATTGTCGAGCCGCCGTCCCTTGTCGCGGACCAGCCGGAACGGATTGTGCGCCACCCAGCCCGCCTCCTGCAGCCATGCGAACATTCCCTGCAGGATCACCAGGCTCTGGCGCCGGCTGGCGGCACCGAGCGGACCGCGAAAAGGACGCCAGTCCGGGTCGCTGCGCCGCCTGGTCGGGCCTATCCAGCGCTCGCTCGGGCGCGGGTCGGCGAGAAAGGCCTCGAAGTCGGCGAGCCGTCTTCGGTCGAGTTCGGCGAGTCCGAGTCCATGATCCGCAAGCCATAGCAACAGCCGCTCGGCCTCCTTGCGGTAGTGGCGCTGGGTCCGTGGACTGAGCCGGTACTCGGCAAGCCACAGGCCTACCGCGGCCACGTCGTGCTCGGCATCGATCCGTGCCCCGGCGGGCGCGGGGCGCATGAGCCCGGTGCCCGTCGCTTCTAGCGGCAGGCGCAGCGCGACTTCTCCTCTGGGCTCGGTCACCGTTGCTCCTTGTTCATCCATTCAGTGGTCGATGCGACGCTGACAGTCTAGCGCCGCGCAGGCGCCGGCCCAAGCGACTTGGCTGTTGTACTATGACGACTGGACTCGAACGTGGACGAGTGCGTCGACTCGGCGACATCCATATCAACGTCCACCGCGACATCGAATAACGACCATCGACGATAATCATCGACATTAGCCATCGACAACGACAAGGAGCAGATCGATGAGTGAAGTATGGCGCCTCTCGGCGACTGAACTAGCGACACGCATCCGCGGTCGTGAAATCTCGGCATCGGAGGCCGCCGAGGCCGCGCTGTCCCGGCTCGACCAGGTCAATCCAGCGATCAACGCGGTCGTCGACCACGACCCTGAACAAGTGCTGCGCTGCGCTCGCGAGATCGATGCCCGGCTGGCCGAGGGTGAGCGGCTCGGCCCGCTCGCCGGTGTGCCGATCACAGTCAAGGTCAATGTCGACCAGCAGGGATTCGCCACCACCAATGGGGTGAAGCTGCAGCGTGAGCTGATCGCTGAACAGGACAACCCGGTGGTCGCCAATCTGAAGCGCGCCGGTGCGGTCATCGTCGGGCGTACCAACACCCCGGCGTTCAGCTACCGCTGGTTCACCGACAACCTGCTCCACGGCGCGACCCTCAACCCACGCGATCCAAGCCTGACCCCGGGCGGCTCGTCCGGCGGTGCCGCGGCGGCGGTCACCGCGGGCATCGGCCATCTTGCCCATGGTACCGACATCGCGGGGTCGATTCGCTACCCTGCCGCGGCCTGCGGCGTCCACGGGCTGCGTCCCAGCCTGGGCCGAGTGCCGGCCTTCAACGCCTCCTCACCGGAGCGCGGCATAGGACCGCAGCTGATGGCGGTCTCGGGCCCCCTGGCTCGCAGCGTCGCCGACCTGCGCCTCGGACTCGAGGCGATGGCGAGCTTCGATCCCCGCGATCCCTGGTGGGTGCCAGCGCCGCTGACCGGGCCGCAGGTGGAGAAGAGAGTCGCGTTGTGCACTCATCCGGACGGCATGGAGACCGCCCAGGTGCTGGTCGACGCGCTCGAATGCGCCGGGTCGGCCCTTGCCGAATCGGGCTGGCAGGTGGAGCGCCTCGAGCGCCTGCCGCCGCTCGAGGAGGCGGCGAAGCTTCAGGTCAAGCTATGGATGGGGGATGGTTTCGAGGCGATGTGGCGCGCGGCCGAGCGCGAGAACGACCCCGGTGCGCTGGCCGCGCTCGATGGTCAGCGCAGGGTGGCGGAGAGCTTGACCTTGCCGGACTTTTCCGCGGCGCTCACTCGCCGGGCGAGCCTGATCCGCGAATGGCAGCTGTTCCTGGTTCGCTATCCGGTGGTGCTGCTTCCCAATGGGGCTGAGCCTGCGTTTCCCAACCAGCTAGATCTCAGTGGCGAAGAGGGCTACCGGAGAGTCTGGAGGTCGCAAATGCCGCAGATCGGCATTCCCTTGCTCGGGCTGCCGGCGCTTTCACTGACCACTGGGCTCGAGGGCAGCGTTCCCGTCGGCGTGCAGCTGCTCTCCTCGCGCTTTCGCGAGGATCTCTGCCTCGCCGCCGCCGAAGCGATCGAGGCCGCCGGCGTACCGGCGGCCCCGATCGATCCCCTCGTCTGACGGTTACAGGCTCAGGGTCACGCCCTGAGCCGCTGAGGCTCCTCGAGCAGCACCATGGTGATCGCACGTAGTGGATTCGCATCACGGGCGCTGCGGGTACGCCCGGTCGCGATCCACTCGCTGCCATTCCAATGCACCGAGATGTGGCGCTCGAAGGCAATCGCCATGGTGGTCTCTATCTCGTTGAGGTAATCACAGGCCGGATACATCGGCAGCTGTTCGGCCAGCGCGGCATTGAGCTCTTCGTTGGTCATCATCGATATACTCATCCCCCACCTCCTGCTTTCTTCCCTGCGAAGTGGATCTCCCCTGACCAGTTGACCACAAGGCCTTGGGGCGAAGGGCTGCGCTTCTCGACTGAAATGAGCGCCGCCCTCAAAGAGATATAGTCGGCGTCGCAGATTCGCTCCAGTTTCAAGCGTTTGTGTCACTTTGCCGTGACGGCCCCGCTCGATCGCGCGGCCGGGTCCGGCACCCGGCGCTCAGGACGAATGCAAGTGCGCGGTGAGGCCAATCGAATCAAAGCCCGAGCTCGGTGAGGCCTGGGAAATCGTCCGGACGGGGGCCGCCGCCCCAGGTGAACCGCCGCTCGTTCGGGCGAATCTCGACGTCGTTGATCGAGGCTTCGCGCCGGCGCATCAGGCCATCACCATCGAATTCCCACTGCTCGTTGCCGTGGGAGCGGAACCAGCGGCCATCAGCGTCGCGCCATTCATACTGGAAACGTACCGCGATGCGGTCGGCGTGGAAGGCCCATAGCTCCTTGATGAGCCTGTAGTCGAGCTCTCGCTGCCACTTGCGGGTAAGGAATTCGATGATCGCCGCGCGGCCGGAGAAGAATTCGGCGCGGTTTCTCCATACGCTGTCCGGGGTGTAGGCGAGCGCGACCTTTTCCGGCTCTTGCAGGTTCCAGGCATCTTCGGCCCTGCGGACCTTCAGCACGGCGCTGTCGAGATCGAACGGCGGCAGGGGTGGTCGTTGTGACGTCATGGCCGGGCTCCTTCACTGGTGATGGAGACTCGTCTTCACGAGTACGAGGCGATCGGCGGCACAGTCGAGGCTCCGCGCCGCCGTGGATCGAACGCGCGCGCTCGATTTGCCTTCGAGCGCTACTTCTCCTTGCAGCCCAGCGCAGGCGCGCCCTCCTCCGGCTGATGGTAGCGATAGGGCAGGAACTTGCCGGACATCACGATCCTGACCCGGTCACCGGCCTCGTTCGGCTCCCGTTCCATCGACAAATCGAAATCGATCGCCGACATGATGCCGTCGCCGAACTCCTCGTGGATGTACTCCTTCATGGTTGGGCCGAAGACCATCATCGCCTCATGGAAACGGTAGAGCGTCGGATCGGTCGGGGGCACGAGGCTCTGCTCTGCGCGGTACGGTACCTCCCCGAGCATCTTCTCCTCGGCGGCGCTGAGGCCGAAGAGTTCGGCGGCCTTCCTCGCTTGCGGAGGCGGCAGGCGCATCTGGCCGAGCAAGGCGGTCATGATGTAGAGCTGCGAATAGCCACCGATCGTCTCGGCGATGCTCTTCCAGCTGAGATCGCCATCGCGCTTTGCGTCGAGGATCTTCTCGGTCAGTTCGGTGCGTTTCATGGTGATTCGTCCTTGGTCGGATGGGTTGAAACCGAGGGTGATGAAGCGGAAAAGCGTGAAGCGGTGCAGCCGGCTGGGCGAACCCTCGGTACGCTGCGCGCGCTCCACTCGCGGCCTTCGTCGAGCTCGTCATCGAAGTTCGCCGAACGGGTGACGAGGAAGTCCATCAGGTGGTTGCGGATGTCGTAGTAGCCAGGCAGCCGGTGAAGGTCACGCCGGATGCGCTCTCGCGGCAGGGTGTTCTCGACGATCTCGGCGAACCTTGCCTGGGGGCCGTTGGTCATCAGCACGATCTTGTCGGCAAGGTAGATCGCCTCGTCGACGTCGTGGGTGATCATCATCACCGTCTGGTCCGAGTCCAGGCAGATCCGCCTCACCTCGTCCTGCAGCGTCCCTCGTGTCAGCGCGTCGAGCGCTGAGAACGGTTCGTCCATCAATAGCGTCTTAGGCTCCAGGGCCAGCGCTCGAGCGATGCCGACGCGCTGCTTCATGCCGCCGGAGAGCTCGGCCGGGCGGCGCAGCGCCGATTTGGTCAGCCCGACCAGTTCGATGAAGCGCATCGCGTGCTCGCGCACCCGCTCCCTTGACCACTTGGGATGGCGAGCCCCGACGGCATAGGCGACGTTGCCGAGCACCGTCATCCAGGGCAGCAGCGCATGGCCCTGGAAGATCACCGCGCGATCGAGCGAAGGCCCGGAGATCTCCTTGCCGTCGACGATCACCACCCCCGAGGAGGGCTGGTCGAGGCCGGCGAGAATGTTGAGCACGGTGGTCTTGCCGCAGCCGGAATGGCCGATGATGCAGACGAACTCGCCGCGGTCGATCGAAAGCCAGACATCCTCGAAGATGGTCAGCGGCGCGCCCCCCTTGCTCGGATAGCGTTTGGCGATGCCTTCGATGGAGATGAGCTTGTGGTTGGCCGACATCGGGATTTCCATTTCAGCGCTGCGCTGAGTACGGGTGGGAGCAAGGGGCGGTGCGGTCATCGATTCGCCCTCATTCCCGGAAGGTGACGAGGCGAGTGCAGACGGCGAGCAGGCGGTCGAGCAGCATGCCGACCAACCCGATCATCAGGATCGCCACGATCACGTTGACGATCGACAGGTTGTTCCACTCGTTCCAGACGAAGTAGCCGATACCGGTGCCGCCGACGAGCATTTCAGCCGCGACGATGACCAGCCAGGCGATGCCGATCGAGATGCGCATGCCGGTGAGAATCGTCGGCGCCGCCGCCGGCAGGATCACCGTGAACGCACGCTTCAATGGCGGGATCTCAAGGGTTCGGGCGACGTTGAGCCATTCCTGGCGTACGTTGGCGACACCGAAGGCGGTGTTCATCAGCATCGGCCAGAGCGAGCAGATGAAGATGACGAAGATCGCCGAAGCCGATGAGTCCCGGATCGTGTAGAGCGCAAGCGGCATCCAGGCGAGCGGCGAGATCGGCTTCATGATCTGGATGAAGGGATTGAGCGCCTTAGAGATCAGCGGCGACATCCCGATCAGGAAACCGAGCGGCACAGCGACCAGCAGCGCGAGCGTAAAGCCGAGCAGCACCCGCCCCAGCGAATAGGCGAGCTGAAGCCCGATCCCCTTGTCGTTCGGACCCGCATCGTAGAAGGGATCGCTGAGGTGCTCCCAAAGCGTGGCGGCGAGATCCAGCGGACCCGGCATCGCCGAGGTACCCTGGGTGACCTGCGCGCCCATCAGCGCGGCGTACTCCGGATCGAGCCCCTCCGCCCCCGCCCCGCCCCGGGTGCTCAGGTGCCAGACCGTCAGCAGCACGGCGAGCAGAGCGACGGACAGCACGCCCGCGCGGAGATTCTCGGAGGCTTTCATGTCTCCCTCCGCTTGATTTCGAACGAGGCGAGGTAACCCTCGGGATCGGCCGGATCGAATCGCTTGCCCATCACCGAGAAGGTTTTGCTCGTCTGCTCCGGCGGGGTCATCCCGGCTTCGGCCATCAGCCGCTTGGCGTCAGTGGCCAGATAGACCTCGCGGGCGATGCTCGCGTAGTCGACCTCACCGCGAATCTGCCCCCAGCGTTTCATCTGGGTCATGATCCAGATCGCGAAGCTCTCCCATGGGAAAGGATCGAAATCGATCCGCGCGGGATCACGCTGGACGCTGCCGAGGCCGTCGGCGTAGGTGCCGGTGAGCACCTGCTCGATCACCGTGACCGGCTGGTTGAGATAGCTCGTCGGTGCGATGGCCTCGGCGATTTCGCGACGATTGTCGATGTTCGATGCATAGGCGGTCGCCTCAATGATCGCCCTGAGCAGCGCCGCATAGGTGTTGGGCGCTTCGGTGGCGAACGCCCGGGTCGCGGTGAAGGCGCAGCAGGGATGACCGTCCCACAGCTCCTTCGACAGCATATGGATGAAGCCGATGCCGTCGTAGACCGCGCGCTGGTTGACCGGATCCGGGGCGAGGAAGCCATCGATGTTGTCGGCGCGCAGGTTGGCGACCATGTCGGGCGGCGGCACGACTCGGATCGAGACATCGGTGTCCGGGTTGAGGCCCGCTTCGGCAAGGTAGTAGCGCAGCAGGTAGTTGTGCATCGAGTAGTCGAAGGGCACGGCGAAGCGCATCCCCTTCCAATCGGCGGGGTCGCGCCGCTGCTGGTGCTTCATCGCCAGGGTGATCGCCTGGCCGTTGATGTTCTCGATCGCCGGCACCACCATCGGGGTGGAGTTCGAGCCTGCGCCCATCGAGATCGCCAGCGGCATCGGCACCAGCATCTGCGAGGCGTCGTATTCACCGTTCAAGGTCATGTCGCGGATCACCGCCCAGCCGGCGGTCTTGATCACGTTGACGTCCAGCCCCTGGCGCTCGTAGAAGCCCATCGGGTGGGCCATGATGATCGGCGTGGCGCAGGTGATCGGGATGAACCCGATGTTCAGCTTGGTCTTCTCGAGCGGCCCCGTGCCCTGCGCCAGGACATCGGAAATCATCTCCACCGGCAGCAGCTGCGCGACCGCGGCAGCGGCGGTCGAGGCGCCGACGGCCTTGAGGAAGGCACGACGCGAGCGATCCTGGGGGAAGAGCTTGCGCATTATCGCGCGCTCGACGATACGGGTGATCCGCGCCTCTTCCCCATCGGCCACCTTGGCGGCCTCACCTTGAAGTGCCTTCTCGTGTTCGTCCTGGCCTGCGTGTCGTCCGCACGAACAACCGCCGAGACGTGTCTTGGTCTGGAAGGGATCGTCGAAAAGGCCCATGGTCGGTCTGCTCCTGGATGGTCTCGTTGGCTAATCCAGAGCAATCGCCATGCCATCCGGCGTCTAAATATTTTCTTATTTAAAAACAGCTGATTACCATGGACTCTCGATGTCTCGACCGCAGCCATGTCGCTAACTGACGATTTTTCGTTTCGGGTCGTTACGATAATTCGCTAATCTACGACGATGAACGAGACGCTGCCCTCCCCCTCTCTGAGCCACGCCGAACTCGCCGAGTTCGCCTCGCTCGCCATGATCGTCGTCGATCCGACGATGGACCGGGTGCGCGGCGCCAACCCCGCCGCAGCGAAGCTGCTCGGCGTCGCTGCGGATGCGATGGAGGGGCTGCGCTTCAGCCGCCTCCATCCTGGGCAGGTGCCGGCGCTGATCGTCTTCTCCGAGGCGGTGCTGACGCTTGGGCGCTACTGGACACGGACGCTGACGCCACGCCACGGCGCCGGCAGGGAGCTGTGCGTCGAGTATCGCGGCGACCGGGTGCCCGGCCCGGATGGTCACGACCTGCTGCTGATCACGATGATCGACCTGCTCGAACAGGAGCAGCATGCCAAGGACACCGAGGCGAACCGCTTCCTGACCAGCGGTATCGCCGAGTGGCTGCGCATCGACCGGATCTTTCGCGACATCGAGCGCGAGAACCAGCTGATTCTCAAAGCGGCGGGAGAAGGCATCTATGGGGTCAACGCCGAAGGCAAGACCACCTTTCTCAATCCCGCCGCCGAGGCGCTGCTCGGCTGGCCGGCGGAAGACCTCGTAGGCCGCGACATGCACGCCAGCGTCCACCACCATCATGCCGATGGCCGGCACTACCACAACGGTGATTGCCCGATCTACGCGGCCTTTCGCGACGGTGCCGTGCATACCGTCGCGGATGAGGTGTTCTTTCGCCGCGACGGCTCGTCGTTCCCTGTCGAGTACACCTCCACGCCGATCCGCAATCGCGGAGTGATCGTCGGCGCGGTGATCGTCTTCCGTGACGTCACGCTGCGTCGCGAGGGAGAGGAGCGGCTGAGAAGCGCGCTGGTCGAAGTGGATCGGCTGCGCGAGCGCCTGGAGCTGGAGAACGCCTATCTGCAGGAAGAGATCCGCAACGACATCGACCAGCGCGGTATCGTCGGCCAAAGC
This sequence comes from Halotalea alkalilenta DSM 17697, assembly GCF_000621205.1. Lineage (GTDB taxonomy): Bacteria > Pseudomonadota > Gammaproteobacteria > Pseudomonadales > Halomonadaceae > Halotalea > Halotalea alkalilenta. The sequence continues at coordinate 25,749 of NZ_JHYY01000023.1, read as the reverse complement.
CCCGCCATCGACGCTATCTGCCGGCAGATCGAGCTGGTCGCCCCAAGTGACGCCAGCGTGCTGATCAGCGGCGAGTCCGGTACCGGCAAGGAGCTGATCGCGCGCGCCATCCATGATGCGAGCGCCCGCAGAGACCGTCCGATGATCCGGGTCAACTGCGCAGCGGTCCCCCGCGATCTGTTCGAGAGCGAGTTCTTCGGTCACGTCAAGGGCGCCTTCACTGGTGCGCTGCGCGATCGCATCGGCCGCTTCGAACTCGCCGACGGAGGAACGCTGTTTCTCGACGAGGTGGGCGAGATTCCCCTCGAGCTCCAGAGCAAGCTGCTTCGCGTCCTCCAGGAGGGCCAAGTGGAGCGCCTCGGCGAGACACACACGCGCCAGGTCGACGTGCGCATCATCGCCGCGACCAACCGCGAACTCACCCGCGAGGTACGCGAAGGACGCTTCAGGGAGGATCTCTACTTCCGCCTGAACGTCTTCCCGATCCATGCGGCGCCCCTGCGCGAGCGGCTGGAAGACGTGCCGCTGCTGGTCGCCCACTTCCTGCAGAAGCCCGGACGCAAGGGATCCCTCGACGGGCTGAGCGTCCGCGCCGTCGATATGGCGCGACTGCAGAGCTACGACTGGCCGGGCAACATCCGCGAACTGCAGAACGTGATCGAGCGCGCGGTGATTCTCGCCCGCGACGGCAAGCTGACGATCGACCTGCCGAATGGGCGAGCGATCCAGGCTCCCCCATCGGCAACGCCGCCGCGCCCAGCCGATATAAGGCGCGAGAGCGATCGCCGCGCCGCTGAGCGTGCCGACATCGAAGCGGCGCTGCGCGCGGCGAACGGCAAGGTCGCAGGACCGGGCGGCGCCGCCGAGCTGCTCGGAGTGAAGCCGACCACCCTCTCCTCGCGGATCAAGACCCTGGCGCTGAAGCCATGGAAGTATCGGCCCTAGGCCGTGGATGAAAGCCGTCCGCGCTCGAGGACACGACGCTGCAAACCGGCGCGTGCGAGTGCGATCGGAGTGCCCGTTTTCGAAGTGCTCATGTTCACTAGCCAGACCCCGGTTTTCACTGATCTTCGCCTCGGTCCGTCAGCGCCCGTCGACTTTTACGCATAGCATCCGGCCTCCCTGCCCGTCGATTCCAGATACGCGATGAACAATCAAGATAAGGCGGGTAATCTTGAATTTATTCGCTTAATCGTAATGTAAAATCGATAATACGTATTATGCGTAATGGTGACTGAGCAGAGCGGACTGAGGTAGACTCGATCGAGCGCAGCGCCTCCGGACCCATCTCGCTCCACCCGCTCGCGCCGCCCCTCCCCAAGAAGGCCTGCAGCAACGGAGATCCATCGACATGGCCCGCATCGGCATCCAGTACGAAGACGTACAGCGAGCGATCGAGACCTTGATCCAGCGAGGAGACGCGCCCAGCGTGCAGCGTATCCGCGATGTGCTCGGCACCGGCAGCTTCACCACCATCAGCGACCATCTGCGTGAATGGCGTAGCCGCCGGGAGGAAAATCGCGACACACCGCTGCCCCAGAGCATCCCCGAGCGCCTGCAGGACGCGCTGATGGGGCTGTGGCAACAGGCCCAGGAAGAGGCCTATGAGGGGCTCTCCTTCTATCGTCGCCAGGCCGACGAAGGCGTCAGCGAAGCCAAGGCACAGGCCGAGCAGGCACAGCGCTATGCCGAGGACACCCAGCAGAGGCTTGCCGCGCTGGGCGAACGGCTGGATGCCACCCTGGCCCGGCTCGAGGAGAAGACCTCGGGGCTCGCTCGTACCGAAAGCGAGCTGCATCAGACCCGCGCGCTGCTGGAAGAGCGCGACCAGCGATTGCAGATGCGCGATACCCAGATCGCCTCGCTGAGCGAGGAACGCGACCGGCTGGAGCGGGAGCACCTCCAGGCCGTGGAAGGACTCGAACTCGCCCACCGCAAACGGCTCAGCCAGGAAGAAGCCCGTCATGAAACGGCCGAGAGTCGGTTGATGCAGCTGCTCGACGCCGCACGGCATGAAAAGGCCGAGCAGGAGAAGCAAAGCCGCCGGCGTATGGAGCAGCTGGAGGAAAGAATCAGTCGGCTCAGCACCCAGATCGAAGAGCAGCGCCGCGGGCTGCAGGAAGAAGAGCGCAAGCACCGTGATCTGATGCTGCACGCCCAGCAGACCGATCAGCTACTCAACGAAAGCCGTGCGCACAATGACCGCCTCGCCCGCGACCTGAGCGAACGCGACAAAGAGCTCGCACGGGTGAGGACCGAACTACGAGTGCTGCAGGAACGGATCGCCCGAGCACCGATTCCTCCATTCATCTACTGATCGCTTCTTTCTTCATCGCCACGGTTCGCCCCGCTATCCCCGCATTTTGGCGGGGATGGCCCAGCTCGATGGATTCCATCCGGTTGCTGACGAGTTTTGTCGGTATCGATGGGGTTTACCACCGAGGCTTCGTTCTTGTTGTACGCTTAAATCAAGATAACGGTATAAATTCAGTTACCGAACAATGCTCTCGTCACTGCGATCAGCAACGCCACACCGCCGCCCACCACGGCGCCGTTGACTCGAATCCACTGCAGGTCGGGCCCGACCTTCTCCTCGATGGTACCGACCAGGCGCTGGGTCGGCATTCGAGCTTCCGAGAGCGATTCGCGCACGATGGCGCCGATGAACCCCGGATGGTCATCGATCAGCTCGCCGCACCAGCGGCGCAGCCGCTCATCGAACCGCGCCCTGCCGCTCGGCTCGACCAGCTGGCGATCGATCAGCCGGTCGATGCCACGATCGATATAGCGGTTGAGCTGCGAGCCGTCGCTTGCGACTTTTTCCGCCAGCCAGCGCTGGAAGAAAGCCAACCAGCTACGTGCCCCACCCTGGCCGACGAACGCCTCGAACAACGTCTGCTTGCCACGCTCTAGCGCTTGCGCCAGCTTGTGCTCCCCTGGGCGTCCGAGCCTGGCGGCGGTCAGGCGCAGCTGGGCACGCATCCGCAGTCGCAGCGGATGACGCGGATCGGCCTCCACTTCGATCAACTGCTCACGCGCGGCGCGAAGGATCTGGTCGAGCAGCCGTTCGATCTTGTCCCGGTCGTCATCGCCCTCGAGGAACCGCTTGCCCAGCCATACCTTGACCCGTTGCCAGCGTCCCTCCTCCGACAGCGCCTGGAGCTGTTCGAGCAGCATGTCGCGCAGCAGTGCGAACAGCTGGGGATCCACCAGCAGTCGATCGAGCAACCCAAGCGCGCCTTGCCACAGCTGCTCTTCGAGCCGTCGGTCGCTGGCCAACCGGCGCAGCAGCGGTGCGAGCTGCTCGCGTACGTCGATGCGCTCGACGAGCCGGGCGAGCAGCTCGTCGGCCAAAGCCTCCACCCGTGGGTCACCGAGTCGCGCGACCCATTTGACGCATTGGCCGCGAGTGAAGCGGCGAAGCGCTTCGCGCCCTTCGCCATGACGCAACCGCTGGCTGATCAGCTCGGCGAAGGAGAGCTGGGACAAGCGTTCGCGCAGCGCAGCAGGCGAAAGCCACTCCCGCTCGACCATGTCGACGATGCCACGGGAAAGCGCCGCACGGCGCTTGGCGATCAGATCGGTATGACGGGAAAGCAGCGGGATCGGTACCCGGCGAAACAGCGCGGTGACCGCGAACCAGTCGGCGACGCTACCGACCAGCGCCCCTTCGAAGGTGGTGACCAGGATCTGCGCCGCGGTGGATGGCAACCAACCCTGTGCAAGGGTCAGCTCCGCGGCAGCGAAGCCACCGGCGGCAAGCCCCAGGGCGACGCCGCCGCGGTGGCGCGACAGCCAGCCGCGCGACGAACCTGCGCGCGATGCATCCATGCTGGACTCCAGACTAAGGAGGGAGAGCGAGACGCTACAGCAGCACGAAGGTATCGAGCAACAGTTTGAGATTGAGCGCCACGATCAAAAGCGCGATTGCCCATGCCAACACCTTGGTCGACGTCTTGATCGCGAACTCGCCCATGCTTTCGCGCCGCGAGACGAACAGCACCAGCGGGATCACCGCGAAAGGCAGCTGCATCGACAGCACCACCTGGCTCAGGATCAAAAGCCTGCCGACGCCCTGCTCGCCGTATACCGCGATCACGTAGAGCACCGGCAGCACCGCGATCCCCCGGGTGATCAGCCGGCGCAGCCAAGGCGCGAGGCGCAAGCGAAGGAACCCCTCCATCACCACCTGCCCCGCCAAGGTGGCGGTGACGGTAGAGTTGATTCCCGAGGCGAGCAGCGCGACGCCGAACAGCGTGGCCGCCGCCCCCACACCGAGCAAGGGTGCGAGCAGTTGGTAGGCATCTTCGATCTCGGCCACCTCCTGGCCCGCACCGTGGAACACTGCGGCGGCGAGGATCAGGATGCCGGCATTGACGAACAGCGCCAGACTCAGCGCCAAGGTGCTGTCCCAGGTGGCGAAACGTATCGCTTCCCGGCGTCCCTCGACGGTGCGCGGATAGTCCCGGGTCTGCACCAGCGCCGAATGCAGGTAGAGATTGTGCGGCATCACCGTCGCCCCGATGATGCCGATCGCGATGTAGAGCATCGCCGGATTGGTGACGATCTCGGCATCGGGCACGAAAAAGCCGCCGACGATTCCACCGATCGAGGGCGTAGCGAGCGCCAGCTCGACCACGAAGCAGCAGAAGATGGTGACCAGGAGCGTGATCACGAACGCCTCCAGCCAGCGAAAGCCTTTGTGGATCAAGGCCAGTAGCAGCAGCGTATCGAGGATGGTGATCACCGCGCCCCAGGCGATCGGGATACCGAACAGCAGCTTGAGCGCCACCGCGGTGCCGATCACTTCGGCCAGGTCGCAGGCGATGATCGCCAGTTCGCACAGCGCCCACAGGGTCAGGTTGACGGGTCTGGAACAGTGTTCGCGGCAGCTTTGCGCAAGGTCACGATCGGTCGCGATACCGAGCCGCGCGCACAGCGCCTGCAGCAGTACCGCCATCAGGTTGGAAAGCAGGATCACGCACAGCAACGAATAGCCGAAACGCGATCCCCCCTCGAGCGAAGTCGCCCAATTGCCGGGATCCATGTAGCCGACCGAGACCATCGCACCGGGCCCGGTGAAGGCCAGCAAGCGGCGCAGCCAGCCGGCACCGCGCGGCACGCCGACGCTGCCCCGGCGAATATCGCTGTTTTCGTTGGTGACTCTTTGCAGCATGCTGCCCCTCACTCTCGCCCCAAGCTGATTTTTAACTTAGCCAATCCTAACCTCTATTTACCTTGGTTAAAAGATGACACCAGCATCTCGGTCGAGGCGGAGGAAGGAAGGTCCGTGGGGCCTAGCCACGCGCTCTGAGCGAGCCCATCGCAGACCGGCCCTGCGTCTCGGGCGGCAAAGCGACGCCCGCGGTTTTCATTCCCGTCCACGAAAAAGGCCCGCGACCTGGGGGTCACGGGCCTTCGAAGGCGGCTCGGTATCGCGGCTCAGTAGAAGGCGTTGGTGGTATCGCTATGGTCGGTGACGTCGCGAATCCCGCGCAGGTCCGGTACGCGCTCGAGCAGCGTGCGCTCCACCCCTTCCTTGAGGGTCAGATCCACCGCGGCGCAGCCCTGGCAGCCGCCGCCGAACTGGAGCACGGCGACATTCTCGTCGGTGATCTCGATCAGGCGGATCTCACCGCCGTGGGAGGCGAGGCCGGGATTGATTTCACTGTAGAGGACGTAATTGATCTGGTCTTCCAGCGGGCTCGAGGCATTGACCTTGGGCATCTTGGCGTTCGGCGCCTTGATCGTCAGCTGCCCGCCCATGCGGTCGGCGTTGAAATCGACCACCGCGTCCTCGAGAAACGGCTCGCTGTGCGCCTCGATCAACAGCACGAATTTCTCCAGCGGCAGGCGCAGATCGGTGGGCTCTTCCTCGCCGGGACGACAGTAGGCGAGGCAGGTTTCGGCATAGGGCGTGCCGGGCTGGGTGATGAACACGCGCACGCCGATCCCTTCGACGCCCTGTTTCTCGAGCAGCTCGGCGAGATAGTCCTGCGCGCTGGCGGTGATCTGGAGGCCGGCACCCTCGACCACGCTCTCTTCGGTATGTTGCATGTCGAACTCTCTGCACTGTATGCGGTGACGTTACGAGATGACGTATGGTGTCCATGGTACGCGATCGGCTCGTCGCGGTAAAACCAGAGCGATCTTGTCAAGTATGGCGCGCGGGCGTACAGCATGACCGTCGTTCATCCAGCAGCGGAGAAAGATTCATTTCCCTAACGCTTGCGCATCCGCGATCCTAGACGGCTACTCGTCCAGGCCAGCTCGTGCTGGGCCGAAGGGGTGGTTTTCGCTACCATCTCGCATCGTCACGACCATCGCCATGACGCCCCGTCACGCCTCCCACCAGCTTGCAGCAGCAGAGAAAGCCGTTCCCATGACCCAATCCCCGATCAGCCGCGAGGCGACCCTCGCCGAACTCCAAAGCGCACTGCGACAGCGCATCCTGATCCTCGATGGCGGCATGGGCACGATGATCCAGCAGGAGCGTCTCGAGGAGGCGGACTTCCGCGGCGAGCGCTTCGCGCAGTGGCCGAGCGAGGTCAAGGGCAACAACGACCTGCTGGTGTTGACCCAGGGAGCGTTGATCAAATCGCTGCACCGCGCCTATCTCGACGCTGGTGCCGATATCGTCGAGACCAATACCTTCAACAGCACCAGGCTGTCGCAGTCCGACTACGGCATGGAGGCACTGGTCCCCGAGCTCAACCGCGAGGCCGCGCGCATCGCCCGCGAGGCCTGCGACGAAGTCGCGCGCGCCACCGGGGTGCCGCGCTTCGTCGCCGGCGTCCTCGGCCCGACCAGCCGGACCGCCTCGCTCTCTCCCGACGTCAACGATCCGGCCAAGCGCAACGTCACCTTCGACCAGCTGCGCGAAAACTACTTCGAGGCGGCCGAGGCGCTGATCGAGGGCGGCTGCGATCTGATCCTGGTCGAGACCATCTTCGATACCCTGAATGCCAAGGCGGCGCTGTTCGCCCTCGACGAGCTGTTCGAACAACGCGGCGAAAGGCTGCCGGTGATGATCTCGGGAACCATCACCGACGCCTCCGGACGCACCCTCTCCGGCCAGACCACCGAGGCGTTCTGGAACTCGGTACGCCACGCCAGGCCGCTGACCATCGGGCTCAACTGTGCGCTCGGCGCCGCCGACCTGCGCCCCTATCTCGAAGAGCTGGCGACCAAGGCCGACACCTTCGTCTCCGCCCACCCCAATGCGGGGCTACCCAACGAGTTCGGCGAGTACGATCAGAGCGCCGAGGAGATGGCGGCGATCGTGCGCGAGTTCGGTGAGAGCGGGCTGCTCAACGTGATCGGCGGCTGCTGTGGCTCGACGCCTGCGCACATCGCCGCGATCGCCGCGGCGATGCAAGGCCTGCCCCCTCGCGCAGTGCCCGAGATCGCGCCCGCCTGCCGGCTCTCGGGCCTCGAGCCGTTCAACATCGACGCCGGCTCGCTGTTCGTCAACGTCGGCGAGCGCACCAACGTCACCGGTTCCGCGCGATTCAAGCGGCTGATCAAGGAAGAAGACTTCACCACCGCGCTCGAGGTCGCGCTCGAACAGGTGGAGAGCGGCGCCCAGATCATCGACGTCAACATGGACGAGGGCATGCTCGACTCCCAGGCGGCGATGGTGCAGTTCCTCAACCTGATCGCCTCGGAGCCGGACATCTGCCGGGTGCCGGTGATGATCGACTCCTCCAAGTGGGAGATCATCGAGGCCGGGCTCAAGTGCGTGCAGGGCAAGGCGGTGGTCAACTCGATCTCGCTCAAGGAGGGCGAAGCGGCGTTTCGCCACCACGCCACGCTTTGCCGGCGCTTCGGTGCGGCGATCGTGGTGATGGCCTTCGACGAAGAGGGCCAGGCCGATACCTTCGCGCGCAAGACCGAGATCTGCGCCCGCGCCTACCGCATCCTGGTCGAGGAGATCGGCTTTCCCGCCGAGGACATCATCTTCGACCCCAACATCTTCGCCATCGCCACAGGGATCGAAGAGCACGACAACTACGCGGTCGACTTCATCCAGGCGACCGAGTGGATTCGCGATCACCTGCCCCACGCCATGGTCTCCGGCGGCGTCTCCAACGTGTCGTTCTCGTTTCGCGGCAACAACCCGGTACGCGAGGCGATCCACTCGGTGTTCCTCTATCACGCGATCAAGGCCGGGCTGAGCATGGGGATCGTCAATGCCGGCCAGTTGGCGGTTTATGACGACCTGCCCACCGAACTGCGCGAAGCGGTCGAGGACGTGGTGCTCAATCGCCGCAAGGACGGCACCGAACGACTGCTCGAGATCGCCGAGCGCTATCGCGGCGACGGCTCGGGCGGCACCAAGAAAGAAGACCTGGAGTGGCGCTCCCTGCCGGTCGGAAAACGCATCGAGCATGCGCTGGTCAAGGGCATCACCGCCTTCATCGAGGAGGACACCGAGCTCGCTCGCCAGCAGGCCAGCAGGCCGATCGAGGTGATCGAGGGGCCACTGATGGATGGCATGAACGTGGTCGGCGACCTGTTCGGCGCCGGCAAGATGTTCCTGCCCCAGGTAGTCAAGTCCGCCCGGGTGATGAAGCAGGCGGTGGCCTATTTGATCCCCTACATCGAAGCCGAAAAGAGCGGCGATGCGCAGACCAAGGGCAAGGTGGTGATGGCGACGGTCAAGGGCGATGTCCACGACATCGGCAAGAACATCGTCGGCGTGGTGCTGCAGTGCAACAACTACGAGGTCATCGATCTCGGTGTGATGGTGCCGGCGGAGAGGATTCTCACCACCGCTCGCGAGGTGGGCGCCGACATCATCGGTCTCTCCGGGCTGATCACCCCTTCGCTGGACGAGATGGTCCACGTCGCCAAGGAGATGCAGCGCCAGGGCTTCGAACTGCCGCTGCTGATCGGTGGGGCGACCACCTCCAAGGCGCACACCGCGGTGAAGATAGAGCCCAACTACGCCTCTCCAGTGGTCTACGTCACCGACGCCTCGCGCGCGGTGGGCGTCGCCAGCAGGCTGCTCTCCCCCACGCTCAAGCCAGCCTACGTCGCCGAGATCCGTGAGGAGTACGAGCGGGTGCGCGAGCGCAACGCCAAGCGTCGGCCGAAGGCCGCCGACCTGAGCTACGCCCAGGCCCGCGCCCACAAGCCCAAGCTGGACTGGGCCGGCTACCAGCCGCCCCGCCCCGGCTTCATCGGGCTGAAGAGCTTCGACGACTACGACCTCAACGAACTGGTCGAGCGGATCGACTGGACCCCGTTCTTCATGAGCTGGCAGCTGGTCGGCAAGTATCCGAAGATCTTCGACGACGAAGTGGTCGGCGAGGCGGCGCGCACGCTGTTCGATGACGCGCAGAAGATGCTCGCCACGCTGATCGATGAGCGTCACATCCAGGCCCGCGGCGTGATCGGCTTCTGGCCGGCGGCGACGGTGGACGATGACGTGATCGAGGTCTATGCCGACGAGTCGCGTCGCGAGGTGATCCAACGGCTCAACCATATCCGCCAGCAGAGCGCCAAGGGCCCCGGCGGCGTCTGCCTCAGCCTGGCCGACTTCATCGCCCCCAAGGAGAGCGGCCGGGACGACTGGATCGGCGGTTTCGCGGTGACCACCGGCCACGGCTGCGACGAGCTCGCCAAGCGCTACGAAGCCGCGGGCGACGACTACAACTCGATCATGGTCAAAGCCCTCGCCGACCGCCTCGCCGAGGCCTTCGCCGAAAGGATGCACGAGCGGGTACGCAAGGAGTTCTGGGGCTACGCCCGGGACGAGGCGCTCGACAACGATGCGCTGATCAACGAGAAGTACCGCGGCATCCGCCCGGCGCCCGGCTATCCGGCCTGCCCCGACCATACCGAGAAGGCGACCCTGTTCACTCTGCTCGAGGCCACCGAGCGCGCCGGGCTCGAACTGACCGAGAGCTTCGCGATGTGGCCTGCCGCCGCGGTCTCCGGCTGGTACTTCGCCCATCCCGAGTCACGCTACTTCTCCACCGGCAAGATCGGCAAGGACCAAGTGCAGGCGCTCGCCACCCGCAAAGGCATGTCGCTCGAGACCATGGAGCGCTGGCTCTCGCCGGTGCTCTCCTACAACCCCGACGAATGAGCCGTTCCGCCGCCTTGCCACCCGCCCGACGGGCACCGGTGGCAAGGCGGCGACAACGCCTCTTGCGCAGAAGCCTCCAGCAAGCGCCAGTCCCGTCGCGTACAATCAGCGTTCCGTTCACCAGCCCGATCTTCCCCGATGCCCTATCGCTGTCCCCTCTGCTTCGAACCGCTGCACGCCGAAGCCACCGGCCTGCGCTGCGCCAATCGCCACCACTTCGATCGTGCCCGCGAAGGCTACGTCCACCTGCTGCCAGTCCAGCGCAAGCACTCCAAGGCCCCCGGGGACGATGCGTCGATGATCCAGGCCCGCCGTCGTTTTCTCGACGCGGGCCACTTCGCTGCGCTGCGTGAGGAACTCAGTGCCCGGCTGCTCGCCCGGCAGCCCGGACGGATGCTCGACATCGGTTGTGGAGAGGGCCACTACACTGGCGCTTTCGCCGAGGCACTGTCGCAGACATCGGTGAATCCATCCAAGATAACGGTATATGGGATGGACATCAGCAAGCCGGCGGTGCGTCTGGCGGCCAAGCGCCATCGCAGCGCCGCCTTCTGCGTCGCCTCGATCCGCGAGCTGCCCTATCTCGACTCAAGCTTCGACCTGGTCAGCCGAATCTACGCGCCGAGCGAACCGGGCGAACTCCACCGCGTTATCCGCCCCGGCGGTGAACTACTGATCGTCACGCCCGGCAGGCGCCACCTGCATGCGCTGCGTGAGCTGCTCTACGCCCAGGTCCAGGAGCACGACGAGGAAGACCCCCCACCTTCCGGCTTCGTGCTGACCGACAGCGCGAAGATCGGCTATCGGATGACCCTCGACGGCGCCCAGGCGCTCGATCTGCTGCGCATGACCCCGTTCGCCTGGCGTGCCGATGAAACCTTGCAGGAGCGGCTGGCGAAAAGCTCGCGCTTCGACTGCGAGGCCGAGTTCCTGATCCGCCACTATCGAAGGCTTTGATCAGCCACGACGCAGCTGATGGCGCTCGCGGTTGTGCTGGCGCGCACGTTCGGACTTGCGCAGCACCACGTAGCACGCACCCAGGCCACCGTGGCGCGCCTGCGCGGAGCAGTAGGCCTGAACCTCGTCGAACTGGGCCAGCCACTTGGCCACGTAGGAGCGCAATACGTTGGCCGGGGAGGCATCCTCCCTGCCCCGCCCATGAACGATCAGCAGCGAGCGCAGCTGGTGGCGGTGCGCATCGCGAATGAAGGTGAACAGCTCACCACGGCACTGCTCGAGGGCACGTCGCTGCAAATGCAGCTGGGCCTCGATCGCATAGCGCCCCTGGCTGAGTTTGTCGAACAGCCCGCTCTGGATCCCGTCTCGGCGAAAGGCGAGCGGTTGGTCATGGGGCAGCAGCTCGACGAACTCGTCGCTGAGGAAGTTGGTCTCCTGGCCGCTCGCCTCAGCGTTGGCCCGGCGGGCCAGCTGCGCTTCGCTCGGGCCGCGGCGCGCGGCTCTACTGTCGGCCTTGGCTGCACGCCTGGCCAAAGGCGTCACATCGGCCATTTCCCGCTCGAACAGCCGACGATCGTAATCCTCGAATGTCAATGGTCCGTCTCCTGGGCTGGCGAATGGGCGATCTGGCGTATCGTCTCAGGCATGTCGCGCATGCTCTGCGCCGGCTCGAACAGCGCAGCGACAGGCGTATCCAACTGCGCCCGGCTCTGCTCACGGTAGGCCAGTAGCTTTTCGTTGAGTCTCTCGGCGCCGAAGGGCGGCAGCAGCTCGCCCGGCGGTGCCTCTGACGGCAACGGCCAGGGCAGCTCTTCGATCACCCGCCACAGCGGCAAGGTTTCGAGCGACTGCGCAAGCACCCAGCGACCTCCTTCCAGCTCGGCGATCCAGCCCCGCTCGACCATCGGCGACATCAGGCTGCGATAGCCACCACCGATCCGTCGGGCCAGCACCTTGCCGCTGACCGGTTCTCCACTGCGGTGCGCCTGATGCAGCCACGCCAGCACCGCCAGCGCCTGCCAAAGCGGTGCGAACCGGCGCCACTCACCGCGCTGGGTCACGCCAAGCCAGGCGATGAACTCAGCGCCGAACAGGATGATCAGCCAGGAGGTGTAGATCCAGAGCAAGAACAGCGGCACCGCGGCAAAGGCGCCGTAGATCAGCTGGTAGGAGGGAAAGTTGGCGACGTAGAGACCGAAGCCGAACTTGGCCAGCTCGATCAACAGCGCCGTGAGCAGCGCACCGGCGGCGGCGTGATGAAGCCGCACCCGGTAGTTCGGAATCACCATGTAGATGAACAGGAAGGCAAGGAAGCTGAGCAGCGGCGACAGCAACGACAGCAGCACGTCGTTGCTGACGCCTGCCACCGCGTCGCTGAACAACCGCAGCGACGCCACATAGGAGGAGATGACGAAGGCCGCGCCGATCAGCAGCGGTCCGAGGGTCAGCACCGCCCAGTACATCAAGAAGCTCGACACCCCGCTGCGAGAGCTGCCCACCTGCCAGATGTCGTTGAAGGCCTGCTCGATGGTGACCATCATCATCACCGCGGTGATGAAGAGAAACCCGAGGCCGACGAAGGTCAGGTTGCGCGCCTGGCTCGAGAAGTTGTTCAACTGTTCGAGCACCACCTGCCCGGTGGCCGGCACGAACTGCTGGAACAGATAGCCCTGGACCTGCTCGCCGACTCCTTGGAACTCGGGCACTGCGGCCAGCATGCTGTAGAGCACGGTACTCAGCGGCACCACCGCGAAGAGCGTGGTGTAGGTCAGCGATGCGGCGGTCTTGAAGCCGCTGTGGCGCATGAAGCGCGAGTAGAGCTGCGCCACCGCCTCGCCCAGCCGACGCTGGTCGTGGCCGCGCGCGAGCGGCAGCGCCGCCAATCGATGAAGCCAGTTCAGTCGCATGTTCGAGCCCCGCGAGCGAAGAGTCCATGCCGGCGTCGGATCGGCGACGCCGGCACGAAGCGCGAGCGAGCCGCGCGTTGCCATGACCGAAGCCTAGCATAGGCTTGCGACGACACGTTCGCGGCCACCGTGCGGGCCGCTATAATGCCAGCTCACCCAAGGCGGCGAGCCGCAGCCGATCGATCCAAGGAAGCGAAATGCAACCCTACGTGCTGGTGCTCTACTACTCACGCTCCGGCGCCACCCGCCAGCTCGCCGAGGCGCTGGCCGCTGGTGTCGAGGAGAATCGCGGCATCGAAGCGCGACTGCGCACCGTCGCACCGGTCTCCAAGGTATGCGAAAGCGTAGCACCGGAAATCCCCGCCGAGGGGCCGCCCTACGCAACCCTCGACGACCTGCGCGACTGCGCCGGGCTTGCGATCGGCAGCCCCACCCGCTTCGGCAACATGGCCGCCCCGCTCAAGCACTTCATCGACGAAACCTCGACGCTATGGCTCAACGGTGCGCTGATCGACAAACCCGCCACCGCCTTCACCTCCACCGCCAGCATGCATGGCGGCCAGGAGGCGACGCTTCTGAGCATGCTGATACCGCTTCTGCACCACGGCATGGTCTATGCCGGCATTCCCTACAGCGAGGTCGAGCTGCTCGATACCGACGCGGGCGGCACGCCCTATGGCGCGAGCCACCTGGCCGGAGCCGACGGCGCGCGAGCGCTCACCGACAAGGAACTCAAGCTCGCCCGGCGCCAGGGCAACCGGATGGGCCGCCTCGCGCTCGCCCTGCGCTGAGCGCTGTGTTCGACATTCAGATCCGCCAGAGGAGCCACACGCCATGAATCGCGACATCTCCGACGTCAGGCACGAATACTCGGGCCATGGCATCGACCCCGACAACACGCCGGGCACCCCCTTCCCGCTCTTTTCGGAGTGGCTGCGCGCCGCCCTGGAGGTGGATCCCGAGGATGCCAACGCGATGACGCTCGCCACCGTCGACGCCGAAGGCACGCCCCATGCCCGCATCGTGCTGCTCAAGGGGTTCGATGAGGATGGCCTGGTCTTCTATACCAACTACCAAAGCCACAAGGGCAGCGAGCTCGAGCAGGCGCCGAAGGCCGCGCTGGTGTTCTGGTGGCCCAAGCTCTCACGCCAGGTACGCATAGAAGGCGCGGTCGAGCGCGTCGAGGCCGAGCTATCCGATCGGTACTTCGCCTCTCGTCCGCGGGACAGCCAGCTCGGCGCCTGGGTCTCCCAGCAAAGCGTCGAGATTCCCGATCGCCGCTGGCTGGAGGAGCGCTGGAATCGCTTCGCCCAGGCCTACCGCGACCAGCCGGTGGAGCGCCCGCCCCACTGGGGCGGACTGCGCCTGGTGCCGGAGCTGATCGAATTCTGGCAGGGCCAGGGCAATCGCCTCCACGACCGCGTCCGCTACCATCGCCAGGCCGATGGTGACTGGCGCCGAGTTCGCCTTGCTCCCTGAGCCGCCGCCCTAGGGCAGCGGCCCGGCGCGGGTCATCCGAGTTCGCGGGCGAAGAACTCCAGCGTGCGCTGCTTGGCCAGCGCGGCGGAAGGCGCGTCGAAGCTCGCGCGCTGGTCGCAGTTGAAGCCGTGCCCGGCGGGATAGATCCGCACCGCTACCTCGGGGTGCCGTTTGGCGACCTCCTCGACACCCTGGAGCGGGATGTGGTCATCGAACTCGCCGAAGTGGAGCAGCACCGGCACGCGCGGCAGTTCGTCGACGTCGTCGGGGATCCGACCACCGTAGTAACCGACCGCGGCGGCCACGCCGCTGAGGCGACTCGCAGCGAGCCAAGCGATGCTGCCGCCGAAGCAGTAGCCGACCACGCCGACCTTGGTAGCGCTCTCGGCCGCGGCATAGTCGATCGCCGCCTGGGTATCGGCCAGGGAAGCATCGATGCGCAGCTTGCCGAGCAGCTCCCTCGCACGAACCATGTCCTCTCCCTCATAGCCAAGCTCGACGCCCGGCTCGATACGGTCGAACAGCGCCGGCGCCACCGCGAGATAGCCTTCCGCAGCGAAGCCGTCGGCCACCGAGCGGATGTGGGAGTTGACCCCGAAGATCTCCTGCACCACCACCAGCGCTCCCTTGGGCGCACCATCGGGACGGGCCACGTAGGCGCTCAGGGTGACGCCGTCGCGGGCGGTGAGAGTGACGGTTTCACTATTCATTTTGCTGCTCCTTTTGGTTTTCATCAGTGACTGGGATTCGCATGCGCTGATGCCCGAAGGCAGCGAGCGGCCCGCTTCGCGGTTTTCAGCCCGGCGAAGTCTCCAGGCGCAGCCGCTGCCAAGCGTCCTCGGGCGGATTGAGCGACAGCCGGGCGATGATCACCTGTTCTTCCATGTCGAGGCGCAGCGAAAAACCGAGCCGCTCCAGCAGCCCCCGCATCGCCATGTTGTCGGCCATCACCCGGCCGTGCATCTCGAGCACCCCGGTATCGCGGGCGTAGTCGATCGCCTTCTCCATCAGCCGGCGGCCGATGCCCCCACGCTGCAGGTCGTCGCGGACGATCACCGAGAATTCGGTGCGCAGGTTGTCGCTGTCGGTGTTCAACCGCACGACGCCGAGCATCTCGCCGCTGCCGTCTTCCGCCTGGCTGACCTCCTGGTCATCGTCCAGCCGCGGCTGTTCGTGGCGCTCGAGCACGAAGGCCATTTCACGGTCGTAATCGATCGATGCCAGCTGGGCCAGCTCCTTGCGGCTGAGCACCGCCTTGTGCTGGAAGTAGCGAAAGCGAATGCTCTGCGGGCTGAGCCGCGCGTGGAACCGCTCGATCAGCGCCGCGTCCTCGGCGCGCACCGGGCGCAGCACCACGCGGTGGCCATCCTCCAGCGCCAGGGTCTCGCGCAGCCCCTCGGGATAAGGACGGATCGCTTGACGCACCGGCTCGCCGAAGTCGAGCGCGTAGTCGATCGCGACCAGCTCGTCCTGCTCGAGCACCAGCGGGTTGATCTCGAGGCCGCGCATGTGGGGCAGGTCGGCGCACATCTGCGACAGCGTCACCAGCAGCCGGCAGAGTCGCTGGATCGACTCCTCGAGACGCCCCTGGCGCCCCGCGAGGCGCTCGACCATCAGCTGGTAGACCTGGCTGCGCTCGACAAGCTGGGCGGCCAGCGCCATGTTCAAGGGCGGCAGCGCGACCTGGCGGTCACGCAGTACATCGGTGCGATAGCCGCCGAGGCCGAACACGATCACCGGACCGAACACCGCGTCCTGGGTCACCCCGGTGCAGATCGACAGCGAGCGGCGGCCGCGTCGCATCGGCTGGATGCAAAAGCTGTAGAGCTCGCTGGCGGGATGACGCTCCGCGACCCGTTCGCGCAGCCGCTCGATCGCATCGAACATCGCCTGGGGCGTAGCGACGTCCTGGATCAGGCTCAAGTGCTGGGGCGCCAGGCCGCGGGTATCGAGATGATCACGCTCTCGAAACGGCAGGCAGTGCTCGGCGTGCACCGCCTTGACCGCCAGTGCGCCAAAGGCGCGCCGGGCGACTTCCATCCCCTCCTGCGCGCTCTGCACGTATTCGCTCTGGGCGATGCCGATGCCATAGGCGTTGAGCACCTGCCCGGTCTCTTCGTGAGTCAGGCTCTCGCGTCCTCGCGCCCGGGCGCGCTCGATCAACGCCTGGGCCCGGGCGCGAAGAGAAGGTGAAGTGGCGAAGCCCGCCAGCGCCGGCGTCTCCCACAGCTGCGCTTGCGCCTGGCGATGGGCCTCGAGGCGCAGGAAGGCGCGCACCGCGCGCTCGGGCGTCGAGAAACTGGCGAGATTGGCGCGGGCGAAGCGCTGCTGGATCTCATCGGCATCGTCATGGCCCATCCAAGCGGCGAGCACCGGCCGCGACGCGCCGGCCGCGGCTTCGATCAGCGCCTCGGCGCTCTCCACCGCCCCGGCCAGCCGGGTCGGCGCATGCAGCACCAGCAGCGCATCGACCCCGGGGTCGGCCAACAGCAGCCGAACCGCAGTGGCGAACGCCTCGGGCCGGGCCGCACCACCGAGATCGAGCGGCACCGTCGGCCAACCCTCGGCGAGCAGCCCCGCCTCGATCAGCGCCCGTTGGGTCCGCTCACTGGGTTCGGCCATCGCGCCGCCGCCGAGCACCAGCGCATCGGCGGCGAGCAGCGAAGGCGCCAGGCCGTTGCCGACGATCATCAGCCGGGGACCGCGATAGCCGCGGCCGATCCGGGTGAGCACCTCGAGGCTGTCGTAGATGTCGTCCAGCGCCTCGATCCGCACCGTACCGGCACGCCTGAGCGCTGCATCGAGAATCATCGCACGGTGGGGAATCCCCGGCGTCGGCGCCACCCCGAGGCGCTCGGACACGCTGCTGCGACTGCCGCCGATCGCCAGCACCAGCCGGCGCTTCGAGGCCTCGCGCAGCGCGGTGACGAAATGGCGCGCGTCGGTGATCCGCTCGATATGCAAAAGGATCGCCTGTGCCCGCGTGCGCTGGCTGACGAAGTCGAGCATGTCGGAAAGCCGCACGTCGACGCTGTCGCCCAGGGTGATCAGGTGGGAAAGGCCGATGCCGCGACCGCGGGACCAGGCATTGATCGCAGCCCCCAGCATCCCCGACTGGCCGAGGTAGGCGAGCCGGCCGCGCAGCGGTGCCTCGGCGGCGAAGGTGGCGTTGAGCCGCGCTTCGGGTACCGCTACGCCCAGGCAGTCGGGGCCGATCACCCGGATGCCCAGGCGCAGGGCGATTTCCGAGAGCCGTTCGCGGACCCCTGCGAGATCGCTGCGCTCGACGTCGCCGGCATCGTCGTCGCGCAGCAGGATCACCGCGCGCACGCCGTGGCGACCGAGCGCCTCGAGCAGCGCGGGAGTGCGCCCGATCGGCACGCAGGCCACCGCGAGTTCGATCTCGTCGGTGACCGCGGCAAGGTCGGCAAGCATCGTCACACCGCTCGCGTCCACCCGCCCCGGACGCACATCCAGCGCATAGAGCGCGCCCGGGAAGCCGCCCTCGAGGAGGTTGTCGAGCACCACCGAGGCGAGTCCATCATCGTTCGTACTCCCCACCAGCAGCAGCGAGGCGGGAGAAAAGAAGCGGCGCAGGAAGCGTGTACCGAGGGAGGGGCGAGATGCACTGATCAAGGGGCGGGACGGACTGGCCAAGAGACACCTCTTCGAACCGGGCGATGGCGCTCGGCCATCCGGAGGACACCGCGCGCGTGGTGACATCCCCTAGTCTATAGCGCAACATGGAGTCACGCACGATCGCAGGCGCAACACCCGGCCGCGACGCCCATCCAGACAGGACCCGCGGATGATCACCGCCCTCATCAGCCATCCCGCCTTCCACCATCAAAACGATCAGCATCCGGAGAATCCGCTGCGTCTCAAGGCGCTGGAGACCCGGCTCGCCGCCCGCGGGCTCAATCGCCAGTTGCATCAGTTCGATGCCCGCCCGGCCACCGACGAGCAGCTCCTCGCGGTGCACGCCGAGCGCTATCTCGCCCGCCTCCAGCGCTTGGCGGAGCGGGCGGACGCCGAGCATCGCGCGCTGGAAGCCGCCCCCGACACGCCGATCGACGCTGCTCGCCTCACCGCCGCCCGCCTCGCAGCGGGCGGCGTCGCGCGCGCGGTCGACCTGGTGATGCGCGAGCAGTGCGACAACGCTTTCTGCGCGATACGCCCGCCGGGGCATCACGCCGAGCGTGACAGCGCGATGGGATTCTGCCTCTACAACAACGTCGCCGTAGGCATCGCCCAGGCTCGTCTTCGCTACGGCGTCGAGCGCGTCGCTCTGATCGATTTCGATCTGCACCAGTGCAACGGCAGCATCGACATCTTCGCCGACGACCCGGGCGTACTGATCTGCTCGAGCTTCCAGCGCGACCTGTTCCCCTGGCGCTACCAGCGCGAAGCGCCAGCCAACGTGGTCAATGCGGCCCTCGACCCCGGTGAGGGGGCAGAGCGCCTGCGCGAGCTGATCGCGCACGACTGGCTCCCCCGGCTCGAGGCCCACCGTCCCCAGCTGGTTTTCCTCTCCGCCGGCTTCGACGCCCATCGCGAGGATCCGATCGGCGAGCTGTGTTTCGAGGATGCCGACTTCGTCGAGCTGACCCATCTCGCCCTCGGCGTCGCCGAGCGCCACGCGCAGCGCCGGCTGGTCTCGGTACTGGAAGGCGGCTACGCGCCGAAGACGCTGTCGCGGTGCGTCGCGCTCCACCTCGACGCGCTCGCGGGGCTCGGCGTGCGCGAGACGCCGACCGGGCTGCCGGGCTGAGCCGCTGCCCGGCCACGCTGTGCTAGGATGGCCGAATCACAGCTTCCCGACGCGACCGTTCACCGATGACCGACTCCCTCGACCAGGACGCCGCCCTGCGCATCGCCGCCGGACGCAAGCCCTTCATCGAACCGCTGCGCCTTGGCGAACGCCTGAAGGCCTTCCGACTGGCGCGCCAATGGACCCTAGAAGAGGTCAGCCAGCGCACCGGGCTCGCCCGCTCGACGCTGTCGAAGATCGAGAACGACCAGACCTCGCCGACCTTCGCAGTGGTGCAGAAGCTCGCCAACGGCCTGGGCCTCGACCTGCCACAGCTGCTCAAGCGCCCGGGAGGGGTACAGCGCACCGCCGGACGCCGCGACCTGACCCGGCGCAACGAAGGCAAGCCGCACCCTACCCCGACCTACGAGCACGAGCTGCTCTCCTGGCAGCTCGCGCACAAACGAATGGTGCCGTTCAAGACCATCGTCCATGCGCGTAGCATCGATGACTTCTCCGATTGGGTGCGCCACGGGGGCGAGGAGTTCCTGATGGTGCTGGAAGGGTCGATCCTGCTCTATAGCGAGTTCTACGAGCCGCTGCGCCTCGATGCCGGCGACAGCCTCTACTTCGACAGCGACATGGGGCATGCCAAGGTATCGATCAGCGAGCAGGACGCGGTGGTGCTGTCGGTCTGCACCTACATCGAAGACGCGCTCTGATTCAGTCTACCGGCTCGTCGTGGAGATCATCCCCGTCAGCCTTCTCAATCCTTCGCCGAGGAGAACCGAGATGCAAGGCATCGATACCGCCACCCGCACCGAGCTCGAGGCCAGCGCCTTTCGCCGCCTGCTCGCCCATCTGGACGAGCACAAGGAAGTCCAGAACATCGAACTGATGATCCTCGCCGACTTCTGCCGCAACTGCCTGTCGAAATGGCTGGTCGAGGCGGCCCGGCAAAAGGGCCTGGCGCTCGACTACGAAGCCGCTCGCGAACATGTCTACGGCATGCCCTACGACGAGTGGAAGAACCAATTCCAGGCACCCGCCACCGCGGCGCAGCTCGAGGCGCTGGCCGCGCGCCAGGCCGCCAAGGAGCAGCGGCAGTGAGCGCGGACATCGCCTTCACCGCGCTGTCGGTCGCGGTACTGACGATTTCCGACAGCCGAGACGAACACACCGACGGCTCGGGTCGCACCCTGGTCGAGCGGCTCGAGTCCGCCGGCCACCGCCTCCACGCCAAGCGCATCGTCCCCGACGACAAGTACCTGATTCGCGCCGAGGTCGCGGCCTGGATCGCCGATCCGGCGGTGCAGGTGGTGCTGACCACCGGCGGCACTGGCTTCACCGGCAGGGACTCCACCCCCGAAGCCGTCGGCGTGCTGTTCGACAGCCACATCGACGGCTTCGGCGAACTGTTCCGCCAGCTATCCCATGCCGAGATCGGCAGCTCGACGATCCAGAGCAGGGCGCTGGCCGGCTTCGCCAACGCCACCGTGGTGTTCTGCCTGCCCGGCTCGACCGGCGCCTGCCGCACCGCCTGGGATCGTATCCTGGTCGAGCAGCTCGACTGCCGCCACCGCCCGTGCAACTTCGCCAGCCTCGTCCTGCATGGGAACCACGGCCATGGCTGAGCTGCACACCCTGGCGCAGGCCCTCGAGACCCTGCTCGAGGGTGTCTCGCCGGTCGAGCGTGAGATCGTCGCCCTCGAGTCGGCCTGCGGGCGCGTGCTCGCCGAACCGATCGTGGCGCTGCGCGACGCCCCGCCTTTCGACGCCAGCGCGATGGATGGCTATGCCCTGCGCGCGGCCGACGCCGGGCGCCGGCTGCCGGTCACCCAGCGCATCGCCGCGGGTACCGCCCCAGCGCCCCTCGCCCCCGGCAGCTGCGCGCGGATCTTCACCGGCGCGCCGCTGCCGCCCGGTGCCGACTGCGTGGTGATGCAAGAGCAGGTGAAGGCGAGCGATGGATCGGCCGAGATGCCGGCGGGCGTGGAGCCGGGTGGCAACGTCCGCCGCCGCGGGCGCGAGCTCGCCGCGGGCGAAACACTGCTCCAGGCGGGTCATTGGCTCGACGCCGCCGCGGTCGGGATGATCGCCTCCCAGGGCCATGCCCGGGTCGCGGTGCGCCGCCGCCCCAGGGTCGCACTGCTGGCCACCGGGGACGAGCTGACCGCCCCCGGCGAGCCGCTGCCGGAGGGGCGGATCTACGACTCCAATCGCTACATGCTCGGCGCCCTGCTGCCACGCTTCGGCTTCGAGGTGATCGATAGCCAGCGGGTCGCCGACCGGTTCGACGCCACCGCCGATGCGCTCGGCGCTGCGGCGCAGCATACCGATGTGGTGGTCACCAGCGGCGGGGTCTCGGTCGGTGAGGAGGACCACGTGCGCGCCGCGGTCGAGAGCCGTGGCCGGCTGAGCCTGTGGCGCCTCGATATCCGCCCCGGCAAACCGCTGGCGCTGGGGCGGCTGCCGCGCGAGTCCGGGGGCGAGGCCTGCTTCGTCGGCCTGGCCGGCAACCCGGTGTCGAGCTTCGTCGGCGCCTGGCTGTTCCTGCGCCCGCTCGCCGCCGCCTTGCTCGGCGCCCCCGCCCTCGCCGCCCTGCCCCGGCTGCGTGCGTGCGCGCAGTTCAGCGAACGCACCAGCGGGCGCTGGCACTACATGCGGGTGAAGCTCGACCACCAGCGCCAGGACGGCGTGGCCTGCGCCTTCTCCTATCCCGACCAGGACTCGTCGCTGCTGCGCCCATGCATCGATGCCGATGCCCTGGCGGTGATCCCGCCCAATGCCGAGATCCACCCCGGCGCGATGATCGACTGCCTGCTGCTGCGCTAGGGCGTGGTAGCACGCCCTGCAGCGGCGCTCAGGCGCTCGAAAGCCGGCGTTCGAGATCGGGCCATAGCCGCGCGTAGGTGCTCTGGAGCAGCGGGTAGTGCTCTGAAAGCCAAGGGCTCAGCGCGGCGAGGCGATTGGGGCCGCTCAGCCGCCGACCGACGCCTTCGATCGCGCCGAGGGTGAAAGCGAAATCCGCGTATCGCTCGAGCCAGCGACCGGCGACCAGCGCTTCGAGCAGCGGCGCCTGCCGCTCGGGCAGCGCGCGGCTGGAGAGCAGCCGATAGCAGCGCGCGGCGAGCCCCGGGTCGAGGCGGTCGCGGGCGAGGAAGTGATCCCAGACGATATCCAGCGCGACGCCGGCGACCCGGCGCTCGGGAATGATCTCGAGCAGCGCGCGGACCTCGGGATGATGATCGATCGTCGCGTCGACGCGCCGGTGCATGCGCACCCCGCGCTCGACCTCGGCCGGCAGATGGCCGAGCTCGGCCCCTTTGATGCCGTCCGCGACCAGGTTGCCGAAGAGGAAATCGTCGCTGCCGGAGGCGGCGAGCAAGGCGTGCCCGATGAAGTTCATCGTCAGTGACAGTTGGTGGGCTTGGGCAGCCCGGCGAGACGGGCGGCGATCCGTGCAGGACTCTCCTGCGCGCCGCCTTCGGGAAACAGGGCGAGCAGATAGAGCGAGCTGCCCTTCTCGTCTCCGAGCGAGGCGCGCACTGCCTTGATCAGCGGGCGCATCGCCGGTGAAAGCTCGAAGCGCGCATAGAACTCGCGCAAAAGCTCGAGAATCTCCCAGTGCCGCGCATCGAGCTCGCGCCCTTCGCGCGCAGCGAGCGCCATCGCCACCTCGGGCGTCCACTGCGCCAGTTCGACCAGGTAGCCTTCGGGATCGAGGGCGATCGATCGTCCGTCGAGCTCGAGCCGGATATCGCTCATCTGCACTCCTTGCTGGTTCGCTGTCGGGGCTAGTACCAACTGATCGTCTTTGCGCACTTCGCGCTCAGCTCGACGAATCCGCCAACGTCGATGACTTCGATGCCCGCGGCCACTCGCGAGGAGAGCCCTCGCGCATCGAGATCCTCGCGCAGCGCGTAGAGCTTCGCGGGCGTGCGCGCCAAGCGCGCGACGCCCGGCGCGAGGGCCCCATTGACGCCGTCCTCGATCAGCAGCAGCGCATCGCCCTCGGCAAGCGTCGCCACGAGCCTTGCGATGAGCGATTCGGCCTCGAACGGTGAGCGGTTGAGCAGGTGGAGGATCATCCTGGCTCCAATCAGAAGGTGAAGACTCGGTCGAACTCGCGAACCAGCTCGGCCAGCTCGGCGAATTCGACCTCGTGGGCCAGTGCCTCGGAGTCCAACCCTCGATCGCTCAGCGAAGACTCGTCGACGTAGAGCCGCTCGATATCGTAGAGCGAGAGCGCGTCGATCGTCGGCGCGGTGCCCTTCTGACCCAAGGCGCCAGCACCCTGCCCCTCGACCAGCGCCATGACGCCCTCGTCGCAGAAATGGAGCGCCACCTCGCAGCCGAACGTCGCCCCGACCAGGGCGAGATCGAGCGCTTCGCGCAGCCAGCTGGTGCCATGCGGCGCATGGCGAACGACGATCAGCAAGGAGACGGGCGTATCGGGCATCGAACGATCCAGTGAGTCGGCGAAGAAGGTACCGGTCAGGCGAAGGTCAAGGTACGGTCGCTGATCGCGGTAGCATGAACCAGCTGGCCCAACCCCGCCAGTTCGAAGCCCGGCGCGAGGGTTTCGCCCCGCACCCCGTGACGCTCGGCCTCGCGGGCGTCGAGCAGACCGCGCTTCAGCGCCGAGGCGACGCAGACCATCAGCCGCGCGCCGCTCGCATCGGCAAGCGCCTGCCAGCGCGATGCGAGCCTCGGCTCGTCCTGAGGCGGCGTCATCAGCCGCGCCGCGTTGTAGACCCCGTCATGGTAGAAGAACACCCCTTCGAGCCGATGGTTCGCGGCGACCAGCGCCTCGCCGAAGCGCAGCGCCGAGTGCGAGGCCTGGCGACTGTAAGGAGCGCCCATGACCAGCAGGGTGTAGCGCAAGCCGTCGTTCATCGATGAGCCCAGACTGATCGGACAAAGCGCCATTCTAGCATTCATGCCGCCCAAGGTGCCGCAACCGGCGCCGGCGGACCGGCCGAACGCCGCTTCGACAAAAGGGCATGCTAAGGAGGCGGTGCGGTACTGCTGCGGACCACCAGTCGATAGGGCAGCACCACGCGCGCCGCGGGAGTCGCTCCCCTGCCCTCGAGCAGATCGATCAGCATGGTCACCGCTTGGCTGCCGAAGGCTTCGGCGGGTTGGGCGATGGTGGTCAACGGCGGATCACTGTAGGAGGAGAACGCGATGTCGTCGAACCCTGCCACCGAGACGTCTCCCGGCACGCTGAGCCCAAGGCGCTTGATCCGCTGCATGGCGCCGATCGCCATCTCGTCGCTTTCGCAGAAGATCGCCGTCGGAGGATTGTCCAGCGCCATCAGGCCGCCCGCTGCATCGAACCCAGCACCCAGGGTGAAATTCCCCGGACAGACCAGCTGATCATCGAAGGCCACCCCGGCCGCCTCCAGCGCATCGCGATATCCCGCCATCCGGTCACGGGTCAACGGGCTGCGGCGCGACCCCTGGATCATCGCGATACGTCGATGGCCGAGCCCGATCAAATGCTCGGTGAGCGTGCGTGCCGCCGCACGGTTGTCCAGCTTCACGCTCGGGCACGGCGCATCGTCGAGCACTTCGCAGGCGTTGACCATCGGCAGCACGGTGCCTGCGGGAAAGACATGGGATCTGAACGGGTCGTAAGCGCGTAGCTGGATCAGCCCGTCGGCCTGGCGGGTCGCCACCAAGCCCGCGTAGCGTTCCTCCATCTCCTCCTCGCCGAGCGTGTTGCACAGCAGCACACCATAGCCTTGCTGCTGCGCAGCCGCCTGGATGCCACTGATCACCCGGGCGAAGAAGACATTGGCGATCGCCGGCACCAGCACGACCAGATTGTGGGTGCGCTGGGAGCGAAACTGCACCGCCATCAGATTGGGCCTGTAGCCCGCCGCCGATACCGCCTCCAGTACCTTGGCGCGAGTCGAGGGCGCGACGATCCCTGGAGACTTCAAGGCCCGCGAGACGGTCGCGACGGACACCCCCGCCAATTCAGCGACCTTGCGTATGTTGGTCATCCCTATCCATCCTTGTGCGTCGATCTGGCCCATTCACCGCGCGGTGTCCGCGATGCGGCAACGGGCAGCCAGCCTAACCGAATCCTACCCACCGCGTCCGCTCAGCATATTCCTGGCCCCACGGCCGGCGGCACGCGGCCTTGGTTCAATGGACCCCCGCCCAATGCGAGGTTAATCTGGATGAAAATGTAACCGGCTTCATTTTCATCATGTTCCCGGTATCCCTCTCTTTCCATGAACCCCCTCCGAGTTCTCCTCGGCAGGGGGATGATCAGGGGGGAGATTGGGCGGTCGTCATATCGTTCTTCCTCAACTTTCAGGCAGAAGCATTTTGACCTTCAGTCTGGATGGGCGTCACGGAGAACCCGAGCTGCTTGGCGAGTCGACGCATGGAACGTCGTTTGGTTTCCAGCGCCTGTGCCTCGTAGTACTGGAGTCCGTGTTCGACATAGTCCAATCCTTTGACCATGACGCGCCAGAACAGCGCCGCGAGTTTGCGCGCCAGGGCGATATTGGCGATCAATCCACCTCGGCGACCCGCCATCC
>NZ_JHYY01000022.1 GCF_000621205.1 Halotalea alkalilenta DSM 17697 | reverse complement strand
CATCAATTGGCGTTCGCTGCGCACCCCGAACAAGTAGCCGATGAACAAGGCCTTGAACAGCATGACGGGATCGAGCGCGGGGCGGCCATTATCGGCGCAGTAGAGATGGCGGACCTTGTCGCGGATGAAGGAGAAATCGAGGGTGGCGTCGATGTGACGCAGCAGGTGATCAGACGGCACCAGCTCTTCAAGCGTGACCATTTCGAGCTGATGTTGATGAGGAGAGGGCTCTCGCAGCACGGCGGCATACTCGCAAAGGGTATGCCTTCATCAAAACAAAGCCCTGGCGGTGAGGCCAGGGCTTTGTCAGCAGTCTAAAGGGACGCCGAGGCGTCCCTTTTAGTTCATTCAAGATTCGTAGTTCGTTCAAGATTCGACCGCCATCCACTCCAACGGTCGTCGCCACCAAGCCGCCGGCCCAGCGCCTTTCAGCGCACAGTCAGTGCATGGTCACCCGATCGCCCTGCTCCTCGATCACCTCGCCCTCTTCCCACAGCTTGGTGCGGGTGATGGCGTGATCGATCATCTCGCGCGCCACTTCGAAGCGGGTGTCGCGCAGCAGTTCGAGGGCCTGCTCGGAAAAACGCACGCTGACCAGCGCCTCGCCGTCGCCCTCCGAGGGCCGTAGCACGACTTCTCCATCGGGTAGCTCGACGATTTCCAGTATCGCGGTATCGGACATTGAGTCACCTCGGTCTAAACGTGAAACGGCCACCGACTGGATAAACGATCAGTGGCCGTTGCTTGTGACCAGTCTAACATCGCTGTCAACCGGGTGACAGACTCACCACTCCAGCGCGCTCTCGCGCAGTTCGTTGGCCAACGCCTTGAGTCGTACGAGGTTCATCTCAACGGTGGGACGCTGGGCGTTACCCACCGCGATCATGCCCGGGCGTACCGGCGCCTGGACCTCGAAACCACGCAACGCCTCGAGGCGTTCGCCCAGCGCTCTCAGCTCACCTTCCGGCGACAGCAGCGCCGTCGAAAGCCGCGAGAGTTCGGCATTGGCATCCGCTTCTCGGCGCAGTCCGCCGCGCCACCCGTCCTGCGGCCACGCAGGAAGACGGAGCAGCTCGGCCACCAAGGCATCGAGCGCCAGGTCGATCAGCGCCAGCGCGCCCTCCTCCAGCGCCGCCCGGCGGGCATCGACGAGCTGGTGCTCGACATCGCCCGCCACTGGCTGCCCCAACAGCAAATCGGCGCGATACAGCAGTTGGTTGGTACGACGACGTGCTTCCACACCGGCCTCCTCGTCAGCCCTTGCGTTTGTCCTCTACCCGCCAGCGTCCGTCCTCGTACACCGCGCGCCAGCCGGTCGGCTTGCCGTCGGCCTCGCTCATCACGTACTGGCTCTTGGTCTTGCGCGAGAAGCGGATCTGCGTCGGCAGGCCATCGGGGTCGGCCTTGGGAGCGTCGAGCAGGAAAAGATACTTCTCCGGCAGTTCGTCGCGATGCGGGACCAGTTCGGCGACCAGCGGTGCACGTGTCTCGCGGTTCTTGGGAAAACCGCTCGCGGCCAGGAACAGGCCGCTGGCGCCGTCGCGCAGCACGTAGTGGTCGTCGACCTTCTGGCAGCGCAGCTCGGGCATCGGCACCGGCTCCATCTTGGGCGGTGCCGGCTCGCCGCTCTTGAGCAGTTTGCGGGTATTGCCACAGGCCGTATTGGTGCAGGCGAAGTACTTGCCGAAACGCCCCGAGCGCAGCTGCATCTCGGCGCCGCACTTGTCGCATTCGAGCGTCGGTCCTTCGTAGCCCTTGAGCTTGAATCGCCCTTCCTCGATCTCGTAGTAGCCATCGTCGTCGTTGCTCAAGTGCAGCTTGCGATGCTCATCGATCAGGTAGCTGTCCATCGCGTTGCCGGTGCGGGGATTGCGCCGGCGCGCCCGCAGCGCATCGGTCTCTGCTTCATCGCCCGCATCGGCCGGCACCACCTCGTCGCCTGGAATCAGGTCGATGGTGGTCTTGCAACGCTCCTTCGGCGGCAGGTTGTAACCCGAGCAGCCGAGGAACACACCGGTGGAGGCAATGCGGATCTGCATCTTGCGCCCGCAGGTGGGGCAGTCGATGTCGGTGGGAATCGGCAGGTTGGGCCGCATCCCGTCCTCGCCTTCAGCGTGGTCGAGCTGGCCCTTGAAGTCGGCGTAAAAACTATCGAGCAGGTCGATCCAACGGCGCTCGCCGCCGGCCACCCGGTCGAGCTCGTCTTCCATCCGCGCGGTGAAACCGTAGTCGAGCAGGTCGTTGAACGACTCGACCAGCCTGTCGGTGACGATCTCACCGAGGGTCTCGGCATAGAAACGGCGATTCTCGAGCACCACGTAGCCGCGCTCCTGAATCGTCGAAATGATCGAGGCGTAGGTCGAGGGCCGGCCGATACCCCGCTTCTCGAGCTCCTTGACCAGGCTCGCTTCGGTGTAGCGCGGGCTCGGCTTGGTGAAGTGCTGCTGGGGATCGAGCTGGACCAGCTCCAGCGGCGTGCCGGGCTCGAGATCGGGCAGCGCCTGGTCCTCGGCCTGGCGCCCGGCCGGCGCCGAGACCCGGGTATAGCCGTCGAACTTGAGTACCCGCCCTTTCGCGCGCAGCTCGAAACCATCGACCTCGACGCTGAGCGTACTGGAGAGGTACTGCGCCGGGGTCATCTGGCAGGCGACGAACTGGCGCCAGATCAGCTCGTAGAGCCGCTCGGCGTCACGCTCCATGCCTTCGAGCGCCCCTGCCGAACGCTTGACCTCGGTGGGGCGAATCGCTTCGTGCGCCTCTTGGGCACCCTCCTTGCTGGCATAGCGGATGGGCTGCGCCGGCAGGTAGCGCTCGCCGAACTGCGCCTCGATGTGGGCACGCGCCATCTCGATCGCATCGTTCGACAGGTTGGTCGAATCGGTACGCATGTAGGTGATGTAGCCCGCTTCGTAAAGCCGCTGGGCCAGGGTCATGGTCTTCTTCACCGAGAAGCCGAGCCGGCCGCTGGCCGCCTGCTGCAGCGTCGAGGTGATGTACGGCGCGCCCGGCTTGCTGGAAGTCGGTTTGTCTTCGCGATTGGTGATCGCGAGCCGTGCCTTGCGCAGCCCCTCGATCGCAGCGAACGTCTCGGCCTCGCTGGTCGGGCGAAACGCCTCGCCGTCCTTGCGTGCCAGCTCGAAGCGGATGGCCTCACCGGTAGGCGCGGCCAGATCGGCGTGCACGTCCCAGTACTCTTCGGGGACGAAGGCGCGAATCTCGCGCTCGCGATCGACGATCAGCCGTACCGCCACCGACTGCACTCGCCCCGCGGAGAGTCCGCGCGCGACCTTCGCCCACAGCAGTGGCGAGACCATGAACCCGACCACCCGGTCGAGAAAGCGCCGGGCCTGCTGCGCCTGGACCCGGTCCATCTGCAGCGTGCCCGGTGCCTCGAAGGCCTGGCGAATCGCGTTCTTGGTGATCTCATTGAACACCACCCGCTTGTAGCGGGCTTCATCGCCGCCGATGGTCTCGCGCAGGTGCCAGGCGATCGCCTCCCCTTCGCGATCCAAGTCGGTCGCGAGATAGACGGTGTCGGCCTTCTCCGCCAGGCGCTTGAGCTCCTCGACGACTTTCTCCTTGCCCGGCAGCACTTCGTAATGCGCCCGCCAGTCGTGCTCGGGATCGACCCCCATCCGCCGCACCAGCTGCTCACGGGACTTCTGCCGCCGATACTCGACTTTCTCTTCCGCACTCATCTTGCGGGTGGCAGCCGCCTGCCGCGCGCGCTCGGCCGGATCGCTCGTGCCCTTGCCACCGCTGGGCAGATCGCGGATGTGGCCGACGCTCGACTTCACCACGAAGTCGTTGCCGAGGTATTTATTGATGGTCTTGGCCTTGGCCGGCGACTCGACGATCACCAGTGACTTACCCATAGCACTCCATCTCGTTGCGCCGCGTTCAGCGGCGGGGCTCAAGTCGTTCGCGACCAGCCCGGGAAAAATGCGCCTACCCTACCCTAGCCTAGGACGCTTCGCCAACTGCGGCCGTTCGGGCGACCCCTGCGCGGGATCGCTCCGGCTCGATCGGTATGGCTGAATAAAGGAAGCACGACTTGATCTTTTGCGCACGCAAAGCCGCGCGGAAAACCAGTGACGCCCCAGCGCCGAAAGTAGAGAATGAACGGATTACGACTACCATATTGACCGCCACACCCTTTTGGTCGAGTCGCCCGGCACGGACAAATCCGTTAAATTACGGACAATTACACTGACGCAAAGATGCGCAAGGAGACCACTTGATGTCGCAATCCCAACATGCACCGATTCGCCGCACGAAAATCGTCGCCACCCTCGGCCCGGCCAGCGATCGACCCGGCGTGCTCGATGCGATGATCAAGGCGGGGGTCGACGTGGTCCGGCTCAACTTCTCCCATGGCAGCGCAGACGATCATCGCAAGCGGGTCGAGGCGGTACGCGCCGCCGCGGAGCGCTATGCTCGCAACGTGGCCATCCTCGGCGACCTGCAGGGCCCGAAGATCCGCATCGCCCGATTCAAAGACGGCCCGGTGGAGCTTGAGGAAGGCGCCAGCTTCGTCATCGACGTCTCCCTCGGTCGTGACGAGGGCGACCAGCACCAGGTCGGCTGCGACTACAAGGAGCTCGCCGACGACGTCGTCCCTGGAGACGTGCTGCTGCTCGACGACGGACGGGTGGTGTTCGAGGTGATCAACGTGGCGCCGCCGCGAATCGAATGCAAGGTCCAGGTCGGCGGCAAGCTTTCAAACAACAAGGGAATCAACAAGCAGGGCGGCGGCCTCTCCGCCTCGGCGCTGACCGAGAAGGACAAGGAGGACATGCAGACCGCGGTGGCCCTCGAGGTCGACTACCTCGCGGTATCGTTCCCGCGCTCGGGCGAAGACATGCGCCTCGCCCGCGACCTGCTCGGTGACGCCGGACGCAACATCGGCCTGGTGGCGAAGGTAGAGCGCGCCGAGGCGGTCGCCGACGACGAGACCCTCGATGGCATCATCCTCGCCTCCGACGCGGTGATGGTCGCTCGCGGCGATCTCGGCGTCGAGATCGGCGACGCCCAGCTGATCGGGGTACAGAAGCGGATGATCGCCCGCGCCCGCACGCTCGATCGCCTGGTGATCACTGCGACCCAGATGATGGAGTCGATGATCGAGTCGCCGCTGCCGACCCGCGCCGAAGTGTTCGACGTCGCCAACGCGGTACTCGATGGCACCGACGCGGTGATGTGTTCGGCCGAGACCGCGGCCGGCAAGTTCCCGGTCGAGACGATCAAGGCGATGGACCGCTGCTGCCTCGGCGCCGAGCGCGAGCGCGCGGCGCAGGAGTCCAAGCACCGGATCAAGGACACCTTCCATCGCATCGACGAAACCGTGGCGCTGTCGGCGATGTACGCCGCCAACCATCTGCAGGGGGTCGCGGTGATCGCCTGTCTCACCGAGACCGGCCACACCCCGCTGATCGCCTCGCGGATCCGCTCGGGCCTGCCGATCGTCGCGCTCTCGAGCAACCCGAGCACGCTGCGTCGCATGGCGCTGTTCCGCGGTGTGCTGCCGGTGCTGTTCGACGCCGACAGCATGCCTTCCGCCGAGGTCAACAGCCGCGTGATCGATGAACTCGGCAAGCGCGGGCTCGCCGACAACGGCGACTTCGTGATCCTCACCCGCGGCGATCATCACTCGGCTCAGGGCGGAACCAACGTGATGAAGATCGTCCAGGTCGGTGAGAAGATTGGCTGACCAGCGCCCGACCCGCCACGCATCGAGAGTGCTGCCAGCGCGCAAGCGCATCGCGCTGGTCGCCCACGATGCGAAGAAGGACGAACTGGTCGGCTGGGCGGGCAAATGGCGCGAGACGCTCTCGCGCCACTCGCTGCTCGGCACCGGCACCACCGCCAAGCGGCTCGCGGATGCCCTCGGGCTCGAGGTCGAAGGGGTGATGAGCGGACCGCTCGGAGGAGACCAGCAGATCGGCGCGCGAATCAGCGAGCAGCGCCTCGACGTGCTGGTGTTCTTCTGGGATCCGTTCTCGCCCCAGCCCCACGATCCCGACGTCAAGGCGCTGCTGCGCCTGGCCGCGCTGTGGAACGTGCCGGTGGGGACCAACGTCGCCACCGCCGACTTCATGTTCGAGGCCCCGTCGATGTCGATGGACTATCCGATCGCGATTCCCGACGCGCACGAGTGGGTCGCCAGCCGCACCTGAGACGCGCGTAGCAATCTGCAGCGCGCTATTTCTCATCTTCCCATCGTCTGTTCGCACGAGGTCTCGCGATGCCGCGACCGATCGAGATCGTTCCCGCCACGCCCGGGATGCTGCCCCAGCTAAGCGCACTGCTCGGGCTGCTGTTCGCCCAGGAGAGCGACTTCGCGCCGGACCCCGCGGCCCAGCTCCGCGGCCTGGAAATGATCATCGACGCACCGGCATTCGGCCGGATCCTGGTGGCAAAGCAAGGTGACGAGGTGCTCGGCATGGTCGGGCTGCTGTTCACCCTCTCCACCGCGCTGGGCGCCAAAGTGGCGATGCTCGAAGACATGGTGGTCACCCCCGCCGCCCGCGGCGAAGGCATCGGTGGCCGGCTGCTCGAGGCCGCCGTTGCGCTGGCCGAGCGCGAGGGCTGCCGCCGGGTGACGCTCTTGACCGACGGCGACAACCTCAGCGCCCAGCGCTTCTACGCCAGTCATGGCTTCAATGCCTCGGCGATGCGGCCATGGCGCCGGCTGCTCGGCGATCAGGGCTGATCTCGCTCGCATTCAGTCCGAATGCACCCCGTCGACCTCGCCGCTGGCGAAGGCCCAGAGATGGTGGATGTCTTTCTCCAGCGTGCGGCCGAGCGAGAGCTCGGGCAGCGCATCGAGGGCGAAGAAGTCGGCGGCGTCGGTCTCGTTGTTGGGCACGAAACCTCCTCCTTCCACTTCATCGCAGACGTAGAACAGTTTGTAGATGTGTTCAGGCGTCACCGGTAGATAGGGGTGGAGGTTGCGATCACGCAGCAGGGCGAGACGTGGATTGACGGCGAAGTGCCCGGACTCCTCGCGGATCTCGCGCAATACGCAGCTCGACGGCGGCTCGCACACATCGGCCCAGCCGCCAGGCAGGGTCCAGCGCCGGTCGCGCTGCTCTCGTACCAGCAGCACGCGGTCATCTCGGAACACTGCCCCGCGCACGTCCACCTTGGGCGTGGCGTAGCCCCGATCGGGAATGAACAGCTGCTCGACCCGCGCCACCGGTGTGTCGGCGAGCACCGCGAACATCTGGTTGGTGAGGCGCTCGAGCTCCTGGTAGCGCTCGAGCTCGTAGCGATTGTCGGTGTAGGTCTGCCCGGTCTGGGCAATGGCGCGCAGGCGCTTGGCGAAGTCGACCCAATCGTGGGACATGATCATTTCTATCCTGGTTGAATCACCCGACTAGACTAGTCCATCCATGTCCGACGCCCCAGCGCGGGATGAAACCAGTGGAGAGGACCCAGACGAGGATCGAGCCCCTGCCGGCGCTCGCCGCCTGATCGCTTTCGAGGCGGGCGCGCTGGCCGATCCGGCTTGGTCCCTCGCCCCGGCGCCCCCATATCGACCCTACCTGTCCGTCGCTCACGGGCACCAACGTCAACCAAGCAAGAAGGGACAAACAGATGAAAGCTATCGCCATCACCGGCAAGCCGGAGCTCGATCAAGCCTTCGTCGAACGGGAAGAGCCTAAACCGGCGCCGGGACCACGGGACCTGCTGGTCAAGATCCAGGCGATCTCGGTCAATCCGGTCGACACCAAGATCCGGCGCTCGGCGACTGAGTCGAAGGTGATCGGCTGGGATGCGGTGGGTGTGGTCGAGACGCTCGGCGAGCAGGCGCGGGGCTTCGCGATCGGTGACCAGGTCTACTATGCAGGCGACGTCAGCCGTCCGGGGAGCGACGCCGAGTACCAATGCGTGGATGCGCGCCTCGTCGCCAAGGCACCGGAGAGTCTCGAGATCGAGGAGGCAGCGGCGCTGCCGCTCACCGCGCTGACCGCCTGGGAGGGGCTTTTCGACGTGCTCGGCCTCGAGCCGCGGGATGCGCCGAGACCGGCTGCGCAAGCAGGTGAAGGGCGAGCCCAAGAGACGCTGCTGGTGATCAACGGTGCAGGCGGGGTCGGCTCGATGGTGATCCAGCTGGCGAAGCAACTGACCGATCTGCGGGTCATCGCCACCGCCTCGCGGGAAATGTCGGTGGAATGGTGCAAGGAGATGGGCGCCGACCTGGTGGTAGATCACCACCAGCTGGTAGAGGCGCTGGCAGCCGAGGGCGTCGAACAGGTCGACTACATCTACTGCTGTCACGACATCGGCGACCACTGGGACAACATGGCCAAGCTGATCCGCCCATTCGGCCGTATCGTCGCGATCGCCGAGACCAAGAAGCAGGTTGACGTCAACGCGTTGCAGATCAAGGCGGCGAGCTTCGCCTGGGAGCTCATGTTCGCGCGCGCGCTGCACGGCTACTTCCCCGAACGCCAGGGCGAGATACTGGCCAGGCTCGCCAAGCTGATCGACGCGGGTCGCCTGCGCAGCACCCTGAGCGAGGTGATCGGGCCACTCAATATCGACAACCTGGCCGAGGCCCACCGCCGGCTCGAATCGGGCCATGCGATCGGCAAGCTGGTGCTCACCGTCGCCGATTGACCTCGGTCCCGGCGCCGCTTGCGCGGCGCCATCCTCCAAGCCGCCGCGCAAGCGGCGGCCAGCGCAGCAGCATCAGTCCCAGCGCGATCAGCGCATAGCGCCCCCACTCACCGAGATCGGCGCGTACGATCCAGAAAAAATGCAAAAGCACCAGGGCAAGCGCCAGGTAGACCATGCGATGCAGCGGCTTCCAGCGCTTTTTCAGCCGCCGTACCATCGCCCGCGGCGAGGTGGCGGCGAGCAGGCCGAGCAGCAGCAGCGCCGCCGCCCCGACGATGATATAGGGCCGTCGGCTGAGATCGGCGAGTAGCAGCGCGGGCTCGAGACCGATGATGAACAGCAGGTAGCAGGCGAAGTGCGCCAGCGCGTAGACGAAGGCCCAGACGCCCAGCTGGCGGCGAACCAGCCCGAACCCCGGCCAGCCGGTGAGTTTCGCCAACGGGGTGAGCGCAAGCACCAGTAGCAGCAGCGTCAACGCGCCGATACCGAACTCGAGCAGCAGGTAGCGCCCGGGATCCGGCCCCGCCTCGCCCTGCGCCACTCGGCAGGCCCAGCTCAGCGGCCAAGCGATGGCGAGCGCGAATACCACGATGCGAAAGCCCAGCAGCAGGCGGGGGTGGCGCAGCAGGCTCCCAGGCCGGCTCATCAATAGTCGGCCTTCAGGTCCATACCCTGGTAGAGACTCGCGACCTGGTCGGCATAGCCGTTGAACATCCGTGTCTCGATCAGGTTGGGTCGAAACAGGCCGCTGGGCAGGCGACGCTCGCTGGCCTGGCTCCAGCGCGGATGGTCCACCTTGGGATTGACGTTGGCATAGAAGCCGTATTCGTTGGGCGCGAGGCTCTGCCAGCTGGTGCTTGGCTGGGTGTCGGTGAGCGAGATACGCACGATCGACTTGGCCCCCTTGAAGCCGTACTTCCACGGCACCACCAAGCGCAGCGGAGCGCCGTTCTGATTCGGCAGCGAGCGGCCATAGAGGCCCACCGCGAGCAGGGTCAGCGGGTGCATCGCCTCATCGAGCCTGAGCCCTTCCGTGTAGGGCCAATCGATCAATCCATAGCGCGAACGCTGTCCCGGCATCTGCTCGGGGTCATGGAGACTCTCGAAGCGCACGAACCTGGCCTTGCTGGTCGGCTCGACCCGTGCGAGCAGGTCGGCGAGCGGAACGCCGAGCCATGGGATCACCATCGACCATGCCTCGACGCAGCGCAGCCGGTAGATCCGCTCCTCGAGCCTTGACTCGCCGATCACATCCTCGAGCGCCAGCCGCCCGGGACGCGCGACCTCACCGTCGATCACCACGCTCCAGGGCTCGGTGACCAGCCCGCCCGCGTAGCGCGCCGGATCGTCCTTGCCGCTGCCGAATTCGTAGAAGTTGTTGTAATGGGTCACGTCATCGAACGGGGTCAAGCGGTCCTCCGGGCCGGGCTCGACCGCCTTCCAGCGAGCGTCCCCGAGCCTCTGGCCAAACCAATCCGGTGCGCTACCCGGATCGATATCCTCATAGCCTCCCGCCGCCGCGAAGGCGCGCGGCAGCGCACAGGCAGCCCCGAACCCCAGCGCACCGGCCAGCACTCGCCGACGCTCCCGCCTGAAGTCTCGATAGTCTCGATAGAGCCGCTCCGGTGTCACCTCGTGCTCGAGCGCGTGCGAGTGCTCCCTGCGTCTGATCAACATCCGGCTTCTCCTCGGTGCGAACGAATGATCCCCTTCATGGATTAGAACCCATCGCAGCGAAACCATTCATTCAGCGTGCACTGCCCGCATCAGGCGCTGGACGCCGAGCGTCCAGCTGGATAGCTTGGCTGCTTTTCGCCCTAAGGAATCCAGTATGCCCCCGATCGCCGACTTCCGCCGCGCCCTCGCCCGCGAGGACCACCGCTTCGCCGATACCCTCGCCTTCATCGAGACCCACTACCGCTTCACCCCTACCCCCTTCGACAACGGCGGCGTCAGCAACGGCGCCGACGACAACCAGGGCTCGTGCCGGGTACTGGCACTGGCGCTACTGGAGGGACTCGAAAGCCACGAGGCGCTGCGCGCCTTCGGTGAGCACTACCGCCACGTGGTCGCCGATCCCGAAGGCCACGACCACGCCAACATACGCGCCCTGGCGGCTCATGGCCTCGACGGCGTGCGGCTCCATGGCGATCCGCTGGCGCGGCGGGACTGAACGCGGGCAGACGCAATGCAAACGGCCCGGAGAGAAGCTCCACGGGCCGTTTGCGTTTCACGCTACCTCGGGGTCTAGCGCACTTCGCCTTTCACTTCACTTCGACGCCATGGGCCTGCTTGTCGGCGTGATAGCTCGAGCGCACCAGCGGCCCGGAAGCGACATGGGTGAACCCCATCTCGTAACCCGCCTTCGCGTACTGGGCGAAGGTCGCGGGAGGCACCCAGCGATCGATCGCCAGGTGGCTGCGCGAGGGCTGCATGTACTGGCCGATGGTCAGCATATCGACGTCGTGGGCGCGCAGGTCGCGCATCACGTCGATGATCTGCTCGTCGGTCTCGCCGACCCCGACCATCAGCCCGGACTTGGTCAGCACCTCGGGGCGCGCGGCCTTGTAGCGCTTGAGCAGGTCGAGCGACCACTGGTAGTCGGCGCCTGGCCGCACCTTGCGATAGAGCGATGGCACGGTTTCGAGGTTGTGGTTGAACACGTTCGGCGGCTGTTCGGAGAGGATCTCCAGCGCTACGTCCATGCGTCCGCGAAAGTCCGGCACCAGCGTCTCGATCTCGATGTGCGGGCTGCGGGCGCGGATCTCGCGGATGCACTCGACGAAATGACGGGCGCCGCCATCGCGCAGGTCGTCACGGTCGACCGAGGTGATCACCACGTACTTGAGCCGCATCTCGGCGATCGCCTCGGCCAGCTCGCGGGGCTCTTCCGCATTCAGCGCGTTGGGCCTGCCATGGGCGACGTCGCAGAACGGGCAGCGACGGGTGCAGATGTCGCCCATGATCATGAAGGTCGCTGTGCCACCGCTGAAGCACTCGCCGAGGTTCGGGCAGGAGGCTTCCTCGCACACGGTGTGCAATCCGTGCTTGCGCAGCGTCTGTTTGATCCGGGTGACCTCGGGGGAGATCGGCATGCGGACCCGAAGCCAGTCGGGCTTCTTCGGCAGCGTCTCGGTCGGGATCACCTTGACCGGAATGCGCGCCACCTTTTCCGCGCCGCGCAGCTTGACGCCGCGTTCGACGCGATTCGGGTTGGCCGCGGTAACGGGCTTGGCGATGCTCTCGCTCATCTGTCACATCCTGCACGTCGGGAAATGTCTGCCAGGCAGTCCGGCAGGCCGGTTGTGGGGCGAAGCGTCACGGGGCGGTGATCGCCGCCGTCCGCCAAGGCGGCGGCGAAAGCCTCGAGCCAGCGGTCCGCTTCGGTATCGAGCGACACCGGCGCGGCTACGAGCTCGCTCAACTGGGTCATACGCATGCCAGCGTATCCGCAAGGATCGATACGGTTGAACGGGCGCAGATCCATGTCGACATTGTACGCCACTCCATGAAAGCTGCAGCCCCGGCGCACCCTGAGCCCCAGCGACGCCACCTTGGCTTCTCCGCCAGCCGGCGCGCGCACGTACACACCGGGCGCATCCGGGCGCGCATAGGCCTCGATACGGTGGCCGGCGAGCGCATCTATCACCGCGCGCTCGATCGCACTGACCAGCGCGCGCACGCCCAGAGCGCAGCGCTTGAGATCGAGCAGCAGATAGAAGACCAGCTGCCCAGGACCATGGTAGGTGACTTGCCCACCGCGATCGGCCTGCACCACCGGGATGTCGCCGACCTCGAGCAGGTGCTCGGCGCGCCCCGCCTGCCCCTGGGTGAACACCGGGGGATGCTCGACCACCCATATCTGATCCGGATCACCCGGGCCGCGGCTGTCAGTGTAGGCGCGCATAGCCGCGAGCGTGTCGGGATAGTCGACGAGACCGAGCCGATAGACCTCGACCGGGTGCGTGCCCGACGCCTGGGGGGAACCCGAGGCAGCCGAGCGCGAAAGGCCCTGGTTCGCGATGCCGTTCATATCACCATGTGCACGCGACCGCTCGCCTTGAGCGCCGAAAACAGCGCCGAGAGCTGCTCCTGGCCGGTCGCGGTGATGGTCACCCGCAGCGAGCGGAAGCGCCCGTTGCGGCTGTCCTGGTGGCTTGCACGGCCACGATCGAGGGTCGGATCGAAGCGCTCGACGATGTCGAGCATGTCGTCGCAGAAGCCCTCGTCACTGTCGCCAACGATCTTGAGCGAATAGTCGGTGGGAAATTCGATCTTCGGCGCCGGCTGGCCGCCGTCACCCGAAATCACCGAGGACTGGCCGGGTCTGGAAGGAGAAGTCATCGCCTGGGCTCCCATCGCTGCTTGGCTCGAAAATGATTGCATTCTACGCGAGCCAGCGGAGAACGTCACAAGCACGCTGCCCGGCCGTGACCAGGCAGCGGACGGGATCAGAAGAAGCTGGTGACGAAACGAACCAGCTTGTCCCAGGCCTGCTTGATGAAACCGCCCTCCTCGACCGCCTCGAGCGCGACCAGCGGACGAGTCGCGATCTCGTCGTCGCCGCGCATTACGGTCAGAGTCCCGAGCTCCTGCCCGGCGGCGACCGGCGCCTCGATGTCGGAGGAGAGCTGGACCTGCTGGGTCAGCTCGCCGTCGCCCTGGGGCAAGGTCACGTAGACCTCCTCGGGGAAACCGACCGGCACGTTGTTCTGGCTACCTCCCCAGACCCGCGCGTTGCTGACCACATGGCCCGCATCGAAAAGACGCTGGGTATGGTAGTAGCGGAAGCCGTAGGAGAGCAGCTTCATGGTCTCCTGGGCACGCGCCTCCTCAGAGCTGGTCCCCATCACCACGGCGATCAGGCGAGTGTCGCCGTCGACCGCCGAGGCCGCCAGGCAGTAGCCCGCAGCGTCGGTGTGTCCGGTCTTCAGCCCATCGACCCGCCCGTCGCGCCACAGCAGCAGGTTGCGATTGGGCTGGCGGATGCCGTTATAGGTGAACTCGCGTTCCTTGTAGAGCGAATAGTGCTCGGGGAAGTCGAGGATGATGTGGCGCGACAGGTCGGCCAGATCGTAGGCGGACGTATAGTGCTCGTCGTGGGGCAGCCCGGTGGCGTTCATGAAGTGGGTGTTCTGCATGCCGAGCATCTGCGCATGCTGGTTCATCAGCTGGGCGAAGGCGTCCTCGCTGCCGGCGATGTGCTCGGCCATCGCAACGCTCGCGTCGTTGCCCGACTGCACCACGATGCCGCGCATCAGATCGCCGATGCTGACGCTGGTGTTGACGTTGAGGAACATCCTCGAGCCGCCGGTGCGCCATGCGTTCTCGCTGACCCGCGCCATATCGCTTTCGTTCAGCCGTCCGGCCTCGATCTCGTACTCGGCGATGTAGGCGGTCATCAGCTTGGTCAGGCTGGCGGGCGGCAGGCGCTGGTGGGCGTTCTGCTCGAGGATGATATCGCCGCTCTTGGCATCCATCAGCACCCAGGAGGTGGCCGCCAGGCTGGGCGGAGCCGGCACCATGTTGAGCGGGTTGAGGGTCGGCCCCGCCGTCGGTTGGGCATCGGGAGTCGGCGTTTGCGCGATGGCGGAGGTGGCGACGAACAGCACGGCGGAGGTCGAGGCACCGAACAGCGCCACCAGGGTCAGCCTGCGCCAGCGACGCACGGGTGAAGCATGCAGAATCATAGGACTTTACTCATTTCCAGTCGTAGGCGTTGCAACGTGGGTCGAGGCGACGGTCATCCATCGCGCGACATCATAGTAGGCCACCTCAACCACTGCCGTTGACCAGCAGCGGATCCAAGTAGCCCGCCTCCGCGAGCCTTGCGCGCACCGTCTCGAGCGCGGTCGGATCGGTGAAGGGACCAACCTGCACCCGGTGTAGCGCGCCATTCTCGCTGATGCGCACCGGCTGCGAAAGACGGCTTTGCAACGAATCGCGCAGCCGCGCGGCGTTCTGCGCCGAGCCCAGCGCCGCTACCTGAAGGAAGATCGGTGCGCCGCTCGGGGCACTGCGATCGATCCCGGCGCTCGGCGGTGCAGCCGGGGGCGACACCGATGTCGAGGCGATCCGGCGAACGTCCTGCTCGCCATGCCAGCTGGCCGGATCGATCGCCTCGACCTTGACCCTGGCGGTGCCATGGGCCAGCACGTCGAGACGATAGGCCGCGGCATAGGAAAGATCGATCAGCCGATCGTCATGGAAGGGCCCGCGATCGTTGACCTTGACGATCACGCTGCGCTGGTTGTCGAGGTTGGTCACCCGGGCATAGGTCGGCAGCGGCAGGCTGCGATGGGCCGCCGACATCGCGTACATGTCGTAGCGCTCGCCGCTGGCGGTGTCGTAGCCGTGGAACTTGGTGCCATAGAAGGAGGCGATCCCGGTGGCCGAATACCCACGGGCATCGCTCATCACCCGATAGCTCTTGCCGAGCACCTGGTAGACCGGCCGGTTGCCGCTGGCGGCGAGCGGTTCGACCTTGGGCACCGCATCGGGCACCTGGGAGAGATCGCGCCCATCCGTGGGATAGGCATCCTGGCTCGAAGCGTAGCGCCCGCCGCCGCCGCCGCTGGCACAGCCACCGAGCAGGACGAGGACACAGGCGAGCGCGCCGCAGCCTTTGATCGAAGGGGTCGGTTTCATTGCCGCTCGAGCGCCTCCTTGATCGACTCCGCCAGCGTCGTCACCGCCATCGCATAAAGGTGGCTGCGGTTGTAGCGAGTGATCACGTAGAAATTCTCGGTACCGAGCAGGTACTCGTAGTGCCCATCGGCGAAGTCGAGCGCGATCGGCGTCACCGGCAGGTCTGCCGGCAGCTCAGCGGTGGAGACGATGCCGTGATCGGCGAGCGACGCGATACGCTGGACCGGACGCTCGATCGAATTGACCTCGACCCCTTCGGGAGGGCTCGCCGGTCCCCGCGCCGGCGCCGCCACAGCGAGTCCCTGGACCCAACCGTGGCCGGCGAAATAGTTGGCCACGCTACCGATCGCGTCGACCGGCTCGCGCCACAGATCGCGCAACCCGTCGCCGTCGAAATCGACCGCGTAGGCCTGGTAGCTCGAAGGCATGAACTGCGGATAGCCCATCGCTCCGGCGTAGGAGCCTTTGAACGACAGTGGATCGAGTCCCTGCTCCTCGGTCAGGGTCAGGTATGCCTCGAGCTCCTTGCGAAAGAATGGCTGCCTCGGCGGATAGTCGAAGGCCAGCGTCGACAGCGCATCGATCACCCGGTGGTTGCCGGTGACCCGACCGTAGTCGGTCTCGATACCGATGATCGCAGCGATCACCTCCCGCGGCACGCCGTAGTCCCGCTCGGCACGCTCGAAGGCGTCGAGGTGCTCGGCGACGAACTGCACGCCGCGGCTGATCCGGGCCGGCTGGATGAAGATCTGGCGATACTGGTCCCAGCGCAGGTGCCGCTCGGCCGGACGCGACATCGCATCGAGCACCGATTGCGAACGCCGGGCATCGGTCATGACCCGCGAAAGCTCGGCGGAGTCCAACCCTTCTCCGGCCAGCTTGCGCACCATCTCGGCGACCTCGGGACGGCTCGCCGGGTCGTAGTCGGCAGCCAAGGCCTGCGGTGCGATGCAGGCGGCGACGAGTGCCGCGGTGAATAGCCCGATACGGCTGCGAAGGGGTGTCGCCGGGGCGGCCCGGAGGTCGATCGTCACCTATTGCTCTCCTGAATCGTTTGCCTGCACGGCGGCGCCGCACCGGCGGGTGCTGTCCCTGGCGATTGCTGACCAGTAATCCTATCGCGGCAACAACTTACGGTGAGTGCCGATCGCCATCAGAATACCGAAGCCCGCCAGCAAGGTCACGCTGGCGGTACCGCCGTAGCTGATCAATGGCAGCGGCACGCCGACCACCGGCAACAGCCCGCTGACCATACCGATATTGACCACCACGTAGATGAAGAAGGTAAGCACCAGGCTGCCGGCGAGCAGCCGACCGAAGGTGTCCTGGGCACGCACTGCCAGCACCAGGCCCCGGCCGACGATCATCAGGTAGCACAGCAGCAGCAGGCAGACGCCGACCAGGCCGAACTCCTCGGCCAGCACCGCGACGATGAAGTCGGTGTGCCGTTCGGGCAAGAACTGCAGCTGCGACTGGGTACCGTCCATCCACCCTTTGCCGAACACCCCGCCAGAGCCGATCGCGGTCTTCGACTGGATGATGTTCCAGCCGGCCCCGAGCGGGTCGCTCTCGGGATTGATGAAGGTCAACACCCGCTGGCGCTGGTAGTCGTGCATGTAGAGCCACATCAGCGGCAATGCGGCGGCGGCGACCAGCAGGCAGAGCAGGATCAGCCGCCAGGAGAGACCGGCGAAGAGGATCACGAAGCCGGCGGCGAACATCACCAGCATCGCGGTACCCAGATCAGGCTGCTCGAGGATCAGCGCCACCGGGATCAGCATCAGCACCAGGCAGATGCCCAGGTCCTTCCAGGACAGCGGCAATGGGCGGCGAGCCAGGAACGCGGCAAGCGTCATCGGCATCACCAGCTTCATCAGCTCGGAGGGCTGAAAGCGGCCGAACCCGGGTATTTCGAGCCAGCGCTGAGCGCCCATCGCGTGATAGCCGCTGACGTCGACGGCGACCAGCAGCAGCGTCACAGTGACGTAGAGCACCGGGGTCCAACGCATCATCGTGCTCGGCGGGATCTGCGCGATCACCGCCATCACCACCAGCGCACCGACGAAGCGCAGCGACTGCGCTTCGACCCGCTCGACCACCTCACCCGAGGCGCTGTAGAGCACCACCAGGCCGCCGGCCATGGTCAACAGCAGCGCGAACAGGAGCCAGGGATCGAGATGCAAGGCGTTCCAGCCGAATCGCCACGCCCCCTCCCGACGCCGCCGGTAGCTGCGTTTCCATCCACTGATCATGCAGACTCCCCTCCGCGCCCTGGGATGGCGCACGCATCATAGGTCATGGCCGTCGTCCCGTC
Source organism: Halotalea alkalilenta DSM 17697 (assembly GCF_000621205.1). Classification (GTDB taxonomy): domain Bacteria; phylum Pseudomonadota; class Gammaproteobacteria; order Pseudomonadales; family Halomonadaceae; genus Halotalea; species Halotalea alkalilenta. Next base: position 131,514 of record NZ_JHYY01000022.1, on the reverse strand, counting down.
CGGGAATCTTCACCTCGTGATCAGCGCCCGGTTGCATCCAGGCGTCGATCATCGCACGGCCGATCGGCCCCGCCACCCGACTGCCCCAACCGCCGTTCTCGACGATCACCGAGACCGCGATTTCTGGATCCTCGACCGGTGCGAAACCGGTGAACAGGGCGTGATCCCGCAGCCGCTCGGCGACCTCGGCGGCGTCGTAGCGAGCGTCCTGGGCGACGGTGAACACCTGCGCAGTGCCGGTCTTGCCCGCCATGGTGTATTGGCGACCCTGGCTGAGCACCGGGGAGCTGTCGGCGACGTCCTTGAGCGCCTGGATCACCAGGTCCCACCAGCGCGGGTCATCGAGCTCGACGTCCTCCGGAGAGTCCGGGAATGGTGGAAGGATCTCCTGGTCGCCGATCGCCGCGACCAGATGCGGGCGCACCGCTTTACCACGGTTGGCGAGCACCGCGACCGAAGAAGCCATCTGCAACGGCGTCGCCAGCCAATAGCCTTGGCCGATCCCGGCGGAAAGCGTCTCGCCGGGATACCAGGCCTGGTTGTAGCGCCCACGCTTCCAGTCGCGGCTCGGCATCAGCCCACTGCGTGCGCCCCATACGTCGAGCGCATAGTTCTCGCCATAGCCGAAGCGATGCATGAAGGTGGAGATCCGGTCGATGCCGAGCGAATGGGCAAGATCGAAGAAATAGGTATCGTTGGAGACCAGCAGCGCCCGGTGCATGTCGACGCGTCCGTGTCCCCAGCGCTGCCAGTTGCGATAGCGGTGCGGGTCGTTGGGCAGCTGGTAGTAGCCGGGATCGAAGATCGTGTCGCCGGGGCGCATCACTCCGCTTTGCAGCCCGGCCAGCGCCATGAACGGCTTGACCGTCGAGGCCGGCGGGTACTCGCCGCGGTAGGCCCGGCTGTAGAGCGGCAGGTCCTTGTCGTTCTGCAGCTTCTGGTAGTCGGCGTGGCTGATCCCGGTGACGAAGGCGTTGGCATCGAAGCCGGGCGAGGAGACCATCGCCAGGATCGCTCCGGTCTTCGGCTCGATCGCGACGATCGCTCCACGCCGCCCGTCCAGCAGCTTGGCACCGAGCTGCTGGAGCCCGCTGTCGACGGTGAGGGTCAGGTCCTTGCCCTTGATCGGCGCGGTACGATCGATCTCCCCGAGCACTCGCCCTCGAGCGTTGGTCTCGACCCGGCGCAGCCCGACCTGCCCATGCAGGACGTCCTCGTAGAAGCGCTCGACCCCGCTCTTGCCGACGAAGTGGGTACCGGCATAGTTGCTCGAATCGAGCCGCTCGAGATCCTCCTGGCTGATCCGCCCGACATAGCCGAGGACGTGGGACATCACCACGCTCTGCGGATAGTAGCGCAGCAGCTGGGCTTCGACCTCCACACCGGGCAGCCGATAGCGGTTGAGCGCGAGCCGGGCGATCTGGCCCTCGCTGAGATCGCTGAGCAGCAGCGCCGATTGGTACGGCCGCTGGCGCTGGCGCGAGCGCTCGAGCAGGGTCTCGCTCATCTCACTGGGCAGGCCGAGCACCTCGACCAGCAGCTCGACCGTCCGGCCGACGTCGCCGGCCTGCTCACGGGTCAGCATCAGGTTGTAGGTCGGCCGGTTCTCGGCCAGCAGCTCCCCGCTGCGATCGTAGATCAACCCGCGCGTCGGCGGCAGCGGCTCGACGCGCACCCGGTTGTTCTCCGAGCGGGTGGCGAACAGTTCGTGCTGGTAGACCTGCAGGAACACCATCCGCGCGACCAGCACCCCGGTAAGCACCACGATCAGCGCAACCGCAGCGAAGCAGCGGCGCCGGAACAGGCTCACCTCGGCGGCGGAATCCTTGATCTGCGAAGGCCGACTCCCGCCATTGCGCAGGCGGCGCAGAAAACCATTACCCATCGGCAGGATGCTTCCCAGTACGGTGGGAGAAGATCGGTGGCAGTCGGTACATCGTCAACACACGCCAGATGTCTCGGCCAACGCGCGAAATGGGCTTGCGCGGTCAGCGGTGATAAGGGTGGCCGATCGACAGCGTCCAGGCGCGATAGAGCTGCTCGGCGAGCACCACGCGCACCAGGGGATGCGGCAGCGTCAGCCGCGACAGCGACCAGTGCGCCTCGGCACGCGCCAGGCAGCGCGGATCGAGGCCGTCCGGCCCGCCGATGAGCAGCGCCACGTCGCGGCCGTCGAGCTTCCAACCGTCGAGTCGGGTAGCAAGCTCGGGCGTGCTCCAGGGGCGCCCCTGGACATCGAGAGCGACGATCTGGAGATCGCCATCGAGCCGGGCCAGCATGCGATCGCCCTCCTGGGCGATCGCCCGGGCGACGTCGGCATTCTTACCGCGCGGCCCGGGAGCAATCTCTTCGATCGCAAGCTGACACTCGCGTGGCATCCGCTTGCGATACTCCTCGACCCCTTCGACGACCCAGCCGGGCATCCGCGTGCCGACGGCGAGGACGCGAAGCTTCACCGCCGCGCGTCGCCCCGGTCAACCGGCAGGTCGCTCCAGAGCTTCTCGAGATCGTAGAGCTTGCGAGTCTCCGGCATCATCACGTGGACCACGACGTCGCCGAGATCGACCAGCACCCATTCAGCGCCGTTGCGGCCTTCGACGCCGAGCGGCATCACGCCCTGCTGCTTGGCCTTCTCGACCACATTGCCGGCGAGCGCGCTGACGTGGCGGCTAGAGGTACCACTGGCGACGATCATCACGTCGGTGACGTTGGTCAGCTCGGCGACATCGAGTTCGACGATTTCCTGCGCCTTGAGTTCCTCGAGCGCATCGGTGACCAGTGAAGAAAGCGCATCTGTCTGCATGTTAACCATCGAATTGAGGCGAGCCCCTTGAGGCAGTTTTAAGCGCGGACCAGAGAGGTCCGCGAGTGAAGGGATGCATTCTACCCTCAAGCGTGGGCGAACGCCCCCTCGACGACCGAGATTGTCATCGACCCGCGCCGCCGTGGCGATAGAGCCCGCGCTGAACGATCAGCCGCTCTACCGCCTCGGGCACCAGGAAGCGAATCGAGCGCCCGCTGTCGATCCGCTCGCGCAGCTCGGTCGCCGAGACCTTGATCGGATTCGGCAGCGGCAAATGGAGAAAGCCGCCGTGCGGCTTGGCCATCAATGACTCGATCGAGTCGCAGCGGCGCGGCTCGATCAACGCGGCGAGCGCCGCCGAGGGAGTGAACGAAGCGCCGGGGCGCTCGATCACCACCACGTGGGCCTGCTCGAACAGCGCCTCCGGGCGGTACCATTCGGCGAGATGGCGAAAAGCGTCCATGCCGATCGCCATCACCAGGCGGGCCTCTTCGCCATACTCGGCGCGCAGCGACTCGAGCGTGGCGAGCGAATAGGAAGGTCCATCGCGCTCGATCTCGCGATCGTCGACGACGAGCCCCGGCGTATCGCTTGCCCCCGCGGCGACCATCGCCAGACGATCGCGCGCGGATACACCGGGCGTCGCACGATGAGGCGGCTGGCGGTTGACCACCAGGTGGACACGATCGAGCGCCAGCGCCTCGCAGAGCTCCACCGCCGAACGCAGATGCCCGATGTGAACCGGGTCGAAGGTGCCACCGAGCATCGCGACCCTCGGCTCAGCCACGCAGCTGCCCCTCGCCCAGCACCACGTACTTCTGGGTGGTCAGCCCTTCGAGGCCGACCGGGCCCCTGGCGTGCAGCTTGTCGGTGGAGATCCCGATCTCGGCGCCGAGGCCGTACTCGGCGCCGTCGGCGAAGCAGGTAGGCGCGTTGACCATCACCGAGCTCGAATCGACCGCGGCGAGAAACCGCTCGCTGCGCGCCAGATGCTCGGTGACGATCGCATCGGTATGGTGCGAACCGTAGTGATTGATGTGCTCGATCGCCGCTTCGACGCCATCCACCACCCTCACCGCCAGGGTCGGACCGAGATACTCGGTGTACCAATCCTCATCGCTCGCCGCCAGCATCGAAGGCACCAGCGCCCGCGCGCGCGCGCAGCCCCGCAGCTCGACACCATGGTCGATAAGCCGCGCGGCGATCCGCGGCAGGAACGCCTCGGCGATCGGCGCATCGACCAGCAGCGTCTCCATCGCGCCACAGATGCCGTAGCGATAGGTCTTGGCATTGAAGGCGATCTCCAGCGCCCGCTCGAGCTCGGCACTGGCATCGACGAACACGTGGCAGTTGCCATCCAGGTGCTTGAGCACCGGGATCCTCGCCTCTTCGCTCACCCGCTCGATCAGCGAGCGCCCGCCGCGTGGAATGATCAGGTCGATCGATTCGCGCATCCGCACCAGCTCGCCCACCGCCGCGCGATCGGAAGTGCCGACCACCTGGACCGCCTCTCGCGGCAGACCGGCATCCTCGATACCGAGGCTGACGCACTCACCGATCAGCGCGTTGGAGCGGCTCGCCTCCGAGCCGCCGCGGAGGATGCAGGCATTGCCGGACTTGAGGCACAGCGCGGCGGCATCGACGGTGACGTTGGGACGCGACTCGTAGATGATCCCGATCACCCCGATCGGCACGCGCATCTTGCCGATCCGAAGGCCGTTGGGACGGCGCTTCAACCCATCGATCGCGCCGACCGGGTCATCGAGCGAGGCGACCGTGGCGAGCCCCTGGATCATCGCATCGATCCTGGCGTCGGTGAGTTCGAGACGATCGAGCAGCGCACTGGCGAGGCCGCGCTCACCGGCGAGCTCCAGGTCCTCGCGGTTGGCCGCTTTCAGCGCCTCGCGACCGGCCTCCAGTCGCTCGCCGATGTGGGCGAGCGCGGCGTTCTTGCGCCGGCTGTCGGCCAGCGCCAGTACGCTCGCGGCGGTGCGAGCGCGAGCGCCAAGCGCTTGCATGTAGCGCACCAGTTCGATGGACGCCTGCGAGGAGGATGATTCGAGGTGATGTGACATCCGATGCTCCGAATCGCGTCAGATACCGGCGCCGGACCGGCGACGGTGCTTGGATCGCGCCACTATAAGCCACTCCAACGGGCGGCACAAAAACACCCCGCCGGCCTTCATCCCCGGTCAGGACGCAAAGGCGTCTATTCGGCTACACTCTGGCGGCCTCGCCCGGCGGCCCTTGCGCCGGAGCACGAGGCCTTCGATCGGATCGCGGGAGGACACGGATGAATTTGGTCGCTTGGGTCGAGCCGCTGACCCAGACCCCTTGGGCGCTGCTGCTGCTCATCGGCATTCTCGCAGCGCTGGAGTCGCTGGCGATAATCGGGCTGATCCTGCCGGGCGCGGTAATGATGACCATGGCGGCCTCGCTGGCTGGCAGCGTCCAGCTCTCGGTACCGCTGGTGCTGTTGAGCGGCGCGCTAGGCGCCACCATCGGCGACGGCCTGAGCTACTGGCTGGGCGCCAGCCAGCGTCATCGGATTCCCAAGCTCTGGCCGCTGAATCGCCATCCACAGTGGCTGGAACGCGGCCAGCTGTTCTTCCATCGCTACGGCACGCTCTCGGTGCTGCTCGGTCGCTTCGTCGGCCCGGTACGGCCGATCATCCCGATGGTCGCCGGCATGATGTGCATGCCGCAGCGCCGTTTCGCGCTGGTCAACGCGCTTTCGGCGCTGGGCTGGGCGCCGCTGTACATCCTTCCCGGCTACTACCTGGGCCAGGCCTGGAGCGCGAACCTCGCACTCTCCCACGACACCATGGTGTGGCTGATCGAGTTCGCCTTCGTCACGCTGCTGGCGATACTTACCTTTTCCTGGCTGCGCAGGCTGTTCGATCGTCCCGGCATCGGCTATCGCAGCGCCTTGGGCTGGGCCCGGCAGAGCAACGCCGGGCGCCGGCTGTGGCGCCGGCTCAATGGCAGGTTTCCTGGCCGCGAGCCGCCGCTGGCCTCCTTCGCGCTGCTGCTGGCGACGGGATTGCTGTTCATCGTCTGGACCGGGGTGGTACTGCTCCACGGCCGCGAGCCGCTGGTGATGGACCTGCGCGGCCAGGCAATGTTCATCGAGCTGGCCAAGCTCGGCTGGCCCTTGTCCATCGCCAGCCATTTCGATCTGATCGGCGACACCTACGGCATCGCCGCCTTCACCCTGCCCTGGCTTGTGTGGTGGCTGTATCGACGCTACTACGCCGCGCTGCTCCACTGGATGCTCGCACTCGGCCTGATCAGCCTGCTCAACACCGTGCTCAAGCAGGTGATCCAGCGCGTCCGTCCGGACACGCCGGATCACCTCGCCAACTCGTTTTCCTATCCCAGCGCCCATACCTCCGCCGCAGTGGTGGTATACGGCCTGGCCGCGGCCTTCGTCGCCCAGCGGCTGCCGCACAGCCTGCGCAGCTGGCCCTACTGGGCGGCGACGCTTTTGATCATGCTGATGGCGATATCGCGGCTCGCCTACGGGGTCCACTGGGCGAGCGATCTGATCGGCGGCGCGCTGGTCGGCCTGATGGTCTGCTCGGCGGTGCGGATCAGCTACCAGTACCACGCCAAGCAGCAGCTGTCGTGGCAGCACTGGCCCTGGGTACTCGGGCTCTCGATCGTGCTGCTGCTGGCGCGCATGCTGCTCCTGCCCCAGGCCTGAACACCAGCGCACGAAAAAGCGCCACTCGCCCGGGCGGGTGGCGCTCATGCGGTGCTCTGGCGGAGCTCAGCGTGCCTCGAGCGCCCGCAGCAGCCGTTCGTGCAGCCCGCCGAAGCTGCCATTGCTCATCACCACGATCCGATCGCCCGAACGAGCCTCGGCGACCAGCGCCGCGATCAGCCGGTCGAGTTCGCTGTGCACCTCGGCGGGCGGACGGCACTGCGCGGCGACTTCGTCTAGCGACCAGCCGAGCCCTGGCGGCTGGTACCAGTAGACCCGGTCGGCGGCGTCCACGCTCTGCGCCAGGCGCTCGCGCATCGCGCCAAGCTTCATCGTATTGGAACGCGGCTCGATCACCGCCAGCAGCCTGCCCGGCCCGCCCCCGGCGCGATGGCGTCCGAGCGCTGCGCGCATGCCCTCCAGGGTGAGCTTGATCGCAGTGGGGTGATGGGCGAAATCGTCGATCACCCCGATCCCGTCCACCTCCCCACGAAGCTCCTGGCGCCGGCGCGGCGGCTGGAAGGCAGCCAGCGCCGCAGCACTGGCCGCAAGCCCTACCCCTATCGCAGCAGCGGCGGCCGACGCCGCCAAGGCGTTACGCACGTTGTGAACGCCGCTCAGCGCCCAATCGATGCTCGCCTGCTGGCCCATGCCGCGCAGGGTGAAGCGGCTGGCGTCGCAGCTCTCCAGACGCAGCTTCCAGGGCGACTCCTCACGCTCGCCGAAACGCTCGACCGGCGTCCAGCAGCCGCGTGCCAGCACCCGGTCGAGCGCCGGCTCGTCGTCGGCGACCAGCAGCCGGCCGTTCGCCGGCACGGTGCGGACCAGGTGATGGAACTGACGCTCGATCGCCGCCAGGTCGTCGAAGATGTCCGCATGGTCGAACTCGAGGTTGTTGAGTACCGCGATGTCCGGACGGTAGTGGACGAACTTGGAGCGCTTGTCGAAGAAGGCGCTGTCGTACTCGTCCGCCTCGACCACGAAAGGCGCCGCCGCATCGCCGAGCCGGGCGGAGAGCTCGAAGTTGCCCGGCACGCCGCCGATCAAGAAGCCCGGGGCGAGCCCCGCGCATTCGAGGATCCAGGCCAGCATGCTCGCCGTGGTGGTCTTGCCGTGCGTGCCGGCCACCGCCAGCACCGGGCGACTGCCGAGCACCGACTCGCGCAGCCACTGCGGGCCGCTGACGTAGGGCAGACGACGCGAGAGCACCGCTTCGACTTCGGGATTGCCCCGGGTCATCGCATTGCCGATCACCACCAGGTCGGGCACCGGATCGAGGTTGGCCGCTCGATAGCCGTCGGTCAACGCGATCCCCTCGCGTGCGAGCAGCAGGCTCATCGGCGGATACACATTGGCATCGGAGCCGCTGACCCGGTGCCCCTGCGCTCGCGCGAGCAGGGCGAGGCTGCCCATGAAGGTGCCGCAGATACCGAGGATATGGACGTGCATGAATGGAGTCCCGTACCAGATGACCGATCGAGCGCGCAGCCTAACATGACGGCTAGCGGCTTCGAAGGCCGGGAGGCGCCGGCACGGGTTAGTACACCTGGCCATGACGCTGGGAGGTTGTGCTACGCGCCTTCACTGTCAGCGCGCCCCGGTTTGGGTATGATGCGAGGGCGGCGCTTCGAGCTGCCGCCGACCAAGAAGCCGCCGTCGCGTACTCCCCACCGAGCAGGGGAGGCGTGAACGCAGCGGACGCGACCCGCGACACAGTCGACGAGAGAGACACATGACCCAAACCAAGCGCTACAACGCTTTCTATGCCCAATCCGGCGGCGTCACCGCCGTGATCAACGCCAGCGCCTGCGGAGTGATCGAGACCTGTCGCCGCCACAGTGACCGGATCCAGACCCTCTATGCCGGACGCAATGGCATCATCGGCGCGCTCACCGAGGAGCTGATCGACACCTCCCAGGAGAGCAGCGAAGCGATCGCCGCGCTGCGCCACACCCCGGGCGGCGCGTTCGGCTCCTGCCGCTACAAGCTGAAATCGATCGACACCCACCGCGCCCAGTACGAACGCCTGATCGAAGTGTTCAAGGCCCATGACATCCGCTACTTCTTCTACAACGGTGGAGGCGACAGCGCCGACACCTGCCTGAAGATCTCCCAGCTCTCCGAGCGCATGGGCTATCCGCTGCAGGCGATCCACGTCGCCAAGACCATCGACAACGACCTGCCGCTGACCGACAACTCACCCGGCTTCGGCTCGGTGGCCAAGTACGTCGCGGTATCGACCCGCGAGGCCGCGCTCGATGTCGCCTCGATGTGCTCCACCTCGACCAAGGTGTTCATCCTCGAGGTGATGGGCCGCCACGCCGGCTGGATCGCCGCCGCCGCGGGCCTGGCCGGCGAAGGAGAGGAGCAGCCGCCCCACCTGGTGCTGCTGCCCGAAGTGGCGTTCGACCGCGCCAAGGTGATGGCCAAGGTCAAGCAGACCGTCGAGCGCTGCGGCTACTGTGTGATCGTCGCCTCCGAAGGCGTGCGCGACGCCGAAGGCAAGTTCCTCGCCGATACCGGACTGGTCGATGCCTTCGGCCACAGCCAGCTCGGCGGAGTCGCCCCGGTACTGGCCGGGATGGTCAAGGAGGAGCTCGGCTACAAGTACCATTGGGCGGTAGCGGACTATCTGCAGCGCGCCGCGCGCCATATCGCCTCGCAGGTCGATGTCGACCAGGCCTATGCGGTCGGGGTGCGCGCGGTGGAATGCGCGCTGGAGGGCAAGAACGCGGTGATGCCGGCGATCCGGCGGGTGAGCGATGCGCCCTACGCTTGGGAGCTGTTCGATGCGCCGCTGGAGGAGATCGCCAACCGCGAGAAAATGATGCCGGCGGAATACCTGCGCGAGGACGGCTTCGGCATCAGCGAGGCCGGACGGCGCTACTTCGCTGCGCTGATCGCGGGCGAAGCCTACCCGCCTTACGAAAATGGCCTGCCCAAGGTCGCCGAGCTCAAACGAGCGCTGGTGGCACCCAAGCTGCCGCCGTTCTCGATCTAGCCCGACTGGGCACGAGCCCGCAAGCTCCGACGGGGCCCTCCCGAGCGCATCGGCTGGGCCCCGCTTTGGCCGGCGCAGCGGGCTAGCCGAGCCACCAGTTGACCAGCAGGATCACCAGCAGCACCGTGGCGATCAGCTGCCACTGCCTCACCTGGCGCACCTGACGCCAGGCCCCTCCGGCACGCGGCGCCGGATCGTGCCCCGCGCGCAGCGCCACCAGCAGCTCGGAGAGGCGCCGGAAACGCAGCTCGCGGCGTGGCGACAGCGCACGCTTGAGCGCCAGGTCGAGGGACTCCGGCACCTCGGGCACCAGCCGGCTTACCGGCCGGTAGTGCAGCGTCTCCAGGTCCATCTCGGTGCGCAGGCTCTGCATCGGGGTCTCGAACGGCAAGTGCCCGCCCCTGTCACTGCCCTGGGCGAGGCCCAGGCGAGCCTTCATTCCCCGTTCGCTGGCGTCGGAGTAGCTCAGCAGCCAGTAGATCAGCGCCGCCAGCGAGAACTGATCGCTGCGCCGTCCCACCTCGCCGTCGAGGGCATACTCGGGTGCGCTGAACGCAGACAGTCCGACCTCGCGCGCCAGCGCCACCGCCGCGGTGGCATCGGTGTCGCGTGCGCAGCACGAGGAGAAGTCGATCAGCACCACCTGGCCATGCTGGTCGACGATGAAGGCGTCGGGGTGCACCCCCTGGTGGATCACCTCGCGCCGGTGCAACGCGCCGACCGCCTTGGTCAGCTGCCGGGCGATGTCCAGGCGCTGCTCGAGCCCAGCGCCGACGTGCCCACGGATCCAGTCGCCGAGCAGCTCGCCCTCGACGAAGCGCATCAGATAGTAGTAACGGGTCGGCGGGCGCTTGAACTCGACCAAACGGTTGACGAACGGCGAGCGCAGCCGTTTGACCAGATCGCGCTGGTAGACGAAGTGGCGCAGATAGCCGCTGCGCTCAGACAGCTGGGGGCTCGGTGCCTTGAGCAGCAAGCGCTCGCCGCTCGCGGCGTCGCGCACCCGATAGACCCTCACCCTGTCGGTGCGCGCCAGCACCTCCTCGACCCAGTAACCATCGAGCTCGTCGCCCACTTCGAGCTCACCGGGCGGCTCCAGGCCATCGCCCAGAACACCGCGGGAGGCGCTGGCGACGCTGCTGCCGAGCCGATCGATACGCACCAGCTGGAAGCACAGCGCCTCGGCGCCGTAGCCACGCAGGCTCGCCATCTCCACCGCCCGGGCGGCGAGCCGCTCGCAGGCGCCGTCGAGATCGCTCGCATCCTGGCTGATCAACTGGACGTAGTCGCTCGGCGAAAGCGTACCCCGCATCGCCTGGGTGGTGAACAGGAACAGATCGCCCTGGGCCAGCGGCAGGTTGAGATAGTCGATGTCGAGACTGGCGTCCATGCCGAGCGCCCGGGAAGGATAGCGGTAGCCGCCGAGGTCGGTGACGTGGTCACGGGTGAGCTGCTCGAATTCGGCGCCGCGCAGGCGAAACACCAAAGTGTCGCCGGCATGGAACAGATGCCCTTGGTCCTCGAGCAGGATCAGCCCCGAGAACGCGCTGACGTAGCTGCCACCGGAGACGAAGCGGCTCTGGCTGTAGCACCAGCCGTTGAGCGCGCGCAGCACGCGGGTGGCCGCATGCTTGACGTTCCAATCCAGCGGCGTCGAGAAGTAATCGGCGAGAAATCCGCGCACGGCGAGATCCGCAGCCTGCCGCGCGATCGCGTTGCGCCACGGGGAGTCGGCGATCACCGCACAGGCGCCGCGCCCGGCGAGCAGCTCGCCATCGGGCACCTGGGTGGCCATGGATGAACGATGGTGGCGCCGTTCGGAGGTGACGAAGGCCTGCCCGACACTGAGTGCTAGATCGCTTGCCACGTCCCGAACGCTCCCTCGTTCCAATTCGATCGTCCAAGCGCCGCGAGGGCGCCGGCGCGAGATATCACCGTAGCTCCAGAGCTTGCCATAAAAGCCCATTCAGCGCAGAGCGACATGCCGGATTATCTCAAAAAGCTGCCTCGGTGGCGGCGGGTTGGTAATCCCCTGGGCCTGTTCGTATACTCTGCCCAGCGTATTGAAAGACAACCTAGGTTCATCAAGGACCCATCGATGAGTTTCAAAGCCATTCCAGCCGGCAAGAGCCTTCCCGACGATCTCTACGTAGTGATCGAGATCCCGGCCAACCACTCGCCGATCAAGTACGAGGTCGACAAGGACCTGGATTGCCTGATGGTCGATCGTTTCATGGCCACGCCGATGTTCTATCCGGCCAACTACGGCTTCATTCCCCAGACGCTGGCCGACGACGGCGACCCTCTCGACGCGCTGGTGGTCACCCCCTACCCGGTGCAACCGGGCAGCGTGGTGCGCGCGCGCCCCCTGGGCGTGCTGCACATGACCGACGAGGCCGGCGAAGATGCCAAGCTGGTCTGCGTGCCCCACGGCAAGCTGTCCACGCTTTATGACGCGGTGGAGAACATCCACGACCTGCCCGAGCTGCTGCGCCAGCAGATCGCGCATTTCTTCGAGAACTACAAGGACCTCGAGAAAGGCAAGTGGGTCAAGATCGACTCCTGGGGCGATGTCGACGAGGCCCGCAAGGCGATCGTCAAGGCCCAGAAAGCGTTCGACGCCGACCAGGCCTGAGCCCTTAGCCATCTCCGTGTCCCCCTCAGGGAAGCCATGCGCTTCCCTGAGCTTTTTGACCTCCCCTGCGTCGTCGCCCCTTCGATTCGTCCACCGGCTGGTAGGCTGACGACAGGGGCGCAGGATGGCGCCCGCCCCGGCGAAGCGCCACCTGCCGCGCCGACGATGGACCAACGATGACGCCAAGCCCTTTCGCCGTGCCTCGAGGTTTCGACATGCGCCACCTCGCGCCCCTGCTGCTGGGCCTGATCCTGCTGCTCGGCCTTGCCCCCGTCCAGGCCTCTTCGCTATTCACTGAAGACGCCAACCCCCAGGGTGCGATGAGCGACCTCGCGAGCGAGAGCGCCGGCCCCCGCACCTTCGACGGCGAGCGCGACGGCTTCCTTCCGGTCGACCGGGCCTTCAGGCTCCACGCATGGCGCGAAGGCGAGCGGGTCTGGTTCGGGGCCGAGATCGAGCCCGGCTACTATCTCTATCGCCATCGCATCGCGGTGAGCAGCGACCAGCCGGATGTGATACTCGGTGAACCGGCGCTGCCGGTCGGCGAGTTCAAATCCGATCCCTACATGGGCGACGTCAACGTCTTTCACCAGCGCCTCGAGTTCAGCGTTCCGCTCGAACGGGCCCCGGCCTCCGGCGCGCTGCAGCTGACCCTCGAGTACCAGGGCTGCGCCGAGGCGGGACTCTGCTACCCGCCCGAACGGCGCACATTCGCGGTCGACTTCGGCGAGCGTCCGGCGGTATTCGACGCACCGCTCCCGGCCGAGCCGGCCACCGCGCCCGCCCAGCGCGACGATGGCATCTCGCTGTGGCGACTGGGCCTTCTGTTCCTCGCCGGACTGGGGCTCACCTTCACCCCCTGCGTGCTGCCGATGCTGCCGATCGTATCCGCCCTGGTCGTCGGTCGCGCGCCCTCGCGGCGGCGCGCGCTCGCGCTCTCCTGCTGCTACGTCGGCGGAATGGTCGCCGCCTACACCCTGCTCGGCCTGGTGATCGGCCTGCTCGGCGCCGGCTTCAATCTGCAGGGACGGCTGCAGTCGCCCTGGGTAGTGGTGCCCTTCGCCGCGGTTTTCGTCCTCCTCGCCGCCTGGACGCTCGACTGGCTGCGACCGCCCAGCACGGGATTCGGCAATCGGATCAGCGCGCTGGAGGAGCGGCTGCGCCGGCTTGGCCCCGGCGGCCTGATCCTCGCCGGCGCGGTATCGACGCTGATCGTCACCCCCTGCCTGTCGGCGCCGCTCGCCGGCATCCTCGCCTATCTCTCGACCACCGGGAACGCGGCCCACGGCGCCCTTGCGCTGTTCGTCCTCGGCCTCGGCATGGGCGTGCCGTTGATCCTGGTCTGCGTGTTCGGCGCCAGCATCCTGCCAAATCGGGGCATGTGGATGGAACGGGTGCGCATGCTCTGCGCCATCGCCCTGCTCGGGGTCGCACTGTGGCTGGTCTCCACTTGGCTGCCGGGCTCGCTGGTACTGTGTGGCTGGGGCGTACTCGGCATCGCCACGGCTCTCGCCCTCGGCGCACTGGAAAGCACCACCGCGCCGCTGCTGCGCGCCCTGGCCCTGGCCCTGGCGCTCTGGTCCGGCGCCTGCGTGATCGGCGCGGCGATGGGGCAAAACGACCCGCTGCGCCCGCTGGCGGGCGTCGGCAGCGAGCGGTCGATGGCTGCGACCGAGGCGCCGAGCTTCGCCACCATCACACGCCTTGACGAACTCGACGCGGCAGCGGCGCGCGCGAGAGAGGCCGGCAGGCCACTGCTGGTCGACCTCTACGCCGACTGGTGCGTGAGCTGCAAGCGCATCGAGGCAGAGCTCTTCCCCCGCGCTGAGATCAGCGCGCTGCTCGAGGGCTTCGAGCGGGTACGCTTCGATCTCACCGACGACTCCGAGGACGCCCGCGGCCTGCTTTCGCGCTATGGGCTGTTCGGCCCGCCGACGCTTCTGTTCTTCGACGCCAGCGGAGAACGAGGCGATCTACGCGTACAGGGAGAGCCCTCCGCCAGCTCGCTCAAGGCGGCATTGGAGCGAGCAGGACGGCTGTCCAGGCCCTGAATCCCCTTCGCCAGGCCCACTGGACAGCCCCACGGTTTTTCGGCACACTCCGCCATCACCGCCTCATTAGGGCAAACGTCGAGTATCGTGCAGGCATCTTCACGGTTGGCGACAAGGTTAACAGCGCCTACCGAAGAGCTTCGCATTGACGTCCCTGCCAGGCCGTTACGCGCTTTGCGCATTCACCCCGGATATTTCACAGGACCGCCCATGGACATTCGCAAAGTCAAGAAACTGATCGAGCTGCTCGAAGAATCCAACATCAGCGAAATCGAAATCCAAGAGGGCGAGGAGTCCGTACGCATCAGCCGTAACTTCACCGGCGGCCAGCCGATGCAGATGCCGAGCGCCACCTACTACGCCCAGCCGAGCGCTGCACCGATCCCTGCTGCCGTGGCCGAAGCGCCCGCCGCAGCACCCGCGGCGCCGACCGGCCACCAGGTGACCTCGCCGATGGTCGGCACCTTCTACCGCGCGCCCGCCCCTGGCGCCAAGGCATTCGTCGAAGTGGGCCAGAGCGTCAAGCGCGGCGATACCATCTGCATCGTCGAGGCGATGAAGATGATGAACCAGATCGAAGCCGACAAGGATGGCGTGATCGAGGCGATCCTGGTGGAAGATGGCGAGCCGGTCGAGTACGACCAGCCCATGATCGTGATCGGTTGAGCTGTTCGCAGACTGAAAGCGAAAGCGTCCACTCAATCCATCCAGCGAGTAGCCCCATGTTGCAAAAGGTACTGATCGCCAACCGTGGCGAAATCGCACTGCGTATCCTACGCGCATGCAAGGAGCTCGGGATCAAGACCGTCGCCGCCCACTCCAAGGCCGACCGCGATCTGATCCATGTGCGCCTTGCCGATGAAGCGGTCTGCATCGGCCCCGCACCATCGAGCGCCTCCTATCTCAACATCCCGGCGCTGATCTCCGCCGCCGAGGTCACCGATGCCCAGGCGATCCACCCGGGCTATGGCTTCCTGTCCGAGAATGCCAATTTCGCCGAGCAGGTCGAACGCTCCGGCTTCATCTTCGTCGGCCCCACCGCCGACGTGATCCGGCTGATGGGCGACAAGGTATCGGCGATCGAATCGATGAAGGCGGCGGGCGTGCCGACCGTGCCCGGCTCCGATGGCCCACTGCCGGACGATGAACACGCGCAGCTCGAGATCGCCAAGCGGATCGGTTTCCCGGTGATGATCAAGGCCGCCGCCGGCGGTGGCGGCCGTGGCATGCGCGTGGTCCGCGATGCCTCCCAGCTGGTCTCTTCGGTGGCGATCACCAAGAGTGAGGCCAACGCCGCTTTCGGCTCCGACGTGGTCTACATGGAGAAGTATCTCGAGCGCCCGCGCCACATCGAAGTCCAGGTACTGGCCGACGGCCAGGGCAACGCGATCCACCTGTTCGACCGCGACTGCTCGTTGCAGCGCCGCCACCAGAAGGTGCTCGAGGAGGCTCCCGCGCCCCACGTCGACGCCACCGCGCGTGCCCAGGTGCTCAAGGCCTGTGTCGATGCCTGTCTGAAGATCGGCTATCGCGGCGCGGGCACTTTCGAGTTCCTCTATGAGAACGGCGAGTTCTTCTTCATCGAGATGAACACTCGCGTGCAGGTCGAGCACCCGGTCACCGAGATGGTCACCGGCATCGACATCGTCAGGGAACAGCTGCGCATCGCCTCCGGCCTGCCGCTGTCGATCCGCCAGGAGGACGTCGAGCTGCGCGGCCACGCCTTCGAATGCCGGATCAACGCCGAGGACGCGCGCACCTTCATGCCGTCGCCTGGCAAGATCGAGTTCTACCATGCCCCTGGCGGCCTCGGTGTGCGGATGGACTCGCACCTCTATACCGGCTATACGGTGCCACCGAACTACGACTCGCTGATCGGTAAGCTGATCACCTACGGTGAAGATCGCGAGAGCGCGATGACGCGTATGCGCAATGCGCTCGACGAACTGCTGGTCGAAGGGATCAAGACCAACATCGCGCTGCAGCAGGATCTGGTCCGGGACGAAGCCTTCGCCCGTGGTGGAGTCAACATCCACTACCTCGAGCACAAGCTGGGCCTCAGCTGAAGCCACCGGGAAGCACACGGGGGAGGCGTCGGTCGATCGGCGCCTCCCCCGCTTCGTTACCGCCTGGCGCATTGCAGCCACAGACCCAAAGACAGACAAGGAGCCCAGCATGGCCTGGCTACAGCTCAAGGCACGCATCGATCCCAGCCACGCCGAGACCCTCGAATCGCTGTTGCTCGACGAGGGCGCCTGTGCGATCACCCTGGAAGATGCCGAGGATCGCCCGCTCTACGAGCCCGAGCTCGGCACCACACCGCTATGGGCCGAAACCGTGCTCACCGGCCTCTACGACGATCTGGAAGGGGTCGAGGCGATGCTCGAACGGGTGAGCGCTCAGTGGGCGGCGGTCGAACCCGACACCCCCTGCCCCGAGATCGAGTACGAAATCCTCCAGGACCGTGACTGGAGCCGCGAGTGGATGGACGGCTTCGAGCCGTTGAAGATGGGCCAGCGGCTGTGGATCGTACCGAGCTGGTTCGAGGCGCCCGAGCCCGATGCGGTCAACCTGCTGCTCGATCCGGGCCTGGCCTTCGGCACCGGCACCCACCCGACCACCGCGCTGTGTCTCGAGTGGCTGGACGGACTAGCGGTGGCCGGCGAACTCGACGAGCGCGAACTGCTCGATATCGGCTGCGGATCCGGCATCCTCTTCATCGCCGCGCTCAAGCTCGGCGCCGCCTTCGCCGACGGCACCGACATCGATCCCCAGGCGCTGCAAGCGAGCCGCGACAACGCCGAGCGCAACCAGATCATCGAAACCCGCTTCGCGCTGCATTTCCCCGAGGAGGCGCCCGAACGCGAGTACGATCTGGTCACCGCCAACATCCTCGCCGGGCCGCTGGTCGAGCTCGCGCCGATGATCGCAGGGCGTCTCGGCCCCGGTGGGCGGTTCGCGCTCTCCGGCATCCTCGCCAACCAAGCGAACGGAATCTGCGACGCCTATGCCGAGCAGGGGCTGGTGGTCGATGAGATCGAGGAGCGCGAGGGCTGGGTCCGCATCGTCGGGCGTCGACCACGCTGATCGAGGCCTACGCTGCGTCGCGCGCCGCGGACGCAGCGTAGGTCTTTTTGCCCTTTTCGTCCGGGGTAGCTTCAACAACCCAGGCCAGGCGGCTATCATAGGCGCCCTCTCATAGTTCCCTAAATACCGTCGATGACCTCATCCGCCGTCGCGCCGTTTCGCATCGGCGCCCACACGCTCGCCAATCGCCTGGTACTGGCCCCGATGGCCGGCGTCACCGATCGTCCTTTCCGCGCCCTGTGCCGGCGTCTCGGCGCGGGCCTGGCGGTATCGGAGATGGTCACCTCGGATCGCAAGCTGTGGCACACTCCCAAGTCCAGGCTGCGCCTCGACCACAGGGGCGAGCTGGGCCCGAGGGTGGTACAGATCGCCGGCGGCGACCCACAGATGCTGGCCGACGCGGCGAAGGCCAACGCCGACCACGGCGCCGAAGTGATCGACATCAACATGGGCTGCCCAGCGAAGAAGGTCTGCAACAAGGCCGCGGGCTCGGCACTGCTGCGTGACGAAGCGCTGGTCGGCGAAATCCTCAGCGCGGTGGTCGGCGCGGTCAACGTGCCGGTGACCTTGAAGATTCGCACCGGCTGGTGCGATGAGAGCCGCAATGGGGTCCGCATCGCCCGTCTCGCCGAGTCGCTCGGCATCCAGGCGCTGGCGGTGCACGGCCGCACTCGATCACAGAAGTTCCAAGGGGCAGCCGAGTACGAGACGATCCGCGCGATCAAGGCGGCGGTAAAGATCCCAGTGATCGCCAACGGTGACGTCGATTCGCCGGAAAAGGCCGCCCACGTGCTCGCCGTCACCGGCGCGGATGCACTGATGATCGGACGCGGCGCCCAGGGCAACCCGTGGATCTTCCGCGAGATCGATCACTACCTGCGCCATGGCGGACGGATGCCGGCGCCGACGCTTGCCGAGCGCGAAGCGACCATGCGCGAGCATCTTCTCGCGCTCTACGAACACTACGGCGAACACATGGGTATTCGTGTCGCGCGCAAGCACATTGGCTGGTATCTCGCTACGCTTACCCATGGTGCCCGCGCTCGCGCCGACTTCAATGCGCTGGAAACGAGCACCGCCCAGCTCGTCTACATCAATCGCTATTTTTCCACCGCGCCGAAAGACGCAGCGTCCGACGGAAGCACGATCCAATGAACGACAGACCTCCCGTACTTCTCGATCAGGAAACGATCGCCGACGAAGCCGTCGAAGCGCTCGATGCCGGCCACGCGATAGACGGCCAGGCCACGCTGAGGGAGACGGTGGCGCTGACCATGCAACGCTACTTCGAGCATCTCGACGGCGAGAGCGTCACCGATCTCTACCAGATGGTGCTCAGCGAGGTCGAAGCGCCGCTGCTCGCCAGCGTCATGGCCCACGTCAACGACAACCAGACCGCGGCATCCCAGGTGCTCGGTCTCAATCGCGGCACGCTACGCAAGAAGCTCAAGCAGCACGGCCTGCTCTGATTCGATGACGATGCCCGACCCGCATTCGCCGGGCACCGTCGCCATTGAGATTTCCCCCCACCACCCGAGCCTGCGAGTCTCCCATGAGCATAAGCATCTCCCCCGTGCGCCGAGCGCTGCTGAGCGTTTCCGACAAGACCGGCATCGTCGATCTGGCCCGAGCCCTCGATGCCCGCGGCGTGGAACTTCTCTCCACCGGCGGTACCTACCGACTGCTCGAAAGCGAAGGCATCCGTGTCACCGAAGTCTCGGCGCACACCGGTTTCCCTGAAATCATGGACGGCCGGGTCAAGACCCTGCATCCGAAGATCCATGGCGGCATCCTCGGCCGGCGTGGCCAGGACGATGCAGTGATGGCGGCCCACGACATCGCGGCGATCGACATGGTGGTGGTCAACCTCTATCCGTTCGAGCGCACCGTCGCCAATCCCGACTGCACCCTCGAGGATGCGATCGAGAACATCGACATCGGCGGCCCGACCATGGTCCGCGCCTGCGCCAAGAACCATGCCCATACCACCATCGTGGTCTCGAGCAGCGACTACCCTCGCATCCTCGACGCGCTCGAGCGCAACGACGGCGGCATCGAGCAGGCGCTGCGCTTCGATCTGGCGGTCAAGGCATTCGAGCATACCGCCGCCTACGACGCGGCGATCGCCAACTACCTCGGCCTGCGCGTCGAGGGCGAGCAGGCCAACTTCCCTCGCACCTGGGGTGAGCGCTTCGTCAAGCGCCAGGAGATGCGCTACGGCGAGAACCCCCACCAGCGCGCCGCGTTCTATACCGAACCCGAACCTGCCGAGGCCTCGGTCTCGACCGCAAAGCAGTTGCAGGGCAAGGCGCTGTCGTTCAACAACGTCGCCGATACCGATGCCGCGCTCGAGTGCGTCAAGGCGTTCAGCAAGCCGGCCTGCGTGATCGTCAAGCATGCCAATCCCTGCGGCGTGGCGGTGGTACCGGATGACGAGGGCGGTATCCTCGCGGCCTATGAGCGCGCCTTCGCCACCGATACCGAATCGGCCTTCGGCGGAATCATCGCCTTCAACCGCGAACTCGATGGCGATACCGCCAAGGCGATCGTCGAGCGCCAGTTCGTCGAGGTGATCATCGCCCCGAGGATCAGCCAGGCCGCGCGCGATGCGGTGGCCGCAAAGGCTAACGTGCGCCTGCTCGAGTGCGGAGAATGGGGTGCCGAGCGGCTTCCCGCCTGGGACTACAAGCGAGTCACCGGAGGCCTGCTGGTGCAAAGCCGGGATACCGGGATGATCGATGCCGGGGAGCTCAAGGTGGTGACCCAGCGCGCACCGAGCGAGCGAGAGCTGCATGACCTGATCTTCGCCTGGAAAGTCGCCAAGTTCGTCAAGTCCAATGCGATCGTCTACGCCAAGTCCCGCCAGACTATAGGCGTCGGCGCCGGCCAGATGAGCCGGGTCAACTCGGCGCGGATCGCGGCGATCAAGGCCGAGCACGCCGGTCTCGAAGTGCCTGGCTCGGTGATGGCCAGCGACGCCTTCTTCCCCTTCCGCGATGGCATCGACAACGCCGCCCAGGCGGGGATCACCGCGGTGATCCAGCCAGGCGGCTCGATGCGTGACGCGGAAGTGATCGAGGCCGCTGACGAGGCGGGTATCGCCATGGTCTTCACCGGCATGCGCCACTTCCGCCATTGAGCCAGACGCGGCCCGCTCCGGCAGGGCCGCGCGCGCAACCGTAGAGAACAGAGCCCTGGGGAGCATTCTACTGATCCCCAGGGCTCTTCTTTTCTTCACCGCCCGATTCTTCACCGCCCGATTCTTCACCGCCCGATTCTTCGCCGCCCGATGCGAGCGGCGCGTTCACCGCGAGGTCATTGACCCCGGACAGAGGTCAGTGCGCATGGTCACGCGGGCGGCGCTCTTGATCCCTCGAGCGAATCCGGCAGGGCTTCAGTTCGGGACGGAAAAGCCGCTGGTTCAATGCACCGGCGGCCCCACCCGCGACCAGATTGAGCACTGGGGCGATGAGGGACGCCAGACCGCTGAGCCATGGATCGCGCGTCAGGGCGAAGAACACCGCGAAGGTGACGGCGAAATGCAGCATGCCGAAGTTCATTTGCTTGATCATCGCAGCTACCTCCGGTCGCGTATCGCCTCGCAAGGCGAGTCGATCAAGTTGATCCTATGACGTAAAGATAGCCCAGGATGGCTTTTTTCATCAAGCGACTCTTGATCAACCCAGGTTAATTAACAGGATGAAAAAAACGCCCGGCAGCTTTTTTCGCTCGCCGGGCGCTCCGATGCCGTCAGCTACCGATGTTGATGCACAGGTACTTGGTCTCCTGGTACTCATCGAGGCCGTACTTCGACCCCTCGCGCCCCAGCCCGGAGGCCTTGACGCCGCCGAAAGGAGCGGCTGCGTTGGAGATCAGCCCTTCGTTGATCCCCACCATGCCGTAGTCGAGCGCCTCGGCGACGCGCCAGACCCGGCCCAGGTCGCGGGAATAGAAGTAGGCGGCCAGGCCGAACTCGGTATCGTTGGCCATCGCGATCGCCTGCTCTTCGCTTTCGAAGGAGAACACTGCCGCCAGCGGACCGAAGGTCTCTTCTCTCGCCACCTTCATCTCGGCGGTGGCACCGTTGATCAGGGTCGGGGTGAAGAAACGTCCGCCGAGGCTGTGCGGCTGACCGCCGAGCAGCAGTTCGGCGCCCTTGTCGAGCGCATCCTGGACGTGCTCGCCGACCTTCTCCACCGCGTTCTGGTCGATCATCGGGCCGATACTGATCCCCTCCTGCGTACCGGGCCCTACCTTGAGCTCATGGTGCATCGCCGCGGCGAGCTTTTCGCTGAAGGCGTTGATCACGCCGCTCTGGACCAGGAAGCGATTGGTGCAAACGCAGGTCTGGCCCGCGTTGCGGAACTTCGACGCCATCGCCCCCTGCACCGCGGCATCGAGATCGGCATCGTCGAAGACGATGAAGGGCGCGTTGCCGCCGAGCTCGAGCGAAATCTTCTGCACATGGGCCGCGGCCTGGCTCATCAGCCGACTGCCCACCTCGGTGGAGCCGGTGAAGGTGATCTTGCGCACCAGCGGCGACTCGGTCAGCGCGGCGGCGATCTCCGCGGCCGAGCCGGGCAGTACGTTGAACACCCCGCGTGGCACCCCGGCGCGCTCGGCCAGCGCTGCCAGCGCCGTGGCCGAAAGCGGCGTCTGGCTCGCCGGCTTGATCACGATCGGACATCCCGCGGCCAGCGCCGCCGCAGCCTTGCGGGTGATCATCGAGGAAGGGAAGTTCCATGGCGTGATCGCACCGACCACGCCAACCGGCTGCTTGAGCACCAGGATCCGCTGGCCGGTCTTGGCACCGGGGATGGTGTCGCCGTAGCTACGCCGCGCCTCCTCGGCGAACCAGCGCATGAAGCTCGCCGCGTAGACGATCTCGCCTTCGGCCTCGGCCAGCGGCTTGCCCTGCTCGAGGGTCATGATCATGGCGAGGTCGCGCTTGTGCTCGAGCATCAGCTCGTACCAGCGCATCAGGATGTCCGCGCGCTCGAGCGCGGTCCTGGCCCGCCAGGCGGGGAAAGCTGCATGGGCCGCGGCGATCGCCCGTTCGGCCTCTTCACGGCCTAGCTTCGGCACCTGGGCGATGATCTCGCCGCTCGCTGGATCATCGACATCGATCTGCGCGCCGCTGTCGGCGGCGACCCAGCTGCCATCGATGAACGCATGGGGACGAAAGAGCGCCTCGTCATTCAGCCTTGAACTCAACGCTTGCATGGCCTTGCTCCTCGTATCGGATCCGGCCGCGCGGCACGGTGCAGGCGGACGGACCAGGGCGTGACGACACGCCCTAGCGTGTGCCCACCAGGGTCAGGAACTCCTGGCGGGTATTGAGATTCTCGCGCATCTCCCCGAGCATCACCGAGGTCTTCATGCTCGAGTTCTGCTTCTGCACGCCGCGCATCATCATGCACATGTGGCGCGCTTCGATGATCACCCCCACCCCTGCGGCACCGGTGACTTCGGCCACCGCCGAGGCGATCTGATGGGTCAGCTCCTCCTGGATCTGCAGCCTGCGGGCGTACATGTCGACGATACGGGCGAACTTCGACAGCCCCAGCACCTTGCCGCTGGGAAGGTAGCCAATGTGGCAACGTCCGATGAACGGCAGCATGTGGTGCTCGCAGAGCGAATAGAGTTCGATGTCCTTGATCAGCACCAGCTCATCGGTCGATGAGCTGAACACTGCGCCATTGACGATCTCCTCCAGCGTCTGCTGGTAGCCATAGGTGAGAAACTGCATGGCCTTGGCGGCGCGCTCGGGCGTATCGCGCAGGCCCTCGCGGGTGGGATCTTCGCCGAGCTCACTGATAACGGCGCGATAGTGGCGAGCGAGTTGGTCTGTCATCGTTGGGGGTCCGGAAGGTACGTGAAGCGGCGGCCCGCGCCGCTCGAAGAGGGCTCATTCTAGCCATTCCGCGCTGGCATCGCACTCATGCCAGCCAAGGTTTGCGCGCGATGGCCACCCGCTGGAGCTCGAGCGCGCGCAGCTGGTCATGCCAGAAACCATCGCCCTCGACCCAAGGGAAAGCGCGGGGGAATGCAGGATCGTCCCAGCGCGCCAGCAGCCAGGCAGCGTGGCGCATCAGCCTGACGCTGCGCAGCAGTTCGATCCACTGGATCTCGGCGCGATCGAACGAGCGGTACTGCTCGTAGCCCTCCACCAGCTCTTCGAGCTGCGAACGCCAGCCCTGCTCGTGATCGTCACCGAGCAGCATCCATAGGTCCTGCACCGCCGGTGCGTACATGCAGTCGTCGAAATCGACCAGGGCGAAGTGCTCACCGTCACCGAGCAGATTGCCGACATGGCAGTCGCCATGCACCAGGATCGAGGCGGCATCGGGCAGGCGCAGGGATTCGATCGACTCGATCAGCCGTGCGGAGATATCGGCGTAGTCGGCGGCGAGCCGCCCACGCAGTCGACCACTGGCCAGCACCGTTTCGCGACTGGCGCTGCAGCTGGACACCGCATCGAAATGCGGACGGTGGAGAAGCTCCAGCGACTGCGCGCTGGCGTGCATCCTGCCGATCACCTCCCCCAGCGCGAACAGCTGGGCGGGGTCGTCCAGCGACGGTGCCCGCCCGGGGACCTGGGCGAAGATCGCCAGGCGCTGATCGGCAAACTCGAACAGGCTTCTGCCACCGGCATCGCGCCATAGCGGCCCAACCGGCACCCCGTCGGTCTCGAGGTGCCCTAACAGCGCGTGCTCATCGAGGATCGCGGCATTCGACCAGCGCGCGGGGCGATAGAACTTCGCCACCCAGCGTCCGCCATCGTCGTCGCGAAACGAGACCACTCGGTTTTCGTAGCTGTTGAGCGCGAACGGCTCCGAGCCGAGCGAAAAACCCAGCGACTCGATCGCGTCGGCGATCGTCATCGGATCGAGATTCGAAAATGGTGGGGAGCGGGTATCGGGTGGCATCGGGTCTCCGAAGCTAGGAGGGAATCTCGCCGCCGGGCGAACGGTCTCAGCGGTAATGGAGCATCAGCATGGCAAGCACGGCAAGGCTCAGCGAGGCGAACAGCGGCCCTTTCACCTCGCGCGCGAACGCGCGCCGCTGTGGCTCATCGTCGCGCCGCGGCCACCAGGCGCCTCCCCGCCGGCGCCACTGCCACCAGCGCCACAGCACCGGCAGCGAGGCCAGCGCCAGTATCGACAGATTCAGTAGTGTGGGCATCGACATCTTCGAACTCAGCGGCGCATCGGGAGCCCGACAGTATAAAAGCTCGAGCGCCCCGCGGCGACGCCTTGCTCAACACAGCTCGCCAGTGACCATCAGCGCGTGGATGATTCCCGGCACCCAGCCCAGCAGGGTCAGCGCCAGATTGAGCAGCAGCGTGCCGCTCAGGCCAGTCTGAAAATAGACGCTCAGCGGAGGCAGGATCACATCGAGCACGTAGAAGAAAAAACACATGGAGCATCCATCCAGCGGCGCGGGGGCGTGAAACTCAAGCGACGACCAACACCGCCATAGAATGCCCCATATCCGGGGCGATGGACGAAAAAAACCCACCTCAACGAACGAAGTGGGTCGGAAGAAGAGTAAAAACGTCAGGAACCTCGATCTTCGACTCGCATCCTGCGCTTGCAGCGCTCCTTGCTCTTGCTTAGCCTCTCACCTGCCATCGACGCTGTCAGTGCACCTAGGTACACTCGCGCGACCTGGAACCGACCAATCGACCGGCCACCACGATCACAGCGTGAACACTTGCAATACGGCGCGAGTGATCTCTGCGGTGCCCTGGATCGCTTCGTTGGTCTGCTGGGAGGCGCATCCGGAAAGCAGCAGTACGGCGCCGGATGCCATCGCGAGCAGCGCATGGCGCGCACCTGCGTTTGTGATCATGAAATCAGGCCCTTCGTCATCGCTGCCACCGCCTGTAATCATCGGCAGCGGCGTCCATTCGGCTTTCGTCATCAAGGAGTCCATGCAATGCAAACCGCTGATTCGGAAGCGCCGCTCCTATGGCTGGCCGGCATTCTTCCCTATCTCGGTCTAGCCCTGGCGATCCTCATACTGCTCGTCTTCATCATCGCCAAGGTCTGGGTCTTCCCTTCGCCCGAGGTACGCCTGTCTCGCAACCGCCGTCGCGCCAAACGCAAGCGCGGACGCGGCTGACCCCCGCTCGAGGATTCAATACATCCTGACGTAGAGGGTCAGGCCAAGCGCCAGGATGAACATCAGCGCCACTAGCCAGGTAAATTTGTCCATCGTCACCTGCCTGGAGGAAATGTCCTACAAGCATGAACGCACCACCCGCCTGGCGGAATTAACCCTATCTGAGCGCAGGTAGCACCCTGGCATTCGGGCACCAAGACGTCATCACGCCAATCTGGGACGTACCACCCCACCTGCACGTTGGCCTGAGCGGTCCAGCACGACTAAGGTAGTAAGGTGTGTCGCCGATAACGAATAACTAGAGGGCTCCGCCATGCACCACGCCGTCATTCCCTATTATCTCCAAGACGCAGATCCCGCCCCGGCCTACTGGCTGGTGGTTCGCCGTACGCCTCGTGACGACGCCGCGCTCAGCCGCCACGAATCCCGGGAGAGCGCCATTGCCGTCGCCGAATCGCTCAACCGTGCGGTCACCACTGCCGCCTGAGCCGGTCGGCTTCCCGGCGACGGCCCGCCATCGCCGGGAAGCACAGTTCCCGTATCGACTTCCTGCTGCGTTTTCTCTGCCACTCATCGTCTGATCGGCAGACTCCGGGGCGTGCGTGCCAGTGCTAAGGCCGCTACCTCGAGACACCCCGCATCGAAACAGCACAGCGCCAGCGCCTCGAACGTTGCGCCGGTGGTCATCACATCGTCGAACAGCAGCACACGAGCCGGTGGTGGGGTGGACAAGCTAAAGACATCGGTGAGATTGCGCTGCCTCGCCCGGCGCCCGAGCCCACGCTGACTGCCGGCTGCCCGCAGGCGTCGTGCGCGCAGCAGCGGCATGCCGACCCGCCTGGCAAAGCGTCGGGCCAGCCAGTCGGCATGGTCGAATCCGCGCTCACGGACGCGCACCGCGTCCGAAGGCACCGCCAGCAGTCCGTCGAATCGCAGGCTCCAATCACGCTCATCGGACTCGATCAGCACCGCCAGCGCCAGCTCCACCAGCAGACGTCCGGCACGCAAATCACCCTCGAACTTGAAGCGCCTCACCAGCCACGCGATCTCATCGCAAAACACCAGCGGCGCGCTACTCGAGCTCATCAACAGCGGCGCGCTCGAACAGCGTGAGCAGTGCAAGCCACGCGCACCGTCCGGGAGCGGCTCGGCGCAACCAAGACACGCCGCCCGGTTTCGCGGCAGCGCCGCGAAACACGCAGCGCACCATGGCATCCCGTACCGTGGCCGCCCCAGACACAAGGGGCAATGTCCGGGAAGCAGGTGCAACAGCGCCCTCTCCCACCAAGGAAATACCCCCATCCCACCTCTCCATTCGCGCCGACTCAATCGTTCTATCGCCGCGCGAATGGCTCGCTTGAGGACCATCCAGCCGGCGTTCCCGACTCGCAGCGAAAGGCTTGGCGAACAGGCCGTATCTATTGCGGCATCTTCGGCCACGCAAGTTCAGGTTGCCACGCCGACTGGATGCGCTCGCCCCTCGAACCCCGGCTTTTCAATAGGCGACTTGCCGCAAGGCAATATTTTAATTTCCGTGAAGATGATGACAGCGTTGGACAAAACATCATTTCTCCGACTATCGACCGTACGATTATTTCACCCGACAGCGCCAATGTTAACCCACCTTATTCACTCATTTTGTTCCATCAACCATCATTTCATCCATCGCCAATTCATTTTACATAAATACCCAAAAAACATAATTTAAATGACCTATCCAGCTGAAAATCCTGTGATATACCGTATGGCTCTCAATCAGAAAAGAGAGATAATCGTGTACGATCAAACGTCGCCTTTCCATATTGGACAGAAAAAAACCATAGGAGAACTGCGCAAAGCTCTGGATTCTTATGGGTCACGGTGCAAAGGATCCATCTATGTGCACACTTACCTATATGACCGAACCACCTTGAGGAAAAAACTTCAGTCCAAACCGGGAATATTCATCATCAATCAACTGGCCGACTGCGTGGAGATCACGGTCAAAACGGACAGGAAAAGCGTAAAAGAACTCTTCGAATCCTTGAACAGCGCATGAAAACGTATTCTGTCATTAGATCGAAGCCTATCAGCGTATCACCAGGCCTTTTTCACATACCTCGCTCCCAGGATATCGGGTGCGCTATCCGCTCTGTCTCTGTGCAGAGGCGGCGCGCATCTCTCTGACTTGCGATGTAAACACCAAGAGAGCGTCCGAAGCACACAGCCCCTGTGCGCCGGGCGTTGGCGGCTCTTTACTCGCCGAGCCTCGGCAGGCATAATGTCGCCCGCCGTGCCGGCTTGGTGGAATTGGTAGACACGCAGGATTTAGGTTCCTGTGCCGAAAGGTGTGTGGGTTCGAGTCCCATGGCCGGCACCACTTCTAAATGATCGTTCTTTCCGCTATTCGCCTTCCCTCCAGCAAATCTCCAAGCGCTCAGGTTTTGCCTGTGAATGGAACGTGAATCGAGCTTCTCGACCGCATTCCGGAGATGAGCAGGCGCAAGGTCGATGTACGGCGTCGCCCTCTGTTCCGTTCCGTCAGGTCATCGTCACGCCACATCCGGCGCCTCCCACTTGCGTCCCGGCATGGCCGACAGAAGCTGGCGGGTATAGGGCTGCTGCGGATTGCCGAAAACCTCGGCCACGGTTCCACGCTCCACGATGCGGCCCTTGCTCATCACGATCAGGTTGTCGCAGATCTGCGCGGCGACACGCAGGTCGTGGGTGATGAATAGAATCGTCAGCCCCATGTTGCGCTTGATGTCGGCCAGGAGCAGCAGCACCTCTTTTTGCACCGACACGTCCAGTGCGGACACCGCTTCGTCCGCGATCAGGATCTTGGGCTCGACCATCAACGCGCGTGCGATACAGATACGTTGACGCTGCCCACCCGAGAACTGTGACGGATAACGGTAGAGCGCCTCCTCCTCCAGCCTCACGATCTTCATCAGCCGCTTTGCGCGCCCCCAGGCAACGCTGCGCGAGACGCCGAAGTTCATCGGTGCGCCGATCAGCTGCTCGCCGATCGAGCGCCGGGGGTTGAGCGATCCATAGGGGTCCTGAAAGACGATTTGGATGTCCTTCCTCGCAGCGCGCAGGCTCGCACGCGAACCTTGGGCGAAGTTGCGGCTGCCGATCCAGATCGCACCGTCGTCCGGGTCCAGCAGGCGGATCAGGCAGCGCACCAGCGTGGTCTTACCCGAGCCGCTCTCGCCGACGATGCCCAGCGTCTCGCCCTTGCGGACGGTGAAATCCGTCGGGTGCAGCGCGTGAACCGTGCGTGCCTTCCGCGTCAGCGTGCCGGCGACGTGATAGGTCTTCTTCAGCCCTTGCACACGCAGCGCGACCTCGTCACTCAGCGGTTCGGGCGCATCCTCGCGCTTACGAGGGACGGCGGCGATCAGCTGGCGGGTGTAAGGGTGCTGGGGATCGTTCAGCACCTCGTCCGCAGTGCCCTGCTCGACGACGAGACCCTTTTGCATCACCACGACACGATCGGCGATTTCCGCCACCACATCGAAATCGTGGGTGACGAACAGGATTCCGGCACTGTGCGAGGATTTCAAAGTCTTGAACATCGACAAAATCTGCGCCTGCGTGGTCACGTCCAGCGCGGTCGTCGGTTCGTCCGCGATCAGCAACGTCGGGTCCATCGCAAGCGCGATGGCGATCACGATACGCTGGCGCTGCCCGCCCGAAAGCTGATGCGGAAAGCTTGAATAGACGCGAGGCGGATCAGGCAGGCGAACCTCCTCCAGCAGGGCCATCGTCCGGGCCTTGCGTTCGGACCTGGCCAGCCTGGTATGGGCCTTGAAGATCTCTTCGATCTGGTCGCCCACGGTAAAGCAAGGGTTCAGGGCGGTCATCGGCTCTTGAAACACCATTGCCATACGCTTGCCGCGCAGGCGGGTATGTTCACGGCGCGACATCTTCAGCAGGTCCTGCCCCTCGAACAGCATCTGCCCGCCCGAGGGCTTCAGCGCCTTGGGCAGCAGCCCCATCGCGGTGAAGGCCGTGACCGACTTGCCCGAGCCGCTTTCGCCGACGACGCAGACGATCTCGTTCGGATGGATATCGAAGGAGATCCCGCTGACCGCGTGGGGACGATCACCATTCTTGGGCAGATCGACCGTCAGGCCACGCACCGACAGGACGGGCTGCGTCATGGCCGCGACTTTCCTTCACCGATGTCCCAGAACAGACCGGCCATCATCTGCGCGGCCTCTTTCGCGACGCTGACCATCATGTGTTCGTCCGGCGCATGCTGCGAACAGGACGGGTGCGAATGCGGGATCCAGATGGTCGGCATGCCAAGCGTTTCGGCGAACACCTCGTTGGGCAGCGAGCCACCGAAGTTCGGCTGGACCGCGGGCTCCTTGCCGGTGGTACGCTTGATCGAGGCCACTACCAGGCGGGTCCAGGGATTGTCGGGATCGGTGCGGGTGGCGCGGAAGAAGCCCCGGTCCATAGGCTCGATACGGATATCATCGAAGCCGTTCGCATCCAGGTGTTCGCGCAGGGCAGGCAGAATGCGATCGCGGTCCACGCCGACGACGTAGCGGAGCTGGCAGGTGGCCTTCGCCGTGCCGGGAATGGCGTTCACCGGAGCTTCGGGGCGACCGCAGTGGAAGGCGAGCACCTCGAAGTTGCACCAGCCATAGACCTGCTCGGGCCCGGTCAGGTTAGGCTCGCCCCATGAGGGGTCGGTCTCGGGATCGTCGGGGCCGACTTCCATCTCGATCTTGTTCAGCGCCGCATGAACGTTCGCGGGGATCGTACCCGGTGTCCATTCGCGGATGTTGATCCGCCCCTTGGCGTCGGTGATCGTGGCCAGCGCGTGGGCCAGACGGATGCCTGCGTTGGGCAGCAGTCCTCCCCAATTGCCGGAGTGGTACGCACCCTCACGCAGCTCGCAGATCAGATGGAACCCGTGCCCGCCGCGCGCGCCAAGGAATACCGTCGGCATATGGGTCGAAACGCGCGGTCCGTCTGACGCGATCAGCACGTCAGCCGCCAGTAGGTCCCTGTGGTCCTGCGCCATCTCGGCGAGACCCGGCGACCCGGACTCCTCGCCCATCTCGATCAGCACCTTGACGTTGAAGCCAAGACGGCCACGCGCCTCGAGCACCAGGCGCAGCGCGGCGAGGTTGATCGTGTGCTGGCCCTTGTTGTCGACGGCACCCCGGCCGTAGATGCGCCCGCCCGCAAGCGTTGCCTCCCACGGGCTGCGGTCCTCCTTCCAATCGCCTGCCATGCCCCACAGCACGTCGCCATGGCCATAGGTCAGAATGGTGGGCAGGGAGGAATCTTCGATTCGCTCGGCGAACATCGCAGGAAGACGCTCGAGCCGCGGGTTCGGCAGAATCCGGCAGGTGAAGCCCATGCCTTCGAGCATTGGGCACATCTGTTCGTTCAGGTAGCGCAGGTGGTCAGGGGCACTGTCCTCGCGAGGGCTCTCGGACGGGATCGCCAGGCGCGCCCGCATCTCGTTGAGGAAGGCGCCGCCCTCCACATAGGCTCCAGCATCGGCGACAACGGTGGAACGGGTCATGTCGGTTTCTCAGTTCCTGTTTTCGGGGGCCAGCACATCGCGCAAGGCATCGCCCATCATGTTGATCGCCAGCACCAGAACGCAGATCGCGGCGCCGGGAATCAGGATCAGCCAGCTGTCGAACAGCAGGTATTGGCGCCCCTCGGCCACCATCAGGCCCCACGAGGGGGTCGGCGGTTGAACGCCAAGCCCGAGGAAGGAGAGCGACGCCTCGAGCAGGATCGCGTGGGCCATCTCGAAAGTAGCGATGACGGCGAAGCGGTCGAAGATGTTGGGCAATAGCTCCCTGAACAGCAGCTTCGGCGTGGAATAGCCCATCGACTGCGCGGCCTGGATGTACTCCTGATTGCGGATCTGCATCACGGCGGAGCGTATGACGACCGCGAAACGGTCCCACAGCAGTAATCCCAGCACCAGCACGACGACGGTGAGCGAGCCGCCGAAGATCGCGACCACCGCCAGCGCCACCATGATCACCGGCAGCGTCAGCCGTGTCATGATCAGGAAGTTGATCACCAGATCGACCTTGCCGCCGAAATAGCCCGCGACCACCCCCATCACGGTGCCGATGATCCCTGAGGTGATCACGGTGAATATCCCGATCAGCAACGAGATGCGCGCGCCATAGATGATCCGGCTCAGATAATCACGGCCCAGGCCGTCGGTGCCGAAGGGATGTGCCCAGTCCGCCCCTGCCAGCCAGAAAGGCGAAGCAGTGCGGTTCGTCATGTCCTGTGCCAGCGGATCGTAAGGCGCGATCAGCGGCGCGAAGACCGCCATGGCGAAGATCAGACCCAGCGTGACGGCACCGCAGACGAAGGCCGGATTGGCGAAGGCGCGGGCGGCGAACCCCTTGCGACGCGCTTTAGGAACGATGAGCTCCGGACCGTTCATTGGGTACGGATCCTCGGGTCGAGCCAGGCGTTGATGAAGTCGGCCAGCAGGACCATGACGACGTAGAACACCGCAACGATCAGCAGTACCGCCTGCACCACTGGCAGATCCATGCGCGAGATGGATTCCCATGCCAGGAAGCCAAGGCCTTGAATGCCGAACACCGTCTCGATCACCACCGATCCACCCAGCATGTTGCCGAACTGCACCGCAGTGAGCGAAACCACCGGAATGACCGCGTTACGCAGCGCGTGCTTGAACACGACCTTCCAGCCGCTGATGCCCTTGGCCCGCGCGGTGCGGATGTAGTCGGAGGACAGCGCCTCGATCATGCCCTGCCGGATCAGCCGCATCATCGGCGGAGTGGAGTAATATCCGAGCGCAATGGCGGGCAGCACGAAATGCCCGAGCGTAGCCGAGCCCGACGGCGGCGCGATGCCGAGCGTCAGCGAAAACACCACGATCAGGATCAGCGCGAACCAGAAGTTCGGCATCGCCTGCCCCAGTACCGCGATCAGCATCGCGGCGCGGTCGATGATGCTATTGGGCCTCAGCGCGGCCGCGACGCCCAAGGGAACCGACAGCGCGAGCATGACGCCAAGCGCCATCACCGCCAGCGTCATGGTATTGGGCAGCCGGTATGCGATCAGCTCGGCCACCGGCTGTCGGAAAAACAGCGAGTTGCCGAAATCCCCTTGCACTGCGTTAGCCAACCATTCGCCATAGCGCACCGCCAGCGGTCGGTTGAGGCCGAGATCTTCGCGGATCGCCTCGATCTGGGCGGCGGTGGCTTCCTCGCCCGCCACCGCGATCGCGACGTCGCCCGAAGCGTTCAGAAGGGTGAAGGCCAAAAGCGAAACGGCAACGCAGACGAGCAGCGCCAGGCCGATCCGCTGCATCAGATATCGAGCCATGTCTCACCGATCATCGATAATTGGAAGTTCCCGCGCCGGTATTGGCGCGGGACAAGGGATCACTGGTTCCAGCTCGCTTCGAAGAAGCGCGGCGTCTCGTCGGGCACAGGGGTGAAATTCAGCCTGCCATCGTAAACGTAGTTCAGCGCATAGGTGAAAATCGGCACCTGGAAGGCCTGATCCGAGATGCGCCCAAGCGCCTTGGCATAGGCCGCCTTGCGGGCTTCGGGATCGATGGTGGTGTTGCCTTCGTTCAGCAGCGCCGTCGTTTCGGCATCGCGGGCGTAGTCGACGGAGGAGCCGTCAAACCAATAGCCCGGTCCCGCGCTGACATCGAGGATCGAGGACGATCCCCATGCCTGGAACCACATCGGCGTACGCCCCTCCGTCCGCGCCTGCGCGATGGCCGAGGCCTGCAGCATGGTCAGGTTCGCCCGGATACCCACAGCAGCCAGATCGCCGATTATCGCCTCGACCACGGGACGGTCGCGATACCCATAGAAGTCGAGCGAAAATCCGTCGGGATAGCCCGCTTCGGCCAGCATCTCCTTGGCCTTCGCGGGGTCGTAGTCATAGTGGGTCACCTCGGTCGCGATGCAGCCGAACTGCGCCGGCGCGCAGGCCGTGTCGATGGTCTGCGAACCAGGGCCAATCATCGCCTCGCGGATGCCGTCGCGGTTGATGGCGTGGTTGATCGCACGGCGCACCTCGAGATTCTTCAGCGCAGTGTCCCCGGTGCGGCCTGCGGCATCCATGCCGATGAAGCCGATGCGCAGCGTGTCGCCGGATTCGACCTTGAGCTGGGACTGGCCCTCGAACTGCTGCACCGCGTCCGGCGGGACGCGCCAGATCCAGTCCAGGTTGCCGGTCATCAGTTCGATCGCTTGGGTGTTGAACTCTGCGATGCGCCGGAATTCCAGTTTCTCGATCGAGGGTCTGCCCTTCACACCGCCGAAGTAATCAGGGAAGGCCTCCATCTTCACCCGCTCGCCGGCGACGACTTCGGTCACGCGATAGGGCCCGGTGCCGATGGGCTGGCGCGACATGCCCTCAGGCCCGACCTCGGCATAGTAATCCGACGGATAGATCGGCAGGACGTTGGCCAGATATTCCAGCACCGCGGGGAATACGCCCTTGGTCTTCAGCCGCACGGTATAGTCGTCGATCTTCTCGGCCCCTTCGAGAAAGAAGATCGACTGGACGGTCGGGTGGGTAGTGACATATTCGACCGTGCCGACCACATCATCCGCAGTGAAGTCGCTGCCATCATGGAACTTGATCCCATGTCGCAGCTTGAATTCAAGCGTAGTGTCGTCGATCCACTCGAAAGATTCGGCCAGATGAGGTTCGATCTGGTTAGTGTCGTTATTACGGTAGATCAGCGTATCCCAAATGTGGTGTCCCAGCACGATTCCCTCGCGAATCGTATGGGTATAGAAGTCGATGCTGGAAGGCATGCTGTCAGAAGCCCAGACCAGCGAATTGTCCGATGGACCGGCCATTGCAGGCATCGCGCCCAGGCCAAGAACAATCGCGGCGGTATAAGCAAGCGTTCGTTTCATATCCATTCCCATTGAAGGATCGTGACGCCTTTATTGTTTTTAGAAACGTTACCCTAAGGAACGTAATTTTTTATCTATAGTTCTTTAAAGCCTGGGGACTGTCAACATAGACGATGCCTGAAGCCGTTACTTTTTCATGCAGCGTCCTTCGGCATCGACTCCCGCTTGGCATCCAGCCCACCAACTCTCCGACACACTTGGACGGCGGTTGCGGGCTGCATGTGCAACACATCCATTGAATTAATGCCAAAGGCGCATGCCGCATAGCCGTGATCTCTTGCATGGCTTCTCGCATGGTTTTTTGCACGGCTTCTTACATGGCTTCTTGGATCATTTCTTCGCCATCTCGATCGAGCATGCCATCAAGCGAGGGTGGTATGCCTGCATGACCCGATGAAGCTCCAGCTGTCGGGCCCGATCTCCCCTTTATCCACGCACGCATCGCCATTGGCATTACCGGCCTTCGGTATATCCATGCTGGGGGATGTGCGCCGGGATCACATCCCTGCGGAAAACCGCCCGTAAGTGCCTTGGCAATAGATCAGTGGATCGTCGCCCGAGGTTCCGATCGCGCGGTCGATGCGGGCGATCAGGCCGGTATGCGTGCCATAGTCGAAGCGATGATCGGTCAAGCAAAACAGCGTTGCCTGCGCCTGGCCAAGCCACGGCAGACCATCGGTCCGCCGTCCGGCGGCCGCCAGCTCGTGCCAATCCCCATGTGCGAACCGATCAGGCCCAGATGCGCGGCCAATCGCCGCCGCCACGTCGCGCGCGCCATGGCCCAGGATACCGAGCGAGAACGCTGCCCTTCGCGTCAAGGCATCGTGAGCCGAAGCCGAACGATTCACGCAGATCAGTAGCGAAGGCGGCTCCATCGATACCGAGGTAACCGCAGTAGCCAGCATGGCATGACGCTGCCCCTCCCACTCGGTAGCGATCAACGCCACGGTCGAACCAAAGCCGCGCCACAGTCCGCGAAAGGTGGCGGCGTCCCCTTCCAGAACGTTTTCAGTCACCATCGTCATTCGGCCCACTCCGGTCATTACCCGTGCGATGTGATCATAGCGATGCGACCTTGCTGCGATGACGCGCGGCGATATCGCCCAGTTCCGGCAATGCCAAGCCTAAGTTCTCGCGCAGCGTCGGGCCTTCGTATTCGGTGCGGAACATGCCGCGCGCGCGTAGCTCCGGCAGGATGAATCCAGCGACGTCTTCCATGCCGTTGGGCAGCGTCGCGGGGCAGATATTGAATCCATCCGCGGCATTGTTTTCCGCCCATTTCTGCAGTTCGTCGACGATCGATTCAGGCGTCCCCACGATGGTCCATCCAGAGTTTCCCGCTGCTACCGTCAGGTAGACGTCCCGGATCGTCAGATCGTTCTGCTGCGCCATCTGGTAGAGACTGTCGGCCAGCGACTTGACCTTGGCATGCTTGGGCTCCGGCAGCGGACCGTCGATATCGTAACCGCGCAGATCACCGAAATGGTGATAAAGAATCGACAGGCCCACTTCCGGCTCGATCAATCGCTGCAAAAGGTCCTGCTTGGCTTTGGCCTTCTCCATCGTCTCATCGACGTAGAAAGTCACGCCAGGCATGACCAGGAGCTCGGAAGGATCGCGACCGTAGGCAGCCACGCGGGCCTTCATATCGGCGTAATAGGCCTGCGCTTTTTCGATCGAATGGGAGGAGGAGTAGATGACATCCGCCGCCCGAGCGCCAAGATCGCGCCCCGGCTCGGAGCCTCCGGCCTGCACGATGATGGGTCTGCCTTGCGGCGTGCGCGCCGAGTTCAGCGGCCCTCTGACCTTGTAGAAACGCCCCTGGTGATTGAGGATGTGCAGCTTCTCCGGGTCATAGAACAGCCCGCTTTGCTTGTCCCGCAAGAAGGCGTCCGGTTCCCAGCTGTCCCACAGTCCGGCCACGACATCGACGAACTCATCCGCCATCGCATAGCGCGTGTCGTAGTCGAAATGCTGGTCACGGCCGAAATTCCAGGCCTCCTGCTCGGACCAAGAGGTGACGACGTTCCAACCGGCGCGGCCGCCGGAGATGTGATCGAGCGAGGCGTAGCGGCGAGCGACGTTGAACGGCTCGTTGTAGCTCGTCGATGCGGTCGCCACCAGGCCGATGTTTTGCGTGCACGCAGCGATAGCCGACAACAGCGTGGTCGGCTCCAGCTCTGCATTCTTCATGCTGCGGGCGGCTGAACCGGGTGGCAGATCGTCCTCACGCACGCCTACGCTGTCGGCGAAGAAGATCATGTCGATCTTTTCCGCTTCGGCCTTTTTCGCGACCTTGAGAAAGTGCTGCAGGCTGAGCGCACCATCGGACGGAACGTCCGGATGACGCCAGGCGGCGACGTGATAACCCAGAAATCGACAGGAGAGTCCGAGCTTTATTTGGCGAGCCTGGGCCATGATTTTTCCTTTGCTGGCAGCAATGAGAGCGAGCACCGCGGTTTCAGTCCGAAACGCTCTTGTGATATTGAATCGAAGGCATCGAATGCTGTGACGACTTCCCCTGGACGAGCAGGGATAAAGTGGGCTCAGTTCGAGATCGAAATGCGATCATCGCTTTTCGAGCGCCCATCGTTCGATTTGTTTTTCAGGTCGGGAACCGGGTTTAGACCGAGATTAGCGCGCAAAGTCTCTCCTTCATATTCGCGATGGAATATGCCACGCCGCTTCAGTTCCGGGATGAGCTTGGTGATGAAGTCCTCGGCGCCACTCGGGAAATAGGGAGCCATCAGGTTCCAGCCGTCGCAGGCACCGCTTTCGAACCAGCGCTGCATGTGATCAGCGATGGTTTCGACGGTTCCACAAACCACGCAGTGCCCTGAGGAGAGGGATATCTCTTCATAGACCTGACGCACCGTCATCGGTTTTTCCCGCAGGCGGCGCTCCCATTGATCGCGCGCGCTCTTGACCCCATTCGATTCCGGCAGCGGCAAAGGCACCGGGTCGTCCGGATCAAGATGGCTCAGATCGCCGAAGGTCTTGGAAATGAGCTGCATCCCCACCTCGGGGTGGACGAGGGACTTGAGCTCCGCCATCCTAGCCTGCGCTTCGGCCTCGGTCGCCCCGATGATCGGCATCAGGCCCGGCATCACCAGCACCTGGGACGGATCGCGGCCCGCCGCCGCTACTCTTGCCTTCATATCCGCGTAGAATTCCTGCGCCAGTTGCAGGTCCTTCTGTCCCGTATAGATGATGTCCGCGACCCGCGCTCCGAGGTCGCGCCCGGGCACCGAACTGCCAGCCTGCGCGATCACCGGATGCCCCTGTGGCGAGCGACGCAGGTT
Organism: Halotalea alkalilenta DSM 17697; assembly: GCF_000621205.1. Lineage (GTDB taxonomy): Bacteria > Pseudomonadota > Gammaproteobacteria > Pseudomonadales > Halomonadaceae > Halotalea > Halotalea alkalilenta. Next base: position 93,899 of record NZ_JHYY01000022.1, on the reverse strand, counting down.
CAGCGGGCCGCGCACTTTGTAGAACTCACCCTGGTGGTTCAGCACATGCATGCCTTCGGGGCGAAAATACTGCCCGCTGGCCTTGTTCGCGATGAAGGCGTCATCGTCGAAGCTGTCCCAAAGGCCGGTGACCACATCGACGAATTCGTTCGCTCTCGCGTAGCGTTGCGCATGTTCCATCAGCGTATCGCGATTGAAGTTCAGCGACTCGTCCTCGCTCCAGCCGGTCACCAGATTCCAGCCCGCCCGGCCGTGGCTGATGTGATCGAGCGAAGCGTACTTCCTGGCCAGCGTATAGGGCTCGTTATAGGTGGTCGATGCCGTGCAGACCAGCCCGATCTTCGACGTGATCGCAGCCAGCGCCGCCAATAGCGTCAGCGGCTCGAACCTGTCGATATGGCCATGATAGCTGAGCTCCTCGGCATTGCTGTGCGGGATGCGCACCGCCGCGCCATCGGCGAGGAAAACGAAATGGATCTTGGCCTCCTCGGCCATCTTGATGATCCGGGCATAGCCTTCGAAATCGTTGGCGATGTCGGGGTCGGCATCGGGATGGCGCCAGCCCGAACTATGGCCGCCGTTTTGCACCATGTTGATGCCGATCTTCATCATCGCTCTCGGTTGCGTCATTTGGGTCTCCATTACCGGCCTGCCACCGGCATTTGCGGTTCGGATGTCTGCGCCGGCGCGCGGCGAAGAGGAAAATGGCAAAGACAGTCTTCGGGCGTAGCGCGGATGCCGCCGCGCGGCCCGGCCTGTGGGCGCATCTCGACGCAAAGACGAGGCAAACGATGCCCGTCCGCGGTCACCAGCCTGTGCGGTTGCGTATGCGTCGCCAACGTTCGGGCATGGAGGCAACGGGTGTGGAAAGCACAGCCCGTAGGAAGCGCGAGCGGACTGGGCACCTGGCCTTCGAGCAAGCGCACGGGGTTGGCCCTTGCCGCTTCCGGGTCGTCTTGCGCCACGATCGAGAGCAGGCTGTCGGTATAGGGATGGGCAGGCGCGTCGCACACCCGTCGGGTCGGACCATGCTCGACGAAGCGGCCCAGATACATCACCCCGACCGCATCGGCGAACCGGCTGACCAGTGCCAGATCATGGGTGATGAACAGATAGGTCAACCCGAGCGTTTCCTGCAGATCGACCAGAAGGTTGATGATCTGCGCCTGTACGGATACGTCCAGCGCGCTGACCGGCTCGTCCAGGACCACGATTTCCGGCTCGCAGATGATCGCCCGCGCGATGGCGACGCGCTGTCGTTGCCCGCCTGAAAGTTCGTTCGAGTAGCGCCCTAGATGCGCGACATTCAGCCCGACCTGACGAATAGCCTGTGCGATCCGCCGCCGCTGGCCTTCGCGACTGCGCTCGATACCGTGGACGATCAGCGCCTCGCGCAGAACCTCATAGACCGTCTGGCGTGGGTCGAGCGAGGCCCGGGGGTCCTGCAGCACCATCTGTATTCGCCGCCGAAGCCTGCGCTTTTCACGCGGCTTCAGCGACTGGATCGGCTGCTCATCCAGCAGTATCTCGCCCGCCGAAACCTGCACCAGCCCAGTGATCGCCCGTGCCAGCGTGCTTTTACCCGAGCCGGATTCCCCCACGATGCCGAAGCACGATCCGCGCGGCACGTCGAAACTGACGTCGTCGACGGCCTGCACGCGGCGGCTGGGCGCCTTGCTGAACAGCGGGCGCGGCAGGGTAAACCCGACCGACAGGTTGCGTATGCTCAGGATCACGTCGCTCGAGGCATCGACACAGGGCATCTCAGCGCTCCTCGGCGAAATGGCAGGCGACCAATTGGCCGCCGACGGCGCGCGCCGCGGGGGCCTGGGCCTGGCATCGAGCGCGCCCCTGGGCACGGCTGCAACGCAAAGCGAAGCTGCATCCCGGCGGGAACTGCCCGAGCATCGGCGGGTCCCCGGTGATCGCCATGAGCCGTTTGCCCTCGCCTGCACTATTGAGCGTCGGTGCCGCCGCCCGCAACGCCTGGGTATAGGGATGCAACGGATGGCGGAACACATCCTCGACCGAACCGGTCTCGACGATCCGGCCGCCGTAGATCACCGCTACATCATCGGCGTAGCGCGACACCAGCCCGAGATCGTGGGTCACCAGCATCATCGCCATCCGATTTTCCAGCTGCATTCGACGCAGCAGCACGAGGATCTGCTGTTGGATCGTTACGTCCAGCGCCGAGGTCGGCTCATCCGCCAGCAGAATATCGGGATCCTGGGCCAGCGCGATGGCGATGACGATCCGCTGCTTCATCCCACCCGAAAACTGATGTGGATACTGGTCGAGCCGCTGCTTCGGATCCGCGATCTGCACCGCGGTAAGAAGCTCCACCGCCCGGCTGCGGGCCTGCGCTTTGGGCATCGGATTGCCCGACAGGATCGCTTCGATCAACTGCGCCCCCACGGTCATGACCGGATTCAGCGCGCTCGATGCATCCTGGAACACCACGCCGATATGGCTGCGGCGCAGCTGCTGCAGCCGAGTGGCCGACATGGCATCGACATCTTCGCCTTCGATCGCAAGGACACCAGCGGTGATCCGGGCCTGTCCGCGCGGCAAGATGGTGCCGACCGCCCGCAGCAGCGTGCTCTTGCCCGAGCCCGATTCGCCGACGACCGCCAGCGTCCGCCCACGCCTCAGCGTGAAGCTGACTCCACGCACGGCGGGCAGCGCACCGGAATCGGTCAGATAGGACACCTCCAGATCACGAGCGCAAACCAGAACGTCCGTTTGCCTCGCCCCCGAGGCCCGCGCGGGCGCGGCAACGCTGCCAGCTGATCGTTCACGGCCAGGTTTCGCCCGGAGCCTTCGCCACCAATGCACACGCCGCGTCTTCGAGGCGCTAGGGTCGTAGATGTTGCGCAGCTCCTCGCCGAGCAGATTGAAGCCAAGCGCCGAGAACGCGAGAAACAAGCCGGGGAAAGTCGCCATGTAGGGGTGGCTGCGGATATAGGAGCGGCTTTCGCCCAGCATCGCGCCCCATTCGGGTTCGGGTGGCTGGGTGCCGAGCCCGAGGAAGCTCAGCCCGGAAGCGGTCAGCAGCGTCGAGGCGAACAGCAGGCTGGAGAGCGTCACCAGAATCCCCGCGATGTTGGGCAGCACATGCCGCGCCATCACCCGCAATGGAGAACAGCCAAGCGCTACGCTGCCCTCGACGAAAGGTTCAGCCAGGGTGCTGAGCGCGACGGCGCGCGCGGTGCGGATGAATACCGGGATCGAGACCACGCCGACGGCGACGATCACGTTCGTCGTGCTCGGTCCCAGGAGGGCGACGAGCGCCAGCGCGAAGACGATATCGGGAAAACTGAGCATGATGTCGACGCAGCGCATCACCCACTGGTCGAGCCAGCCGCGAAACCATGCCGCCGCGAGCCCGAGCGGAACCCCGAACAGGAAGGCCACGGCAACGCCACCGATGCCGATCCCGAGCGAGGCGTGCGCCCCATGCAGGATCCGGCTGAACTGGTCACGGCCGAGCTGATCCGTTCCGAACCAATGCGCGGCCGAGGGCCCTTGCAAGGTGGCGAGGAAATCCTGCTGGTAGGGATCGAGCGGCGCAAGGAACGGGCCGAACAGCGCAATGAAGACCATGACGGTGACGATACCGAGGCCGATCGCGCCCTTGGGCGAGGATAGCAGCCGCCGCAGCAGCCGGAAGGAAGGTTTGCGACGCCCCGGCACATGCGTTGCACAAAGATCTTCGGAGATGGAAACGGTCATGGGCGTCCATACCCCGTGGCTGACGAATTTTCCTGCGTACGGGGATCGAGCCATTGGCCGATCAAATCGACGGCGAGATTGATGACGATGAACACGGCGGCGAACATCAGCACGCAATACTGGATCACCGGATAGTCGGAGCTGCCGACCGCCTCCACCAACAAGCGTCCGAGTCCCGGGATGCCAAAGACGGTCTCGGTCACCACGGATCCGCCGAGCATCCCACCGAACTGCACGCCTGCGACGCTGACCGCGGCCACCAGCGAATTACGCAACGCATGGCACACGATGACGCGGGTTTCACTCAGCCCCTTGGAGCGTGCGGTATCGAGATAATCCTTGCCCATCACTTCCAGCAGATTGGCGGTCACCAGGCGGCTGAACAGCGCAGCCGGGCGCGTCGCCACCACCACCACCGGCAACACGAAGTGCCAGGGCGTGGTCGCTCCTGCCGCTGGCAACCAGCGCAGTTCCACCGCGAAAAGCCAGATGCACAGCAAACCGAGCCAGTAGATCGGCATCGAAATCCCGGCCAGGGTGAAGATCGTGACGATGGCGTCGAACCAGCCTCCCTGGCGCAGGGCGCAGATCACACCGGTGACGACGCCGAACACTATCCCTAGAACCAGTCCGCCCACCGCGACGATGAGCGTTTTCGGCAAACGCTCGCCGATTTCCTGGACGACAGGGCGGCTAGTGCGATACGAAACCGCGATCTCCGGATCGACGATGCCTTTCAAGAACAGGCCATAGCGCGCGATGGGCGAGCGATCGAGACCGAGATGGCTACGGATGGCTGCGATTTCCTCGTTCGACGCCATGTTCCCCGCCAGCTGGGCGGCGGGATCGCCAGGGATCATGTCGACGAACCAGAATGCCAGGATACTGACGGCGAAGAGCGTGGGGACCGCGACGAGAAGGCGCCTGAGGACGTACATTCATCGCTCCTCTTAGCTATCCGATACCGACACATTGTCGAACACCATGGTTTCATCGGGACGGATGACGAAGTTCTTCACCCGGTCCGCGACTCCCAGCGCCTGTTTCTGATACCAGAGGAAGACGTAAGGATTCGCATCCCAGATGATCTTCTGGATCTCGCCGTAGATCCGCTTTTGCGCATCGGCATCGCTGGATGCCCGCCCTTCGGCCAGCAGCCTGTCGACTCCGGGGTCGCTGAAGCCCGAGATATTGGTACTTACGCCAGTCTTGAACAGCCGATACAAGGTGAAATCGATCCCCGCCGTGGCGCGGCCGACCATGGTCATATCGTCTTTGCGTTCGGCCAAAGGCAAACGACTATTGGCCGACCAATTGGACAGATCCATCACCTGTGGCTTGGCGTCGATGCCGATCGCTTGCCATTGCGCCGCCAGCGCCTGGCAGACCTGGGAATCCTTGATGTAACGGCCATTCGGACAGGTCACCACCAAGGGCAGCGGTTTGCCGGGGCCATAGCCCGCCTCGGCCAATAGCTCCCTGGCCCTGGTCGGATCGAAGGGTTTGGACGCAAAGGTCGCGCGCAGCTCATCCTCCGTACCGGGCCCGACCATGCCGACGGAAGGCGTCGCCAGGCCACCGAGAATGCCCTGGATCATGCCCTCACGATCGATCGATATGTTCAACGCCTCGCGCACCCTCGGGTCCGCCAGCGCCCCGGAATTGATCAGTTCCATACTGATCGAGAACATGCTGTCCGGCAGAATGACCTTGGCCAAGCCGGAGTCGTTTATCGCCTCGATCGAATCCGCGGGTACGCGATCGACGATATCCACCTCACCAGTTTCGATCAGCGCCATGCGCGCGCCGTCTTCGGGCACCGACATGAAAGTGATCTTCTCCAGGGTGGCGGGGACATCGCCTTTGTACAGAGGATTGGGGACGAGGCTGAAACGCTCGCCACCGATGAACTCATCGACGATGTAAGGGCCGGATCCAATCGGTTTTCGGCCATAACCCGCGCCCATCTCGGCATTCGCCTTGACGTCGATGATCCCGGCCGCACTGTTGGCCAGTAGCATCAGAATATGGCCGTTCTTTTCGTTCAGATGGAAAACGACCGTATCTTCGCCCTGTGCCTCGGCTCGGCCTAGCGAGGCATAAAGTCCCGCATAGATCGACCCGCTATTGGGATCGAGCAGCTGATTGAAGGAGGCGGCAATGGCTTGGGCATCGAGTGGATTACCGTTGGAAAAGACATGCCCGGTCTCGAACTGGACGCTGAAGGTCATCCCATCCTCGGACCAGCCCCAGCTGTCGGCCAGTTGCGCAACGACGCTGTTGTCTTCGCCCATGCGAAAGAGCTGTTCGAACACCAACATGTCGACGGCGTTGCCGACCGGGAGCGAATTGACATGGGGGTGGAAGGTCGTGGCGTCTGCCCCCACTGCGATGGTAAGACTGCCGTCAGGAGCAGCCTGTGCGGCAAGCGGAAAGGCCGCCGCGACAAGCAGCGCCAAGATCATTTTTCTGGCTAAAAATCCAAAAAAAAGAAGCGGTTGCATAGAAGATCCTGTTGTTATAGTTGTAGATATTCTGTCGCTTGCAGGGCCATTCGGCCTTGCTCCACGGCTTGTTGTTTTCTGGATGCGGCGCCCACCTCGGCGCATCGATCTGAAGGAACGTTATCGCCGGCCAAACTTTACGTCAACTCATAAAATCATGACGTTCATATCCTGGAGTTATGCATTATGAACTACCGGCAGTTCGAGGTTTTCGTCGCTGTGATCGAATGCGGCTCCGTGACCGCCGCTGCGGAAAAGCTGGACCTCTCCCAGCCTGCCGTGAGCAAGTCATTGAAAATATTGGAAAATGAGTTAGGTGTTCAGCTATTCCTGCGAGGCATCAAAGGATTGCAGGCAACCGATGAAGGCCGGGCGCTCTATCTGGAAGCCTCGCGGATGACGGACGGCTACGCGCATCTCGAAGCCTTCGCCCGCAACCTGCAGCAGATGGAACACGCCCGGCTCGAAATCAGCTGCATTCCCGCACTGTCGATTTCCTGGCTACCGCAGGCGACGGCCAAATTCATGCGTCACTACCCGGATGCCACCCTCGCCTTCCGCAGCCGGAGTTCACCAGAAACGGTTCAGCTCGTCGCACGAGGAGAACTCGACCTGGGCATTTCCCAAGCGCGGTCGGAGGATGCGAATCTCGAAAAAACCAAGCTCTTCGATCTCAACGCCGTATGTATCCTGCCCATCGGGCACCCTCTGGCGGAAAAGCGCGAAATCGATTTTTCCGACCTGGACGAATGCCGCATCATCACGCTCAGTGCCCCAGATGAACTGCAGCGTAATTTCGAGGCGATGATGCTGATGCGCGGCTATGGATTTTCCAGCAAGATCGAGATCTCGCTCGGTGCGATGATGTGCAAGGTGGTCGAAGCCGGCGGCGGGATAGGCCTCCTCGATGAGCAGTCGGCACAGCTGCACGATCCCAGCAAATCCCGCATCCTGCGCTTTTCGACCCCCATCTCCACGCCGGTCTATCTGCTGCGCAATGTCCATAAGCCCAAGACATTGATGGCGAACCTTCTCTCCGAACACATCATCTCCATGGCGAATTCATATCCCACCGGCTGAGCTGACCGTCGGCGCGGTGGCTTGCATGAATAGAAGTGATACGGCATCGCCCATGGCCGATCTCAGCAGGGCTCGAATTCGCCCATGGCGACCTCCAGCAGCCGCGTGGCCACCGGCTCGCGCACACCGGACAGCACCACCAGCGATACGTCCATGTCCGCCTTCACCGATGCGAGCGGCCGCAGCACCGCGCCGGCATGCGCCGCCACCGTCTCCATCGATGCCGGCAGCAGGCCCAACCCGAGTCCGGCGCCGACCAGCGCGGTGACCATTACCGCCGTGCCGACGCGATGGGCCACCACCGGATCGAAGCCGGCCACCTGGCGCAGCACCGAGGTCCCATCGTCGTCGCCGTGCGTGGCGTAGACCACGAAGGGCTGATGCACCACGTCGGCGATGCGGATCTGCCGCCGCTGCGCCAGCGGATGATCGTCGGGCAGCGCCAGCCGCAGCGGCCACGCACCCAGCCGCTGCACCATCAGCTGCGGTGGCAGCGTGCGTGCAAGCGTGGTGGTCAGCGCCGCGTGCACGCGGCCGGACAGCAGCGCCTCCTGCTGGGAAGCAGGATCCATCTCCATCGCCTGGATCTCCACATCGGCGTGGCGACGACGGAAGGCGCGCAGGCACCGCGCCAGCATGCCGGACTCGGCGGCATTGCCCGAGTAGGTCAGGCGCAGCACGCCGGCCTCCCCGCGCAGCGCCCGGCGGGTGAGCCCGGCGGCAGCATCGACCTGGGCCAGGATCTGCCGCGACTGCTCCAGCAGCAGGCGCCCGGCCTCGGTCAGTTCGACCCGGCGATTGCTGCGCACGATCAGGCAGCCGCCCAGCTCCTCTTCCAGCGCCTTGATCTGGACGCTCAGCGCCGGCTGGGCGATATGGACGCGTTCGGCCGCGCGCCGGAAGTGCAATTCCTCGGCGACGGCGACGAAGTAGCGCAGACGGCGCAGGTCCATTGATACCTCTACGTTATCAATTGATCAAAAATAATATATTCGCACAGATCAAGGACCAAGCCGATCATGGGCATTGCTCCACGACGAAGCCTTGTCGGCATCGCCGTCCCGCAATGCGATGGAGACCCTGATGGACCTGAAAATCCGCGCCTCCCTGTCGGCGCTCATACTGGCCACGGCGCTGCTGGCGACGGGCGCCCAGGCGGCCGATTCGGCCACCGCGCCGGCGTCCGAATCGTTCCAGCCGATGCGCAGCTTCATCATGGTGAGCGTGCGCGACGACAGCGACCTGCCGGCCGCCTATCGCTGGCTCTACAAGTACCACGTGCCGGACAGCATCTCGCAATTCGCGCCCTACGTGACCAAGTACGCCACCTACCGCGCGCTGCCGCTGCCCAAGGACGCCGAGGACTTCGGCACCTACAACTGGATCATGACCGAGCACTACTGGCTCCTCAATCCGTTCCACACCAGTGCGACCGCCGCGCCCAACGGCCTGGCGTTCAAGGAATACAGCACCGACGACTACATGCGTATCACTCGCCAGCCAACCGGCGGCGACCTTCGCCCTAGCCAGTGGGTCGGCACGCGCGAGGGCTACCACCCGACCGTGTTCGCCTTCGCGCCGGTGTTCTGGGAGGACGACTTCAAGGGCAGCGATCGCACCATCGAGGACGGCCCGAACTATCGCTGGCTGACCCTCTTCAAGTATCCCGAGGGCGTCACCCAGGAGGAAGGAGACAAGTGGTTCAGGGAGCAGCTCGCTCCACAGATCGCCGGGCTGCCGGAGGTGACCCGCTTCCTGTCCAGCCGCGTGCTCGCCGAACCCAAGACCGGTCCGTTCCAGCGCGTGGCCGAGATCTGGTTCTCCGACAGCAAGCAATGGGAGCAGGCCATGGCCGAGCTGGGCGGGCGGGTCGCCAAGCCGGCCTGGGCCAAGTGGGACAAGTTCCCCTACATGGAACCCTACAAGGACTTCGTCGGCGAGTTCCTGCTGGACCGGCCCGAGTCCGATCACCTCCAGCAGTACAAGGGCTACGTCTCGACACGCTGACCGGCGCGAGAAGCCCCTTCTCGGAAGGGGTGCGGGCACTGCCCGCTCGGCCGCGACAGCATCAAGCATGACCCGATCACCGGACATATCGATGGAGTACGCGATGTTGAGCAGAAGGCAGGTCCTATTGGGAACGGCCGGCACGATCGCGGCCGCCGGCATGGTGACGGCACAGGGCCTGTCGCCACGTGCTGCCGCAGCCGGCGGCAGCGCCGCGCCAGCCGGTGCGGCAGGCGGCGAGTGGAAGAAAGATGCCCTGGGCGCGATGACCCGCAACGTCGAATTGCTCGCCTACCACGACCTTGGCGGTCCAGGCTGCGCCGGCTACCAAATGTCGATGCAGGAGGTCGGAGGCCGCATGTACCTGTACTGCATGCACTGGGCCAAGGTCGGCATGTCGATCCTGGAGGTCACCGATCCCTCCCGTCCGCGTTTCGTCAGGTTCGTGCCCGAGCCCAGCGGCAAGACTGGCATTTCCTCGGTCAAGCTGCAGATCGCCGACGGCATCGGCATCAGCAACATGCAGACGCGCCAGTTCGAGCAGTTCTTCGGTCCGCAGCCGGCGGGCACGCAGTACGACGAGGGGCTGCTGGTCTGGAACATGCGCGATCCGGAAGACCCGAAGCTGCTCGCGCGCTGGCATACCGGCACGCCCAAGGGCACCCACCGCAACTTCTACAACGGCGGACGCTACGTCCATCTGGCGGCGGGCGCCGAGGGCTACGACGGATTCATCTACCAGATACTCGACATCAGCGACCCGGCCAACCCGCGCGTCGCCGGCCAGTGGGCTCACCCCGAGCAGGCCGTGGACGCTTCCCGGCACGTCGAGCTGCACATGCCCTACATCGAGGGCGATCGTGCCTACCTGGCCTACTGGGGCATAGGCCTGGTCATCCTCGACATCTCCAACGTCGCCAACCCCAAGCACATCGGCACCCTGCGTACCCACCCGCCGTTCGGAGGCGGTTCCGGCGGCGCCAGCATGCATACCACCGTGCCCTACCTCGACCGTGAGCTCGTGGTCGTCACCACCGAGGGCGAGCGGCCCTTTTCCCTCGATCCCGACAGCACCGAGGAGATCGTCGGCCTGAAGGGCAAGCAGCAGCCGATGAACATGGTCGGCGTCGTCTCGATCCAGGACCCGGCCAACCCGGTACTCGTCTCGACCCTGCCCAAGCCGGTGCCGCCGCCGGGATCGATCTGGGGCACCGACTACTCGACCCTGAACGGAGCGCACTACCCGTTCGGCAACCACAACATCCACCAGCCCTCCGGGCTACCCGTGCTGGACCAAGGCAACAGCCGCATCTACTGCGCCTACTTCACCGCGGGCTTTCGCTGCTTCGACTTCAGCGAACCCTACAGCCCGCGCGAAATCGCCGCGTACTGCCCGCCCGATCCCAAGCAGTTCAACTGGCAGAAGTACGGCGGCTTCAAGGGGCCGCTGACGATGTGCGCCGAAGACATCATCGTCGACCGCCGCGGCATCGTGTACATGACCAACAGCCAGGACGGGCTGCACATCCTCAAGGTGACCGCCTAGCGGAACCGGCCCCTCGCACCAACCTGGAGGGGCCATCCCATCGGCGATGGACCGGCATGCCCGATGCGCCAGAGCGGGTCCTCGCTCGAGAGTCGAGCATAGCGCCGCGGCATCGTCGCTCGGCGCCAGGCTGAACAGGCGACGATAGTTGTTGAAACAGCCGGTCGTATCCACGGTCATCATCGGTGCGAAACGAGTCGAGCAGCTGCTTGAGAACGTTCAGGCCGCCGCGGTCGTACTGGACGATGAAAACGTGTCGGCGCTCGACGCCGCAAGCCAATTGCCGATCGAATACCCGGGATGGCTGCTGGGAAATGCAGGATGAGGATCAATTCAACGCGGTAGCTGGGACGGACGATGAGCGAAAGCGATTGATTTGATTCACCTCGTCATCTTGCTGAAGCACTGGTCTCTATATTGCTTGGGCGTCAAGGACAGTTTGCTCTTGATCACCCTGGTCATATGACTTTGATCGGAAAAACCACATTCGAGCGCGATGGCCTTGATAGGCAAGGATGAAGAAGAGGACAGCAATTGTTTCGCGCGATGAAGACGTCGCGCTTGCACATAATGGTGCGGGGAACACCCATAGTCCGATGCAAATACGCGGACGAAATGCGACTGGCTGAGCCCCGCCACATCTGCAAGCGCTTGAACCGACAGCGCTGTAGACAGGTTCTCTTCGATATACTCTTCCAACAGTTTCTTCTTGCTGTCGGAAAGTTTTGACGTGCGAAAAACGTCCTTCAGCGAGCACTGTGCGTAATTTCTTATCAAATGTATGCACATTTGCACTTCGAGGGTTTGAAGATAGATGCTACTCCCGGCGGCGGTGCTTAAACACTCATCCTCATACGTCGACATCAACCTGGACAGTATCTCATCATTGACCAAGGGATGGTGATTGATGGAAAGATCATCCACGTCCCGATCAAACGTTTCATTGGCTATTTTATTGATCAGGTCATGGGATATATAAATATGGGTCACCTCGATATCATTCATCCAATACCAACTCGAGTCGCTTCCTCTGGAGAGCAGAGTGATATTCCCATCAGCGGACGAAGACTTCTTCCAGCGACCATTCTCAAAGAATCCCAAATTTTGAGAACCTTTCTTCCATCTGACCAATTTATAATCGCGCAGACTCGGGATAATGACTTCGGTTTTGTCGAACTGATACCCTCTGAACGAAACAGGCAGATGACGACCGCCACCGACGGTGCCGGGACAAGTCACCTTACCAGGAATGACATCCAACATTTTGTCGGGTGTCAAGAGAGTAGCGTTCATGTAAGAACCTCTCGCCCTACCATATAAGAAAAACTGTTGGATAAGACTAATAGACACTTATACAACAAACCGCATATCTCTTCAAATAAACTATAGTACAATGCGTCCGGGCCAACTCGTGGCCCAGACAGGCGATGAATCCCCTCTCCATTCATTTCATATGAATATAGACTATTGAAATGGATCACTTAAATTGAAAAACCACCATCTACCGCAATGGCTTGACCGGTCACATGCGGCGCACTGGCCAAGTACACCGCAAGTTGCCCCATGTCTTCCGGGGTCTGTGCAACCCCCTGCGGGAGAAAGGTTTTCTGGTGGCGTTCCCAAGACGCTTCTTCAGTTTCACCCTCCAAGGCCCATCTTGCGGAAAGACCCGCTTCTCCGCGCCACATTCCCGTCCCCACGATCCCGGGGCAAAGTGCATTCACTGTAATTCCCTCTGTCGCCACCTCCTTGGCAACGGCATTGGTAAAGCCGATGACAGCGAACTTCGATGCCGAATAATGAGAGAGTTCAGGGAAACCGCTTTTCCCAGCAATCGAAGATATATTGATGATCCGCCCATGTCCCTGCTTTCTCATCGAAGTGATCTCCGCCTGGGTGCAGAGAAAAACCCCTTTCGCATTGACCGCGAGGACTTTATCCCACTCCTCGGGCGCAAGATCACCGATCGGATACAGGCTGACGATACCGGCGTTATTGACTGCGATATCGACCTTTCCGTAATGCTGCTCGACATCCGCTATCATCTTCGAAACCGAGTTCTTGTCGGTCACATCGACCTGGAGCGCCAGGCTGTCCCAGCCGCTATTCTTCAACCGGTCCGAGGTCTGTTGGGAAATGGCGATATCGATGTCGGCAACCGCGACTGACGCCCCCGCCTGGGCCAGCGCCGTCGCGATGCCTTCGCCTATCCCTCTGCCGGCACCCGTAACCAATGCCACTTTCCCTTCAAGGCGCATACTCTGGTACTCCCCATTCGAAAAGCATTGGTGTCGAGAACAAGATGACTATTTTTGGGTGATGAATTTGCTCGTCAAATAACCATCGAAAGTTTCGGCCCCCCCCTCACGCCCGTAGCCGCTGTCTTTCACTCCGCCGAATGGCGTTTCCGCCAGCGCTAAGCCGATATGGTTGATCGATACCATGCCTGCTTCCAATGACCTCGAGATAAAATGCGAGTTTTCTATCGATGTCGTGAAGGCATAGGAGGCCAGCCCATACGGCAAGCTATTGGCCGACGCGACGGCATCCTCGACACGCTGAAATGGCGCGATGCCTGCGACAGGGCCGAAAGGTTCATTGGTCATCAGTTTGGCGTGTTCGGGAACATCAGCGATGACCGTCGGATCGAAGTAATTTCCCGAGGAGCCTCGTCTCGTTCCCCCTAAGGCGATTCTCGCGCCAAAGCGCCTCGCGTCGTCTACGAATTCTTCCATCTCCTGAACTCGTCTGGCATGAACCAAAGGCCCTATCGTGGAACTCGTCTCCAATCCCGGCCCCACTTTGATCCCGCTGGCAAGCTTGGCAAACTTGTCCAAGAACTGCTCATAAACATTGGCTTGGACATAGAATCTCGACGGGGATATGCACACCTGCCCGGCATTCCTGAATTTGAAAGGGACCAATAGCTTTACCGCATTATCGATATCGGCGTCATCGCATACGATGACGGGCGCATGCCCACCCAGTTCCATGGAACACTTCTTCATATGAGCACCAGCCAGGGAGGCCAGTCGCTTACCGATAGGCGTCGATCCTGTAAAGGAGATTTTTTTTACTATTGGTGAGGCGATCAGGTATTCAGAAATCATCGATGAATCACCAGAGACGACATTCAAGACGCCATTCGGTAATCCTGCATCATGAAACAGCTTCGCTATCTCCAGCACCGAGGCGGGTGTATCGCTGGAGCCTTTCAGTATCAAGGTGCATCCCGCACCGATCGCCGCCACGACTTTCCTGAATGCCTGGCTGAAGGGAAAGTTCCAAGGCGAAAAAGCCACACATACGCCGACCGGCTCACGAATGACTATTTGCTGTACGGATACATCTCGCGCGGGGATGACGCGACCATAGATCCTTCTGCACTCCTCTGCATGCCAATCGGCATGCTCGGCACACGACAGCACCTCCGCTACGGCCTCTGTATAAGGCTTGCCCTGCTCCAGGGTCAGCTTTCTGGCGATGGGTTCGTAGCCTTCCCTGATTTTCCTTGCCACCTGGTGGAGTACGGCATTGCGATCCAGAGGCGAGCTGTTCTTCCAGGTGGAGAAAGCCCGTTCGGCAGACGCCAAAGCATCATCGAGATCGCTCACTGTGGCGTTGGGAAAGCTCCCGATGACCTCATCATTGGCGGGGTTATGGACCGGTGACCTGTCCCCACCTTCAATGTCGATGAGCCTTCCATTGATGAACAAACCAAGATCCGCATACATACCGAACTCCTTTGATGAACGATCATCCGAATGTGGACTTCAGTCCCGACCGATCCACGACGTCGATAGGATATAGTTATGCGGTCCCGGCTTTTTCTACGTTCGCATAGGTCAGCATCAACCCTTCATAACCATTGAGCTTGGTTCGCTCCAGCGCCTCTTTGAAAGCCTTGATGCCTCCCATGTAAAAATATACCTGATTCTTCTTACCCGGAATGTTGGCGCCGAATATCCATGACTCCGCTTTGGGGAAAAGCGTCATGTGCGCGATCTCGTCGCAGGCAGCGGACCACGTCGAGACCGCCTCGTCGGTCGCCTCCACCGTGGAGAACCCTTTCTCTTCGGCATGCTTGATCAGATCGCTGATGAACCTGACCTCGAGCTCGATGGCGGGCGGCAGGTTGGAGAAAGGTCCGTTAGGGCCAAGCACCATGTACATATTGGGATATCCGTTATTGAACATCCCCAGATAGCTGGAAGGACCTTCTTTCCAGTGCTCTTTCAGTTCCTTCCCGCCGCGCCCGCGAACCTCGAATTTCGTATAGTTACCATCCACGGCATCAAAACCGGTGGCAAAGATGATCACATCCAGCGCATGCTCGACGCCATCTTCGGTCAGAATCCCGTTCGGGGTGATCCTCTTGATCGGATTCGCCTTGACGTCGACGAGATTCACATTATCTTGATTATATACTGAATAATAACCGCTATCGCATATCGGACGCTTGGCATACAAATCCTTCGGACACAGTTTTTCAGCCGTTACCGGATCCTTGACGATTTCTCTGATTTTTCGACGAATGAAGTCTTGCGCATATTTATTCGCGACTTCATCGGTTGCAATATCACCGAAGGTCTCGAACATGAAGCGGAAGCCGCCACCTTTCGCCCATGCCTGTTGAAAGATGGCATCACGTTCTTCATCGGACACATCATGTATCGATCGAGAGGTCTCATTCAGTCCAAAGCCCAGGCTTGAATTCCAAACGCCTTCCCATATTTCATCATAGTTTTTCTTGATTCTCTTTTCGTACTCTTCCGTAACGGGACCATTACCTGCGGGAACCGTGTATTGCGCACTACGCTGGAACACGGTCAACGCGCCGACCACCGGCGCAATGGCGGTAATGATCTGGGTGCCGGTCGAACCAGTGCCGATAACCCCCACTTTTTTACCTTCGAGGCTGACGCCGTCAGGCCACTGTGCGGAATGATAGCTTTTCCCTTTGAAGGTCTCCCGCCCTGCTATATTGGGAATGTTGGAAGCGGACAGCAGCCCCAGTGCCGTGACGAAATGGCGGCAGGTATACTCATCGTGTTTGTCCGTCGTAATGTGCCAGAGGCCACTTTCTTCATCATAGATGGCCGACGAAATACCCGTATTGAATACGATGCTTCTTCTCAGATCATGTCGATCGGCGACGTTTTTCAAATAGCCGATGATCGTCGGTTGGTTCGCATAGTGATGGGTGATGGGATGTTCTTGAAGAAGTGCCTTGTCCCAAGAATAGACATACAAATAGGCTTCGGTATCCGACAGTGCGCCAGGATAGCGATTCCAGTACCAAGTGCCTCCCACATCGCCGGCCTTGTCGAACAGCACGACATCGAGCCCCAGCTCGTCACGCAGTTTCTTGAGCATGTACAGACCGCTGAACCCGGCTCCGACGACAATTGCATCAACATGCTTCTCATCACTCACGTCACACCTCCTTCACAATATCGGTCCATATGAAATTTCATGAAATTCATTGTCACTGGAGGGTATCTCCATGAACCGAGATCGCCTTTTCCCATTTTCCAAAGGCGAGTCGATCCCTCCTGACCTTTTTTCTGCACGGGCCAGCGTACGAATGAAATGATCTATCAAGCCGCCGTCCTCGAGGACGATCAAATAAGATGATTTTCTAGGATGAATAGTGATGGCTGCCCGTACTTCGATATTGAAGATATTCACCTTTGGATTGAACCAGCCTACTTCTCTAGACTTATGTCTATGAGTCAGCCATTGCCGAAAAACGATGAATTCTTCATAGGTCTTTAGTCTTATATATTATTGTTCAGAGGAAATAGCCCCCTATTATTCAGACGCCTTACGCGCAGCCAGCGGGATCGAGCATTTCTTTCAACCCACGGACGAAGCGATGACGAACTGCCGGCGTACGCTGCTCATCATCGCCCCTGCTCCGGTCAAGCACTCGGGCATCGAACCAAACTCCGAGTCAGACCCGCTCGATCAAGCTCGCGATCCCCTGGCCAACGCCTACGCACATGGTGCAAAGCGCATAGCGTTTGCCGTGCAGCCGAAGTTCATGGGCGGCGGTCAGCAGCAAACGGGCGCCGGACATACCCAATGGATGGCCCAGGGCGATAGCGCCGCCGTTGGGATTGACCCGCGGGTCGTCGTCCGCGAGGCCCAGGTCGCGCATACAGGCCAGCGCCTGGGCGGCGAAGGCCTCGTTGAGCTCGATCAGGTCGATCTCATTGAGAGAAACTCCGGTACGCGCGAGCAATCGATTGACTGCGGGCACCGGGCCATAGCCCATGATGCGCGGCTCGACGCCGGCGGTGGCCATGCCGAGGATCCGCGCCATGGGCTCGAGGCCGTACCTGGTCACCATCTCCTGGTTCGCCACCAGCATGGCGGCGGCGCCGTCATTGGCCCCGGATGCGTTGCCGGCGGTGACGCTGCCGCCTTCGCGGAAAGGTGCCCTGAGGCCTTGGAGCATCTCGAGGCTGGTCTCGCGCGGGTGCTCGTCGGTATCGAAGATCAACGGCTCCTGCTTGCGCCGCGGGATCTCGATGGCGGTGATCTCCTCGGCAAAGCGCCCGCTCTTGCGCGCAGCCGCCGCCTTTTGCTGGGAGCGCAGGGCGAAGGCGTCCTGGTCCTCCCTGGATATCCGAAACTGCTCGGCGACGTTCTCGGCGGTCTCCGGCATGGAGTCGACGCCGTGGCTCTTCTTCATCCGAGGGTTGATGAAACGCCAGCCGATGGTGGTGTCCTCGATCTGCTGGCCGCGGGCGAAGGCGCTGTCGGCCTTGCCCAACACATAGGGCGCACGCGACATGGACTCCACGCCGCCAGCCAGGGCCAGCCCCATCTCGCCGCTCTTGATCGCGCGGTAGGCGGTGCCTACCGCGTCCATGCCTGAGCCGCACAGGCGGTTCAAGGTAGTGCCGGGCACCGAAGTCGGCAGCCCGGCCAACAGCGCGGACATTCGCGCCACGTTGCGGTTGTCCTCACCGGCCTGGTTGGCGCAGCCCATGAACACCTCTTCTATCGCCGCCGGATCCAGCGCTGGCGCCTCGGCCAGCACCGCCTTGATGATCGAAGCCGCCATATCGTCGGGACGCACGCTGGACAGGGATCCCCCGAAGCGGCCGATGGCAGTGCGCCGTGGATGGCAGAGATAAACGTCGCTCATGATTTCGTCCTATGGAAGTGAGGAGGCTTTTCACATGTTCGGATAGTTCGGGCCACCGCCGCCCTCCGGCGCTATCCAGGTGATGTTCTGGGCCGGGTCCTTGATGTCGCAGGTCTTGCAGTGCACGCAGTTCTGGAAGTTGATCTGGAATCGCGGCTTGCCATGGTCGTCCTCAACCACTTCGTAGACCCCCGCCGGGCAGTAGCGCTGGGCGGGTTCGGCGTACCTGGGCAGGTTCTCGCGGATCGGCAGTTCAGGGTCGGTCAGCCTCAGGTGGCAAGGCTGGTTCTCCTCGTGGTTGGTGTTGGACAGGAACACCGAGGAGAGCTTGTCGAAGGAGAGCTTGCCGTCGGGCTTGGGATAGACGATCTGCTCGCACTCGGCGGCAGGCTCGAGCGAAGCATGATCCGCAGTGGTGTCGTGGAGATTGGGCAGACGCCCACCGAGCAGCTGGTTGGTGAAGTTGTAGGCGCCGCCCAGCACGGTACCGTACCGATGGATGGCCGAGCCGAAGCTGGCGCTAGCCTCGAGCTCGGCATGGGCCCAGCTTCGCTCCCACTTCGCGGTGAAGGCGCTCAGCTCCTGGCCGCCCTCATCACCCGACATGATCGCCTCGAAGACCGTCTCCCCCGCCACCAGGCCCGACTTCATCGCGGTGTGCAGCCCCTTGATCTTGGCGAAGTTCAGCGTGCCGGCGTCGCAGCCGATCAGCAGGCCGCCGGGAAAGGTCATCTTCGGCAGGCAGTTCAGCCCGCCCTTGGTGATCGCCCGGGCGCCGTAGGCGACCCGCTCGCCGCCCTCGAGATGGTGCTTGAGCACCGGATGATGCTTCAGCCGCTGGAACTCATCGAAAGGCGACAGCCAGGGATTGCGGTAGGAGAGATCCACGATCAAGCCAACCACGGCCTGCCGGTTCTCGGCGTGATAGAGGAACCACCCGCCCTGGGCCTGCTTGTCCAGGGGCCAGCCGGAGCCATGGAGGATCAAGCCGGGCTGGTGCTTTTCGGCAGGAATGTCCCAAAGCTCCTTCAAGCCGATGCCATAGTGCTGGGGATCGCGGCCCTCATCGAGCTCGAAGCGTTCGATCAACCGCTTGCCCAGGTGGCCACGCGAACCCTCGGCGAAAAGAGTGTACTTGGCGCGCAGCTCCATGCCCGGCGTATAGCCATCCTGCGGGGTGCCATCCGCAGCCACGCCCATGTCGCCGATGACGATGCCGCGTACCGCGCCGTCCTCGACGATCACCTCCTGGGCGGCGAAACCGGGGAATATCTCCACCCCGAGTCCTTCGGCCTGCTCCGCCAGCCAGCGACACAGGTTGCCGGCGCTGATCACGTAGCGGGTGATCTCACCACCGGTGTTGTGCATGCTCGGCGGCACCAGGGCATTGGGCAGCTTCCAGGCCTTGGTGTCGTCCTTGAGCAGATAGACCTCGTCGCGAACGGCCGGGGTGGTGAGCGGTGCGCCGCGCTCCTGCCAGTCGGGGAACAGCTCCTGCAAGGCACGAGGTTCGAAGATCGCCCCCGAGAGGATATGGGCGCCCACCTCGGAGCCTTTCTCCACCATGCAGACCGTCAGCTCTCGCCCCGCCTCGCCGGCCTGCTGCATCAGTCGGCAGGCCGCCGAGAGGCCAGCAGGCCCGGCGCCGACGATCATCACATCGAACTCCATTGCGTCGCGTTCTACCTGCTCCACCGCAAGCTCCTTCATCAGCCGGGAGTTAGAGTTGCCGTTCCAGCGCGGGCAAGGCCTCGAACAGATCAGCGACCAGGCCATAGTCCGCCACCTGGAAAATCGGTGCGTCCTCGTCTTTGTTGATCGCCACGATCACCTTGGCGTCCTTCATCCCGGCCAGGTGCTGGATGGCACCGCTGATGCCCACGGCGATGTAGAGCTCCGGGGCGACGATCTTGCCGGTCTGGCCCACCTGCATGTCGTTGGGCGCGAAGCCGGCATCCACCGCGGCCCGAGAGGCACCGATGGCGGCGCCGAGCTTGTCGGCGATACGCTCGAGCAGCTGGAAGTTCTCGCGGCTGCCCATGCCGCGTCCGCCGGAAATCACCACCTTGGCCGAGCCCAGTTCGGGTCGATCGCTCTCGGCCAGCTGCTCCTCGATGAAAGTGGACTGATCGTTGTCCGCCACGAAATCGATCGCCTCGATGGCCGCACCGTCGTCACTTTGCGTTGCAGCCACGGCGTCGAAGGCAGTGGCACGCACGGTGATCACCTTGAGGGTGTCCTCGCTCTGCACGGTAGCGATGGCATTGCCGGCGTAGATCGGCCGTTTGAAGGTATCGACACCCTGCACGGCGATGATCTCGGAGATCTGGCCGACGCCCTTGAGCGCGGCCAGCCGCGGCAACACGTTCTTGCCGGTGGTGGAGGCGGCCGCCAGCACATGGCCATAGTCGTCGGCGAGCTGCGCCATCAGCGCAGCGGTCGGCTCCGCCAGCAGGTGGGCATAGTTGGCGTGATCGGCCACCAGTACCCTGCCCACCCCGTCGAGCTTGCTCGCGGCCTCGGCGATGGCGGCGACGCCCTCGCCGACCACCAGCACGTGGAGCTCACCGCCGATCTGTCGAGCCGCGGCGACGACGTGGGCGGTGGCGTCGGCCAGGACGCCGTTATGATGTTCGGCCAGAACCAGAATGCTCATGAGATCACCTTCGCTTCGTTCTTCAGCTTGTCGATCAGCTCGTCGACCGACCCCACCTTGATGCCTGCTTGACGCTCGGCCGGCGGCTCGACCTTGAGCAGCTTGATCCTGCTCGCCAGCTCGACACCGAGATCGGCAGGCGTCCTGACCTCCAGCGGCTTCTTCTTGGCCTTCATGATGTCGGGGAGCTTCGCGTAGCGCGGCTCGTTCAAGCGCAGGTCGGTGGTGACGATCGCCGGCAGGGTCAGCTCCAGGGTCTCCAGGCCGCCGTCGATCTCACGGGTCACACGCAGCCTTCCATCCTCCACCGCCACTTCGGAGGCGAACGTACCCTGGGGCAGCCCGGTCAGCGCAGCGAGCATCTGCCCGGTCTGGTTGTTGTCGGTATCGATCGCCTGCTTGCCAAGGATCACCAGCCCCGGCTGCTGCTCCTCCACTATCTTGGCCAACGCCCTGGCGGCGCCCAGCGACTCGACGCGCAGGTCGGTCTCGACATGGATGGCGCGATCGGCACCTAGTGCCAGTGCGGTGCGTAATTGCTCCTGGGCGGCCTTCGGCCCGATGGTCACCACGACCACCTCGGTGGCCACCCCCTTCTCCTTCAAACGCACCGCCTCTTCCACGGCGATCTCGCAGAAGGGATTCATCGCCATCTTGACATTGGTCAGGTCGACGTCGGAGTGGTCCGACTTGACCCGAATCTTGACGTTGTAGTCGATGACGCGTTTGATCGCGACGAGTACTTTCATACCTGACTCCTCCAGAACTTGAGCTTCGAAATCGTCGAAGACATGTCTTCGATACCTAACCGATGACCCGCCTGCTTTTCAGGATGGAAAGTCGTTCCGAGGTAATGCCTATATATTCACTGAGAACGACGTCCGTATCTTCACCCAGCAAAGGAGCAGGCCTGGTATATTCCACCGGGGTGGCTGAAAGTTTGATCGGACTGCCGACCATCTTGAAATCAGGATTCAGGGAATGAGGGATATCGACCACCATACCGCGCGCTTGCACTTGGGGTTCCGCGAGTGCCCCAGCGATATCGTTGATCAGCCCCACGGGGACGCCAACGCTGAATATCTTGTCCACCCATACCTTCGCATTGTCCTTCTTGAAGTGATCACTCAGGATTCTGGTGACCTCCGCACGGTTCCTGACCCGATCCTCGTTCTTGGCAAATCGGGGATCCAGCGGAAACTCAGGCAGGCCGATGGCGTTGCATAGCGCGATGAACTGTTGGTCATTGCCACAGGCAATGATGAAGTCCTGGTCAACGGCACGAAATACGTTATAAGGAACGATGTTGGCATGGGCGTTCCCGTAACGACCCGGGGAAACACCCGTGCTCAGATAGTTTTGGCTTTGGTTGCCCAAAGCAGCTACCTGGACATCCAGCAACGCCATGTCGCAGTACTGTCCCTTGCCGATTTTCTCGCGCGCCAGGAGCGCCGCTTGAATGGCGATGACCGAGTAGAGCCCCGTCATCACGTCGGCCACCGCGACCCCGACCTTCTGCGGGCCGCCGCCAGGCAGGTCGTCACGCTCACCGGTAATGCTCATCAGCCCCCCCGTCCCCTGGACGATGAAGTCGTAGCCGGGCTCGCGCGCCCGCGGGCCGGTTTGGCCGAAGCCGGTGATGGAGCAGTAGACCAGCCGGGGATTCACCTCTGACAGGGCTTCATAATCCAACCCATATTTCTTCAACGAGCCCGCTTTGAAATTTTCGATGAAGACATCGCTCTCAGCGGCCAGGGCTCGCACGATCTCTTGGCCTTCAGCGCAAGAGATATCGACGGCGACGGAGCGCTTATTTCGATTGGAAGACTGATAATAAGATGCCTCGGAGGTTTCCTCTCCGCTTGGCGACTTCATATACGGAGGTCCCCAGGCACGGGTATCGTCACCCGCACCGACTCGCTCGATCTTGATCACGTCGGCGCCGAGATCGGCGAGGATCTGGCTGCACCAGGGACCTGCCAGCACCCGACTCAAGTCAAGAACACGAATACCAGTAAGTGCACCCATCGACTCACCTATCGATAATTATTGAAACCATTGATAAAACCGTACGATGTCAGCAAACGGAGGGTTCTTGGGACGAGAGAGAGAGGCCTAATACGGCGCGACGACGCAGCCATGCACTGGGGCGATAACGGGCATCGCCGGTCACTTCGACCATGCGCTCCAGAATGGCCAGTATTCGTTTCGGACCTAATGCATCGCCCCACTGCAGCGGGCCCTGGGGATAGTTCAACCCCAGCCGCACAGCCTTATCGATGTCCTCTGGACTGGCGATCTGTCGCTGAGCGATCTCGCAAGCCAGATTGACCACGCTTGCGAGCACTCGCTGGGCGACGAAACCAACGCTGTCTCGAATGACCGTGACGCCAACGCCATCGGCCGACATCATCGCGTGAGCGGCATCGAGCATGTCCCTGCGGGTGACCTGGGTCGCCATCAAGGTCCGGTGGCGGGCGAGATCGATCGAGGCGTCGAGACATACGGTGCGAGTCGGATCGCTCGAAAAGCGAACGCTCGCGCTCACCGCATCGTCACCGAAGGGTATCAACAGACAAAGCGCCTCCTTGCTCGGATGCGCGCCACCTTCCACTTCGCCGCCCAGCGCATCGAGCAGCGATACCACTTCCCGGTGCACGGCGCCGTCGCTGCAACCCACCCAGACGGGTGGCAGGCCGTCGACCCGTGGCACCGGCTGGGGCGGTGAAGCCTCCTTCTTTCCCGCTTCGTACCGATAGAAGCCAGTGCCCGTCTTGCGCCCGAGCCGCCCCCCTTTCAGCATCTGCCGAGAAATGTAGGATGGGCGATAGCGAGGGTCGTGATAGAACTGCTCGTAAATGGACTCCATCGCCGGATGCGACACATCGAGCCCGGTCAGGTCGAAGAGCTCCAGCGGTCCCATCCGAAACCCTGCCCCTTCCCTGAGGATACGGTCGATGTCCTCGGGTCGCGCGACGCCCTCCTCGAGGATCTTCAGGCCTTCGGTGCTGTAGGCGCGCCCGGCATGGTTGACGATGAAACCCGGGGTATCCTTGGCCCGCACCCCGGTGTGACCGAGGCGCTGCGCCAGCTCGAGCAGCGCGTCGACGGTGGCGGCATCGGTATCGATGCCGCCGATGACCTCCACGACCTTCATCAGCGGCACGGGGTTGAAGAAGTGAAAACCGGCCACTCGGCGGGGAATTCGCAAACCCGAAGCGATGGAGGTCACGGATAACGAAGAGGTATTGGTGGCGAGGAGGCAGTCGGTGGCGACGACCTGTTCCAGAGCGGCGAATAGCTCCCGCTTGATCTCCAGGTTCTCGATGATCGCCTCGACCACCACCTCGCAATCCGCAAGTCCTGCCATCGACTCGACGATTTTCAATCGAGACAGCGCGGCTCGCGCCGAGTCGGCGGATATCTTTCCCTTGCTCGCAAGCTTCTCCAGCGTCTTGCCGAGTCCGTCGCGGGCGGCACTCGCCATGCCCTCACGACCGTCGAACAAATACACCTCGAGGCCCGCCTGCGCGGCGATTTGCGCGATACCCGCTCCCATCACGCCGGTACCAACGATGCCCATCCGGGTCAGTGAGCGCGACATTACGCCTCTCCCTGGTAGTTGGGCTTACGTTTTTCCAGAAACGCAGCGGCACCTTCTTTCTGGTCGGCGGTATCGAAAAGCAGCTGGAAGGCTTTACGCTCGAGCGCCAGCGCACTCTCCAACGGCAGGTCGGCACCTGACAGCACGACTTCCTTGATCTGCTCGAGCGCAAGCGCAGGCATCCCCGCCACCTCGTGGGCAAGCGCCTTCGCACGCGCAAGCGTCTGGTCATCAGCGACCACTTCACTGACCAAGCCCATGCGCAGCGCATCGAACGCGCCGACCATGCAACCAGTCATCAGCATGCGCATCGCCTGGAATTTGCCCACCGCCCGAACTAGACGCTGGGTACCGCCTGCACCGGGCATCAGGCCGAGCTTCACCTCGGGCTGGCCGAACCGCGCGGACTCACCGGCCACGATCATGTCGCAATGCATGGCCAGCTCGCATCCTCCCCCCAGGGCGAAGCCATTGACCGCCGCGATCACCGGTTTGGGGCAGCGACCGACAGGCTCCCAAAGCCTTTCATTGTGGCGCTGGTACATCTGCGTCGGGGAGGATGAGGCGAACTCCCTGACATCGGCACCGGCGACGAAGAAGTCATCTCCCCCCGTCAGCACGATGGCACGAACGTCCTGGCGCTGCGGTAACACCGTGAACTGCTCGGCCAATTGATGCCGCACGGCTGCATTCAGCGCGTTCCTGGCTTCGGGGCGATGGATGCGCACTACCGCCACCCCACCCTCCAGCGATTCCAGGTACACGGCCGAATCTCGGTGATCGCTCATCTTGACTCTCCTGATGCACAGCGCCACAATGATCGCCATGCGGACATTAATTTCGACAAATTCAAAAAAATGCTAGGTCGAGCTATCCCCCCTGTCAACGCGACTGAAGTATATATTGATGATATTTTATAATTATCAAATAGTTACATAACAAAATAGCTGGACATCCATTGCAGTAGAGCGCCAAAACATAAAGTCCGCTATGCGGTCATACGTTTTGCTAAATTGACATTACGAATTCGAGGAGTACAAGATGAGCCGCACACCAGTCAGAGCAGCCGAGGGTGGTCAAGGTGGGTAAAGCCGACATTCAGAGCGATTTAAATGTCTTGATAGACCCGATGAACGCCTCGGACGAGCAGGAAAAAGACCGCCAGTTCGTCACCGCCCTGGCGCGAGGATTGGAGCTCCTGCGCTGCTTCTCCCCGCGTGACAGCGTGCTGAGCAACCTGGATCTGGCCCGGAAGACGGGGTTGCCGCGTCCGACCATCAGTCGCCTCACCTACACACTGGCTCGATTGGGCTACCTGCGACAGCTACCCCGGGGTAAGTACCAGCTCGACGTCGGTGTGATGTCGTTCGGCTATGCGATGATCTCCAACCTCCCGATCCGCGCCATCGCCCAACCGATGATGGTGGCGCTCGCCAATGAGGTCGAAGCTACCGTGGCGATGTCGGCGCAGGACCGGCTGGACATGGTCTATCTCGATGTCGTCCAGAGTGCCTCCGGCTCCACCATGCGCCGCCAGATCGGCACGCGTCTACCGATTCATCAAAGCGCCGCGGGTCGTGCGTGCCTGGCGGCCATGCCCAGTGCAGAGGCCGAGCTGCTGATGGACCATATCAAGGAGCGCTTCCCCACCGAGTGGCCCGGGATTCGAAAAGCGTTGGAGCGCTCTTTCAGAGACTACGCGGACTACGGCTATTGCCTGTCGATCGGCGAATGGCAGAAAAAGGTCAACGCCGCTGCGGTTCCATTCCATCATCCGCAGCTCGGCATTCTCTCGTTCAACTGCGGCGGTCCCGAGTTCCAGGTATCACGCGAGAAACTCGAAGACGTCATTGGCCCCAGACTGGTCCAGATAGTCAATAACATCGAAACAGAAACGCGATGAATCACCCAATCTTTTAAAATCGTCTCATTCGCCAGGGAGAAGGACAGATGATTCGTGATCAAGAAACGATGCAGATTCTTCTTGATTCAATTCGTAGTTTCGTCAATGAGGCGCTCATTCCCAGAGAGGAAGAGGTCGCTGAAACCGACGAAATCCCTGAAGACATCGTATCGCAGATGCGTGACATGGGGCTGTTCGGCCTCACCATTCCCGAAGAATTCGGCGGTCTCGGTGTCACCATGGAAGAGGAGGTCAATATCGCCTTCGAGCTGGGACGTACTTCCCCGGCATTTCGTTCTTTCATCGG
Source organism: Halotalea alkalilenta DSM 17697 (assembly GCF_000621205.1). Classification (GTDB taxonomy): domain Bacteria; phylum Pseudomonadota; class Gammaproteobacteria; order Pseudomonadales; family Halomonadaceae; genus Halotalea; species Halotalea alkalilenta. Next base: position 67,398 of record NZ_JHYY01000022.1, on the reverse strand, counting down.
CACCAACAACGGTATCGGCTCGATCGGCATCCTGCTGGACGGCACCGAGGAGCAGAAAGCCACCTATCTGCCGAAGCTGGCCAGCGGCGAGATCCTCAGCTCCTTCTGCCTGACCGAGCCGGACTCCGGCTCCGATGCCGCTTCGCTGAGAACCACCGCTGTTAGAGATGGCGACCATTACCTGATCAACGGCACCAAACGCTACATCACCAATGCTCCCCATGCCGGTATATTCACCGTCATGGCCCGAACCGATCCCGAGATCAAGGGAGCCAAGGGCATCAGTGCGTTCATCGTCGAGGCCACCACACCGGGCATCACGATCGGCAAATGCGATAAGAAAATGGGACAGAAAGGCGCCCATACCGCCGATGTCATTTTCGACAACGTCCGGGTGCCGTCCAGCGCTTTGATCGGCGAGAACGAAGGGGTTGGCTTCAAGACCGCCATGAAGGTACTGGACAAGGGGCGCTTGCACATCGCGGCCATTGCGGTCGGCGCGGCGGAGAGGGTCCTCGAGGACTCGCTCAGGTATGCGATGGAGAGAAAGCAGTTCGGCCGCCCGATCTCGGACTTCCAGCTGATTCAGGCAATGCTGGCAGACAGCAAGGCCGAAATCTATGCCGCCAGATGCATGGTGCTGGATGCGGCCCGCCGGCGTGACGATGGCCTCAGCGTCAGTACCGAAGCGTCCTGCGCCAAGATGTTCGCCACTGAAATGTGCAGTCGAGTGGCGGATCGCGGCGTCCAGATCCACGGTGGCGCGGGCTACGTCAGCGACTACGCGGTAGAGCGTTTCTACCGTGACGTCAGGCTTTTCCGCCTGTATGAAGGCACCACCCAGATCCAGCAGGTGATCATCTCCCGCAACATGATCCGGGAAGCCCAGCAGTAGAGGCCCTGCGCTTTAAGCGCGCAGCGCCTCAGATTAATGACAAACCCCTTTTGACCCAGCGACGCTTTCGATCCTGGCGAGTCGAGAACCGTTTGGGTCCTAACGCGCCTCTTGCTCGCTTAGATGCGAGGGGCGGCCCCCTCGCGCTCCCCCTGAAAGGGGACGCGCCGCCACGAGATCGCGAAACCCTGGCCGATCAATCGCTTACCCTCGGGTCGGCGCGCATGGACGTCCCTGTCCGGGCGCGCCTTTTGCGACATCCATGTCGCAAACCCCGGTGCAATCGATTGCCGGCCAGCGCGCTCTCGGAGGCGGCTGGAAACCATCGTGGCATCTTCAAATACTTTGTCAGCAGTCTGAGGCCCTGCGCTTTAAGCGCGCAGCGCCTCGAGCGAGCGGGCGCCCGGCGCAGGCCGGGCCTCGACCCGGTCGCCGCTCTGACGGCCCGACTCAGCCACCGTCGCCGCCGCCGACCGGCAGCACCGTGCCGGTGATGTAGGAGGCCTCGTCGGAGGCGAGGAACAGGATCGCCGCGGCCTGTTCGTCGAGGGTGCCGTAGCGATGCATGAAGCTGGTCTCTTTGGTCTGCTCGACGATGCGCGAGTACCACGCCCGCTCTTGCTCGCTCGGCTCGGCGGCGTTGCGCGGGACCCGCCTGGGCGGCGCCTCGGTGCCGCCGGGCGCAACGGCGTTGATCCTCACGCCACGCTCGCCGTTTTCGAACGCAAGGCACACCGTCAGCGCGTTGACGCCCCCCTTGGCCGCGCCATAGGGCACCCGGTGGACGCTGCGGGTGGCGATCGACGAGACGTTGACGATCGCCCCGCTGCCCTGGGCCTGCATCCGCGGCAGCGCCGCGCGGCAGCACCACAGGGTGGGAAACAGCGAACGCCGCACCTCGGCCTCGATCTCCTCGGCGGCGTAGTGCTCGTACGGCTTGGCCCAGATCGTGCCGCCGACGTTGTTGACCAGCACGTCGATCCGCGCGAAGCGCTCGACCGTCGCCGCGATCATCCGCTCGCACTCATCGAAGCGCTCGAGATCGGCGGTCAGGCTCAGCACCTGCGCGCCAGGATGCTCGAACTCGTGGACCAGCTCGGAGCGATCGACCAGCACCAGCCGCGCTCCCTCTTCGGCCAGCCGCTGCGCGACGCGCAGGCCGATCCCCTGCGCCGCGCCGGTGACCACCGCGACCTTGGCATCGAAGCGTCCCGTCGACATGGATGTTTCTCCTGGTTCTAGTGGAATGGCGTGTCTCAGCGCACCGTCGGCGAGGCTTCGCCGGCGGTGCCGTTGGCGCTGGCGTGGCTCATGCGCTCACCTCCTCGCCGGCGGTGATCACCAGGTTGGGAGTGAACTTCTCGTAGTAGAACCCGGCGGGAACCACGCCCAGGCCGTCGAGGTGACGGCGCACCGCGTCGACCATCGGCGGCGGCCCGCAGAGGTAGACGTCCACCTCTCCACCATGCAGCACGCCAGGATCGAGGTGGTCGGTGACGAAGCCCTTGCGTGGGTGGCTCGAGCCCTGCTCGGCGACGCAGGTGAGGAACTCGAAGTCGGCGAGCCGATCGGTATACGCCTGGAGCCGCTCTACCAGCACCAGATCCTGGTCGCGGGTGACGCCATAGAGCATCCTGATCGGCAGGCCCACATCGCGGCTGGCGAGCACTTCGAGCATCGAAAGAAACGGTGCCAGCCCGGTGCCGCCCGCCAGCAATAGCAATGGCCGGCAGGGCTCACGCAGGTAGAAAGCACCGAGCGGGCCGTCGAGGCTCAGCCGCTCACCCATCCTTGCGCCATCGAGATAAGCGCTCATCCTCCCGCCGGGCACGCGCTTGATCAGAAACGACAGCCGTCGCGCCCCGGGGGGCGAGCTGAACGAATAGGAGCGGGTCTCCGCGCCGCCGGGGATCCCGATGTTGACGTACTGCCCGGGCAGGAAGGCGGGGGCCGCGGTGCTCTCGTCGAGTTCGAACTCGACCTCGAGCGCGGCATCCTGGTGCGCGGTGATCGCGCTCAGGGTCGCCTCGAAACGCGCCGGGCCGGTCTTGCACGCGCTCGACGGCACCGGCACGGCGATCACGCAGTCGGCGCGGGGCACCATCTGGCAGGTCAGCACCAGCCCGCGGGCGAGCTCCTGCTCGTCGAGGGCCTCCTCGAGATAGTCGTCGCCGAGCTCGTAGTCGCCCTCCTCGCAGCGGCACTTGCAGGTACCGCAGACGCCGTCGGAGCAGTCCATCGGCAGGTTGATCCGCTGCCGGTAGGCCGCGTCGAGCACTTTCTCGTCGTCTCGGCACTCGATGAAGCGGGTGACGCCGTCTTCGAAACTCAAAGCGATGGTATGGGTCATCGCACTCTCCCTTTGGCCGCCCCGCCCTAGCGGCGGGGCCGGCCTGAGCTAGATGTGGTAGATGTCGATCACCTGATGGATGTAATCGTTCTTCAGCACCACTTTCTTTTTCCGTATCAAAGGCTTGCCACCGCTCAAGTCGAGCGTGTAGAAGGAGCAGCCGAAGTGGCTGTAGCTGGTCTTGTAGCGATGGCTGAGGGTATGCCAGTTGAAACGCAGCTCGGCGCGTTCTTCGTCCTGGCCTAGCAGTTCGAGATTGCTGATGTTGTGCGAGGTGCGCGGCTCCGGCGTGGTCGCGCCGGAGCGCTCGGTCTTGATCCGGAACACCCGGTCCTCGAGGCCCTCGCGGCTCGGATAGTAGATCAGTGACAGTTCGCGGCTCGGGTCCTCGGTGAGCTGATCGTCGTCATCCCACGCCGGCATCCAGAACTCGACCTTGGGCGAGTAGCACTCGAGCCACTCGTCCCATTGCCGGTCATCGAGCAGCCGCGCCTCGCGATAGACGAACGCAGCCAGCGCTGCCTGACTAAGGTTCATGCCACCGCCCCCTCGAGCGGGATGAGTCGCGCCCGCTCGCGCTCGATCGCGCGCTCCATCGCCTCGACCCAGCAGCTGTGCTGGCGCACGTAGAGACCCTCGTCCTCGGGCTTGATCCCGCTCGATAGCGGGGTGAAGCCCTGCTTCCTGGCGTTGTCGTCAGGCCCCTCGATCCAGTGCACCGCGCCACGGCTGAGATCGTTCCATTCGGCGGCGCGCCCCTCGAAGCCGCACTGGCTGGCGCGGAACTCCTCGAGGTCGTCCGGAGTGCCCATGCCGCTGACGTTGAAGAAATCCTCGTACTGGCGAATCCGCAGGTTGCGCTCGGCGGCGGACTCGCCCTTGGGTGCGAAGCAGTAGATGGTCACCTCGGTCCGATCGACCGCGATCGGTCGGATCACGCGGATCTGGGTCGAGAACTGATCCATCAGGTAGACGTTGGGATAAAGGCACAGGTTGCGGGTCTGGCCGACGATCGCATCGGCCTGCACCTCGCCGAGCCGCTCGACGAGCTCGGCGCGATGGGCATGGACCGGTCGCACCTCAGGGTTGAGCAGCTGGGTCCAAAGCAGCACATGGCCGTGCTCGAAGGCGTAGTAGCCACCGATGCTCTTCGACCAGCCGTTGGCGTCGACCGCCTGGGTGCTGCCCTCGGCATCGTAGTTGCGGTGCTGCATCGTCGCCGAGTAGTTCCAGTGCACCGAGCTCACGTGGTAGCCGTCGGCGCCGTTCTCGGTCTGCAGCTTCCAGTTGCCGTCGTAGATGTAGGAGGAGTTGCCGCGCAGCACTTCGATGCCCTCGGGGGCCTGGTCGACGATCTGGTCGATGATCACCCTGGTCTCGCCGAGGAACTCCTCGAGCGGCACCACGTCGGGCTCGAGGCTGCCGAACAGGAAGCCTCTGTAGCTCTCGAAGCGCGCCACCCGCTTGAGATCGTGGGACCCTTCGCAGTTGAACTGCTGCGGATAGCCGCCGCTCTTGGCGTCCTTCACCTTGAGCAACTTGCCCGAATTGCTGAAGGTCCAACCGTGGAACTGGCAGGTGAAGCTCTGCTTGTTGCCGTGCTTGCGGCGGCAGATCATCGCCCCACGGTGCGCGCAGGCGTTGACCAGGGCGTGCAGCTGGGACTGCTTGTCGCGGGTGATCATCACCGGCTGGCGGCCGATGTAGGTGGTGAAGTAGTCGTTGGGTTCGGGAATCTGGCTCTCATGGGCGAGGTAGACCCAGTTGGCCTCGAACAGGTGCTTCATCTCGAGCTCGAAGAACTCGGGATCGGTGAAGGCGTCGCGGCGGCAGCGATAGCGGCCGCTCGCCGGATCCTCCTCCACGGCGCTGCGTACGCGCCGGGCGAGCTGGTCCAGATGCTGGGACATGGTGGTCTCCTCCATCGAACGGATCGTCACGGGACACCGCCTGTGCCGGAGGCGGCGCAATGATTGGAATCGGCGGCTTCGAGGCGGCTCGCCTATCCGGCCACCTGCGCGCGGCTGCGCATCACCGGGCGCTGCTCTTCAGCGTCACGCGCGCGATGGAGCACGAAGTCGAACTCGATCTCGGCGAACGCACCCTCGATGCCGAGGCGCGCAGCGCCCTCGATGTCGGCGGTGGGGTGGCGAACCACCGGTGGGATCAGGCCGTCTCGGGTGGCGAAAGCGAAGTCGTCGTTGACCAGCGGATCGTCCTCGATGTTGATCTGGGTGGTGAGGTGGCGATGCCGCTCGGCGTGGACGAAGAAGTGGATGTGCGCAGGCCGGTTGCCGTGTCGGCCGAGCCGGTCGAGCAGCGCCTGGGTCGGGCCCTGCGGCGGGCAGCCGTAGCCGTTGGGCAGGATGCTGCGAAACGCGTAGCGCCCCTGGGCGTCGGTGACGATGGTACGGCGCATGTTGTAGTCGCTCTGGGTGCTATCGAAAAACGAGTAGTTGCCTTTGGTGTTGGCATGCCACACCTCGACCTGCGCCCCCGCCAGCGGCCTGCCCTGCTCGTCGCGCACCTGGCCATGCATGTAGAGCGCCTCACCGGGGTCGCTGCCATCGTCGAGGCGCCCCTCGCCCTCGAGCAGCGGGGCGCCGGCGACGTAGAGCGGGCCCTCGATGGTGCGCGGCGTTCCTCCTTCGATGCCCGCCTGCGCATCCTCCAGATCGGCACGCAGGTCGAAGAAGTGTTCGAGCCCAAGGCCCGCGGTGAGCAGCGCCCCTTCGCGCTGTTCGCCCAGCCAACCGACGTAGTCGACCGCGTGCCAGAACTCCTCCATCGAGATGTCCAGGTCGTCGATCGCCACGCACAGGTCGCTGAGCAGCCGATGGACGACCTGCTTGGTCCTTGGGTCGCCTTTGGGTTCGTCGAAGCCGCTGGCTTTGGCCAGGAAGCCGTCGATGAATGCCTTGTCGGCAGCCTTGATCCTGCTTTTACGTTCGATGGTCTCGCTACTCATCACCCACTCCTCCTCTTGGTCCTTTGGTCTTTCCTGCGCCGCCTCTGCGGGCGTTCAGCGGTCGTCCTCGTGGATCGAAGACGGATGGCGGCATACCGCGCGCACGTTGATGTCCATATAGGGGAACAGCGGCAGCGAACTGATCGCCTCCTGCAGCTGCTCTGGGCTTTCGACGTCGAACACGCTGACGTTGGCGTAGCTGCCGGCGACCCGCCAGAGATGGCGCCAGCGCCCTTCGCGCTGCAGCCGCTGGGCCATCTCCCGCTCGTCCGCCTTGAGCTTGACGGCCCGCTCCGGGGCCATGTCGGGCGGCAGGTTGACCTTCATGTCGACGATGAACAGCATCGCTATGCTCCTTTTTTGATCACGGTGGGCATTCAGCGCCGGCGATAGCGCGCCAGCTGGGTTTCGTCGAGTTCGACGCCGAGCCCGGGGCCGGTGGGCACGCCGACGCCGAATTCGGCGTAGTCGAGCCCGCAGCTGACGATGTCTTCGACCAGCAAACGGGGGCCGAACAGCTCGGTGCCCCATTCGAGCCGCTCGAGGGTGGAGAAGACGTGCAGCGACGCCGCGGTGCCGATGGTGCCCTCGAGCATGGTGCCGCCGTAGAGTCCGATCCCCGCCGCCTCGGCGATCGCGGCGAGCTCCAGGGTGGCGAGTGGACCGCCCGCCTTGGGCAGCTTGAGCGCGAAGACATCGGCGGCGTGCGCGGCAGCCAGGCCGAACCCGTCGCGGGCGTCGCAGACCGACTCGTCGGCCATCACCGCAACGTCGAAGCGAGCGCTCAAACGGGCGAGTGCATCGCGCAGGCGAGCGTCGACCGGCTGCTCGATCAGCGTCACCCCGGCGGCCTCGAGCGCTCTGATGCCCTGGACCGCCTGCGCTTCGCTCCAGGCCTGGTTGACATCCACGCGCACCTCGGCCCGCTCGCCGAGCGCCTGCTTGATCGCGCTCACGTGGCGTACGTCGTCGGCCACGTCGTGGCTGCCGATCTTGAGCTTGAACAGCCGATGGCGGTGCTGTTCGAGGCATTGCTCCGCCTCGGCGATGTCGCGCTCGGTATCGCCGCTGGCCAGTGTCCAGGCCACCGGTAGCCGCTGGTGCAGCGCGCCGCCCAACAGCGTGCTGAGCGGAAGTCCGAGGCGCTTGCCCTGGGCGTCGAGCCAAGCGGTCTCCAGCGCCGAGCGCGCGAAGCCGTTGCCACGCACTGCGTTACGCATCAGCGCGCGAAGCGCGCGCACCGAGTCGACCGGATGCTCGATCAAAAGCGGCGCGAGATAGTCATCGATCGCAGACTTGATCGCCTCGGGGCTCTCGGCCCCGTAGCTGAGCCCACCGATGGTGGTCGCCTCGCCGAGCCCCTCGACCCCGTCCAGGCAGCGCAGCCTGACGATCACCAGCGTCTGTATCCGCATGGTGGTCATCGAGAGCCGATGCGGACGGATGGTGGGCAGGTCGACGAGAATCGCCTCGATCGCCTCGATGCGGATGGGCATGGCCATCTTGTTGGCTCCTGGACACAAGGACATTGGATGCATCGACTATCACGCCCACGCCCGGCCTCGAACCAATATCGTTGTCGTCGCCGCCCATACCCTGCGGGTATCGCTCGAGCGTCGCTGCGTCCGTTGGTCGTATCCTGCGGACCGCCGGGCGGGCGATGACGATCTTCGAACGCATCGAAGCGGCCAGAGGGGAGAGGAATTACGACCATCGATCTACGCCGAATGGATCGCCCGGGCGACTCAGGCAGGATGACCATGCGCTATGCGCGGTTTGGCCAATTGCCGGGAATGCGCAGCCGAGAGAGGCTGCAGGCTTCACCGCTATACCAGGGAGGTATCGTGGAACTCAGGCACCTGCGTTACTTCAAGGTCGCTGCCGAAGAGCTCAACATCAGCCGAGCCGCTGCGCGGCTGCACATCGCCCAGCCGCCGCTGAGCAGGCAGATCAAGGAGTTGGAAGCAGAGCTCGGCGTGAAGCTGTTCGAGCGGCTGCCCCGAGGACTCGCACTGACCACCGCAGGCGAAGCCTTCGAGGGCTACTGCACCCAGTTGCTGGAGAGACTCAGCTTCAGCATCGAGGCGACGCAGCGCCTCGCGCGCAAGGGCAAACGCAGATTCGGCATCGGCTTCGTACCTTCCTCCTTCTATGGCCAACTGCCCACCCTGGTACGCAGGCTACGCCAGATCGATGCACTGGAGATCGTGCTGCAGGAGATGACCTCGGTGCAGCAGGTCGCGGCGCTGCACAGTGGTCAGATCGATATCGGCTTCGGCCGGATATGGCTCGATGGCCCCGGCGTGCGCCAGGAGGTGCTGTTCGAAGAACCGGTACTCGCCGCCCTACCCGCCCGCCACCCATTGGTCGGCACCCGCCCTTCGATCGAACGCCTCGCCGAGGAGCCGCTGATCGTCTACCCAGCCCGGCCGAGACCGAGCTACGCCGACGTCGTTCTAGGCATGTTCCATCAGCGGGGCCTGCACATCGAGGTGCTGCAAGAGACCAACGAGCTGCAGACCGCGATCGGCCTGGTCGCCTGCGAGATGGGTATCACACTGGTGCCGCGCACCGTACGGCGGCTAGTGCGCGAGGATGTGGTCTATGAAGGGATCAGCACCGCGGGATTGAGCTCTCCGCTGATCATGTGCCTGCGCCACGAGGAGAAGCATGATCCACTCATGGCGAGCGTGCTCGAGCACGTCTATGCGCTGATCGAGCTGCGAAAGCGGGGCAAGTTCTAGCACCACGGCCGCCCACGGCGTGGGTATGCGCCTGCCGGTCGCCCATCCGGCGAGGGGCAGATAAGTACGGGCCATCGTTCAGAACACTGCTACGCTTTGAATGAGCCCGCCAAACGGAGAGCGCCATGAGTGATCCATACCCGATTCCACCGGACGATCAGCCTCCTCCCGCGCCGCCGTCCGAGCCGCCGCTCAATCCACCACCGCACGAGCCGCCGGAAGTACCGAACGAGCCGGTATGGACCTAGCGAAGAGAGCGGCAGGCACCTCCCATTATCGCGCGACGACGCAGAACCTGGGACGAGGTGGAGGGCACCCCCCACGGTGCCTGCCTGGCAACAGGGTACAAGAGTGGCAGAGGGCTAGGCGTTCATTGAATCCCCGATACTTGACGATGGGTACCAATCACCGATGCCGGCCCCTGCTCCGGCGCCGCTGCAGGCCGTCCACTCGATAGGGCGTGCGGCCTGCACCAACGCCCGGATGACCCGACGCGCCTCACGGGGCCCGCAGTCAGTACCCGCCGTTCATCTCATTCGCCCGTGCCTGCGCCTCGGAAAGCGATGAGAACGGCCCTTTGATTTCACGCCCTCCCCGGCGCTCGACGATCACCCAGCCGGGATACCTGTCGCTTTTCATGCTTTCCACCGCCGGATTGGTCAAGCCCACCGCTGCGGACAAGCGGTTCTCCACGATGTAGCGCGCTTTCATTCGGCACCTCCTGGAATCGATGGATATCTCCAGTCAGCCACAAGGTGGAATAGCGCCATGACCGATGCAAGCTTCGTCCGATCGATGCGACCAAAGCACGACCAAAGATAGACACGCAGCGTCGATGGGATTCGACCAACGACGACGCCGGCGATAAGAACATCGAAGACCATTTGGACCTCGAGCGATTGCACGAGCCCTGCTCGGCTGAGCCACTTTGTAGCATTTTGGTATATAAATGCGTCTCCTTAGTGAGTGTTAATGACGCGATCATCTTTGGTCGAATATCCTAAAGCCGTAGGTCCGTATTCCATTTCTTTTCGGCCAGGAGATTAATGCGATGAAAATCCGATCCATGCTCGCGGGCGCGGCATTCGCTTCGCTCTTCGCTCTTCCCACCTGGGCGCAGGAAGCCGGCTCGGAGGCCGGAGGCGCAGCCGCATCGTCCTCACCCGCGCCGGTTGCACAGGGCACACCGTCCACCGCCTCGACGATGGTCGGCACCGCGGTCTCAGCCACCGGCACTTCGGGCACGGGTGGGACGACCGGCACGACAGGAACCACCGGCACTACCGGTACCTCCGGCACCAACTGAGCGCGGGCTCGGTCTAGCCGCCGAGTCTTCGCCCCCGCGGTAGCGCGGTTCGCGGCAACCGAATACCCAGCTAACCCGCTCCGGCGGGTTCTGTTGTTTGAAGCCGAAAAATGGCGCATTCCCCAGCTCGATCATCGCGGCAATGCCTACGTCGGTGAGCGGATCATCGGTGAAGGGACCTGACGGCGACAGCCACCGCGGGTATTCAGTGACGAAATACGATCGCTCCCGGCATCTCGGTGATGGTCGGTACTTCGATCACCGTCAGCAGCAGTCGTGACGCGCCATAGGTGTACGACATAGCGACAGCGTGGTCGCTGCCGTGCGCAGTACGCAGGGCCTGGATCGCAGCGCGCCATTCGACGACGATCGCGTGCTGGTGACGACGCTTGACGTCACCGATGAGGCCGAGGCGCAGCTGGCCGTGGAGGCCGCTCTGGCGCGCTTCGGCCGCATCGACGCCGTCATCAACAATGCCGGCCATGGGCGACCTCAGCCTTTCCACCGGTTTCGCTCAGCAGCCGTGACTGGGGCAAATCCACGCTCCCACTGCCGGCCTGCGCCGACGCGGCCGGCTCACGGTGATCGTGGTCCGCAAGGTCGGCACATGATTTGCATTCATCATTGGGTGCTTTGCCCTGGCCGATCGCCAGTGGTCCATAACCAGAGGAAAGATGAATGCGTGTTGCCAAGTTGACGGTATACGGTTTCACCGGCGCCGCTCTATTGGGATGGTCACAGCTCAGCGCCGCCGCCACGCTCGACCAGGTCAAGCAGCGTGACAGCGTAGCTTGCGGCGTCAGTCCGGGGATCAGCGGTTTCTCCGCCCCGGACCAGCAGGGCCGCTGGACAGGTATCGACGTGGAACTCTGCCGAGGGATCGCTGCCGCGGTGCTGGGTGACCCGGACAAGGTCATCTACCGCGCACTGACCTCCACCGAACGTTTCACCGTGCTTCTAGGAGGCGAGGTGGATCTGCTGTCTCGCAATACCACCTGGACCGCGGCGAGGGACAATAGCCTGGGACTGACCTTTCCCGGCGGCGTGACCTTCTACGATGGCGAGGGATTCCTGGTGAAGAAATCGCTTGGCGTCTCGAGCCTCAGCGAGCTGGACGGCGCCACGGTCTGCATCACCTCGGGAAGCACCCATGAGCTGAACATGCAGGACTACTTCGGCGCCCATGGCATGAGCTACCAGCCTGTCACCGCGGAGACACCGGACGTATTGGTCAGTGCATTCGACGGTGGGCGCTGCGACGTACTGACCTCCGATGCCTCCCAGCTCGCTGGGCTGCGTACCCATCTGGCCGATCCCGACGGCGCGGAAATCCTTCCCGAGCGGATCTCCAAGGAGCCGCTGGCACCGATGGTCCGTCGCGGTGACGAGGACTGGGGCAAGGTGGTGAGCTGGACGCTCTATGCGATGCTCAACGCCGAGGAGCTGGGCGTGACCAGCGAGAACGTCGACGCGATGCGCGACAACCCGCCGAACCCCGACATCGCCCGTCTGCTCGGCCAGGACGGCAACTTCGGCGAGCAGCTCGGGCTCTCCAACGACTGGGCCTACAACATCGTCAAGCTGGTAGGCAACTACGCCGAGGTCTATGAACGCACCGTCGGGGAGCAGTCTCCCCTCGGCATTCCCCGTGGCGTCAACGCCCTGTGGAACGCGGGCGGCATCCAGTACGCTCCGCCAGTGCGCTGATCGGCGCCACGGGCCCCGGGCCCCGGGCGAAAAAAAGCCCAGCGCACGCTGGGCTCAAGTACGCAGGGAATGCTGCCTCGGAGGCAGCAGGGAAAACATCGATGGTGCCCTCTCTGCTGGCCCCTGCTCATCGGCCTTGCTGGAAAAAGAAAAGCCCCTTGTTTCAAGGGGCCAAATAACCCAGAAGGATGTCTTGCGAATAAATAGACAGAAGCACTCGGATTTAGTTCGCGCCACCGGAGTAACTTTTTGTAAACGTACCGGCCGCCGCCTTCGTCACAGAAATGACAACACGCCCTGGCAGAGTAGTGGCCAGCGATACGCAAGGCGCCGCAGACCATGCTCGACGCGGCGAGTACGCGGGCGAAACCCTGGGCCAACTATTGGCGAATGGCGCGAAAGTGGCAAAGCCGTGTAAAAAGTAGGCACAATGCTTCACCTTCTTCGATCAGCGCCGATGGCGCCATGGTCACTGCGTCCGGCCCGCCCCTTGGGCGGACGCGATGAAGAAGTCGCTCAGGAAGAGCAAACAATCGCTAGGAGCTAGCCGCTATGCCAATCAACATGAAAGAGTCGCCGTTCGAAGGCGCGAAATGCCAGATTTGCCATTCCCCGCTCCACTGGCCGGAGCCCATGCCTGACGACAGTATGTTGTGCTGCCCAAACGGCCACGAGATATGTACCATGGCGGAATTCCGCCAAGCCGCGTACGAAATGGCACTGCGCGAGGAGATCCAGATCAGGCGCGTCCAGCCCCTCGACTCGGAGCGGCTTTCAGCCTGATCCAGCGAGGCATCCTTGGCGGTTCCTCGGACAGCGTCATCATCCCCGATGCGAGCTTTGAACATGAAACCTTTCTCATTCATCGCCCGCTGGGCAGCGCCGTTCACCCTAGCGCTGCTCTGGGCCAGCCCTACGCTGGCCCAGAGCAGCGGCACTGCGGTGCAATCCCCCCAGCAGCGCTTCGAACAGAGTCAGCGCCAGAATCAGATCAACCGCACCCAGCGCGATGTCCAGCAACAGCGCAGCCGCCTCAACTCGAACCAGGGGCCGACCGAAACCTCGGAGCGACTGAACCGCCAGCGTTTGAACCAATCGCAGCAGGGGCTCGACCAGCTCAAGCGACAGCAGCAACAGCCGCAAAGGAGCACGCCGTGAACCGGCGGCCTTTTTCCGCTTCCAGCGCGCGCGAACGGTTGCGCCGACTCGACCAGGGCGACCAGGTCCATGAACACCGCTATCGCAAGATCCTGCACAGCGAAGAGCGGCGTTGGTATCTGGTGGTCACGATGGTGATAATGATTCCCCCCGCACTGGCGCTCGCAGTGCTGTACTTCCAGCATTCACTGCCAGCGCTGCGCTGATCCGAGCGGATCGCAGCATTCCAGCGAAGCGCTTTCAAGCCTCGCCGGCGCGATCAAGCGGACTCGGGTGTTTGCCGTGGCGCCATCCGAGGCTCGTGGCGCTGGCGCGCTCGAACCATGAAAGCGAGCGATACAGCGAGACTACCCCCCCTACTACGATCAACGTCGGCGGCGCGATATCGAGCCCGGCGATGCTGGCGGCGATGCCAGCCAGCGTATCGACGTGGACACGCTGGCGCGCGGTGGTGCCCTGTTCGACCAGGGCGATCGGCGTATCTGCGCCCATGCCGTGCTCGATCAACTGGCGAGCGATCACCTCGAGACTGCCCAGGCCCATGTAGAACACCAACGTCTGGCCGGGAGCCGCCAGGGTCGGCCAGTCGAGGTCGATGCTGCCATTGCTCAGATGACCAGTGATGAATCGCACCGATTGAGCGTGATCACGATGGGTCAGCGGGATACCGGTATAGGCCGAGACCCCGATCGCCGCGGTGATTCCCGGGATTACTTCGAAGTCGATCCCTTCTTCGGCGAGGCACTCGAGCTCTTCGCCACCGCGACCGAAGACGAACGGATCGCCGCCCTTGAGCCGCACCACCCGGTATCCGGCACGCGCCCAGTCGACCAACGCTTGGTTGATCCCCTCCTGAGGCACGCTATGACGCGAGCGCGCCTTGCCGACGTAGAGCCGTCGAGCACCGGGAGCGGCCAGCGCCAGCACCTCATCACTGACCAGCCGGTCGTGAATCAGCACCTCGGCTTCGCGCAGTCGGGCCAGCGCCTTGAGGGTCAGAAGCTCCGGATCGCCAGGACCGGCGCCGACCAGGCTGACGCGGCCAGGCTGGAAGCGGTTGCGCGACGAAGAGGCGGATGAATCGGGGGCACGCCCGACCTCGAGCGGCAGCCGGACGCTCGAGCGCTCGGGCCAGCGCGGCACGAAGACGGCGACACCGGCCCGTTCGGCCAGCGCCACGAGCTCGTCGTCCTGCGCCGGGTCACCGCTCGCGACCAGCCAGCACTGCCCTAGCGCAGGCGATGGCGGCGCCGATTCGACCGCCCAGCCACGTGAGGCAGCCAATGCCGACAGGCCCCCGGCGAGGGACTGCGCATGGATGCAAAGCCTCAGGTCGCCGAGACGCTCGGCGATGGCCAGCGCTTCCCGCCCGCCGCCGAAGAGGCGAAGATCGAAAAAGCGCAGCGAACAGATCAGGTCTAGAGCCATGCGTTATCCCGGGTAAGCGCGATGCGTCCGGCAACGATGCCGGGAGCGAAATGATAATGCCGCACCGCGGCACGGCCAATGCCGTTCGACAGCCAGCGACCGCTCAGCGTGGCGAATTGATCCGTTCGATCCCACCCATGTAGCCACGCAGGGCTTCGGGCACTTCGATCGAACCATCGGCCCGCTGGTAGTTCTCCATCACCGCGACCAGGCAGCGTCCGACCGCCAGCCCCGAACCGTTGAGGGTATGCACCAGCCGCGGTTTCTTGTCGCTGGCGCCGCGAAAGCGCGCCTGCATACGCCGGGCCTGGAAGTCCTCGCAGTTGGAAACCGAGGATATCTCACGATAGGTCCGCTGGCTCGGCAGCCACACTTCCAGGTCGTAGGTCTTGGCGGCGGAGAAGCCGAGATCGCCGCCACACAGGGCGACCACCCGGTAAGGCAACCCCAGCGCCCGGAGCACTGCCTCAGCGTGGCCACGCATCTCCTCGAGCACCTCGTAGGAGTGCTCCGGCGCGCACACCTGGACCATCTCGACCTTGTCGAACTGGTGCTGGCGAATCATTCCGCGGGTGTCGCGACCATAGGCTCCCGCCTCACTGCGAAAGCACGGCGTGTGCGCGGTGAGCTTGAGCGGCAGCCGTTCGGCCGGCAGGATCTCGCCCCGCACCAGGTTGGTCAACGGCACTTCGGCGGTAGGGATCAAACGGTAATCCTGCTCGCCCTCGAGCGCGAAAAGATCCTCGGCGAACTTGGGCAACTGCCCGGTGCCCTGGAGCGAGGCGGCATTGACCATGTAGGGCACGTAGTGCTCTTCGTAGCCGTGATCGAGGGTCTGCTTGTCGAGCATGAACTGGGTCAACGCGCGGTGGAGCCGCGCGATCTCACCGCGCATCACCACGAAGCGCGAGCCGGTGAGCTTGGCCGCGGCCTCGAAGTCGAGCCCACCGTAGAGCCCGCCGAGGTCGGTATGGTCGCGTGGTTCGAACTCGAACGCCCGCGGCTCGCCCCAGCGCGCGACCTCGAGATTATCGCTTTCATCCTTCCCTGGCGGCACGCTGTCGTGGGGCAGATTGGGCAATCCGGCGAGGATCGAGTCGAACTCCACCTGCAGCTCATCGAGCTGCCCCGAGGCATCGCCGAGACGCCCCTTGAGCGACTCGACCTCGGCGAGCAGAGGCGCCACGTCCTCTCCCCTGGCCTTGGCCTGCCCGATCGCCTTGGAGCGGGCGTTGCGCTCGCCCTGCAGCTCCTCCACCCGGGTCTGCAACTCGCGACGCCGGGACTCGAGCGAGGAAATCCGCTGCAGATCGAGTGAGAATCCGCGGAGGGCGAGACGTGCAGCGACACCTTCGAGGTCGCTGCGCAGCAGTTTGGGATCGAGCATCGGGCTACTTTCCAGGGTTCGAGAGGGAAGACGCCAACGGCGCCGAGTCGACATTGTAGGGAAAAGCAGCCTCGCGCTCCATGCCCAGCGGGCGCTGGCGTGCCGCTGTCACCGATCGAGCCACTCGGGTACCCTGATGCCACCTTCGGGCCCAGGCCTCGGCCCTGCGTGCCTTTCAACTGGCGAGGAGAACGATGTGCGCCGAAGCCTCCCGACCGCGCTGCTGCTTTTCGTCCTGCCGCTGGCCTGCACCCCGGCGCAGGCCCAGACCGAACAGCGCCTGATCTGCGAGCAGCCGCCCGCGCTCAACGCCGGCGGCACCCCGCGCCTCGATCTTTCCGAGGTGGACGCAGCCAATCGACAAGCGCTCGCTGCCGCCTCCCGGGCACCGCTCGGCGTCGGCATCGGCTTCAACCGGGGCTACTACGGCGGCTTCGATGGCTATGGCGACCAGCGCCAGTCGGTCGCAGCGCTGGTCGCCGCCAACCAGCGTCTCGCCACGCTGGTCGACCAGCTGTCGCTCCAGGTCGATGCACTCCAGCAGCAGCTCGCCGCGCCTCGTTCGCTGGTCTGCCGACCGATGGGCGCCGAGCAATCCACCACTAATGCTCCGCCCACGAGCGCCGACGGCGCGCTCGCCCAGGCGCGCGCAGCGGTCGATCAAGCCGGGGTATTCAACTATCCAGGCCCAGGGGCTCCACAGGTCGGCGCGCTGCGCCTGAATGAGACGGTGACGATCCATGCCCGACGCGACGGCTGGGTACGAATCACCGCACCCGACGCCGCACCCGGCTGGGTTCGCGAGGCGCTGCTCGCACCCATCCCTTGACCACCCACGGACCCCGCACGACGGCCTTGAACAACTGCTTCAAATCCGCAGAACCTTCGTTCACACTCGCCAGCTTGACGACCACAATCAACAATCTGGTAACGCGATGAACATACTCATGGGGGTGATCGGCATCGCTGTGCTGATCGGTATTGCCCTGCTCTTCAGCGAAAATCGCCGGGCGATCCGCCTGCGCACGGTATCCATAGCCTTTGCCATTCAAGCGCTGATCGGCGTAGTCGTGCTCTACACCGATTGGGGCGGTCAGCTGCTGCAATGGATCAGCAATGGTGTGCAGGCCGTGCTCGGCTCCGCCGATGCGGGGATCAGCTTTCTGTTCGGCGGTCTGGTCAGCCCTCGGATGTTCGAGGTCTTCGGCAATGGCGGCTTCGTCTTCGCCTTCCGGGTGCTGCCGATCATCGTGTTCTTTTCCTCGTTGATCGCGGTGCTCTACTACCTCGGCGTGATGCGCTGGGTGATCAACGTGATCGGCCGCGGCCTGCAACTCGCCCTCGGCACCAGCCGCGCCGAGTCGCTCAACTCGGCGGCGAACATCTTCGTCGGCCAGTCCGAAGCCCCTCTGGTGGTCAAGCCTTTCGTACCGAAGATGACCCGCTCGGAGCTCTTCGCGGTGATGGCCGGCGGACTCGCGAGCGTCGCGGGCTCCACACTCGGCGGCTACGCCGCGCTCGGCATCGATCTCGACTACCTGCTAGCCGCCTCCTTCATGGCCGCCCCCGGCGGACTGCTGATGGCCAAGCTGATGATCCCCGAGACCGGCCGCCCCCTCCAGCGGCTCGAAGAAGTGGAGGCGGACGCTACCCAGCAGCAAGGGCCGCGCAACGTCATCGACGCCGCCGCGGCGGGAGCCAGCGATGGACTACGGCTCGCCGTCAACGTCGGCGCGATGCTGATCGCCTTCGTCGCGCTGATCGCCCTGTTCAATGGCATGGTCGGCTCCATCGGCGGCTGGTTCGGGATCGAGGAGCTGTCGCTACAGCTGATCCTCGGCTACTGCTTCGCGCCGCTCGCCTTTTTGATCGGCATCCCCTGGGACGAGGCGATCACCGCCGGCAGCCTGATCGGCCAGAAGACCATCCTCAACGAATTCGTCGCCTACATCGACTTCATCGCGGTGCGTGACTCGCTGACGCCCCACTCCCAGGCCATCGTGATCTTCGCGCTGTGCGGATTCGCCAACCTGAGCTCGGTCGCGATCCTGCTCGGCGGCCTCGGCGTCATCGCCCCCAATCGCCGCGGCGACGTCGCCGCCCTCGGCCTCAAGGCGGTGCTCGCGGGCACGCTTTCCAACCTGATGAGCGCCTGCTTGGCGGGGCTGCTGCTCGCGCTTTGAACCATCCGGAGCCAGGACTCGTCGACACGTCCTGGCTCGATGGACGCGCTATGATGCATGCCGAACCGCATGCACAGGAGCCCCCGGAATGAGCGACGAGCGTCAGCGCCGCCACAAGCGCGCAATGGAGAAACTCAAGCAGCACGTCGATGCCAAGGTCGCCGCCGCCAGCGTCGAGCGCGGGCAGCTGCTGGTATTCACCGGCAACGGCAAGGGCAAGACCACCGCGGCCTGGGGCACGGTGGCCCGCGCGCTGGGCTATGGCTATGGCGTCGGCGTGGTGCAGTTCATCAAAGGAGAATGGGAATGCGGCGAGCGCCAGCGGCTCGCCGATGACCCCCGGCTGGAAGTCGTGGTGATGGCCACCGGCTTCACCTGGGAGACCCAGAATCGCGATACCGACCGGGCCGCCTGTGAGGCGACCTGGGCCCACGCCGAGCGGATGATGACCGACCCGGACCGCTACCTGGTGGTGCTCGACGAGCTCACCTACATGCTCAAGTTCGGCTATCTCGATGTCCAAAGAGTGATGCGCGCGCTGGCCCACCGCCCCCCCGAGCAGACGGTGATCATCACCGGCCGCAATGCCCACCGCGAGCTGCTCGAGATGGCCGACACCATCACCGAGATGCAGGAAACGCGCCACGCCTTCAACCAGGGACTCAAGGCCCGACGGGGCATCGACTACTGATCTCCCACCCGACAAGGAAGCCCGACATGACCACCACTACGCTCTCCCGCCGCCTGACCCTCGGGGTGCTCTGCGCCTTTGCATTCGCACTGCCCCTGGCCGCCCAGGCCAAGCCCGCCACGCTCGAAGTCAGCGGAGAGGGCCAAGTACAGATCGCACCCGATCGCGCAGGACTGAGCGCCACCCTGTGGGAGAAGACCCCGCTGCGTGACGAGGGCGAAAACGCCGCGCCAGGCGAGCTGGAGCAGGCGCGCAGCGCGCTGGAGCGCCGGATGTCCCAACTGATCGATACGCTGGTCGCCGCGGGCGTCGCGCGTGAGCGCATCCACGCCGGCAGCCTCAGCATTCAGCCCGAGATACTCTATACCAGCGGCGATGGGCAGCCGAACCGCAGCCGGATCAGCGTCGAACGTCCGATCCAGCTCGACATCGAACAGCTCGACCGGCTGCCCACCGTACTCGAAGCCTTGACCCAAGCCGGCGTCGACCGCCTCGACGGGGTGAGCTATGACGTCGCCGACCGTGGCGCGGTCGAGGATCGCGCGCTGGCCGCTGCCGTCGCCCGCGCTGAGGGCAAGGCACGGGCGATCGCCGCGAGCCTGTCGCTCGAGCTGGGCCCGGTGCTCGAAGTGGTCGAGGGAGACGCCCCGCGCTTCCAGCCGAGGATGATGGCAATGGCCGAAGGCCGCGTCGCCGACTCGGTCGATTACAATCCCGGCGAAATCGGCGTCGAGGCCCGGATCACCTTGCGCTACGCGCTCGAGGAGTGACGCTCGGCCCTCAGCCATGCAGCAGCCTGATCGCGATCACCAGGAGAACGACGCCGATCGCACCATCGATCCAGCGCCATGACCGCGCTGAGGCGAGGGTGGTGGCGAACCGTCGAGCGCCAGCGACGAGGGAAAAGAACCAAACCGCCGACGCGCACGCCGCGCCGATCGCGAACCCCAGCGGCGATGGCCTGGTCGCACCGATAGCGCCCAGCATCGCCACCGTATCCAGATAAACGTGGGGATTGAGCAGGCTCACCGCCAGCGTGGCGAACAGCGTGGCCAGCCGCGAACCCGCCGGCGCGGCGAGCGGATGCAGTCCCTGGCGCAGGAACACCGCCCGCCAGAGTGCTTGGCCCGCGAGCAGCAGCAGTAGCGCAGCGGCGGCCCAACCGAGCATCCGCGTCGCCTCGGGCCACGCCTGCAGCGCGCTCGCGACCCCGAACACACCCAGCGCGGTGAGCCCCACGTCGCAAAGGGTACAGACCGAGGCGACCATCCAGGGATGGCGCCCTCGCACGCCCTGCTGCAGAACGTAGGCGTTCTGCGCACCGATCGCTACGATCAGCCCGAGCCCCATGATCCATCCGTCCAGCCACGATGCCAGCATGCTCGCCCCTACCCTCGTGATCGAGCGACAAACATACGCGACCGGACTATCATCAATTAAACTAATTCACCTAATACCTCATTAGGTTAATCGATGATCGACTATAAACTCCTCGAGGCGCTCAGCGCAGTGATCGATCAAGGCGGCTTCGAGCGCGGCGCCCGAGCGCTGGGCCTGACCCAGTCGGCGGTATCCCAACGGATCAAACTGCTCGAGGCGCGGCTCGGGCAGCCGGTGCTGGTGCGTGCGCCGCGTCTTGCACCGACCGAAACCGGACAGCGGCTGCTCAACCATGTCCAGCAGGTGCGCTTGCTCGAATACGACCTAGTCGACACCCTGCCGGCACTGGGCGAGGGCGGCCAGCGGATGCGCATCGTGGTGAACGCCGACAGCCTTGCCACCTGGTGGTTCGAAGCCAGCGGAGATTTCGGCCGCCAGCACGAGGTGCTGTTCGATCTGGTGATCGAGGATCAGGACCAAGCGCTGAGCCGCATGCGCGATGGTGAAGTGGCGGCCTGCGTCTGCGCATCGCCGCGCGCGGTGCAGGGCGCGCGGGCGCACTTCCTCGGCGGCATGCGCTATCTGCCGGTGGCGACCCCTGGATTCATCGGCCGCTACTTCGCCGATGGCATCGATGAGGGCACGTTGAGCCGGGCACCTGCGGTGATCTACGGCGACGATGATCGCCTGCAGCACCGCTATCTCGCCGAGCACGGCGTTACCGCGGCCTTTCCCCATCACCGCTGCCCCTCCTCGCCCGGTTTTCTGGCGATGGTGAGAAACGGTCTATGCTACGGGCTGATACCCGAATTGCAGGCCCGCGAAGCGATCGAGGCCGGCGAACTGGCGGTGCTCGAATGGGAGACGCTGATCGTGGTGCCGCTCTACTGGCACCACTGGCGCCAAGGCGGCCAGCTGCTCGACACCCTGACCGACCATCTGCTCGCTCGAGCGGCGCAGTGGCTACCCGAGGCCGAAGCGTGCGCAGCGCAGGCAAGGAGAACGCCATGACCCCAGCACGACGAAGCGGCCCTCCCCAGCGGCGGGCGGTCCAGAGTGCCATTGCGCTTGGGCTGCTTGTGCTGGCGGGCTGTGCAAGCGGGCCCTCTTCCCCATCCAGCGCATCGATCGAGGCCGCGGCGGCCGATGCCCCCCAGGCCGAAGCGCGAGCCGTCGCAATGGCCACCGAGCAGTGCGGCGGCGAGCCGTTCGCCTACCAATGGCAGCCCGCACAGCCGCGCCTCGCCTTGCCATCCTCCGCCGTCGCGCGCGGGCGGCTGGTCAACGCCGGGGTCGAGGGCGATACCGGCTTCGGCGTTCTCGTCTATCGATGCCATCGGGCATGAGTCAAGACTCCAGCCGACGGCGTACGCTCTCCACCTTGTCGTCCATGCTCTGCTCCCGGTCGGTGCGGGTGCCGAGCTTGAGCGTGGTGGTGATCCTCGGCGCCCCCATCTCGTGAACCACCTGGTGGCAGCGCTTGATCGCACCGAACACCTCGTCCCACTCTCCTTCGACGTTGGTGCCGTACGCATGCATCCGGTGCTCGAGCCCCGCCTCCTCGAGCACCCGCTGGCAGGCGGCGACGTGGGGCGAGACCGAGACGCCGACCCCGAGCGGCACCACGCACAAATCGACGATGACCTTCATTTCGCTACCTCCAAGTCGTTTTACCGCTGGCGCGGCGAATGTCGGTTTGCGCCATTTCGCTCGCCCGTACCAAGCTGGAAAGCGCCATATTCGCCTGCATAGCGGCTAATCACAAAACGGGTTCAGCGCCAATGGCGAGCCAACTTGAAATCGTCGATCGACGTAATAGCCGACAATCATTAGCAGGATTGCAAAGCCTGCTTTAAGATTCAACGAGGTTTAGCGCGTGCGCAAGGCCGTCGCGTTTCCCATGAACTGCCTCGGCCGCGCCAGGGAAGACACGCACAGACGTGTCCATACTTCCTATCGGGAAGGGTGTTCAACGGGGAGGAGTCATGGCCAGCAATACTGCTTTCGATTCAAGCGAGCTGCCCGACACGCGCAGCCGACGCCTTGCCGAGTCCTTGCTCGAGGGCTCCGGCGTCGCGATCAACGGCAACAATCCCTGGGATATCCAAGTCCATGACCCCGCCTTCTTCGGCCGGGTGATACGCAGCGGCTCGCTCGGACTCGGCGAGTCCTACATGGATGGACAGTGGGACTGCGAGCAGATCGATGAGATGATCCTGCGCTTGCTGCGCCACGGTCTCGGCCAGCGCGCGGAGAACCCGCTGCATCATCTCTTCTATACCCTGCGGGCCGGCTTCATCAATCTTCAGAGCAAGACCCGCGCCTTCATCGTCGGCGAGAAGCACTACGATCTCGGCAACGACCTGTTCGAACGCATGCTCGACGAGACCATGTGCTACTCGTGCGGCTATTGGAAGGAAGCCACCGACCTCCATCAGGCACAGCTGGCCAAGCTCGATCTGGCCGCCCGCAAGCTTGGCCTAGAACCAGGCATGAAGGTGCTCGACATCGGCTGCGGCTGGGGCAGCTTCGCCTATCACGCGGCCAAGCACTATGGCTGCGAGGTCACCGGCATCACCATTTCCAAGGAGCAGGCCGCCTATGCCAAGGAGCGCTGCGAAGGCCTGCCGGTCGAGATCATCCTCGAGGACTATCGCGACCTGACCGGGTGCTTCGATCGAATCGTCTCGATCGGTATGTTCGAGCACGTCGGACACAAGAACTATCCGACCTACTTCCGGGCAGTGAAGAACCTGCTCGCCGAGGACGGCCTGTTCCTGCTCCACACCATCGGCAGCAACGCCACCCACGTCGGTGCCGATCCGTGGATCAACAAGTACATCTTCCCCAACGGCATCCTGCCCTCGATCGTTCAGCTGGTGAAGCCGAGCGAAGAGCTGTTCGTGATGGAGGACTGGCAGAACTTCGGCGCCGATTACGACCGCACCCTGATGGCCTGGCACGCCAATTTCGAAAGCGCCTGGCCTTCGGTCAGCGCGAACTACGACGAGCGTACCTATCGGATGTTCCGCTACTACCTGCTGATCTGCGCCGGCGCCTTCCGCGCCCGCGACATCCAGCTCTGGCAGGTGGTGTTCTCCAACCGCCGCGAGGGACGCTACGACGCACCGCGCTGAGCGCGGGCGGCGAGCCATCCGACCGATGAGCGGCCTTCGGGCCGCTCGCTCGCGTCAGTCGATTTCGAGCCGGGTGGAGGGAAAGCGGTTGAGCAGCAGGTGCAGGATGAATACCACCGTCACCGTCACCACCAGCGACACGCACACCGAGACGATCCGGTAGAAATCGCTGTAGACCAGGTCCTGGTTGGGTTCGAGATACTGGCCGAAGAGAATGCCCACGGTCGTCATGGTGCCGAAGCCGACTCCGGACCCGACCTTCTCGGTCACGTGCATCCGCGCCCCGATCATCAGGCACACCCAGAGCAACGGCAGCACCAGCAGCAGCTGGTCGGAAAAGTCGTAGAGCACCAGCTGGACCACCAGACCGAAGCAGCAGCCCAGGACGATCCCCATCGCCCGCCAGCGCGCGGCGATGATCACCCCGCGATAGTGCATCGGGAACAGGATCAGGATCGAGGCGACCTGCGCGGAGAGCGAGTCCTCCAGGTCCAGCACCTGGAAGACCACGAAGGAGAGCGTGGCTGCGATGGTCCCGATCAGTGTCTCGTGGCGAATCCGGTTGACCGACTTGCTTCCTCGCGGCGGCGGCTTGCGCGGCTCGACATCGGGAAACAGATAGGTCACGAACGCTGCCAGCACCACCGCCAGCGAGCTCGCCACCACGTTACTGGTCAGCATGTCGTGCAGGTCGGTGGTCTCGTAGCTGGCGAAGTGGAACATCACATTGAGGCTGACCAGGCTCGAGGCGCCGAACAGGAACAGCAGGCCGCGGCTCATCAGCCTGAATCGAATGAAGAACAGTGCGAACACCACCAGCGTCATGACCAGCGGCAGATGGCTGAAAAAGCCGGCGATCAGTCCCACCTCGACACTATTGATCATCGCAGCGGCGACGAACTGGCGAGCGACATGGGCGTTGAACACGGGAACCAATCCGACCAGCAGCACCGGATAGACGGTGAAGAACACGCCATAGTTCCAGTCGAACAGCTTGCAGATGGTGAACCCAAGGGTCGCCGCCGTGGCGATGCGCAGGCACTGGCGCAGATCGTTGCGCCCGAGCGGATGGTCGGCCAGCGGGAACATCCTCGACCACCGCACCCGGACTCCGCGGCGGCGGCTGGCTTGCACGCCGTTCTCAGTAGACATAGTGGATCAGGCTGACCAGATGGATCTGGAGGCGCCCGAGCAGCCGCGCCAGCGGGTTGTCGCCGGGATAAAGCTGCACCGTGGCCCGCGCACCGGTCGGCAGCGCGCGTTCGGGAACCTCCACGAGGCTTACGTGGACCCGCATGCGCTGGGCGTCGCGAACCCAGCGATCGGACTCGACCGGATCGGCGAGCGTGCCGTCGGCGAGCAACTGACCATTGCGCACACCAGCATCATAACCCTCGACGCGGGCGTCGAAGACCTGCCCGGGCAGGCCGTCGAAGGTCACCGCGGCAGCGGTGCCCGAGTGGGCGTAGCGCAGGCTCTTCTCGCGGAAGTCGGCGACCAGATCGGGGCGGTCTCCCACCAGCGCCAGCGCAGCCGAGCCAGTCGCCACATAGTCGCCAGCGCTCAACTGGAGATTGCTGACCACCCCATCGAGATCGGCGCGAACCTCGGTGTAGTCGAGATCCAGGCGAGCGCGGTCGAGGGTGTTACGCGCCTGGCGCAGGCGCAGGTTGTCCTCTCCGGTCTCCCCACGCTGAGTACGCAGCTCGCTGATCCTGGCCTGGGCAGCGCTCACCTGGGCCTCGGCGCTGCGATAGGCGGCGAGCGTCTGGTCGCGAACCTGGGCGGCGATACTCTGTTTGGCGGCGAGTGCCTCGTAGCGCCTCAGGTCCCGGGCCTGGTTGTCGGCTTCGACCTGAGCGGCTCGCAGGTCCGCCTCGGCCGATGCGATCTGGGCGTCGAGCTCCTTGTTCTCACGCTCGGCCTGCTCGAGCGCGAGCTCCGCTTCGACCACCGCCAGCCGATAGCTGCGATCATCGATGCGAAACAGCGTCTCACCCTTTCGCACATGCTGATTGTTGCGCACCAACACCTCGCTGACGCGCCCGCCCACCTGCGGCGCCACCGGAACCACCGGACGCAGCAAGCGCGATTCTGGTGTCATCGGCATATGGGTATCGGCGACGATGAAGTAGACAAAGGCTGCGGCGAAGACCAGCAGTGCGGTCTGCACCCAGCGATTGAAGCGCTGCTCGGGGGTCATGGACTATTTCTCGGTACTTGCTGTTGTCAATATCGTCAATATCGATGCTGGAACTTGCGACGTCAGGCCCGATCACCCGCTGTGGGCTCAATCATCGCGCCTGAGGTCGGCGAGGTTGATGGTCAGGTGTTCGATCAGTCGATCGAACGAGCGACGCTCTTCGTCGTCGAGGCCGGCGAGCAGTTCGCGCTGCACGCCGGCCTCGACGCTGCGCGCGGCGTTCAGCCGCTCGCGCCCCTGCTCGGTGAGCGCGACGCAGCGAGCGCGGCGGTCCTCGGCGCTGCGCGTGCGCATGATCAGCCCCTCGGCCTCAAGCTGCTCGAGGGTGCGCATCAGCGACGGCAGCTCGATGCCGAGCGCCGCGGCCAGGCTCGACTGGATCGCCCCATCGCCGAGGTGCTCGAGTTGGAACAGCAATGCCCAGCGGGACTGGGTGAGCCCGAGCGGCTGCATGCGCTCGTCGATGGCGGCGCGCCATTGGCGCACCAGCATCGCCAGGCGCATACCGAGCGGACGTTGGGAAAAGCGGTCGATGTCGATCATTCAGCCATGATAAAGCTTATCCTGCTCGATAAAAACCTAAGCAGGATAAGTTTTTGCTCCTCTCCCCGCCGATTGCCGGTGGAAGCCACCCTGCCGCAGTGGCATAGTGATGGCCCCAACCATTCCACCCCCGCGCTGCCGCCTACGGCGCGCGGTCCAGTACGAGGTAGTCAAGCCACCATGTTCGAGCAGATCGCCCGTGTTCCTGGAGACGCCATCCTCGGTCTCATCGATGCGTTCCGCCAAGACACCAACCCCGACAAGGTCGATCTAGGTGTAGGTGTCTACCGCAACGATCGCGGCGACACGCCGGTGCTCGAGAGCGTCAAGCTCGCCGAGGCACGCCTGCTGGAGCAGGAGCGTACCAAGAGCTATATTGGCTCCCATGGTGATCCCCGCTATACCGATGCCGTGCTGTCTCTGGTGCTCGGCGAGCGCTCACCGGTACTCGACGCCCATCGCGCCAGCGCCACCCAGTCCCCCGGCGGTACCGGTGCGCTGCGGCTGGCCGCGGACTTCATCAAGACCAACCTGCCCGGCAAGGGCATCTGGCTCTCCGATCCGACCTGGCCGAACCATGTCGGCATCTTCGAGGCCGCCGGGCTCGCACTGCATCACTACCCTTACGTCAGCGCCGACAACCGCCTCGACTTCGAAGGCATGATCGCCGCGCTCGAGCAGGCGCCCGAGGGCGACATCGTCCTGCTGCATGCCTGCTGCCACAACCCAAGCGGCTTCGATCTCGATCATGATCAATGGCGACAGGTATTGGCGCTGATCCAGCGTCGCGGCCTGCTGCCGCTGGTCGATTTCGCCTACCAGGGCTTCGGCGACGGCCTCGACGAGGACGCCTTCGGCACTCGCCTGCTCGCCGAGTCGCTGGACGAGATGATCATCACCAGTTCGTGCTCGAAGAACTTCGGCATCTACCGCGAGCGAACCGGCTGTTTCATTCTGATCGCCAAGAACCAGGAGCAGATGGAGAACGTCCGCTCGCAGGCGGCGATCACCGCGCGCGAGAACTACTCCAACCCGCCGGCCCACGGCGGCGCGGTGGTCGCCGAGATCCTCAACGATCCTGAGCTGCGCAGTCGTTGGATCGCCGAGGTCGACGAGATGCGCGAGCGCATCAATGGCCTGCGCCGCGCCTTCGTCGAGTCGCTGGCGCCGTTCGGGTTGAGCGAGCGCTTCGCCCACGTCGCACACCAGCGTGGGATGTTCTCCTACACCGGCCTCTCGCCCGAGCAGGTCGATCGACTGCGCGACGAGTTCGGCATCTACATGGTCCGCTCGGGCCGGGCCAACGTCGCTGGACTGCGCCGAGAGCAGCTCGACTACGTCGCCCGCGCCTTCGCGGCGGTTTGCCAGTAACCTGCTCCGCTGGCCGCCCGAGCGGCAGATGAACGAACGATGCCCCCGCAGCTCATCGCTGCGGGGGCATCGTTCGTTCGAGGATCGGATCAGGCCGCGCGATAGCGGCTCAGGTCGAGCCCGGCGGTGTCGATCGAAGGCGTGCGGCCCCCGACCAGCTCGGCGAGCAGATGGCCGCTGCCACAGCTCATCGTCCAACCCAGCGTGCCATGCCCGGTGTTGAGCCACAGGTTGGCGTAGGGCGTCGCGCCGATCAGCGGGGTGGAGTCAGGCGTCATCGGCCGCAGGCCGCTCCAGAAAGTGGCCCGCTCGAGATCGCCGCCGCTCGGGAACACGTCCCCCACCACCATCTCGAGCGTCTGACGACGCTTAGCCGGCAGACCGAGGTCGAAGGACGCGAGCTCGGCGGTGCCACCGACGCGGATACGATCATTGAAGCGGGTGATCGCCACCTTGTAGCGCTCGTCCATCACCGTCGACTGCGGCGCGCCCTGCTCGTCGGTGACCGGCAAAGTGAGGCTATAGCCCTTGACCGGATAGATCGGCAGCTGGATGTCGACGCTCTCGGCCACCAGCGGTGAATAGCTGCCGAGCGCCAGCACGTAGGCATCGGCGCTCAGCCGCCCCTGGTCGGTGACTACCCCGCCGATACGATCACCGTCGCGCTCGAGGCCACGCACTGCGACACCGAAGCGGAACTCCACGCCATAGCGCTCAGCGCAGTATTCAGCCAGCCGTGTGGTGAACAGGTAGCAGTCACCGGTCTGGTCGTCGGGCATGTGCAGGCCCGCACGGAACTTGCCGGGCACCCGGGCCAGCGCGGGCTCGACTTCGACGCACTGCGCCTCGGTCAGCAGGCGGTGACGCAGGCCGCACTCCTCGAGCACCTTCATGTCCTTGGCCGCGGCCTCGACTTGCGCATCGTCCCTGAACAGCTGCAGCAAGCCGCGCTGGCGCCCTTCGTAATCGATGCCGGTGGCGTCTCTAATCTCATCGAGGCAGGCGCGGCTGTGCTCCGCCACTCGCAGCATGCGTTCTTTGTTGATCGCGTAGCGTTCCGGGGTACAGTTGGCATACATGCGGATCATGAAACGCAGCATCGCGGGATCGAGACTCGGCTGGATCTTCAGCGGCGCATGGCGCTGCAGCAGCCATTTCGCTGCCTTGGCTGGAATGCCCGGCGCGCCCCACGGCGAGGACATCGCGAACGAAGCCTGGCCTGCGTTGCCGAAGCTGGTTTCCAGCGCCGGACCGGGCTGGCGATCGACCACGGTAACCTGATGTCCCTCGCGAGCGAGATAGTAGGCGCTAGTGACGCCGATGACGCCACTGCCGAGAACGAGTACGTGCATGCTGGTCCCTTGTGGATTGTGACCTGCGGGAAGCCCGGAGGGGCGATGTTTGCGAACCGGCAGAGTATAGAGTCAGCCATCCAGCGATATTTTCCTTTATCGCCCCTGGTTGCCATTCATGTTGCTTTATTTCCCCCAGTTCCCGGAGCCCTATCCTAAAATCAACCACCACAACGAGATGATCATCTACGCCGAGTGCCCTCGCTCGCGGCGGAGGGTCGCGAAGCACCGCAAGGAGTTCGAAAAAGCATGGACAAGGCATCCCGGCTACTGCTCTTCGCCGATGTAGTAGAGGCCGGCAGCTTCAGCCGCGCGGCGGATCACCGCAACGTCAACCGCTCGGTGATTTCGAAGCAGATCGGCCAGTTGGAAGAGGAACTGCAGGTCAGGCTGTTCAACCGATCCACGCGCAGCGTATCGCTCACCGGGCTCGGCAACGCCATCTACCCCCACGCGCTGCGCATGCGCGAAGCGATGGAAAGCGTCGAGGAGCTGGCCCAGCTGAGCCAGCACGAGCCGCTCGGCACGCTGAAGATCTCGGTACCGAGCAATTTCGGCCGCCACTTCCTGCCCAAGGTGCTACGCCAGTACCTGCGCCAGTATCCGCAGATGCATATCGATCTGCGCCTCGAGGACCAGATCATCGATCTGATCGGCGGCGGCTACGATCTCGCCATCCGCATCAGCCAGCTGCGCGACTCTTCGCTGATCGCCCGCCCCCTGGCACGCAATCGTCCGGTCCTGGTCGCGGCGCCGGCCTTCATCGAGCGCTATGGGATGCCCTCGACCCTCGATGAACTGATCACACGCCCAGCGGTGATCTACGCCCGCGATGGAATGATCCTCGACCGGGTCAATTACATCACCGCCAGCGGCGTGGTCGAGAAGGCGAGCCTCAAGTCACGCTACATGGCCAATGACCCGGAAATGCTGCTCGGCGCGATACTCGACGGGCTCTGCTTCGGCGTCGTTCCCTCCTACAGCGCGAGCGAGGCGATCCGCCAGGAGCGCCTGGTACCGCTGCTGCCGACGCTCAAGCTGCTGCCGTGGGCGGACCTGCACGTGGTCTATCCCCACCGTCAGTTCCTCGCCCAGAAGACCCGCGGCTTCATCGACTGCCTGCAGTCGATGATCGGCGGCCATCCCCCGCTCTGGGAGCGCGACATACCGGGCTTCGCCGACATGTATGGATTCGTCGACGACCAGCCGCCGCGGCTCGCCCCGAGCCATACCCCGATCGGCGAAAACACCCCGCTGTAATCCGACGGCGCCAGGATAGCGTACGCGCCAAGGGCCAACGACGAGCCCAAGTCGGAAACCGAGCGGGCCGCCCTGAGGCGGCCCGCTAGGCTCCAACTCAACGCCTGCGCGCGTCAACGAGCCAGCGCATCGAGGCCACGGGCGAGGTCGCGCTGGATGTCCTCGAGCGCCTCGAGGCCGACCGCGATCCGCAGCAGCCCCGGGGTGATCCCGGCAGCGGCCTTCTGCTCGTCGCTGAGCTTGCCGTGGGTGGTGGTCGCCGGATGGGTGATCGTGGTCTTGACGTCACCGAGGTTGCCGGTGATCGAGATCATCCGGGTCGAGTCGATGACCTGCCACGCCGCCGGCTGCCCGCCGGCGAGCTCGACGCCGAGCACCGCACCGAAGCCCCGCTGCTGGCGCTTGGCCAGCTCGTGCTGGGGGTGCGATTCGAGCCCGCTGTAGTAGACCCGGGTCACCGCCGGCTGGGCTTCGAGCCAGCGGGCGAGCTTGAGCGCGGCGTCGCAGTGAGCACGCATCCGCAGGCCAAGGGTTTCGAGCCCCTTGAGGAAGATCCAGGCATTGAACGGACTCATGCAGGGTCCGCAGGTACGCACCACGCCGAAGATCTCCTCCAACGCCTGCTCGTCGTTGCCGACCACCGCACCGCCGATCGCCCTGCCCTGTCCATCGAGATACTTGGTCGCCGAATGCACCACCAGGTCGGCACCGAGCTCGAGCGGGCGTTGCAGCGCGGGGGTGCAGAAGCAGTTGTCGATCACCAGCCGCGCGCCGTGGCGATGGGCGATCTCGGCGAGGCCTGCGATGTCGACCAGTTCGGAAAGGGGGTTGGACGGCGTCTCGGCGAACAGCAGCTTGGTCTTTTCGCTGATCGCGCTTTCCCAGGCGTCGAGATCGGAGAGCTCGACGAAACGGGTGGTGACGCCGAACTTGCCGAAGTACTTGGCCAGCAGGCTGACCGTGGAGCCGAACAACGAGCGCGAAGCGACGATCTCGTCGCCGGCCTCGAGCAGCGCGAGCCCGGTGCAGAGGATCGCCGCCATGCCGGAGCTGGTCGCCACCGCACGCTTGGCGCCCTCGAGCGCGGCCAGGCGACGCTCGAAGGTCTGCACCGTCGGATTGGTGAAGCGGGAGTAGACGTTGCCCGGCTCTTCGCCGGAGAACTTGCGCGCGGCTTCGGCGGCGCTTGCGTAGACGAAGCTCGAGGTCGGAAAGATCGGCTCGGCGTGCTCTTGCTCGAAGGTGCGCTGGTGACCCGCGCGGATACCCAAGGTATCGAGTGCGAACTCCTCGGGGTCCAGATCCTGCTCGCTCATCATCGTTCTCCTTAGACCCAGCGGCGCCCTCGGGCGCCGCTGGGATTCATTCGTCGCCGTCGATGTCATTGTGCAGCTCGATCACCGCCCCGCTCTCCTGGCGGCTCTTGGCTGCGTCGCTGCGCGAAAGCTCGAGATTGGCCAGGTAGTCGGCGTCGATGTCGCCGGTCACGTAGCGGCCGTCGAACACCGAGCAGTCGAACTCGGTGAGCCTGGGATTGACCTCCCGGCAGGCCGCCTTGAGATCGTCGAGGTCCTGGTAGATCAGCCGGTCGGCACCGATCAACTCGCCGACCTCCTGATCGGTGCGGCCATGCCCGATCAGCTCCATCGCCACCGGCATATCGATACCATAGACGTTGGGATAGCGGACCGCGGGTGCGGCCGAAGCGAAGTAGACCTTGTTCGCCCCCGCCTCGCGGGCCATCTGGATGATCTCGTTGCAGGTGGTACCTCGCACGATCGAGTCGTCGACCAGCAGCACATTCTTGCCCTGGAACTCGATGTCGGCGGTGTTGAGCTTCTGGCGCACCGACTTCTCACGCATGGTCTGTCCCGGCATGATGAAGGTACGGCCGATGTAGCGGTTCTTGATGAACCCTTCGCGGTAGGTCACGCCGAGATGCTGGGCGAGCTCCAGCGCCGCGGTACGACTGGTGTCCGGGATCGGTATCACCACGTCGATGTCGTGATCGACCCACTCACGCCTGATCTTCTCGGCGAGCTTGAGCCCCATCCGCATCCGCGTGCGATAGACGCTGGCGCCATCGAGGACGGAATCGGGGCGGGCGAGATAGACGTATTCGAAGATGCACGGCGTGAAGCGCGGCGCCTCGTAGCACTCACGGGTGAAGAGGTTGCGCTCGAGATCGATGAACACCGCCTCGCCCGGGCCGATGTCGCGGATCAGCTCGAAACCGGCGACGTCCAGCGCCACCGACTCGGAGGCGATCATGAACTCCGGGCCCTGGTCGGTATCGCGCTTGCCGAACACGATCGGTCGGATGCCGTTGGGGTCGCGGAACGCCACCATGCCGAGACCGTTGATCACTGCAAGTGCCGCGTAGCCGCCCTTGCAGCGCCGGTGCACCCGGCGCACCGCATCGAATACGTCGTCGGGGCCGAGGTCGTGGCCCTGCTTGCCGAGCTCGTGGGCGAAGACGTTGACCAGCACCTCGGAGTCGGAACTGGTGTTGATATGGCGCAGGTCGGTACTGAACAGCTCCTGCTGCAGCTGGGCGGAGTTGGTCAGGTTGCCGTTGTGCACCAGCGCGATGCCGTAAGGCGAATTGACGTAGAACGGCTGCGATTCGGCTTCGGAGGAGGAGCCCGCCGTGGGATAGCGAACGTGGCCGATGCCGACGTTGCCCTGCAAACGCTTCATGTGACGGGTACGGAACACGTCGCGCACCAGTCCGTTGCTCTTGCGCAGCAGGAAGCGCCCCTGGTCGAGGGTCATCATCCCCGCAGCGTCCTGTCCACGGTGCTGCAGGACCGTCAGCGCGTCATACAGCGCCTGGTTGACCATCGAGTTGGCCATCAGGCCTACGATACCGCACATCGCGTTTCCACCTCGTTAGTTGAACCTCATGTGACCGGAACGCTCCGATCCTGGCGCGGCTCTTCGAGCGGGGACTGACGCTCCTGGAGCCGCTGGTACTGATCGACGATCACCTGTTGCAGACTCGCCACCATCGGACGCAGCTGCGACCCCTGCCAGGCCTCCATCTGAGCGAACGGCGTGAGCGGGATCACCACGCCGATCAGCGCCAGCACCGCACTGCCCTTGGCCGCGCCGAACAGCGCCCCGAGCAGGCGGTTGAAACTACCCATGCCGACCCATTCGACCATCGCGTTGAGCAATCGAATGCAGAGGCCGCCGAGAATCACCACCACGAAGGTGACCAGCACGAAACCGACCACCACACGCACGCTCGGATTATCGATGTAATCGACGAACAGCTCACCCACCTGGATGCAGAAGGCCCGCGCGGTCAGCAGCGCGACGACCCATACCACGAGTCCCAGCCCCTCGCGGATCAACCCGCGCATAGCACCCAGCAGTACGCAAAGCGCCAGGATCGCGATGAAGACCCAGTCGAGCCAGGTCAGACTCATCCAGCGTTACCGGTATTGCGAACCACGAAGCCGTTGATGTTGGCGCGCTGCTGAAGCTGCTGGCGCGCACTCTCGCCGGCTTCCGAACTTTGGAACGGACCGACCATCACGACGCTATTGGCACCGCGGGAGATCTTGTAGGCCGCGAAGCCAAGGCCGCGCAGCTGTTCGACCAGGCGATCGGCATTGGCGCCCTGGCCGAAGCTGCCGGCCTGCACCGACCAGTTGCCGCTCGAAGGCGCGGCGGCGCTGGAGGATGAGCCCGTGGATGAGCTGCTGGCACCGCTGTCACCGCGATAGCGGTTGGCGGCGGCCATGATCGGATCACTGGAAGCGAGCGATCCGCTGCCTTGCGAAGCGCTCGATTCGCTGCGGCTGGGCGCCTGGGCCTGCTGGGGAGGCGCGGCCGCCGGACGCTCGGGCGCCCGGGCTGGCGCGGAGGGCGCGGGCGCCTGGGCCTGCTGGGGCGGCGGTGCCGGGCGCTCGGGCGCTTGCACCGGGGTTATCGGTGTCGGCTCGGCGGGCATGCTGGCCGCAGGAGCGGGCTCCTGGGCCGCGCCGGCCGATGCCGCCGCCTCCGGCTCAACCGTCGGGCCATTGCCGGACGGGGCTTCTTCCGGCAGCAGCTGGGCATATTGAGAGACGTCCGCTGTGGAATCGGAGCCGTCGTCGGGCGCGGAGAACAGTTCGGACTGCGGCGGCGCGATGTCGCGCTGTGGCACCTCGATCGGCTGCTGGTTGATCGTCATCGTCGGTCCCGGCCCCGACTCCCGCTCGCTCGGGCTGCCGAAGAACATCGGCACCACGATCACCGCCAGCGCGATCAGAATGATGCCGCCGATGATCCTTTCCCGTATCCCATATTTCATCCGCACACTCCTTGCCTTAAGCCTGCGCGCTCAGACACGCTCCTGCAGCCACTCGAGCGCCTTCGATACGGTGAAGAACGACCCACATACCAGCACTTCGTCTGCGGCGAACCGTGGATCGGCCTCGATCCACTCGACCGCCTCCACCACCCCCTCGGCGACCTCGAGCACGTCGCCGCCCTGGGCGGATATCCTTGCGACCAGGTCAGCGCCCGAACGGCCCCGTTCGCCATCGAGACCGGCACAGACCCAGCCATCCACCACCGGCATCAGTGCCTCGATCACCCCGTCGGCATCCTTGTCGCCAAGCATCGCCAGCAGCACCAGCCGCTTGCCCTGGCGTGGCTGGTGCCGATCGCGTTCACGCAACCGCTCGGCCAGATAGCGCGCGGCGTGGGGATTGTGGGCGACATCCAGCCACCAGCGCTGGATCCGCTGCAGCCGGCCGGGCAAATGGACCTCGGCGAAGCCTGCGACCAGCCGCTCGTGTTCGAGCGGCACACCGGCGAGCGCGAGCGCCTGTACCGCGCTCGCCGCATTGTCGAGCGGCAGCCCCGGATCAGGCAGCGCGGCGAAGGAGAGCGCAGCGCCACTGGCATCCTCGCCGTGCCAACGCCAGCCGGACCCGGCAACGCGGGCATGGTCGAACGTCTCTCCCAGGGTGGCGAGGCGAGCGACACCGACGGCCGCGGCGCGGGCCGCGACGGAGACCGGCAGCGAGCGACTGCCGAGTACGGCACAGGCCCCGGCGCGCATGATGCCGGCCTTCTCACGGCCGATGACCTCGAGATCGGTGCCGAGATACTCGGCATGATCCTGGGCGATGGTGGTGATCACTGCGACGTCTGCGTCGAACAAATTGACCGCATCGAGCCGGCCGCCGAGACCGACCTCGAGCACGGCGAGATCCGGCGCGCGCTGCCTGACCACCAGGGCGGCGGCGAGCGTACCCACCTCGAAGTAGCTGAGGCTGATCTCGTCGCCCTCGCGCCTGGCGGCCTCGATTCGCTCGAAGGCAGCGATCAGCTCTTCATCGCCGATCTCGCGACCATCGATCCGCACCCGCTCGTTGTAGCGCAGCAGGTGAGGCGAGGTGTAGCTCACACAGCTCATCCCGTGGGCCCGCGCGCAGGATTCAATCATCGCTACGGTCGAACCCTTGCCGTTGGTACCGGCGACGGTGATCACCCGGGGCGCCAACGGTACCTCGAGCAGGCCGAGGCGAGCCGCGACCCCGGCCACTCGCTCGAGGCCGAGATCGATGGTCAGCGGATGTTGCCGAGCGAGGCGCTCGAGCCAACGCTCGAGCGCTTCGCCATGGTTGACCGACATCAGGCGATGCCTCTCGACGAATGACGACTACAAATGGCGCGGACGCAAGTCACGATCAAGGCTCGACGTCGGAAGGCCATTCCGCGTCGGCGTCCACCGGGGCACGCTCGAGCGGCGGCGCGACCGGCGCCGCGACCAGCTTGCGCAACATCCGCCCCAGGGTTTCCTTGAGCTGCGAACGGTGGATGATCATGTCGACGGTGCCATGCTCGAGCAGGAACTCACTGCGCTGGAAGCCTTCGGGAAGCTTCTCGCGCACGGTCTGCTCGATCACCCGGGGGCCGGCGAAGCCGATCAGCGCGTTGGGCTCGGCGACGTTGATGTCGCCGAGCATCGCCAGCGAGGCGGAAACCCCACCGAACACCGGATCGGTGAGCACCGAGACGTAGGGGATGCCGTTCTCGCGCAGCCTTTCGAGCGCCGCGGAGGTCTTGGCCATCTGCATCAGCGAGAACAGCGCCTCCTGCATCCTCGCCCCACCGCTGGCGGAGAAGCAGACGAGCGGAATGCGCTGCTCGAGGGCGAGCTCCGCGGCGCGGGCGAACTTCTCGCCGACCACACTGCCCATCGAGCCGCCCATGAAGCCGAACTCGAACGCCACCACCACCACCTCGAGGCCGTTGAGCCGGCCGCGCATGCTGATCAGCGCATCGTTTTCGCCGGTGTCCTTCTGCGCCGCCGCGAGACGATCCTTGTAGCGCTTGGAGTCGCGGAACTTGAGCCGGTCGACCGGCATCAGATCCTCGAGCAGCTCCTCACGGCCCTCTTCGTCGAGAAACCAGTTGAGGCGCTTGCGCGCTCCCATGCGCAGGTGGTGATCGCACTTGGGACAGACGTTGTCGTGGCGCTCGAGTTCCGGTCGATAGAGCACCGCCTCGCATTTCGGGCACTTGTGCCATAGACCGTCGGGAATGCTGTTGCGCCGATCGGCACGGCGGGTGCGGCCCATCGACGGTACGATTTTATCCAGCCAGCTCATGAACTCAGGGTATCCCTAAAGCGTGTTCAGCCCCACAACGCGGGGGTGGAAAAAGGGTCGGAGGCAATGGCTCCGAAGGCGTCATTGTAACGGTGCAGCGGCATAAAGTGGTAGCGAACGCGCTTCACTCCGAGCGATCGGCCTTACGCACCGCGGCGGCGAAGGCCGCCATCCGCTCGTGATCCTTGCGCCCAGGCGCGGCCTCGATGCCACCGGAGACGTCGACCGCATAGGGGCGCACGCGGGTGATCGCCTCGCCCACGTTGCCGGCGTCGAGCCCACCGGCGAGCACGACGCGCGAAGCGAGCCAGGTGGGAATCCGCGCCCAGTCGAAGGTCTCACCGGTGCCGCCGGGAACGCCGGGACGCCAGGCGTCGAGCAGCAGCCCTCGGGCGCCGGCGTAGCGCTGCGCCGCGGCGTCGAGATCGAGCCCCTCGCGCATCCGCAGCGCCTTGAGCCAGGGGGTGCCGAATCCGGCGCATGCCTGCGGCGGCTCGTCGCCGTGGAACTGGAGCAGATCGAGGCTGGGTGCGGCCGCGGCGATGACTTCGGCATCCTGATCGACGAACAGCCCCACCCGGGCGATGAAGGGCGGCACCCTGGCGCTCAGCGCCTCGAGCCGCTCGAGGGTCACCGCGCGCTTGCTGCCGGGCCAGAGCACGAAACCCAACGCATCGGCGCCCGCCTCCACCGCGGCGTCGACGTCTTCTTCGCGGGTCAGCCCGCAGAACTTGATCCTGGTCCTCATTCCTCGAAGCCCTCCGTCTGGGTACATGGGCGGGCCACGGCCGCGCGACGCTTGCGAATCCGGCGCAGATACTCACCGATCGGCACCTCCCGCTCGCCGCTCCACTCGCCGAGAAAGGCCAGCGGCAGCGGCCCCAGCGGCGTACGCGGCAGCCACTCGATCGCCGCGTACCTGGCATCGACGAAGTGTAGCCCTTGGGCCGGCGCGGTCGCACCGGCCACCGTGCGCACGCCATCGGCGAGCAGCTCGGCACACCACTCCACCGGCCGCCGGCCGTCACCGATCGCGATCAAGGTCCCGACGATGTTGCGGATCATGTGATGCAAAAACGCATTGGCCTGGACGTCGATCATCACCAATGGGCCGAAACGGCGCACCTCGATGAAGTGGAGATGACGCCAGGGCGTGCTCGACTGGCACTTGGCCGCGCGGAAGGCGGAGAAGTCGTGTTCACCGACCAGCACCTGGGCCGCGGCGTGCATCCGCCGCTCGTCGAGCGGGGTGCGGTGCCAGGTGAGCTGTTGGCTGCCCAGCGCCGGAGCGCTGGCGGCATTGTAGATCAGGTAGCGATAGCGCCGGGCGATGGCGCTGGCGCGCGCGTGGAAATCCTCGGCCACCGACACCGCCCAGTGGACGCGCACGTCGCGCGGCAGGTTGGCATTGGCCCCCATCACCCAAGCCTTCTGACTGCGCGGCGACGGCGCATCGAAGTGGGCGATCTGGCGGCTGGCATGAACGCCCGTGTCGGTGCGTCCACTCACCACCAGCTCGACCGGCGCGCGGGCGACCCGCGCCAGCGCCTCCTCCAGCGTCTGCTGCACCGAAGGACCATGGCGCAGGCGCTGCCAGCCATAGTAGGCGCTGCCTTCGTATTCGATCCCGAGGGCGACGCGCCCGATCAAGGGCGAGGATTCATCGAGCGGGGCAAACAGCGACATCGGTAAGGTGGACTCGGCTCAGGCGAGCGCCAGGCGCTCGGTGGGGAAAAGCGCAAGGGCAGGCCATGGCCTGCCCTCGCTTCGATGGCGCGAAGATATCGAACGCGCCGCCCGGTCCTTGGGATTATCGCCTATGCCCCATCCGCCATCAACGCTCGCGCAGAATCATGAGCATCCGCCGCAGCGGCTCCGCAGCTCCCCACAGCAGCTGATCGCCCACCGAGAAGGCGCAGAGATACTCGCCTCCCATCGCCAGCTTGCGCAGCCGCCCTACCGGGACCTGGAGGGTACCGGTGACCGCGGCCGGGGTAAGCCGGGCCAGGGTTTCAGGCTTGTCGTTGGGCACCACGCTGACCCATTGGTTGTGCCCGCCGATCCGCGCTTCGATCTCGTCGAGCGGCACGTCGGCCTTGAGCTTGATGGTGAACGCCTGGGCGTGGCAGCGCATCGCACCGATGCGCACGCAGAGACCGTCGACCGGAATGGTGCCTTGGGCAAGACCGAGGATCTTGTTGGTCTCGACGCCGCCCTTCCACTCCTCCTTGCTCTGGCCATTGTCCAGCCGGCTGTCGATCCACGGCAGCAGCGAGCCTGCGAGCGGCGCGCCGAAGCGCTCGGTTGGCAGCGAGCCGTCGCGCATCGCCGCGGTGACCTTGCGATCGATGTCGAGGATCGCGCTGGCCGGATCGGCAAGCTCCCCCGCCACCGCCCCACTGAGCCCCTGCATCTGGGCCAGCAGTTCACGCATGTTCTGGGCACCGGCGCCGGAGGCGGCCTGGTAGGTCATCGAGGTCATCCACTCGACCATACCCGCCTCGAACAGCCCGCCGAGCCCCATCAATGCAAGGCTCACCGTGCAGTTGCCGCCGACGTAGGTCTTGACCCCGCGGTCGAGACTCTCGTCGATCACCTGCCGATTAACCGGGTCGAGCACGATCACCGCGCGATCATCCATACGCAGGGTGCTGGCGGCGTCGATCCAGTAGCCGTCGAAGCCCGCCTGGCGCAGCCGGGGATAGATCTCCTTGGTATAGTCGCCGCCCTGGCAGGTGACGATCACATCGAGTGACTTGAGCGCCTCGATGTCGAAGGCGTCCTCGA
The DNA here is from genome assembly GCF_000621205.1 of Halotalea alkalilenta DSM 17697. GTDB lineage: Bacteria > Pseudomonadota > Gammaproteobacteria > Pseudomonadales > Halomonadaceae > Halotalea > Halotalea alkalilenta. Next base: position 27,934 of record NZ_JHYY01000022.1, on the reverse strand, counting down.
GCGCAGGCACCGCGACACCGATGTCGGGACCCGGGCGGCCCGCCTGGGAGGTGGAGAAGAACGTCGGTTCGATACCGGCGAAATCGTTCTCCTCGCCCATCCGCTGCATCAGCACCGAACCGACCATGCCACGCCAACCCACGAAACCTACCTTGAGCATATTCTCCTCGCTGATCCATCACGGATCGCTGCATGGCCGCACGCACGAGGCGGCCATGAATGTACTTCGCCCGCCGCCTCGAACGACGAGACGACGGCGCGGGACGGCCACCAGGGTAGCCGTGGTTGATCCCTTGGGGCGCGGCGAGCGACTTTCAACCGCCCCAGGGGCCGTCTCCAACCCTATCTTCAACCAGCCTGGAAGGCGGCCAGCACCGCATCACCCATCTCGCTGGTGCTCACCTGGCGATCCCCTGGCGCGGCGATATCCGCGGTGCGCAGCCCCTGGTCGAGCACCTTGCCGACCGCCGCTTCGATCCTCGCCGCCAGCGCCGGCTGGTCGAACGAGTAGCGCAGCATCATCGCCACCGAAAGGATCGTCGCCAGCGGATTGGCGAGATTCCGCCCGGCGATGTCGGGCGCGCTACCGTGGCAGGGCTCGAACATCCCCTGCCCGCGCTCGTTGAGCGAAGCCGAGGGCAGCATGCCGATCGAGCCGGTCAGCATCGCCGCCTCGTCGGAAAGGATGTCGCCGAACATGTTGCCGGTGACGATCACGTCGAACTGCTTCGGCGCGCGGACCAGCTGCATCGCCGCGTTGTCGACGTACATGTGGCTCAGCTCGACGTCGGGATACTCCTTGGCGAGCTCGGTGATCACTTCCCGCCACAGCATGGTGACCTCGAGCACGTTGGCCTTGTCCACCGAGCAGACCCGCTTGCTGCGCTTGCGCGCCATCTCGAAGGCGACCCGGCCGATCCGGCGGATCTCCTCCTCGTCGTAGACGTAGGTGTTGTAGCCGTAGCGCACCCCGCCGTCGCGCTCGCTGAAGCCACGCGGCTGGCCGAAGTAGATCCCGCCGGTAAGCTCGCGCACGATCATGATGTCGAGCCCGGCCACGATCTCGGGCTTGAGGCTCGACGCCGAGGCCAGCTGCGGATAGAGGATCGCCGGGCGCAGGTTGCCGAACAGGTTGAGCGCCTTGCGAATCCCGAGCAGCCCCTTCTCGGGCCGCCGCGAGATGTCCTCGAGCTTGTCCCATTTGGGGCCGCCGACCGCGCCGAGCAGGATCGCCCGCGCGCCGCGCGCGGCGTCGAGCGTTTCATCGGGCAGCGGGTGGCCGGTGGCATCGATCGCGTCGCCACCGACCTTGCCGTAGCCGAGCTCGACGTCGAGCCCGGCCGATTGACACGCCTTGAGGACCTTGACCGCCTCGACGGTGATCTCGGGGCCGATGCCGTCGCCGGGCAGAATCAGAATCTGGTCTTTCATCTCGTCATCCAAAGAAAAGTCACTTCATCAGCCGCGGAACAGCCACGGCTGGCTGGCGCGATGGCGCGCCTCGAACGTACGGATCGCATCGGCCTGCTCGAGCGTGATGCCGATGTCGTCGAGCCCGTTCTCGAGGCAGTACTTGCGAAAGGCGTCGACCTCGAAGGCGATGCTCTCACCGGAGGGCGTGTTGATCACCTGATTGGCAAGATCGATATCGAGACGATAGCCCTCCTGCGCGTAGAGCTCGGCGAACAGCTGATCGACCTTCTCGTCGCTCAGGGTGATCAGCAGCAGCCCGTTCTTGAACGCATTGTTGAAGAAGATATCGGCGAAGCTCGGCGCGATCACCACGCGGAAGCCGAAATCCTCCAGCGCCCAGGGAGCGTGCTCGCGCGAGCTGCCACAGCCGAAGTTGGCCCGCGCCAGCAGTACGCTCGCCCCCTGATAGCGAGGCTGGTTGAGCACGAAGTCTGGGTTCTTCGGCCGCTGGCTGCAGTCCTGGCCCGGAAAACCCTCGTCGAGATAGCGCAGTTCGTCGAACAGGTTGGGGCCGAAGCCGCTGCGCTTGATCGACTTCAGGAACTGCTTGGGAATGATCAGGTCGGTATCGACGTTGGCGCGATCCATCGGCGCCACCAGACCCGCTTTGCGAACGAATTTCTGCATCTCTCTGCTCCCTTGCTCAGGCGCTCAGCGCCTGGGGCGCCGGGGTATGGTCGAACTCGCGCACATCGACGAAATGGCCGGCGATCGCCGCCGCCGCCGCCATCGCCGGGCTGACCAGGTGGGTTCGCCCGCCGTAGCCCTGTCGTCCCTCGAAGTTGCGATTGGAGGTCGAGGCACAGTGCTCGCCGGCGCCGAGCTTGTCGGCGTTCATCGCCAGGCACATCGAACAGCCCGGCTCGCGCCATTCGAAGCCCGCCTCGATGAACACCTTGTCGAGCCCTTCCTTCTCGGCCTGCTTCTTCACCAGGCCCGAGCCCGGCACCACCATCGCCTGCTTGACCGTCGAGGCGACGCGCCGGCCCTTGGCCACCCGCGCGGCCTCGCGCAGGTCCTCGATCCGCGAGTTGGTGCACGAGCCGATGAACACCCGGTCGAGCCGGATGTCGGTGATCGCCTGGCCGGCGGACAGCCCCATGTACTCCAGCGCGCGCTCGATCCCACGGCGACGGGTATCGCTCTCGGCATCGGCCGGATCAGGCACTTGGCCGCTGATCCCGACCACCATCTCGGGGCTGGTGCCCCAGGTCACCTGAGGCTCGATGGTGCTGGCGTCGAGCTCGACCACCTTGTCGAAATGCGCGCCCGGGTCGGAGACCAGGCCACGCCAGTAGGCCACCGCGGCCTCCCACTGCTCGGCGCTGGGCGCGAACGGGCGACCGCCGATGTAATCGATGGTGGTCTGGTCGACCGCGACCAGACCGACCCTGGCACCCGCTTCGATCGCCATGTTGCAGATCGTCATCCGCCCTTCCATCGACAGCGCGCGGATCGCGGAGCCGGCGAACTCGATCGCATAGCCGGTACCGCCCGCAGTGCCGATCTCGCCGATCACCGCGAGCACGATGTCCTTGGCGGTGACGCCGCGGCCCAGCTCGCCCTCGACACGCACCTGCATGTTCTTCATCTTGCGCTGCAGCAGGCACTGGGTGGCGAGCACATGCTCGACCTCGGAGGTGCCGATACCGTGGGAGAGCGCGGCGAACGCGCCGTGGGTCGAGGTATGGGAGTCCCCGCAGACCACCGTCATCCCGGGCAGGGTCGCGCCCTGCTCCGGCCCGACCACGTGGACGATGCCCTGGCGCAGGTCGTTGATCGAGTAGAGCTCGATACCGAAGTCGTCGCAGTTGTCGTCTAGGGTCTGGACCTGGATCCGCGAGACGTCGTCCTGGATCCCGGCCACGCCGGCCCGGCGCTCGATCAACGTGGTCGGCACGTTGTGGTCGGCGGTCGCCAGGTTGGCATCCAGCCGCCAGGGCTTGCGCCCGGAAAGACGCAGGCCTTCGAAGGCCTGCGGGGAGGTCACTTCGTGGAGCAGCTGGCGGTCGATGTAGAGCAGCGAAGTGCCGTCGTCGCGGGAACTCACCAGGTGAGAGTCCCACAGCTTGTCATAGAGTGTCTGGGCTGCCATTGCCTATCTCCTCAACGCATCGTCTTCGCCCCGGCCACGGACAGCCATCAGGGAAGACAGAAAAAGGGCTCACATAAGCTCTTATTGAAAGTAACTTTCCCACCTTGGCGATGTAGCCGCAATGAACTTTGCGTTTTTCGCCCCGCCTTGCGATATATGCCTATCCTATCCATTTCTCCTGGATAAAAGCAATTCATGTTAGTTATCCCATCCATTCCAAAAGGATATACTTGACCAACCGCCCCATCACCGAGCCCGCAGGATGGATACCCAAAGCCTCATCGCCTTTCTCGCCGTCGCCGAAACCGGATCGTTCTCGCTCGCCGCCGAGCGGCTGCACCTCACCCAGCCCGCGGTGAGCAAGCGTATCGCCGTGCTCGAGGAGCTGCTCGGCCAGCGTTTGTTCGACCGCATCCAGCGTCGCGTCACCCTCACCGACGGCGGCCAGCGTCTGCTGCCCAGGGCGCGCCAGATCATCACCATGGTCGAGGAGACACGGCGCGAGCTTTCCGACATCGATGGCGAAGTGGGCGGCCGTCTGAGCCTCGCCACCAGCCACCACGTCGGCCTGCATCGCCTGCCGCCGCTGCTCAAGGCGTTCACCCAGCGCCATCCCAACGTGCACATGGAGCTGCGCTTCCTGGATTCGGAACAGGCCTACCAGGGCGTACTCGACGGCAGCCTCGAGCTCGCAGTGGTGACCCTGGCCCCCTCGCCGCACCAGAGCCTGCTGGTGCAGCCGGTATGGATCGATCGGCTGCGCTACGTCTGCGGACCGGAGCACCCGCTGCTCACGGCCCCGGGGCTAGATCTTTCGATGCTCGCCGATTTCGACGCGGTGCTACCCGGCGAGCAGACCTTCACCCGCACCATCGTCACCGAGCACTTCGCCCGCCAGGGGCTGAAGGTGCGCATTGCGATGTCGACCAACTACCTCGAGACGCTGAAGATGATGGTCTCGATCGGACTCGGCTGGAGCGTGCTGCCGGAGACCATGATCGATGAAGGCATGCGCCCCCTGCCCTTGGTCCATCCGCCGCTGCTGCGTCCGCTCGGCTACCTGCACCATCGCGGCCGCACGCTTTCCGGCGCGGCGCGGCGAATGATCGCGCTGCTCGAACACGAGCGCGCTGCTAACGGCAGCACCGCGCACGGAACAAGTGTTCACTGAGGAGTTAACAAATGGCTCAAATGCAGGTTTAATCGGGTCGACCGGAACCACCAGCCGGATCAACAAAAACGACCGCACTCTGCAAGGGACGACAATATAATGAAGGCCATCCTCGTCGGCGCCGGCGCAACCCTCGCCGCTCTCGCGCCGCTCCCCCTCTTCGCCCAGTCGGACGATGCCAGCGGTGAGACGCTCAACTACCAGGTCACCGACGATAGCCGCAGCCCTTATCTTTCCGACTGGCTCAACCAGGCGGTCAATATAGTCGGCAGCAGCCATACCCGCTTCGGTCCGCAGAAGATCGACGATCTCTATCTCGAGTACGAGTTCTTCGGTCGCAAGGGCCCGCTCGACGTCTACGGCTACATCGACTTTCCCAAGTTCTTCGGCGCCGGCAATGCCGCCGACAGCGGGATCTGGGACGACGGTTCTCCGATGTTCATGGAGGTGGAGCCGCGGCTCTCGATCGATGAGATGACCGGCCGCAAGCTCGGCTTCGGCCCGTTCAAAGAGTTCTACGTCGCCAGCAACTACGTCTTCGACTGGGGCCACAACAGCGACAATCGCCAGAACACCCTGTTCATCGGTCTTGGCACCGACATCGACACCGGTACCAAGCTCGGCCTCTCGGCCAACATCTACGGGCGCTACCAGTGGGAGAACTATGGCGCCGACAATGAGAACAGCTGGGACGGCTACCGCTTCAAGATCAAGTACTTCTATCCGCTCGCCGACCTCTGGGGCGGTTCGCTGAACTGGATCGGCTTCGCCAACTACGATTTCGGCTCCGACCTGGGCGATGAATCACCGATTCGCACCAACAACTCGCTGGCGGCGACCAACATCCTCTCGCTCGGCTACACCCACTGGCAGTTCTCGGCGGTGGCGCGCTACTGGCACAACGGCGGCCAGTGGAAGGACGGCACCCAGCTGGACTTCGGCGACGGCCCGTTCAGGGTTTCATCCAACGGCTGGGGCTACTACCTGATCGCCGGCTACAAGTTCTAGGTTCGGTCCGACTATCGCCCTACTCTGCGGCACTTGAACTGGTTCGCGGCGCTCAGGCGTCCGCGACCAGCCTGCGCGCCGCATCGTCGAGCGGCACCAGCAGCGCCTGGATCAGCTCCAACTGGGTTACCGCCAGGCGCCGCGCATCGTTCTCTTCTCCCACGCTCTCCTCCGATACCGCAGGCTGGCGCCGCTCGCACGCCGCCAGCCAGCGCCGCTCCCCGCGCCCACGCAGTCCGGCGGCGATCGCTTCGAGCGCTTGGACGATATCGCTCGCGGTCGCGGCCAGCGGGTCGTGCTCGGTCGATATCCTGATCCTGTCACGATGCGCGCCCAGCGCCGACAAGTGTCCCAGCAGACTGTGGGATTGGATCAAGAAACGCAGCGCAGGCTCGGCTTCGGCCCGATGGCGCTGCGGCTCGAGCAGGATGTTGCCCAGCAGCGCCGAGAAGGCGGCATCGGCATTATGGGCGTCACGCCGAGCGAGCCGATAGGCGAGGTCATCGCGCCTGCCGCTTTGGAACTGGCGCACGATCTCGCCCAGGTAGCCCGCCGCGCGCTCGAGCGAGGTGGCGGCCTGGCGAGCGAGACTCCGTCCCTGCCAGTCGGGCAGCACCAGCAGCACCGCGAGCCCGGCCAACCCGGCACCGAGCAGGGTATCGAGCAGCCGGGGCAGGATCAGGCCGAAGCCATCGCCGATCTGGTTGAAGCAGCACAGTACCAGCAGGGTGATCGCAGCGGTGGCGAGGGTATAGCGATTCTCACGGGTGGCGAAGAACACTACCCCCGCTGCCACCGCGAGGATCGCCTGCAGCGTCGGGGCGGGAAACAGCGTGATCGACGCCCACCCCACCAGCAGCCCGATGATCGTGCCGGCCACGCGCTGGCGCAGGGTACGCAGCGTTGCCCCATAGCTCGGGCGACAGACGAACAGGGTGGTGAGCAGGATCCAGTACCCTTGGGTCGGATGGATCAAGTGCAACGCGCCATAGCCCACCACCAGCGCCGCCGAGAGCCGGCAAGCGTGGCGGAAGATCTCCGAGCGCGGGGTCAGCTGCATCCGCACGCGCTCCCAGCCGTCACGCAGTCCCTGCGGCGAGCGATCGAACAGGCTGGGGTCATGCGCCTCGTCGAGCGCATCGGGGTTGTCGGCCAGCGCCAGCTGGCGCTCGAGCTCGGTGAGGTTCCTCGCCAGCGCATCGAGCGAGCGCAGAAGCCCCCGCTGCGAGGGGTCCGGGCTCGAACCTAGCTGGTCAAGCGATGCACGCAGGTCCTCGAGTGCCTGTTCGCTTTCACGATGATCGAAATGCCGGCGCATCAGCATCGCCTGGCCCAGCCCGCGACATGCCAACCCTTGGCGGCTCAGCAGCCGCTGGCAGCGGAACAGCACGTCGCTGTGGAAGAACGCCTCGGTCAGCGCAGCGTAAGGATAATGGGTCGAGGTGGCCCGTTCATGGAGGTCCTGGATGATGAAGTAGAGTCGCAGATAGCGGCTGAGCCGACCATCGGGCCGCCGGCCCTGCAGACGGCTGAACAGCGCCTCCTTGGCGAGATTGAGCGCCTCCACCACCCGCGCGTTCTGGCGCGCCAGCTCGATGCGACGCGCCTCCAGGTCGACCCCTCTCACCGGCTCGAACAGCGAGGCCTTGAGCACCAGGTAGTCGCCGAGCAGCTTGAGCGCCCGCACCATGCGCAGCTTCACCGGCTGGTGGGCGAAGCAGACCTGCCAAAGTACCGAGACCAGCCCATACCAAGCCGCCCCGCTGACCAACGCCAGCGGCTCGCGCCATAGCGCATCGAAAACGACGCCGCGCTGCTCGACGCTGATCATGGTGTAGATGGCCAGGATCAGCGTGGCGGTACAGATCGTGGCGTAGCGCGCCCCCAGCGCCCCGAGCAGGGTCAGGCTGAAGGCGGTGGCGCCGAGGCCGAGGGCGAAGAGCAGTGGGTAGGGAAACAGCAGTTCGACCGCGAAGGCGGCGATGGTGAAGCAAGCCAGGGTGAAGGCCAGCGCGCGCAGCCGCCCGCGCCAGCCATCATCGGTCTCGGCCAGCGCACAGGCGATGATGCCGAGAAACAGCGCCACCATGTGCGCCGGCTCCCCCTGCCAGAGGCTGAACCCGAGCGCCCCGACCAGGGCGACGAAGACCCGCGCGCTCGGTGCGAACTTGTCCAGGGTCCAGAGCCTGCGCAGCGAGGCGACGGGGGAAGGCAGCGGCATGACGAAATCGATCTCCCGCGACTGGCGCCCCGCAGCGGGCGCGGTGACGAACCGAAAACGCCTTCAGCGCTGGCCGAGCACCGGGGTGTCGACGTGCACGTCGGCATTCTGCGCCCGGTGGCGCAGCCAGTGATCGACCAGGGTCAGCGCCATCATCGCCTCGGCGATCGGCGTCGCGCGGATACCGACGCAAGGATCGTGGCGCCCCTTGGTGACCACCTCCACCGCCTGGCCCCGGACATCGATCGAGCGGCCCGGCGTGGTGATCGACGAGGTCGGCTTGAGCGCCAGCCGGGCGACGATCGGCTGGCCGCTGGAAATACCGCCGAGCACCCCGCCTGCGTTGTTGGAGAGGAACCCCTCGGGGGTGAGCTCGTCACGATGCTCGCTGCCGCGCTGGGCGACCGAGGCGAAACCCGCACCGATCTCGACCCCCTTGACCGCGTTGATTCCCATCAGCGCATGGGCCAGATCGGCATCGAGCCGGTCGAACACCGGCTCGCCGAGGCCGGGCGGCACGCCTTCGGCGACCACGGTGATCTCGGCACCGATCGAGTCCTGGTCGCGCCGCAGCTGCTCCATGTAGGCATCGAGCTGGGCGAGCTTCGACGGGTCGGCGCAGAAGAACGGATTGTCGTCGACCCCCTCCCAAGCGACGAACGGCAGATCGATCGGACCAAGCCGGCTCATGTAGCCGCGCACCTGGACACCGTGGCGAGCCAGCAGCCGCTTGGCGATCGCTCCGGCGGCGACCCGCATCGCCGTCTCCCGGGCGCTGGAGCGCCCGCCGCCGCGATAGTCACGCCGGCCGTACTTGTGGTGGTAGGTGTAGTCGGCGTGGGCCGGGCGGAACTGATCCTTGATCTTCGAATAGTCCTTCGAGCGCTGGTCGGTGTTTTCGATCAGCAGCGCGATCGGAGTACCGGTGGTCATGCCTTCGAACACCCCGGAGAGAATCCTGACCTCGTCGGCCTCGCGCCGCTGGGTGGTATGGCGCGAGCTGCCGGGGCGGCGACGGTCGAGATCGCGCTGCAGGTCGGCCGCTTCGAGCGGCAGCCCCGGGGGGCAGCCATCGACGATCGCGACCAGCGCTGGACCATGGCTTTCGCCTGCGGTAGTGACGGTGAACAGCGTACCGAAGGTGTTACCGGACATCGGAGTCTTCCTGGTGCATATCGGTGGAAAGCGCGTCGAGATCCCGGGCAGTGAGCGCGAACACGCCGTGGCCGCCACGCTCGAACTCGACCCAGACGAAAGGCAGTTCGGGAAAGGCCTCGACCAGCTGGCGTTCGGAGTTGCCGACTTCAGCGATCAGCACGCCATCTTCGGTGAGATGCGCACGTGCCTCACGCAGCAGCCGACGGGTGAGTTCGAGCCCATCGGGACCGGAGCCGAGCGCCAGCGCCGGCTCATGGCGGAACTCGGCGGGCATGTTGGCGAGATCACGGGCATCGACGTAGGGCGGGTTGCAGACGATCAGCTCGAAGCGCCGCCCTTCGAGCGCCGAGAACAGATCGGAGTGGACCGCCCTGACCCTGCCCCCGAGCTCGAAGCGGGTGATGTTGCGCCTAGCCACCGCCAGCGCATCCTGGCTCAGGTCGGCGAGGATCACCTCACTGGTCGGCAGCGCCAGCGCAGCGGCGATGCCGATGCAGCCGCAGCCGGTGCAGAGATCGAGCACGCTCGCTGGATCGCGCTCGGGGAACCAGGCGGAGAAGCCGTCCTCGATCAGCTCGGCGATCGGAGAACGGGGAATCAGTACCCGGGCATCGACGCAGAACAAGTGGCCGGCGAAGTGCGCCTCGCCGAGCAGATAGGGCAACGGCAGTCGCTGCTCGACCCGCAGCCGGGCCAGCGCGATGATTCGCTCACGCTCGCCGCGCAGCAGCCGCGCATCGAGCACCTCGTTACCGCTGTCGGGCGGCAGGCGCAGCGCGCCGAGCACCAGCGCGACTGCCTCGTCCCAGGCATTGTCGGTACCATGGCCATAGTAAAGCGGCTTGCCCTGCTGCCCGTGGGCGAAGGCACTGGCACACCAGCGCAGGCAGTCGCGCAGGGTCAGGAGCTCCTCGATCAGGGCCTCGTCGGTAGCGGCGAGCGGATCGAGGGGAGCGAGCGAGAAAGACGACGGTGGGACGGTGTTCGACATCGGCATCCGCAGGTAGGCGATTCAGGGGAAGGCCAGTTTAACCTTCCGCGCAGCCGAGCAACAGCCAAGCCAGCAGCGAGCCGCTATACTGCGCGGCTGGTTTTCCCGCCGTCGAGGCACACAGCACAGGAGACCGGTATGTCCGACGACGACCTCGACCGATCCAGCGCAGAAGAAGACGAAGCCGCACTGTTTCGCCGCGCCCTGCGCAAAGCAGGGGTCGAACGCCTCAAGGCCGAGCTGCGCAACCGCGCCGATCCCGGCCGCAGCAGATCGGCCTCCGAGCGCGACGCGATCGAGGCGCGCCGCCGTGCGGCCGAGACGCTCGACCGCCCGCTCGACGCGCCCTCCCGACTGAGCGATGGCCGGGTCGAGCCGGTGAGCCCATCGCAGCCGCTGCTGTTCGCGCTGAACGATCTCGATCAGCGCCTGATCACGCGGCTCAAGCGCGGCGAGATCGAGTGGCAGGCGGGGCTCGACCTGCATGGCTACAGCGTCGAGGAGGCGCGCCGCGAACTCGAAGGGTTTCTCGGTGACGCGCTCGAACAGCGCCTGCGCTGCGTACTGGTGGTGCACGGCAAGGCATGGAGCGCCGCCGCCGGTCATCCGCTGATCAAAAGCCACGTCAACGCCTGGCTGCGGGAGTGGCCTGACGTGCTCGCCTTCAGTTCAGCCACGCCCGGCGACGGCGGCACCGGCGCCCTCTACGTGCTGCTCAAGCGCGCCCGCTAAGCCCCGAGCGCGGCCGTCTGGCCGCATCCTTGTCCCTGTCTTTGATCCCCTCGTCCCATTGCCTTTCTCCACCCACGGATCGTTAGCAAGATGTGATCCGTGCGGCCAGCGAACGCTTTGCCCCCTTATATCTTGGCGAGATCCCAGCATGTTCGATCTGATCGTCTGCGCGTCGCATCGCGACTGGTTGGAGACCGCCTTTGCCCAACGTGGCCTGACCCACCTGCTTCTTCCCCTCGAGCGTGATCCGCTGCTCGAGGTAGAAAGCGAGCATGGCTGGATGGGCTATCTCCGTGCCAGCGCAGCGGAGGTCGAGACGCTACGCGACATCGGGCTGCTCGAGATACTCGCCATCGTCCCATTCACAGGCACGGGTACTGCGGATGCGCTCTATCACCAGCTGTTCGCCGACGCCCACGCTCGCCAGCGCTATGAACGGCTCTATCCGCCATCGATGCGCGAAGGCGGTGGCCGCTGGTTCGGCGCCATGCGAGGTGCCTGATCGGTTTCATCGGCGCCAAAAACACGAACGCCCGGCAAAGCCGGGCGGCAGACTGCTGACAAAGTATTTGAAGATGCCACGATGGCTTCCAGCCGCCTCCGAGAGCGCGCTGGACGGCAATCGTTTGCACCGGGGTTTGCGACATGGATGTCGCAAAAGGCGCGCCCGGACAGGGACGTCCATGCGCGCCGACCCGAGGGCAATCGATTGATCGGCCAGGGTTTCGCGATCTCGTGGCGGCGCGTCCCCTTTCAGGGGGAGCGCGAGGGGTCCGCCCCTCGCATCTAAGCGAGCAAGAGGTGGGTTAGGACCCAAACGGTTCTCGACTCGCCAGGATCGAAAGCGGCACTGGGTCAAAAGGGGTTTGTCATTAATCCGCCATCGATGCGCGAAGGCGGTGGCCGCTGGTTCGGCGCCATGCGAGGTGCCTGATCGGTTTCATCGGCGCCAAAAACACGAACGCCCGGCAAGGCCGGGCGGTTCGAAGGAGTGGGACGTAGGGTCAGGAAGCGCTGTGGCTCAGCACCACTGCCTGAGCGAGCTGCTCGGGGTGGTTGCGATACTTGATCGCCATGGTCCGGGCATCGCGGGGAGAAACGCCGTAAGCCTGGCTGAACAGCCGAGTGAAGGTGTTGGCTTCCAGGCCGCAGCGGCGCGCGATGGCAATGATACTGAGATGCGAAAGCGCCGGCGACAGCAGGTACTGGCGTGCGCGCACCAAGCGGCGGCTGCGGATGTAGGAAGCGATGCCGCCCAGCGGCTCGAACAAGCGATAGAGACTCGAGCGCGAGAGCGCGAAGCGCCGGCAGAGGCTGTCGACCGAGAGTGCGGTTTCGAGATTGTGCTCGATATGGGCACAGATCGCACAAAGAGTCGAATTGGCCACCAGCGCGCCCTCTTCCTTCGCGGCGAACAGCGGCGCCAGCAGCGGCTTGAGCATTTCGACCGTGGCACGCCCGATCGCCTCGTTGTCCTCTTCGCCGAGCTCGCTGCCCAAGGCCAGCAAGGCGGCCAGATAGCGCTCGAGCAGGGTCGCCAGCGGACGGCCGTGACGCACCACCTTACCGTGCAGCTGGGCGACGTTGCCCTCGAGACCGAGCATTTCGCGCGGCAGGATCAGGTAGCGCATCGAGCAGGCGCGCGGAGCACCGAACTCGCGGGCGAAACGGAAGCTGCAGGGCTGAGAGGCGTCCTGGAACATCAGGTCACCCTGGCGCACCGGATGCTCTTCGCCATAGACGCTGCTGATGAATTCTCCTTCGATCACCAGCAGCAGCAGCAGGTGGTCAGGCGCCAGCGCCAGGCTCGAGATGCCGCGGTTGACCGACTGTCCCCCCATCGTCACCGTCCCGGCCACCAGGCTCGAGAAGTACTCTCCCCGCGCATGCCAGGAGAAACTAGAAGCACTACCCTTCCAAGGGGATTGCATGGCCTCGACCGAACGCACACCGATTAGCCAGCTGGCCAGCTTCCGTTCGAACATTTGTTTTTCATTTATTTCTTCGAGTTTTGTACATCCGGCAATCATGGTCATGACACTCCCCTTTCATTGGATGCCTGTGTTTTTACCCCCACCAGAGAGATACATAAAACCTCGCGAGCGGCGGATTATTTATTTATTTCATGTAAAACCTAAATAACAGCGACCTTTTGCTTGCGCCATGATCGCTTCGTGTCGACGCGTTCAACGGCCAATGGGAGATCCCGCCAAGTCAGCTGACACATCTCCCATCCCAGTGGCGGCGGGTATCGCCAGCCACTACCGGACAGGGAGCGAGACCGGTGCATGTCCCTACACCTCGTCTGGTTTATGACTTTAGTGTAAGAATCTCAGGGGCCTCATGACCATCCCATTTTCATCTCATAGATCGTCCATTTCGTTCAAATTAAAACTGGCTACGCGAAACGTAATGGCGCCTCGGTGAGACATTCTGGGCCTCTATATATTATTTCTCCTCATTATGTCCGATGCGTCGTCGAAGGAAATCTAACACTCTTCCCAGGCAAGAGAATCAGCCGCCTTCGACTATGAGAAAATTCCTACAACGTGTCCTACGTCGAGGCTCAAGGAGCGTCACGCCAGATCGTCTGCGCCAGCTTGAGCGGATCGCCTCCCAGCTTGATCGCCATGATCCGGGCCTCCCGCGGGGATACGCCATAGGTCTGGTTGAAGAGGCGGGTGAAGGTGTTCGCTTCCAGCCCACAGCGGCGCGCGATAGCGGCGATGCTCAGATGTGAATGCGCGGGTGAGAGCAGGTACTGGCGTGCGCGAATCAATCGGCGGTGGCGAATGTGCGTGGCGATGCCGCCGAGCGGTTCGAACAAGCGATAGAGGCTCGAGCGCGAGATGCCGAATCGCCGGCATAGCGTACCCACGTCTAGCGGCTGGTCGAGGTGCTGCTCGATGTAGGTGCAGATTCCACTGAGCAGCGCATTGGCCGGCTCCGGCTGGGAGCGCACGCGCCCGCAGAGCAGCTCGAGCGCGTGGACGAAGAACCCCACCGTGCCGCGCCCGGCGCAGCGTCGCTCTTCCTCGCTGAGCTGGTCGGCGATGCTCAGCAAGAGCTTCAGGTGGCCACCGAGCAGGTGATTGAGCGGCTCACCCCTCCGCACCACACGCCCGTGCAGGCGCTCGAGCCCTTCGAGGTAGCCGAGCACGCTGCGTGAAAGCACCAGGTAGAGGAATTCACAGGGAATCGCAGGCCCCAACTGCGGATCGAAGCGCAGGCTGCAAGGCTGGGAGGCGTCCTGGATCATCAGGTCCCCCTGGTGGACCAGGCGCTCTTCACCGTAGACGTTGCTGATGAATTCACCGCGCTCGACCAATAGGATCAACAGGTGGTCGGGCGCCAGTGCGATGCAGCTCGCAGTGCGATTGAAACGGGTCTCCTCGCTCTTCAAGGAACCGGCGATCACGCTATCGCCACTCTGCTCCGACTCGCGCCAGCTGAACGCCGGCCCACCTTCACTACCACCGCTTTGGACGACCTGAGCGGTGTTGATGCCCAAGAGCCACTGCGCCAACTTGCTCTCATAGCTACTGCTGCTTCTACCCGGGTCGGAGTCTTGATGCCTGGCTGCCGGAGACACGTTCGCTTCTCCTTATGATTGGAATCGAATGCCGAGCACGCGCTATCACCTCCGTGCGCAAGCGCTGCGAATGAGAAAACCTGAGCGCGCTTACGGAGAAGTGTTCGAGGCGAGTCGGAGAATGCCGAGGAGTACGTCAGGCCACCAGATAGGTGCCCGACGGAAAGGGGGAGAAAGCGGGGCCTGGTGAAGCCTATCGACGCCTCACAAGCCAAGCCGGGGACTAGCGATAGCCGTCGGGATTTTGCGACTGCCAGCGCCAGGTGTCCTGCATCATCTCCTCGAGGCCGCGCCTGGTCTGCCAGTCGAGCTCGTGCTTGGCCTTGCTCGGGTCGGCCCAGAACTGCGCCAGGTCGCCCGCGCGGCGCGGCGCGACCACGTAGGGAATCTCGCGACCGCTGGCCCGCGCGAAGGCATCGATCATCTCCAGCACCGAATGCCCGCGCCCGCCGCCGAGGTTCCAGATCCCTACCCCATCGATCCGCGCCAGCGCATCGAGGGCGCGGACATGCCCTTCGGCTAGATCCATCACATGGATGTAGTCGCGCAGGCAGGTGCCGTCCGCGGTCGGGTAGTCGTCCCCGAACACCCGCAGCTGCGCGCGCTTACCGACCGCCACCTGGGCGATGTAGGGCAGCAGGTTGTTGGGCTCGCCGGCCGGGTCCTCGCCGATCGTGCCGCTCTCGTGGGCACCGACCGGGTTGAAGTAGCGCAGCAGCGCGACGCGCCAGCGCGGGTCGGCGGCCTGGAGCTTCTTCAACAGCTCCTCGACCACCAGCTTGGTGTAGCCGTAGTTGTTGGTCGGCGTGCCGGTCGGCATCTCCTCGCTGAACACCGGCGTGCCAGGGTCGCCATAGACGGTCGCCGAGGAGCTGAAGACGATCCTGAATACGCCGGCATCGGCCATCGCCTGCAGCAGGTGGGTGCTGCCGGCGACGTTGTTGTCGAAGTACTCGAGCGGCTTGACCATGCTCTCGCCGACCGCCTTGAGCCCGGCGAAGTGGATCGCCGCCTCGATCGGGTAGCGTCCGAGCACCTCGTCGAGCCGGGCACGGTCGCGGATGTCGCCCTGCTCGAAGGCGACGCGCTTGCCGCTGAGCGTCTCGACCCGGCGAACCGCCTCGCGGGAGCCGTTGCAGAGGTTGTCGTAAACGACCACTTCATAGCCGGCCTCGAGCAGTACCAGGACGGTGTGCGAGCCGATGTAGCCTGCGCCTCCGGTGACTAGGATCATGCGGGTCTCTCCCTGCTGAATGAATGAAGCCGCGCTTGCGTGCCGCCCCCGAAGGCGACCCGCCGCTGCCGGGTCAATAGGCGGTCTTGTCGGTGAACACCTTGAATGCGGTGGCCAGGATGATCCTGACGTCGAGCACCAGCGACCAGTTCTCGATGTACCAAAGATCGCATTCTATTCGCTTGTCGAGCCGGGTATCGCCGCGCCAGCCGTTGACCTGGGCCCAGCCGGTGATCCCTGCCTTGACCATATGCTTCTTCATGTAGTTGGGCACCTCCTCCTTGAACTGCTCGACGAACACCGTGCGCTCGGGACGAGGACCGACGATCGACATGTCACCGAGGAACACGTTGATGAACTGCGGCAGCTCGTCGAGGCTGGTACGGCGAATGAAGGCGCCGAAACGGGTGGTGGTCTTGCCCTTGGCGTTGCCCCACTGCACGCCGGCCTTCTCGGCATCGACCGGCATCGAGCGGAACTTGAGCATATTGAACGGCCTGCCGTTCCAGCCGACCCGCTCCTGGCGGTAGAAGATCGGGCCCGGCGAGGTCAGCTTGACCCCGATCGCCAAAGCGATCATCACCGGCGAGATCAGCGCCAGGATCAGCGCCGAGATGACGATGTCCTCGAGACGCTTGCTGAACGACGCCCAGCCGGTCATCGAGGTGACGCTGAGATCGAACGCGTGCAGGCCCGAGACCCGATTGACCTGGAAATTGATCAGCCGCAGCGGTGCGAACTCAGGAATCAGCCGGATCTGCACGGTGGAGTGGCGCAGCGCATGCATGATCGGAGCGATCACCGCGCTGTCCGAGAACGGCATGCATATCCACACTTCCTGCGCCTGCTTGCGGCTCACCTGGCGCGCCAGCCAGGCCATCGCCTGGGCATCGAACGCGGTACCCGGACGCAGCCGGCAAACCCCCGCGATGCCATAGCCCTCGTGGGCATTGCGACGCAGGTTGCGCGCCACCGTCATCACCGAGGCCGCAGGCCCCACCAGCAGCACCGGCTTACGATGACGCGGGCGCGAGTGGTAGTAGAGCGAAAGCCCCATCAGCGCAGCGCGCAGCGCACAGACGAAGGCGAAGGAGAGCGGCATGGTGAATAGCAGCCAGGTACGCGGCTCCGGGCTCTGGTGGCCGCTGAACAGCAGCACCACGCTCATCAGCACGAAGACGATCGCCCACACCTTGATCAGCCGAACCGTGCGTTCGACCAGCGAGGTGTTGCGCCATTTGCTGTAGCCGCCTAGCCACAGGTTGGCGCACATCACCAGCAGCGAGATACCGCTGAGGAAAAGGAAATAGTCGTTGGCGAGCAGGTACTCATCGAACAGCACCGAGTAGCAGATCCAACCTGCGGAGAAGATCGCCGCTAGATCGGCGACGGGCGCGAGGCCACGGATCGGGTTGGTGGTTTTCATGATCGACACCTTGAACGATGGACGGCGGATGAAGAGGATGCGATCGCCACCGACGATCGCGATGGAAAACGCCTGCGCAAGGCGATCAGCCCCAGCGGGGACGACGGGCCAGCAGCGCGGCAAGGTTGACCCGCAGATAGAGGGCGCTGAGCGCTGCCGACAGCGCGCAGACGCCAAGCACGAGCAGGGTCAGCAGCGTCGATAGACGCCCGGCCCACACCGCTTCCGGCAGCGCCCAGTAGAAGCCGAGCGGCACCAGCAGGCCGAGCAGCATCAACGGCAGCACGTCGGCGACCATCCAGCGCCGATAGAACGCGGCGTCGACGAAGCGGGCGAAGACCACCCTCGACCAGACGAAAAGCAAGAACAGGTTGATCCCGACCCAGGCAGCGCCGGTGCCCACTGCGCCGTAGTGATAGGCCGCCCAGACGATCACCGGCACGAACACCGGCAGGAAGCAGGCGAAGGCGCGGGTGTTGAACGTCAGGTTGCCGCAGGCGTACTGGAGGCTGTAGCAGAAGGTGTAGATCACCTGCAGCGCGTTGCCGACCACGTAGAGCGCGAGCACCGAAGCCCCCATGGCGGCGACCTCGGCGTTGCCGGTCCAGAGCCAGAGCAAATGGTAGGAGAACAGCGCCATGCAGCCGGCCACCGCGGTGATCACCGCGACGGTGATCTGGGTGGCGAGGCGGAAGAAGTCGAAAAAGCCCTGCTCGTCGCCCGCTGCCTTGAGCGCGGTCAGCCGCGGCAGGACGATCTGGTAGAAAGGCAGGTTCAACATCATCACCGCGCTGGCGGCGATCGTGGTGGTGCTGAAGACGCCGAACGACTCGAGGCTTATGAACTTCGACAGGCTCACTTTGTCAACCTGGGTCATCGCGATCCAGGCGACGTTGGCGAACGCCGCACCGAGCATGAAGCCGAGCAGCGGAGCCAGCAGCTCACGGATCGGCTTGCGCTGCGCCGCGGCCGCGGGCACGTAGCGACCGCCCTTGATGCGGATCACCAGCGCCTCGAACAGCGCCACGGCGCCCTGGTAGTAGAAGAAGGCCTCGATGTCCCCTGGGCGCAGCCAGACCACCAGCGCACCGCCCAGGTACTTCAGCGACAGCGCCACCGAATTGAAGCTGCTCAGCCATATCTGCTCTTCATGGCCCACCAGCACGTTGCGAAAAGGCTCGGACTGCCAGCGCGCCGCCACCGACACGATGATCGAGATCAGCGCCACCACCACGCTCGAGTGCTGCAGATGCTCCACGTTGAGCCAGCCGGTGGCGATCCAAGGCGAAAGCGGCACGCCGACCAGCACCAGGATGATGCTGGTGGCGAGGAAGAATCGCGCGAGCACCCGGATGACCGCGGCGTAGTCGCCGCTTTCGACCGCGCCGGACTTGAATCTCGCACTCTCGCGGATGATCCCAGCGCCGATGCCCGCGTCGAGCACCGCAAGCCAGGCCAGGGTCATCGCGAACAGGCCGACCAGGCCGTAGGCCTCGACGCCTAGATAGTGCAGGTAAATCGGCACTACCAGGAAGCCGAGCAGGATGCCATAGACCTGGTTGCCAGTGGTGATGATCAGTTTTTTCTTCAGCATCGTGACGGCCGCCCTTGCACGAATCCGCGATGGTCGACGGCATGTAGCGCCGCATACCTGTTTTTCTCACCTCGATTTTTATTTTTTTAATGTTCAGCCGTGGCGCACGCCATTTTTCATCATCACGTAGTAGTAGTAATAGAAGTGCTTGAGGGTCATCCGGCTGAATTTCTTCTTGGTCTTTCGCTGATAAGCGTGGGTAATGCTCAAGGCATCGCTGACGTAGTTGACCAACCCAAGACGCCCAGCCCGCATGCAGAAGTCGAAGTCCTCGGGACCATAGAAGATCTTCGAGTCGTAACCTTCGAGCTTGTCGAACAGCGCGCGGCGGTAGATCTGGTTGGCGCCGAGCATGTAGTCCACCACCAGCGGGAATTCGAGGCTTGCAGGGTCCAGATCGCTCATCATGTGGCGATTCTGGACATTGGCGAAAAACGGAATCTTCTGCAGCACTTCGACTCGGGCGGCGAAAGGCTGGATCCAGCCAGGAAAGCGCCGGAAGGACTGCTGGAAACTGCCATCCGAGTTGAGCAGCTTGAAACCCAGCACGCCGGTTTCCGGATAGCGCTTGTAATGGTTGTCGATCGCTTCGACGAAGTGACAGTCATCGATGATGGTGTCGTTATCCAGCGTCATGATGAACCGGCCACTGGAGAGCTCCACCGCCTTGTTGCGTGAGACGCTGACCCCCATGTTGTGCTCGAATCGATAAGTGATGACCTTGGGGTAGCGCTGATTGACGTGCACCAGGGTGCCGTCGGTGGATCCATTGTCGATCAGGATGATCTCACCGGTAGAGAAGTCGAAACGGTCGTAGAAAGAGCTAAGGCAGCGATCGAGCACGCCCAACTCGTTCCAACTCAGAATCACGATGCTCAAGTCCATGGTCGTTCTCTCCAGGTTCGAGTCAGAGGCAACGGAGCGCTCTCTCGCACCTAAAGAGCGAGAAAACGCGATGTATGGGAAAAGAAATGGTGGCTCGGGTGCATACGCCCCGGCCCTGGGTCACTCGGCCTTGCGTGGGGCGGTGCTGGCACTCGAGCGGAAGATCGAAAGAGTCTTCAGGATCGCGAAGGAGACCAGCGAGCGGTCACGCTGGAAGCCGTAGTGGCGCAGATGCTGCGCCATCGCGCGCCAGCCGGTGGCGGGAAACAGCGCCAACGCCGCCGACCAGTGATCTCGGAACAGCGCCCACTCGCGCCGCGGTACCGCGCGGGCGAAGGGAATCAGCACGGAGAAGCTCTCGCTGACCAGCAGTCGGTCGAAGTCCTCGACGGGCAGCTCGGGGCGCAGCTGCGCGATCGCCTCGATCGCATCGAACTGCTTGTTCAACGTGCTCCTGGTGATCGACCCTACCCGGCGCCGATAGCCGTAGTACTCACCCGGCGAGTAGACGTGCCTGGAGACCGCCTGCTTGAGCAGCGGCGTGGTCGCCATGTCCTCGAACAGCTTGCCGACCGGAAAGCGCACTCCATCGAACAGCTCGCGCTTGTAAAAGCGTGCCCAGGTGGTCTTCGGCAGCATCATCATCCAGTCGCTGCCGGTGACCCGTGGTGAAGGCGACGGGTTGACTGCGACCCGCACGCCCGCATCGTCGAAGCGATACGACCCCATGGTCAGGCAGTCGGGAGCGAGTGTCTCGAGCACCTCGACGTGGTGGGAGAAGAAATCCACCGCGATCAGGTCATCGGAGTCGATGAAGGTCAGATAGTCGCCACCGCTTTGCTCTATCCCCGCGTTGCGCGCAGCCGAGAGGCCAGCATTGGGCTGACTTGAGTAGCGCCAGCCCCTGCGCTCGCAGTGGCTCATCGCGAGCCGTTCGGAGCCATCGGTGGAGCCGTCGTTGATCAGCAGGACCTCGACCGCCGCGCGCCATTCGACCGGCATCGCATCGATCGCACCGGCGACCGAGTCGAGGCAGGCATCGAGGTAGTCCCGCACGTTGTAGACAGGAATGATCACGCTGATCTTCATGCGCGCTTCTCGCTGATGGGGAAAAAGGAATGCCGGACGAGCGCGTGTCGACACGCTCTAATAGAGCCCCAGCGTGGCTCGAAACGACCCGTTGGCCATGACGAAGAAGAAATAGAGAATGCTGGTCGCCGAGATGAGGTAGAAAAGCTGCTGCTTGTTTCGCGCGGCCGTCATCGCCATCACGGTCAGTACCGGCAGCAGCAGGACGACGAAGCGCTGGATCCGGTTGGCGCCCTCGCCGAACTCGATCGCCATGCCCGAGATGCCGACCACCAGCAGATAGATATTGAGTACGTAGACGTAGACGCGGTTTCGGTTCGGCAGCTTGAGGAAGGTGAACAGCGTGGCGAACAGATAGAGCACCACGGTCTTGAAGTAGATCGAGAGCTTGGTCTCGGTGTAGATCCCCTCGCGGATACGCTCGGCCACGTAATCGATCCCGGACGACTCCACCACCAGCCTGAACACCTGGGCGCATCCGAGAATCAACATCACCATCGAGACCACGAACATCGGCTGCGAAGTCTTCAGCGGCCTGACCAGCAGGATCACCGGAATCATCATGATGCTGGCCACGTGGGAGAACATCATCAGAAACAGGCAGCAGCAGACCGCGACCATGCGCCGCTCGATCAAGAAGCTGATCGCCAGCAGCAAGAATCCCACCGCCATCGCCTGACGGACCTGATTGGCGACCAGGAAGATGAAGGTCGAAGCCGAGATGGTGAGGAAGAATGCCAACGGCAGCACCAGCCCGAGGCCGAACTGCTCCACCGCATCACGGTGCAGCAGCAGCAGGCGCCGCTGGCCGGCGAACAGGCAGCCGATCGTCACCGCCGCGGTGAGCAGCAGGTAGAACTGCATCCCACCGAGCTTGTAGCCGAGCACGCCCAGGCCGAAGTAGACCACCTCGACCCAGAAGATCACGTCGGTGATCGAGTTCGATGCCGAGACCCAGCTGGCGAACTGCCAGGTATCGGTGCCGACCTGCAGGCCGCGCATGCCCACCAGCAGCACCATCGCGACGATCAGGCAGTAGAACACCGTCACACCCCAGCGGCGCTGGCGGAGCACACCGAGGAGCACGCAGCTCAGAAACGAGATGAACCCGAGCGCGATGTAACAGAGGTAGAACATGATGGGATTGAGCATTGTCCCCTCGATCTCACGATTCGCGTGGCCTGGGTGGTGGACGTCGAGCAAGGCATGGCGTCGGGCATGTCGGCATGCCCTAGGCGACTCGCGGACGCTGCCCGCGCGACAGTGCGCGCAGCTGCAGCGCCAGGCGCTTGCTCAGGTTGTAGAGATAGGGATGCTGGAACAGCGAGCGCCGCTTGAATTCGAGTCCGGCAAGGTGGTCGGCCAGCGCCTGGTCAAGGTCCGGGCGGCCTTCGACCAGTAGAGCGAACTCATCGCGCATCATCTCCACCGCACGGCGCAGCGGGTAACGGCGCTGGAGGGTGAAGTGGTAGTCGCGCACCAGTCCGCAGAACACCGATAGCGCATAGTGGGAATACGGCTCACCGCGGTGCGCGCGAACCAGCTCACGGTAGCGAGCGATCACCCGGCGGATGTCGCCAAGCTGGCGCTCGGCGACGCTGTTGACCGCACTGGTGGGATTGATCCGGTAGCCAAGCAGCGGGCGGTCGAGGCAGACGATCTCACCGGCCGCCAGATAAAGCTCGGGGATCAGCATCGCATCTTCGAACATCGACAGTTCGCGATCGAACTCCCGCCCGTCGAACAGCCGACGATGATAGAGGCTGGCCCAGACGTACCACTGCCCCGAGTGGATCACCTGCGCCATGCGGGCCTCGGCATCCAGGGCGCCGGCGCGGTAGTGGCGTGGTTCACGATGGATCTCGAGTGCCCTGATGCCGCGCGGTTCGCCGCGCTCGGCGTGGGTGAAGTAGATCGCATTGAAGCCGATCACCTCGACTTCGGGATGTTCGCGCAGCACCGCGCCGAGCGCCTCGAAGTAGCCTTTCAACAGCAGGTCGTCGGGATCGAGGAAGGCGAGATAGCGCCCCTTCGCGAGGGCGATCCCGCGATTGCGCGCGGCACTCACCCCGGCATTGCGCTGGGTGACGATGCGTACCTGGCCGCGCCACTGCGGGTATCTCTCGAGCACCCTGTGGACCAGGCCGATCGAGCCATCGGGACTACCATCGTCGACCACGATCACTTCGACCCCCGCGGTCAGCTGATCGAGCAGCGATACCATCGCCTCCTCGATATAGGCCTCGACGTTGTAGACCGGCACGATCACTGAGATTTCGACCGACTCCATCCAACTTCTCCTAGTCCAGGCGAGTGATGCGCCGGGCGCTCGCCCGGCGACCGGCTCGGGCCTCTAGCCGTAGCGATACTCGTAGTGGCCATAGCTGTAGACCGTGGTGGCCTTGCGCTCGACGGCATTGAGGATCACCCCTTTCACCGAGACCCCGGCGTTGATCAAGCGCTTGCGGGCGACGTCGATCTCCTTGCGCGTATTGCGCTGGAACCGCGCGACCAAGAGCGTGGTGCCGACCTGATGGCCGATGATCCCGGCGTCGGTGACCGCGAGAACCGGCGGGCTGTCGATGATCACCAGGTCATAGCTGTCCTTGGCGCTCTCGAGCAGGAGCTGCAGGCTCGGCTGCATCAGAAGCTCGGAGGGGTTGGGCGGCAGGCCGCCGCGCGGCAGCAGGTCCAGCCCTTCGATACCGGTCGGGTGGATCACCTCCGCCTGGGTCGCGGTGTTGGAAAGCAGCTCCGAAAGCCCCGGGCGCCCGGAAAGCTTGAAGGTGTGGTGGAGATAGCCCTTGCGCATGTCGGCGTCGATCAGCAGCACCCGCTGGCCGGCCTGGGCGCACACCGCGGCGAGGTTCATGCAAACGAAGCTCTTGCCGATGTCGGGGCTGGGTCCGGTGATCATCAGCGCCTTGTCCCGCGACTCGAGCATCGCGAAGTGCAGGCTGGTGCGCAGGTTGCGCAGCGCTTCGATCGACTGGTCACCAGGGAAGCGCCGCGCCAGCAGATCGGCGCTGACCAGCTTGTCCTTCTTGCCGCTTCTGACCTTGCGGGTGAGCTTGGCCTGCTCGCTGGAGGCCGGTACGGTGGTATAGACGGGCAGGTCGAGCCCTTCTATCTCCTCGGCGCTCTCCACTCCGCGGTTGAAGATCCCGCGCAGCACCACCCAGACCACGCCGATGATCGCGCCGAGCAGCAGCGAGATCACCACGATCAGCGCGCGCTTCGGCGCGATCGGCGTCGGCTTGACGCTGGCGTCGTCGATGATCCTTACGTTGCCGACGGTGCTGGCCCGGGCGATGTTGGCCTCTTCCATGCGGTTCATCAGCTGGACGTAGACTTCCTGGTTGACCCCTACGTCACGCTGCATCCGCAGCATCTGCTGCTGGGTGTCGGGCAACCCGTTGATCTGGCGATTGAGCGCGTCCCGCTCGCGCTGCAGCTGGCTCTTCTTCTGCAAAAGCGCCGCGTAGGTCGGATGGTTGCGCTGGAAGCGCGTCGAGATGTCCGCCTCGCTGAACTCAAGATCGGTGATCTGGCTGTCGACGTTGACCAGGCGCTGCAGGATCGATTGGTTCTCGAGCGGCAGGTCGATGCTGCCGTGCTGGGTGCGATACTGGCTCAGCGCGTTCTCTGCCTGGTCGAGCTGATCGCGGATCTTGGGAATCTGCTGCTGCAGGAACTCGAGACTCTGCGCCGCCTGAGCGCTGGAACGCTCGATGTTCTGTGCCAGGTAGAGCTGGACGATCGAGCTCAGCGCCCGGCGAGCGCGCTCGGGATCGGGGTCGTTCAGATAGAGCGACATCACACCGGTCTCCTGGCCTTCGGCGGCGACCGAGAAGCGCTTGCGCAGGTCATCCACCGCCACCAGCACGGAGCTCTGGGTGATGTCGAACTCGGCGCCGGTAGGCGCCTCGATCCGATCGACGGTCAGGTTGACCTTGCCGTCGAGAAACGACGCGGGCTCATCGATCACCCCGATGCCGAGCACCCGGCCTTCGAACGACAGCGCATAGCTCTGCGCATCGACCACCCGCAGGGTGAAAGGCTCGCCCTGATAGACCGGGTCGACATCCAAATGGCCGATGCCAACGTCCTCCCCTGCCCAGACCATGCTGCTGCCGCGGGCGAATTCCGGACGGGTGAACTCGCTGCGTACCAGGAAGCCGCCGATCAGCGGCACCAGCTTGGGTTCGATCATCACGTCCAGACGCTCGTCCGTCACGGCCTGGCCGAGCACGTGGCGCGACATCATGATCCGCCGCTCTCCGTCGGCCTGCGGCAAGGAGTCACCGAGCAGCGAGTTGACGTTGAGCATCGGCGTGGTCAGCGGGCTCTCCTTCTCCACCTGGACCAGCGCATCGGACTGGTAGATAGGCGTAGCCAGCAGCGCGTAGAGCGTACCTAGCGTGGCGAACAGCGCGGTGACGCCGATGATGGTCCATTTGTGATCGACGATGAGCCCAGCGATACGGTTGAGATCGATCTCCTCCTCGCTCGTGGGCGCGGTCTGGCTCGGCGGTATATTGCGGATTTCGACGGTCATGGGGTCTCGTCCTATGCGGTCCCGCTCCAAAAGGGCAGGCGGTTGGTCGAATGCATGGCGGGGCGAACCCCGCCGCCAGTCACGCGGGGCGATCAGAGGTCGCGTACGTTCTGAGTGGTTCGGGAGATGTCGTAGATCGACCCCACTGAAGGCAGCAGCAGGCTGATGGTGCGGTTCCAGCGGCCGAGCGCAGTAGTAGTGACGTAGACGATGTCGGTGGGCTTGAGCATGAATTCAGTACCGAGCATCAGCGCGGCGCTGTTGCGTGCGTCGAGCTGATAGACCGTGGCCATCTTCTGGCTGCCCTCGGGAGCCCGGCGAATCACGAAGATCCCGGTGGCGTTGGCGCTGCCCTCGTTGATCCCACCGCTCTGGGAGAGCGCGTCGGTCAATGAGTAGCGGGTGTTGCCCATCGAGATCGCCCGCGGCTGGATCACCTCGCCGAGGACGTAGACCTTCTGGTTGCCGACTTCGGGGACGTGGAGCACGTCGCCATCTTCGAGCAGGCGGTTCTGGGCGAAGTCGCCGCGTTGCAGCATGTCGAATACCGAGAGACGGATATCCTGCCCGCGATGGGTCAGCACCACGTTGTGCCAGTCGGCGGCGTCGCTGAGGCCACCGGCCGCCGCGACCGCATCGAGGATGGTGAGCGGCACGTTGGTGATCATCTGCGCGCCGGGCCTGTCCACCGAGCCCGTGACGTAGGCCTTCTGGGAATTGAACGCCGCGACCCTGACCGAGATCTGCGGTGAGGCGATGTAGCCGTCGGAGAGCCGACGAGCGAGTTCGTCGCGCACCTCGAGAGCGGTGAGCCCCGCCACCCTGATCCGACCGATATAGGGGTAGTAGAGCGTGCCGTCCGGCTCGACCACATTGCCCGACTGCTCCGGGCTCTGGTCGCTGCCCGCCGGGTTGGTCAGCTCTGGATGGTCATAGACGATCACCGAGAGGATGTCGCCCGGCCCGATACGATAGCTGTAGTCCGGCGCGAGCGAGCGCGAAGAGGTCAGCGAGCGATCGTTGAGCTCGCCCTGCCGAGCGCTTTCGGCGGCCTGGGCGCGCACCAGGCCGAGCGTGATCGGCTCGATGTCGACCAGCTCGTCGATGTCGTCGCCCGCGGTATCGTAAGGTATCGCGCCCCCTGGAGCGAAAGCGCAGCCCGCGATCGCCGGGACGAAACAAATGGATAGTAGCCACTGACGGCATCGACGTTTCATACGTGTTCCTCGGCCCATCGAGTTGATTTATTAGAGTCACACTTCCACTGCCGGCGATTGCCCTGCGGCCCTGCACCGCAGTGACCACCACCGCGTGTCACTCAGGTTTAGAAACGGATTCGAGAACACATACCCGCGTATGAAACATCGAAACTTAAATGTTTAAACATAGGCATGTGACGTGTCGTCGAGGTTGTCGACTTTTCTCCAGGCGCTACCACGCTACCGCCCTCAGTGCTCATGTCAGCCTGATGAAGAATTTGATATTTCATTGACGAAAAGGGTTCGCAAGGCTTTTTCAACAAGCCCCGACGACCGTTATCCCAAACACTATTCGATTTATCCCAGACCGCATGAAAGCCCACCATGCGGATTCACAGATCATTGTATTTTAAAGGTTTTTAATTATTTCGCCGTCATCGTCAAATAACAACGCAATATCATCCCCTTCTCTACCGGCGCATTCCCCGATGTTGCTCATCTTGGATCGATAAGATTCCGTTTTCGGACACCACGTATCGACTAAGGTCAGTCTACACTCCCTGAAAAGGGGCACCAGATTCAAAAAATGTCAGCCTCCCTGCGTAATATCCCATTTCTACGCATTTTTCCGACGTTTTGATCCCAGTCTGCAAATCGTGTCAACGCGGACGATCGAGAAAGCCTTGATCGGCAATCAAAAATTAAAATCACGAACAACCCAACCAGGATATTCGTCCCAGCCCGAGGTAAGTTGCCATTTATTATTTGGCGCCCCTAACATCCTTGCGAACACGGCGACGACGAGCACACTCGTCGGACACCGCGGGCCAACGTCGCAGTTCCATAGATGAATGAGGTTCCCGATGAAACGAAAGCCGCTATTGCTCTCTTCACTGCCTTTACTCTGCGCGATCAGCGTCACCGCCATCGCGCAGGAGCCGATCACTCCCGGCGACGGCGCCGGGAGCGCGGCGCCGAGCTACTCCACTGGAGAGATAGCGGGCGCCGTGGCGATCTCCGCGGCGGCGATAGGCATCCTGCTGCTCTCTTCCGGAGACAGCGGTAACGGCACCGCGCAGCCGACCGGTACCACCGGCACTCAATGAGCGCCGCGACGACGCTCTCGTCCCAGCCCAAGGAGGGCTTCAAATGATCCGCAAGGCCGTGCTTCCCGTTGCAGGTTTCGGCACCCGCTGCCTGCCCGCCTCCAAGGCGATCCCCAAGGAGATGATCACCATCGTCGACAAGCCGGTGATCCAGTACGTCGTCGAGGAGGCCGTCGCCGCCGGCATCAAGGAGATCGTGCTGGTCACCCACTCCGCCAAGGCCGCGATCGAAAACCACTTCGACAAGCACTTCGAGCTCGAGACCCAGCTCGAGGCCAAGGGCAAGACCGAGCTGCTCGAGGAGCTGCGCAACATCATCCCCGACGACGTCACCATCATCAGCGTCCGTCAGCCCGAGCCCCTCGGTCTCGGCCACGCCGTGCTCTGCGCCAAGCCCGTGGT
>NZ_JHYY01000021.1 GCF_000621205.1 Halotalea alkalilenta DSM 17697 | reverse complement strand
TCGCAAACCCCGGTGCAATCGATTGCCGGCCAGCGCGCTCTCGGAGGCGGCTGGAAGCCATCGTGGCATCTTCGAATACTTTGTCAGCAGTCTGCCGCGACATAGCCGCGGTGAGCCCACCCCTCCCCCCCGTTCGTCCCGAGCGGCGCCCATACGCGTCAAGACCGAGCGTCATCCCGGCGATTGGGGGGCGCCAGTCGAGGGATCGGACGGCGCCGCCGGGTCGGTGGTTCGAGACGAGATGTTTCCGAGCATCCTGAGCGAGTACCGCGAGTCGACGGGCCCTCGCTACGAACGGGCGCTATCAGCCGATCCTTCTTTCGGTGGCTCGGGCGAAGCCCTGGCGGATCCGTTCTTCCGGCAGGTGCTCGCCGATGAACACCACCACGCTCTTGCGGGGCTCGCTGCCCCATTCGCGGTCCCAGTCGAAGCCGTAGAGGCGAAATACGCCCTGGAACACCAACCGGCGCGGCTCCCCTTCGATATCGAGCACGCCCTTGTAGCGCAGCAGCCGGTTGCCGTGCTCTTCGAGCAGCTCGTTCATGAACTCGCTCAAGGCGTCGATATCGAGCGGGTAGATGCTCTCCAGCACCAGGGTGGAGATCGCATCGTCGTGGCGGTGCGGGGTCGGTGAGGGGGTGAACAGGGTAGTAGGAGGGATCAATGAGGCGGCGACCAGCGCATCGGGGTCGCCTTCGAGGTGGAAACCGCGCAGCTCGATCAGCTCCGTGAGCGGCACTTTGCCGTGATCGGCGAGCACGATCGGGGCGCGGCGGTTGATCCGCGCCAGCCGGGCACACAGCGCCTCGAGCCGGGCATCATCGACCTGGTCGCGCTTGGTCACCAGCAGTTTGTCGGCGAAGCCGACCTGCGCCTGGGCCAGCGGACGATCGAGCTGGCGCTCGGCGTGCACGGCGTCGACCAGGGTGAGGATGCCGTCGAGCTGATAGCGATCACGCAGCTGTTCTTCGGCGAAGAAGGCCTGGGCGATCGGACCGGGATCGGCCATCCCCGAGCACTCGATCACCAGCCGTTCGAAGTCGAGCTCGCCGGCGTCCAGCCGCTCGAGCAGGACCACCAGCGCCTGGGTCAGGTCGCCGCCGATCGAACAGCAGATGCAGCCGTCGGCCAGGGCGACGACGGTGACCGGGGTATCGCCGAGCAGCTGGTCGTCGATGCCGCTGGCGGCGAACTCGTTCTCGATCACTGCGATCTTGAGCCCGTGGCGGGCATCGAGCAGCTCACGCAGTAGCGTGGTCTTGCCGGCACCGAGGGCGCCGCTGAGCAGCGTCACTGGGATCGGCGTCACCGGGCTGTCGAGGGTAGGGTTGGTCATCGCGATTCCACTGGCGTGAATGTCGTCGCAGCCTACTAAAGGCGTCGGGGCCGCGCCAGGCGCGCCCGTCAGCAGCAGCGCACCGGACGGCCTTTGCCGCCGCCGTAGCGCGCGTCCTGGCGCTCGCGGAAGAACTCCTGGTAGCTCATCACCGGCTGGTCGGGATGCCGGGTGCGCATGTGCGAGACGTAGGTGTCGTAGTCCGGCATGCCGACCATGAGCCTTGCGGCCTGGCCGAGATAGCGGCCTGCACGGGCGATGTCGTTGAACATGGCGATTCTCCTCGCCACCGGCCGAAGCCGGCGGCGTGCTGGTTCAGTGGGCGCTGGGCATCGGTTGGTAAGGGGCTTCCTTGTCGCTGCGCTCGCTGTGGCGACGGGCCACCAGCGCGGTCTTGATCGCGTAAAACAGGATGCTCGAGACCACGGCGAGGAACAGCACGGTGAGACCGGCGTTGATGTAGTTGTTGATCATCACCTGCTGCATCTGCGCCGCGTTGACCGCCGGGGCGAGCAGCTCGCCGTTGGCCAGCGCCTCACGGTAGCGGTTGGCCTGGGCGAGGAAGCCGACCGCCGGGTTGGCGTCGAACAGCTTGATCAGCCCGGCATAGGTGGTGCAGATCAAAAGCCAAGCCGCGGGCACCGCGGTGACCCAGGCGTAGCGGCCACGCTTCATCTTGATCAGTACCACGGTGGCGAGGATCAGCGCGACGCCGGCGAGCATCTGGTTGGAGATCCCGAACAGCGGCCACAGGGTGTTGATCCCGCCGAGCGGGTCGACCACGCCCTGGTAGAGGAAGTAGCCCCAAAGCGCCACGCAGCCGACGGTGCCGAGCAGGTTGGCGAACCACGACTTGGTACGGGCGAGGGCGGGCACGAAGCTGCCGAGCAGGTCCTGGAGCATGAATCTCCCGGCGCGGGTGCCGGCATCCACCGCGGTGAGGATGAACAGCGCCTCGAACAGGATCGCGAAGTGATACCAGAACGCCATGGTGTTCTCGCCCGGCAGCACCTGGTGGAGGATCTGCGCGATCCCCACCGCCAGCGTCGGTGCGCCGCCGGCTCGCGCCAGCACGGTGTGCTCGCCGATATCCCGGGCGGTGGCTTCAAGCGTTTCAGGCGTGATCACGAAGCCCCAGCTCGACACCGTGGCGGCGACGCTTGCGACGTCGGTGCCGACCAGCGCCGGTGGGCTGTTCATCGCAAAGTAGAGGCCGGGTTCGATCACCGAGGCGGCGACCAGCGCCATGACCGCGACGAAAGACTCCATCAGCATCCCGCCGTAGCCGATGTAACGGGCGTTGACCTCGTTGTCGAGCAGCTTAGGCGTAGTGCCCGAGCTGATCAGCGCATGGAAGCCTGAGACCGCGCCGCAGGCGATGGTGATGAACAGAAACGGAAACAGCGCACCCTTCCACACAGGTCCGGTACCGTCGACGAACTGGGTCAGCGCCGGCATCTTGAGCTCCGGCGCGATGACCAGGATGCCGATCGCGAGCCCAACGATGGTGCCGATCTTGAGGAAGGTCGAGAGGTAGTCGCGCGGTGCGAGCAGTAGCCACACCGGCAGCATCGCGGCAACGATCCCATAGCCGATCAGCATCCAGGTGATCTGCACACCGGTGAAGGTGAAGGCCGGGCCCCAGTAGGGGTCGGCGGCGATCGCTCCGCCGTACCAGATGGCGCCGAGCAGCAGCACCAGGCCGATCACCGAGATTTCGCCGATGCGTCCCGGGCGGATGAAGCGCATGTAGATACCCATGAACACCGCGATCGGCAGCGTCGCGATCACCGTGAACATGCCCCATGGGCTCTCCGCCAGCGCTTTGACCACGATCAGCGCCAGCACCGCGAGGATGATGATCATGATCATGAAGCAGCCGAACAGCGCGATGGTGCCGGGTACCCGGCCCATTTCCTCGCGCACCATCTCGCCGAGCGAGCGGCCGTTACGCCGGGTGGAGAGGAACAGCACCATGAAATCCTGCACTGCCCCGGCGAACACCACGCCCGCGATCAGCCACAGCGTACCCGGCAGGTAGCCCATCTGCGCGGCCAGCACCGGGCCGACCAGCGGCCCCGCGCCTGCGATCGCAGCGAAGTGGTGGCCGAACAGCACATGGCGATGGGTCGGCACGTAGTCGAGCCCATCGTTGTTGACCACCGCCGGTGTCGCCCGGGTTGGGTCCAGGCGCATTACCTTGGTGGCGATGAACAGCGCGTAGTATCGATAGGCGACCAGATAGATCGACACCGAGGCGGCGACGATCCATAAGGCGTTGATCGATTCACCTCGGCGTAGTGCGACGACCCCCAGCGCGCAGGCGCCGACGACTGCCAGCAGCAGCCAGGGAAGATGTCGCACCAGGCCGCCGTTGACGGCTGGGGAGCGGTTCATGGGCAGGCTCCGGATGGGGCAGGAAGGAGACTGCGTTATAGCGGCACAGCATGAGTTAAGCATCACGACTTAAGTCGCAACCCGTGCGGGACAAGACGCCTCCTAATCCATCAGCGCTGCGCAATCGATCCGCGCCGAACCTTTAGCTGGTGCGGGGCCTGCGCCCCGCGGCAATGCTCAGCCGGCGAGCGGTGCGGTGCGAAGTTCGAGCCAGGCCAGCGCCTCGCCTTCTAGCTTGGGCGCCAGGCGGGCGCGGACCTCGGCGTGATAGGCGTCGAGCCAAGCGATCTCTTCTTGCGTGAGCAGCGCAATATCGATCGGTCGGGTGTCGATCGGGCACAGGGTCAGGGTCTCGAAGTACAGGAACTCGCCGAACTCACCGTCGGCCTCGACGAACGGCCGGTTGGCGACCAGGTTCTCGATCCGGATGCCCCACTGGCCGGGACGATAGAGGCCTGGCTCGATCGAGGTGATCATGCCTGCCCGCATCGCGGTCTGCGGGGCCGGCTGGGCATGATAGGAAATCACCTGCGGCCCTTCGTGGACGTTCATGAAGTAGCCGACCCCGTGGCCGGTGCCATGCCCGAAGTCGACCCCCGCGGCCCACAGCGGTGCCCGGGCGATGGCGTCCAGTAGCGGTGCCTTGAGTCCTTCCGGGAAACGGGCGCGGGAGAGCGCGATGGTGCCTTTGAGCACCAGGGTGTAGTCGCGTTTCTGGGCGTCGCTGGGCGTGCCGATCGGCACTACCCGGGTGAT
The DNA here is from genome assembly GCF_000621205.1 of Halotalea alkalilenta DSM 17697. Classification (GTDB taxonomy): domain Bacteria; phylum Pseudomonadota; class Gammaproteobacteria; order Pseudomonadales; family Halomonadaceae; genus Halotalea; species Halotalea alkalilenta. The sequence goes on along the minus strand of NZ_JHYY01000021.1, from coordinate 163,767 downwards.
GTCGGTGGTGCCGTCGAGATACTGGGCACCGGAGTCGATCAGTAGCAGGCCGTTGCCCGAGATGCTGGCATGCGCCGTTTCGGTGGCGCGGTAATGGGGCAGTGCGCCATTGGCATTGAAACCGGCGATGGTCGGAAAGCTCAGCGAGACGAAACGTGAACGCTTCGCGCGACGCGCGCTCAAGCGCTCATCGATGGTCAGCTCGGTGATCACTTCCCCCCTGGCCAGCGCGGCTTCGAGCCAGGCGAAGAATTCGCACAGCGCCGCGCCGTCTTCTTCCATCGCATGGCGCACGTGGGCGAGATCGGCCTCGCTCTTGCATGCCTTGGCCAGCGTCGTGGGGCTGATGCCCTCGATCGCAGCGGCTCCCTCGGGCAGCGCCTGATGGAGCCGTAGGCTCAGCCTGTTCGGATCGAGCGACACCCGCGCCTGCGAGGGCAGCTGGGCAAGCGCCTCGAGCACCGAGTCGTAGGGGGCGAGGTTCACTCCGTCGGCGGCCAGCTCATCGATGAGTGCTGCGTCGAACTTGGTCTCGTCGACGAACAGCGTCGCTTGCTCGGGTCCGATCAGTGCATGGGCGAGGAACACCGGATTGTAGTCGACGTCGCTGCCGCGCAGATTGAACAGCCAAGCGACGTCATCGAGACTCGACAGCAGCTGCCACTGCGCGCCGCGCGCCTCGAGCGCCCGGCGCAGTGCGGTGAGCTTGACGGCGCGCTTGGTGGTGGCGAATTCATCGAGGTGGGCGTAGACCGGTGCCTTGGGCAGCGCCGGGCGATCGGGCCAGATCGCACCGACCAGATCGCGCTCGGTGGCGAGTTCGATGCCCTTGGCGGCGAAGGCGGCCTCGAGCGTACGGGCGGCAGCGAGGGAGAGCACCGCGCCGTCGACCCCGACTCGCGCTCCCTCGGCAAGCCTCGAGACCAGCCAGGCGATATGGTCGCGTCCTTCGGCGGGGATCAGTCGCTCCAGCCGTATGCCGCTGCCATCGAGCTGCTGCTCGGCTTGTACCCAGTAGCGGCTGTCGGCCCAGAGCGTCGCATCGTCGGCGAGTACCACCAGGGTGCCGGCCGAGCCGGTGAAGCCGGAAAGCCACTCACGGTTCGAGAAGTGGGCCGGCAGGTATTCGGACAAATGGGGATCGGAAGAGGGCGCGATCCAGGCATCGAGGCCCTCTCGCTTGAGTGCTTGGCGCAGCAAGTCGATGCGGTTGGCGATGGTCTGCACGGTCTCTGCGGGCATTTCTTCTCTCTCAGGGCGCGGTGGTCCATGGTCGCGGCGGGCGACGACGGGATTGACTCCCCAGCATACGCCGGATCGGCTCGATCGCCAGCGCCGGGATAGCCGCCGAGGCGGCCTGCACGGTCGCCGCGGTCTTCAGCGATAAGAAAGCCGTCGGCGAATCGAACGGTGGCCCGACTGACCGGGGCGCGGCCGTACCATTCGGTGCAAACGGCAATAAATCTCAACTAAAAGGCATTTTCTTAGCGGATATTGTCGGTTTTTCGCGCTTGTCCCACGGATCCAAGCGTCGGCTCAGGCGGGATCGAAAGCGCCCTGAACCAGACGGGTGGGACGATCTGATCGTCGTTGGTTTACTACTTTGGTAGGGGGTAGCATTTGCCGCATAGAGTCGGCCGGGCCTTGATGGTACCGTTCACAGCCATTCATTGGGCGGCCACGTTCTGTGCGTCCATCATGTACCTTTTTTACTAACCAGGTTCGGGAGAATTTCTCATGACCCAACCGATGGCCGTCATCTTCATGGGCGTCTCGGGTTCAGGCAAGACCACGGCCGCTCAGGCATTCGCTCAGCGCATGGGCTGGGCATTCGCCGAGGCCGATGAGTTCCACCCCCAGGCCAACATCGACAAGATGTCGGCGGGCATTCCGCTTCAGGATGAGGACCGCTGGCCGTGGCTGCGGGACATTCGCGATTGGATCAGTGCGAAGGGCGAGGCTGGCGAGAACGTCGTGCTGACCTGCTCCGCGCTCAAGCGCAGCTATCGCGACCTGCTCCGCGAGGCGAAATGCGACGTTCGCTTCGTGCTGCTGGACGTCGACTACGAGGTGCTCACCGAGCGGATGCGCTCGCGCAAGGGCCACTATATGCCGGTATCGCTGCTCGATTCCCAGCTCGCCACCCTCGAACGTCTCGCCGCCGACGAGTCGGGCGAGACGATCAAAGCAGAGTCCACGCCTGAGTCGATCGTCGACCAGGTCATCGCCGATATGAACCTCGCCAAGCCAAGCCGGCTTTGAGATCGCGCGCCGGGAGGCCGTCATGAATTCGACCGCAGAGTGGGAACAGACGCTTGGCGTAGCGCCTTTGTTAGGCATCGCCGGGGCGGCGATTGCGCTGCTCCTGGTGATGATCATCAAGTTCAAGGTCCATGCGTTCATCGCGCTGATCATCGTCAGCCTTTTGACCGCGCTGGTCACCGGGATTCCCGCCGGCCAGATAATGACTACCCTGACCAGCAGCTTCGGCAGCACCTTGGGTGGGGTCGCGCTGCTGGTCGGGCTGGGGGCGATGCTAGGCAGGATCATCGAGGTCTCCGGCGGCGCGCAGTCGCTGGCCGACGAGATGATCCATCGTTTCGGCGAGAAGCGCGCGCCGATGGCGCTGGGGGTCACCTCGCTGCTGTTCGGCTTCCCGATCTTCTTCGATGCCGGGTTGGTGGTGATGCTGCCGGTGATCTTCAGTGTCGCGCGCCGGGTCGGTGGCTCGATGCTGCTCTACGGCCTGCCCGCCGCCGGCGCTTTCTCGGTAATGCACATCTTCGTGCCGCCGCACCCCGGTCCGGTGGCTGCCTCCGAGCTGCTCGGTGCCGACGTCGGCCTGGTGATCCTGCTGGGCCTCGTGGTCGCTTTGCCGACTTGGTACTTCACCTGCTATCTGTTCGGGCTTTGGGTCGGTAAACGAGTCCATCTGCCAGTGCCGGACGTTCTCGGTGAGCAGCAGCCGCGCGAGGAGAATCCGCCCAGCGCCGGCCTTGTGATCTCCATGCTGCTGCTGCCTTTGATGTTGATCTTCCTCAATACCGGGCTCGACGCGCTGCGCGTGGCCGGCCTGCTCAGCGGCGAGGCGGCCTGGTTCGGCTACGCACGGATGATCGGCACCACGCCGGTGGCGCTGCTGATCGGGGTGCTGGTCACCGCGACGGTACTCGGCACCCGACGCGGCAAGGGGCGTGAAACGATCGAGAAGCTGCTCGACTCGGCGCTTGGCCCGGTCTGCTCGATCATTCTGATCACCGGCGCCGGTGGCATGTTCGGCGGGGTGCTGCGCGCGAGTGGAATCGGTGATGCGCTTTCGGGGGCGCTTTCCGAACTGGGGCTGCCGGTGATCGCTGCGGGCTTCCTGATCGCCGCACTGCTGCGTATCGCCCAGGGCTCGGCGACGGTGGCGCTGATCACCGCGGCCGGGTTGATCCAGCCCGCTCTTGCCGACCTCGGTGCGGTGCAGACGGCGGCGATCGTGCTCTCCCTGGCCGCGGGCTCGGTGGTGGTGAGCCACGTCAACGACTCCGGTTTCTGGCTGGTCGGTCGGTTCTTCGACATGGACGTGAAGACCACCTTGAAGACCTGGACGGTGCTTGAGACGGCGATAGGGTTGATGGGCTTCGCTATCGCCTGGCTGATCTTCTCTCTGGCCTGATCCTCACGGTCAGGCACTGGCGAGGCGGATAGCTTGGTCTATGCTGCGGGGGAGGCGTCTTATCGGCGTCTCCCCCGTCGTGCTTCAGGCGATCGTTCCCAGCAAATGCAGCCAGGGAGGATGCGCAATGTCCCCTAAAGCAAGAAGCTCCGGTCCCCGGATCAAGGATAGCGATACCTACGATGCGCTGCGCGACCAAGGCGCATCGAAGGAGAAAGCGGCGCGGATCGCCAATGCCGCGTCGAAGCAGGGCCGATCCGAGATTGGCAAGCGCGGTGGCGAGTCACAACCCTACGAGCAGTGGACGGTGCCGGCACTCAAGCAGCGCGCCAAGGAGCTCGGCTTGAGCGGCTATTCGGCGCTGCGCAAGGGTCAGCTGATCGACGCCCTGCGCGCGCATTGAACCGAAATCCTGCTTCTCGGGCACTCATCATGAGCGGGCTGCCATGGCTATTCTAGGCAGCCTGGGCGGCCTCGGCCGCGGGAACCAACCGCTGGGCGACCAGCGCGTGGAGGGCGGCGAGATAGGCGCCGCCCGGTGACGGCGGTGTGGGGTCCGAGAGCATCGCCACGCTCATCCCCAGGCTCGGCAGTACGTAGAGCAGCTGGCCACCGTAGCCCCAACCGAAATAGACCGGGTGGTCGCCGAAGCGGTCGATGAACCAGCCATAGCCGTACTCGCTACCGTTGAAGAACGAACGAGTGCGCGGCTGCCATGAGGCTGCGATCCAATCCTCCGACACCACACGGCGGCCATCGATGGCGCCGCCCCGGCGGAACAGTTCACCGAAACGCAGCAGCGCCATCGGCGATAGCGACATCTCGTTGCCGCCGAGGTAGATCCCCTGCGGGTCGCGGGTCCAGGCCGGGATCTGTATGCCGAGCGGATCGCCGAGCCAGGTTCGCGCCAGCGCCAGGGTCGAGGTATCGCTGACCCGGGTGAGGATTCGCGAGAGCAGGTGGGTGTTGCCGGTGGAGTAGAGCATCGCCCCGCCGGGACGGTCGACGAATGGGCGGGTAAGGGTGTAGGCGGTCCAGTCCCGGCTTGCGATCCAGCGCCCGTAGGACGCCCCCGAAGTACGTTCGAGTCCAGCCTGCATCGAGAGCAGGTTGCCTACCGTGATGCGCTCGAGCCCGGGTGTCGCATCCGCGGGCAGTCGGCCTAGCAGCTCGGTGATCGGCTGGTCGCTGGAGGCGATCAGCCCACGGTCGATCGCGATTCCGGTCAGTGCCGCGATCAGCGTCTTCGACAGCGACTTGATGTTGACCGGCCGATCCAGCGCGGGACCGCGCAACCGCTCGTTGACCAGCGTGCGCCCGTCGACCGCTACCAGCAGTGAATTGAGCCGCAAGAGCCTCCGGGCCTCGTCCACCGCGGCATCGAAATTCGGCGCCGGCTGGGCGCGCCCGAGCGCTGGCAGCAGCAGCGCTGCCGTGCCCAGGCCCGCGGCGGCGAGCAGTTTTCGGCGATGCAGCACCCTTCCTCCCTGCCGGCGATCCCGGCTCATTTCACCCAGCGAAGCCCCATATCGTGCTGTCCTTCTGCGTCGTTGACGTAGAGTGCGCCCTCGCTGACCATCACGCTCCATTCGATGCTTCTCTGCAGGCCTGCGGCCAGGGTTTCCAGCGCCTGCTGGTCTGGAGCTGCGATGCGCAGTCGGTCGAGTCGCGCCAGCGATGGGAGGTGCTTTTCTTCCCAGGGCGCGAGATTGCCGTAGGCGAGCAGGGATACGCGCTGGTCGCGGCGGGCGGCGCGGTCGAGGCGCTCAGCGTCCGGCTGGCCGACCTCGATCCAGTGCAGCACCCGGCCATCGAGGCTCTTCTCCCACAGTGCGGGTTCGTCGACGTTCGACAGGCCGCGCCCGAACTCTAGCCTTTCGTCGTACCATAGCGCATAGGCGAGCAGCCTGGCTGCGAGCCGCACCGGTGTCTCGGAGGGGTGGCGGGCGACGGTGAGCCGCACGCTGGGATAGAGCCCGCGATCGAGATCGCTCAGCTGGAGGTTGAACTTGTAGGGCGTGGCGGTAAGGGCCATGGGGTCTCTCGGTGCGTGGAGTGGTCGTGCATACTGCGGGGCCAAGGGCGTGTTCGCCGCATGATGGAGGATTTTAGCCTAACAATCTCTTACGCTTAGCCGTGTCGTGAGGTGACGGGCCGCTGCGGTGGACGTTTCGGGTCGAGCGGCAATTCTTTCCATTCTTCGAGGTCGTCGATGCGTCATCACGGCAAGAATCCCCTGCGGGCACTGCGCAAGTGGTTGAGCGTCTATGCGCGCCCGATGAAGAGCGACCGCGGGCGCGGCGGTTTGGTGATTCACCCCTATCGAGGCTACGGCTCCCATAGTGAAGTCTTTCTGATGGGGCGGGTGTTCCGTCAGAGCGGGGTCGGCGAGAGCATCGAGCAGGGTGGGGTGCTGCGCGACCTGATCGACGTCTTCCGCCGCCTGATGCGCCGCGGAATGAGCCAGGTCAACGTGGCGGTGCGCCTTGGCGACTCCCATACCATCGTACCCACTGACGCCGACGGCTACTTCGAGGCGCACATGGCGATCGACGGGCCGCTCGAGCTCAGCCGTGTGTGGCACGAGGCGGAGCTGCGGGTGCTGGTCGATAGCGAAGAGACGGTCAAGGCGACCACCGAGATCTACATCCCGCCGCTTGGCGTCGACTTCGCGGTGATCAGCGACATCGACGACACGGTGATGTACACCGGCGTCGCCAACAAGGCCAAGATGCTCTACCGGCTGTTCCTCGAAAAGGCCGATCGGCGGGCCGCTTTCCCCGGCGTCGCCGCTTTCTACCAAGCGCTCTATCTCGGCGACGGCGAGCGCGAGCGTCCGCTGCTGTATGTCTCGCGCGGTCCTTGGAGCATCTACGAGATGCTCGAAGAGTTCTTTCGCCTGCATCGCATTCCCGTCGGCCCGGTGCTGTTCCTGCGTGAATGGGGGATGTCGCTGCACCGGCCCTTCCCGCGCCGGGCCAAGGACCACAAGCGGCTGATGATCCGCAGGATGCTGTCGCTCTATGGGGAGCTGCCGTTCATTCTGATCGGCGACAGCGGCCAGCAGGACCCCGAGGTCTACGCCAAGATCGTTCGTGAGTTCCCGACCCGGATCAAGACCATCTACATTCGCGCGGTGAACGAGGACAGCGAGCGCGACGCGGCGATCCAAAAGCTCGCCCAGGAGGTCTCCGACGCCGGCAGCACCCTGGTGCTCGCCGCCGACACCGCGACCATGGCGCGCCACGCGCTCTCCCAGGGCTACATCTCCAAGGAGGCGCTGGCGACCGTGCTCAAGGAAGAAAAGCAGGAGCGCCGGATCAAGATCTGAGCCGGCGGGCCCTGTCCAACTCGCTTTGTGCTGTCACGCTGAGGACGACGAGGCCCCTTTCTTTATACGCCTTGCGGTCTTGCGCTCAAAATTCCGCGTGGGTCACTGGGTGGGATGGATGTCGTAGTCGAAGTAGCGCCGCATGATCTCGTCGTAGGTACCGTCGGCCATCACTTCATCCAGTCCCCGGTTGAACGCTTCGACCAGCGCGGTATCGCGCTTCCTGAACGCCGCCGAGGTGCCCTTGCCGAAGATCGCTTCGGGGCCTCTCACCGGCTCGCCCTGGATCGCGTAGGCCGCATCGCCGAGCAGCAGCGCCTGCGCCTGGGGCAGGTTGGCGAAGATCAGGTCGAGACGCCCGGTCTGCATGTCGACGGCGACGGTGTCGACCGTGGTATAGCGGCGGATATCCGCTTCCGGGTGGGTCGCGGTGACATAGTCGTCCTGGACGCTCGCCCGCTGCACGCCGACCCGCTTGCCGCTGAGATCGGTTTGCTCGTCGACCTCTAGGGGGCGATCGGCGGGGCCGACCCATACCGAAGGGTTGAAGTAGTACGCCTTGGCGAAGGAGACCTGCTGCTGGCGTGCCGGGGTCATCAGCATCGAGGAGGCGATGATGTCGTACTTGCGCGCCAAGAGCCCTGGGATGATGCCGTCGAAGCTTTGCGCCTGCCATTCGCAGCGCCGCTGCATCCGTTCGCAGATCGCGTTGACCAGCTCGACTTCGAAGCCGGTGAATTCACCATCGGCGGTGAGCATTTCGTAGGGCGGGAAGGGGACGTCGGAAGCGATGCGCAGCGGCGGCTCCTCGGCGAGGGCGACGGAAGAGAGAACGCAGAACAGCGAGGCACCGAGCAGGGCGCGCAGGGAAGGGAGCATGAGAGTGTCCGGTGTTGTCGTTGAAACCCACTCGCCGGTGCCCAGCACCGACGGCCGTTCATCCTAAGGCCGCCGCTGCCGCGGGCTCAAGTCTCGGCGGTGGGACCGGCGCGTAGCGCCGTCAGGGTCTGGTCGAGCCGCTCGATCAGGATGTCCGCGTGCTGGCGCTCGAACACCAGCGGCGGGCGAATCTTCAGCACGTCGCCGCCCGCGCCGGTAAGGCTCAGCAGCACCCCGCGCTCGCGCATGCCCTCGACCACCGCACGGGCGATGGCTGCGGCGCTGCGTACTGAGTTGGACGCGAATGCTACGGCGATGAAGAGCCCCGCGCCGCGCACCTGGCCGATCTCCGGGTGGAGAGCGGCGAGCTGGCCGAGGCCGCGGCGAAGGTATTCGCCCACTTCCTCGACCCGCCCAGGGATACCTTCGCGCTCGATCACGTCCAGCACCGCCAAGGCCGCGGCGCAAGAGACCGGGTTGCCGCCGAAGGTGTTGAAGTAGCGCGAGGCCTGGCCGAATGCCTCCATGCACTCCCTGCGCGCGACCACGGCGGCGACCGGGTGACCGTTGCCGAACGGCTTGCCGAGGGTGACGATGTCCGGACTCACGCGATGGCGCACGAACCCCCAGAAGGGTTCGCCGAGCCGCGCGAGCCCTGCCTGCACCTCGTCGGCGATGAACAGTCCACCGGCGCGATGGATGACCTCCACCGCTGGCGCGATGAATCCGGCCGGGTCGGTGAAGATACCGTCGCTGGCGAACACGCTGTCGAGCAGCAGCGCCGCCGGGCGGATGCCGGCCGCCGCCAGTTCGTCGACCGCGCGCTGCACCTGGGCGGCGAAGCGCTGGGCTGGGCTCAGCCCGTCGCGATCGCCGGCGCCGGGCAGCTCGACCGTGCGTACGTGCCTGCCGAGCGGCACTTGCGCGCCCAATGAGGGCGAGGCCTGGGCGAGCGCTTGAGTGACGCCGTGGTAGGCCATGCGGGTGACGATCAGCCCTCGAGCGCCGGTGTACTGGCAGGCGATGCGATAGGCGAGGTCGTTGGCTTCGCTGCCGGTGCAGGTGAAGATCACCTGCGCGAGCGGTGGTGGCAGCGTCGCCAGCAAGCGTTCGGCGCAGTCGAGGATGGTCTCGTCGAGATAGCGGGTGTGGGTATTGAGCCGCGCGGCCTGGCGCGAGATGGCGGCGACCACCTGGGGATGGCAGTGGCCGAGGCAGGCGACGTTGTTGTAGGCGTCGAGATAGGCCCGGTCATGACGATCGTAGAGCCATACTCCCTCGCCGCGCTGCGGGTGCAGGGGCTGGTCGTAGAACAGCCGGTAAGCGCCGCCGAGCACTTTGCGCCGGCGCTCGAGCAGCGCTCGGTCATCTGCATCGAGGCCGCTCATGGCGCCTGCTCCTGGGCGACGCCGAGCCGTGACAGCAGCTGCGCGATCAGCGCCTCGCGTGGCTGTGCCAGGCAGTACACCAGTGCACGGCGCGCGCGCGCATGGTTGCGCAATACGTAGTCGGCATTGTCCGGGGCGCGTGCGGCCCGCCACTGTGAAATGGTCACCACCATCATCAGCCGCGCGATGACAAGCTCCGGCAGCAGGCCCACCTCGATGGCCTGCAGCGGTGCCACGCGGTGGTAGCCTTCGACCACCGCCAGCGCTTGGTGCCAAGAGGTGTCGTCGAGCGCGAGCTGGTAGCTGACGGCGATCGCCAGCTCGTTGATCCTCGGGGCGCAGACCATGTCGCCGAAATCGATGATGCCCGCCACCCGTTCGCCGTGCTCGTCGACCAGCAGGTTGTGGCTGTTGAGATCGTTGTGGATCGCCTGGCGCCGGAGCCCGGCGAGCGCCGCCGCGGCGTGCCGCTCGAAGCGCTCGAGCCCGGCGATCGCCAGCTGGCGAGTGCCCGGCTCGATGATCGTCTCGATCAGCGGGCGGAGATCGGCGGCATGCTGCAGGTCCCACGGCAGCTTGAGCCGCATCGCCGGGTGGTGGAAGTCCTCCAGCGCCAGGTCGAGTTCGGCCGCAAGCGTGCCGAGCGCGCGGCGGCGATCGCTCGATACCGGGAGATCGGCCAGCGGCTGGCCGTGCAGATAAGTGCTCAGCCGCGCGACGCAGGGGGCGCCCAGGGCGCTTCGATAGCGCGGCACCGTCTCGCCGGACAGGCTGGTCACCACGCGCGGCACGGGGAGTAAGGGCGCGGTGCGGGCCAGGTGCAAGAGCGCCTGGGTGTGGAAATCGGCGATTTCGGCCCGCTCGGCCGGGTGGGCGATCTTGAGCACGTAGTCGTGGCCGTTCGATCCGCGCAGGTGGAAATTACGATCGCGCTCCCCTCCGAGGGCGCGTGCGGTAGCGCGCAGGCCATAGCGTTCGGCGACGAACGCCTCGGCTTGCTCGCACGATACCGGGGGCGATGCGGCGCTCAGCACCGCATCGATGACCTCGACCCCACTCATGGCCGTGCGTCCGCACTGCCGCGTTCGAACCCTTCGAGCACGCGGGCTAAGTTGTCGCCCAGCGCGTCCGACAAGTATCCCCCTTCCTGGATCAGCGCCGTGGGCAGCCCAAGCCGGGCGATCGCCGCGCCGATGTGGGCGAAGCCCGGGGTGGAGATAGCGACGCCTTGGTAGGGATCGTGCTCGTAGGTATCGAGGCCGAGCGAGACCACCAGCGCGCCCGGCGCGTAGTCGACGATCCGGCGGCAGGCATCGTCGAGCACCTCCAGGTAGCCCTCGGTGGCTAGCCCCTTGGGCAGCGGATAGTTGACGTTGAAACCAAAGCCCTCTCCCGAGCCGCGCTCGTCGGCATGCCCGGTGAAGAACGGAGTCATGTAGTGGGGGTCGGCGTGCAGCGAGATCGTGAGCACATCGCTGCGCGCATAGAAGAGCCCTTGGGTGCCGTTGCCGTGATGGACGTCGATGTCGAGCATTGCAACGCGCGAATGCCGGCTGCGCAGGTATTGGGCTGCGATCGCGGCATTGTTCAGGTAGCAGAAACCGTTGGCGCGCTCGGCGTAGGCATGGTGTCCCGGCGGGCGGCACAGCGCATAGACCGCGCGCTCGCCGTCGAGCAGCAGCTGCGCGGCCTCGATCGCGCATTGGGCCGAGCCGTATGCGGCTTTCCAGGTATGCATGCCGATCGGGCAGGCCATGTCGCCGAGGTGGAAGCCTACCTGTCCGACCAGATGGCGAGGGTAGGTACAGGGTTCGCCGGGAAAGGGATGGATGTTGGCGACCACCTCCTCGCCGGCACCCTCGAGCGTTTGCCAGCGCGGATGCACCGTGGAGAGGAAGTCGAGATAGCGCCGGGTATGAATCGCTTCGATCGGTGCCAGCCCATGCTCGCGTGGGGCGATGATCGTATGCCCTGCCGCGCGCGCAGCGGCGAGCAGGATCTCCCCTCGCGCGGGCTGTTCATTGCTGCGCTTGAGCCGGCCGCGCACTACGAAGAACTGGGGGTCATGCTGTAAGTGGTCGTCGTTATTGATTATTTTCACCGCGGGCTCCGTCGTGGCGGATGGATGAACGGATGCTTCATGTTTTAGTTATATGATGCATCATACACCCTGTACAGTCTCGCCATCTGGCTGTACATTTACTTTCAGGCCCGGGGACTTTCAGCGCATGGGGGTGAACCCGCCCGGCCGAGCAGCGAACGGAGAGCGATTCATGCAGCACCGGTTCGAGAGCGTCGAGCACGCTTCGCTGGGGGCCAGCGTCTACGGCCATTTGCGCGAGGCGCTGATCGAAGGGCGCCTGAAGCCCGACGACCGATTGCGCATTCGTGAGCTGGCGGACCAGTTCGGCACCAGCGTGACGCCAGTGCGAGACGCGATCCTGCGACTGGCCAAGGAGCAGGCGCTGGAGATGCGCTCGCCGCGCGATATCAGGGTACCGGTGCTGGACGTGCCAGGATATGACGAGGTCTATACGCTGCGCCTCGAACTCGAAGGCCTGGCGGCGGCCACCACCGCGAAGCGCATCCAGTCGCATGAGCTCGAGCTGTTCAGGCGCAACATCGAAGAGAATCATCAGGCGCTGTCGAATGGAGACATGGAGAGCGCGATGCGCCTCAATCAGCGTTTCCATTTTCATCTCGTCGAGCTCGCCGGGCTGCCGCTGCTCGAGCGCTTCATCGACAGCCTGTGGATGCGTGCCGGGCCTGTGATCGCGCTGGCCTATCGGGAGTTTTCCGAGCGGGTGGCGATCCAGCACCACTGGGAAGTGCTCGACGCGCTGGTGGCGAGAAGCGAAGAGGGCGCGCGTGCGGCGATTCGCGCCGATATCGAGGACGGCTACGAAATGATGGCGCACTTCCTTTCCACGCTGCGACGATAGCGGGCGCGAGGCGAGGAAGCACTTGGCCGTTTTGTTCATTCCAACGATAAGCAAGGACGAAACGATGCAGTCGATGTCTTCCGCGACGGATGCGTCGCTTGGCGTGGCACGGCGCGATCTGGCCGCTGCCTACCGTTTGATCGCCCATTTCGGGCTCGATGACAGCATCTACACCCATATCTCGATGCGCGCCGAAGAGGGCGAATCGCGCTTTTTGATCAACCCCTATGGCTACCGCTTCGAGGAGGTCCGCGCCTCCAACCTGGTCACCGTCGATCTCGAGGGCAATCTCGTCGACGACCCCGACGGGGCGGGGATCAACAAAGCCGGCTTCACCATCCACAGCGCGATCCATGCCGCCCGCGCCGACGCCCACTGCGTGCTCCACACCCACTCGGTGGCGGGCGTCGCGGTCTCCTGCCTGGAAGAAGGGCTGCTGCCGCTCAACCAGTGGGCGATGCAGTTCCATGGGCGCATCGCCTATCACGACTACGAAGGCATCGCGCTCGATCTCGCCGAGCGCGAGCGGCTGGTCCGCGACCTTGGCGACAAGCCGGTGATGATCCTGCGCAACCACGGGCTGCTGGTCTGCGGGCGCAGCGTCGGGGAAGCGTTCCGGCGCATGTACAACCTCGAGCGCAGCTGCAAGGCGCAGCTTGCGATCATGGCCACCGGCGCGCCGGTCCGCCGTCCCGCCGCGTCGCTTTGCGAGCATGTCGCCGGCCAGTACGAACGCTGGGACAGCGATCACGACACCACCGCGCGAGACCCCGAATGGGAGGCCTACCTGCGGCTGATCGCGCAGCTGCAGCCCGACTTCGCCGACTGAAATCCCGCGGCCGACCGCCGGCCGGCGATCGCTTCCGCTCGACAATTACAACAATGGGAAAAACGCCATGAGTGTTTTCGTATCGCTTCCCGGCCGCCTGGCGGCAACCGCCCTGGCCCTATGCATTAGCGCCGCCGTGCATGCCCAGTCGGCGCCGCAGTCGGGCGGGGTGATCAATGTGGCGATTCAGCCCGAGCCGCCTGGGCTGATGATCGGCCTGGTCCAGAATGCTCCGACCCAGCGCATCTCCGGCAACATCTACGAGGGACTGTTGCGCTATGACGCCCAGCTCCAGCCGATGCCGCAGCTGGCCAGCGCATGGGAGATCAGCGATGACGGGCTGACCTACACCTTCCACCTGCGCGAAGGTGTGCAGTGGCACGATGGAGAGCCATTCAGCGCCGACGACGTGGTGTTCTCCACCGACGTCTTCATGCGCGAGACCAATCCTCGCTCCCGGGCGATCCTCGACCATGTGGCGAGCATCGAGGCGCCGGACGCCAACACCGTGGTGTTCACGCTCAAGCAGCCGTTCCCGGCCTTCATCCAGGCGTTTGAGGTCGGCACGCTGCCGATGGTGCCCCGGCACGTCTATGCCGACACCGACTTCTACGACAACCCCGCCAACAATACGCCGATCGGCACTGGTCCTTTCAAGTTCGCCAGGTGGGACCGCGGCTCGGTGATCGAACTGGTCAAGAACGAGGATTACTACGAAGCGGGCAAGCCGTACCTGGACAGGATCTACTGGCACGTGATCCCCGACGCCGCCTCGCGCGCCGCCGCCTTCGAGAACGGTACGCTGCAGGTGATGCCCGCGGGGTCGGTGGAGAACTTCGACCTTGCCCGGCTCGAGGCGCTCGATGGCAGCTGCATGACCGAGGCGGGCAACGAGTACTTCAACCCGTTCGCCATGCTGTGGCTCAACAACCGCGAGGGGCCGACCGCCGACAAACGCTTCCGCCAGGCGGTGATGTACGCGCTCGATCGCGAGTTCGTCAGGAACGTGCTGTGGAACGGACTCGGCAAGGTGCCCAACGGCCCATTCTCGTCGACCCTGGCGGCCCACGATGCTGATCTCGAACAGTACGACTACGACCCCGACAAGGCACGCGAACTGCTCGAGGAGATGGGCTACGACGGTGCCCCGGTGCGCCTTTTGCCGCTGCCCTACGGCGAGACCTGGACGCGCTGGGCCGAGGCGGTGCGCCAGAATCTCGAGGATGTCGGTATCAGGGTGACCACCGAGTCCACCGATGTCGCCGGCTGGAACCAGAAGATCAGCGACTGGAGCTACGACATCGCTTTCACCTACCTCTTCCAGTATGGCGACCCCTCGCTCGGCATCGCGCGGACCTACGTCTCGAGCAACATCGCCAAGGGATCGCCCTGGAACAACGTCGAGGGCTACGCCAATCCCGAGGTCGACGCGCTGTTCGCCCGTGCAGCAGTCGAGAACGATGAAGCCGCGCGTCTCGCCGACTTCGCCGAGGTCCAGCGCATCCTGCGCGAGGACGTGCCGCTGGCGTGGCTTTTGGAGATGGGCCAGCCGACGCTCTACCGCTGCAACGTCCATGACCTGATCACCACCGGGATCGGACTCAACGACGGCTTCAAGAACGCTTGGATCGAACGCTGATCACGCCGCGCCGACGGACTGATAAGGAGGTGGATCGATGCCTTACGTTTCTTTCATCCTGGGGCGCCTGGTCAAGGCAGCGCTGGTGCTGCTGGCGATCGTGGTGCTCAATTTCTTCCTGATCCACATGGCGCCGGGCGACCCTGCGGCGGTGATGGCCGGAGAGGCGGGCGCTACGGACCAGCAGTTCCTCGATGACCTGCGCGAGCGCTTTGGGCTCGACCAACCGCTGCCGGTGCAGCTGTGGCGCTACGTCAGCGGTGTGGCGACGCTCGACTTCGGCTACTCGTACCGCCAGCAGATGCCGGTGCTCGAGCTGATTCTCGACCGGCTGCCGGCGACGCTGCTGCTCACCGGCACTGCGTTCGTGATTTCCCTGGCGCTGGGGGTGTCCGCCGGCGTGCTGGCGGCGATGCGGGCCAAGCATCCCTCGGGCTCGCTGATCATGGTCGTGGCGCTTCTGTTCTACGCCACGCCGCTCTATTGGGTCGCGATGATGGCGGTATTGGTGTTCTCGGTACTGCTCGGCTGGCTGCCGGCCTACGGCTACTCCACCGTGGGCGCCGACTACCAGGGGCTCGCCCATGTCGGCGATGTGGCCCTGCACCTGATCCTGCCGGCGACCACGCTGGGGCTTTTCTTCATGGCGGTCTATACCCGCATGACCCGCGCCTCGATGCTGAACGCCGGGCAGCAGGACTTCGTCAAGACCGCGCGCGCCAAGGGGCTGGCTCCCGGGGTGATCCAGCGTCGCCACGTGCTGCGCAACGCGGTGCTGCCGATCATCACCCTGGCGGGCCTGCAGGCGGGCCAAATGGTCGGTGGGGCGGTGTTGACCGAGACGGTGTTCGCCTGGCCCGGCATCGGCAGATTGATGTACGAGGCGCTGATGCAGCGTGACTACAACCTGCTGCTGGGCATCTTCTTCTTCTGCGCGCTGCTGGTGATCGTGTTCAACATGCTCACCGACCTGATCTACCGACTCGCCGACCCTCGGATCAAGGAGGCCAGATGAGCTTCTTCGCCCGCTTTGCCCAGAACCGTGGTGCGCTGTTCGGTCTCTTGATCCTCGTCATGGTCGTCGCGCTCGCGCTGCTCGCGCCCTTGCTCTATCCGGAGTCGCCGTGGCGGATGGTCCAGCGCCCGTTCCTCGCCCCGGGAGAGCTCTCGGGCTTTCCGCTGGGGACCGACACCATGGGCCGCGACGTCGCCGCCGGCTTGGCCCATGGCGCCTGGGTGTCACTGCTGATCGGGTTGATCTCCACCCTGGTGGCACTGGCGATCGGCGTGCCGCTGGGGGCATTGGCCGGCTACTTCGGCGGCTGGATCGACGATGCGCTGATGCGGATCACCGAGCTGTTCCAGACCATACCCAGCTTCGCGCTGGCGATCGTACTGGTGGCGATCATGTCACCGAGCGTCGGCTCGGTCGTCGCCGCCATCTCGATCGTCAGCTGGCCACCGGTGGCGCGCCTGGTGCGGGGCGAGTTCCTCTCGCTGAAGCAGCGTGAATACGTCGAGGCGGCGCGCCTGGCCGGGCTCGGGCACTGGGATCTGATCGTGCGCCAGATCCTGCCCAACGCGCTGTCGCCGGTGATCGTGCTGGCCTCGTTGATGATCGCCACCGCGATCCTGCTCGAATCCTCGCTTTCGTTCCTCGGGCTGGGTGACCCTGACGTGATGTCGTGGGGCTACATGATCGGCGCCGCGCGCACGGTGATGCGCCAGGCCTGGTGGCTGAGCGTGATCCCCGGGGTGATGATCCTGCTCACCGTGCTTGCGCTCAATCTGGTGGGCGAGGGGCTCGACGATGCGTTGAACCCGCAGCTCGCGCGACAGCGACACTGAGGAGCCGTTTGATGTCCAATCCACTGCTTCGTATCGAACGACTGGCGCTGGCGCTGCCCGAGGGGGCCGACCGGCTCTATGCGGCCGAGAACCTGAACTACGAGCTGAACCGGGGAGAAATACTCTGCGTGGTCGGAGAGTCCGGCTCGGGCAAGTCGATGACCGCCAACGCGGTGATGGGACAGCTCCCTCCGGGGGTGCGCGCCGCCGAGGGGCGGGTGCTGTTCGATGGCATCGACCTGCTGCGCCTGAGCGAGCCCGAGCACCGTAAGCTGCGCGGCAGGCGGATCGGGATGATCTTCCAGGAACCGATGACCGCGCTCAACCCGCTGATGCGGATCGGCGAGCAGATCGCCGAGGTGTTCGAAGCCCACGGCCTTTTGACCACCAGGCAGCGCCAGGCGCGGGTGATCGAGCTGATCGATGAGGTCGGTTTGCCGGATCCCCGGTCGATCGCACGGGCCTATCCCTTCGAGCTCTCCGGCGGCCAGCGCCAGCGGGTGATGATCGCCATGGCGCTGGCCCTGGAGCCGGAGCTGCTGATCGCCGACGAGCCGACGACCGCGCTGGACGTCACCACCCAGGCGCAGATCCTGCGGCTGATCAAGGCGCTCCAGGCGCGCCGGGGGATGGCGGTGATGTTCATCACCCACGACTTCGGGGTAGTGGCGGAGATAGCCGACCGGGTCTGTGTGATGCGCCACGGGCGGATCGTCGAGATGGGCACCGCCGAGGCGCTGCTCGCCGCACCGCAGGAGGCCTACACCCGGGCGTTGATCGACGCGATCCCGGGGGATGCGCTGCCGCCCGAGCGCGAGGCGCGGGAGGAGGTGCTGTTGAGCGTCGAGGGCTTGTCCAAGGTCTATCGCAGCGGCGGTGGCTGGTTCAAACCCAAGCGCGAGGTCGCGGCGCTGAACGACATCTCGCTCACCCTCGGGCGAGGAGAGACGCTGGGCATCGTCGGCGAGTCGGGGTCGGGCAAATCGACCCTGGGGCGCTGCATCGTCGGGCTCGAGCGGCCCGACGCAGGCGTGATGCAGTTCGCTGGAGCGCCGCTCGAGAACCGCAGCGCGGCCCTGCGCCGGCGTATCCAGATGGTTTTCCAGGACCCCTACGCCTCGCTCAATCCGCGCATTCGCATCGGCATGGCGATCGCCCAGGGGCCGATCGCCAACGGCGTGGCCAAGGCCGAGGCGCTGGCCCAGGCTCGTACCCTGCTGGCGACGGTCGGCCTCGACGAAGCCGTCGCCGAGCGCTATCCGCACGAGTTTTCCGGCGGCCAGCGCCAGCGTATCGGTATCGCCCGGGCACTGGCGCTGGCGCCTGAGCTGATCGTCGCCGATGAAGCGGTCTCCGCGCTCGACGTCTCGATCCAGGCCCAGGTGCTCGAGCTGTTCGTGCGCTTGAAGCGGGAGCTGAACCTTTCGCTCCTATTCATCACCCACGACTTGAGGGTCGCAGCACAGATCTGTGATCGGCTGATCGTGATGCGCAAGGGTCTCATCGTCGAGCAGGGCTCGGCGCAGCGGATATTCACTGCGCCTCGGGAGGCCTACACCAAGGAGCTGCTCGCCGCGATCCCCGGGCGCGACCGAGGGGTGTCGCATCTCGCTACGGTGACGGCCGGATGAGCATCGGCCCGTCTTAGCGGCCCTTGGTCCGCTGCTCGCTCAGCCCAGCGGGCCGCCGAGGATGGTCTTGCGCATCCCCTGGATCACGTGATCACCGCTCTCCTCGAGGAGTTCGGCATACCACGCTTGCGTCTCCTCCGGCTGTTTGCCGTGGGTAATGTCGCAGCGCTTTCTCGCCCGCTCGACGATCGAGGCGACGCGCTCGACGCGGGCGCGGTCGTAGGCATCGAGTGCCGCCGGGACGTCTTCACCTGCGGCGGCGAGGCACTCCGCCAGCACCCAGGCATCCTCCATCGCCTGGCAGCCGCCCTGGCCGAGGTCGGGCGCCATGGCGTGGGCGGCGTCGCCGAGCAGCGCCACCCGCTGGTCGACCAAACGCTCGAGCGGTTCGATGTCGTGGATCTCGACGCGCGCGACGGTGGCGGGGTCGAGGCGCTCGATCAGCCGCTGCACCGGTGCGGCCCAACCGGCGAAGTGCTCGCTGAGCTCGTCGCGGTAGAGGCCGCGATCGTTGACGCTGCCTTTGGCGAGCGGCACGTCGAAGAAAAAGTAGAATTGACCTCCCCCCATCGGCATCAGTGAAACCCGCTTGCCGTCGCCGACGAACTGCGCCCACTCGTCCGCCTGGGCGAGATCGTCGCTGGCCGTGACCCGGCCGTTCCAGTTGACGTAGCCGCAGTAGCGGCGCTCGATCGCCCGCCCCGCGACCAGATCGCGCAGCTTCGAGTGGGTGCCGTCGGCGGCGATCAGCAGGTCCGCTTCGATACGCTGCCCATCATCGAAGAACACGGCGACTCGATCGCCTTCGAGCTGGTAGCGCTCGCAGCTGACGCCGAGGGTGACGTGCTCCGCACCGACCGCGTCGAGCAGTACGCGCTGCAGTTCGGTACGCGCGATCGGCTTGGCGCTCTGGCGTACCTGGTCGTAGAGCGGCTCGAGGCTGAAGCGAGTGAGCAGGCGTCCGTCGCGGTCGCTGTAGCTCATCGTGCTCATCGTGCCACTGGCCGCGTCGATCGCGTCATGCAGCCCCAGCGCGCCGAGCACCTTGACCCCGTTGGACCATACCGAGATCGCCGAGCCCGCGGGCGTAAGCTCCGGGACGCGGTCGAACAGGCGGACACGGTGGCCCTGGCGCTTGAGGGCGATGGCAGCGGTGAGGCCGCCCATGCCGGCGCCGGCGATGACGATATCGAGCGTTTTCATTGGAATGATCCTTGCCATGAGCGATATGGAGATGGCGCCTGCGCAGTGGCGCACCGCTGATAGGGATCATCTTAAAGCCAAAGTGCGTACCGTTATCGGCGCTCAGCTGTACTGGATTCGGCAGCGGTGAGAGATTTCAAGCCTCCTGATGAGCGCAGGAGCTGCGCTATCGCCTCGTATCGATCCTGTCGGCGATATCGAGGATCTGCGACGACGGCAGATAGCCTTCGATATCCATTTTCGGTTCGCCGTCACGGCCGATCAGTATCACCCGCAGCGGGCCGAAGCCATCGCTTTGCAGCGCAGCCATGAGCGCGGCGGTCTCGTAGGGAGTGAGCGGATGTCCATCTCGACTGCCGACGCCGCCGATCACGGTGTACAGCGGCATGCCGCGCTGCTCGAGGGCGGTGCGGTTGGGCGGCTGGTCGAGCTCGATCGCCAGCCGGCGGTAATCGGGGTCGTTGGCCTGCGGTGCGATCATCACCAGCGGTCGATGGTGGCCGCGTTCGGCGAGCAGCGGATTGGCCGCCGGGTCCTGGGCGGCCGTCAGCGAGGAGGCCAGCAGGCCGGTCAGTGCGATGCAGTAGCCGAGCATGCGCTTCATCGGTGCTCCTTGCGCAGGGCGTCGATCCGGGTGATCGCGCCATCCAGCGCCTTTGCCGCCTGCTTGGCGACGTCGGCGACGGGGTGGGCACTGTAGCGATCGTTGAACGTCTCGATCGATAGCGGCCCGCGATAGTCGATCGCGGCGATCGCCGCATAGAACGGCTCGAGCGCGAGCTCTCCCTCGCCAGGAAAGCGCCGCGCGTGGCGGCTCCAGTCGAACAGCTGGCGCTTGCACAGCTCGTCGTCGCCGCTGTCGAGGAACACCTCGCGGCGCGGCGCGTCGGCGAGCTGGACCAGGAAGATCCGCTCGGCCGGCAGGGTCGCCATGAGTTCGAGCGGTTCGTTGCGGGCCAATGGATGGAAACTGTCGAGCACCAACCCGAACTGCGGATGGTCGAGCCGGCGCACGATCTCCCAGGCCTGGCGGTAGTCGCAGACCTGGTCGCCCCAGGCGAGCGCCTCGAAGCCGATGCGCTTGTCGTGGGCGCTGGCGAACTCGGCCGCAGCGCCAAGGTCGTCCAGACGGCGCTCGGCGCTGGCGCTCGCCGTGCGATCGGTGTTGCTCGCGATCAGCAAAAGCTCGGTACCGAGCGCATCCATCGTCTCGAAACAGCGCTTGAGACGCTCGCCACGCTGTTCGGGGTCGCAGTGGCCCTCGAAATCCTCGATCGGCTGCAGGCAGACCACGCGCAGGCCCAGCTCGCGGGCGAGACGGCCGATCCGCTTTTCGGTGAGACGGCTCTGCGCCAGGTCGGGGGCATGGATTTCGACACCTTCGAAGCCGGCGGCGGCGATCGCCTCGAGCTTGTCGGCCAGATCTCCACCGAGGCAGACAGTGGCTATGGTGCGCATGGGTCACTCCTGGGTCCGCGGGAACGCGCTTGCCGAGCGCAGATGTCGTTCTGGACAAGCGAGCAATGGCGCGCAGCTGGGCGCGGGCCGGCCTCCATCTTATTGCAGCCAGCGCGGATCGAGGATGCCATCGAGTCGCGAATAGGGAATCACCAGTTCCGGCTGGCCCTCCGAGTAGGGCGCGATCGCATAGACGTCGTACTTGAGCGTCAGCCCATCGGTGAGCGGCGCGACGTTGTCGCTGAGCGAGAACGCCCACTGCTCGGTGAAGCCGGGATCATCGGGAAACTGCCGCTTCGCCCAGTCGGCGTGGGCCTCGCGGGCGAGCTGTTCGAAGGCATCGCGGCGGCCCGGCAGCAGCAGGTCGTCGAGCCCGAGCGCTCGCCGGTCTCGCAGATCGAAGATCAGGTAGCGAGTGGTCGGCATGCCGTGGGCGCCGCCGGTGTAGACGTAGGCGTCGAGTTCGAGCACCACCAGGCTTGAAGTGCGGCGCAGCTCGCGGGCGCTGAGCTCGCTCGCCCAGCGTGGGTCGTCGGCGCCGATGCGTGCGGCGATGGCGAGGAAGCGGGTGGCATAGGCCTCGGGGCTGGCGGAGGCGGTGTTGGTCTCACCGACGTCCACCGCGATCCCCGCCAGGCCTTCACGCACCGCGCGGTCGAGCTCGGGCTGGCCCGGGTAGCGCGGGTAGTCGGCACGGACATAGGCGCAGTCGTCGCCCTGGCAGCCCGGAGCGACGCGTCGCCATTCGACCTGGGTGGCGGACGAGACCGGTTCAGGGGCGCGATCCGGTGCGGTGGCGCAGGCGCTCAGCAGCAGTGGCAGCAGCGCGAGAAGGATACGACGCATGATGGCTCCGTGAGGCGTGGGTGAGGAGACCCATGAAGCGACGCGCGGTGCGGGAATGCAAGCCATCATGTTCAGGTCGGCGGCCGGCCGGGCGGATATCCGAGCCGCTCGGCCAGGTTGACTCAGTAGCGCAGCTGGCGAGCGCGGGCATGCGCTTGGGCGGTGATCCTGATCGAGGCATTGGCGGCCCCGAACTGGCGGTAGCCGCCGCGCCGCTCGACGATCTCGAAGTAGAAGCGGTCCTGGAACGCCAGGGTGTAGACCTGGAAAAATTCGCCGTCGTCGATCCGGTCGTAGAGGATATGACGGCTTTGCAGCGCCTCGAGCAGCTCATCGGAGAGCTCGAAGCGCGCGGCGAGATCGTCATAGTAATTGTCGGGAATCTCGAGCAGCCTTGCGCCGGCCGACCGCAGCCGATCGACGGTGGCGAAGATGTCCGCGCATTCGAGCGCGATTTGCTGTATCCCGCCCTGGTGTTGTTCGAGAAAACGCCCAGGCAGCGTCTCCCGCGCCGGCGAGACGTTGAGCGGCAGGCGGATGGTGCCGTCCTGGCTGGTCACCGCCTGGCTCAGCACCAGCCCGCGGGGATCGGCGTACTCGTGCTCGCTGCCAGCGACGAAGTCGAACACGGTGCGATAGTAAAGCTGCCAGGAGAGCCGCTGGGTTGGCTGCAGCACGTAGGTGAGGTGGTCCACTGCGCGAATACCCGCTTCTTCGCCCTCTGGTTCGAAGAGCTGGAAGTCCTGGCGCCACTGCTTCTCCTTCGCGGTCTCGGGGTCGACCAGATAGATCAGGCTGCCTTCGACGCCGCGCAGCGCCGGGATGTCGCCTTCGCCCTCACCGATCGGACCGTGGTACACCGGGGCTCGAAAGGCGCGCGCCCGTGCCATCGCCAGCTCAGGGTCGCTGACCCGGAAGCCCACCGCGCAGACGGAGGGACCATTGAGCAGCCGATAGGTGTGGGCGAAGCTGTCGGTTTCGAAATTGAGCACGAGATGCAGCTCGCCTTGGCGCCAGAGGTCGACGTTCTTCGAGCGATGGCGCCCGACCTTGCGGAAGCCGAGCGCTTCGATCATCGCCGAGAAGGATTTCTCGCTGTCCTCGTCGAGGGTGAATTCAATGAAATGGATGCCGTCATAGCGCGGCGCCTGGGGAATCGGGGTGAAGAACTCGGCGTTCGGCACCATGTTCTCGACCAGGATCAGCGAACGGATGCCGTCGAGCGCAGTGGCCTGGGTGGGCGCGGCGCGAAAGGCGTCGTTGAAAATCTCGTGAGAGAGCGGGCCCTGGTAGCCGGTCTTGCCAAGCGCCTTCATGAATGACTCGATCGGCAGCCGTCCCTGCCCCGGGAAGTTGCGGTAGTGCCGGCTCCAGCTGAGCACGTCCATATCGAGCAACGGCGCATCGGCGAGCTGGACCAGGAAGATCTTGTCGCCGGGAATCCGCTGGATCGGCTCGGTGGGTAGGCCGAGCGCGAGGAGGTGGAAGCTGTCGAGCACGATGCCCAGCGCCGGATGGTCGATTTCCTCGACGATCGACCAGACCTCGCGATAGTCGTTGATGTGGCGGCCCCAGGCGAGCGCCTCGAAGCCGATCCGCAGGCCGTGGGCGTGGGCACGGCGGGCCAGCTCGCGGAAGTCCTCGACCACCCGCGAGCGATCATCGAGCGAAAGCGGCGAAGTGTTGCTGCACACCAGCATGAAGTCGGTGCCCAGCGTCTTCATCAGTGCGAACTTGCGCTCGGCGCGCTCGAAGTTGCGCGTGCGCTGTGGTTCCGGCATCGCCTCGAAATCGCGGAACGGCTGCAGTGCGATGATCTTGAGCCCCAGCCGCTCGGCCAGCCGGCGCACCTCCTCAGGGGGCCCCGCGTAGCCGAGCAGGTCGTTTTCGAAGATTTCGACGCCTTCGTAGCCGGCGCGCGCGATCGCTTCGAGCTTGTCGGGCAGTTCACCGCTCAGGCAGACCGTGGCAATGGCTCGCATGCTGTTCTCCTATGCAGATGTCGACTTGGTGAAGGCTGGTCGCTCGATGGCGCTTGACTCAGCAACATAGCGGCTGATCCCGCCTTTGGCCCGTATTGCGCCTCAGGAGGTGCTCAAGCCCGAACGCTGCTTCACGCTGTCGCGCCGGCGGGCGTCGATCGACTTGACCAGCAGCGCTACGGAAGCGACCAGCGCCGGGATCGACAAGCAGATGAAGATTGCCTGCATCGATATCGACGAGGCGAGCAGGGTGGCGCCGATGAAGGCGCTGGAGATTGCGCCGAGGCGACCGACGCCGTGCATCAGGCTGGCGCCGGTGGAGCGCACCGCAGTGGGGTAGAAGGCGTTGGCCAGCGCATTCATCCCGGTGTTGCTGCCGCTGAAACAGAAGCCGACCAGCGCCGCCAGCGCGCACATGGCGATGAAGCCGCCGCTGGTCAGTCCGATGCTGATCACCAGCGCGCCGCCAAGGCCATAGCCGAAGCAGAGCACCAGGTTGGGTTCGAGCCGGTCCATGCACCAGCCCCAGAACACCGATCCGACGGTGCCGCCGAGCTGGAAGAACGAGGCGATGAATGCAGCCTGGGCGACGGTGAAGCCCATGTCCTCGACCATCAGCGGTAGCCAGCTGCCCAGCAGGTAGACCAGGAACAGGCCGGCGAAGTAGACCACCCACATCGACAGGGTGCCGACCATGAACGGAGAGCTGGTGATCATCTTGAGCGGTGAGCGCTTGAGCGCACGTTCTACCTCGACGCCCTGGTCGCAGCTCGGTGCCACCAGTTCGAACTCCCGGCCCTTGAGTTCGGGCGCCAGGCGAAGGGCGACCCGTCGCGCCCGGGCGCTGAAACCCTCGCGCAGCAGCAGCAGTTTGACCGATTCGGGCATCTTCCAAACCATCAGCGGCAGCGTCACCAGGGGGAGCACGCCGCCCAGCACCATCAGCCCTTCCCAGCCATAGGCGGGTATCACCCAGGCGGAAACGAAGCCACCGAGCGAGGCGCCGAGGGTGAAGCCGCAGAACGCCACGGTGATCAACAGCGAGCGGTACTTCGCCGGTACGTACTCGGCGACCAGGGTGCCGGCGTTGGGCATCGCCGCACCGAGCCCTAGCCCGGTGATGAAGCGCAGCACCATCAGCGTGGTGAGATCGGTGGCGAAGGCGGTCATCAGGGTCATGCTGCCGAAGATGAATACGGCGGCACAGAGCACTTTCTTGCGCCCAAAGCGGTCCGCCAGCGGCCCCGCGAACATCGCGCTGATAGCGAGTCCGATCAGTGCGGCACTCATCACCGGGCCGAGATCGCTGCGCTCGATGCCCCATTTGGTCAGCAAGTCCGGCGCGGCGAACGCCATCACAGCGATGTCGAAGCCATCCAGTGCGATGATCAGGAAGCCGAAGCCGACCACCAGCCATTGGAACCCGCCTAGCGGACGCTCATCGACGAAGGTCTCGACATCCTGTTTGAAACGCTGCATGTGGCTCTCCTCATCCTTCGATGACGGGGTGCGGCTCCGCTCACTAGGTAATATTTACGCTATGCGAACAAATGTTTTCACCTCGAACGTGGCCTGGATCATAAAGGCAGTCGCTGCCGCCTACATTTCAACCAACGTCTTAGAAATGCCCCAGAATGTGCCATCGATGTAGAGATCTGTGGCGCAACTTATTGTTTTTTATGATTGATTCATGGGTTTGGCAGGATTGGAGCGGCCTTTCCCGAGCTTGGGACGTGGGGGGGCAGCTCGCTGCCCAGCGAGCGCGGCACGCCGGGGCGAGGCGATGCTCGGCCAGCCGCGTCGCCCCGTGTGCCGGGGGGCGACGAGCGGCGGCCTACGAGGCCCGGGCGATGCTCCCCGGGGTGGTATGAGCCGGCATGGAGGGGAAGGGGCTTACTGGGTGAGGAAGTCGACCGCGGCGAGATAGCCGTAGGAACCGAGACCGATGATGATCCCGTCCGCTCTTCCGGCGATGTAGGAGCGGTGTCGGAACTCTTCACGGCGATGCACGTTGGAAAGATGAACTTCGACCACCTTGCCGTCGAACGCATTCAAGGCGTCGAGAATTGCCACCGATGTGTGGGTATAGGCGCCTGCATTGATGATGACCGCATCGCAGCCCTGGCGCGCGCGATGGATTGCCTCGATCAGCTCCCCCTCGTGATTCGATTGGTAGCACTCGATCTCGGCCCGCCCGAAGGCATGTCCACGGACCTTGTTCTCGATGTCCTGGAGGGTCTCGTGACCATAGATCTCGGGCTGGCGCTTGCCGAGCAGGTCGAGGTTGGGGCCGTGGAGCAGGAGGATTCTCATCTTGGCTCGCTCGTGGTGGATGACGTGGATGATTCAGCGAAATCCTAACAGGCTTTCGGGCTGTGCAGCATCGCCGCTCACCGGCTGCCGGAGCGACGATGCCGATGGCGACCAGACCGGGCTGCATGCGCGAATTCCCGCGGATGAGGGGAGGCCGGCGCCGGGCACGGCCCGGCGCCTGGGGCTCAGAGAGCGAAGAACACCGTCTCTTCGCTGCCCTGCATGTGCAAGTCGAAACGGTAGCGGTCGAGGCCGTCGCTGCTGCCGTCGCGGCGTGCGATCAGCGTGCGGCGACGAGCCTCGGGCACTTCGGTGAGCATGGGGTCGCTGTCGAGCCCGGGTTCGCCCTCGAAGTAGATGCGGGTGAACAGATGGTTCAACAGCCCGCGCGAGAACAGGTGCAGATTCAGGTGCGAAGCCTGACCGTCGACCCGGCCCGGCAGCACCGTGTCGATCACGAAGCTGCCATCCTCGCGTGAGTGCAGCCGTCCGAAGCCGTCGAACGACGCCTCCGCGCACTCGGTATTGAACTGTCCGAAGCCGTCGGCTTGCCAGATCTCGAGCAGCGCATCGTTGACCGGATCGCCCGCGCCGTCGAACACCCGGCCCTCGATCCGTATCCGTTGCCCGGCTGGCGCATCGGTGCCGCGGATCAAGGGTACGTCACCGTTCTCGAGCAGTCCGTAGTGAAAGAAGGGGCCGACTGTTTGGCTGCCGCTCGGCAGCCGCGAGGTCTCCATCTCGCGCATCGCTCGTGGGGTGGTGGTCATCGGTCGAATCTCCTTGCGTTATTCGAACGGGGTCGCGCGCGGCGAGCCGATCACGATGTCGAAACGATAGCCAAGTGCGATGCCCGGTACGTCGAAGCGGCGATCGAAGCGGGCGATCAGCAGGTCGCGGGCGCGAGCGCTGGGGTTGGCCATGTAGATCGGATCGATCTCGAGCAGCTGGTCTCCGGGAAAGTACATCTGGGTGACCAACCGCTGGTGGAAGGCGCGGCCGAGCAGCGAAAAGTGGATGTGCGCCGGGCGCCAGGCATCATGGTGATTGCCCCAGGGATAAGGCCCCGGGCGAATGGTGATGAACTTGTAATAGCCGTTTTCATCGGTGAAGGTGCGTCCGGCGCCGGTGAAGTTAGGGTCGAGCGGCGCGGGGTGCTGGTCCTTCTTGTGGATGTAGCGCCCCGAGGCGTTGGCCTGCCAGATCTCGATCAGCGTGTTGGGCAGTGGCTGCCCCGCGTCGTTGCGGACTTGGCCTACGATCACGATCTTTTCGCCCAGCGGCTGGCCGTCGTGCTGGATCGTCAGGTCGTTGTCCATCCGTCCGATGTTGTGGAAGCCATAGACCGGCGCGGTCCGCTCGGTACGGCTCGATGCGACTGGCACCAGCTTGTTGCGCGGGCCGCGCAGCCGGGTCGACTGGTAGGGATCGAACACCATCGGCGGCTGGTGCAGGTTGGCAGGATTCTCGATCAGCGAGTTGGTCTCATAGCCGGTCACCGGCGAGACGTAGTCGCCAGGGATCGTCGGATCGTCCGATTCACGTATGCCGTGGCGGCCGAGGTCGATCGTCATTCTATATGTCCTCCTTCGTGCCGCTCACGGCGGCGCTTCGAAAGTCAGTGGTCGCTCATTCGAGCGCCGTGGGCCTGTCGCCCCAGCCATGCTGGCGCGCCATCGCAAGCGCATGGTTGGCGGCCGGGACACCGGCGTAGGTGGCAACGTGCATCATCACCTGGCGCAGCTCCGCTTCGCTGACGCCGGTGCGGCGGGCGGTGCGCAGGTGCAGTGCGAGCTCGCCATCACGGCCCAGCGCAGCGAGGATCGCGAGAGTGATGTGGCTGCGCTGGGTCACCGACAGGGTCGGGTCTCCCCACAGCTCGCCCCAGGCGAAGCGGGTGATCAGCTGCTGGAACGGTGCATCCAGGGGGGTGGCGCGCTCCAGTGAGCGCTCGACGTGCTCGGTGCCGAGCACCCGCTTGCGGATTTCTATCCCGGTATCGAAGTCGACCCCATGCATGCCCAGCCCTTCACGCGCGGGCGCAAGCCATGCATCGAGACGAGCGGCGAGTACGTCCGGCGCCTCGACCGAAGGCACATGGCCGACGTGCTCGAGGATCTCGAGCGGTGCATCGGCAAGCTTCGCGGCCAGTGACTCGAGCGTCTGCGGCGGCGTCGACAGATCGTCCGCGCCGCCGAGCAGGTGCACCCCGCGTGCGGCATCGGCATCCAATTCGGGGCCTTCGAACCCGGCCAGTACCGCGCAGAGCCGGGCATAGCTTCGATCGTCAGTGCGAGCGAGCCCCTGCGTCCAGCCCTCGACCAGCCCGGCGCGCTCGCGGCTGACCGGCGAGAACCAGCGCGGTGCGAGCTCGGGGGCGAGCGTCGAAAGCCCCTCTTCCAGCACCCGCTCGGCGCGGGCGGCCCAATGTTCGGGCGTGCCGATCCTTGCGCCGGTGTTGGTCAGCACCACCTGATTCAGTCGCGCGCGATGGTCGCGCAGCAGCGCCTGGCCGATCACACCGCCGATCGAGGTGCCGACGAAGTCGAAACGTTCGCTACCGGCGAGTGCGACCAGCGCCAGCAGGTCCTCGACCAGTGCGTCGAGCGTCAAGGGCCCATCACAGGGAGCGCTGGCGCCGTGGCCGGGCAGGTCCCAGGTCAGCACCCGATGGCGCTTGAGCAGCGCCGGCAGCACGCCGTCCCACACCGATTGAGACATTCCTAGTGGATGGGCGAGCACTACCAGCGGTGCGGCCTCGGGGCCGAGCAAGCGATAGCCGATCAGACGGCCGCCGCGATCGAAGAATTCCATCTCATAGCTCCTCTGGACGGCCGTCGACCCGCTCGATCACCGCAGCGATCCCCTGGCCGACGCCGATGCACATGGTGCACAGCGCATAGCGCCCGCCGCCCTGCTCGAGCTGATGAGCGGCGGTAGCGACCAGCCGCGCGCCGGACATGCCGAGCGGGTGGCCGAGCGCAATCGCGCCGCCGTTGGGGTTGACCCTGGGATCGTCGTCATCGATGCCGAGCTCGCGCAGGCAGGCCAGCGCCTGGGCGGCGAAGGCTTCGTTGAGTTCGATCACGTCCATCCGCTCGATCGAGAGACCCAGCCGCGCGAGCAGCTTGCGGGTCGCCGGCACCGGGCCGATGCCCATGATCCGCGGCTCGACCCCGGCCACGGCGACACCGAGCACCTTGGCGATCGGCTTCAGCCCGTGCTTCGTCACTGCCCGCCGGGAGGCCAGCAGCATCGCCACCGCGCCATCGTTGACCCCCGAGGCGTTGCCGGCAGTCACGCTGCCGCCTTCGGCGCGAAACGGGGCGGGAAGCCTGGCGAGCTTTTCCAGGGTAGTGTCGGCGCGCGGGTGCTCGTCGATCTCGAAGCGCAGCGGATCCTGCTTGCGGCGGGGGATTTCGACCGCCACGATCTCACGCGCCAGCCGTCCGCTCTCCTGGGCGGCGGCGGTCTTCTGCTGCGAGCGCAGTGCGAAGGCGTCCTGGTCCGCGCGCGAGATGCCGAACTGCTGGGCGACGTTCTCGGCGGTCTCGGGCATCGAGTCGACCCCGTAGGCGGCCTCCATCTTCGGATTGACGAAGCGCCAGCCGATGGTGGTGTCCTCGATCCGCTGGTCGCGGCCGAAGGCGCTTTGCGCCTTGCCCATCACATAGGGAGCGCGGGACATCGATTCGACTCCGCCGACCAGCAGGAGCTCCGCCTCGCCGGAGAAGATCGTCCGCGCGGCATAGCCGATCGCATCCAGGCTTGAGCCACACAGCCGGTTGACCGTGGTGCCCGGCACGCTGGTCGGCAGCCCCGCGAGCAGCGCGGCCATCCGCGCCACGCTGCGATTGTCCTCCCCAGCCTGGTTGGCGCAGCCGAAGATCACATCCTCGATCGCTTGCGGGTCGAGCCGGGGATTTTCGGCCAGCACGGCCTCGATCAGCCGTGCGGCGAGATCGTCCGGACGCACTGCGGCGAGCGTGCCGCCGAAGCGGCCGATGGCCGAGCGCAGCGGGGTGCAGATATAGGCATCGTTCATCCCTTCACTCCTTGGCGCTGGCGGTGAAATCCGCCTGGGCGCTGTCGTGGTGCGCCTCGGTGCGCGCCTTCAGCGCGCGCAGCGCCTCCAGCGAGCGGGCGTCCGGCGCCGGCGTGACCTCGACCCGGTCGGAGAAGCGAATCTCCCAGCCGGTGGCATCGCGGATCCGATCGCGGCTGACGCCCGGATGGATCGATACGACCACCAGTTCGTTGCTGCCGGCCTCGGGGGCGAGCACGCACAGGTCGGTGATCACCTTGGTCGGACCTCGACCTACGTGGCTGGCGGTCTGCGGGGGAAGTTGCGCGCGCGCCTGGCCGTCGCGGCCGAAGCCGAGCGTGGTGATGAAATCGACGTCGCGAACGAAGGTGCGCTTGGAGTGCTTGAGCATGATGAACACCTCGCGCGAGTGGGTGCCGATCTCCGGCGCCCCGCCGCCGCCGGGCAGGCGCACCTTGGGGTTGCGGTAGTCGCCGATCAATGTCGAGTTGAGGTTGGCGTAGCGGTCGACCTGGGCGGC
This sequence comes from Halotalea alkalilenta DSM 17697, assembly GCF_000621205.1. Lineage (GTDB taxonomy): Bacteria > Pseudomonadota > Gammaproteobacteria > Pseudomonadales > Halomonadaceae > Halotalea > Halotalea alkalilenta. Next base: position 133,252 of record NZ_JHYY01000021.1, on the reverse strand, counting down.
GCCGAGGAAGCCGACGTCGATCCGCCCGCCCTGCAGCCAGTAGCGGAACATCTCGGGTACCGAGACGGTGGTCAGCGCGGTCTCGCACAGCTCGCCGTCGCCGATCGACAGTGGCAGCACCTCGGGCCTGGTCTGCACCGTGCCCGATTCGTAGATCAGCACCACCTCGGGGGCATGGGTGAGCCGGGCGAGATTGGCCGCCTGGCTGGGCAGGCCGATGCCGACGAAGCAGGTGGTGCCGTTGCCGAGCGCGCGCGCGGCGGTGACGGTCATCATCTCCTCGAAGCTGTAGTCGAGCGCGGCGTCGGCGCCGTCGCGGACTGGTACGGTATCGCTCATGACGGGCTCCCGATGGTGGATCGTTCGGCGGACTGGGGCTCGATCACGTGTTCCCGCATCCAGGCGGCGAACGCGTCGCGGTCGCGGGCGATCGCATCCCAGCTCTTGTAGAAACCGTTGTCGCGGGCGTAGTAGCCGTGGGCATAGGAGGGCCAGGCGCCGCGCGGCACCACGCTGATCGCGTCGATCGTCCAGGCCGGCAGTACACACGCGTTGGGGTGGGTGTCCAGCTCGTCGACTCGCTCCTCGACGGTGACCAGCGCGACGCGGGCGGCGAGCACCGCCTCCTTCTGTACCCCGATGATGCCCTCGACCAGCACGTTGCCGGCCCGGTCGGCCTTCTGGGCATGGATGATCGCCACGTCCGGCCGGTTGGAGGGGATCGCAGCGAGCTTCTCGCCGGTGAACGGACACTCGATATGGCGGATATCGGGATTGACCTGGGGCAGGTCGCTGCCGATGTAGCCGCGCATCACCGCCAGCGGCAGGCCGGCGGCACCGGCCTCGTAGGCATGGGCCATGGCCGCGTGGCTGTGCTCGAGCAGCTCGAGCGGGCGCGGGTAGCCGCGCTCGACCGCATCGCGCATGCGGTGCAGCGAACCGACGCCAGGGTTGCCGCCCCAGGAGAAGATCAGCTTCCTCGCGCAGCCCATGCCGATCATCTGGTCGTAGAGGATGTCCGGCGTCATCCGCATCAGGGTCAGTTCGCGCCTGCCCTGGCGAATGATCTCGTGACCGGCGGCGTAGGGGATCAAGTGGGTGAAACCTTCGAGGGCGACCGTCGCGCCGTCTTCGACGTAGCGGGAGATCGCCTCCTCGAGGCTCAGGAATTCGGCCATGGACATGGCTCCTTCGGCGCAGCGTGGTGGATGTATTCGTTTGGTGAACAAATATTTGATATGCGAACAAGCTATGCCCGGCGCTGGCGAAAATCAATTCGCCCTCGGCCGGCCGCGGTTTCCCACCATCGCCGCGAGGAATACATAAATCCGATGATTATCAGACTGTTGGCGTCCTCCCAGGCTCGGTGAGGGGAAGCATAGGGGCGGGCTGGTTACGACCAAGGTCTAGGATTTTTCGGCTTCCGTTTGCTGCTGCCATCAGCACTGGGGCGAACGATGCAGGGCCTTGAGTGCGCGCTGGCACAGCAGCCTGGCGTTGTCGCTGCTTCCCGCGTCGGCGTGGCCGGCGGCGGCGAGGTTGGTGCGCATCGCTTCGCGGTCGAGCTCGAGTCCTTCGGCCAGGGTGGCGGCATGTTCCAATGCTCCTTCGAGCAGCGCCTGGAGCTCGATCAGCGGTGCCCACTCGGCGTGCCACTGGCCGAGTCCGCGCTCCAGCGGCTGGGCGCAGGCATCGGTGACGACCCGGCTCAGCCCGTGGATCTGGCGCGCGGCGGCGATGATCAGCGCGCAGCGCACCGGGTTGCGCTTGTGCGGCATCGAGGAGGATTCCCCCACGCCCTTGCCGCCGGGCTCGCGGACTTCGCCGATCTCGCTCTGGGTCAGCAGCGAGATGTCGAGGGCGAACTTCTCGAGCGCGCCGGCCACCGCGTCGATACCGGTGGCCAGCGCGTGAACCGGCTGGCGATCGGTATGCCAAGGCAGCGCCGGGGCATGAAGGCCGAGGCGAGCGGCGAGTGCGTCCATCACCGCGGGACCATTCTCGAGTCCTTCGAGCATTCCGACCGGCCCGCCGAACTGCACCGGCAGCCGCTTCTGCTCGATCGCGGCCAGGCGGCCCGCGGCCTGGTCGAGTCCCAGCGCCCATTGGGCAGCCTTGACCCCGAAGCTGATCGGCAGCGCCTGCTGCATCAGCGTGCGGCCGATCATCAAGGTGTCGGTTTCGCTCTCGATCAATTGCGCCAGCGCCCGCTCGACCCGGGCGATGAGCGCGAGCAGCAGCGGCAATCGTGCCTGGGTGAGCTGCATCAGCGCGCTGTCGAGCACGTCCTGACTGGTGGCGGCGAGATGAAAAACCTTGCGCAGCGGCTCGGGCAACGCTTCCTTGGCCTGGCGGACGAAGGGAATCGCCACGTTGCCGCCGCGCTGGATCTCCTCCTCGAGTCGCAAGATGTCGAAGCGGTGTCCTTCGAGGTGGCGCGCAAGCGCGGCCTGGCTGCCTTCGGGCAGCTCGCCGGCGAGCTCCTCTGCGCCAGCGAGCTCGAGCTCGAAGCGCAGCATCGCGCCTACCAGCGCTTCGGCGCTGAAATGCTCGAGAGCCGCTGCGCTCATCAGTGGGCGTGAAAGAAGATGGACATGGCTGGTCATGGGGTGACCTCCATTGGAGCCTGCTAGAGAAAGTGGGGGCGAGGGGATAGCACAATAGTGCCTTAGCGGCAGATGCTCGGATAGGTAATGAGTACAGGTGTACGCCATGCGAACTCTATGCTAGGGTCGGGCGCATCGAGGCCTTGCCCACGAACGGGGTGAAAGGCGTTCGCTGGTTCGCGCGAGCAGATAACAGACAAGCGAGGATGCCCATGTCGTCCGATACGCAGCAGCCCTCCCTGTCGGGCGGAGAAGGGGGCTTGAGCCCCGACGATCGCGATTTCGTCACTGCGCTCGCCAGCGGCCTGGAAGTGATTACCGCCTTCGATGAGCTGCATCGCAGCATGACGCTCTCCGAGGTCGCCGAGCGTACCGGGATGAACCGCGCCCGCGCCCGGCGCTTTCTGCTCACCCTGCACTCGCTTGGCTATGTGGTGAAGCGCCATCGCTACTTCGAGCTGGCGCCCAAGGTGCTTTCGCTCGGTTACTCCTTTCTTTCCGCCAACGATTATCTCGGTGCGGTGCAGCAAGCGCTGGAGGAGATCACCGAGGCGCTCGGTGAATCCTCCTCGCTCGGCGTACTCGACGGTGACGACGTGGTCTACGCCGCGCGCTCGGCTTCAAAACAGCGGCTGATGGCGATTTCGCTCTCGGTCGGCACCCGGTTGCCGGCGGCGGCGACCTCGATGGGACGCATGCTGCTCGCATGCCTCGACGACGAATCTCTCGACGCCCGGCTGGCGGGGCTCGAACTCAAGACCTACACCTCGAACACCATCACCGACCGAGCGCGTCTGCGCGAACGGATCCTCGAGGCTCGCGGGCTGGGCTACTGCATCGTCGACCAGGAGCTCGACTCCGGCCTGCGTTCGCTGGCCGTACCGCTGCGCACCGCGGGGGGGAGGCTGCTCGGGGCGATCAACCTGAGCACCAACGCTTCCAGGGTCGACATGCAGACCCTTACCGAGCGCTTCCTGCCCTTCCTGCTCGAGCGCCGCGATCGCCTCGCTGCCCACCTGAGCTGAGCCTTTCGGGGTCGCTGGAGGCCGAGGCGAAGGCTATGATGCGCGCTCCATTCACGGGGCGCGTCATGCCCCCCAGGCCGGTAGCCGCATGTTTCGCTCGATCTCTTCCGCTCCGCTCGCATCGTCGTCGCCGTCGATTATCTCCCGTTCATCCGCCTTGATCCGCGTGGTGCTGGTGGGTTGGCTTTCGATCTTCGGCCTGGTCCAAGCCATGCCGGCGCAGGCCGTGGCGCCGCCGAGCGGCGTCGAGGCGCCCTCCTGGCTGCTGCTCGATGGCGATTCAGGCCAGGTGCTGGCCGAGCATGATGCCGATCGGCGCCGGTCGATGGCTTCGCTGACCAAGCTGATGACCACCTTCGTGGTGTTCCGTGCGATCGAGGCGGGCCGCCTCGATTGGGATGATACGGTGACCGTGCCGCAGGCGGTGCGTGAGGTCGCCGGCGACGAGTCCAAGATGTACCTGGTGCCCGGCGAGCGAATCAGCATCGCCACGCTGATGCGTGGGCTGATCATTGCCTCGGCCAACGATGCGGCGATCACCCTGGCGGTGGCGCAGGCGGGCGATATCCCTCGTTTCGTCGCCGAGATGAACCAGGAGGCGGCGCGGCTCGGCATGCGCGATACCCGGTTCGCCAACGTCTCCGGGATCACCGCGCCGGGGCACTACTCGACCGCGCGCGATCTCGGTCGACTGGCGCTGGCGCTGACCCGTGAATTCCCGGGCTACTACCAGATCTCCGCCGAGCCGGTCTTTCGCCACGGCCAGTTCGTCAAGCACGCGACCAACCTGATGGTCGGCGGCGACGACCGCAGCGTGGACGGGCTCAAGACCGGCTATACCTCGGCCGCCGGCTACTGTGTGATCGCCTCGGCCAAGCGGCCTCAAGTAAACGGCGGGTCGCGGCGGATGTTCGCGGTAGTGCTGGGCGCGGACAGCGACCTGCGTCGCTTCGACGATGCGAAGGTCCTGCTCGACTACGGCTATAGCCGTTTCCATAACGTCCAGCTCGCCCGTGCCGGGGTACCGTTCGGCGACCTGCCGGTCTGGAAGGGTGCGAGCGACCGGCTCGGCGTGGCCACCGACCACGACCTGGTGCTGTCGCTGCCGGACGATATCGACCCGAAGACGTTGCGCAGCGAGCTGGTCGGCGCGCGCGCGCCGCTGCTGGCGCCGGTCAACGCGGGCGAGGCGGTGGGCAGCTATCGGGTGCTGCTCGGCGAGCGGGTAGTCGCGAGCGGTGCGCTCTATGCGGTCGAGCCGGTGGCCGAGGGCGGGTTCATCTCCCGCACCGTCGACTCCGTGCGGCTGCTGTTCGGCGGCGGCGAGCCGGTCGCCGTCCAGGGCGATGCGCCCTTGGCCTCGCGCGGCTGAGGACTTGGAACCCCGTTCGTCGCTCGTTTTTGGTGTTTCAGGCGCTTGCCGTTGAGACCTGCCGGCCCTGCTGCCAGACGGCATGGATGCGCCGGCTGTTGACGATGGCCTCGAGAGGGTCGGCATCGAGCACCACCAGGTCCGCGCGCGTGCCTGGGGCGAGCCGGCCGCGGTCGTCTTGTCCCAGCAGCGCGCTAGCTTGACGGGTGGCGGTATCGAGCGCCTTCGGTGCGGACATCCCCGCCCGTACCAGCAGCTCGAGCTCGCGATGCTCGGCGAATCCCGGCAGGCGGTGGGGAAAGGCGCCGGCATCGGTGCCGAAGCCGAAACGAACGCCCCCTGCTTCGATCAGTCTGCCCATGTTGGTGAGGTTCATGGCCAGGTTTCGTCGCGCTTCGGCCGCCTCTGCGCTTGCCGCTTGCTCGCGCCGCCACTCGGCGTTGCCGAAGCGTTCGCGCATCGCGGGATCGAGCGCGGCGAGCAGGAAAGGATCCTCGAGCCGCTCGGGCTCGTCAGCGAACAGGAAGGTCGCCTCGTCGAGATGCAAGGTAGGGATGTACCAGGTACCGCTCTCCTGCAGCGTACGGATGAAATCGTCGTCGACCTCGCGATCGCGCACTCCGTGGGCGATCACGTCGACGCCCGCATCGATCAGACCCTTGGCGTGTTCGAGGGCACGGACGTGGCCCGCGACCCGATAGCCCAGCGCGTGCGCTTCGTCGATCGCGGCGCGATAGCTCTCTGGACTCATGGGCGGCACATCGCCGAAGCGATCTACCCACAGTTTGAACATATCGATGGGCTGCTGCGCCAGCTCACGTACCGCTTGACGCGCTTGCTCGGCGTCCTGCGGGCGCGGCGACAGACCATCCGGGGCGTAGATGCCCGGGCCGCCGGTGAAGAAGGCCGCGCCGCTGGCCGGATCGTCGCGCAGCCGCGCGAGGTCCTCGGGGTCAGGGGTCGGGGTCATGCCCAACGACATCACCGAGGTGACGCCGAAGCGCTGGAAGCGTCGAAGCGAGGCGATCGCGTTGTCGGTGGTGAAGAACCGTCGCCCTTGCTCAGTGCCGCTGACCAGGCCGACGTGGGCATGATCGCAGACCAGGCCGGGCATGACCCAGCGGCCCTGGTAGTCGATCCGGCGGGCATCCGCGGGGATCTCGAACCGCTCCATCGGCGCGATCGCGACGATCCGCTGGCCTTCGACCAGCAGCGCCGAGGGCGGGCCCATGCGCTCGCCGTCGAACGGGCGCAGGTTCAGTAGTACGGTGCGCCCAGCGCTGTGATCGTCGGCCCAGGACAGCGGTAGGGCGCCAGCGGCCAGGCCTGCGCCGAGCAGGGTGGTGAAGCGACGGCGGGTGAGCGATGAGTGCATCGATGAGGCTCCTGGGTCGATGGGTGAGACTCCAGGTTAGATCGATGAGCCGAGGATGGCCTCGAACGACTATGTATTTTAAGCGAGCCGAGCGCGCAGCGCAGCGCAGTCGCGCACTTCCAGGTCGACCAGCTCGGGCCAGGGCGGGGTGCTGCGCGGATCGTGTCCTTCGGCGCGGTTGACCAGCACGGTGTAGGCCCCCGCGCGGCGACCGGCGTCGAGATCGTGGACGCCGTCGCCGACCATCACCAGCCGTTCAGGCGCTGTATTCCAGAGCGCGGCGAGCCTGTAGAGGCCATCGGGGTCGGGTTTCGGCTTCGCTTCGTCGCGCCCGAGCACTTCGGCGGGAGTGAAGCAGTCGTCCAGGCCGATGGCGCGTAGGGTGACCCAGGCCAGCTCGCGTGCGTTGCGGGTGAGAATACCGAGCTCGCAACCCTGGTCCCGCAGCTGTCGCACCAGCGCCACCGCACCCGGCGCAGGACGCGAGATGCCGGCGAGCTCGCGCTCATGTTCGAGCAGCCAGGCATGCTTGGCGCGTGACTCTTGCGCTGGCAGCGAGGCTAGGTGGCCGAGGATATCGGCATTCTCAGGGATATCCAGCGCGCGACGGATCGCCGGGAAGTCGTGGACCGCGAGGGTGAGGGTGCCATCCATGTCGAACACCCAGTGGCGGCGCGAAGCGAGGGTCATCTTGGGCTCCTGTCTTGAACGTCCGGTGTCGAACTGCCGAGCTGCATCAGTGGCTGATCGTACGGGAAAACAGATTGACCACCGCGACCCCTGCGATGATCAGGCCGAGGCCGATCATCGCAGGCGCATCGAGGGTCTGACGGAACCAGAACACACCGACCAGGCTGATCAGCACGATCCCGATACCGCTCCACAATGCGTAGGCGATGCCCACCGGCAGGACGCGCAGGGTCAGCGAGAGAAAATAGAACGCGCCGGCATAGCCGGCCACCATCAGTGCCACCGGCACGGGGCGAGTGAATTGCTGCGAGGCTTGCAGCGCGGATGTCGCGATCACCTCGAGGGTTACCGCGATGAGCAGGTAAAGATAGGTCATCTGGTGCACGGGTCCGAAGGGAGTGGTCTTCCGAGTGTCGCTCAGATCGAAGGTCTAAGCGATACGTCCCGTGCAGGCACGGTGGGCGGAGAGCGCTCCCCGCCCGTCGTGCGTCATGCGCTGGCGTGGATCAAGCGGCGACGCGCTTGGCGATCGCGGCGGCGAAGCTCGAGGTGGTGCCGCTGCCGCCGAGATCGGGGGTGAGGCTGTCCTTGGCTTCGAGGGTGGCGATGATCGCCGCGCGCAGCCGCTCGGCTTTGTCCTGCTTGCCGAGATGGTCGAGCATCTGTGCGGCTGCGAGCAGCAGTGCACAGGGGTTGGCCAGGCCTTTGCCCGCGATGTCCGGCGCCGAGCCGTGGACTGCTTCGAAGATCGCCGCCTCTTCGCCGATGTTGGCGCCCGGGGCGAGGCCGAGGCCGCCGACCAGACCCGCGCAAAGATCCGACATGATGTCGCCGAACAGATTGGTGGTGACCACCACGTCGAACTGCTCGGGGCGCATCACCAGCTGCATGCAGGCGTTGTCGACGATCATCTCCTGGGTCTCGATCTCTGGATACTCCTCGGCGACCTTGCGCGCGGTCTCGAGGAACAGCCCTGAGGCGGTCTTGATGATGTTCGCCTTGTGCACGATGGTCACTTTCTTGCGCCCTGTGCTCTTCGCCAGCTCATAGGCGTAGCGGGCGATCCGCTCCGAGCCCTTGCGGGTGACCTGGATCTCGGACTTGGCGATCTCGCCGTCTTCGGAGAGCGTCTGGCCCTCGGAGCGATAGGCACCCTCGGTGTTCTCGCGCACGGTGATCATGTCGATGTTGCTGTAGCGCGACTTGGTGTTGGGGAAGCTGATCGCCGGACGCACGTTGGCGTAGAGATCGAAGATCCGCCGCAGCTGGACGTTGATCGAGGAGAAACCGCCGCCCACGGGCGTCATCAGCGGGCTTTTCAGCGCCACCTTGTGCTTCCTGATCGACTCGAGCGTCGCTTGGGGCAGCAGTTCGCCCTGCGACTCGAGTGCGCCGGTACCGGCTTCGACGAACTCGTAGTCGAGGCCGACGTCGAGGCTGTCGAGCACCTGCAGGGTGGCGTCCATGATTTCGGGGCCGATACCGTCGCCGCGAATCACTGCGATCGTCTGGGTCATTGCGGATTCCTGTCTGACGTGGCTGAGCGAGCGTCGGCGGCGAGCGCCCCGACCTCCAGGCCAGCCCGAACGGGCTGGCCGATCGAATGAGAGATGCGGCTGCTATTGTAGACAATCATGCGCGCAGATGGGAGTCGTTCGCGTCGGCTTTGGGTATTATTCCACACTGCGATCCGATGGAGTGCCCGTTCCGCGCTGCTCACCAGGTAAGTTTCCTACTTCGCGGTCTTTTATGTCGACAGTGGCGTGGCAGGAGCCGCTCATCGAGCGTGCGCAGGGCGAGTGAGTTTTCTGGCCGTCGCGATTCACGATCGCAGGCTGGTCGATGAGGGGCGGCTAGGCTCAGGGCGCCAGCGAGCCTGCGCCGAGGTAGTTGTCCTGCCAGTAGCGCACCGAAAGATTGGCCAGCTCGACCCTGCGGCCGCTGCCGGGGGCGTGGATCATCTGCTGGTTGCCGAGGTAGATGCCGACATGGGTGGCGCGGGAGCCGGCACCGAAGAACAGAAGATCGCCGGGGCGGGCCACAGCGGTCTTGGGGATCGCTTGGAACTGATCGTTGGTGATCCGCGGCAGCGAGAAGCCGGCGGCGCGGTAGCTGAGTTCGCTCAGCCCGCTGCAGTCGAGCCCTTGGGCGGGGTCGTTGCCGCCCCAGCGATAGGGTACCCCCAGGTTGCTCTTGGCGGTGGCGATGATCAGCGCACGTTCGATGCTGATTCCATCCGCGCTGTCCAGTCCACGGTCGCTGGTCTCGAGCGGTGGGCGTCCGGCACAGCCAGCGAGCAGGGCGAGCAGCACGATCAAGCAAAGTGGAAGAGGCGATCGACGCATGGGGGGCTCCAGGCCTTTGGCGGTCGCGCACCAGTATCGTTGCAGCGCTCGAGAGCGTCGAGCCTTGATTCGCTCGGCCAGCGTCGCCATCTCCCCGCCACGGATCGATCGAACCAGAGGAAGATATCGAATGAGCTTCACCGAACAGGCCCCGGGCGTGGTCGAACACGTCCCCTCGCGGACCCGCGGGTTCACGCTCAATCACTCGATGGTGCGGATCAAGGATCCCGAGCGGGCGCTCGCTTTCTACACCGGGATACTCGGTATGCGGCTGTTGCGTAAGCTCGATTTCCCCGAGATGCGTTTCACGCTCTATTTTCTCGATCACCTCGATGATGACGAGATCGCGCCCGAGGATGCCGGGGAGCGCAGCGTCTGGACCTTCTCGCGCCGGGGGCTGCTCGAGCTGACCCACAACTGGGGTACCGAGGAGGATCCAGGGTTCGGCTACCACAACGGCAATAGCGAACCACAGGGCTATGGCCATATCTGCATCGCGGTGCCGGATCTCATCGCTGCGGTGGCCTGGTTCGATGAGCAAGGGGTCGAGTTCACCAAACGCCCGGAACAGGGCAAGATGAAGGACGTCGCCTTCATCAAGGACCCCGATGGCTACTTGATCGAGATCGTCCAGCCTTCGCTCAGCGCAGAGCTCGGCGGCTGAGACGATGCTCGCCTTCCGGGGGATCGTGGCTATGCTCTTTGTTATCGACACAGCTACCGATATGCAGCGCCGGGCATGTCCGGCGCCGCCCGATTCAGGAGCGAAGCATGGGATTCGAACTGCGCCATGATCAATTGCAGCAGTGGCCGGTCGTCGAGGTGGTCGAGGAGGGAGCATGCCGCATGCGCGTCGCGCTGCGTGGGGCGACGCTGCTCTGCGCCAACGCTCGCGCACCCGATGGGAGACTGGTCGAACTGATCGATGGCTACCGTGAGGGCGCCGAGCTGGCCACCCTCGATGCAGCGCGCAGTGCGCTGATGGCACCGTTCAGTAATCGTATCAACGATGGTCGCTATCGCTTCGATGGAGATCTCTTGCGCTTGCCGGTGGTCGAGGGCGAGGGCCATGCGATGCACGGGGTGGTGCGCGGGCTCGATTGGCGGCTGCGTGACGCGGTGCTCGAGCCGGATCATGCTGAATTGGTATTCGAAACCCGGATAACGCCTCGTGCGCTCAGTGGATATCCCTTCGAAATCATTTGCTTGACCTCGTTTTCAGTCGATCGGAAGGGACTTTCCTGGAGTTTCGAAGCGCGCAACCTGGGGCGGTTGGACGCGCCCTTCGGCTGTGGTTGGCACCCTTACCTGCTGCCTCCTGGGGGTGATCTCGACGCCTGCCAGGTGCGCCTGCCCGCCTGTCGACGGGTGATTTGCGATGCGCGCCGGATTCCGCTGCCGGGTGACGAGGCCTATGCGGTTTGCGACGAAACGAAGCTTGCGCTGGCTGGCCGGGCGCTCGATGACTGCTTCTACGATCTCGAGCCTGATGCCGACGGCTGGCTGCGTACCAGGCTCGAGGCCCCTGACTGCGGGCTTGCCGTGGTCCTCGCCCAGCCGAGCGGCGCGGTGCAGCTCTATACCGGAGACTCCCTGGGGGCACGTCGGCGCCAGTCGATCGCGATCGAGCCGACCGAGTTTCCTCCCGACTCCTTCAATCGCGACGAGTTCGCTGCGGCGCTGCGCCTTGCACCCGGGGGGCGTCGCAGCTTCGGGGCGCGGCTAAGCTTGGAGGCGTTGGCGTAATGTTCGGCAAAAGTTGCGAAACGCGGAGCGAATCGATCGCTTCGAAAGCTGGCGACTTTCGTAATATTCGGTTGGTTGATGAGCGGTGATGCCCTGGGTGATTAGGTCATGCCGATTCGGTATGAGGCTGGATTGAATCGTAGAACCCTTCGATTCCTAGGAGTATCTTCGCAATCCAAATTTGACAGGCCGATGACCGGGGCGTGAATCCCGCATCGAATGATCGGAAAGACCACCGTGACCAGACGTTCAGCGAGGGCTGAGTAAGATGGATGCACGTAAGATCGAATGGGACATTCCATTCAAAGACAGCGTGACCGGATATAACGAACCGCGCCGCATGAGCCGCAAGCAGCCGAAGACCGGCTGTATCATCACCGCGCGTTATCATGGCGCCAACGTTCGCCTGCGCGTGCTCGACCGTGATGGCGACAAGAACTCCATCGCCGAGGTGATCGGTGTGGACGCCGATGGCGCAGAAAACGATGCTCAGCTGCTGCTGAACAAGGGCGATACCGTTGTGGTGCCCGACAGCAAGCGTGCCGTCGTTCGCTACTGCTGAGTGGCGCGCTCTCTCCTTTATATAGTCTTAGTATCACACTCCCCTTGAGCTTCGTCGTCCAGCCGCTCGCCGAGCGCGATGGCGCGGTTTTTCCGCAGCCAGCGCCCGACGCATGCGGTGTGGCGGGGTTTTCGCCGATCGTTCGATCGCATGGTCTATGCTGGTGAGCATTACCTTAGGCGAACTCGTTGTTTTGCAGTGCAATGACAAAGTCGCAACATATGGCCTCGTACCCAGGGCGACCCTGAGTGGTCCTGATGCCCGAGGGGCCAAGCGATTTCATCGACCGCGCCGCGAGCCGCGATCGATTAGCCAAGCAATCATCGACGTGAGGAGTGAAGATAATGACATTGCGTCTCGGCGATACCGCCCCAGATTTCACCCAGCGGAGCACCGCCGGCGATATCAGCTTCCACCAGTGGCTCGGCGATAGCTGGGCGATCCTGTTTTCCCACCCGAAGGACTTCACCCCGGTGTGCACCACCGAGCTGGGCGAGGTCTCACGGCTGAAGCCTGAATTCGACAAGCGCAATACCAAGGCGATCGGCCTGTCGGTGGACGGCCTCGAGGAGCACGAGCGCTGGAAGGGAGACATCGAAGAGACCCAGGGCTACGGGCTCAACTTTCCGCTGCTTGCCGATGATGACCGCAAGGTCGCTTCGCTTTACGACATGATTCACCCGAATGCCAACGACACCCTCACCGTGCGTTCGGTATTCATCATCGATCCGAACAAGAAGGTGCGGCTGATCCTCACCTACCCGGCGAGCGCTGGGCGTAACTTCCAGGAGATCCTTCGGGTCCTCGATAGTCTCCAGCTGACCGACAAAGAGAAGGTCGCGACGCCGGTGAACTGGAAGGAAGGCGACAAGGTGATCATCGCACCTTCGGTCAGCAACGAAGATGCCGAGAAACTCTTCCCGCAGGGTTGGGATGAGAAGAAGCCCTACCTGCGCTTGGTCGATCTGAAAAAGTAAGCCTCGACGGCAGCTGGTCACGAACGCCCGCGCCCCGCAAGGAGCGCGGGCGTTCTTCGTCGTTACGCTCACCAGCGCAGCAGGCCGCGCCGTTCGAGCCGCTGCAGCAGCCGATGGGTCGTCTCCATGCCGAGGAACGTCTCGAGCTGGTGCGCTCGCGTCGGGCCTATGCCGGGTACCTGCCGCCACTCGGATGGAGTGAGCGCCAGGAGGCTTGCGGTGTCTGCGATGGCGAGCGTTTCCCGTGCGCTTTGCAGCAGCGGGCGTGACAGCGGCAGCCCAAGGGCGATCAGCCAGTCGCTGGCGCTACGCCCTCGGGCTGCCTGGCGTGCGGCTCGCCAGAGCGGTGCGTCGAGATCCATCGCCTGCCCATCCAGCCAGTCGAGCAGATCCATCGAATCGCGCTCGGTAAGCAGCGCCCGCCAAGCACCTTCGTCGATGCCGGCAAGGTTCAGACCCGCGCGGCCCGAGAGCCAGCGCAGGCGAGCGATGAACTGATCGGTGCAGGCGGCGCTGGTGGTGGCGCTGGCTTCCATGCAGGTGGTCAGGCCATGCGCCTGCGCCGGCGGTGGTAGCGGTACGTTGCGGTGCGCCGTGCGACTCACCACCTCGGTGAAGCGAGGGATGGTGCTGCCTGCGAGCGCGATGCGGACCTGGTCTCCCGGGACCACCTCTAGCGTTTGCCAGCGGCGCAGCGAGCCCAGCGAGACGCGCGCCACCCGCTTGTCGTCGAGCATTACCGGCTCGAGCTCAAGCACTGGGGTGATCCGCCCTGTCCTGCCCACGGTGAAGGCCACTTCCCGCACCTCGGCCAGCGCGGCCGGAGCTGGATGCTTCCAGGCCACCGCCCAGTGGGGAGGGCTTGCACTCCAGGCGCTCGCCGGTGGCCGATGCGACTGCCTGAGTACTATGCCGTCGGTGGCGAACGGCAACGCCGTGCGATACCAGTGTTCGCGCCAGCGTGCCGCTTCATCGAGGGTCGCGACCCGATGGGTATTGGCGACGGTGTCGCCGAACCCCCAGCGCGACAGCGCCTCCAGCCGGGCTTCCTGCGTCGCCGGGCCATCGGCGTAGTCCCAGATGAATAGCCCGATCTCCTCCCGCTGCGCTTCGCTCAGATGCAGCCGGCCCATCAGCGCGATGATGCGGTGGCGCGCATTAGCTGCGCCGTCGGCGGCCTGGACGTGCATGTCGCGGTGCGCATATAGCTCGCCATGGAGGACCACTCGAGGTGGCGCCGGGGCTTCGAGGTGGAGAGGGACCGCTGGCAGCTCTTTGGCTCGTGCGCTCCAGTCGAGGCCGTGGAGGCCATCGCCGCGGCTGATCGCGCGGGTCAGAACGCCTTGCTCATAGACCAGCGTGACCGCGACGCCGTCGACCTTGGGCTGGACCCAGAGCGCTTGGCGCATACGTATCCACTCGGCGACCTCCTGCCGAGCGTGCAGCTTGTGAAGACCGGTTTGCGCCACCGGATGGGCGATGCGCGTGGCGTTGACGTAGCGCGGCGTGGCGGGAGCCATCCCGCAGCGTTCGAGGCGCTGGCGGGCTTGGTCGTAGACGCTGTCCTCTACTTCGCGCCGACCTTCGAGGTAGTAGGCGCGATCCCATTCGCGAACCTGCTGCGCCAGGGAGGAGAGCGCAGCACAGGCGCCGCCGTGTAGAGCTGCGGCGCCAACGGTCGGGGCGGCCAGCCCCAGGATCAGGCAAACGAACCAATAGGCTAAAGGCACGACGCTCCTCCCATCCGGCCAGTCTTCTTACCGATCGGCCGATGGGAGGAGCGTTTTAGCCTGGGGGCGTTTGTCTCAGGCGCGGGTGAGCTTCGCGGCGATGCCGGCGACGTACTCGCCCTGGAAGCGGGCGATCGTCAGCTCCTCTGCGCTTGGCTGGCGGGAACCGTCACCGCCGGCGAAGGTCGTCACGCCATAGGGCGTACCGCCGCGCACCTGGGAGATGTCGAACATTTCGGGAATGCCGTAGCCGATCGGCACGATCACCATGCCGTGGTGGGCGAGGGTGGTCCAGGTCGAGGTGATAGTCTGCTCCTGGCCGCCGCCGGTACCGGTGGAGGCGAACACGCTGGCGATCTTGCCACGTAGGGCGCCGCTGGCCCAGAGCCCACCGGTCTGGTCGAGGAAGGTACGCATCTGCCCGGCCATGTTGCCGAAGCGGGTAGGTGTGCCGATGATGATCGCATCATAGTCCGCGAGTTCGGCGGGGGTCGCCAGCGGTGCTTGCTGGTCGGTCTTGCCGCCGGCATTGGCGAATGCTTCCGCCGGCATCGTTTCCGGCACGCGCTTGATCGTGACCTCGACGCCCTCGACCTTGCTTGCGCCTTCCGCAACGGCATTGGCCATGGTCTCGATGTGGCCGTACATCGAATAGTAGAGCACCAGCAGTTTGGTCATCGTGTTCTCTCCTGACGTGCAAGTGGGTATGCGACGCAACAAGGGTAGCTCGTCGCAGCGTGAAGAGAAGTGTTTAGATTCCTACGCTGTATTCGTTTTTTTCGATCTTGGCTGGTTCGATCGGACGAAACGAGCCGTTGGTCTCGCCGGTCGGTGGAGGTTCGGGCCAGAGCGCCGATACCTCACGCCTCGTCCTGAATCTTGTCCTGTACCCGTAGCCAAGCGTTGGTCAGATGGCTGCCAAGCGCCTGGATCAAGCCATCCGCGTCGCGCGCTTCCAGGGCGGTGATCATCCGCTCGTGTTCTTCCACTGCGGCTGCCCATTTGTCCGCACCGCTGTGGCCGATGAAGCGAATGCGCTTGAGCCGGGACTGCAGTCCGGCATGGGCGTGCACCAGCGTGGCGTTGTGCGAAAGCCGCACGATCGAACTGTGGATCGACTGGTTGGCCTTGTAGTAGGCCAGGCGATCCTGATTTCGATAGTAGCCGAGCATCTCTTCATGGAGCGCGCGAACCTCGGCGATCTCGGCATCGCTGGCCTTTTCGCAGGCTATTTTGCCGGCGAGCTCCTCCATCGCGCGAATCACGACCAGCATGTCCTCGATGTCCTGGGCGCTGAAACGACGCACCGAGGCGCCGCGATTGGGCGTCAGCTCGACCAGTCCTTCGCTGGCGAGAAAGCGCAGCGCTTCTCGAAGCGGAGTGCGGGAGACCCCGAGCTGTTCGCACAGAGGGCCTTCGTAGATGCGCTCGCCCTGCACCAGCTCACCCTCGATGATCATGTCGCGAATCCGCTCGGTGATGGCGTCGTGCAGCGTATTGCGAGAGATGGAACCGATCTGGGTCATAGACTTCATCCCTAGTGAATGCACCGGCTGGTCCAGCCTGCCACGCCGCTGCGCGCGCGTCGTGGTGTCGTGGCGCGCGCGCCTCTCTGAGGCGCTAAGGCATCGCTGATTCTAACCATTCGTCGACACTGCGTCGTACGCTGGATCGATGGTTTGGCGTAAGTCGTAAGACCTAAGTGCGATGCTGTCAGCCCAGAAAAAATACCTTTGTATAATGTATACGTTTTATTTTCCGGCGCAATCTCATTCCACGCGACCCCCGCGTCCACCGGAGATGAGATCAGAAAATGAACGATCACGTGCTTGGAAAGGAGACAGCGGATCGTCCTGTCATCGCACTGGCGATGGGGGATCCCTGCGGAATAAGCCCCGAGCTCACCGCGCGTATCGCCAGTGACCCGGTGGTGCTGGAGCATGCCAGGCTGATCGTCATCGGCGACCGCCGGGTATTCGACCAGGGAGCCGAGGTCGCACGGGTCAGGCCTGCCATGCGCACGGTCTCCCTGGCCGAAGCGGAAGCGCCGAGCAGTGAGGCGGTGCGCTTCATCGACCTGAAAAACCTTGATCCCTCGCAGGTGGAGCGCGGCGTCGCGAGCCTCGAAGGCGGGGAGTTCGCCTCCGCCAATTTTCGCCAGGCGCTGGATCTGGCCCATCGAGGGCTGGTCGATGCGGTGTGTTTCACGCCGTTCAACAAAAAAGCGATGCGCTATGCCAATCCGGGCTACGACGATGAAATCCGCTTCGTCGCCGAGGCGATCGGCTTCTCCGGCCGCGCGCGCGAATTCAACATCCTGGAGAAGGTCTGGAACGCCCGGGTCACCTCGCACATCCCGCTCGCCGAGGTTTCCGCTGCGATAGACATCCCGCTGATCCTCGATGAACTGGCGCTCACCCACGCCTGCCTGATCGATGCCGGCCATGCCACGCCGCGTATCGCCGTTGCCGGACTCAATCCCCATGCGGGCGATGGCGGCAGCTTCGGCATGGAGGAGATCGATGTGATCGAGCCCGCGGTGCTCGAGGCCAAGGCGCGCGGCTGGGACGTCGAGGGCCCGTTCCCCGCCGACACCGTTTTCCTGCGCGCGCTGAAGGAGGGCTACCACGCGGTGCTGACCATGTACCACGACCAAGGCCAGATCGCGATGAAGATGCTCGGCTTCGATAGCGGCGTGACCATGCTCGGCGGCCTGCCTTTCCCGATCTGCACTCCTGCCCACGGTACCGCCTACGACATCGCGGGCCAGGGCCGCGCCGATATCGGTGCCAGCCGCGAGGCGCTCCTGCTCGCTGCGCGGATGGCCCGGCAGATCGCCCAGCGGCGTACCGCGACGGCCTGAACCATCGATGGTCTTTCTCGAACTCCACGTCAAAGAGTCACGATCATGATCAAGCCACTTTCACTGCTCTGCGCCACGTTGGCGGTATCCGCCCAGTCTCTGGCCTGGGAGCCCAATCGCCCGGTCGAATTCGTGGTGACCTCGGGGGCCGGTGGCGGCACCGACAACTTCGCGCGAACCGTGCAGGCGATCATCAGCAAGCACAACCTGATGGACGCTTCGATCATCGTCTCCAACAAAGGAGGCGGCAGCGGTGCCGAAGGCTTCGTCTACGCCGCCGGTTATCAGAACGATCCCTACAAGCTGACCTTCGGCACCAACAACGAGTACCTGCTGCCCAAGGTCAATCGGATGCCCTACGCGGCGGAAGACCTGCAGCCGGTAGCGGCGATGGCGTTCGACGAGTTCATGATCTGGGTCAACGGCAAGGCTGAGTGGGAGGATGCCGGTGCGTTCATCGCCGACGCCAAGGCCGAGCCGGGCAAGATGCGCTTTTCCGGCAGTCAGTCCAAGGATACCGACCAGACCCTGGTCAGCATGCTCCAGGCGGCGACCGGTACCGAGTTCCGCTATGTGCCGTTCAACGGCGGCAGCCAGGCGCTGGTGCAGCTTTCCGGCGGGCACGTCGACGCCAACGTCAACAACCCCTCGGAGAACCTCGGCCAATGGAAGGCGGGGATGGTCAAGCCGCTTTGCGTGTTCTCCCCCGAACCGCTGCCCGCGGGAGAGCCGGTCTACGACGGCAAGGGATGGGGCGACGTACCGACCTGCGCCTCCCAGGGCATACCGATCACCGAGTACCGCATGCCGCGCACCGTGTGGCTCGCTGCCGGCGTCGACCAGGAAGTGGTCGAGTTCTATCGCGATCTGCTGCAGAAAGTCGTCGAAACCCCTGAGTGGAAAGCATACGTGGCCAATAGCGTGCAGTCAGACACCTTCCTCAGCGGTGACGAGTTGCGCAGCTACATCGACGAGAACACGCGAGTGATCACGGAAGTCTTCGCCACCGAGGGCTGGCTGGTCGAGTGACCGCCGTCCGTTGCCCATCCAACCTTGGAGGTCACTATGGCTGACAAGCACGTGTCCCGGCACAGCATGGAGATCACGACCGCGCTGCTCACTGGCGCGATCGGGGTGACCGTCTGCATCGGTGCTTGGCAGGCGGGGGTCGGCTGGGAGCCGAGCGGCCCCTCATCAGGCTACTTCCCTTTCTACATCGGTGTGCTGATCGTGCTTGCCAGCCTGGTCAATCTGGGGCGGGCATTGATCTGGAAACGCCATCTCGATGAGGTCTTCCTCGATGGCGCGCGGGCGCGCTCGGTCGCCCGTTTCACCCTGCCGCTGGTCGGCTATGCGGCGGTCTCTGTAGTGCTCGGTCTCTACGTCGGTACCTTCCTCTACATGCTCTTCGCGATGCGCCTGCAAGGGAGCTATCGCTGGTGGGTGGCGGCGTCGACCGGCGCCGCGGTCAGTGCCTGCTTCTACCTGATCTTCGAAATCGGCTTCCAGGTCCCGCTGCTCAAAGGGCCGCTGGAGGCGTGGCTGGGCATCTACTGAGCCGCTTCGCACCGCGCCACTTGGAGGGCGTACCTCATGGACAACCTGATGCATCTGATGGATGGCTTCGCCACCGTCCTCAGCTGGTACCACATTACGATCATGGTGATCGGCGTGCTGCTGGGCGTGCTGGTCGGGGTGCTGCCTGGCCTGGGCGCCCCCAACGGCGTCTCGCTGCTGCTGCCGCTGACCTTCACCATGGATCCGATCTCGGCGATCATCCTGCTCAGCTGCATGTACTGGGGAGCGCTGTTCGGCGGGTCGACGACGTCGATCCTGTTCAACATCCCAGGCGAGCCCTCGTCGGTGGCGACCACCTTCGATGGCTACCCGATGGCGCGTGACGGCCAGGCGACCCGGGCGTTGACCCTGGCCTTCATCTCCGCCGGGCTGGGTGCGCTGGCCGGGGTGGTGATGATCACGCTGCTCTCCAGCTGGGTCGCGGAGTTCGGCCTGCGCTTCTCCTCGCCCGAGTACTTCGCGGTCTACTTCCTGGCCTTCGCCAGTTTCATCGGCATGAGTTCGAGCGCGCCCTCGAAGACCCTGGTCTCGCTGGCGCTCGGCTTGGTATTCGCCACTGTCGGCATGGATGCGGTATCGGGCGGGCTGCGGCTGACCTTCGGAATTCCCGACCTGGTCAAGGGGATCAGCTTCCTGGTCGCGGTGATGGGCCTGTTCGGCATCGCCGAGCTGATGGTCACCACCGAGGAGGGGCTGCATTTCAAGGGGATAAAGGCGCGCATCAGGCCGATGGATGTGCTGCGCACCGCCGCTGAGATGCCGCGCTACGCAGTGGCTTTGGTGCGCAGCATCCTGATCGGGATCTGGATGGGCATCACTCCGGCCGGCCCGACCGCGGCCTCGTTCATGAGCCATGGCATCGCCAAGCGCTTCTCCAAGCATCCGGAGCGCTTCGGCAAGGGCGAGCCGAGTGGGATCGTCTCCCCCGAGGCGGCCGATCACTCGGCGGGTACTTCCGCACTGCTGCCGATGCTCGCGCTCGGGGTGCCTGGCTCGGCCACAGCGGCGGTGATGATGGGCGGGCTGATGATCTGGGGACTCACCCCGGGGCCTATGCTGTTCGTCGAACGGCCGGATTTCGTTTGGGGGCTGATCGCCAGCATGTACCTGGGCAACCTGGTCGCAGTGGTGCTGGTGCTCGCCACCGTGCCGCTCTACGCCTCGATCCTGAGGGTGCCGTTCGCGATCATCGGACCGCTGATCATCGCGGTGATCTTCACCGGGGTGTACCAGGTCGCCAACTCCACCTTCGATATCCTGCTGGTGCTGCTCTTCGCCCTGCTCGGCTACCTGTTCAAGAAGCTCGACTACCCGGTCGCGCCGCTGGTGCTGGCGATGGTGCTGGGCGATCGCGCCGAGGAAGCGTTCCGCCAGTCGATGGTGTTCTCCGACGGTAGCGTTGCGGTGTTCTGGTCCAACCCGCTGGTCTCGACGATCATGGGGCTGGGGGTGTTCATGCTGGCTTGGCCGTTGGTGTCGAAAATGATCGGGCTGCGCGCCTTCCGACGCCGCAGCGCGATGAAGCCTGAGGCGTCGCAGGAGCGGCCCCGGCAGGGCGCGGAGACCCCCCGATGAACCTGGAGCATTACTTCGATCATGGCGATTCGAGCCGCGGTGAGCGGGTGGTCGAGGCTTGCGTGGTCGGCAGCGGCGGCTTCGGACGCAGCCTTTTGGTGCATGCGCCAAGGGTGCCGGGGCTCGATGCCCGGGTCGCCGTCGATCTCGATCTTGATACCGCCGTCGCCGCGCTGCGGGCCGCCGGATGGCCCCTCGACCGGATCCACGTCTGCCGCGAGGTCGCCGAGGCGCGCCGTGCCTGGAACGCGGGCCACTGCGTGGTCACCGACTCGCTGGCGATGGCGCTGGCGCTGCCCTTCGATGTGGTCGTCGAGGCGACCGGGCAGCCCGAGGCTGGCGCCCGCCATGCGGTTCTGGCGATAGAGGCCGGTCGTCACCTGGCGCTGGCCTCGAAGGAGGTCGACAGCGTGGTCGGCCCGATGCTCGCCGAGATGGCGCGAGAGCGCGGCTGTATCGTGACGCCGGTCGATGGCGACCAGCCGAGTTTGCTGCTGGGCCTGATCAGCTGGGCCGAGCGAGTCGGGTTGGAAGTGATCAGTGCGGGCAAGGCCAGCGAGTACGACTTCATCTACGACCCCTGCGCCCGTACGCTCGAGTGTGACGGGCGGCGGATAGACGCAAGCGGCCTCGATACGCTGTGGCAGCGCGGAGGGCAGCCGCTGGCGGAATGGCTGGCGGCGCGCGCTCAGCTGGCCGCAGCGCTGCCGCAGCGCGCGGTGCCGGATCTCTGCGAACTGGGGCTGGTCGCCAACCATAGCGCGCTGGTGCCCGACCAGCCGTCGCTGCACTGCCCGATCGCACGGCTCGGTGAGGTCGCCGATATCTTCGAGCGTCGCGAACTGGGAGGCCTGCTCGCCGGCGAAGGGCGGATCGACGTATTCAACTGCCTGCGCCGGGTGGACGAATTCAGCCCGGCCGGCGGCGTCTTCGTCAACGTCCGCTGCGGTGATCGCGAGAGCTGGCGGATGCTAGCGGCCAAAGGGCATCTGGTCGGTCGCGACGGCAATGCTGCGACGATCCTGCTGCCGCGTCATCTGCTCGGGCTCGAAGTCGCCACCAGCCTGTTCGAAGCGGTGCTCAACGGCGTCTCAAGCGGTGCCCGGGTACCGAAGCCGCGCTTCGATCTGGTCGGCATCGCCGAGCGCGACCTGCCCACCGGCACTGCGCTCACCGCGCATGGGCATCACCACACCATCGACCATCTGCGACCGGCGCTGGTGCCGGCCGCTGCGCTGACCGAGGAGGCGCCATTGCCGTTCTATCTCGCCGCGACCGGCCGGCTGCGGCGTGCGGTATCGGCCGGCGAGCCGATTCGCGGGGGCGATGTGGAACTCGACGAGACATCGATGCTCTGGCGGCTGCGCCATCAGCAGGACGCTCGTTTTCTTGGTGGCGCTCCTACCCGCTATGCGTAGGAGCCGCCCAAGCCTGCGTGGCGCTTAGGCGGGTTGCTCGCTACAGCTCGGTGACGTGGGCCCAGTCGATCCAGCCGAACTGCCAGGTGGCGAGGATCAGCAGACCGAAGGCGATGCGGTACCAGGCGAAGGCGGCGTAGCTGTGGTGGCCGATGAAGCGCAGCAGCGCGCGCACCGCGATCATGGCGAAGATGAAAGCGGTGACGAAGCCGATCGCGAGCATGCCGAGATTGCCATCGATCAGGGTGCTGCCGTGCTTGATGAACATGTAGGTGGTGGCGCCGATCATCGTCGGGATGGCGAGGAAGAACGAGAACTCGGTCGCGGCCTTGCGCGAGAGGCCGAAGAACAGCCCGCCGATGATCGTCGAACCGGAGCGCGAGGTGCCGGGAATCAGCGCCAGGCACTGACAGCAGCCGACCTTGAGTGCGTCGTGCCAGCGAATCTGCTCGATCGATTCAGCCCGCACGAGATGCTTACGCTTTTCCGCCCAAAGGATCAGGATGCCGCCGATCACCAGGGCGGCGGCGACGGTGACCGGGTTGAACAGATAGTGCTGGATCACGTCGGCGAAGGCCAAACCGAGCAGCACCGCCGGGAAGAAGGCGATCAGCACGTTGCGTACGAAGCGGCGCGACTCGACGTTGGTGGGCAGGCTGATCGCGATGCCTGCGATCTTGGCGCGGTACTCCCACACCACGGCGAGAATCGCGCCGAGCTGGATGATCACATTGAAGGCGACCGCCTTGTCGCCTGAGAAGTTGAGCAGGTCGGCGACGATGATCTGGTGGCCGGTGCTCGAGATCGGCAGGAACTCGGTCAAGCCCTCGACGATGCCTAGTATCAGCGCATCACCGGCGTCTCCAAAGGTCATGGATGTTCAACTCCTTGCGTACTCCACCGGGCAGTGGAGTAGATCCTGGGGAAAGAAGATGCGGTTGCGAGTTTCTCGTGCCGCGCAGGCGCAGGCGCTACAGCACCAGCAGCAGGAGGCCGCCGAGCACCAGTCGATAGATCACGAAGGGCAGCATGCCTATGCGGTCGAGCAGGGCGAGAAACGCTTTGATGCAGACCAGCGCGGTGACGAAGGAGATCATTGCGCCGAGCAGCGGGTCGCGCCAGCCGTCCACGCCGCCGGTTTGCCAAAGCTCGACGCCTTTGAATACGCCGGCGGCGGCGATCAGCGGGATCGAAAGCAAAAACGAGAAGCGCGCCGAGGCCTGGCGGGTGAAGCCGAGTAGCAGGCCCGCGGTGAGGGTTATCCCCGAGCGGGAAGTGCCGGGCACCAGGGCGATGACCTGGGCGAGGCCGATCAACAGCGCGGCGCGCAGATCGATCTGGGGCATTTCGCGGGAGCGCTTGCCGAGTCGGTCGGCCCACCACAACAGCAGCCCGAAGATGATCGTGGTCAGGGCGATCACTGTCATCGAGCGCATGGTCAGCTCGATCCAGTTGGCGAGCAGTCCACCGACCACCAGTATCGGTAGCGTAGCGGCGATCACCGACCAGCCGAGGCGGCTTTCGGGGCTCGAGCCGTGGCCGGTCAACTGGCGGGTCCAGCCCACCGCCACCTCGCGCAGCTGGGTGCGAAAGTAGAGCACCACTGCGGCGAGCGTGCCGACGTGGACGGCTACATCGAAGGCGAGCCCTTGATCGGGCCAGCCAAACAGTTGGGAGGGAAGTATCAGGTGGGCCGACGAGGAGACGGGAAGGAACTCGGTGAGCCCTTGGATCAGGGCCAGAACAATCAGGTGTGTCCATTCCATGCCGATATCTCGCAGTCGAGTGCCTGGGTCGCCCCATCCTGTCGGGGGATTGTGACGTTTTCATGACAGTGATGAGACCAAAGTCACGACACTGCCTGGCCCTTTGTACGTGTTTCGACGGAATACGGCGATTGCGGTGGGAGGTTTTGGACGCGGAGCCAGCAATCAGGAATGGTGTCGCGCAGAGTGCGTCCCGTGGGTGCGTTGGGAATCAGGCGTCGATCGCGCGGTTGGCGACATGCTCGCCATCAAGCGAGGAAATGCTCTGCCCCCAAACCAGGACCGCCCGCCAAAGGCGGGCGGTCCGGAGACTCACTTCGAGGCGCGCTTGCGCTCGTTTTCGGTGAGGTGTTTCTTGCGCAGGCGGATGTGGTTGGGCGTCACTTCGACCAGCTCGTCGCTGTCGAGGAACTCGATCGCCTGTTCGAGCGAGAAGCGTACCGGCGGGGTGAGGACGATGTTCTCGTCGTTGCCCGAGGCGCGCATGTTGTCGAGTTTCTTGCCCTTGGTCGGGTTGACCACCAGGTCGTTGGCACGGTTGTGGATGCCGATCAGCATCCCCTCGTAGACCTCGGTGCCATGGTCGATGATCAGCTTGCCGCGCTCTTGAAGGGTATAGAGCGCATAGGCCAGCGCCTTGCCGGTGACCATCGATACCAGTACGCCGTTGCGGCGCTCGATCGAGGCATCCGGCTTGAGCGGGCCGTAGTGATCGAAGCGGCTGGTGAGGATGCCGGTACCCGAGGTCATGGTCAGGAACTGGCCGCGGAAGCCGATCAGCCCACGCGCGGGGATGATGAAGTCCAGACGCACCCGGCCCTTGCCATCCGGGTTCATGTTGGTCATCTCGCCCTTGCGATAGCCGAGCTCTTCCATGATCGAGCCCTGGTGCTGCTCCTCGCAGTCGATGATCACCTCTTCGTACGGCTCCTGCTTGACCCCGTCGATCTCGCGGATGATCACCTCGGGGCGGCCGACCGCCAGTTCGAAGCCTTCGCGACGCATGGTCTCGATCAGCACCGAAAGGTGCAGTTCGCCACGCCCGGAGACGATGAACTTCTCCGGCGTCTCGCCCTGCTGGACGCGCAGTGCGACGTTGTGGATCAGCTCCTGGTCGAGCCGTTCCTTGATGTTGCGGCTGGTGACGAACTTGCCATCGCGGCCGGCGAACGGCGAATCGTTGACCTGGAAGGTCATCGACACCGTCGGCTGGTCGACGGACAGCGGCGGCAATGCCTCGACCGCGGCCGGGTCGCACAGGGTGTCGGAGATGCCGAGCTCGTCGATCCCGGTGATGCAGATGATGTCGCCGGCGGTGGCTTCCTGGGTCTGTACCCGCTCGAGACCGAGATGGGTCATGACCTGGCCGATCTTGCCGCGACGGGTAGAACCGTCGACGTCGATCACGGTGACCTGCTGGTTGGGCTTGACCGAGCCGCGCTTGATCCGACCCACGCCGATGACCCCGACGTAGCTGTTGTAGTCGAGTGCCGAGATCTGCATCTGGAACGGGCCGTCGAGCTCGACCTTGGGCGGCTCGACGATATCGACGATCGCCTGGAACATCGGCGTCATGTCGTCGGCCAGCTCTTCCGGATCGAGGCCGGCGATGCCGTTGAGCGCGGAGCAATAGATGATCGGGAAGTCGAGCTGTTCGTCGGTAGCGCCGAGGTTATCGAACAGATCGAAGATCTGGTCGATGACCCAGTCGGGACGCGCGCCGGGACGGTCGATCTTGTTCACCACCACGATGGGCCTGAGGCCCTGGTCGAAGGCCTTCTGGGTGACGAAGCGAGTCTGCGGCATCGGGCCGTCGACCGCATCGACCAGCAGCAGTACCGAATCGACCATCGACATCACCCGCTCCACTTCGCCGCCGAAGTCGGCGTGTCCGGGGGTGTCGACGATGTTGATGTGATAGTCGCGCCATTGGATCGCGGTGTTCTTGGCCAGGATGGTGATGCCGCGTTCCTTTTCCTGGTCGCTGGAGTCCATGATCCGCTCCTGACCCTCGTTGCGGCGGTCGAGGGTGCCTGACTGCTGGAGCAGCTTGTCGACCAGCGTGGTCTTGCCATGGTCGACGTGGGCGATGATGGCGATGTTCCGGATATGGGCGATCCGGGAATCGAGTTCGTGCTGTGACATTAATTATGTTCCGTAATCTGCTGAAAGCCTGTCTGTGATCCGCGTAGCCGGGTCATGCATGGGGAGATCGAACGCAAGCCGAGCCATCGATCGCTCGTTCATCCCGATGGGAATTCCATTCTTCGTTGGCTGTGCGCCCCGGATTGATCGAAGCCTGACCTCGGCTCGCGATGATCTCAGACAGGTTCTAGCGCACCCACCGAGCTGCTGCGGATATACGGAGCGTCGGATGCGCGGGGAGGGGCTGGCTCGGCATTGTACCCGCCGGAAGGGATACAGGATAGCCGTTGCGTGCGCATGGTGCACTTCGCACGTCTTGGCTCTGGCCCGATACCCCCGGCGAGCGCTCAGAGCAGGTATAAAGGAGGGAAGTCGCCGCTTGCTCGCTGGAGGGCAGGCAGGATCGATGACGAGAAAGCGGGCTGAAGCACCGGCATGGTGCTGTTTGTGGTTTTTTTGATCCAAAATGGTGCGATGGCTATGCTGGTACGGGCTGAAGGTGCTCGTCACTGGCTCAAGGGAGCATCGAAAAACCCTATTTAGTGAATGATTAATCAGAGTAATCATGGGGTTATGATGCGTTCTCGGAAATCTGCATCATTCTGGCACGCTCCATGCATCAAAAGGGTACAGTCAGAGCGCCTCCGAGGCGCCTTCTGTCGACCTGGAGGCCGCCCGTCGCGACCTGGGTTCGGCCGCGACGGGCATGTAGCCCGCTGCGACATGTGATTTCCCCCGAGGCGCCCTCTCGTGGTCGCCCGGTACTCGATCAAGATTTCGTTTCAAGTCCTGTGCCTACTGGAGACCAACATGGCAGAAAAGACACTTGCCCTCATCGAAGAACACGACGCCAAGTGGGTCGACCTTCGCTTCACCGATACCAAGGGCAAGGAGCAGCACGTCACCATCCCGTCGCGCAGCGTCGATGAAGAGTTCTTCGAGAACGGCCAGATGTTCGACGGCTCCTCGATCTCCGGCTGGAAGGGCATCAACGAGTCCGACATGATCCTGATGCCGGAAGACGGAACCGCCTACCTGGATCCGTTCACCGAAGACACCACCATCGTGCTGCGCTGCGACATCATCGAACCGGCCACCATGCAAGGCTACGAGCGCGACCCGCGCTCCATCGCCAAGCGTGCCGAAGCCTATCTGCAGAGCACCGGCCTGGGCGATACCGCCTTCTTCGGTCCCGAGCCCGAGTTCTTCATCTTCGACGAAGTCCATTTCAAGAACGAAATGAACGGCTCGTTTTTCAAGATCACCTCCGAGGAAGGCGCCTGGGCGACCGACTCGACCAAGCTCGAAGGCGGCAACCTCGGCCACCGTCCGCGGGTCAAGGGCGGCTACTTCCCGGTACCTCCCGTCGACTCCTTCCACGACCTGCGCGCGGCCATGTGCTCCACGCTCGAAGCGGTCGGCCAGGAAGTCGAGGTGCATCACCATGAAGTCGCCAACGCCGGCCAGAACGAGATCGGGGTCAAGTTCAATACCCTGGTCAAGAAGGCCGACGAAGTTCAGACCATGAAGTACGTGATCCACAACGTGGCCCACGCCTATGGCAAGACCGCGACCTTCATGCCCAAGCCGATGGCTGGCGACAACGGTTCCGGCATGCACGTCCACCAGTCGTTCTGGAAGGATGGGCAGAACATGTTCGCTGGTGACGAGTACGCGGGCCTGTCCGAAACCGCGCTTTACTACATCGGCGGCGTGATCAAGCACGCGCGCGCGCTGAACGCCTTCACTAACGCTTCGACCAACTCCTACAAGCGTCTGGTACCTGGCTTCGAAGCGCCGGTCATGCTCGCCTACAGCGCGCGCAACCGCTCCGCTTCGCTGCGTATTCCCTACACCTCGAGCCCGAAGGGCAAGCGCGTCGAGGCTCGTTTCCCCGACCCGACCGCCAACCCTTACCTGGCCTTCGCCGCGTTGCTGATGGCTGGCATCGACGGCATCCAGAACAAGATCCATCCTGGCGACGCGCTGGACAAGAACCTCTATGACCTGCCGCCGGAAGAAGGCAAGCTGGTGCCGACCGTTGCCTCCAGCCTGGAGCAGGCATTGGAAGCGCTGCAGGAAGATCGTGAGTTCCTGACCGCTGGCGGTGTGTTCACCGACGATACGATCGACGCTTACATCGAACTCAAGATGGAAGAAGTCAATGCGGTTCGTATGGTGCCAAGCCCGGTGGAATACGAGCTCTACTACAGCGTCTAACCACCGCTGGCCAGCTGCCTGAACCGAGCGCCGAGCGCCAGTTCGGGTAGCGGGCGGCAATGGCTGGTTACCGAACCCCGTCGACATCGTGCGACGGGGTTTTTTATCTCTACCTGTTCCCCTCGGATTGAATGGGTGCACCTCTCGTGTGCAGGTAAAGAGGTGGACCGGTTGGATTGCATGGAATGCGTCGAAGCCCCGGGTGCGCCGATGGGCAGCGGGCTTAGGCAAAAGATGGCAGGCAGGTGTAGATTATTCGTGCACCGTTATAGTGCGTTTTCTTGGCGTGCCATCAACGGAAGATGCGCTCCAATGGCGCGCGTCACGGGTGCGGTGCAACTGTGGCGCGCTTCTTGCACTACCCAGGTGAATGCTCCCTTTATGGAAGACAGGATGAGTCAAGGCATGTACCCGCGCCTGCTTGAGCACCTGACCACCGCCGTGGTCCTGCTGGATGACCAGCTCCGGGTCCGTTGGTTGAACCCGGCGGCCGAGGCCATGATGGGCTTGAGCCTGGCGCGGGTAGAGAACAGCTGTCTCGAGTGCCTCGACGGCGAGGAAGGGCAGATCAGCGCCATGCTGCTCAAGGCGATGGCCGAGCAGCACCCTTATACCCAGCGCGAAGCGACCCTGTTGGTCGCCACCGGCGAGCAGGTCACCGTCGACTACACCGCGACCCCGCTTTCCGCGGACGAACTGCTGATCGAGCTGGAACCGCGCGACCGCCTGCTGCGCATCTCTCGCGAGGAGGCGCTGATCGCTCGCCAGGAGATGGTCAAGGTGCTCACTCGCGGGCTCGCGCACGAGATCAAGAACCCGCTTGGTGGCATTCGCGGCGCGGCACAGCTGCTCGAGCGGGACCTGCCCGACCCGGCGCTCGC
Source organism: Halotalea alkalilenta DSM 17697 (assembly GCF_000621205.1). Taxonomy (GTDB): domain Bacteria; phylum Pseudomonadota; class Gammaproteobacteria; order Pseudomonadales; family Halomonadaceae; genus Halotalea; species Halotalea alkalilenta. The sequence goes on along the minus strand of NZ_JHYY01000021.1, from coordinate 104,378 downwards.
CGAGTTCACCCGGGTGATCGTCGAAGAGGCCGATCGGCTGCGCGATCTGGTCGACCGGATGCTGGGGCCGAACACCTTGCCTCATCACGAGCCGGTCAACATCCATGTGGTGCTCGAGCGGGTCGATACCCTGCTGCGCGCCGAGACCTCCCATGTCGAAATCCTGCGCGATTACGACCCGAGCCTGCCCAACGTGCTCGGGGACGAGTCACAGCTGATCCAGGCGGTACTCAACGTCGCCCGCAACGGTCTCCAGGCGATGGAGGAGAGCAGTACCGAGTCGCCGCAGCTGATTCTCAAGACGCGTGCGCGGCGGCAGTTCACTCTCGGCGTTGAGCGCCACCGGCTGGTTTGCGAAGTGGGCATCATCGATAACGGCCCCGGTATCCCGGAGTCGCTGCGCGAGTCGCTGTTCTATCCGATGATCTCCGGGCGCGCCGAGGGCACAGGGCTCGGGCTCTCGATCGCCCAGTCGATCCTCCACCAGCATCAGGGCCTGATCGAGTGCGATAGCCGCCCCGGGCATACCGAGTTTCGCCTGCTGGTGCCGCTCGATCTCGATCCCGAGAGCGTGGCCGAGGGGCGCCGGGCAGGGCCTGCAGCGGATGCCGCGGGCTTTTCGTACAAGTGAGGACTTCGATGGGCGACGTGAAGAACAACGAATCAATCCCCGACGACGGCCACGTCGCGGTCGCGGCACCGACAATAAGCCAATGCTGACGAGGAACCCTCATGAGTGACGTAGCGCGCGTATACATCGTCGATGACGACCGTGCCATCCGTTGGGTGCTCGAACGCACCCTGGCGCAGCCCGACCTCGACGTGCACAGCTTCGAGCGGGCCGATGCGGCGCTCGAAGCGATCATACGCCGCCCCCCCGACGTGCTGCTGACCGATATTCGCATGCCGGGCACCGATGGCCTCGACCTGATGGCCAAGGCGCGCGAGGCGCTGCCTGACCTGGCGGTGATCGTGATGACCGCTCATTCCGATCTCGACAGCGCGGTGGCTTCCTACCAGGGCGGCGCCTTCGAGTACCTGCCCAAGCCGTTCGATGTCGACGATGCCCTTTCCCTGGTTCGCCGCGCCGTCGCCCACGCGCGCGAGCGCAGCGCGCCGACCGAGGTGCCGCAGGGCATCACCGCCGAGATCATCGGCGAAGCGCCGGCGATGCAGGAGGTGTTCCGTGCGATCGGCCGCCTCTCGCACTCGAACATCACGGTGATGATCAACGGCGAGTCGGGGACCGGCAAGGAGCGGGTCGCGCGCGCGCTGCACCAGCACAGTCCGCGCGCGCGCGGGCCGTTCATCGCGCTGAACATGGCGGCTATCCCCAAGGAGCTGATGGAGTCGGAGCTCTTCGGCCACGAGAAGGGCGCCTTCACCGGTGCCACCGCCCAGCGCCGCGGGCGCTTCGAGCAGGCCGATGGCGGTACCTTGTTCCTCGACGAGATCGGCGACATGCCCGCCGACACCCAGACCCGGCTGCTGCGGGTGCTCTCCGACGGCGAGTTCTATCGTGTCGGCGGCCATACGCCGGTACGTGCCAACGTGCGGATCATCGCCGCCACCCACCAGAACCTGGAGAAACTAGTCGAGGAGGGGCGCTTTCGCGAAGACTTGTTCCATCGCCTCAACGTGATTCGCATCCATCTGCCACGGCTGGCCGAGCGCCGCGAGGACATTCCCCGGCTGACCCATCATTTTCTCGCCGAGGCGGCGCGCGAGCTCTCCGCCGAGCCCAAGATACTCACGCTCGAGGCAGAGCAGCACCTCTCCAGGCTCCCCTGGCCCGGCAACGTGCGCCAGCTCGAGAACACCTGCCGCTGGCTCACCGTGATGGCCTCCGGGCGAGAGGTGCTGGTCGACGACCTGCCTCCCGAACTGCGCGAAGCCGAAGGCGGCGAGATTCCCTCTGGCGATTGGCGCAGCGCTTTTCGGGGCTGGGCCGATCGTGCGCTCGCCGCCGGGCATACCCACCTGCTCGAGGAGGCGGTGCCGGATTTCGAACGCATCCTGATCGAAACCGCGCTCAAGCATACCGGGGGACGCAAGGGCGAGGCGGCCGAGCTGCTCGGCTGGGGGCGTAACACGCTGACTCGCAAGCTCAAGGTGCTGCTGCCGGCGCTGGCGGAGGGCGATTGAGGCTTGTTGGCCTGAGGTGGCCGACTGCTTGGACGGAGCCTAAGCTCCGCTTTAGGGTAGGGGGATGATCGGGATGCTTGACTGTGGGGCTAGCATCCCGAGCATTTTCAATGCATTGCCCTACTCTGGAGTCACCGATGAGTAATCCGTCAGCTTACCGCTATGCGCTCGCCATCGTCGCAGGTCTCTCGCCCGTTGTGGCCGAAGCCGCCGGGGAGAGATTGGAGGGGAGCGTCATCGCCGATGATCCGGCCTTCCATGAGTTGGTGGCCGAGGATGCCGAACTGGTCCGCTTGTACAGCGATGCCCGCTGGAGCGAGGGGCCTCTGGCGTTGCCCGATGGGCGGCTGATCTGGAGCGACATCGAAAACAATCGAGTGCTCTCCTGGCGCGCGGATGAAGGCGTCGACGAGCGGTGGTTACGTCCGGCCCAGTTCCACAACGGTCACGCGCTCGATCATCAGGGGCGGATCCTCGCCGCTTCCCATGGCAAGCGGGCGATCGAACGGCTGGAGGAGAACGGCGAGTGGCGCGTGCTGGTCGATCTCTATGGAGAGCAGAAGCTCAATAGCCCCAATGACCTGGTGGTCGATCGCCAAGGGGCGATCTGGTTCACCGATCCGACCTTCGGCATCGACTCCCCGACCGAAGGCTATGGCGGCCGCGCGGTGCAAGGCGGTGAATACGTCTATCGCTTCGACCCCGAGGACCAGAGCCTGACCCGTCTCGATACCCCCGCGGTGCAGACGCCCAACGGCCTGGCCTTCTCACCCGACGAGGGCATCCTCTACATCGCCGACTCCCGCCGCAGCGGGGCCGACGGCGAGGAGCCGGTGCAGCGGATCTTCGCATACGATCTCGGCGACGACGGCAGTCTGGTCAACGAGCGGGTCTTCACCGAGGTCTCGCCAGGCGCACCCGATGGAATCAAGGTCGATGAGCACGGCAACGTCTGGTCGAGCAGCGGCTCCGGCGTGCAGGTCTTCGCCCCGGACGGACGCCGCCTGGGCCGAATCGAGCTGCCGGAGAAGACTGCCAACCTGGCCTTTGCCAAGGAGGCGGACGGCTGGAAGGTCTACATGACCGCCACTAGCGGGCTCTATCGCGTAGACGTCGAGGCGGCCGCCGCGGGGGGGGATTGAAGCGGCTCGTCGTCGGTGGCGCGGAAGAAGAAATTTCTCCATCCGGGAACATCTCTGCACAAGCGCAGTCAGAGAGTATGGGAAGAGCAATCTTTCCCGTTCCCTTGAATGATCCCTGCTTACGCCTGCCGTTAATCCGGCAGGCGTTTTTTCTTTCTCCTGCTGAACGTGCTGCTCGACCTTGCGTGGAGCTTGCCAAGCCTCGAGCAGCCTGGTTCGCCGCGGTTAAGCTGGCCCCACCAGGGATCAATAACAGGGAATCTCATCCCATGCCTCGCGTTCGTCTCCTCCTGCTTTGCGCCGGTCTTGGCGCCGCACTGCCGCTGTATGCCGCCGAGCCTTTGAAGGTCTTCTCCACCCGTCCGCTCGATGGCGATCCTTTGCTGGTCGGCTTCACCCAGCAGACCGGGATACCGATCGAGACGGTGCGGCTCTCGCCCGATGAGTTCGATCGCTTGGTCGCCGCCGGAGAGCCGCCTGCGGACATGCTGATGACCGCGGATTCTGGTGCGGTGCGAACGCTGGAGCGCGCGGGGCTGCTGCAGCCGATCGAATCAAAACTGGTCGAGTCGCGGGTCGAGGAAGGGCTGCGTGATCTCGATGCGGGTTGGAGCGCCTACGCCACGCGGGCGAGGATCATCTTCGCCAATCCCAGCAAGCTGGAAGCGCTACCGGCGAGCTACGAAGCGCTCGCCGATCCCGCCTATCGTGGCAAGGTCTGCCTCGGGCCGCGTGGGTCCGCCTACACCTCGAGCTTCGCCGCGATGATGGTCGTCAATCACGGTGCCGAAGAGGCTCAGCGCTGGGCCGAGGGCGTGGTCGCCAACTTCGCCCAGCCGCCCGGCGCGCGCGACTCCGCGCTGCTGATGGCGCTTGCCGATGCTGAGGATCCTTGCGCGATCACCGTGGCCAACCACTACTACTATCCGCGGATCATGCAGGGCGACGACGAGGAGGCCAGGCGAGCGCTCGAGTCGCTCGAAGCGGTGTTCCCCAACCAGCAGGGCGAGGGCAGCGAAGGGCGCGGCGCCTACCGCAACGTCAATGTCTACGCGCTGGTGAAGGGTAGTCAGCGGGTCGATGATGCGAGGCTGCTGCTCGAGTATCTCGCGAGTGACGAAGCCCAGCGAATCGTCGGCGAGGGGGTGTTCTACCCGGTGGTCGAGGGTGTGGGGCCCGTGGCGGCGGAGCAGATGTTCGGCGAGTGGAAGATCGACGACACCTCTGTGCTGCGCTATGCCGATGCCTATGATGAGGCGCAGGCGGTACTGGAGCGCGCCGGTTGGGAGTGAGGCATGGGCTCGCAGGTCTGAGAGCGCCCCGCTGGGCGCTCTTCTTCATCCCATGGCCCGGGCTTGGTGGGAGTCGAGATCGGCGCAGCGGATTACTCCACGCTCGGTGATCAGCCCTTCGATCAATTCGTGCGGAGTAACGTCGAAGGCGGGGTTGAACACCTTGATCCCTTCGGGGGCGATGCGCTGCCCCTGGATTTCGACGATTTCCTTCTCATCGCGCTCCTCGATCGGAATGCCGGAGCCATCGGCGAGCTCGAAGTCGATGGTCGAGAAAGGGGCGGCGACATAGAAAGGAATGCCATGGGCGCGGGCCAGTAGCGCAAGCCCATAGGTGCCGATCTTGTTGGCGCTGTCGCCGTTGCGCGCGATGCGGTCGGCGCCAACGATCACCGCGTCGATCCTGCGGGTCTTCATCACATGGGCGGCCATCGAATCGGTGATCAGCGTGACGTCGATGCCGACGCTGGCCAGCTCCCAGGTGGTCAGCCGTGCGCCCTGGAGCAGCGGACGGGTCTCGCAGGCGATCACCGAGAGTTCGAGGCCTCGCTCACGGGCGAGATGGAACGGGGCCAGCGCGGTGCCATAGCGGGCGGTGGCGATCGCGCCTGCATTGCAGATCGTCATCACCGTCGCCCCGGCGGGAAGCAGGGCCAAGCCGTGCTCGCCGATCCTGCGGCAGGCCTCGGCATCCTCGGCCTGGATCGCCTGGGCCTCGAGCAGCGCGCGAGCGCGGATCGCCGCGACGCTCGGTTCCGACTGGCAGGCCCGGGCGATGCGGCGTACCGCCCAGGCCAGGTTCACCGCGGTCGGCCGCGAGCTCTCGAGATAGACACGGGTTCGCTCCAGCCCTTCCAGCAGTGACTGCGGTGAGTCGGCCTCGGCATCCCGGGCCCAGAGCGCGATGCCAAAGCCCGCGGCGATACCGATCGCAGGCGCGCCGCGAACCTCCAACTGCTTGATCGCCTCCCAGACCTCCTCGACCCGGCTCAATCGACGATAGCGCACTTCGAGCGGCAGCCGGCGCTGGTCGAGCAGGATCAGGGCGCCATCGCGCCATTCCACCGACGGGGGCAGACGGGCGGCCTGGTCGCTCATCGGTTGTCTCCCTGGCGATCATCTATCGCGCTTTCGAGATAGGCGCGCAGCGCCTCGACGTTCACGAATTCGCCCCGGCGCTTGATCAGGCTCGCCGCCAGTTCGAGCGCGTCCTGCTTGACCTCCAGGCGGATCGCCGGGTCCTGGATGCTCTCGATGTCGGCAACGTGGGCGAGGCCCACGATGCGACGGAATGCCTTGCAGCCGGCGAAGCCGATCGCTTCGCTGAACCAGCGTTGGAGCTGGGCGTCGAAGTAGCCTTCCACGGCGGCGAATGGATCGACGCTGCCGGCTGCGAGCTGCTCGCGCATGCCCCGCTCGAAGTGGCGCCAGCTCGTCTCGAGGGTGTCGTAGAGAAAGCGCCGGTAGGCCCGGCGGGCCTCGTTTTCAAGGCCATGGCCCCGATGGGAGAGGCTGGAGAGGATCAGGTTGGCCCAGAATGCGCCGATATCGAAGGCCAGCGGCCCGTAGAAGGCGAACTCGGGGTCGATCACCCGGGTGTCGCTTTCGCTGACGAACAGGCTGCCGGTGTGCAGGTCGCCATGGATCAGCGCCTCGCCCTGGCTGAGGAACAGCCGGGTCAGCTCGGCGACTTCACGTTTGAGTGCCTGATCCGCCCAGTGGCGTTCGAGGGTCGGGCGCAGCGCCTCTGGGAAATCGTTGCTCGGTCGATCGAAGTACGGGTCGATGAAGACCAGGTCTTCGGTGATGTTGCACAGGTCCGGATTGACGAACCGTGCGGCCAACGCCTTGGCCTCTCGCGGAGTAAGGGCGAAGTGCGAGGTGGCGTAGAGGGTCCGGGCGAGGTAGTCACCGATATGGCCGCCGAGCAGCGGCAAGTAGCGTCCCTGGATCAGCGCCGCGCGGCCGATCGTCAGGTGGGAGAGGTCTTCCATCACGGTCAGCGCCAGCACCGGGTCGAGGTGATGGAGCTTGGGCACGTGGGCGGGAATTACCTTGGCCGCCTCGAGCAGCGCCTCCCCTTCGATGCGGGCACGATCCAGCGACAGCGGCCAGTTTTCTCCGACCACCTTGGCATAGGGAAGCGCCTGTTTGACGATCAGGCTCTTGCCCGCGCCACGCACGCGAAAGACCAGATTGAGATTGCCATCGCCGATCTCATCGCATTCGAGGGGCTCATTGGCGGTGAAGAGGCCGAGGTGGCGCAGGTAATCGCAGGCATCGCTCGGGGCGAAGGTGCGATAGCCAGGGGCGTGAGCGTTCAAGCGGGCAGTCTCCACGCAGAATCGAGATGGTCTCGATCGAAATCGTCTAAGAACATGCTTAAAGTGAATAAAATCGTCGAATGAGCGCGTTAATGGCGGCTACTTCGGTGATTTTGCGAAAACAGGCGGCCCACGTTATGAGTTGGAAACGACCCTGTCAATCATTCTGGCGTCGGTCGGGGAGGGAGTGGCGCAATGCACGAGCCAGTGCATCGCAAAACCGCGATGAACGGTGGCGAATAGAGAAGGGGAACGTCGGGAGACCGGCCAGGGACCTGATGGACTGGGCGAGAAAGGTGGGTTGCGTCGAGCGCTGTTCAAGGGGGCATCCCTGCCAAACCTTGTCGCTCCCTCGACGCCCGCGGATGTTAAGCTAAAAACCACTCGGATGGTAATGATATAGGCGTGTACGGCTTGAAACTTTGGTACATGCCGGTACGGTCGCAATTCGCTTTCTCTGGGTGCTCAGGCGCTTTCACTTTCATCGAATGCGTCGTTGGACGCCTCTCGCTGGGCCAGGTCGAGGCGCGCGCGAACGTCATCATGCACGGCCAGGTAGCGCTCGATCGCCTCGCCTATGCGCTGGATCGCGCCTTCTATGCCTTGATGTCCGAACAGCCGGTTGAACTCGAACAGTATCGGATGGCCATCCAGCATCGCCACGTCGAAGCCGCCATGATCGATCCCACTCGCTCGGGCGAGGCGCTTCACCAGCGCCAGCGCCGCCTCCGGCACTGGGTCGTAGCGCACTTCACCGCCGACCGAGACGTTGCTGCGGAAATCACCGAGCGGGCTGACCCGCCAATAGGCAGCGACGATCTCGCTGCCGACCAGCACGATGCGCAGGTCGCGGTCGATCGGCAGTCGCGGCTGGGCATAAAGGACCTCGCGTTCGGCCGCCAGGGCTTCGAGCGTGCTGCGCTCTTCCACCAGGGCGACACCTTGGCCACGGGCGCTGCGTATCTCCTTGAGCACCATCGGATAGCCGATCCTGCGCTCGAGCAGTTCGAGATTGGCGGGGGTGGAGGCGAGGATTTCGGTGGCCGGCAGGTGTGCGTCGATCAGCGCGCGAAAGGCGCGGGTCTGCTCGACCTTGTCGTGGCCGAGGTAGTAGCTGGCGGGGCTTGGGAAAATCCGCTTGCCAAGCGCATGGACCAGGACGTTGACTTGCCAATAGGCGGGGAACAGCAGCCAGTCGGCGGCGCGGATCTCGTCGAGGTGGTCGTACATATGCTCCGGCTTGATGTAGCGCACTCCGTGCATCCCAAGGGTGCGATAGGGGTCGAAGCTGATCAGCTTGGGCATGATGGCCCTCACGAAAGACGAACGTTGAGTTGCTCGCGAGCCCCTCTGCGGCGGTGTCCTACCCGCATCGCATGGGTCGATCCGAGGACGGGCTGGCTATTGGCTCGCCGCAGACGGCGGCATTATTGGGCCGGCTTCATCGCCACGCAAGCGCCGACAGCGGCCAAAACCCCGGTACACTGCCTATTCATTCAAAGATCAATGCGTTGCCTCGTTGAGGTCATGCGAACCTGCAACGGCCCGCCATAGGAAGCCTTCGATGACGCAGATGCACTGGGCCCGACTGCTCGAGCCGATCCGCCTCCAGGACCGCCCGAGCGGCACCGGCCGCGAGGTCGGCCGCAGTCCTTTCCACAAGGACCACGACCGGATCGTCTTCGCCGGCTCCTTCCGCCGGCTCGGGCGCAAGACCCAGGTCCACCCGCTGACCGAGAACGACCATATCCACACCCGATTGAGCCACTCCCTCGAGGTCGGCTGCGTCGGCCGTTCGCTGGGGATGATCGTCGGCGAACGCCTGGGCGAGCGCTTGCCCTCGTTTCTCACCTCGGCCGACCTCGGGGTGATCGTCCAGGCGGCCTGCCTGGGGCACGACATCGGCAATCCGCCGTTCGGCCATGCCGGTGAGTACGCGATCCGGGACTGGTTCCAGGCCGCGCGGCGCCATTCGCCGCAGTTGTTCGAAGGCTTGAGCGATGCCGAGACCAGCGACCTGCTCACCTACGAAGGCAATGCCCAAGGGTTCAGGATCGTCACCCAGATCGAGTACAACCAGTTCAACGGTGGGATGCGGCTCACCGCGGCGACCCTCGGTGCGATGCTCAAGTACCCGTGGACGGTCGAGCATGCCCTCGGCGGTGGCAAATTCGGTGCCTACCAGTCGGAGCGCGAACTGCTGGCCGAGGTCGCCGAGCTGCTCGGGCTCAGGCGTCGAGAGCCGGGCATGTTCGCCTGGTGCCGTCATCCTCTGGCCTATCTGGTCGAAGCCGCCGACGACATCTGCTATGCGCTGCTCGATCTCGAGGACGGTCTCGAGATGGGCATCCTGCGCTTCGATGAAGTCGCCGAGGTGCTCTCCCAGATCGCCGGTCTCGAGCCGGGGGATCCATTCGTCGTCGAACTCGAGCGGATGGAGCGCAGCGGAGTGTCACGCCGTCGCCGGGTCGCTGCGCTGCGCGGGGCGGCGATGGAGCGCGCGGTCAATGAGGTCGCCGAGGCGTTCGTCGAGCATGAGCAGGCGCTGCTGGGGGGGAACCTGGATTCGGATCTGCTCGAACACTGCCATCCCGATCTCGCCTGGGGCGTCGGGCGTGCCAAGGAGCTCGCGCGCAAGCGGATCTTCCAGAACGAGCGCAAGGCCAAGCTCGAGATCGGTGCCTATACCACTCTTGGAATTCTGCTCGAGGCGTTCATCGGCGCCGCTCACGAGCTGCATACCACCGGCACCTCGAGCTTCAAGCACCAGCGGGTGCTGGCGCTGATCGGCGAGAATACCCCGCTGCCCTCCTGGAGCCTTTATGCGAGCTACCGCAGGATGCTCGACTTCATCGGTGGAATGACCGACCACTACGCGGTCGACCTGGCCCAGGAGATGGGCGGGCGGCTGCGCGGGGAGTGAGCTTGCGCGGCGCCGAGCCCGCCCGAGGCCGCAGCCAGCTCAGCCCTCCAAGCGCTCCTCGGCGTGACGCTCGCGGTTCGCGCGGCGCTCGGCGCGGGCCTGGGCACGGTTGGCGAAGTAGTTGGCACCCTTCTCGGCGTCGTAGCTGCCGTCCCACTTCGCGATCACCAGCACCGCGAGTGCGTTGCCGATCACGTTCAGCGCGGTACGCGCCATGTCCATGATCCGGTCGACCCCGGCGATGAACGCCAGCCCCTCGAGCGGGATGCCGACGCTGCCCAGCGTCGCCAGCAGCACAACGAACGACACCCCCGGGACACCAGCGATCCCTTTGGAGGTGACCATCAGCGTCAGCACCAGGGTGAGCTGCTCGCCGAGGCTCAGGTCGATGCCGTAGAGCTGGGCGATGAACAGCGCCGCGATGCTCTGGTACAGGGTCGAGCCGTCGAGGTTGAACGAGTAGCCGGTCGGGATCACGAAGCTGCAGATCGCCTTCGGTGCGCCGTACTCCTCCATCTTCGCCATGATCCGCGGCAGCACCGTCTCGGAGCTCGAGGTCGAGTAGGCGAGCAGCAGCTCGTCTTTGAGGATGCGGATCAGAGTGAAGATGCTGAAACCGTAGAAGTAAGCGATGCTGCCGAGCACCACGAAGGCGAAGAACGCGATCGCGAAATAGACCAGCACCACCAGCTTGGCGAGCGGCAGGAGCGAGGTGAAGCCGAAGTTGGCCACCGTCACCGCGATCAGCGCGAACACCCCGATCGGGGCATAGCGCATGATCATATGGGTGACCTTGAACATGGTCTCCGAGACTGCCCGCATGGTAGTGATGAACGGCTCGCGCAGGTCGTTCGGCAGCGCCGAGAGGCCGAGGCCGAAGAACACCGAGAAGAAGATGATCGCGAGCATGTCGCCGCGCACCAGAGCGTCGAAGATGTTCGACGGGATCAAGTTGAGCAGCGTGGCGATGAAGGCGTGATCATGGGAGACCTCCTGCGCGGTGGCGGTGTACTTCGAGATGTCGACGCTGGAGAGGCTCGACATGTCGATGCCCGCGCCCGGCTGGAACAGATTGGCGGCGACGAGGCCGACGACGATCGCAAGCGTCGTGACCACTTCGAAGTAGAGGATCGTCTTGGCGCCGATGCGGCCGAGCTTCTTGGCGTCGCCCATGCCGGCGATACCGACGATCAGCGAGGAGATCACGATCGGAATGACGATCATCTTGATCAGGCGGATGAAGATGTCGCCGGCGGGTTGCAGCACGTTGGCGACCGCCCACTGGCGGGCTTCAGGCTGGTCGTGCAGCAGGCTGCCGACCAGTACGCCTAGAATCAGGCCGATCAGGATCTGCCAGGCCAGGCCTGGTGCTCTGAAAGTCTTGCGCGTCATGATGGGTTCCAGTGGTGAGGCTGGCTTTGTTGCAGCTGAATTTAGTCTCGATTAAGCCCCGCACTCTACACGAGAGGCAGGGTCTCCTGTCTACGGTTGACGTCAGGAAAAAAAGCGAATTGCGACCATTTTCGCCGAAAGAGCGACCATGAGCGGAGTAGGCCGGGCTTGGCGGCGCTGCGACGAGGTCGAGCGGAGTGTAAGAAATATACTCCACTCGCGGCGGCTCACCTCGGCTGGAGAAACGGCCGTGCAGGCCGGTGTGCAGACTCAACATGCCAGTTTTAGGCGCTTGTAAAAGCCGGGTCGTCGGCACTATGCTTCATGAAAGTGGAATTTATATTTTCCATAACAAGAATCGCAAAGGCAGAGCCCTATCATGGAAGCGACCTCTTTCATCACTGATCTAAGCGCCGGCGTCCGTTCGGCCGACGGCAGCGAGGAGCGCACCCGCTACAAGGCCGCGTTCAAGTCCGAGGTGGACGGTTATCTCGCCGCCCACCCCGAAACCGCCTATGTCGACGTACTGCTGACCGATCTCAACGGCATCTTCCGTGGCAAGCGCCTGCCGGTGGATTCACTGCCACGGCTGGCCAAGGGCTGCTATTTCCCGGCCTCGATGTTCGCCATGGATCTGCTCGGCAACGTGGTCGAGGAGACCGGCCTCGGCCAGGAGATCGGCGAACCGGACCTGCTCTGCCTGCCGCTGCTCGGCACGCTGATGCCCAACGCCCACGATCCGGCGCGGATCGCCCAGGTACTGTTGACCATGGTCGACGAGCAGGGCGCTTCCCACCCGTTCGAGCCGCGCAACGTGCTCGCCCACGTCTGGGAGCAGCTCAAGGCGCGCGGGCTCTATCCGGTGGTCGCGGTGGAGCTCGAATTCTACCTGGTCGATCGCGAACGCGACGCCGAGGGTGCGCTGCAGCCGCCGCGCTCGCCGGTGACCAGCGAGCGCAGCGAGCAGAGCCAGGTCTATTCGCTCGACAATCTCGATGACTTCGCCGAGGTGCTCAGCGATATCAATCAGATGGCCCGGCAGCAGGGGCTTTCGGCCGAGGGGGCGGTGGCCGAGGCTTCGCCCGGGCAGTTCGAGATCAACCTCGAGCATGGCCACGATGTGCTCAAGGCCTGCGACGATGCGCTGATGCTCAAGCGGCTGATTCGTCAGATCGCCGACCAGCACGACCTCCAGGCCACCTTCATGGCCAAGCCTTACGGCGATTTCGCCGGCAACGGCATGCATATCCACCTGAGCCTGGTCGATCGCGAAGATTACAACCTGTTCGCCGACGAGGAGGTCGAGGACACCGAACTTCTGCACCGTGCCCTCGCCGGGATGATCGAGCTGATGCCCGCCTCGATGGCGCTGTTCGCCCCCAACGTCAACGCCTTCCGGCGCTTCCAGCCGGGCATGTACGTGCCTACCCGGGCCAGCTGGGGCTACAACAACCGCACCGTGGCGCTGCGCATCCCGCGCAGCGGTCGGCGTGACTACCGCATCGAGCATCGCGTCGCCGGCGCCGATGCCAACCCCTACCTGGTCGTCGCCGCGCTGCTCGCGGGTCTGCTCCACGGCCTCGATAATGCGCTGCCGCTCGATCCGCCGATCGAAGGCAACGGTCTCGATCAGCCCGGCGTCGAGCTGCCGACCCGCCAGAGCGATGCACTGGCGCTGCTCGAGGAGAGCGCGCCGCTGGCCCGCTACCTCGGCGAGGATTTCCTGCGGATCTACCGCTTGTGCAAGGCCAATGAGCTCGCGCGCTTCGAGCGCCAGGTCACCGAGCTCGAGCTCGACTGGCTGCTCAAGCACGCTTGAGCGGCATCGGCCGCAGCGCCTCGCCGAAGAGGGCGAGGCGCTGGCTTGACGAGTCTAGAAGGCGTACTGCAGCGCCAGGCGGTTCTGCCAGAACTCCTTGCCGTCGCGCGGCGAGCGCTGCACACCGAGGAAGTTGGCGACGCTGAAGCCATCGAGCGAACCGCGGAAGTTGTAGACCGCAAAGCCCATGTACTCGGACTGGTTGCGGCTTTCCACCTCGGATGATTCTTTGAGATCCATGAACGAGTAGCGTGCGCCGAGCACCAGCTGGTCGGTGGCCAGGCCCGAGACGTCGAGCGAGTAGGCGTTGCCGGCGCCGAGGTCCTGGGTGCTGGTGAAGAACGGCTGGGCGAAGATCGGCCCTGACGAAGAGTTGTGGGCGTAGGGAGTGACCAGCACGCCGTTGCGGTAGGCGTTCTCCTGCGCGGGGATGTGATTGTAGTTGAGCGTTGCCTTCAGAGTGCCGTAGTTCAGCCCCAGCTGCAGGCCATAGATACGGCTGTCGACCTCGCCGAGAAGCTCCTTGCCATCGCCGGTGCCGCGCATGAACTGCAGGCCGAGGAACGGGCGCAGGTCGCCTTCTGCGAGCGCTACCTGCCCTTCGAGATAGTTGATCTTGGTGTAGTCCTCATACTCCTGGTGCCATGCTTCGCCGCTCCACTTCAAGCCATTGGCGTACAGCGCCCGGGCACCGCCGATCGACCACATGCCGTCGGTGGTCTCCTCCACCGGCGAGAACGAGTCCCAGCGTGAGTTGTACATCGTGGTCTTGGTGAACGAACCGCCGGCCCAGGGCATGTAGCGGAACACCCGGGTCGCCTCGAGATAGTTCTCCTGGTCGCCATAGCGCAGGTCGACCGCCTGGAACAGGTTCGGCGTGACGCGCCAGTCCCAGGTACCGGCGAACGGCAAATCGAGTCGCTGGTTACCCGCGGTAATGGTGAAGGCATCGCGCTGATACTCGAGATAGGCCTCGCCGATGTTGGTCTGGTTGGGGCCGAGTTCCGTGACCACCCGGCTCGGGTCGTCGGCATGGTCGATGCCACGTTGCAGGATGCCACTCAACCCGAAGCGAAAGCCCTGGTAGCGCGCGCTGGTGAAGCCGACGAAGCCACCGTAGCTGATCGTGTCCTGGTTCTGCCCAGGGGTGAAGTAGGCGTTGTGGGTCGAGTAGTAGAGCGAACGCAGCGCACCGTGGAACTCGCCGAGAGTGAACATCTCGGTCAAGTCGCGGGCCTCACCGGATGACTGCTGCTGCATCGCGGGATCCGGCTGTGAGCTCTCCGGCGTCGGCTGGTTGGGATCCGTCGCGTCACTGGTTTGTGCCAGCACCAACGCCGGGGCTGCCAGCAGAGCGAGGCCTGCGAGCAAGCAGCGCGGCGCGAGGGAGGTAGGGTGGTCGAGCATCTAGCGATCTCCTGCGTATGCGTAGCCCTCGGTGGTTCCGGGGCCTTGGTTGTTGGTTTCTTGATGGTCTTGGAGCCGGCGCCGTAGCCATCGATGTCGGTGCGAACCGACTAACCTATGGGATGACCCGGCCAAGGGCGCTTAGTGGCAGAAGCTGCCGTGCTTTGCCTGGTCGTATCAGCCGGCGATGAAGACGGGTGATATCGCTCTTTCACCTTTTTGGCGCAAAAAGCCGGTCGGGTGCGCGTCATCAGTGCAGAAATCGCTGGTGATCGGCAAAGAAACGAACGTGCCATCGGTGCGCTTTGGTGAAATCCTTGTTGTCGCGATTGGGTTACGCAAGTGCCGTACCAGTTCTACCGCTGCGCTAAATCCTGCAACATGTCGCCGTCGAAACGGCCGCAGCGCTCTTGCGCGAGCGGCCTGGGCGTGGGCGATGGTTGGAGGCGATCTCTGCGGTAGGGGCATGCTCGAGGACGGTAGTGGTTTTTCAGCGCCACGGACGCGCGGCGGCGCCTTGGCCAGCCGGATCGATAGGTACGCTCGCGACCATCGATGAGCCCATCACCGCAACGGAGCTATTCCGCAGCCGCGCAGCACGAAGGCGGTCAGTTCGTCGATGAGTTCTGCCCGACGTGGGGGCGTATCGAGGGGGGCGCCGAGCATCTTTTCGGCCTGCAGCGCGTAGTCGGCATAGTACTGGGTCAGCGCCCAGATATGCATCAGCAGCAGGCGTGAGTTCATTGGTACCAGCTTGCCAGCGGCGATCCAGCCGTCGATCACCGCGAGCTTGCGTTCGCAGAGCTCGATCATCCGCGGCCAGTGGCGTTGCAGGCGGTGGCCACCGCTGAGCATTTCGGTGGTGAAGATGCGCGAGAGCTCCGGCTGATCGAGGCTGAACTCGAGTTTCCGCCGGACGTAGCGCGTCAGTGCCTTGGCCGGATCGACATGGTGTTCGTCGAACTCGCTCAACTCTGCCCAGGTATCCAGCAGGTGGGAGAGTATCTGGTCGAACAGCGACTCCTTGCCGTCGATGTAGTAGTGCAATTGTGATTTGGTCAATCCGGCGCGCTCGGCGATCGCTTGCGTGGATGCGCCGGTGAAGCCCTGCTGGCTGAACTCGATGATCGCGGCGTCTTGTATCGCAGCCATCGCCTGCTCGCGCGTCAGTTTGGTGCGTTTGCCGATCCGGCCGTATCGGCCTGAAGCGATCCTTTCCACCCGAGTACCTTCCATCGTTGTCCATGATTATGTTTGTATCGGCCAATGATACGAGAACCTTGGCGCCGAAGGCCTCGTCATACCAATTGCCGTTGGGGAAGGGCTCGTGTTCGCATGGTTGGCCGACCCATCGCCTTGGCACGATGATGCGGGAGTTGCGCGGCGGCGACAATCAGACGCCTGATTCCAGCTTCGCGTGGCCGATGCCACTAAAGCCCAATATCAATTCATTTGGCGCTTCGGCCTGATGGAACCATCGAAGCCGGAATCTAGAGGCCTTTGGTCATCGGCCTTCTGTAACGTTACAGCTCGGTCAGAGCGGCGTCGCTTTTCCAATCATTGTCGAACCAGGAGGGATCACCATGCCTGCGCCTGCTGTCTTTAACGATAAAGAAAATAGTCTCGAACCCGGCGGGGAGTGGTGGAGAAGCGCTGTGATCTATCAGATCTATCCGCGTTCCTTCGCCGACTCCAACGGCGACGGAATCGGCGACCTGCCCGGTATCACCGCCAAGCTCGAGTACCTTTCCAAGCTCGGCGTCGACGCGATCTGGCTGTCGCCGTTCTACCGCTCGCCGCAGGCCGACGCCGGTTACGACGTCGCCGACTATCGCGATGTCGATCCGATATTCGGAGAGTTGGCCGACTTCGACTCCATGCTCGAAAAGGCCCACGCCCTTGGGATCAGAGTGATCGTCGACCTGGTGCCCAACCACAGCTCCGATGAGCACGCCTGGTTCCAGGCCGCGTTGAAGTCGCCGGCAGGCAGCCCGGAGCGCGCGCGCTACATCTTCCGCGATGGGCGTGGCGCCGAGGGCGAGCTGCCGCCGAACAACTGGCAGAGCGTGTTCGGTGGCGATGCCTGGACACGGCCCGAGGGCCAGCGGCAGTGGTACCTGCATTTGTTCGATTCCAAGCAGCCCGATTTCGACTGGCGCAACCCCGAGGTGCTCGACGAGTTCGAAGATGTGCTGCGCTTCTGGCTCGACCGTGGAGTCGACGGCTTTCGCGTCGATGTCGCCCACGGGATGATCAAGCAAAAAGGCCTGCCCGATTGGGACGGTAGCCAGGCGATGGTGGAAGGCGGCAACGTTGGGCCGATGTGGGACCAGGACGAGCTCCACGATATCTATCGCGCTTGGCGCAAGCTGCTCGATGAGTACGATGGTGACCGGATGATGGTCGCCGAGGCCTGGGTCAAGCCCCAGGCACGCCTGGCGCGCTACATCCGTCACGATGAGATGCAGCAGGCGTTCAACTTCGACTACCTGCTGGCGCGCTGGGACGCCAACGAGTTGAAGGAGGTGATCGACGATTCGCTGGCGCAGTCCGCCCAGGTCGGCGCGCCGACCACCTGGGTGATGTCCAATCACGACGGCGTAAGGCATACCTCGCGTTTCGGTCTCTCCCAGCCCGGCGCACGGCCGAAGGGCATCAACGCGGCGGCGGAGCAACCCGATGAGGCGCTGGGGCTTCGCCGCGCTCGCGCGGCGATCCACCTGACCCTTGCGCTGCCCGGTTCGGCCTATCTCTACCAGGGGGAGGAGCTTGGCTTGCCCGAGCACACCACCATGGAGGACCGGTTTCGCCAGGACCCCGCGTTCTTCCGCACCGACGGTCACGAAGTGGGTCGCGATGGCTGTCGTGTCCCGCTGCCCTGGATCGCCGGAGCCCCCTCCTACGGCTTCGGCCCGAGCGAGGCGAGCTGGCTGCCGCAGCCCGAAAGTTTCGCGCGCTACGCCGCCGACCTCCAGGAGCGGGACGCCGAATCGACCCTCTCGCTCTACCGTCGGCTGCTGGGCCTGCGTCGCGAGTACGGCTTGGGAGAAGGTGAGCTCGAGTGGCTGCAGAGCCCGCGCAAGGATGTGCTCAAGCTGCGTAACGGCGCGGTGACCGTGCTGCTCAACCTGGGCGATGAACCGATCGCGCTGCCGGCTGGCAAGCCGCTGGCGCAAAGTGTGGCACAGCCGCTCGAAGGCGAGCTGCCCGGCAATGCGGCGGTCTGGCTGCTCGGCTAGCACGAGCATCGCGAATCGGGCGGTTTCGCCGTTGGCAGGGTAATATCATGGCGCCGATGCTTCCGAGGAGGCATCGGCGCCTTCATCGTTGGCACGCGAGCAGCACGCAGATGACGCCGCCCACACGTGATTCGCTATCGGGAGAGAGAACATGGCCAAGCAGCGCACGGGCGAGCGCCCTCGTGTGACGCTCAACCATCTTGCCGCGCGGTTGAAGGTCTCGGTGACTACGGTATCGAACGCTTTCAACCGCCCCGACCAGCTCTCCACCGAGCTGCGCGAGCGCGTGCTCGCCGAGGCGCAGCTGCTCGGATACGACGGGCCTGACGCTATGGCTCGTGGGTTGCGCACCGGCAAGACGCACATCATCGGCGTGGTGCTGACCGAAGACCTTGCCTACAGCTTCGATGATCCGATCGCCAACCGCTTCCTTTGTGGCGTTGCCCAGGTGCTCGATCGTCACGGCCATCGGCTGCTGCTGGTGCCTGAGCGCTCGCTGCACGGTACGGCCAGTGAACCGATGGCCGATGGTTTCGTGGTCTACGGGGTAGAAAACGACTCAAGCCTGGTGGAGCGGCTGCGTCAGCGTGGCAAGCCGGTGGTCACGGTGGATTTCGAGCTGCCGGACACGCCCAGCGTGCGCATCGAGGATCGCCGGGCGATGGGTGAACTGAGCCGCTGGGCGCTCGCCAACACTCCTGCGCATTTCGAACCGGTGATCGTCTCGCTACGCCTGGAGCGCTGGCGTAGCCAAGGTGAAGATGGCAAGCCGAAGCTCGAATTGATGCAGCACGTTCGCCTCGACAGCATCTGCAGCGCGCTGCAGGAGGCGGGGCACGACCCTGAGAAAGTGGCGATCTTCGATGTCGAGCACAACACCCAGCGCCATGCCGAAGCGGTGCTCGAGGCCGCGCTGCAGGATCGGCGCCCAAGGCTTTTGCTGTGCATGACCGACCGCATCGCGCTCGGTGCGCTGACGGTCGCCGAGCGCCTTGGGCTCTCGGTGCCGGGAGATATCCGGATCATCGGTTTCGACGGGCTCGACGAGGGGCAGCGGCGCTCGCCGCAGCTCACCACCGTCTACCAGGACAGCCAGCGCAAGGGTGAGCTCGCCGCCTGCATGGTGCTTGGTCTCGACCGTGCTCCACGTCGAACCTTGGCCGGCTGGAGCATCTACGGCGAGACCTGTCCGCCAGCCTGACTCCGCTCAGGCCACCTCGCGAATGCTCTCCTCCGCTATCGCAAGCCGTACCTGGCTGCCCGGCGCAAGCAGCGATGAGGCGCTGCGATTGAGCACATCGACCGAGAGTTCCACCCCCCTGGCCTTGACCCGGTAGCGGATCACGTTGCCGAGCAGGCTGTGATCGACGATCTCGCCGGCGATCCCCTGGCTTGCGTCGAGCTGGATCGACTCGGGGCGAATCGCCACTCGATTGGAGAAGCTGCGGTCGAGCAAGCGGCCGGCGACGTCCGCATCGAGCAGGTTGTAGTGACCGATGAAGCCGGCGACGAAGGCGTCTTTGGGTGCGGTATAGAGCGTTTCGGCGCTGCCGTTCTGAACGATCTTCCCTTCCCGCATCAGCACGATGCGGTCCGACAGGCTCAGCGCCTCTTCCTGGTCGTGGGTGACGAATACCATGGTCAGTTCGAGCTCACGCTGGATGCGCCGGATCTGCTCGCGAAGGTGTCGGCGGATACGTGCGTCGAGCGCTGAGAGCGGCTCGTCGAGCAGTAGCAGTCTCGGGCGCACCACCAGCGAACGGGCCAGCGCTACGCGCTGGCGCTGGCCGCCGGAGAGCTGATGCGGATAGCGAGCCTCCAGGCCGTCGAGCTCGACCAGCGCCAGTACCTCCGTGACCCTACGTTCCAACTCGTCCTTCCTGGTGCGCTGCATGCGCAGGCCGAAGGCGACGTTGTCGCGTACGGTCATGTTGGGAAACAGCGCATAGCTCTGGAACACCATCGCGATCCCGCGCCGCTGGGGGGCTACGTTGCTGATCTCCTCACCGTCGAGCATGATCCGGCCGCCGTCGATCGGGGTGAGGCCGGCGAGGCAGCGTAGCAGCGTCGACTTGCCGCAGCCGGAAGGGCCGAGCAGGGTGACCAGTTCTCCACGGGAGGCGGAAAAGTCGATCTCGCTGAACACTGGATTGGCGCCATAGCGCTTGTGCAGACGCTCTACGTTGAGAAAGCTCATGACGATGACGGATCCCGGTTGAGGCGGTTGGCGGCCCAGGTCACCAGCAGCACGACCATGAAGTAGGAGATCACCAGGGCGCTGGTGAAGTGGCCGCTGCCATTGCGCATGTTGTTGAGGTACACCTGCAGGGTTTCATAACGGGTGCCGACCAGCAGGTTGGCGAAGACGAATTCGCCGATCAAAAACGAGAACGACAGCAGTACCGCGACCACCAGGCCCTTGCGCAAATTGGGCAACACCACGCTGAGCGCGGCGCGAAAGGTGCTCGCTCCGAGCAGGTGGGCCGCGTCCATCAGGTCGCGCAACTCGATCGCCTGGAGATTATTGGTCAGTGCGCGATAAAGGAACGGCAGGGCGATGGTGAAATAGCAGCCGATCAGGATCCACGGCGTGCCGACCAGTGCGAGCGGTCCGCCGGCGAAGAGCTGCAGCAGACCCACCGAGGAAACCACCGGCGGCACCGCGAACGGCAGCAGGATCAGTACGTTCATCACTGCGTCGAGCCGAGGGAAGTGGTAGGCGATGACGAACATCGCCGGCAGCACCAGCAGGCAGGCGAAGGCGAGGGCGCCGGCGCAGACCAGCAGCGAACGCCCGAAGGCGGCGAGAAAGCGCGGCTCGCTCCAAAGGCGCAGGTACCAGTCGAAGGTCAGGCCGGCGGGCAGCAGGCTCGCCGACCATTGCGTCGCCAGCGAGTAGAGCAGGGTGGCGGCCAACGGCAGCACCAGCACCAGCAGTAGCAGCCACACCACCAGCCGGTGGTACATACTAGCCCTTGCCATGGTAGCTCCTCTTCAGCAGCCACTGGTGGACCACGGTGATCACCGCCATCAGTGCGACCAGCAGCATCGCCAGGGCGCTGGCGAGATTGGGGTCGAGGTAGATGTCACCGGCGACCAGCGCGGCGATGCGTACCGGTACGACGTTGAAGTTGCCCGTGGTCAGCGCATAGACCGTGGCATAGGCGCCCAAGGCGTTGGCGAGCAGAATCACGAACGTGCCGAGCAGTGCGGGCGTCAGTACCGGCAGGGCGATATGGCGCCAGTAGCGCAGCGGACCCGCGCCGAGCAGCGCTGCGGATTCGCGCCAGTCGTCGCGCAGTGCGTCGAAAGCGGGATAGAGCAGCAGCACGCCGAGGGGGATCTGGAAGTAGGTGTAGATCAGGATCAGCCCGCCCTTGGTATACAGGTTGAAGTCCTCGATCACTCCGAGCTGCTTGAGCAGCAGGGTCAGGGTGCCGTTGAAGCCGAGCAGGATGATGAAGGCGAAGGCCAGCGGGACGCCGGCGAAGTTGCTGGTCATGTTGGTGAAGCTGATCACCATGTCGCGCAGCCGGGAATCGACCTGGCGCAGCGACTGCACCCCGATCACCGCGATCGCGAGTCCCAGCAGGCTCGACCACAGCGAGATTTCCAGCGAGTAGCGAATCGCCTGGAGGTAGAAGGGCGAGTCGAGCACGTCGCGATAGTTCGAAAGGCCCCACTCTCCATCCACGGTGACGAAGCTCGCCACCATGATCCAGGCCAGTGGGACGAGCTGGAACACGGCGAAGAACAGGATGAAGGGCAACAGCAGCAGCAGCGCCCAATAGCGATGCTTCATGCTAAAAGCTCCTCGCCGGCCAGGTGGTCATGGGCGAGCTCGTCGAATATCACCATGATGATGTTCAGCCCACTCACTGCATGTTGATCAGCACGTGCTCCTGCCACTGCCGCGGCAGCCGCTGGGCGCTCTGTTCCCACGCGGCGGCATCTTCGACCGGGCGGGCGGCGACGTACTGCTCGGCCGGCAGCAGCTGGGCGGCGACGTCTTCGGGCAAGGTGAGGTGCTCGGCCCGGATCGGACGGGCATAGCCGCGGGCCAGGTTGATCTGGCCTGCATCGGAGAAAATGTACTCGCGGGCCAGTTTGGCCGCGTTGGGGTGCTTGGCGTACTTGTTGATGATCGTGGTATAGCCGGAGGTCAGCGAACCGTCGGAGGGAATCAGCACCTCGAAGCGGTCGCGGTCGATCTGGTCGCGATAGTTGAGGGCGTTGAAGTCCCAGACGATGCCGACCTCGACTTCGCCGCGCTCGATGTTGCTGATCACCGGGTTGGTGAACGAAAGCCGTCCTTGCTTTGCGAGCTCGGCGAAGAAATCGAGCGCCGGTGTCAGATCGTGCTCGCTGCCGCCGTTGGCATAGGCTGCGGCGAGCACCCCGCTTGCCGCCTGGGAAGCGGCGCCGACGTCACCGATGGTCACCTTGTAGTCGCCTTCGAGCAGATCGGCCCAGCTATGGGGCACCTCATCGACCAGCTGCGTATTGACGATGAAGGCTATGGTGCCGGTGTAGGCCAGCGCCCAGTGGCCGTCTTCGTCCTTGGCCCAATCGGGAATCTGTGCCCAGGTGGTCGGTTTGTAGGGCTGGGTGACACCCCTTTGCACCGCGCGCGGGCCGAAGGAGGCGCCGACGTCGCCGATGTCGGCGGTGGCGTTCTCTCCCTCGGCGGCGAACTTGGCGATTTCCTGGGCCGAGCTCATGTCGGTGTCGATGTGCTCGAGCCCATAGATCCGCTGCAGGTCCTCCCAGGTGTCCTTCCAGTTGGCCCAGCTGTCCGGCATGCCTACGCTGTCGACCCGGCCCTCCTGGCGTGCGGCTTCTTCCAGCTCGGAGGGAATCTCGGCCGCGGCGAGGCTGCAGCCCATGGTGATGGTCAGACCGATCATTGAAGCGAGCAAGCGGTTCATGCGGTACTCCTGGACGGGACGAGGGAAGGATCTGGTCTAGATCAGCAAAACCCGAGCCAATTTGGTCCGTCGAGATGATATTTCGCTGTCCCTCATCGTCATGGTCCGCTGTGCAACCCTTGAAAACACTGGCACGGGGCTTGCTTTTCATCTGCGCGTCATCGGCTGAGCGATGACGGCGCGAGCCGTGTCGGCGCGTCCCGTGGCACTTTCGTCAATCTGGTCTAGTCCAAAATGGAGCAACCGAGTGTCCGATGCCCCATCACGTTCCATCGGTGCCGTCGGCACCATCAGGCAGGCGCTGGCCGAGCAGATCGGCCAAGGCCTGCTGCCTCCGAACGGCAAGCTGCCGGCGGAGCGCAGGCTCAGCGAGCTGTTCGACACCACTCGGATCACTCTGCGCGAGGCGTTGAGCCAGCTGGAGGCGGAGGGATTGATCTACCGCGAGGAGCGCAGGGGATGGTTCGTCTCGCCTGCGCGGGTGCGCTACAACCCGCTGGCGCGCACCCACTTCCACGCCATGGTCGAGGCACAAGGCCGCACGCCCGCCACCGAGGTGCTTCAGGCCCGGCTCGTTCCGGCCAGTGGCGAGGTCTGTGCCTTGCTGGCGCTGCCGGCGCTGTCCAAGGTGATCCAGATCCGCCGGGTGCGCCGGATCGACGGGCGCCAAGTGCTGTATGTTGAACACAATCTCAATCCGGCTTATTTCCCCGGCCTGCTCGAGCTCGACCTCACCCGCTCGCTCACCGAGCTCTATGCCGGAGAGTACGGCATTCGCTATGGCCGGGTGCGGTTCGAGATCACCCCGATCGCGCTGGCCGCCGATGCGGCGCTCGCGCTTCGCGCTGCGGCCGGCAGCCCGGCACTGCAGATCACCCGGGTCAACCGGGATCAGCTCGACCGCATCATCGACTGCGACCTGGAGTACTGGCGCCACGATGCCATTCAAGTCAGCGTCGAAGTCCCCGAGCAGACCGAATGAGCCGCGCGGCTCGCCCACGTTAGGTGGGGTTTCCTTCCTCCCGGCCAGGGCTCTCGTCCTCCTACTTTGGTCGTAAAAATCCGCTCTCATACCCCATGGCGGCGCCTTCCCGTTTGGTTTGCGGCTAAGGTCTAGCTGTGGGTCGCTGCTGCTTTGGAGTATTCCTGGGTGGCTTTCTTTAACGATCAAGATGGCGACGACGTTGCTTGATCGAAACATCCGCACAGCCGGCAAGGGGTCCTCAATGACCGAAGCCATGTCATCGATCGAGTCACCGAACCGCAGCGGCGGCCCCCCTCGCGGGCGGGCGACTCGGGTGCGTCGCCAACGGGTGCGCGCCGCCTGGTTGTTCCTCTCTCCCATGCTCATCGGTCTTGCGCTGGTCGCGGGCTGGCCGCTGTTGCGCACGCTGTGGTTCAGCTTCACCGACGCCGAGCTCAACGACCTGGCCGCCGCGCGGTGGATCGGGTTCGAGAACTACCTGCTCTACGAGGATGGTATCTGGTACGGCGTGCTCGCCGATCCGGACTGGTGGAACGCAGTGGGCAACACGCTTTACTTCACCGCGGTGTCGGTGAGTCTCGAGGTGGTGCTCGGGGTGATCGTCGCGCTGGTGCTCAACGCCAAGTTCAGAGGGCGCACGCTGGTTCGGGCGGCGATGCTGATTCCCTGGGCGATCCCGACCGTGGTGTCGGCGCAGATGTGGGCATGGATGCTCAACGACCAGTTCGGCATCCTCAATCATGCGCTGATGGTGCTGGGGGTGCTCGACGCGCCGCTGGCCTGGACCGCCGATGCCAATCTTTCGATGTGGGCGGTGATCATGGTCGACGTATGGAAGACCACGCCGTTCGTTGCGCTCTTGGTGCTCGCTGCGCTGCAGATGCTGCCCTCGGACTGCTACGAGGCCGCGGAGGTCGATGGCATCCATCCCGTGCGGGTGTTCTTCCGCGTCACCCTGCCACTGATCACCCCGGCGCTGCTGGTCGCGGTGATCTTCCGCGTGCTCGACGGGCTGCGCATCTTCGACCTGGTCTACGTGCTGACCTCCAATTCGGCGAGCACCATGACCATGTCGGTCTATGCTCGCCAGCAGCTGGTCGAGTTCCAGGACGTCGGCTACGGCAGTGCCGCCTCCACGCTGCTGTTCTTGGTGATCTCGCTGATTGCGGTGATCTATCTCTATCTTGGCCGTCGTCAACTGGGGGTCTCGAGATGAGCGCCAACGTCGCCTCCCGTTCCCGTCCGCGCCGCGACGCCCTCGCGCCGCTCAAGCGTGCGCTCTGCCGGCTCGGTTTCTGGTGCCTGGTGCTGGTGCTGGGCATCTATGCGGTGTTCCCGTTCTATTACGCGATCATCACTTCGCTCAAACCCTCCAGCGCGCTGTTCGACGTGAGCTTCTGGATCCAGAGCTTCGATCTTTCCAACTACCGCTCCCTGTTCGCCCAGCCGACTTTCGTGCGCAGCATCTTCAACTCGGTGCTGGTCGCCGTCTGCGTGGTCTTCCTCGCCCTGCTGCTCGCGCTCACCGCCGCCTATGCGCTGGGTCGAGTGCGTTTTCGCGGGCGCGGAGCGGTGCTGGTGATCGTGCTCGGCGTATCGATGTTCCCGCAGATCGCGGTGCTCTCCGGGCTGTTCGAGGTGATCCGCTGGCTGGGGCTCTACAACACGCCCTGGGCGCTGGTGCTCTCCTACACCATTTTCACCCTCCCGTTCACCGTATGGGTGCTGACGACCTTCATGCGCCAGCTGCCCCACGAGCTCGAGGAGGCGGCGATCATGGACGGTGCGACGCCGTGGGTCACCCTGACCCGGGTATTCCTGCCGTTGATGTGGCCGGCGATGGCGACCACCGGCCTGCTCGCCTTCATCGCAGCCTGGAACGAGTTCCTCTTCGCCTTGACCTTCACCCTGACCGACTCGCAGCGCACCGTGCCGGTGGCGATCGCGCTGATCTCCGGTGGCAGCCAGTACGAGCTGCCCTGGGGACCGATCATGGCTGCGTCGGTGGTGGTCACCGTGCCGCTGGTGGTGCTGGTGGTGATCTTCCAGCGGCGCATCGTCTCGGGGCTCACCGCTGGGGCGGTGAAAGGCTGACACAGCTGCCGTGCGCGGACGCACGGCAGCCGATCGATCATGACAAGCCGGGTACTGCCCGGGCATTCGGGAGGTGCAACGCGATGGCCAACGTCGAACTGAGCGGCGTCGAGAAGCGCTTCGGCGCCAACCGCATCATCCATGGCGTCGATCTGAACATCGAAGACGGTGAGTTCGTGGTCTTCGTCGGCCCCTCTGGCTGTGGGAAATCGACCCTGCTGCGGCTGATCGCCGGGCTCGAGTCGATCAGCGCCGGCGAACTCAGGATCCAGGGCGAGCGGGTCAACGAGCTGCCGCCCAAGGACCGCGGGGTGGGCATGGTGTTCCAGTCCTATGCGCTCTATCCGCACATGAACGTATTCGACAACATGGCCTTCGGGCTCAAGCTCGCGGGCGGCGGCAAGGAGGAAGTGCGCCAGCGGGTGATGGAGACCGCCAAGATTCTCCAGCTCGAGGAGCTGATGGGGCGCAAGCCCAAGGAGCTTTCCGGCGGCCAGCGCCAGCGCGTGGCGATCGGCCGGGCGATGGCGCGCGAGCCGGATATCCTGCTGTTCGACGAGCCGCTCTCCAACCTCGATGCGGCGCTCAGGGTGCGCATGCGGGTCGAGATCGCACGGCTCCACGAGCGGCTCAAATCGACCATGGTCTACGTCACCCACGACCAGATCGAGGCGATGACCCTGGCCGACAAGATCGTCGTGCTCAGCGCAGGAAGGATCGAGCAGGTCGGTTCTCCGCGTGAGCTGTTCGAGCGCCCGGTCAACAAGTTCGTCGCTGGCTTCATCGGTTCGCCGAAGATGAACTTCTTCGAGGTGCGGCTGGTCGCCACCGGCGCGCATACCGTGGTCGAAGGGGCGGGCATCCAGCGGCTCGAGCTGCCATTCGAGACTGGAGCGCTGGCCGTCGGTGACAGCGTCACCCTCGGCATTCGCCCCGAGCATCTCAAGCTGGAGCCGGCTGGGACGGATGCCGGTTTCGTCGTCGGCAACGTCGAATACCTCGGCAACGAAGCCTATGTCTATCTGATCGCCAACGGCGCGCGCGCCTCGCTCGAGGAGGACCCGCCGGTGTGTCGCACCGAGGTCGATACGGGCTTGAAGCGTGGTGACCGGGTGAATCTGGTGCCGGATATCGAGCGCATCCAGCTGTTCGGGCCCGACGACCGCGCGCTGGCAAGGCGCGAAAACCGCGTCGACAGCCCCGCCAGGGCAGCGCTGTGAGCCGTCTGCCTGGTTGGGGCGGCGCATGTGCCTTGGCGTTGGCGCTGGTGGGGATGCAGGCGGCGAGCGCCGAGGGGGTCACCATCCGCTTCACCTGCGGTGGCGGCGATGTCTCGGATACCCCTTGTGTCCGTGCGGCCCAGGAGTGGGCCGAGCTCACCGGTAATCGTGTGCAGCTGGTCTCGATGCCTTTTTCGGGCACCGAGCAGCTGGCGCTCTACCAGCAGCTCCTGGGCTCGCGTTCACCCGACATCGATGTCATGACGATCGACTCGGTCTGGCCCGGGGTGCTCGGCGATCACCTCGTCGACCTGGCCGGCCACCTGCCCGCCGAGCTTACCGATGGCCAGTTTCCTCGCGTAGTGGACAACAACATAGTCGAAGGTCGGATGGTCGCATTGCCGGCCTTCGCCGACGTCAGCATCCTCTATTACCGTGAGGACCTGCTCGAGAAGTACGGTCGGCCGGTGCCCACGACCTGGGACGAACTCACCGAGACCGCTGCCTACATCCAGCGCGAAGAGCGCGCCGCAGGCAACCGTGGGATGTGGGGCTATGCCTTCCAGGGGCGTTCCTACGAAGGCTTGACCGTCAATGCGCTCGAATGGCTGCTCTCCGAGGGGGGCTCGAACTACATCGATGCCGATGGCCGGGTGGATGTGCTCTCGGCGCCGGCCGAGCGGGCGCTGACCAGGGCCGCGGGCTGGGTGGGTACGATCTCGCCGCCGGGCACGCTCAACTACACCGAGGAGGAGGCGCGAGCGGTGTTCCAGAACGGCAATGCCGTGTTCATGCGTAACTGGAGCTACGCTTGGGCGCTGGGCCAGAACGCCAACAGTGCGGTACGCGGCAAGATCGGCGTGACCCTCATGCCGCGCGGCGAAGGCGGCGGGCATGTTTCGGGGCTGGGTGGCTGGGGGCTTGCGGTGTCGCGCTATTCCCGCCATCCCGAGCAGGCCGCGTCGCTGGTGGCCCATCTCGGTGGATACGAGACACAAAAGCGCGCGGCGATCGAGCGTTCAGCGATGCCGACGTTCGAAGCGCTCTACGATGATCCCGAGGTACTCGCCGCCGTGCCGTTCATGGCCGAGCTGCGCGAGCCGCTGGCCAATGCCATGCCGCGTCCGGCGTCCGAGACGCGTACGCTCTATCCGCGGTTCACCACCGCGGTGTTCTCGCGTACCCATCGCGCGCTGTCGGGAGAGTCGAGCGCGGATGAGGCGCTGCAAGGACTCAACCGCGACCTGCTGAGGATCTCGCGCCGAGGATGGTAGCGCGGTGCGTTCGCCTTGGGTCGGGTCGATCAACTGCCAGGGAGAAGGCCATGCGACATCGTCCTCGTTTTACTCGCTGGATGCATGGGGCGGCCCTCGGGGCCGCCCTGGGCGCGACGGCTGGTCTCGTCCATGCCGAGGGCGTGACGATCAGCTTCACCTGCGGCTCGACCGAGCAGGCAGAGCACTGCCAGCGCGCCGCCGAGGAGTGGGCGCAGCAGACCGGCAACCAGGCCAATCTGATCTCGATGCCGAACTCTTCCACCGAGCAGCTGGCCCTCTACCAGCAGCTGCTCGGCTCCCATGCCAGCGACATCGATGTGATTCTCACCGACACCACTTGGCCCGGGATCCTCGGTGACCATCTGTATGACCTGCACCAGCTGCTGCCCGGGGACATCACCTCTGGCCAGTTCGAAACGGTGATCGCCAACAACACCATCGATGGCGAGCTCAAGGCGATGCCGCTCTATACCGATGCGAGCCTGCTCTACTACCGCGAAGACCTGCTCGAGAAGTACGGCCGTCCGGTGCCGCGTACCTGGGATGAAATGACCGATACCGCCGCCTACATCCAGCAGCGCGAACGCGAGGAGGGCAACCGTGGCATCTGGGGATTCGTGTTCCAGGGGCAAGCCTACGAGGGGCTGACCTGCAACCTGCTCGAGTGGGTCGTCTCGGAGGGCGGTGGACTGTTCCTCGATCAGGATGGCCAGGTCGATGTCGACAACCCCGCCACCCGTCGCGCGCTGGAGCGTGCCCATGGCTGGATCGATACCATCGCGCCCCGTGGCACGCTGAGCTATGTCGAGGAGCAGTCGCGGGGGGTGTTCCAGTCGGGCAACGCGGTGTTCATGCGCAACTGGCCCTACGTCTGGTCGCTGACCCAGAGCGAGGGCAGCCCGGTGCGTGGCAAGGTCGGGGTCGCCCCGGTGCCCAGCGGCTCCAGCGGTCGCCATGTCTCGACCCTCGGCGGCTGGAGCCTGGCGGTGTCGCGCTATTCGCGTCATCCCAAGGAGGCCGCTGAGCTGGTCGCCTACCTGACCCGGCGCGAAAACCAGAAGTATCGCGCGATGACCCTCTCCTACCTGCCAAGCTACGTCGATCTGTTCGAGGACCCCGAGGTGCTCGAGGCGGCGCCTTTCATCGGCACGATGCGCGGCCCGGTGGAGCAGGCCGTCGCCCGGCCGGCGAGCCTGGTCAAGACGCTCTATCCGCGCTACTCCAATGCGATCTTCGATCGTACCCACCGGGTGCTGACCAACGAGGCGAGCGTCGATGAGGCGCTGGAGACGCTCAATCGCGACATGCTGAGGATCGCGCGCCGCGGTTTCGAATGATCCCCGGCGGGCGCCGGACAATCGAGGAGCAAAGCATGCTCGACGGTAACCAGTGGTGGCGCGGCTGCGTGCTCTACCAGGTCTATCCAGCCAGCTTCATGGATGCCAACGACGACGGCATCGGTGATCTCGCCGGGGTCGCCGCGCGGCTCGAGCACATCGCCGGCCTCGGCGTCGACGGTATCTGGCTGTCGCCGTTCTTCACCTCGCCGATGAAGGATTTCGGCTACGACATTTCCGACTATCGCGACGTCGACCCGCGCTTCGGCACCCTCGCCGACTTCCGCGCCCTGATCGACCGAGCCCATGCGCTGGGGCTCAAGGTGATCATCGACCAGGTGCTGAGCCACAGTTCGGACCGGCATCCCTGGTTCGCCGAGAGCCGCGCCAGCCGCGACAACCCCAAGGCCGACTGGTACGTCTGGGCCGACCCGCGTCCAGACGGCACGCCGCCGAACAACTGGCTGGGCAGCTTCGGTGGGCCGGCCTGGAGCTTCGACACCCGGCGACACCAGTACTACTTCCACAACTTCCTCCCCGAGCAGCCCGACCTCAACTTCCACCATCCCGAGGTCCAGCAGGCCCAGCTCGAGACGCTCGAGTTCTGGCTCGAGCTTGGTGTCGACGGATTTCGCTTCGACGTGGTCAATTTCTACTTCCACGACGCCGCCTTGACCGACAATCCCGCGGTGGATCCAGAAGCGCAGGAGAAGCCGCTCAAGTACAGCCGCGATCTGCCGCGGAGCTACCAGTGGCAGCGCTACACCACCGACCGGCCCGAGAACCTCGAGTTCCTCAAGCGTATCCGCGCCCTGATGCGCCGCTACCCAGGGACGACGACGGTTGGCGAGGTCGGCGGCGACCGGCCGCTCTCGACGATGAAGCGCTACACCTCGGGTGGCGACAAGCTGCATATGGCCTACACCTTCGACCTGCTGGGGAGCGCCAGCAGTGCGGCCTACCTGCGTGGCGTGATCGAGCGCTTCGAGCACCAGGCGCAGGACGCCTGGCCCTGCTGGGCGCTCTCCAACCACGATGTCGAGCGGATGGCGAGCCGCTGGCAGGCCGAGGACGACCCTGTTCGCCTGCGCTTGCTGCTGTGGGTGCTGCTGTGCCTGCGCGGCAGTGTCTGCCTCTACCAGGGCGACGAGCTGGGCCTGCCCGAGGCGCAGGTGCCATACGAGCGGCTGCGCGACCCGGCCGGGATCAACGGCTGGCCGCGCTACAAGGGCCGCGACGGCTGCCGGACCCCAATGGCATGGGAGGCCGACGCCAGCCAGCTCGGCTTCAGCGAGGTCGAGCCTTGGTTGCCGGTCGAGCCGCGCCACCGTCCGCTCGCCGCCGACCGCCAGCGCGAGGATCGCGCCTCGCTCTACCACTGGTTGAGGCAGGCACTCTCCCTGCGCCGCGCTCATCCCGCCCTGCACCACGGTGAGATCGCCCTGCTCGAGGCCGGCGACGACTGGCTCGCCTTCGTGCGCCGCCACGAAGACGAAAGGCTGCTTTGCGTGTTCAACCTCTCGTCCTGCGCCGGGAATCGGCGGATCGCGGTGTCCGGGAGCATCACGCCGCTTGGGCTTCCCTGCTTCGACACGCCGGCGCCGCTCAGCGGCCCGGCGGGTCTCGATCTCGAGCTCGACGCGCACCAGGCGCTGTTCGCGCGAGTGGATTAGAACCAGGTCTCCATCTGCAGCCCGAACTGCCACTGGCCGCTGGTGAAGCCATTGCTGCCCAAGGCGTCGGTGGTGCTGTAGTCGTCGAGTTCGCTGGTCCAGTCGAGGTAGGAGACGAAGGCGCGCAGTTCGGGACGCATGAAGAAATCGCCGGTGATCGGTTTGAGCGTCGGCGCGAAGGTCAGCTTGGCGAAGCTGCCTTTGACGCTTTCGCGGCCAGCGTAGCCTTTGGGGCTCAGGTCCATGTTCTGCCAGGTGAACTCGTACTGGAGTTCGAAGTTCTCGTTGATCGCCTGGGCCAGGCGGGTGTTGAAGGATATCCAGTCGTAGCGATCGCCCTCGACGTAGCGATCCTTGCTGTGCTCCGCCATCAGCGCTGGCGCAATGCTCCAGGTTCGGTCGATCGGCGTGGTGCCATAGACCGCGGCACGCACCGCGCGTGCGTCACTGAGCAGCTCCGAGTCGCCGCCGATCGATTTGAGCTCGGCGCCGAGCCCGCCGCCGGCCATGAAAGCGGCCTTGAAGCTGCCTTCCCGCAGGCCGAAGAAGCTCTCTCCGTGATAGGCGAGCATGGAGTGCACGCCGCTCTCTGCGCTCTTGCCGTCGCGGCTGTTGGTGGTCAGCGCCTCGCACTCCTCTTCGCTCAGGCCGTATCGGTTCGCGCGGCAGTTGTATTCGTTGTCGTTGGCGCGGATGGCGTTGACCATCCACTGCCAAGGACCGAAGAAGTTGTTCGAAGTGAAGATGTACGCCTGGGTGTCGTCGCTGCCGCCAGCGCCAGAGTAATCGCCATAGCTGCGACCGATCATCGACAGGTTGGTGCGCCACCAATCGGTCGGCTGGATGTCGTAGATCCCGCCACCGGTACCCGCGAGGAATACGAAGTCGGCGTCGAACCAGTGGATGTCGAAGTTGTCGCGATCGAAGCGCTTGCCCGCCCAGAAGGTCGCATCGCGAAACGCCCGGCTGCCGCGCAGCGCCGGTAGCGCGGTCAGTTCGGCGTAGACCTGGCGAACGTTCAGGTCGCTTTGGTTGGAAGTCCAGTCGTTGAGGGTCTCTACGCCGTCGGCGAGCATCATCATGTAGCGCGCCTGGGTGCCGTTGTCGAACACTTGGTTGTAGCTCAGCTTGGCCTCGACGTAGGTGTCGGTTTCATTGCCCAGCCGTCCGACCGGACCACCCACCGAGCCGGCAGGAGTGAAGTAGGGGCCGCCCTTGCCGCCATTGCCATAGTCGTTGAACAGGATTCCCGAACGCGCATAGCCGCCGAACTCGAAACCGCTCAGCGGCTGCGGTCGAGCGGAGGCGGCTGGCGATGCCCCGTCGCTGGCCAGATTCGGCTCGCTCCCGCTTGGCATGCCGAACGCAGCGTCTGCTTGGCGATCGATCAGCTGCTCCTGGCTGGGCGCGGGAAGGGCCGCGAGCCGGGGAGCCTGGAGCTGCTCGAGCGCTTGGCGTGCCTCGGCGGCGCGGCGCTCGGCTTCCTCGGCACGCTGCTCCGCCGCGGTGATCCTGGCTTCCATCGCGGCCAAGCGCTGTTCGAGGGAGGGTGGTTGCTCGGCGAGTACGGGAAGGCTCAGGGTGAGTAGCCCCAGCGCCGATGGCAAGGTGAAGAAGAAGTGGCTGGTGGGAGCAGAGCGCATGGATGATGCCTGTATCGTTATAGAGTCGTGACTGTATCGATAAAGACTTCATCCTGTAACGTTAAAGTCCTGGGCCTTTGGTCGAGCATCGACCAAAGAAGCCCGGCTAAACAAGTCCGAGAGGGAGGGGGCCGGAAATCCGGCCCCGGCAGGGTTTCAGGAGTTTGGCGAGAATCTCAGGGGCGGGCGGCGGAGCGTGCCATGGTGAGGATCACCAGCGCCGAGATCAGCAGCGCGATGAAGGCCAGGCGCAGCCCGATCGCATGGGCGAGGAAACCGAGCATGGGAGGGCCGGCGAGCATACTGACGTAGCCCATCATCGCGACCGATGCGATCGCGGTGGAGGGCGACATGTCAGGGTTGCGGCCGGCGAGGCTGAGCAGGCAGGGGAAGAGCGTGGCCATGCCGAGCCCGGCGAGGACGAAGCCGAACAGCGCCACGTTGGGCGAGGCGAACAGAACCGCCACGCCTATCCCGATCATGCCGAAGGTCCCACCGATCTGCAGCGCACGCATCGGGCCGACGAAATCGATCCAGCGGTCGCCGAGCAGGCGGCCGATCGCCATCGATCCGGTGAATACCGCCAGGCCCAGCGCGGCATACCCCCTGCTCGCGCCGACATCGGTCAAGAACAGCGCCGACCAGTCGGCCATCGAGCCTTCGACGAATACCGTCGCCGCCGCGATCGCGCCGACCAGCCACAGCCGGCCCTTGGGCAGTACGAACAGCGGGCCGCCGGCCCGCTCTATGCGCGGCGGTGGCTTGATCAGCAAGCGCTTGCTGATCAGCGTGCCGATCAGCAGCACCACCGCGACCAGGCTGAGATGGTAGGCGGGCTGCAGGCCCGCGGCGGCGAGCGCGCCACCGCTGAGCGAGCCGATCATGCCGCCGAGGCTGAATACCCCGTGGAAGGAGGACATGATCGAGCGGCGATAGCGCCGCTCGAGGCTCGCGGCCTGGTCGTTCATCGAGATGTTCATCAAGCCCATGCCGGCACCGAACACTACCAGTGCGCCGCCGAGGGCATAAGCGCTCGGCGACCAGCCGATCAGCACGATCGAGAGGATCACCAGGTAGGCGCCGATGCGGGTGGTGCGCCGGCTGCCGAAAGTGCTGATCAAGTAGCTCGACAGCAGGGTCAGGCTCAGTGAACCGGCGACGGGACAGAGCAGCAGCAGGCCGATCTGCGCCTCGTTGAGCGAGAGCGTGTCGCGGATATCGGGAATCCGTACCGCCCAGTTGGAGAAAGCAAGGCCGGAAAGGGCGAAGAAGAAGGCGATGGAAGCGCGCCGGTAGGGGCTGGAGGTACGCTCTTGCGGCACTTCGGTGTACGAGGAGTCGGTCGAAGTTTCGGGCTCTGCCATACGGGATTCCCTGCTGCGGTGGTGGGTGCCCGGGCTACACGTAGTCGCCCACGACTGCAATTGCGGCCCTCGTCGAAGGGCGTGGATGAGACCGGTTCCGCCACGTTCGACGGCGGGCTTGGCGAGAAAGCACATCCTTCGCTGATAATCGGGCAAGCGCCCGGTCCATGCAATCTGTGTATGCGACACTCGGTGAAACCAACGGTTCGATGAGGAGATATGGAATGCGCGCGATACTGGCCCGTGTCGCTGCCCTGGCGGTGCTTGCGCTCTGCGCTGGCAGCGGCGTCGCCCAGGCGGCGCTGAGCCTCGATGAGGTCGATGACTATGTGCTCGCATTGACCTGGCACCCCGGCTTTTGCGCCGGCGCGGGGCAGGGGCGGGAGGAGTGCCGCGACGGCGATGGCGGACCGCTCGCGCTGCACGGTCTGTGGCCGGGGCTGCCGGCCACGCTTGCGCGCGATGGGGTCGGTCGCGGCGAGTGGAACCGCGAAGGGTGCTTTCGCTTCTCGCCCGAGCGAAGCGGGCCTTTCTGCTCGATCGAACCGTTGATTCTCGATCGCACCCTCGAGGCCGAGCTCGAGCGGGTGATGCCGGGGGAGCGCAGCTGCCTCGACCGCTACCAGTTCGCCAAGCACGCGTCGTGTTTCGATATCTCGCCGGAGCGCTATTTCTCTCAGGCACTAGGTCTGTTCGAGGCGGTGGAGCGTAGCCGCTTCGCGGCATGGCTTTTCGACCATCGAGGCGAGACGGTCGGGCGCAACGCGTTGATCCAGGCTTTTCGCGATGCATTCGGCGCCGATGGGCGCGCACTGATGCTGGTCTGCGATCGAGCCGACAACCTCACCGAGCTGCGCATCGGCCTCGATGCCCGAAGGATCGACGAGTTCCCCGCTTCGGCCAGCTTCAGCCGTGTTGGCACCGGGCGCTGTGGCGGTCGAATCACGCTACGCTGAAAGCTTTGGCGATCCGCTGAGTCATGCTGATCCTCGATCGGAAAGAGAGACGCCTTGGACATCGAATCTTCGTCATACCCCGCCCTCGAGGCGTTGGGCGAGTTCATCGCCGCTCATGCGCCGCTTTGCGTACTCAGTGGCGCAGGGGTGAGCACCGACAGCGGCATACCTGACTACCGCGACGCCCAAGGCGAATGGAAGCGCCCCGCGCCGATGACCCACCAGGCCTTCATGGGCAGCCACGCCGCGCGTCAACGCTATTGGGCCCGTGCGCTGGTGGGGTTCCGGGCGCTCGGCGAGGCGCTACCCGGGCCCGCCCATCTGGCGCTAGCGGCACTCGAGCGCCACGGTCTGGTCAATGGGGTGATCACCCAGAACGTCGATCGGCTGCATCAGGCCGCTGGCAGCCGGCGGGTGATCGACCTTCATGGCCGTGCCGACGAGGTGCGCTGCATGCATTGCGACGTTCGGATGCCACGCGCTGCGTGGCATGCCCGGCTGGCTGAGCTCAACCCCGCCTGGGCGATGCTCGATGCGGCCATCGCGCCGGACGGGGACGCCTATCTCGAGGGCGACTTCTCGACCTTCGAAGTACCGCACTGCCCGCGCTGCGGCATCGGCGTGATCAAGCCCGACGTGGTCTATTTCGGCGATATCGTGCCCAAGGCACGCGTCGTCGACGCGATGGCGCTGCTCGATGAAAGCCGCGGGCTCTGGGTGGTCGGCAGCTCGTTGATGGTCTTCTCGGGGTTTCGCTTCGCCCGCAAAGCGAGCGCCGACGGCCTGCCGATCGCCTGCCTCAACCTCGGCCGCACCCGGGCTGACGATCTCTACACGCTCAAGGTCGAAGCGCCGCTTGGCGAGAGCCTCGGCGCCCTGGCCGAGCGGCTCGGTTCATTCGTTGCTCGGCGATAGCTCGAGGCGGATGTCGCGACTTGGCCCGCCCTGGGTCAGCACCGGCAGCGGCTCGGTGTCGAGATAGCGCAGCTTGCCATCGATACGCAGGCTGGCTTCCAGCGCATAGCGGCGCTGCGGATCGATGCTCGAGGCGTCGTAGACCAGCGAGAAGCGCTGCGGCCAGCCGCCCTGGGTCGGCTGCCGGGTGATGGCGACGGTTTCACGGCCGGTGCCGAGGTCGATGAGCGAGACTTCGAGCGTGGCGTTGGCCGGCGGTGGGGTCGTGAGCTCGACTTCGCCTTCGAGCGTGGCGAAGTCCGGCCCCGAGGAAAACAGCGCGCAGCCGCCGAGCGAGCCGAGCAGCAGCACGGCGAGCGCGGAGGTGAAAAGCTTGAATGGTCGCATGGGATATCCGGGATTGCGGGTCGCGTGGAGCGTGGTGATGTGATGGCGGCCTTCAGCCGCCAGCGAGCTTGACCTTGTAGCCTTGGCTTTCGAGGGCGCGTTTGAGGGTGTCGCGGTGATCGCCCTGGATCTCGATCACGCCGTCTTTCAGCGCGCCGCCGCTGCCGCAGCGCTTCTTGAGTTCGGCGGTGAGCTTCTTCAACGCTTCCTCGGCGAGCGGCACGCCGCTCACCGTGGTCACGCCCTTGCCCTTGCGGCCCGAGGTTTCGCGACGGATCCGCACGACCCCATCGAGCCCGGCGAGCCTGGCCTGATCGCGGGCCTCACGGGCCGCCTCAGGATCGTCGCCACGCAGATCGCCGCGTTCGGTGGAATAGACCAGCGAGCTCAGTTGGTCTTTGAGAGATGGCATGGGTAAAACCTCGATCGAATCCGTCCCGGGCGAGCATAGCAGCCCCGCTGCGGCGGGGTGAAACCGTGTCACGCCGGAGGCTTTACATCCCTTCGACCAAAGAGTAATCCTTGGGTTCTCTTTAACGCCGCGCGCCGCGTGGCGGCTTGCAGACATCCAAGGAGCTTTCATGAGTGAAGCACGCAGCGCCCAGTATCCCGTCGCGGCCCAGTTCGTCGAACGTTGGTCACCGCGCTCGCTGACCGGAGAGGCGATCGACGACCAGACCCTGTTCAGCCTGTTCGAGGCTGCGCGATGGGCGCCTTCCGCCTACAACGTGCAGCCGTGGCGCTTCAGCTATGCCAAGCACGGTAGCGGCAGCTGGGATGCCTATCTCGAGTTCCTCAACGACTTCAACCGTAGCTGGGCCAAGAATGCATCGGCCCTGGTCGTGGTGCTGTCGAAGACCACCAGCCTTAGTGCCGAACAGGAGGTCGAGAACCCGAGCCACTCTTTCGATACCGGCGCGGCCTGGGCCAGCCTCGCGCTGCAGGCACACCTGTCGGGGTGGGTCACCCATGGGATGACCGGTATCCACAAGGAGAAGATTCGC
The DNA here is from genome assembly GCF_000621205.1 of Halotalea alkalilenta DSM 17697. Lineage (GTDB taxonomy): Bacteria > Pseudomonadota > Gammaproteobacteria > Pseudomonadales > Halomonadaceae > Halotalea > Halotalea alkalilenta. The sequence goes on along the minus strand of NZ_JHYY01000021.1, from coordinate 66,912 downwards.
GAAGTGCTGGAGCTGCCGGAGAACTACACGGTCGAGGCGGTGATCGCGATCGGCAAGCGCGGCGACAAGTCCGCACTGCCCGAGGGCCTGCAGGCCAAGGAATCGCCCAACGAACGCCGGCCGCTCGAAGAGACCGTGTTCGAAGGGCTGGGATTCAAGGCCTGAGTTTTGATGTAACGGCTGGGTGAAGCGATCATCCGCTTCAGGCGTCGTCCTTCTCACTTCCCTCCAGGCGTCGACGCTCCAGCTCCAGTGCCGCCTGCTGCGCCGCCAGCCGGCGGCGCTCCCTGGCCCGCTTGGGCCGCAGCAGGTCACGCCAGCGTATGTTGATGATCCCTATCCCGCTGATCACCAGCGCACCGCCGGCCAGCTTGAATATACCGAGGTCGTCGCCGAGCAGCAGCACGCCGAGGATGACCGCGAACACAGGGGTGAGCAGGGTCATCGGTACCAGCTTGGCCATCACATGGCGGCGCAGCAGCGAGTACCAGAGCCCGTAGGCGAGAATCGAAGAGAGTACCGCGCTGTAGATCACGCCGGTCCAACCGCGCCAGCCGGCGTTGAGGATCGCCTCCCATTGCCCGCTTTCGAAGATCAGCGACGCCAGTGCCACTTGCGGGATCGCTAGCAGCGAGACCCAACCGGCCATCGCCAGCGATGGAATCGGCGGGCCTATCTTGATCAGCAGGTTGGAGACGGCCCAGCCCATCGCGCTGAGCAGCAGCAGGCTCAGCGGTAGCGCAGAGGGCAGGCTCGGGCCTCCGGCGAGCACGATGACCCCCGAGAAGGAGACCGCCAGGCCGAAGATTCGCTTGGCATTGAGCCGCTCCTTGAGGAATATCGCGGCGAGGATGGTGGCGAAGGGCGTGCCGAGCTGGACCAGCAGCGCAGCGGTGCCCGCCTCGCTCATCGACAGGCCCAGGAACATCAGGCTGAAGTGCATCAATCCGAAGGTGAACGAGAGCAGCAGCAGCCACTTCAACTGGCGGCGGTTCACCCGCATGAACGGCAGCAGCAGCACGCCGACCAGGATGAAGCGCAAAACGGTCATCTCGAGCGGGGGGATTTCGGTGACGCCGACCTTGATGACGATGGTGTTGAGCGCCCAGATGAAGATGACACCCACGGCAATGAGAAAATCGGAAAGGGGCACGCGGGCCTCGCTTGGGTCGGCGGTGGAGAGTGCGCGACGGCTTGCCGTCCGGGCTACATTATCACCGCTGCCGTGGTCGTTGCGTCAATCTCGTTATAGGAGTCTCGCAGTGTCGTTCACTTTTCAAACCGTTCGATTCCGGCGCTCATGCGTTCGATCGGCCGCCGCCTTGCTGCTGCTGGTGGTTGCTTGCTTTACCGCGGTACAGGCCGCCGAGCGCGTACCGCTCGGCATCGAGACCCACACCGGCACGCGCTCGCTGGCGGTGGAGCTGGCCGGGACCGCCGAGCAGCGTGCGCGCGGACTGATGCAGCGCGAGTCGCTGCCCGAGGACGGCGGCATGCTGTTTCTATACGGCGGGCGGGAGCAGCCGGCGTCGAACGGCTACTGGATGTATCGCACCCTGATTCCGCTCGACATCGCTTTCATCGGCGGCGACGGCCGGATCCACTCCATCCGCACCATGAGCCCCTGTGAAAGCCGCACCGCGATGAACTGTCCGAGCTACTACCCCGATGCGCCCTACATCGCCGCGCTCGAGGTAGAGGGCGGTTACCTCGAGCGTCACGGCATCGAGGTGGGAGACCGCATCGGCCAGGGGCGCGAATTACTGTTCGATTGACGCGGGCGGCTGGGCTGCATTCAGCCACGCTGGCCTATCCGAGGCGCCAGCTCGGCACAGAAATGCTCGAACTTGCCGCTGTAGTAGTGCTCGCGTGGCCAGCCGATCCGGCCGATCGAGAACAGCAGCTCTTCGAGGCGGGCGCGGATGGTGGCGTGGTTCTTGGTATCGACCACGAAGACATGCTTGCCGCGCGCGTCGTCAGGGCTTTCGGCCAGCTGGCGGAGAATGAAGCGCAGCAGTGCGTCCTCGGGCGGCATGCTGTAGCCCACGATCACCAGCACGCTGGTCTCGCGCAGCAGTCGCACCGCCTTGGGAAAGACCTGCTGGAAGTAGCGCTCGCCGTAGTCTTGTACCTGCGAAGGCAGGATCAGCAGCGGCGGATCGCGGCGCACTTCCCGCTCGTCGCGAGCGCGATAGTCGAAATCGAAGCCGAACCCGTCGCTGCGGCTTTGCAGTTCGAAGCCGCCGTTGATCTTCAAAAGGTTGCGATCCAGACGACGGGGAGCCTGCTCCCATATCGACCGCCCGCAGATGCTGCTTGGGGTGATGCCCCGATAGAAGCGGTCGAATACCGGCGTTCCACTTGGTTCGATGCGCTCCTGCAGGCGTTCCAGGGTGAAGTCGTAATTGGTGGTGATGAAGTGGTAGAGCGGCCATAGCGGACCGAAGCCCGAGCGGCGCGCGCAGCGTTCCAGCGCGCTGAAGAAGTCGAGCATCGCCTGCTGGCCCTCGCTCGGCGGTGAATCGTCGAATCGCAGGCTGCCGTCGGAGATCGCATGCAGGTCGCAGCGGGCATGGAATCGGCGCCAGATCAGCGCGCGTATCTCGTTGATCGCAAGGCCCAGGTTCTGGCTGTCGATGTAGCGGTTGCGGATGTCGGGGTAGCGAACCTGCATGTCCATCGCGTACGACAGCGCCTTGAAGCGTTCGAAGTCGAGCCGCTGGTACTGCTCCCAACCCATCACGTGCAGGATGTGGCGCAGGTTGGGCAGGGCTTCCAGCTCCTCGACATCGAACGAGAAAAGCTCGCCATCGGTCGGCGCGCGCGGATCCCACGCCTTGGAGAATCCCGCGCCGCACCAGAACGTCACCACCGGTGGCGGCATGCCGATCGGGTCGCGCTCGAGCAACGTCTGCATCAGCGCGACGAAGGCCTCCTGGGTACTGGCGTTGCTCGTCTCGATCCCACTGGTCGCGTGTTCCTCCATCCTCGACTCTCCTCCTCGCGCGATTCGCCATACCAGTATGGTCCACGGCGGGCGCTTCGGGACGCAAATGCAGCCCGGGTACCGGGCGGTGTGGGTCTCAGCACATGTGTCCATGGCACCGAATGACGGAGAAAAGGGACGGGTCACGCTGATTGCATAAATGTTTCAGAAATTTTTCATGAGAGACTATTTCGATCTGATGCGTCCTTTCTCATCCTGAAAGGGCCGATGTTCCCCCGATGGATGTCAGCTGTATTGGAGAGCTTCATCGGTTGAAAAAAATAAAAATTCAGGGGGATGGGGGATGATGCAGGCGCTGGATTCTACCGTGCTGAAACTGACGAGCATCGTCGCGAGCCGTTGGGAAATCATCGATTTGATCATCGTGGGAACGACGAAATCCAATAGCATCAAAATGCTGCCGATCGTATGTTTGCTTTGGTATGCCTGGTTCTCGAAGTCCGATACGGAAAAGGCGAGGCGGATCGTCCTCAATGCCGGGCTCGGCGCTGTACTGGCCACGGTAGTGGCCAGGTTGATTCAAAGCGTCTTTTCGAATCGACCGCGGCCGATGCACGCGGAGAACCCCGATTACGTAGCGCCCTACGGCGTCGATCTGCAGGCATTGGAGAACTGGAGTTCATTCCCAAGCGATCACGCCGCGTTGGCCTTCGCCTTGGCAGCCGCCGTATTCCTGTTTTCTCGCCCACTCGGCATCTTCTGTCTTTCATGGGCGGCGATCGTCAGCACCTTTCCGCGCATTTATGCTGGATATCACTATGCATCGGACGTACTGGCGGGCGCTTTCATCGGTGTGATCGCCACCCTGCTGGTCAGTACATGGGGCAGGCCTTTGGTGTGTTGGCTGCATCGTATCGTTCAGCGGCTCGAAGAAAGACAAGCCCCTTTGTTTTATACGCTGGCTTTCGTCGCCTCGTACCAGGTCACCACGATGATGGATGAGCCGCGTAAGATCCTGCGCACACTCTACGAGGTCATGTGGTCGCTCTCTTGAGCTGGATGAGTCTCAGAGCTGGAGTTCGTAGAGGACGTGCTTGCGCTGGCGCTTCCAACCGAGCGACTCGTAGAACGCTTGGGCGTCGGCGTTTTCGTCGAAGATGGTCAGCTGCAGCGAGGTGGCGTGCTGCTCCTTGGCGAAGCGCGCGGCGGCCTGGGTCAGCTCGCGGCCGAGCCCATAGCGACGGGCCTCCGGGGTGACGTAGAGATCGTTGAGGATCCAGGTCCTGGAGGCTGCAATGGCGGAGAATGAAGGGAACAGCTGGACGAAGCCGACGCCGGTGCCACTGGTGTCGAGGGCGATGAACAGTACCGCTTCGTCCTGGATCAGGCGCGCCTTGAGGAAATTCCTCGCCAGCGTAAGGTCGATCGACTGGCCGAGGCTCTGACGATAGGCGTCGAGCAGCGGGGCGAGGAGGTCGACATCATCTAGTTGCGCGCGTCGAATCGTCATGAAGGGTCCTTGGCAGTGGAATCGTAGAAGGCGCCGCCGTTCGGCACCTCATCCCGTCAGGGTAGCGCGTCGGTTGCACCATCCCAAGCGACGCTCGAGCTCGTCCGCAGCCGGTGGGCGCAACGGATGGAAAAACGCCTCGCTGGCAGCGAGGCGTTCGAAGGGACCCGGCATGCGTCGCAGGGCTAGTAGAGGTTGGGACGCAGCTCGCCGCTCATGTAGCGCTGCGCCATCTTCTCGAGGCTGATCGCCTTGATCTTCGCCGCCTGGCCAGCGGTGCCGAAGGCCTCGTAGCGAGCGGCGGCGATGTCGCGCATCGCCTTGACCGTCTCGGCTAGGTACTTGCGCGGGTCGAATTCGCTCGGGTGCTCGGCCATGAAGCGGCGGATCGCACCGGTCGAGGCGAGCCTGAGATCGGTGTCGATGTTGACCTTGCGCACGCCGTGCTTTATGCCCTCGACGATCTCTTCGACCGGTACGCCGTAGGTCTCGTCGATCTCGCCACCGAAGCGGTTGATCACCTCGAGCCACTCCTGCGGTACCGAGGAGGAGCCGTGCATCACCAGATGGGTATCGGGGAGCCTGGCATGGATCTCCTTGATCCGCTGGATCGACAGCGTGTCGCCGGTCGGCGGGCGGGTGAACTTGTAGGCGCCATGGGAGGTGCCGATGGCGATCGCCAGGGCGTCGACCTGCGTCGCGCGAACGAAGTCGGCGGCCTCTTCGGGATCGGTGAGCAGCTGGCTGTGATCGAGCACGCCTTCTGCGCCGATGCCATCCTCTTCACCGGCCATGCCGGTTTCGAGCGAGCCGAGGCAGCCGAGTTCACCCTCGACCGAGACGCCGCAGGCATGCGCCATCTCGACGGTACGGCGGGTGACGTCGACGTTGTAGTCGTAGTCGGTCGGGGTCTTGCCATCCTCGCCGAGCGAGCCGTCCATCATCACCGATGAGAAACCGAGCTGGATCGAGCGCTGGCACACCGCCGGGCTGGTGCCGTGGTCCTGGTGCATCACCACCGGGATGTGCGGGAACTCCTCGACCGCGGCGAGGATCAGGTGGCGCAGGAAAGGGGCGCCAGCGTACTTGCGCGCTCCCGCCGAGGCCTGGACGATCACCGGCGAATCGGTGGCGTCGGCGGCCTCCATGATCGCCCGCATCTGCTCGAGGTTGTTGACGTTGAACGCAGGCACTCCGTACCCGTGCTCCGCAGCGTGGTCCAACAGCTGCCGCATGCTGATCAGTGCCATGAGGGGATGACCTCTCGGTGGGTGGGGCGCCCGCGGGCGCCCCGGTTCTCTCTCGACGCCTACCGCCGCGCTCGGATGTCGCGGCGTGTGGCCTGTGCTCTTTCGATTCAGCTTATCGTCGCATGCCGGCGCGACCCACGCCGCCTCCGGCCTCACCCGCGAGGGGTAAACCCTGGGCTCAGCGCTTGGCCGCCGCTTCCAGGGCAGTCACCGCCGGCAGCTGCTTGCCTTCGACGTACTCGAGGAAGGCACCGCCGCCGGTGGAGATATAGGAGACCTGTTCACTGATCCCGTACTTGTCGATCGCCGCCAGGGTGTCGCCGCCGCCGGCGATCGAAAACGCATCGCTTGCCGCGATCGCCTCGGCGAGCGCCTTGGTGCCCTCGCCGAACTGATCGATCTCGAACACTCCGACCGGACCGTTCCAGAGGATCGTGCCCGCCGCCTTCAGGCTGGCGGCGAAGGTCGCCGCGGTCTTCGGTCCGACATCGAGGATCATCTCGTCGTCGAGCACCTGGTCGACCGGCTTGACCGTCGCCTTGGCGCCCTCGGAGAACTCGGTGGCGACCACGACGTCGACCGGGATCGGTACCTCGACCTTGTCCATCAGCGCCTTGGCCTGCGCGACCAGGTCGGCTTCATAGAGCGACTTGCCCACCGAGTGGCCGGCGGCGGCGATGAAGGTATTGGCGATCCCGCCACCGACGATGAGCTTGTCGCATTTTTCCGACAGCGCATTGAGCACTTCGAGCTTGGTCGACACCTTGGAGCCACCGACGATCGCCAGCATCGGCCGCTTCGGCTCGGCCAGCGCCTTGTGCAGTGCCTCGAGCTCGGAAGCGAGCAGGGGACCCGCGCAGGCTTGAGGAGCGAAGCGAGCGACGCCGTGGGTCGAGGCCTGGGCGCGGTGGGCGGTACCGAAGGCATCCATCACGAACACATCGCAGAGGTTCGCGTAGGCGCGGGCCAGCGTCTCGTCGTCCTTCTTCTCGCCCTTGTTGAAGCGCACGTTCTCGAGCAGCACCACTTCGCCGTCGTCGAGCGCCGGCAGTCCTTCGAGGTAGTCCTTCTCCAAGCGCACGCTCTGTCCGAGCAGGTCGCTGAGACGGCTGGCCACCGGCGCGAGTGAGAACTCGTCGTCAGGCTCTCCCTCGGTGGGACGGCCGAGGTGGCTCATCAGCATCACCTTGGCACCGGCTTCCACCGCCGCCTTGATCGTCGGCAGGCAGGCACGGATGCGTGCGTCGGAGGTCACGCGGCCTTCCTTGATCGGTACATTCAGATCTTCGCGGATCAGAACTCGTTTGCCCTTGAGATCAAGCTCACCCATCTTGCGCACGTTCATGCGGCAGCTCCTGGAGGTTGGTAAGGAATATCGCTGAAACACAGCGGGTTGGCAATATGCGTAATATTACCAACCCGATGATTTAGAACGGAAAAAATGGAATATGGAATGTCTCGGCCATGCTTGGGCGCAGGCCCTGTTGGCGAAGACGCCCGCCCCGGCGGGATAGGTCGCCGGGGCGGGCGTGAGCCCGTGGGTGCGTCCGACGCTTGGATCAGCCCAGCGTCTCTTCGGCGATCTTCACCAGGTTCTCGACGGTGAAGCCGAAGTGCTTGAACAGATCCTCGGCCTTGCCCGACTCGCCATAGCTGTGCATGCCGAGGATATTGCCGTCGAGGCCGACATACTTGTACCAGCCGTTGACCGAGGCGGCCTCGACCGCGACCCGCTTGATCACCGCGCGCGGCAGCACCGATTCGCGGTATTCGGCGTCCTGCTCGTCGAACATGCTGGTGCAGGGCATCGACACTACGCGGACCTTGCGACCCTTCTCTTCTAGCACCTTGGCCGCGTCGACCGCGAGGCCGACTTCGGAACCGGTGGCGATGAGAATCAGCTCGGGGGTGCCTTCACTGTCGCGCAGCACATAGCCGCCGCGTTTGATCGCGGCGAGCTGGGCTTCGCTGCGCGGTTGCACTGGCAGGCCCTGGCGGGAGAGGGCCAGAGCGGTCGGGCCCTTCTCACGCTTGATCCCTTCGACCCAGGCCACCGCGGTCTCGACCGAGTCGGACGGGCGCCAGGTATGCAGGCCGGGCAGCGCGCGCAGCGCCTCGAGCTGCTCGATCGGCTGGTGGGTCGGGCCATCCTCGCCAAGGCCGATCGAATCATGGGTGAAGACATGGACGATACGGGTGTGCGACAGCGCGGACATGCGCACGGCATTGAACATGTACTCGACGAACACCAGGAAGGTGGCGTCGTAGGGAATGAAGCCGCCGTGGGTAGCGATGCCGTTGGCGATCGCCCCCATGCCGAACTCGCGCACCCCGTAGTGCAGGTAGGCGCCGCCGAAGTCGGTCTTGCTGATCGGCTCGACGCCTTTCCAGATCGTCAGGTTCGAAGGCGCGAGGTCCGCGCTGCCGCCGAAGAGCTCCGGGAAGATCGGGCCGAGCTCGTTGAGCACGTTCTGCGAGGCCTTGCGCGAAGCGATCTTCTCGCCTTTTTCCTGTGCCTCACGGATCAGCTTGTCGGGATCGAACGCGGCCGGCAGCGCACCGGAATAGCGGCGCTCGAGCTCCTTGGCCAGCTCCGGATAGGCCTCGGCGTAGGCGCTGAGTACCTTGTCGTGCTCGGCTTCGAGCTGGGCGCCCTTTTCGCGGGCGTCCCAAGCGTCGTAGATCTCCTGCGGGATGACGAACGGCGGGTAGTCCCAGCCGAGCTCCTTGCGTGCCAGGGCGACTTCGTCGTCGCCGAGGGCGGCGCCGTGGCTCTCTTCCTTGCCGGCCTTGTTCGGTGAGCCGAAGCCGATCACGGTCTTGCAGATGATGATCGAAGGCTTGTCGTCGACCTGCTTGGCCTGGTTGATCGCCGCATCGATCTGTTCGGCGTCGTGGCCGTCGATCGGGCCGATCACGTTCCAGTCGTAGGCTTCGAAGCGCTTGGCGGTATCGTCGGTGAACCAGCCTTCGACCTCGCCATCGATCGAGATGCCGTTGTCATCGTAGAACACCACCAGGTTGCCGAGGCCGAGGGTGCCGGCCAGCGAGCAGGCCTCGTGGCTGATGCCCTCCATCAGGCAGCCGTCGCCGGCGAAGACCCAGACCCGGTGGTCGACCACTTTGTGGTCGCCGCGGTTGAACTGGGCGGCGAGGGTGCGCTCGGCGATCGCCATGCCGACGCCGTTGGCCAGGCCCTGGCCGAGCGGGCCGGTGGTGGTCTCGATGCCGGCGGTGTAGCCGTGCTCCGGGTGTCCGGGAGTCTTCGATCCGAGTTGGCGGAAGTTCTCGAGCTCCTTCATCGGCAGGTCGTAGCCGGTGAGATGGAGCAGCGAGTAGTGCAGCATCGAACCGTGACCGTTGGAGAGGATGAAGCGGTCGCGATCCTGCCAGTCCGGGTTGTTCGGGTTGTGCTTGAGGTGGCCTCTCCATAGTACCTCTGCGATGTCCGCCATCCCCATCGGCATGCCCGGGTGACCTGAGTTGGCCTTCTGGACGGCATCCATGGAGAGGGCGCGAATCGCGTTGGCGAGCTGACGACGTGACGGCATGACGTTAGAGGCTCCTGAGGTTCACTGTGAGTGTCGAGGATGCGATCGGCCTGACCGACCGGAATGTAGGAAAGCTACGCAATTTTGCGACGCAGCGCCATCGGTGGTTATCCCGTGGTCGCCCGCGCTCGTCGCGCGCCATCGATGACGGGCGGCGGCTTGTCGCGGCGCGGGCGCCATACTACGGGCGTTGGCGGTTGTCGCGACACGGCCACGGCTCATCGTCACAGGATAGTGTCCATTCCCACGGCTGGATAGCCGTGATAATGATTTTCACTGCCGTGCTGCCGCGAGCCTTTTCCCGCCGCGTGCAGAAGGGGCGGGAAAGGCCTCAGCGCAGCTGGACCTCATCGAGGATGCTGGCGAAGGCGCGTGGATCGTGGGCGAAGCGGCCGAGGAACAGGCCATCTGCGCTGTCCTGGATGCGCGACAGCAGGCCCGGCCCGGCACTGCCGCCATAGATGATCCTGGCACGGTGGCCCGCATTCGAGATTCCGGCGCGCAGCAGATCGCAGACCTCGGCGATGAATGCCGGGGTGGCCGATTCGGCTGCGCCTATCGCCCATACGGGCTCATAGGCGAGGATCACTTCGCCGCTCAGGCCCTGGCGCTGCGCTTCAGTGAGCGCGCTCTCCAGCTGAGCGAGGCATGCCTGCGCGGCTTCCCCGGCGCTGCCTTGGTGCGTTTCACCGACGCAGAGCACCGGGGTCAGGCCGTTGCGCAGCGCAGCCGCGGTTTTCAATGCCACCGTCTCGTCGGTCTCGCCGAACAGGCGACGACGCTCGGCATGGCCGATTTCGGCATAGCGCGCGCCCATTTCCGCCAGCAGGGCGCCGCTGACTTCGCCGGTGAAGGCGCCCTGATCCTCCCAGTGCAGGTCCTGGGCACCGATGCGCATCGGGGTGGTGGAGAAGATCTCCTGCGCGGGGGCGATCAGCGGAAAGCTGGGCAGCAGGAACAGCTCGACCCGGCCTTCGAGGACAGCCGGGTGGCGGGCGATCGTGCTCGCCACTTCTCGGCACCAGTCGAGCGTGCGGCGCTGGCCGAAGTACATCTTGAGGCTCATGCCGAGAATGATGGGCGCTGCGCTCATGAATGTTTCTCGGCCTCGGCGTGCGTGGCTTCGTAGTCGCTCAGCGCCTGGACCTTGGCCGCCGAGGCGGAGCTCTCATCGAAGCGATAGGTCAGCCATTCGCGCGCCAGCCGCCGTGCGAGCTCGAGCCCGACCACCCGCTGGCCCATGCAGAGCACCTGGGCATTGTTGCTGAGAATCGCCCGCTCGACGGAGAAGCCGTCGTGGGCGGTCACCGCGCGGATGCCCGGCACCTTGTTGGCCGAGATCGCAACGCCCAGCCCGGTGCCGCAGATCAGTAGCGCCCGGTCCGCTTCGCCGGCGCTGACCTTTTCCGCTGCGCTGATCGCGACGTGCGGATAGGCGATGGAGCAGTCGGCATCGACGCCGACATCCTCGACCGAGGCGACCAGCGGGCTTTCGAGCAGGTCCGCCTTGAGCGCTTCTTTGTATTCGTAGCCGGCGTCGTCGGAACCGATGATGATGCGCAGTTTGTCGGTCATGTTCAGGAGTCCTTGGGTCATGCGGTAACGGGAGTGCCTTTGCTGATCACTTCGCCGACTGCGGCGACGATCAGCGCCAGCGAGATCGCGCCGGGATCAGGGGTGCCGACGCTCTTCTCCGCCAGGGGGCGGGCGCGGCCGATCTTGGGTACCAGGTGAGCGCTTTCCTCAGCGGCTCGATGCGCGGCCTCGGCCGCCTTGCGCCAGGCCTGGGCAAGCTCGGCGCCGCCTTCGACCTCGCGTTCGAGGGTCTGGTGGAAGGGGATCAGCGCGTCGACCATGGTCTTGTCGCCGGGAGAGGCTTTGCCGAAGTGGATGATGCCCTCCAGCGCCCGGCGTACGCCTTCGCTGACGCGTTTGGCGTCGGGGGCGTGCTCGTCGCCGATCGCGGTGCCCAGCGCGCCCAGCGCTACCCCCCACAGCGCGCCTGAGGTGCCGCCGGCACGATCGGCCCAGGCATCGGCGGCACGGGTCAAGAGGGTGCCGGCGCCGGCATCGCGGGCTTCGAGCTCGCGCGCCTTTTCCACCGCGGCTTTTACGCCGCGCTCCATACCGATGCCGTGGTCGCCGTCGCCGGCGATCGCATCGATCCGGCCGAGCCTCTCGACGTTGGCGAGCACCACTCGCTCGGCCGCCTCCAGGGCGGTGAGCACGCAGGCGGCGGCGCGGCGCGATTCGCCGGAGGCTGGGGTAACCACGTCGAGGTCGGGAATTTCGAGCTCGGTCGCCTCGAGCGGTTCGGCGAGGGTGATCTCGCCCTTGCGAAACGCTGGCGTCGCGGCGGGTGCGCGCCATAGCCGTTCCAGCTCTTCGTCGAGCCAGAAAAGAGTGAGGGAGAGCCCTGCCATGTCGAAGCTGGTGACCAGCTCGCCGACTTCGGGTTCGATTACCTCGATGCCGGCATCGGCGAGCAGCTGGGCAACTCGCCGATAGACGACGAATAGCTCTTCGTACTTGACGCTGCCGAGGCCATTGAGCAGCACCGTGACGCGCTGGCCGCGGGGCGATTCGACCCCTTCCGGCAGCTCCTCGAGCAGCGTAGCGACCAGTCGTTCGGCGAGTTCGTCGGCGGTGGGGATGTCGCAGTCCTCGATGCCCGGCTCGCCATGGATACCCATGCCGAGCGCCATCTTGTTGGCGGCGACCTCGAACAGCGGCTGGCTGGCGCCGGGCAGCGTGCAGCCGGAGAAGGCGACGCCGAGCGAGCGGGTGCGCTCATTGGCGCGCCTGGCCACCGCGAGCGTGGTGTCGAAGTCGTAGCCGGCCTCGGCGGCGGCAGCGGCGGTCTTGAACACGGTCAAGTCGCCCGCGATGCCGCGCCGTTTGTGGCGCTCCTCGATCGGCGCACTCGAGATGTCGTCGGTGACCGGCAGCACCTCGCAGCGGATGCCTTCCGAGTTGAGGCGCTCCTTGGCCATGCCGAAATGGAGTACGTCGCCGGCGTAGTTGCCGAAGCTCAGGATCACCCCGCCGCCGTTGTCGGCGGCGCGGGAGACGGAATAGACCTGGCGGGCGGAGGGCGAGGCGAACAGGTTGCCCATCGCCGCGCCATGGGCGAGTCCCTGGCCGACCAGCCCGGAGAAGGCCGGGTAATGCCCCGACCCGCCGCCGATCACCACCGCGACCTCACCCGGCCTCGATCGGGTATTGCGCACTACGCCGCCGGGAACTTGGCGGACCTTGTCGGAATAGGCGGCGACGAAGCCTTCGATCAGCTCGCTGGCGAAGTCCGAGGGGCGATTGAACAGACGAGTCATGGGTCTGGCTCCTGTGGCGGGGCGCCTGGCGGGCGCGCTGCACCGGTGATACCGGATATATGATCTTTGCGTGAACAAATGATGAGATGAATCCAGTATCGATCGGCTGGAGGAATGTCTATATACGACTTTGGTTGATCGCTATTTAGCCTTTCATCCCTTGGTGTGGCTCGGCTTGCGCTGGGTCGTGTGCTTTCTGCTGGCGATTGATCCAAAGTTCCTGTGGTGATCAAAAGTTGAGATGTGGCGTTTGTCCGGCCGGCTTTTATGGCTGTGCTATCGTTGGGCGCGCCAGGAGGCTGTCGAACGAGTGGGGGAGAAAAAGAACGATGAGCGAGCGCAGTGAGGTTGGCGAGGCTGATCTGATGACCGAGATCGCCGCACTCTACTATGTCGAAGGCGAGACCCAGGAGGCGATCGCCCAGCGGCTGGGGATTTCCCGGATCAAGGTGGGGCGACTGCTCAAGCGTGCCCATATGGAAGGCATCGTCGACGTACGGGTGCGGCTGCACCCCGCGGTCAGTGCCGAGATAGAGCAGGAGTTGAAGCGTCGCTTCGGCATCAAGCGGGCGCTGATCGCGCTCGACCACGGCGACGAGGAGCGCCAGCGCTCCAACGTTGCCAGCCTGGTCGCCGACCACCTGGCCCGCACGCTCGACGACGGTGCGATCGTCGCCGTGGGCATGGGGCGAAATGTCGGCTCCGTCGCCGACAACGTGTTCGTCCAGCAGGCGCGACGCTGCTCGTTCATTTGCGCGATCGGTGGCTCTTTGCGTGCCGGCGAGTACATGAACCCTGACCATATCTGCCGGCGCTTGGCGGCCAGGTTCGGCGGCGAGAGCGAGACGCTCTATGCCCCGGCGCTGGTGCAGGACGCGACCGCGCGCGAGCGGCTGCTCGACAACATCACCGTGCGCCAGACCCTCGATCGCGCCCGACGCGCCGATATCGCCCTGATCGGGGTCGGAGATCTGAGCGAGAACAGCAACATGGCGCGGATGGGGTGGTTCACGCCCCAGGAGATCGCCGAGGCGCGGCTGGCCGGAACGATCGGTGACATGATGGGGTACGACTTCATCGATATCCATGGCCGTCCGGCCAAGACGCCGATGCAGGGACGAGTGATCGGACTGTCGATCAGCGATCTTGCGCGGATCCCCGATGTCATCGCGATCGCCAGCGAAAATACCAAGGCTGCCGGGATACTCGGCGCGCTGCGCACCGGGGTGATCGACACCCTCGCCACCAGTGCGACCAATGCCCATACCATCCTGAGTCTCGACGAGGTGGGGCGGCGCTGAGCTCGAAGCGCCGTTGCCCTGGTAGCCCGGCGGCGGCGCCGAGGACCAGGGTGCGCGCTCAGGGTTCCAGCTCGTCTTCGATGTGGGCTCGGATGATTTGCTCGAAGTCGCGCTCGGCGGTGAATCCCAGCGCCGTCGCTCGCTCGGCGTCGAAGCCCGCCGCCCAGCCGCCGATCATGGCGATGATCTCTGGGTCGGGCCGTTCCTCGATCAGCGCCACCGCCGCGTCACCGGCGATGCGGCGCAGTGCTTCTATCTGATCATCGACGGTGGCGCTCACTCCCGGCATCGACAGGTTGCGGCGTGGGCCGATGAGCGCGGTATCGATCGTCGCCGCATGGAGCAGGAAGCCGACGGCGGAGCGGGGCGAGGCGAACCAGTGGCGCACCTCGCGCGGCACCGGCAGGATCGCGGGCTGGCCGACCAGCGGCTCGCGAATGATGCTGGAGAAAAAGCCCGATGCAGCAAGGTTGGGTTTGCCGGGGCGCACGCAGAGCGTGGGTAGCCGGATGCCGATGCCGTCGAAGAAGCCGCGCCGGGTACAGTCGGCGAGCAGCAGCTCGCAGATCGCTTTCTGGGTGCCATAGCTGGTCAGCGGCGTCGAGTGGAAGTCGTCGCCGATGCGTTCCGGCAGCGGTGCGCCGAATACCGCGATCGATGAGGTGAAGACCAGCCGAGGGCAGTAGCCGCTGCCGAGGTTGGCCTGGCGGATCGCATCGAACAGCTCGCGGGTGCCGTCGAGATTGATCCGGTAGCCCTTGTCGAAATCGCGCTCCGCTTCGCCGGAGACGATCGCCGCCAGATGGAAGATCAGGTCGGGTCGCCGTTCTACCAGGCGCTGCGCTTCTCCCGGCGCCGACAGATCACGCACTTCCCGGTGCAGTTCGCCTTGAAACGTCTCGGGCAGCGGCGGTTCGACCACATCGATGAGCGTCAGTGCTTCTATCTCGAGGCCGTGGCGCGCGCTTGGCTCGATCAACGCCTGGGTCAGCTTGACGCCGACCATGCCGGCCGCGCCGATGATGGCAACGTGCATGGAGTACTCCTTGGGTCGAGGGAATCAGTCGTCACGGTCTTCGGTGATCGGCGAGCGCACCAGGGTCGAATAGGCGACCGCCGCCATCGCGGCGATCACCCCGCCGATCAAAAACGAAAGCGTATAGGAGCCGGTGCGGTCGACCAGTATGCCGGTCAGCAGCGGCGCGAAGGCGCCGCCGAAGTAGCCGCCGAAATTCTGGATCGCGCCCACCGAGGCGACCTTGGAAGCGCCGACCACGTCGCTCGGCATCGCCCAGGCGGCCGCCTGCATGGTGGCGATGAAGCCAAGCGCCAGGGTCATTACCACGATCGACATCCATAGCGTCGGTACCAGCGGAATCAGGCAGACCAATGCGCCTGCGGCGACTGCGGCGACGCTCATCACGTGGCGCTTGGTGGTCAGGGTGCCCTTGCCCGAGGTCTTGGCGTAGCGAGTCATCACGTAGCCACCGCAGATACCGATTATCGCCGCGCCGAGGAACGGGATGGCGGCAAGCCACCCCGTGCCTTTGATGCTCACGCCGTGGGTGTGCTGGAGATAGAGCGGCAGGAAGATGATGAAGATGTTCCAGATCCAGATCACGCAGAAGAATCCCGCCATCATTCCCCACACCTGACGGTGCCTGAACAGCCCCAGCCAGGAGACCTTGGCATGACGCAGCGGCTGGGCGGCGCGGTCCTGCTCGATCATCTCGAGCTCCTCGGCGGTGATGCGGCGGTGGTTCTCCGGAGTGCGATAGAACAGGTAGAACGCCACTGCCAGCACAAGCCCGGCCAGGCCGAGAATCAAGAAGATCGCCTTCCAGCCCAGGGTGATCATGATCAGGGTCAGCACGGGAGGCGCGATCGCCGGGCCCCATTTCGAACCGCTGTCCCAGATCGCCGTGGCCTGGCCTCGTTCCGCGCGGGGGAACCAGTCGGCGGTCAGCTTGGCCGAGGCAGGCGAGTTGGGGGCCTCCATCACCCCGAGCAGGGCGCGGAAAACGACGAAATGCCATAGCCGGGTGCCGAACGCCATCAGCGCGGTGGCGATGCTCCAGCCGGCGATGGCGATGAAGTACATCCTGCGCGCGCCGAGCTTATCGACCAGCCAGCCGGTAGGCAGCTGGGAGAAGGCGTAGGTCCATGAAAATATGGTGCCGAGCAGCCCGATGTCCGCAGCGCTCAGGTTGAATTCGCGCATCAGCTCCGGTGCGGCGATGGCGATCGCGCTGCGGTCCATGTAGTTGATGATTCCGGCGAGCAGGGCGAAACCCACTATCCACCAGCGCAGGTTCCTGATCGTTCGCTGGCCCGCCGACAAGCGCGGGGCTTTGTGTACCTGGGCCATATCGATGCTCCTTGATGGGCGGTTGGCCCCGGCAGCCATGGTCTCGCGATCGGAGGGGGTGGCCATGGCGAGGGCCGGTTTTCTCGTTGCCGTAGGGCGATGGACGAAGATTCCCGCTTTGCGCCATTCGCTTTTAAATATTTGTTCCTTTTATGAACAGATGTTGAGCAACGAGTATCCGCCTCGCTCTGACGATATCCCTATTCGACTTTGGTCCTCGAAAATTGGCGTAGCGCTTGTTTTATAGCTGTCGTCTCGATGATTAATCGATACACCTATACCAATGTCGGGTACTAATGGCCGGTCATGGCCGCCATTGGCTGATTGGGCCATGGGAATGATGCGATCAGGGCGGTCAGTGCGTCATTGCGGCCCTATTCTTGGTCTGATGTCCCTGTGTTATTTCAACTTATTGTTTTTAATGGACAATTTTGTTGTCTGAAGTGTGGATCAAGGAGCGATCTACTAAAGTTCTATGATGCATGCATTGATAAAAGTATGACCAATTGGCGATATTGGCTCTGCTCATTTGAACCAGACAAGATCAAAAGATTGAATTCATTTCGATCCTAATGACCGAGCTCCAAGGGGAGTGGTGGCTATGGGCCGGCGACCGGTGAGACGCCGTCGGCGTGAATATCAAATCATCGTGGCGGTCTTCGCCGTCATGGAACATCGAACTACCGCTGGCGATATGGGAAGTGGCGCTGCCAGCCAATTGGAGTGAAATCGAACATGGCTTATACCGCGGATAACTGGCCGATCACTGCAGCGTTGTTGCAGTTCCCCGGCGTCGATGCACAAGGACGCCACATCAACGATGCCGAGCCCGAAGCATGGCAGCGGGTGTTCACCGAGGCGCGCGAGGCGGGTTTCACCGATGTCGATTTCACCGACAGCTGGGTCCGCCCGGGTGATCTGTCCGCCGCGCGCCTCGATGAGCTCAAGGCGGCGGCGCGGGCTGCCGGAGTGGGGACCCCGGCGATCTCGGCGATTCGTCGCAGCGTGATCGAAGAGGCTCGCTGGGAGGACAACCTGGCGTATAGCCATCGCACCCTGGAGGCCGCCGCGGCGCTTGGTTGCGAGGTGGTGTCGTTCGGGCTGCACCAAGCGTTGACCCCGCAGCAGCAAGCGCAGCTGTGGTTCTGGACCGTGGAAGGCCACAAGGACCCGGTGGGCGACGCGGCGACCTGGAAACTGGCGGTGGAGCGGCTTCGCGAACTGGGGCGCCATGCCGAAGAGCTTGGCCTGCTGGTCTCGCTTGAAATGTACGAGGACACCTACTTGGGCACCGCCGATTCGGCCGTTGCCCTGGTCAAGGATATCGGCCTGCCCAACGTTGGCCTCAATCCCGACATCGGCAACCTGATCCGCCTGCACCGGCCGATCGAATCCTGGGTCGAGATGCTCGAGAAAACCCTGCCTTATTCGAATTACTGGCACGTCAAGAACTACATCCGCGACGAAGATATCGCCCGCGACTACTTCGTCGCCATGCCTGCCCCGCTGGAATCCGGTTTGATCAGCTACCGCAAGGCGTTCGAGATCGCGCTGGCCAATGGCTTCCAGGGGGTGATCTGCACCGAACACTACGGCGGAGATGGGCTCAGCGTGTCGAGCAGCAACCAACGTTACCTGCGCGAGCAGATCCTGCCCAAGCGAGCCGGCTACGCGCTCGGCCAGAGCCAGGTACGCCAGGGCAACCAAGATTGAACCGCGATCGACATGACATTCGGAGGAACACCATGACGCGCACAGTGGCCATCATCGGTTCTGGATACATGGGCGGCGGTATCGCCCAGGTCCTGGCGATCGCAGGGGCACAGGTGAGGATCGCCGACGTCTCGTTCGAGGTGACCGAGCGTAATCGCCAGCGAATCGTCGAAGAGGCTCGCCAGTTCGTCGCCGACGGCCTGTTTCCGGAGGGTGCGATAGCGCTGATCGAGCGTAACGTCTCCGCCGCCGCATCGATCGAAGAGGCGGTCGAGGGGGCGGATTTCATCGAGGAGGCAGTACCCGAAGTTCTCGAGATCAAGCATGAGACCCTGCGCCGGATCTGCGCGGCAGCGAAGCCGGAGGCGATCATCGGTTCGAACACTTCGACCATCTCGATCGCCGCCCTGGCGCAGGCGGTGACCCATCCCGCGCGCTTCCTCGGCGTGCATTTCTCCAATCCTTCGCCTTTCATCCCCGGGGTGGAGATCATTCCCCACGCCGGCACTTCGCCGGATGCGATCGAAGCGGCCTGCGCGATCGTCCGCTCCACCGGCAAGGAGACCGCGACGGTCAAGGACGTCACCGGTTTCGTCCTCAACCGCTTGCAGTACGCGCTGTTCCACGAGGCGACCCAGCTGCTCGAAGAGGGCGTGGCGACGGCGGAAGAGATCGATACGCTGGTGCGTACCACCTTCGGCTTTCGCCTGCCGTTCTTCGGTCCGTTCGCGATCGCGGACATGGCGGGGCTCGACGTCTACAACTTCTGCTACAAGTCGCTGCAGAGCGATTTCCCCGATCGATTCGCCACCCCCAAGGTGCTCAGCGAGCTGATTCAGCAGGGCAAGCTCGGCACCAAGAGCGGGGCGGGCTTCCTCAACGTGCCTGCCGAACGCATCCCCGAGCTGATCGCCTATCGCAACAAAGCCTACGTCAAGATGAAGCAGCTGCTGGAAGAGCTGGGACCGGCTCCGCTCGACTAGACGGCGGTACTTCCCGCGCTCGGCTTCCTCGTACGCCGGGCGCGCTCTGACCCAACCACACTTTCCTCGCCTCGGGCGACGCTTTGCGCCGTCCGCTGGCGCACTACGCCTCGACGAAGGCAATACCCCAGGTGAGCCATGGATAGTAATGCGCTAGCGAGCACCACGACCTTATCCCCTGTGCTGCTGACCCTGATTGGGGTCGGCGCCATCGCCCTGCTGCTTTTCTTGATCATCAGGGTGCGTCTGCACGCCTTCTTCGCTTTGATCATCGTATCGATCTTGACCGCGATCGCCGCCGGTATCGATGTCCAGGAGCTGATCGGCACGCTGGTCGGGCCGTTCGGCAGGACGCTTGGCAATGTCGCCTTGTTGATCGGCTTCGGCGCTGTACTCGGTCGCATGGTCGAAGTGTCCGGCGGCGCCAACGTGCTGGCCAATCGCCTGCTCGAGGTGTTCGGCGAGCGTCGCGCACCGTTCGCGCTATCGGTCGCCTCGCTGTGCTTCGGGTTTCCGATCTTCCTCGATGCGGGCTTCATCGTGATGCTGCCGATCATCTATTCGGTGGCGCGCCGGCTCGGCGGAGGGATTCTGCGCTACGCGCTGCCTTCCACCGGCGCCTTCCTGGTCATGCACGCACTGGTGCCGCCGCATCCAGGGCCGGTCGCCGCGTCGGGGCTGATCGGGGCCGATGTCGGCATGGTGCTGGTCGTCTCCTTGCTGGTGGGCTTGCCCACCTGGTATCTGGTCGGCTATCGGCTGGCGCTGCTGCTCGCCAATAGGCATCCATCGTTCGCAGTGCCGGACCTGCTGGGCCAGCCCGACGCTGCGACCGAGAATGCGCCGGCGTTTTCCACCGTGCTGCTGGTCCTGGTGCTGCCGCTGGTGCTGATCTTCCTCAATACCGGGCTGACCACGCTCGCCGCCGACGGCCTCATCGCCGGTGAAGGCGTGTGGTTCCATACGCTGGTGTTCATCGGCAACACTCCCATCGCGCTGTTGATCACCACTTTGCTGGCCATGTACCTGCTGGTGATCAGGCGTACCCAGGGGCCGGTCGGTGAGCGCCTGGAGCGGCTCGTCGACGAAGGCCTCGGCCCGGTGTGCTCGATCATCCTGATCACTGGGGCGGGCGGTATGTTCGGCGGTGTGCTGACCGCCACCGGCATCGGTACTGCGCTTTCCAATGGCTTGGACGCACTTGGCCTGCCAGTGATCCTCTCCGCGTTTTTGATCGCGATCATCATGCGCGTCGCCCAAGGCTCGGCTACTGTCGCTGCGACCACCGCGGCGGGCCTGATGGCTCCGGCCGTGGCCGCTCATCCCGGGCTGGAAGGGTTTGCTCTCGCCTGCATCGTGGTGGCGATCGCCGCGGGATCGATCACCTTTTCGCACGTCAACGACTCCGGTTTCTGGCTGGTATCGCGCTTCCTGGGCATTAGCGTCAAGGTGGCGCTCAAGACCTGGACCGTGATCGGTACGGCGGTCGGCTTCCTGTCCTTCGCGCTGGTCTGGCTGCTCTTCTCGCTGGTCGTGTAGGCCTCCTGGCCGTCCCGATGCGCTGGGCATGGCTTGGTTTTCCAAGGCCATGCCCGCTTTTTCGGGCATAAGCTAAGCGTGCAGCCACGCTAGGCACCCCCTCACTGTGCGTGTAGAATTTTTTCCCCATCGTCGGCGATCGCTGCTGTTTTCGGCCGCCGTCGCTTCCACTTCTCACTCCCACATGCTCGAACCACGAGGCGAGGGTCGAAGACTGTAATGAGCGAATACTCCCTGTTCACCTCCGAGTCGGTGTCCGAAGGCCATCCCGACAAGATCGCCGACCAGATCTCCGATGCGGTGCTCGATGCGCTGATCGCTCGTGACAAGCAGGCCCGTGTCGCCTGCGAGACGCTGGTCAAGACCGGTGTCGCGATCGTCGCAGGTGAAATCACTACCAGCGCTTGGGTCGATCTCGAGGAGCTGGTGCGCCAGGTGATCCTCGAGATCGGCTACACCTCCTCCCAGGTCGGCTTCGATGGCGCCACCTGTGGCGTACTCAACCTGATCGGCAAGCAGAGCGTGGACATCGCCCAGGGCGTCGACCGCTCCAAGCCGGAGGACCAGGGCGCCGGTGACCAGGGGCTGATGTTCGGCTATGCCACCAACGAGACCCCCTCGTTCATGCCGGCGCCGATCCACTACGCCCACCGGCTGGTCGAGCGCCAGTCGGAGCTGCGCAAGAACGGCACCCTGGCCTGGCTGCGTCCTGACGCCAAGAGCCAGGTCACCTTCCGCTACGACGAAGACGGCAAGCCGGTCGGGGTCGACGCGGTGGTGCTCTCCACCCAGCACGACGAGAGCATCTCCCAGTCCGAGCTGCGCCATGCGGTCGAGGAGCTGATCATCCGCGACGTGCTGCCCGCCGAGTGGCTGAGCGAGAAGACCAAGTTCCATATCAACCCGACCGGCAAGTTCGTGATCGGTGGCCCGGTCGGCGACTGCGGTCTGACTGGACGCAAGATCATCGTCGACACCTACGGTGGCATGGCCCGCCATGGCGGCGGCGCGTTCTCCGGCAAGGATCCGTCCAAGGTCGACCGCAGCGCCGCTTATGCCGGGCGCTACGTGGCCAAGAACCTGGTCGCCGCGGGCCTGGCCGACAAGTGCGAGATCCAGGTCTCCTATGCGATCGGCGTCGCCGAGCCCACCTCGGTGTCGATCAATACCTTCAACACCGGCAAGATCAGCGACGAGAAGATCATCGAGCTGGTTCGCGAGCACTTCGATCTGCGTCCCTTCGCGATCACCTCCATGCTCGACCTGCTCCACCCGATGTATCAGCTCACCGCAGCCTATGGCCACTTCGGCCGCGAGCCGTTCGAACACACCTACGAGTGGATCGACGTCGACGGCCAGCGCAAGCGCGAGACCTTCACCGCCTTCCCGTGGGAGAAGACCGACAAGGTCGAAGCCCTGCGCCAAGGCGCCGGCCTGTAGCCGCGGCCCCGCGCGACCCGGACGCCTCGCCTCGTGCGGGGCGTTTTCTTTTGTGGATACTTCCTGGGGCGTGTTAGCACGCCCTAAGCCTTGGCGAATGTAGAGCCGGCTGGGTGATGGTGTATGTTGTTCCTTCATACCCGCTTCGAATACCAGACACCAACAACAAACCAAACCGGGGGCGCCTCATGGAGCTCAAATGGTTCGAAGACTTCGTCACCCTCGCGCGCTGTCTCAATTTTTCCCGCGCGGCCAGCGAGCGCCACGTCACCCAGTCGGCGCTGAGCCGCAGGATCCGGCTGCTCGAACAGCGCCTCGGCTTTCCCTTGGTGGACCGCACCACCCATCCGGTGGGCCTGACCCGCGAGGGGCTCGCCTTCCTGCCCAAGGCGCGCGAGATTCTGTCCACCCTGCAGCGCACCCGGGTCGAGCTCGGGTCGATCGATGACGGCCAGCCCTGCGTGATCAATTTCGCCGCGCTCAATACCCTCTGCCTGACCTTCTTTCCGCCTTGGTTCGCCGGGCTCCAGCAGGGGCATCCTGCGCTGCAGGTGCGTTTCTGCGATCCTCGCCCATCGTTCGCCGGCACCGTCTCCACCCTGATCGAGGGCGAGAGCGACCTGATGCTCACCTACGCCCACCCGTGGGTGGCGCCTGGCGATATCCTGCCGCGCTGTCCGTCGGTGTCGCTCGGTGTGGAGTGGCTGGTGCCGGTCTCGCGCCTCGACCAGGCGGGGCGGCCGCTCCATCCGATCGACGCCGAGGGAGCGATTCGCTACCTCGGCTATCGACAAGGCGCCTTCTTCGCCCAGCTGCTCGTGCGCCTGTTCGAACGCCAGCCGTTGGAGCTGGTCACGGTGTACGAGAACACCATGAGCAGTGCGCTGAAGGGCATGGTGATGGCGGGCAGCGGGCTCGCCTGGCTGCCCGAGAGCCTGGTGCGCACCGAGCTCGACGCCGGCCTGCTGGGGCTGGCGGGTGACGCGCACTGGCACCAGAAGGTCGAGATCCGCCTCTACCGCTCGCCGCGTCCGCTCGGACGCGGCATCGAGCAGCTATGGGAGGAGATCGTCGGCGGTTCGGCGTTGCCGGCTCGCAAGAGCAGCGATCACTTGCTGGTCAGGGTGTAGTAGCTGCGAAAGCCGTTGGACCGCCATCCCTTCAACTGCTGGTTGAGCCCGACGATGTTGTAGGTCTGGAACAGCACCACCCTGGGCGTGAGCTCGAACACTTCCCTCTGCAGCGCGTGGTAGCGCTGTTCGCGCGCGGCGGGGTCGGTCTCGAACAGGGCCTCTTCGATCTCCTGGTTGGCTTGCTCGGAGTAGAACGCCGAGTTCCAGCTCGGGTACATGGTATTGCGGGCCTCGAGCCGATTGTCCGGGTTGTAGATCAACCGAGAGGCCATGCCGTGGGCGTCGGCTACCGAGGTTTGCCACGACTGCAGGCTCATCTGGTACTCGCGTCCGCGCACGCGCGAGAACAGCTGGGCGTTGGCCATCCGTTCGAGCTCGAGGTCGATGCCGATTTGCGCCGCTGCGTTCTGCAGGCTCTGCGCCACCGTCGCCGAGTAGGGCAGGGTGCCGAAGATCAGCCGCATGCTGAAACCGTCCGGGTAGCCTGCTTCGACGAGCAGCTCCCGCGCCCGGTCGAGATCCTGGCTGAACGGCTGGCCTTCGCTCTGGTCGAGCGCGCCGAACGATTCGAGCGGCACGAAGCTGGCCCGCGGGATGCCGCTGTAGGACATCACCGTGTCGGCGAGGCCTTGGTAGTCGACCAGTAGCTGCAGAGCCTGGCGCACCTTCTGGTTGGAGAGGATCGGGTCGTCGTTGTTGAATCCCCAGTAGAAGAGCTGCGGTCGCAGCGCTTTGTCGATCTCGAGATCGGGCGCGGCCTCGACTGCGGCGAGATCCTCCGGCGTCAGGTCGCGGGCGACGTCGACGTCGCCGCGGGAGAGCAGCAGGCGCTGGGTGCCGGGCTCGGCGACATGGCGGATCAGTACGCGCGAAAGCGCGGGCGCCGGAGTCCAGCCGGGGTTGGCTTCGAGCACCACCGCCTCGCCTGCGTTCCACTGGCGCAGCCGATAGGGGCCGGCGCATTCGGTACGGGTGGTGAGGTAGCGGTTGCCGAGGTCGCCGTCGACTTCCTGTGCCATTACCGTATCGCGATCGATCGCGGTGGCGACCCGGTTGGCGGCGATCGCCTGGAGCATCAGCTCGGATGGATAGGGGCGATCGAAGCGGATCACCAGGGTGCGCGGGTCGGGCGCGGTGATCAGCTGCTCGACGTTGTCGGTGGTGAAGCCGTACTCCTCGAGGGTGGCGGCGTTGCCGAAGCCGAGCTTGACCACCCGAGCCAGCGACCAGGCGAGGTCGTCGGCCTCCACCGGCTCGCCGGAGGGAAAGGTCAAGCCGTCGCGCAGGTGGAAGGTGAGCGATCGCTCGTCCTCGTTCACCTCCCAGCTCTCGGCCAGCGCCGGAACCACCCGAGTGGCATCCTCCGGGTCATAGTCGACCAGCGCCGAACAGGTGTTCATCAGGATCTCGTTGGTCACCACTTCGCCGATCTGCGCCGGATCGAAGGTGCTGATCGCATCTATGTTCCATGCCATCACCAGGGTATCGGGCGGCGTCGCCGACCACGCGGCACTGCCTGCGCTGAGCAGGGCGGCGAGCGCGGCGGCCTTGATCATCGTGCGAGGACAGGCTGAGTGAAGGTGCGTCATGATGGTTCCTTTTTGTGCTTGTCTTTTGTGTTCGTCGCGGCGATGAACGACGCTCGAGTCAGGCCGCGCTGGCGGCCAGGAAGGCGCGGGTGTACGCCTCGCGGGTATGGCCCGCACGCACGTCGGCCTCGTCGAGCTCCTCGACGATGCGGCCGGCGTGCATCATGCCTACGCGTTCGCAGAGATGGGTCACCACCGCGAGGTCGTGGCTGACCATCAGGTAGGTGAGGCCCCGTTCGGCGCGCAGGCGTACCAGCAGGTTGAGAATCTCGGCCTGCACCGAGACGTCGAGCGCCGAGGTGGGCTCATCGAGCAGCAAGAGCTCCGGCTCGATCACCAGCGCGCGGGCGATGGCGACCCGCTGGCGCTGGCCTCCCGATAGCTGGTGCGGATAGCGATAGCGGAAGGCCGCGCCGAGCCCGACTTCGTCGAGCACTCGGTCGATGCGGCGCTCCTCGTCCTTGAATCGATGGATGCGCAGCGGCTCGCGCAGCACCTTGGCCACGGTCTTGCGCGGGTGCAGCGAGGCGTAGGGGTCCTGGAACACCATCTGCACCCGCTTGAACCAGTGCTTGTCGCGGCGTGGCGAGAGTTCGCGGCCATCGAACAGGATCGATCCGCCATAGTGGTCGTTGAGCCCGGCGATCGCTCTCAGCACGCTGGACTTGCCGCAGCCGGATTCGCCGATCAGCCCATAGGCGCCGCCGCGCGCGAGCTTGAACGAGACCTCTTCGATCGCCTTGACCCGGCCGCGTCCGCGGCCGAAGTGGATCTCGAGCGAGGCCATTTCGAGCAGGGGTTGCTGGTTCATCAGCGAATCTCCTCCAGCGGCAGCGACGGCGCTTCGCGCCAGGCCGGGTCGCGCGACAGCACCGGCAGCAGCCCGCGCTTGCGGTCGAGCCGCGGCAGGCTTTCCAGCAAGCCGCGGGTATAAGGGTGGCGAGCCTGGTGCAGTTCCCTGGCCGGCAGCGCTTCGACGATCCGGCCGGCATACATCACCAGCACCCGGTCGCAGTATTCGGCGACCAGGTTGAGGTCGTGGCTGATCAGCATCAGCCCGGCGCCGCGCCGTTCCACCAGTTCCCCGAGCACCTCCATCACTTGACGGCGCACGGTGACGTCGAGTGCCGAGGTCGGTTCGTCGGCGATGATCAGTTCGGGCTCCGAGATCAGCATCATCGCGATCATCACCCGCTGGCCCATACCGCCGGAGAGCTCGTGGGGAAAGAGCCGGTAGACCCGCTCGGGATCGCGGATACGCACCGATTCGAGCATTTCAAGCGTCCGCCGACGCGCCTGCGCGGCGTTGATCCGATGGTGCAGGCGGTACGCCTCGCTGACCTGGGTGCCGACCCTGATCAGCGGATTGAGCGAGAACTTGGGGTCCTGGAGGATCATCGAGATGCGATTGCCGCGTATCCGGCGCATCTGCCGTTCGCTGGCCGCATGCAGATCGATGCCGTCGAAGCTCATCCGCTTGGCCTCGATCCGGGCGTGTTTCGGCGTCATCTTGAGGACCGCGCGGCCGGTCTGCGATTTGCCCGAACCGGACTCGCCGACGATGCCGACCTTCTCGCGGCCGATGCGCAGCGAAACGCCGCGCACCACCTGATGCAAGCCACGCGGCGTCGGAAAGCCGATCTTGAGGTCTTCGATCTCGAGCAGGCTGGGTTCAGTCATGGTGGGGGTCCAGTAGGTCGCGCAGGCCGTCGCCGAACAGATTGAAGGCGAGACTGGTGAGCAGGATGGCGCTGCCGGGGATCGCCGCCAGCCACCAGCTGGTCAGCATGAATTCGCGTCCGGAGGAGAGCATCGCGCCCCACTCGGGGCTCGGCGCCTGGGCGCCGAGCCCGAGGAAGCCGAGGCCGGCGGCGGTGAGGATGATCGAGGCCATGTTGAGGGTGACCCTGACCACCACCGAGGGGATGCACATCGGCATGATGTGGTTGATCACGATCCGAAGCTTCGAGGCGCCCTGCAGCCGTACCGCAGCGACGTAGTCGCTGCCGCGGATCGAGAGCGTCTCCGCGCGGGCCAGCCGCGCGATCGGCGGCCAGGAGGCCAGCGCTATGGCGATGATCGCATTCTCGATGCCAGGCCCCAGGGCGGCGACGAAGGCCAGCGCAAGGATCAGGCTGGGGAAGGCGAGGAAGATGTCGACCACCCGCATCAGCAGAACGTCGACCCAGCCGCCCAGGTAGCCCGCCACGGTGCCGATCAGAAGCCCCACGGGGGCGACGATCGCGGCGGTGAGCAAGGCGATGTAGAGCGTGATCCGCGCGCCGAACACTACGCGGCTGAAGATGTCCCGGCCGAGTTCGTCGGTGCCGAACCAATGCTCGGCCGAAGGGGGCTTTAGGCGGTTGGCGAGGTTCTGGGCGTAGATGTCGTGAGTGGCGATCCACGGCGCCAGCAGCGCCATCGCCAACAGCGCGAGCAGGATGGCCAGGCCGAATAGCGCAGTGAAGTTCGAGCGCAGCCGCCACAGCGCGCGCCACAGCTGCTGGGCGCGAGCCTGGCGGCTGGAGCCTGCGATCTCGGCGGTGAGCCAGGCGCGCAGCCTGGTCGGATGGTCGGTGCGGGACATCGGGTCTCCTCCTTGGCCTCTGGCTCAGCGGGTGCGTGGATCGAGCAGGTGGTAGAGCAGGTCGCAGCACAGGTTCAGCACGATGAATATCGTCCCGACCAGCAGGGTGCAGCCGACTACTGCGTTCATGTCGCCAGCGAGCAGCGCATTGGTCAGGTAGCGCCCGAACCCGGGCCAGGCGAACACCGTCTCGATCAGTACCGCGCCTTCGAGCAGGAAGGCGTAGGACAGTGCGACCACGGTGATCACCTGCACCGCGATGTTGCGAAAGGCATGTACCCATACGGTCTTGGCCCAGGAGAGCCCCTTCACCCTGGCGGTGACCACGTACTCCTGGTTGAGCTGCTCGATCATGAAACTGCGGGTCATTCGCGCGATGTAGGCCATGGCGCTGAAGCCGAGGATCGAGGCCGGCAGCACGATGTGGCTGATCGCGTTGGCGAATGCCTGCCACTCGCCGAGCAAAGGGGCATCGATCAGCAGGAAGCCGGTGATCGGAGTGAGGGTGTACTCGTAGACGAAGTCGATTCGTCCGGGTCCGGCGACCCAGCCGAGGGTGGCATAGAACAGGGTCAGGCCCATCAGGCCGAGCCAGAAGTTGGGCGCCGAGTAGCCCAGCAGGGTCAGGACCCTCACGATGTAGTCGAGCGGGCTGTCGCGATACATCGCCGAGAGCACGCCGAGCGGGATGCCGAATCCAGTGGCGATCAAAATCGACAGGGTGGCGAGCTCGAGGGTAGCGGGAAACACCCGGGCGATATCGCTGAGCACCGGGTTGCCCGAGGTCAGCGACCTGCCGAAGTCGAATTGCACCACCTGTCCCACGTAGGTGGCGAACTGCTCGATCAGCGGCCGGTCCAGTCCGAGCTGTCGATACATCGCGTCGTAGGCGGACTGCGATGCGTTGTCGCCGAGGATCGCGATCACTGGATCGAGCGGCAGCAGGCGGCCGATGAAGAAGGTCAGCACCAGCAGCCCGAACAGCGTCGCCGCCACTGTCGCGAGCGTGCGTGCCAGCCAGTTGAATCCGCCGAGCAGCGCGCTGGGCTCGCGCGGCGGGAGCGCGGTGGAGTTGATCGTTGAGTCGCTCATGGCGTGCTCCTGGACGTTCATCGGTCGCGTATCGCGCCGGGCGGGATCGCCGCCGGACGCGACCCGGCCCGAGGTGGGTCGGTTGGGTGTCCGGTTCACTTGCTGGCGAGGTCGTAGTAGACCCTGAAGCCGTTCGCTTTCCAGTCGTGCAGCTCCGCGCGCTTGCCCGCGACGTCGTACATCTGGAACAGGATCGCGAACGGGCCCTGCTCGAACATCTCCCTTTGCAGCGCGTGGTAGCGGGCTTCGCGCGCGGCGGGGTCGGCCTCCAGCAGCGCCGCTTGGACCTCTTGATTGACCTCTTCTGAGTAGTACGCCGCGCGCCAGCTCGGGTACATGCTCTGGCGCGCCTCGAGCCGGTTGTCCGGGTTGTAGAGCAGGCGCGAGGCCATGCCGTGAGCGTCCGCCACCGAGGTCATCCAGGATTGGATCGCCGACTGGTACTCCCGCCCGCGCACGCGCGAGAACAGCTGGGCGTTGGCCATCCGTTCGAGTTCGATCCTGACGCCGACCTTGGCCGCGTTCTGCTGCAGGCTCTGGGCGATCGGTGCCGAATAGGGCAGGGTGCCGAAGATCAGCCGGGTCTCGAAGCCGTCCGGATAGCCTGCCTCGTCCAGCAGCCGCTTGGCCTCGTCGAGATCGAGCCTGAACGGCTGGCCCTCGGTCTCGTCGAGTGCGCCGAACGAACCGAGCGGCACGAAGCTCGCCCGCGGCGTGCCGCTGTAGGCCATCACGGTGTCGGCGAGCCCTTGGTAATCGACCAGGTAGCGCATTGCCTGGCGTACCTTGGGATTGGCGAAGATCGGGTCGCCGTTGTTGAGGTTTAAGTAGAAAAGCTGTGGTTTGAGTGCCTTGACCACCTCGATGCCATCGCTGCCGTCGAGGTTCCTGAGATCCTCCGGAGCCAGGTCGCGGGCGACGTCGACGTCGCCTCGCGCCAGCAGCAGGCGTTGGGTGCCGGCCTCGGCGACATGGCGGATCAGCACCTGAGGCAGCTTCGGCGCTTCACCCCAGTAGTCGCCGTTGGCCTCGAGCACCACCGCCTCGCCGGCGTTCCACTGGCGCAGCCGGTAGGGCCCTGCGCATTCGGTATGGTTGGTCAGGTAGCGGTTGCCGAGATCGCCCTCGACCTCCTCTGCCATCAGCGTCTCCCGATCGAGCGCGCTTGCGACCCGGTTGGCGGCGATCGCCTGGAGAATCAGCTCCTGCGGGTAGGGGCGATCGAAATGCAGCATCAAGGTGTGGGCGTCGGGGGCCTCGATCGCCTGGTCGATGCGGTCCGCAGTGAAACCGTATTCCTCGAGGGTGGCGGCATTGCCGAAGCCGAGCTCGACCACGCGCTTCATCGACCAGGCGACATCGCTCGCGCTCACCGGGTTGCCGGATGGAAAGCGCATGTCTTCGCGCAGGTCGAAAGTCAGGGTCAGGCCGTCATCGGACAGCGACCAGGAGCGTGCCAACGACGGCACCACATGGCTGGCGTCGTCGGGGTCGAAGTCGACCAGGGTATCGCAGGCGTTGCGCAGGATTTCGTCGGTGACCACTTCGCCGATCTGGGCCGGATCGAAGGTGCTGATCGCATCGATGTTCCAGGCCATCACCAGGGTGTTCGGCGGAGTCGCGGCGCTTGCGACGACCGGCGATACCAGCGCGATGGCGGCAGCGGCGAGCAGCCGACGGTAGCGCGATGAAGGGGGCGTCATGGCAGATTCTCTCGGTTTCGTCGTGGTCGTTGCGACACCCGCTGGTGTGGTCACTCCGCGGGACGCGGCTGGATCGGGGGCTTGAGCTCGGCGGGTAGCGGGCTTGCATAGGGCGTGCGCGCGAGCCGGGCGGCATGGTCCTCTTTGGCCGCTTCGATCAGCGAGGGGTCGAGCAGTGCCGCCAGGCCGGTCGCGACCATGGCCTTGGCGGCGTGGACCAGGCCCTTGTGAGCGGCGCCCGCCTGCCCTTGGGCGGTGATCTGCCAGGAGTGGCCTGGTGTACCGATCGCGTGGGTGGCGATCCTCGCCTGTACGGTCGGCACCGCCCAGCTGACGTCGCCGAGATCGGTCGAGCCGATCATCGGTTCTCCGCGCGCATCGAGCGCCACCACGCCGTCGTGGAGCGCTCGCGGCCAAGGGGCGAGGCCGACCCGGGCATGGTCGTTGTCGATGTCGGTCGCGGTCAGGGTCGCCTGGATCTGGGCGGCGAAATCGTAGTCTTCTTCGTCGAACGGCACGCCGCCGAGGCGCTCGAGGCAATGCTGCATGGCGCGTTCGAGTGGCGTGTTGCCGAGCAGGTTGGAGACCGCGCTGACCACCTTCGACGCCACCCGGGTCTCGGTCATCAGCGCCGCCCCCTGGGCGATCTTCTCGACCCGCTCGATCAGCGCACGCATGCCGGCAAGATCGCGCGCGCGGATCGCGTAGCGCACCTTGGCGCTGGCCTGGACCACGTTGGGGGCGATGCCACCGGCATCGAGCATCGCGTAGTGGATCCTGGCGCTCGATGGCATGTGCTCGCGCATGTAGTTGACGCCCACGTTCATCAGCTCGACCGCATCCAAGGCGCTTCGGCCCAAGTGGGGCGCGGCGGCGGCGTGGGCGGCGCGGCCCTCGAAGTGGAAGTCGAGCCGGGTGTTGGCCAGCGACAGCGCCTCGTCGACCCGGGTGAAGGAGGCGGGGTGCCAGGAGATCGCGATGTCGACGTCGTCGAAAAGCCCAGCGCGGACCATGAAGGTCTTCGCCGCGCCGCCCTCTTCGGCGGGGCAGCCGTAGTAGCGCACCCGGCCCGGCACGCCTTGGCTTTCGAGGTAGTCCTTCATCGCGGTAGCGGCGAGCAGCGCCGCCGAGCCGAGCATGTTGTGGCCGCAGCCATGCCCGTAGCCGTCGCCGGGCAGCGGCCGCGGCTCGGCGACGCCGGCGGCCTGGCTGAGCCCTGGCAGCGCGTCGTACTCGCCGAGGAAGGCGATCACCGGTCCTCCGGCTCCGGCCTCTCCGACCAGCGCGGTGGGTATCCCCGCGGCCTCCTCGGTGATCCGAAAGCCCTGGGCGTCGAGCATCTTGCGGTGCTCGAGGCAGGAGCGATATTCGCCGTAGGCGAGCTCAGGCGTCTCCCAGACCCGATCGCTGAGCGCCTCGAACAGTGAGCGTTTCTCGTCGACCAGCGTCCATACCCGTGCGGTTGCATCCATCTCGTCGTACTCCTGATCAAAGGTGGGTTAGGGGCCGTTCACTCCTATCTCGCGTCGCCGATCGATCGCCTCGATCCGGCTGGGCGAAACGCCGCCCTAGAGGTGGCGCGCGATGAACTCGAGCGTGCGTGAGAACACTCGGCGGCGCTGATCGCGTCGCAGGAAGCCGTGCCCGGCATGGGGCACGCGCAGGTAGTCGACCTCGCGACCGAGCCCGCGCAGGCAGCTGTAGACCATTTCGCTCTCGCCTGGGGGGACTCGTGGATCCTCGAGTCCTTGGACGATCAGAAGCGGCACCTCGATGCGGGAGATGCGGTGGATCGGCGAGAAACGCTCGAGTTCCGCGCCCTGGGTCTCGGGGTCGCCATATTCCGACGCACGCAGGCGCCGCCGCCAGGGGCCGGTGGTCTCGAGCAGGGTGTGGAAGTTGCCGATGCCGTAGAACTCGACCCCGAGCCGCCAGCGACCGGGATGCTCGGTGAGCGCCGAGAGCACCATGAAGCCGCCGTAGGAACGGCCGTAGGCCATCACCCTGCCGGCATCGATGGTCTTTTCGCCATCGCACCAGTCGCGTACCGCCATCAGGTCTTTGAGCGCATCGAGCCTGCGCTCGCGGTCGTCGAGCTGGTGGTAGCGCTTACCGTAGCCGGTGCTGCCGCGTACGTTGGGTGCGAGTACCATCACCCCGCGGTCGAGCAGGCACTGCAGGTCGGCGCGGAAGGTCGGGCGCCACTGGGCTTCCGGACCGCCGTGGATCACGATCACGCAGGGGTAGCCAGCGGCCGGCATCGGGCCGCGTGGGCGGTAGCGCAGAAACGGCACGCGCAGGCCGTCGAAGCTCGGGACCTCGTCCAGGGTCGGCTCGATGCCTTGGGGCAGGCTGGTGGATTGCAGCGGCAGCAGGCGCTCGCAGCCGCTCTGGCCCAAGCGATGGCGCCATAGGCCAGAGGGGGTGGTGGCGCCCTCGAGTGCGAACAAAAGCGCTTGCCCGTGCCAGGCCAGGTTCGAGATCACGCCGGGTGGATGGCCCTCGATCCGGTGCGCGTCGCCCCCATCGGGGCCGTCGCCGATCCACAGTTCGCTCCAGCCGTCGCGGTTGAGCGTCCAGGCCAGCCGTCCATCGGCGCGCGAGCGGGCGAAGCCGTCGAGCTCGCAGCGCTCGCTCTCGACCAGCGTCTCGAGCCGGGTGAAGTCGCGGTCGGCCCGGCACAGCGCCGGGCGCTCACGCTCCTGATCGCCGAGCACCAGGGCCTGGTCGTCAGGTCCGAACTTGATCTGCGAGTAGCGCGCGGGACCCGCGTGTTCGAGCAGCGGGTGGCAGTTCCCGCTTTCGATCTCGAGGCGATATAGCTGCTGGTCGTTGAGCGACTCGGGCGAGACTCGCACCAGCAGCGCATCACCGCTGGGAAAGAAGCCGACCACCTCGCGAAAGCCATCGCCCTCGACCAGGCAGCGGCGCGCGCCGCTTTCGACGTCGAGCAGGTGGACGTCCATATGGCGTCGATCGCGGGCGTTGCAGCTGAAGGCGATCGAGCGCCCGTCCGGAGACCAGGCGCCCCAGAGATGCACGACGCTGGGGTCGTCGGTGAGCAGGCCGATGCTGCCGTCGATGAGATCGACGAGGGCGAACTGATGGCGCTCGTCGCCGCCGTGGTCGTAAGTGAACAGGATCGCATCGCCGCTCGGGCTGAACGAGATCGAGCCCAGCGGCTCTGGCCAGTCGCTCAGCCGGCGCCGATCGAGGCTTTCGAGCTCGAGCAGCCAGAGCTGGTCGAAGCCGCTCTCATCGCTCAGGTAGGCGAGCCGCTTGCCGTCGGCACAGAGCGTCGGCGCCCTGAGGCTCGGCAGCGCATAGAGCGTCTCGATGTCGAATCCGGGAGTGGTCATGCGCGATGCCTCGGATCAGGGGATCAGTCGGTCGAGCAGGCGGTCGGTGGCGGCGCGCAGCGCGGTCGCCATCGGCGGCTGGGTAGCGAGATGGTTGGCCTCGGTGACCAGGGTCATCCTCGCTTCGGGCCAGGCACGATGCAGGCGCCAGGCGCTGATCATCGGGGTCACGGTGTCGTAGCGGGCCTGGACGATCTCCGCTGGATGGGCGCGGATCCGATCGAGCTCGTCGAGCAGCTGGTTTGGGCGCAGGAACGCGCGATGCCGGCAGTAGTGGGTGAAGCAGCGCGCCAGCGCGAGCGCTGCATCGCCTTCGAGCAGCTGGCGCACGTGCTCGGGGTCGGGCAGGAAGGTCTGGGTCCAGCCCGAGAACTGGCGCAGCCGCTCGGCCGCGGCGCGCTGGAGTGCGGGATCGTCGCTGGTCAGTCTGCGGTAGTAGGCGTCGAGCAGGTCATCGCGTTCATCGGGCTCGACGAAGGCGGCGAAGGTCTCCCAATGGTCGGGAAAGATCGCCCGGGAGCCCTGGAACCACCAGTCAATCCCCTCCTGGTCGGCGAGGAAGATCCCATGCAGGCGAAAGCCGAGGCAGCGTTCGGGGTAGGCTTCACCATAGGCCAGCGCCAGACAGCTGCCCCACGAGCCGCCGGTCACCAGCCAGCGGTCGATGCCGAGATGGCGACGCAGGCGTTCGATATCCTCGACCAGCGCCTGGGTGGTGTTGTCCTCGAGCGAGGCGGTGGGGGTCGAACGCCCGGCGCCTCGCTGATCGAACATCACCAGCCGGCAGCGGGAAGGATCGATGGTGCGTCCCTGGGCGGGCTTGAATCCGGCGCCAGGGCCGCCGTGCAGGAACAGCACCGGCAGTCCGTCGGGGTTGCCTGACTCTTCGTAGTAGAGCGCATGCAGGCTGGAGACTGGCAGGCGGCCGCTGTTCAGGATGCCGGGTAGCGGATATAGCGCCTGTTGATCGAGCACCGCTTCAGGGTTCGATTGCATGATCTCGCCTTGTCCCGCTGAGTTGTCGTTGGTATGGGTGGCCGGGGATGAGCACGCCCTTGGCCTCATGCTCATGGATCGGATCGATCGAGACCAATCAGGATTTGGAATGGCCCATTCCGTTTCGTCACCGCTGCTGCCGAGAGCGACGCTCAGGCGATGTCTGGCCAGGATCTTCGGCCTGGCATCGTTGTGGCTGCTGTGCGGCTGCTCGACGGTTGGCTACTACGGCCAGCTGGTCGAGGGGCACTACTCGCTGATGCGCGCGCGCCAGCCGATCGCGCCGATGCTGGCCGATCCCGGCGTGGATCCGGAGCTCAAAAGGAGGTTGGCGATAGCGCTGGAGGCCCGTGCCTTCGCCTCGCTCGTGCTGGGGCTGCCGGACAACCGCAGCTATCGGCTCTATGCCGAGCTGCATCGACCGTACGTACTTTGGAATTTGTACGCGGCTCCGCGCTTTTCGCTCGCCGCGCTCGAGCACTGCTTCCCGATCGCCGGCTGCGTCGACTATCGCGGCTATTACCGTCAGGCGACCGCTGAGCGGGAGGCCGGGCGGCTCGCGGCGCGGGGCATGGATGTGTACATCGGCGGGGTGCCGGCCTATTCGACGCTCGGCTGGTTCGATGACCCGCTGGTCTCGCCGATGCTTGCGTTTTCGGATGCCCGGCTGGTCGGGACGATCTTTCACGAGCTGTCCCACCAGCGCTTCTACCTTCCCGGCGACACCAGCTTCAACGAGTCCTATGCCAGCTTCGTCGAGGAGCGGGGGATCATCGAATGGCGCAGGCGCCGCTTCGAGCCGGCCGGTGATCTGTTGAGCCGGCAGCGCGCGCAGCTCAAGACGCTGCTGCGTGACACCCGCGAGCGCTTGTCGCGGCTCTATGCCTCACCGCTCGATCGGCAGGAGATGGCACGGCGCAAGGAGCAGATCTTCGCCGCCAATCGCGCCGCCTATCTCTGCCTGCGCGAGCGCGAGTGGCACGGCGATCGCCGCTTCGATGAGTGGATGCTGGGTGAGATGAACAACGCGACCCTGCTGGCCTTCACCCTCTACGACCGCTGGGTACCTGCGTTCGGCGCGCTGTTCGCTCGGGCCGGGGAGGATTGGACGCGCTTCTACGCCGCGGTCGAGGCGCTCGGCGGGCTGCCCGAGGCTGAGCGTCACGCCGCGCTCGAGCGCCTGATGGCGGAGGCTGGCGTTCAGGCATCCTCGAGCAGCACCACCACGAGCTCGGCAGGTCCGTGTGCGCCATAGGCGAGCACCTGTTCGATGTCGGCGGTCTTCGAGGGCCCTGAGATCAGCAGCGCATTGGTCGGCATGCCCGCGGCCCAGCCCTCGGTTTCGATCACCTCGTGCAGGTTGTCCTGGATCCTGCTGGCCTCGAGCAGGGCGATGTGCAGCGGCGGCACCAGGCTCATCAGCCGAGGCTCGTCGGCGCTCGGCCACAGGATCAAACTGCCGGTGGCGGCGATCGCGCCGCGAGTAGTGGTGAGGCTCGCCGGCACGCTGTCGAACAGCTCGCTCTTCCACGCTTCTATCGGCCGGTCGTAGGCGAATAGCGAGGGCGCTTTGGCGAGGCCCTCGATATGCGCGGCGAGCCTCGCGCCGTGGGCCATACCGGTGGCGACCAGCAGCCGGTCGATGCCGCGCGCCTCGAGCAGGTCCAGCACCCGCGTCGGCCAATCGGCACGGGTGGTGCGCTCGAAGCGAGTCTGCACCGCGCTCATCAGTTCGACCAGCCGCTCGATGCGCGCCGCACGGTCCGGATAGCGCCAGGGCTCGGTGACTACCGCAGGCTCGAAGTCGTCGGGGCGCGGGATGCTGCCGGCCAGCCCGCTGCGCAGCTTGGCGAGGATGCGTTCACGGGCGCTCATCGGTCGGCTCCACGGCGGTCATGGTCGAGGTGCTCGCGGGCAAGCTCGTGCAGCGAGCGGCTCGCCGGACGGGGTGGCGCATGGTTGAGCGTCCAGGGCCCGAGGCGTGCAGGGGTCAGCCGGCGCAGCCGGGTGAGCGCGAAGCTGAACGCCCGATAGAGCCTCGGCGAGGTGTAGAGCCGCACCCACATTCGCCACAGACTGCGCTCCCCGGGCGAGTACTTGCTGCCCTGTCCACGCAGCGGATGGGCGCTCGCAGCCGCGGGGGGCTTGACGTTCTCCTCGCGCAGCCGGCGCAGGATATCGGGGATAGGAATCTTCACCGGGCAAACCTCACCGCAGGCGCCGCACAGCGAAGAGGCGCTGGGGTGGTCCGGCGCGTTCTCCAGTCCGACCAGATGGGGGGAGATGATCGCGCCGATCGGTCCGGGGTAGACGGTGCCGTAGGCGCGCCCGCCGATGCGGGTGTAGACCGGGCAGTGGTTCATGCAGGCGCCGCAGCGAATGCAGTTCAAGGTCTGGCGAAGCTCGGCGTCCATGAAGGCCTGGCTCCTGCCGTTGTCGAGCAGCACCAGGTGGACCTCTTCGGGACCGTCGCGTTCTTCAGCCTTGCGCGGCCCAGAGATCATGTTGACGTAGGTGGTGATCGGCTGGCCGAGCGCCGAGCGGGTCAAGAGCGAAAGCAGCGGCACCACGTCGCGCAGGTTCTCCACCACCTTCTCGATCCCGGTCACCGCGATATGCACAGGTGGTACCGTGGTCGACATCCGGCCATTGCCCTCGTTCTCCACCAGCAGCAGGGTGCCGGTCTCGGCGATGGCGAAATTGACCCCGGAAACCCCGATGTCGGCGTCGAGAAACTTCTTCCTCAGTACTCGGCGGCCGGTCTGGATCAGTTCGTCGACGTCCTCGGTATAGGGCTCGCCCAGGTGCTGTTCGAACAGCTTGGCGACCTGGCGGGCGTTCTTGTGGATCGCCGGCATGATGATGTGGGTGGGCTTTTCATGGTCGAGCTGGATGATGTACTCGCCCATGTCGGACTCCAGCGACTCGATGCCCTCGGCCTCGAGCGCCTCGTTCATCTCCATCTCCTCGCTGACCATCGACTTGCCCTTGATCACTGCGCGGGCGCGGCGGCGGCGGGCGATGTCGAGCACCACCGCATTGGCCTCCTCGACGGTCTCGGCCCAGTGGACCTGGACCCCGTTGGCGGTGAGCCTCGCTTCCAGCCGCTCGAGCAGCTCCGGAAGCTTCGACAGCGCGCGGGCGCGGACATGGTTGCCGAGCTCGCGCAGCGGCTCGCGCTCCGCCTCGGGCATCACTGCGAGGCGCTTGGCGATCAGGCTGTCCATCGCCGTGCGCATGTTGGTGCGCAGCTGGGCGTCGTTCAGCGCCTCATGGGCATTGGCTTTCAGCTGGCGGCTGGAAAGCTCGACGGCGGGAATACGCGCGGCCTGGTTCATTGGCTCACCGCCGCTGGATTGGTGCGCCGCCACAGGAAGCTGGCGAGGTGTTCGCTGGGCATCCCCGCTGCGCGTTTCTCCATCGCGCCGCTGATGTTCATCAGGCAGCCGCCGTCGGCGGTGACCATCCGAGCCGCGCCGCTGCGCTCGAGGGATTCGACCTTGTTGGCGACCATCGCGCCGGAGATCTCTGGCATGCGTACGCAGAAGGTGCCGCCGAAGCCGCAGCATTCGCTCTCGTGGTCATGCTCGCGACGTTCGACATTGTCGAGCCGGTCGAGCAGGGCGCGGACATGCAGATGGGTATTCATCTCCCGTCGGGCGCTGCACGAGGTATGCAGTGCCACCGCCACCGGCGGCCCCTGGTCGCGCCACTGCACTCGACACACCTCGAGCAGGAACTCGGCGAGTTCGAAGGTGCGCTCCGCCAGCGCCTGCGCCCGGGCCAGCAGCACGGGGTCGTCGGCGAAGAGCGCCGGATAGTGGTGGCGGAACATCCCCGCACAGGAGCCGGAGGGCACTACCAGCGGGTAATCTCGCTCGAACAGCGCGAGCTGGGCGCGCGCCACCGCGCGCGCCTCGTCGGTATAGCCGGAGGTGTAGGCAGGTTGGCCGCAGCAGCTTTGCTGGTCGGGAAAGTGGACCCGGACCCCCTCGCGCTCGAGCAGTCGGATCGCATCCAGCCCGGCCTCGGGATAGAACAGGTCGACTACGCAGGTGCCGAACAGGTAGACGTCGCCCGGCTTGGTCGCGGGATAGTCGCGCGGCAGCGGGCGCGCAGGTGCCACCCGGGTGGCGTTCGGTGCTGCGTCGAAGAACATCTCGCTCATCAGGTACTCCTCCGGGTGGGCCCGGTATTGGTCTGTGCTGGCGGCGGTGTCAGGCCGTCGCCGGGGTGCTCATCGTCAGCTCATTGCCCGACCACCATGCCGGTGAAGACGTAGGCCTGAAGCAGCGTGATGATGCCGACGAAGGTGGCGAACACCAGGCTGTGCTTGAGTGTGAAGCGGAACAGGTCCGACTCCTTGCCGACCAATCCCGTCGCGGCGCAGGCCACCGAGATCGATTGGGGCGAGATCATCTTGCCGGTCACCCCGCCGCTGCCGTTGGCCGCCACCATCAGCGTTTCCGACAGGCCCAGCTGCTGGGCGGTGGCGGACTGCAGCGAGCCGAACAGGGCATTGGAGGAGGTGTCGGAGCCGGTCAGGAATACTCCCAGCCAGCCGAGGAAGGGCGAGAAGAACGGGAACGCCACGCCGGTGCCGGCGAGCAGCAGCGCCAGTGTCGAGGACATTCCCGAATAGTTGGTGACGAAGGCGAAACCGAGCACGGTACCGATCGTCGCGATTGGCCATCTGAGCTCGATCAGCGTCTCCTTGAAGGTGGACAGCGCCACTCGAGGCGACAGCTTGAGTACCCAGGTCGAGATGATCGCGGCGATCAGGATCGCCGAGCCGGTGGCGGCGAGCGGATCGAACTTGAATACCGCCGGCATCCCGGTGGGGTCGGCGGCGATCGGTGCGGTGCGCTCGACCAGCATGTGCAGCCACGGCACCTCGATATTGAAGGTGAGCCAGTAGAGCGCGCCGCCGGACAAGAACAGCGCCTTGAACATCGGCATCGTCCACAGCGTGACCAGGGCGGTGAGGATCAGAAACGGCGACCAGGCATAGAGCACTTGGCCCAGGGTATGGCTGGGCCCTGGCGTCGGCGGGGTGACGGTGTCCGCATTGATCCCGGCGAGCACCGCGACCGGACGCTTGGTGCGCAGGTACAGGGTGAGACAGGCCATGCTGACCAGCGCGGAGGTGATGTCGGGCAGCTCGGGGCCGATGAAGTTGGAAGTGGCGAACTGGGTGAGGGCGAAGGTGCCCCCGCTGATCAGACAGCCTACCCAGGTCTCGCGGATGCCCTTCCAGCCGTCCATCATCGCGACCAGCCAGAACGGCACCAGTACCGACAAGAAGGGCAATTGACGTCCGGTCATCGCACCGATGTCGAACGCCGGCAGGCCGCTCACCTGGCCGGCGACGATCACTGGGATACCCAAGGCGCCGAAGGCGACCGGCGCGGTGTTGGCGATCAGGCAGAGGCCCGCGGCATAGAGTGGATTGAACCCCAGTCCGACCAATAGCGCTGCGGTGATCGCCACCGGTGCGCCGAAGCCCGCGGCACCTTCGAGGAAGGCACCGAAGCCGAAACCGATCAGCAGCACCTGCATCCGCTTGTCTTCGGTGATCGAGAGTACCGAGCTTCGGATCACGTCGAACTGGCCGCTCTTCACCGTCAGCTTGTAGAGGAAAACCGCGGTGACGATGATCCAGGCGATCGGCCAGAGCCCGTAGAAGAAGCCGTAGATCGCCGAGGCCAGCGCCGGTCCCACCGGCATGCCGTAGACCAGCATGGCGATCGCCAGCGCAAGCGCCAGGGTGACGATCGCTGCGACATGGCCTTTGAGACGCAGCACCGCCAGGGCGACGAAGAAGAATACGATTGGCACCAATGCCGCTAGTGCGGAGAGCCATAGACTGCCAAGAGGCAGGTAGTCTTGCTGCCAGGGTTCCATTGGATGTCCTCATCGTCGCATCGACATCTGCGTGTCGAAGGGTATTGGAAAATTGGTAAAACCAATTTACCTTCAAGCTAGAGTCAGTAGAGGATGAGAGCCCTGTGAGGGTCAACGAAGTCGCATTAGACATTGGGCGTGAATCGTCGTTTGGAGGATTGATACTTTGGTACGACGAGTTGACCAATTGCCTCCGGCCAGGATGGCCGAGGCGGTAGGACAGCGGATCCGGCCGCGCCGTCTCGCTGATGAGATCGTGCGCGAACTCGAGCGCTTGGTGCTCGAGGGAAACTTCGTCGCCGGTGAGCGGCTCCCTGCGGAAAGGGTGCTGGCCGAGCGCTTCGGCGTCTCGCGTCCAACCCTGCGTGAAGCGATCCAGCGGCTGGCGGCCAAGGGGCTCTTGAGTAGCCGGCAAGGCGGGGGCACCTACGTTTCCAGCCAGCTCGGCGCGAGCTTCGACGATCCGCTCGATGGATTGATGTCGGAAAGCCTCGAGGCGCGCCACGACCTGCTCGAGTATCGCCATCTGCTCGAAGGAGGCTGCGCCTACTACGCTGCGCTGCGCGCCACCGATCTCGATCGTGAGCGGCTCTCTGCGGCCTTCGCCCGGGTCGAGGCGATCTATCGAGCCCCAGTGGGAGAGCAGCGAGACGAGGAGGCTGCGGCCGATGTCGGCTTCCACCTGGTGATCGCCGAGGTGAGCCACAACCTGGTACTGCTGCACTCGATGCGCAGTCTCCACGGCATGATGACCCGCAATACCGTGATCAACATCGCTGGAATGCATGCGCAGCGCGCCGAAACCCGGGACCGATTGTTCGAGCAGCACCGTGCGCTGTTCGAAGCGATCCGGGATGGCCAGGCGCGGCGCGCCCGCGCGCTTTCCGGCCAGCACATCGATTATGTCCGCGAAGTACTGCTCGAGTCCGAGGAGGAGGCACTGCGCTTTGCCAGGGCTCGGCGTCGGCAGGAGGCGAGGGGCGCGGGGGCCGGGCGTGGGCCGGACGGCTGAAGTGCCGGGCGAACGGCCCTGGCCGCCCTTGGGTGGCCGGGGCCTCGCTCAGTGAAAGGGACGCAAGGGCTTTCAGTGCATGCAGCGGCCTCAGGCCGAGCCTTCCGGCAGGCGAAAGCGGCCTACCGCTTCGCGCATCCGCGTGGTGCGGTTCTCGAGTGCGGCGGCGGCGGCGGTGGCCTGCTCGACCAGGGCGGCGTTCTGCTGGGTGACCTGGTCCATCTGGCCGATCGCTTGGTTGACCTGCTCGATGCCCTGGCGCTGCTCCTCCGAGGCCGCCGAGATGCCATTGATCAGGCTTTCGACCTGTGTAATGGCCTCGAAGATCGCCTGCATCCGCTGGTCGGCTGATTCCGCTTGGCTCGCGCCCTTGTCGATCAGCCCGCTGGCCTCTCCGATCAGCGTCTTGATGTCGCGTGCGGCGTTCGCCGACCGGGCCGCGAGCCCGCGAACCTCCTCGGCGACCACGGCGAAACCGCGCCCGTGCTCGCCGGCGCGGGCCGCCTCGACCGAGGCGTTGAGCGCCAGCAGGTTGGTCTGGAAGGCGATACCGTCGATCAGGCCGATGATCTCGTTGATCCGCTTCGAACCTGCGCTGATCTCGGCCATGTTGCCGACCATCTGCTGTACCGCGTCGCGTCCTTGGCGCGAGGCATCGGAGGCCTGTTGGGCGATCTCGCTGGAAAGACGGGCGTTCTCGGCGTTCTGGCGCACGGTGGCGGTGAGCTGATCCATGCTCGCGGCGGTCTGCTCGAGCGAGGCGGCCTGCTCTTCGGTACGCGAGGAGAGATCGGTACTGCCGCTGGAGATTTCGCGCGCGCCGAGGTCGATCCTGTCGCTCTCGGCGTGGATTTCGCCGATGGTCTCGATCAGCTGCTCGCGCATCCGCTGGATGTGGAACAGCAGGCTGGCGCTGTCTTTTCGTCGCAGCGCAAGGCTTGCGCTCAGATCCCCGGTGGCGATGCGCGCGACCATCTTCGCTGCCTCCTCGGGTTCGCCCCCGAGGCTTTGCGAGATGCTGCGGATCAGCAGCAGCATGAACAGCGAGACGATGCCGCCGACCAGCAGCAGCATCAGCGCCGAGCGCATCAGCGCGGCGGCGAAGTCGCGCTGCAGATCGTCGATGTAGACCCCCGCGGCGATGTAGCTGCGGGTGGCGGGATCGAGCGTAACGTAGCTCAGCTTGCGCTCGAGCTCGTCTCCATCGGCAGTGCGCGACAGGTACTCGACGAAGCCGCTGCCGTCACGATTG
This sequence comes from Halotalea alkalilenta DSM 17697, assembly GCF_000621205.1. Taxonomy (GTDB): domain Bacteria; phylum Pseudomonadota; class Gammaproteobacteria; order Pseudomonadales; family Halomonadaceae; genus Halotalea; species Halotalea alkalilenta. The sequence goes on along the minus strand of NZ_JHYY01000021.1, from coordinate 24,351 downwards.
GCCACTTCGATCAGCGCTGGATAGATCGCGACGCCGTCGGAGTCGGTGAGCCCCGACATGTCTTCGCCGCGTTCGCGACGGGGGTGGGAGAGGATCTTTGCGTCTTCGTCGAAGGCGAAGATGTAGTTGTCGCCGTCGAAGCGCAGCGTGCCGATCAGGCGCAGAGCGCGATCGCGGGCGATGATCCGCGCCGAGCCTTCGCTGCTCGCGCGGCTGATCTCGGTATCGAGGATGCTGGCGGCGATCGAGACCAGGTTACGCAGCCCTTCATGGCGTTCCTGGACGCTTGCGGCGCGCTGCTGCAGCGCCATGATCACCACCAGCGCGATCATGCCGAGCCACATCAGCACTAGCGCGAAGTAGAGACGATGCCTGATTTTCCACCGTCGCGGCGGGCGGGACACCGAAGAGGATGCCAGTGGACGGGAGGGAGAGGGCAGGCTGATTGCCGTTGTAGTAGTTGTACTCATGCGCCTAAGGTACCTATCGGGGCATCGCCCAGCGATGCGGGATTACGGGGGAATAGCGCGTCAGCTTGGATGTATCGGCGGTAAGAAAAATTGCTTGAAGGGTCGACGCTGGGCGATCCGAATGCCCCAAAGTGTTCGGGTGACAAAGACAAACGCTCCCGGTTGGTGGAAAATGCCGCTCTCATCGGCCGCTGTGCCGATGGCGACTTCCCATTTCGTGCGCATGCGACGCATCGGGCGAATTCGTACAACTACGCACCAGGGATGCGTTTCAAGAGGCATTCATGAGTCTATTCCGTAAGAAAAGAATCGAGGTCATGACCGGCGCCAATGCGCGCAAGTCGGAGCTGAAGAAGGTGCTCGGCGCCACCGACCTGATCATGTTGGGGCTGGGGGCGATGGTGGGTACCGGGATCTTCGTCCTCACCGGGGTCGGGGCGGTGCAGGCCGGGCCTGCGCTGGCGCTCTCCTTCATCCTCGCGGCCAGTGCCTGCGCGCTGGCGGCGCTGTGCTATTCCGAGTTCGCTTCGATGATCCCGGTGGCGGGCTCCGGCTATACCTACAGCTACGCCACCCTCGGCGAACTGGTGGCATGGATCGTCGGCTGGAGCCTGATCGCCGAGTACGGCCTTGCCACCGCCGCGGTATCGGTGGGCTGGTCCGGCTATTTCCAGTCGCTGATCGGCGGTTTCGGCCTGCATCTGCCCACCGCGCTGACCGCCGCGCCCGGGGTCAACGCCGCGGGCGAGACCACGCTGTTCAACCTGCCGGCCTTCGTGATCATGATGGCGATCACCTCGGTCCTCGCCCTCGGTATCCGCGAGTCGAAACGGATCAACAACCTGCTGGTGGTGATCAAGATCGCGGTGATCCTGCTCGTGATCGCGGTCGGTATCTGGTACGTCAAGCCGGAGAACTTCGAGCCTTATGCGCCATTCGGCGTCTCTGGGGTGGTCAGCGCCGCTGCGCTGGTGTTCTTCGCCTTCCTCGGCTTCGACGCTGTCTCCTCCGCCGCCGAAGAGGTGCGCCAGCCGCAGCGTGATCTGCCGATCGGCCTGATCGGTTCGCTTTTGATCTGCGCGGTGCTCTATGCGCTGGTCGCGACGATAGCCACCGGTATCGTACCGTTCGCCGATTTCCGCGGTGTCGATGATCCGATCGCGCTGGTGTTCCAGCGGGCCGGGATCGACTGGCTCGCCGGGCTGGTCAGCCTCGCCGCGGTGACCGGGATGATGACCGTGATCCTGGTGATGGGCTATGGCTTGACCCGGGTGGTGTTCGCGATGTCCCGTGACGGGCTGATGCCGGGCTGGATGTCGAAGGTCGACGACCGTCAGGTGCCGGTCGCGTCGACCTGGCTGCTCGGTACGCTGTCGGCGCTGATCGCGGCTACCGTGCCGCTCAGCGCGCTGGCCGAGCTGATCAACATGGGCACCCTGCTGGCCTTCACCATCATCTCGCTGTCGGTGCCGGTGCTGCGCAGGACGCGCCCCGACCTCAAGCGCGCCTTCAAGGTGCCGGCACCCTGGGTGCTGGGGCCGCTCTCGGTGGTGATCTGTCTGATCCTGATGTTCAACCTGGCGCTCGAGACCTGGATCGCTTTCATGATCTGGCTGGCGATCGGCCTGGTGTTCTACTTCGGCTACTCGCGCCGGCACGCCAAGCTCGAGAACCTGCACTGAGCTCGCCCCCGCCCAGCGGCGGACGATCGGCGACGACCCCGGCCTTGTGCCGGGGTCGTCGCATCAGATTAATGACAAACCCCTTTTGACCCAGCGACGCTCTCAATCCTGGCGAGTCGAGAACCGTTTGGGTCCTAACGCGCCTCTTGCTCGCTTAGATGCGAGGGGCGGACCCCTCGCGCTCCCCCTTCAGGGGGACGCGCCGCCACGAGATCGCGAAACCCTGGCCGATCAATCGCTTGCCCTCGGGTCGGCGCGCATGGACGTCCCTGTCCGGGCGCGCCTTTTGCGACATCCATGTCGCAAACCCCGGTGCAATCGATTGCCGGCCAGCGCGCTCTCGGAGGCGGCTGGAAGCCATCGTGGCATCTTCAAATACTTTGTCAGCAGTCTGGGCGACGACCCCGGCCTTGTGCCGGGGTCGTCGCATTGGGCATCGGTTGCGACGATGTCTTTAGTAGGCGAACGGATTGTCGCCTAGGATGGGGGCACGTCATCAAGGAGTATGCCAATGAGCCAATCGATCAATCAGCGCGTGGTACTTGCCAAGCGCCCCGTCGGGCGTCCGGATCCGAGTGATTTCCGCCTCGAACAGAGCAGCGTGCCGAGCCCCGGCGAGGGTGAGGTGCTGCTAGAGATAGAGTACCTGTCGCTCGACCCCTACATGCGTGGACGGATGAGCGATGCCAAGTCCTATGCCGAGCCGGTAGCCATCGGTGCGACCATGGTCGGTGGCACCGTTGCCCGGGTCGTCGAGAGCCGGCATCCCGATTACGCCGAAGGTGATCTGGTGCTCTCCTATTCGGGCTGGCAGCGCTATGCGATCTCCGATGGCAGCGACCTGCGCCGGCTCGACCCAAAGCTGCCACCGACCACCGCCCTCGGGGTGCTCGGTATGCCAGGGTTCACCGCCTATTCGGGACTTCTGACCATCGGGCGGCCCCGCCCTGGCGAGACCGTGGTGGTCGCCGCGGCGAGCGGCCCGGTGGGCTCGGCGGTAGGGCAGATCGCGCGGATCAAGGGCGCGCGCGCGGTAGGGATCGCGGGCGGCGCCGATAAGTGCCGGCTGCTGCGCGAGCACTTCGGCTTCGATGTCGCCCTCGATCATCGCGCGCCTGATTTCGCCGCACAGCTGGCACAGGCCTGCCCGGACGGTATCGATGTCTATTTCGAGAACGTCGGCGGCAAGGTATGGGACGCCGTGCTGCCGCTGCTCAACGAGTTCGCCAGGGTGCCGGTGTGCGGCCTGATCGCCCAGTACAACGCCCACGGCCGTGCCGAGGGCGAGGATCGGCTGCCGGCGGTGATGTACGCGGTGCTGAGCCGCAGCCTGACCCTGCGCGGCTTCATCCAGCGCGAGTTCGTCGCCGAACAGTTTCCGAGCTTCCTGCGCGACATGGGCGGCTGGGTCGAAAGCGGCCAAGTGCGCTATCTCGAGGATGTGGTCGATGGCCTGGAAAATGCGCCCAGTGCGCTCATCGGCCTGCTCGAGGGTGCCAATCTCGGCAAGCTCATCGTCCGGCTGTGATCGATGCCGCTTCGGCCTGCATGGCCGGGGCGGTCCGCGGCTTCATGGCCGGCCTGGATCGCCCTAGCCGGCCGCGAGGCTGGCCAGGTAGTCCTCCACCTCCGCCTCGATCCAGGCGCGCAGCGCTCGGCAGTCGGGGGAGTCGCCGCGTCCGCGTGGCCATACCAACCAATAGGGATAGGGGTAGCTCACCTCTATCTCGCTCAGCCGCACCAGCTCTGCGCGTGCGAGCGCTCCCGCGACCAGGCTGAGCCGCTCGAGCGCGACGCCGTAGCCGAGCCGTAGCGCTTCGAGGATCAGGTTCGAGTCGTTGATCGCGAGCCCGCCGGGCGGCGGGGTCTCGACGCCGGCCGCCTGGCACCAGGCGCTCCACGGTTCCGCGGACTCGATCCGCGGCGCGCGGACGATCTCCTCGGCGCGCTCGGGCAGCCGGCCTCCGTTGAAGTGCGGCGCGCAGACCATCACCCAGCGATCCTCGAACAGCTTCTGGCTGGTCATGCCCTGCCATTCGCCGAGCCCCATCCGCACGCTCAGGTCGGCACCAGCGATCGCTGCCTCGTGCAGGCCGAGGGCGACCTGCAGGACCAGCCGGTAGTCGGGATGGCGGGCGCGAAAGCGCGGCAGCCTTGGCAGCAGCCAGTGCTGGCCGAAGGAAGGCAGGGTCGACAGGGTCAGGCTGGGGCTTCGTGGAGCGCGCCTCAGCTGTCTGGTGGCGGCATTCAGTTCGGCGAGGTGGTGGCCGACCTGAAGCGCATAGAGCCTGCCATTCTCGCTGACCATGATCCTTCTCCCGCTGCGCTCGAACAGCGCGACACCCAGGTGCTCCTCGAGCTGCTTGATCTGCTGGCTGACCGCTGAGTGGCTGACGCAGAGCTCGGCGGCGGCGAGGGTGACGCTGCCGAGCCGGGCGGTCGCCTCGAAGCAGCGCAGCGTGTTCAGTGCGGGCAGGCGTTGCATGTCAGTTTTGCTTACCTAAATGGAATGACGAAGTCGATATTCATCGCCGGCGAGGAGGGCTAGATTCGGCTTGAAGCGGCGATGTCGACGCATCGGGTCGATATCCAAGTTAAGCATGGCTGACGGAGATGGAACATGCGTTTGATCGGAATGCTCGATTCTCCCTACGTGAGGCGCACCGCGATATCGCTGCGTCGGCTCGGCATCGCGTTCGAGCTCGAGCAGCTGTCGGTGTTCAGCGAGCCCGAGCGGTTCGGTGCGATCAATCCGCTGTTCAAGGTGCCGACCCTGGTATGTGATGACGCCACCGTGCTGATCGACTCAGGCCTGATCATCCTCCATGCCGAGCGGCTCGCCGCGTCGCAAAGCCTTACGCCGGCGGCGCCAGCGGATGCGCTGCGAGACCTTAGGATCACCGGTCTGGCGCTGGCGGCGTGTGAAAAGGCGGTGCAGCGGATCTACGAGCAGCGGCTGCGCCCGGAGGAGAAGCGCCACGCGCCCTGGATCGAGCGGATCGACATGCAGCTCGCGGTGGCGTGGCGTGAGCTCGAGCAGGAGCTTGCCATCGCATCGCCGCCGCTCGACGCCGAGCGGGCGACCCATGGCGCGATTGCGCTGGCGGTGGCGTGGCGATTCTGCAGCGTGATGCTGCCTGAATGGACGGCGGGGATAGAAGCGCCGCGCCTGCGGGCCTTTTCCGCCGCCGCCGAGCGGCTCGACGACTTCCGCGCCTTCGATTTCGATTCACCCTGACCAGGAGACCTGCATGACCCGGCCTTTGCGTGTTGGTCTGATCGGCGATCGTTCGGACGCCGTGACCGCTCATCGGGCTATTCCGCTCGCCCTCGACCGGGCTGCCGCGCGGCTCGGTATCGAGGTCGAAGGCGTGTGGCTCGCAACCGTTGAACTGGAGAACGACGCGCCGCGCTGGGATGCGCTTTGGTGTACACCGGGCAGCCCCTACGCCGATACCGGGCGGGTACTCTCGATGATCCGCGCCGCGCGGGAAGCCCGGGTGCCTTTCGTCGGCACCTGCGGTGGCTGCCAGCATGCGCTGCTCGAATGGGCGCTCGACGTGCTCGGCTGGGATGATGCCACCCATGCCGAACTGGTCGATGGGGGCCGTGCGGTGATCGCGCTGCTGGCCTGTGCTTTGATCGAGCAATCGCAGCCGGTACGGCTGCTGCCGGGGAGCCGTTTGAGCGCGTTGCACGATGGTGCACTCGAGATCGAGGCGCGCTATCGCTGCAGCTTCGGCGTCAATCAGGCCTATCGCGAGGGATTGTTCGGCGACCGTTTGCGGATCAACGCCGAAGATGAAAGCGGCGAGGTGCGCGGGTTCGAACTCAGCGATCATCCATTTTTCGTCGCTGTCCTGTTCCAGCCCGAGCGTGCCGCGCTCGAGGGCAAGCGGGTGCCGCTCGCCGAGGGTCTGCTGGCGGCGGCTGCGCGGCACGCATTTTCACCAGGAGCCCGCATATGAGCCACCGTTACACCGCCGAGCTCGAATGGCTGCGTGGGGAGCAGCGGTTCACCGACAATCTCTATAGCCGTCGTCACCGCCTGCGTTTCGACGGCGGCATCGAGCTGGATGGATCCTCGTCGCCGCTGGTGGTGCCGGAGCCGATGTCCGATGCCTGCGCGGTCGATCCAGAGGAGCTGTTCGTCGCTGCGCTCGCCAGCTGCCACATGCTTTGGTTTCTCGGCATCGCGGCCAAGCGGCGGCTGTGCGTGGATCGCTACTTCGATCCCGCCTACGGGGTGATGGGCAAGGACGAGGCCGGGCGTGAAATGATCCGCGAGGTCGTGCTGCGTCCAGAGGTGATCTTCGCCGGGGACAGGCAGCCGGAGCGCGCGCTGATCGAGCGGATCCACCATCAGGCTCACCAGGCATGCTTCATCGCCAACTCGGTCAGAAGCGAGGTGCGCTGCGAACCCTGTTTCATCGTTTGAGATGTGGTGGATTGCTAATACTGAGAATATGTTGATATTGAATTGCCGTTTTTGTCTAAAGTAGGGCATGCGCGGTCCGGTTGGGGCGCTTATACTGCGCATGCCTTCCAACCCCCGAAGGTCCGCGGTGGTCGCGTCGATCCTCGATCCTGATCGGCGTCCGACGGTTCGTCTCCCATCCTTGGCGAGCCGCCACCGCAACTCTCTCACCGCGCGGCCCCCGCTATCGCCTCGGCGCCGCACGGAATTTCCATGCCCTCTCTATCGACACCCGACTCCCCCCGTAGCGGGGACCTGGCGCCAGCTGGAGCACGACATACATGACCCTCGACACCGCCCTGGCAGAGGAAAGCGCCGCCGAGCGCGTGCGGCCGGCCAATTCGCCGCGCAAGGTGATCGCGGCGAGCCTGATCGGCACCACGATCGAATTCTATGACTTCTATATCTTCGCCACCGCCGCAGCGTTGGTGATCGGGCCCGCGTTCTTTCCCTCCGAATCGCCCGGAGTGCAAACGCTCGCCGCCTTCATGAGCTTTGGTATCGCCTTCGTCGCGCGTCCGGTTGGCTCGGTGCTGTTCGGCCATTTCGGCGACCGGCTCGGGCGCAAGTCGACCCTGGTCGCAAGCCTGCTGCTGATGGGCGTCGCCACGGTAGGCATCGGGCTGCTGCCCGGCTATGCCTCGATCGGTGTGGCCGCGCCGATCCTGCTCTGCGTGCTGCGCTTCTGCCAGGGGCTCGGCATCGGCGGCGAGTGGGGAGGCGCTGCGCTGCTGGTCACCGAGAACGCGCCCAAGGGGCGGCGCGCTTGGTTCGGGATGTTCCCGCAGTTGGGGCCGTCGCTTGGCTTTCTGCTCGCCAACGGCATGTTCCTCGTGCTGCTGCTCGGGATGAGCAGCGAGTCTTTCATGGCCTGGGGCTGGCGCATTCCGTTTCTGGTCAGCGCGGTGCTGGTGTTCCTCGGCCTCTACGTCCGGGTATCCCTGGTCGAGTCCGAGGCGTTTCTTCGTGAACAGGCGCGTGAGCCGGTGCGCGCACCGCTCAAGGAGCTGCTGCGTGACCACCGGCGCCCGCTTCTCCAGGGCACGTTCGCGATGGTGGCCTGCTACGCGATCTTCTACATCACCACGGTGTTCACGTTGAACCATGCGACCAGCCAGCTCGGCTTCGACCGCGGTGGTTTCCTTGCCATGCTCTGCGTGGCGATCGTGTTCATGGCGCTGGCGACGCCGGTTTCGGCACTGGCCTGCGATCGTTTCGGGCGGCGTCCAGTGATCGTCAGCGGGCTTTGCTTCACGCTGCTTACCGGGCTCGTCCTCGGCAGCTTGGTGGCCAGCGGCTCGACGCCTTCGATGCTCTTGTTCTTGTGCATGGGATTACTGGCGATGGGGTGGATATTCGCCCCGATGGGAGCGCTGCTGCCCGAGCTGTTTCCAGTTCGGGTGCGCTATACCGGTGCGTGCGCGGCCTACAACCTGGCCGGCATCCTCGGCGCTTCGCTCGCGCCCTATGCGGCGCAGTGGCTGGTCGGCTGGGGCGGGCTGCAATGGGTCGGGGGCTATGTGGTGGGCATGGCGCTGCTCAGCCTGGTGGCGATCCTCTCGATCGGTGAGACCCGCGACCGGGCCTTCTGAATCTCTCCAACCTGTACTTTCGAACCGGCCGCATGGCCGGTTTTTCCATTGCGCGCGATGGTCTCCGAAGGCGTTTCCTGTGGGTTAGCTGTGGATGAGCTGTGTGTGTGCTCTGGATGAAATCGAGGGTTGTCCACAGGCTTGCGACGGGCCCTTTGGTGCCTTTAGAAAAGTCCTCCCAATGCTTGGGCTGGGGCGTTAGCGAGTACTTCAAAAGTGGATGGACGAAATCGGATAGGCACAATATATTGGTTGTCGGCGCCTAATTCTTTACCATATGTGGTACTTGGCGACTCTGGGTAAGAACGTTCCCGGACTTGCTTGTCAAGCGAGTTTTTGCGCCGCAGCCGCGCTTTTTTCATTTTCGTTTTTTCTGATCGACGGTTACGCAGCCCCCGACTGGTTCGCGCGTGCATTGGCTCGCGGCGGGCCGAAGACAGCGACCCGAATGGACATCGAGAACACCATGACGACTCCCCTGATTGTGAAGGACGCTGGCAAACGCCAGATGCCTTTCGACCTCGAACGCCTCGAACGCTACCTGGGTCGCATCCATGCCGAGTTCCCGAATCTCGACATCAGCGAGTACAAGCAGAAGGTCTTCGGCTTCATCGAGCGCAAGGAGAGCATCGCCGCCGACGACATGGTCGATTACCTGATCCGCGAGGCGGAGTCGCGTACCGACGTGGCGACGCCGGAGTGGGAGCTGTTCGCCGCCAGGCTCTATCTCAACAAGCTGTACAAGAAGGCGAGCAAGAACCGCTTCTACAACGATGACGACAAGTACGGCTCCTACGTCGGCCTGCAGGAGAGCCTGGGTGAACGCGGGATCTATTCCGGCGATATCCTGAAGAACTACTCCAAGGACGAGTTGATCGAAGCCGGGAAGGTGATCGAGCCCGAGCGTGACAAGCTGCTCACCTACAACGGCCTCTATCTGCTCGCGACCCGCTATCTCGCCACCGACCACACCCGCAACGTCTACGAGCTGCCCCAGGAGCGCTGGCTGACCATCGCGCTCTACCTGATGCAGGACGAGAAGCCTCGCGAGCGCCGGATGACCCTGGTCAAGGAGGCCTACTGGGCGCTGTCGAACCTGTACATGACCGTTGCCACTCCGACGCTGGCCAATGCCGGCAAGATCGGCGGCCAGCTGTCGAGCTGCTTCATCGATACCGTCGACGACAGCCTCCAGGGTATCTACGACAGCAACACCGACGTCGCTCGTGTCTCCAAGCATGGCGGTGGGGTTGGCGCCTATCTCGGCTACGTGCGCTGCTCCGGGTCGGCGATCCGCGGCGTGCCGAATTCCAGCGGCGGCGTGGTGCCCTGGGTCAAGCAGCTCAACAACACCGCGGTCAGCGTCGACCAGCTCGGCCAGCGCAAGGGCGCGATCGCGGTCTATCTGGACGTCTGGCACAAGGACATCGAATCGTTCCTCGACCTGCGCCTGAACAATGGCGACCAGCGGCTGCGCGCCCACGACGTGTTCACCTCGGTGTGCATCCCCGATGTGTTCATGGAGACCGTCGAGCGCCGTGGCGACTGGTACCTGTTCGATCCGCACGAGGTCAAGGCGATCAAGGGCTGGTACCTGCAGGACTTCTTCGATGAAGAGCGCGGCTCCGGCAGCTTCCGCGAGAAGTACGAAGAGGTGGTCGCCGACGAGCGGATCAGCCGCAAGATCGTCAAGGCGATCGATATCTTCAAGCGGATCATGGTCAGCCAGCTCGAGACCGGCAACCCGTTCATGTTCTACCGTGACGAAGTCAACCGGATGAACCCGAACAAGCACCAGGGCATGGTCTACTCGAGCAATCTCTGCACCGAGATCCTGCAGAACATGAGCCCGACCCGGCTGATCCAGGAAGTGATCAGCGGCGACCAGATCGTCACCACCAAGCAGGCGGGCGACTTCGTGGTCTGCAACCTCTCCTCGATCAACCTCGGGCGTGCGGTGCTCGCCGAACCCGATCTGGTCGACGAGGACATCCTCGAGCGGCTGATTCGCATCGAGGTGAGGATGCTCGACAACGTGATCGACCTCAACGAGCTGCCGGTGCCGCAGGCGACGATCACCAATCGGAAGTACCGGGCGATCGGTCTTGGTACCTTCGGTTGGCACCACCTGCTGGCGCAGAAAGGAATCGACTGGAACGACCCGCAGGCGGAAAGCTACTGCGACAAGCTCTACGAGCGGATCAACTATCTGGCGATCAAGGCGAGCATGGAGCTGGCCAAGGAGAAGGGCGCCTACAAGGTATTCAAGGGCAGCGACTGGCATACCGGCGAGTACTTCGAGCGCCGTGGCTACGACAGCGACGAGTGGCAGACGCTCGCCGCCTACGTCGCCGAGTTCGGGGTGCGCAATGCCTACCTGCTGGCGGTGGCACCGAACATGAGCACCGCCCAGATCGCCGGCTCCACCGCCTCGATCGACCCGATCTACAGCGTCTTCTACTACGAGGAGAAGAAGGACTATCGCCGTCCGGTGGTGGCGCCTGGCCTCTCGCTCGAGACCTATCCGTTCTACGAAAAGGGCGCCTACAAGGTCGACCAGTTCGCCAGCGTGCGCCAGAACGGCCGGCGCCAGCGCCACGTCGACCAGTCGATCAGCTTCAACTTCTACGTGCCGAGCGGGATTCGCGCCAGCACGCTGCTGGATCTGCATATGACCGCATGGAAGGAAGGGCTCAAGACCACCTACTACGTGCGCTCCAACGACATCGATATCAGCGAGTGCGAGTGGTGCTCGAGCTGATCCGAGGACTGGGTTTCGCCTGAAGAGTCGCCGAGCGCCGGCGCTTTTCAGGCGAACCGCGAGTTCTCGATCACAAGCCCCAGTCGGGGCGGCGCGTCGTCCGAATGGCTGACGCGCCATGCGCGTTTCGCTTCGTATTCGACCAGACAAGGCAGACCATGACCACGATCTCCGCTACTTCCCGCCTCGACCGGATCAAGATTCTCGAGCCGCTCAATCCGAACCGCTCCACTGGAATCATCAACGGCAAGACCAGCGGCATCCTCAACTGGAACGACATTCCCTACCCGTCCTTCTATCGGGCATACAAGGAGCTGTCGACCAATTACTGGATTCCCGACGAGGTCGACATGAAGGGCGACGCCAAGCAGTACGGCGAGCTCTCGGGCAAGGAGAAGTACGCTTTCGATGCGATCATCGGCCTGCTCGCCACGCTCGACTCGCCGCAGACGCGCTTCATCTACAACGTCGCCGAGTACATCACCGATCCCGCCGCTCACGCCAATGCGGCGATCATCGGCCAGCAGGAAGTGATCCACAACGAAAGCTATTCCTACGTGCTCGCCTCGATCGCTGGGCTCCAGGACCAGAACCGCGTGTTCGAACTGGCGCGCACCCATCCGACGATCATCAAGCGCAACGAGCCGATCATGGGGGCGTACAACGACTTCATGACCGAGAAGTCGGCCGAGACGCTGGTACGTGCACTGATCCAGTCGTCGATCCTCGAGGGGATCAACTTCTACTCTGGCTTCGCCTATTTCTACAACCTGGTGCGCCAGAACCGGATGACCGGCACCGGCAAGATCATCAGCTTCATCAATCGTGACGAGCTGGCGCACTCGAAGTTCATCAGCGAGCTGATCCGGGCGATCGTCGGCGAGAATCCTGAGCTCCAGGGCGACCGGCTGACCGAATACACCCACAAAGCGTTCGCCCACGCGATCGACCTGGAGACCGTGTGGTCCTCCGAGGTGCTCGATGGCATCGACGGCATCGACCTCGATGAGATGGTCGGCTACGTCAAGTATCGCGCCAACAAGATGGCGGGGATGCTCGGCATCGACAAGCTCTACTCCCAGAGCAGCGACAACGTGATGCCTTGGATCAAGGCTTACGCAGACAACTTCACCGAGACCAAGACGGACTTCTTCGAGATGCGTAACGCAAGCTACAAGAAGACCAACCTGGACAACGGTTTCGACGACCTTTGATTCATCGGTCCGCGCTGCATGCGGGCTTCGCCCAGGAGCGTCACCATGGAGATCCTGCTTGGGTTCGATTCGTTGAGTGGCAACACCCGCGAAGTGGCCGAGCTGATCAAGGCCGAGGCCGAGCGCCTCGGCCATCGGGTGACGCAGGTGTACGTGACCATCGAGTCGCTCGCCGATGTCCTTCCCGAGCCTTTTCCGGCCGAGCGGTTCGATCTCTACCTGCTGGGTTCATGGACTGCCAACTCGGGACGCACGCCGCCGGAGATGAAGGAATTCATCGCCGAGCTCTTCGAGCGGGTCGGCAAGCCTTTGCATGTCGCAGTGTTCGGTACTGGTGAGACCCAGTGGGGTGAAGAGTTCTACTGCGGCGCGGTGAAGCGAATGGCGAAGTTCTTCGCGTCGGCCTATCCGCGCTTGGAAATCGAACAGATGCCGCACGGCGACAAGGACCGTGTAGCGATCAACGAGTGGACGCGAGGCGTCATCACATCAAGGACAGCAGAAAGCCATGAACACCATCGACATCACCTCGCCTGACGCTTTCGCCGACGCCCTCGCAGCGCATCCGCTCCTGCTGGTGGATTTCTACAAGGATGACTGCCCAGGCTGCAAGATGCTCGACCTGTCGATCGGCAAGTTCGCCGCCAGCCCTGCGGCTGAAGGCGTGACCCTGGCCAAGGTCAAGCTCGAGGTGGTGGGCGAGTCGTTCTTCTTCTCGCACCGTCTGCGCCAGACCCCGACGCTCTTGCTGTTCAAGCAGGGTGAGGAGGTCGCACGCTCCCCTGGCTTCGTCGCGCCGGCGAAGATCGAGGAGCTGGTTCAGGAGCACGTCATGAGCGCCTGAGCGCTCAAGGCCCTCGTCGTCTCGATCAGGGTGTCGGTAGCAAGGCTTCGCCATTGCGAGCCACCACTCGCCCGTGGCTGATCACCAGCGCACGTGGGGCATGGGTGACTACCGCCTCGGCGATGGTCTCTCCCGTGGCCAGGAACAGGTCGGCTCGCTCGCCTACCTGCAGGCGCCGGGCCTCGTGTCCGATTGCCTCCGCACCCCGGCAGCTGCAAAGTTCAAGCGCCAGTTCGACCTCGTCGTCGCGTCGCAGGTTATTGCGCAGGCCGAGCAGCTTGGCGCGCTCGAGCATGTCCGCATTACCGTAGGGCCCCCAGGTATCGCGGACACCATCGTTGCCGACGCCGATGGGCACGCCCGCCGCGATCAAGCGCTGTATCGCCGGCACCTCGCGGGAGGCCGGTGCGGTGGTGAGTATCGTCACCCCGAGCGCGGCGCATTCGTCGATCAGTGCCTGGGTGCGCTGCCAATCAGGGGCGCCGAGACAGAAGGCGTGGCTGATCGACACTTGGCCTTGCATGCCGTGCGCACGGATGCGCTCGAAGATCAGCGCCATCGAAAAGGCGCCCAGTTCGCCGGTTTCGTGTAGATGCAGGTCGATCCCCTTGCCGTGCTTCTCAGCCAGCTCGAAGAGCGCGTCGAGCTGGCCTTTGGGGTCGCGGTCGATCGCACAAGGATCGAGGCCGCCGAGCAGGTCGGCGCCGAGCGCCAGGGCGCGATCGAGCAGCTCGATAGTGCCGGGGCGACGCATTACCCCCGACTGGGGGAAGGCGACGAGCTCGATGTCGAGCATTGCGCTGAGCCGTCGGCGAGTCTCGATCACGCCTTCGAGCGCCTTGAGTCCCTGCTCGGTATCGATATCGACGTGGGAGCGGATCAGCGTGGTGCCGAAGGCCAGCGCGCGAAGCGCATGGCGCATCGACTGGACCTGCGCGTCGAGGCCAAGTGCCTGGCGCACCTGGCGTTCGTTGTCGATCTTGTCGAGCAGCTGCGCCCCGACCTCATTGCGATACCAAGGCCAGCCGAGCAGCGACTTGTCGAGATGGGTATGGGCGTCGACCAGCCCTGGCAGGGCGATGTGGCCTTGGCCATCGATCACTTTTACACCGTCGGCCGTGAGATCGGGCGCCATGGCGGCGATTCGCCCGTCGCGGATCAGCAGGTCCACGCTCTCATCGCCCCAGGGGCGCACGCTCTTGAGTAGCAGGTCGTTCATCTCGGCTCCGTCGTCGCTTGGCTAGGAAACGTTCGACAGCCTAGCCGATTTACCCTTCGCCGAGGTGGCCTCTTTAGCTTGCCGCTGAGCCAGGCATGGAGCCGTACCCGCCAGTTGCGCTAGGCTGGGCAGGATTGATCTCCAACCGAGCGCCACCGATGCCCCTGAACCTGCGTATTGCGTTGATTCCCTTCTACTTGATGCTCTTGGCCTGCGTGCTCGCGATCACCGTGCCGCCCGTTCGCGCCGAGGTAGCCATTACCTTTCCACAGGCGGTGCAGCAGTCGGCGATGGTGATCGGGCGGGTACCGCCGGGCAGCAGGGTGGAGTATGCCGGGCGGGAACTGCGGGTCACCGGCTACGGTACGGTGGTGCTGGGTGTCCCGCGCGATGCGCAAGCGCAGGTGACGGTGAAGGTCACACCGCCGAATGCCGCGCCCCAGGAGGTCGCGATCAGGGTCGAGCCGCGCGCCTGGGATGTCGAGCGAATCAGCGGTGTACCGCCGAGGACCGTTTCGCCGCCGCCCGGGATCGCCGAACGAATTCGCCGCGAGCAGGCTGAAGTGAGCGCGTCGCGCGGACGTGATGATCCGCGCACCGATTTCGCCGAGCCTTTCGTCTGGCCGGTGAAGGGGCGGATCAGTGGCCGCTTCGGCAACATGCGGGTCTACGACGGCACGCCCGGCGCGCCACACTCCGGGATGGACATCGCCGCCGCCAATGGCACGCCGGTCGTCGCGCCAGCGAGCGGGGTAGTCACCTTCGCCAATCCCGATCTCTATCTCACCGGCGGAACGCTGCTGCTCGATCACGGCTATGGGATCAGCTCCAACTTCCTCCATCTATCCAGGATCGACGTCGAGGTCGGACAGCGCGTCGAGCAGGGCGAGGTGATCGGGGCGGTCGGCGCCACCGGCCGCGCCACTGGGCCGCATCTCCACTGGGGCATGAACTGGTTCGACGTGCGCCTGGACCCGCTGCTGGTGCTAGAGCGCAGTGCCGATCGTTGAGCCGCGCGAGGAGAGGATGCCTTCTGATCGTCCGGTTTCATCGTCCTGCGCAGTGTCGATCACGGACCGTCAGGCGAGACAGCGGCAAGGCAATGGTTCGCGAACAAGCAGGTTTCTCCTTGGGTAATGAAAATATTTATCATTACCCTTGACGCTTCCCGACAACGCCGCTAATCTCGTCCTCGTGGTGTTCGCCAAGCACCACACGTCACCGGTGAATGTCAGGTTCATCGTTGACATCTCCTCATCAAGCTAGTCACGGTCCTTCTACCGCTCCCTTTGGGAGCGGTTTTTTCGTTTCGACCCGTATGCGACGTGTAGTCGAAAGGTAATGATAATTTTTATCATTAATGTTGACTCGATCCTTTCCGCCCATGTATTCTCGGTTCCGTGGTGTTCGCCAAGCACCACACGCTACCGGTGAATGTCAGGTTCACCGTTGGCATCTCCTCATCAAGCTAGTCACGGTCTTTATACCGCTCCGGTCTCCGGAGCGGCTTTTTTCGTGTCCATAGCCAATTGGCTGCCGCGGCGGGCTCTGCTAGGATGACGCTTAGGGATTTCTTCGCTTGATGAGGCGTAAGAAAACGAAGCGTTCGCCACAGAGCGAGCCTTCCCTGGCACCAAGACCGCTCCCCGGGCGGTCTTTTTCTTTGTCCATAGCCTCCGTGGCGCGGCTTTTACACAGCGGTCGCAAGCGCTGACGCGAACGAAACCGACGCCGCCGCCCAGGCATGGCAGAATATTCCCCGCTGGTTGATAGCCTGGGTTTCAGGGTCTTGGTCTCGAGGTCACGATGCAACGATCGCTCTCCCTGGCGCTTCTTTGCGCTAGCTTTTCACTGCTTGCCGGCTGCCAGGGGTTGCTGCCGAGCGAGGCGCCCGGCACGCAACGCGCACCCTTTCCCGAGGCGGAGTACGCCAAGCTCGCGCGTTCGGGTAGTTCGACCATCGCAGGCCAGGTCTCGGTCGACCTCGGCCAGGGCCGCGTGGTGCCGGGGGCCGGGGTCGACGTACTCGCAGCGCCGGTGACCAGCTATTCGCGCGAAGCTTATGAAGCGCTACGGGCCGGCCGGCCGATCGCGCCCGCCGACCCTCGTGCACAGGAATACACCCGCCGCACGCTGGCCGACGATCACGGTAATTTCCGCTTCGAGCACCTGGCCGCTGGCAGCTACTACCTGATCAGCCGACTCGAATGGTCGACCGAGGAAAATGGCCAGCAGCGGCATCATCGCCAACCGGTACAGCGTGAAGTGAAGGTCGGCGAAGGCGCGGTCAGCAACGTGATGTTGAGTCCATGAGCTGCGATGTCCTGATAGTGCATGAGTGATTTCGAAGTGGATGGCGACTAACTTTCATTGGTTTCACCTCGAGCGGCTGGGCAAAATGGTCGGATTCCGTCGATCGGCGATGCCGATCGTGTCGCACGACTTGCCAGGCAGGCCAGCATGTCCCGAACCTTCGAAGTCAGTTTCGAGTTCTTTCCCCCCCGTACCGACGCCGGCCGTGAAAAGCTGAGTGCCACGCGGGACGCCTTGATGACCAAGAATCCCGAGTTCTGCTCGGTGACCTTCGGCGCAGGGGGTTCGACTCGCGATCGCACGCTCGAAACGGTGCTCGAACTGCGCGATGGTGGGGTCGATGCCGTTCCCCACCTGTCGTGCATTTCCAGCGACAAGCAGGAGCTGCGCGAACTGCTGGCACGCTACCGGGAGCTGGGCATTCGCCGCATCGTTGCGCTGCGCGGCGACATTCCCTCGGGCCAAGGCGGCGGCGGTGAGCTGCGCTATGCGAGCGAGCTGATCGAGCTCATTCGCGGCGAGCACGGCGATCATTTCGAGCTGCTCGCGGCGGCCTATCCCGAGATGCATCCGCAGGCCCGCGACTTCGAGTCCGACCTGCGCTTTTTCGCCGCCAAGATGAAAGCGGGGGCCAGCCGCGCGATCACTCAGTACTTCTTCGATGCCGAGGCCTACTTCCATTTCGTCGAGCGGGTGCGTGCCCTCGGCGTCGAAGCGCCGATCATTCCCGGGATCATGCCGGTCACCCAGTTCGAAAGCCTGGTGCGTTTCTCCGATGTCTGCGGCGCCGGCGTTCCGCGCTGGATCCGCAAGCAGCTCGAAGCCTATGGCGACGACCAGGAGAGCGTGCGTGCCTTCGGCCATGAGCTGGTGAGCCGGCTCTGCGAGCGCCTGATCGAGGGTGGCGCGCCAGGACTGCACTTCTATACCCTCAACCAAGCCTCCCCGAGCCTGCGGATCCTCGACGCCCTCGGCCGTTGAGGGCTCTCACCCCGCTTCGATGCGAGAGTTCGCGTCTCCTCGCCGATCTTGGCTAGGCTTCAGGACACGCGCGGCAGCGCCGCGTGCCCGTCAAGACATTAGGAGACGCAAATGAAGTATCTACCTTCCTTGCTGTGTGCCGCTGCATTGACCTCGGCCCCCTGGGCCATGGCCGCAGTCGAAGTGGACGTCCACCGGGTCAGCGCCGATGGTGTCGGCGACTCGATCGGTACCGTGACGTTCGAAAACACCCAGTATGGCCTGTTGATCACTCCCGATCTCTCCGGGCTCGACAGTTCCATCCATGGGCTGCACTTGCATACCACGCCGAGCTGCGAGCCGGGCGAGAACGATGCGGGCGAAGTCATCGCGGCCGGCGCGGCGGGTGCTCACTACGATCCGGATGAGCATGGCACCCACCAGGGGCCTTACGTCGATGATAGTCATCTGGGCGACCTGCCTGCCCTGGCCGTGGCCGAGGATGGCACCGCGCAGGTCCCGACGCTGGCACCGAGGTTGGAGGAGTCCGATCTCTATGGGCGTGCGCTGATGGTGCATGCAGGGGGCGATAACTACAGCGACCATCCGACCTTGGGTGGCGGCGGTGGTCGGTTCGCCTGCGGGGTGATCCCCGCCCATAGCCCTGGCTGAACAATGTGGCGAAGCGCCGCGCCGAAGGTGGCGCGGCGGTGGGAAGGTTCAGCGGCGCAGCGTGCCTGGATCGAGGATGCGCACGGTCTGGATCTCATTGTCGCGCTCGTTCTCGCGAGGCCGATTGACCCGGGTGGTGAGCTCTTCGGTGGTAGGCGTCGGTTCGATGGCGAGCTGTTCGAGAAAGTCGCAGTCGACGCACTCGCGGTAGCGTATTCCGCTTTGGTCCCAGCTGCGCAGGGTGTCCATTGCCGCGCAGCGGGGGCATACGGCGCCAGCGATGAAGCGCTTGATAGCGGGCATATCGATGCGCCCTCCAGGGCGAGATGAATGAAGGCGCCGCTACCCGTCGGCTAGGGACGGGGAGCGGCGATGGCGCGCGTTCAAGCGGCGGAACTGATCCCTGAATGGCGTAGCAGCGGCTCGATGCTCGGCTCGCGGCCGCGGAATGCCTTGAACATCTCGGCGGCGTCGCGAGCACCACCCTGCTCGAGGATTTCGAGGCGGAAGCGTTGCCCCGTGGCCTGATCGAACACGCCGGCCTCCTCGAATGCCGAGAAGGCGTCGGCCGAGAGCACTTCCGCCCACTTGTAGCTGTAGTATCCAGCCGCATAGCCACCGGCGAAGATGTGGCTGAAGCTGTGCTGGAAGCGGTTGAACTCGGTCTGCGGCACTACGGCGACCTTGGCGCGTACATCGTCGAGCATGCGCTGGACATCGGCGCTGGTCGGCGTCTCGAGTTCATAGTGCAGGCGGAAGTCGAACAGCGAGAATTCGAGCTGGCGCATCATCTGCATCGCCGACTGGAAGTTCTTCGCCGCGACGAGCTTCTCGTAGAGCTCCTCGGGCAGCGGCTCGCCGCTCTCCACGTGGGAGGCGATCAGATCCAGCCCTTCACGCTCCCAGCAGAAGTTCTCCATGAACTGGCTGGGCAGTTCCACCGCGTCCCATGCCACGCCGCTGATCCCGGAAACGTCGGCGACTTCCTGTCGAGTCAGCATGTGGTGCAAGCCATGGCCGAACTCGTGGAACAGGGTCAGCACTTCATCGTGGGTGAGGAGTGCGGGCTTGCCGCCCACCGGGCGGGTGAAGTTGCACACCAGATAGGCGACCGGACGCTGCAACTCGCCGTCCTCGCGCCGCAGACGGGTGCGGCAGACATCCATCCAGGCGCCGCCGCGCTTGCCTTCGCGCGCGTAGAGGTCGAGATAGAAGCCAGCGATCGGCGCGCCATCATCGAAGATCTCGAAGAAGCGCACGTCATCGTGCCACTTCGGTGCATCCTGGCGTTCGACCATCTCCAGGCCATAGAGCCGCTTGACCACCTTGAACAGGCCATCGATCGCTTTCGGCGCCGGGAAATAGGGGCGCAGCTGTTCTTGCGAGATCGAATAGCGCGCTTCGCGGAGCTTCTCGGCGGCATAGCTCGAATCCCAGGGCTCGAGGTGCGCGATACCAAGGGTCTCGCGGGCGAACTGCTGGAGTTCGGCGTATTCCCGCTCGGCCTGGGGCTTGCCGCGGGTGGCGAGGTCCTCGAGGAAATCGAGCACCTGGCGCGGAGACTCGGCCATTTTGGTCGCCAGTGACAGGTCGGCATAGGTAGCGAACCCGAGCAGCTCGGCGAGCTCATGGCGCAGCGAGAGGATTTCCGCCATCACTTCGGAGTTGTCGAACTTGCCGGCGTCCGGCCCCTGGTCGGAGGCGCGGGTGACGAAGGCGGTGTAGACCTCACGGCGCAGTTCACGGTCATCGGCATAGGTGACCACCGGGAAGAAGCTCGGGAAATCCAAAGTGACCCGGTAGCCTTCGACGCCCTTCGCTTCGGCGTTGGCACGCAGCGTGTCCCGTGCGCTCTCGGGGAGGCCTGCGAGGCGGGTATCGTCATCGATATCCAGGTGCCACGACTGGGTGGCATCGAGCACATTGTTGGAGAAGGTGTTGGAAAGCTCGGAAAGGCGTGCCTGGATCTCGCCATAGCGGGCTTTCTTGTCCGCTGGCAGGTCGACCCCTGCGAGTCGGAAATCACGCAGGGTATTGTCGATCGACTTTTTCTGCGCTTCGTTGAGGCCTTCGTACTCCGCGCTCTGGCGCAGTGATTCGAAAGCGGCGAACAGCCCTTCGTGCTGGCCGAACCAGGTGCCGTAGGCGGAAAGCTTGGCAAGGCAGGCCTGGTAGGCCTCTCGCAGCTCGCTCGAATTCTTCACCGAATTGAGGTGGGAGACCGGAGACCAGGCCTGGGACAGCTCCTCTCCGGCATCTTCCAGTGGCTTGGCCAGGCCTTTCCAGCTGAAATCACCCGCTGCCACGAGCCGGTCGACGTTGGCCCGATTGCGCTCGATCAGTGTATCGATCGCGGGCTCGACGTGGCGCGGCTCGATATCGGCAAAGGGGGGAAGCTCGTGGCGCTGGAGCAACGGGTTGCTATGCATGAAGGGTCCTCGGGGTGTACGGCTGTTCATACTGCATGTTGGGCCCACCTGGGGGAGTTTCAATTGCGCTTTTACGCCGGAAGGGAGGATTCGGCGTATCGAGAGATGAAATGACGATGATGCTGGACGATGTCCCGACCGAAGTATGTTCCGCTGAAAGGGCATTAGTCGATCGCGTCGTGACCGGCGTCCGAGCCTACCCTTTGCCTATCGTCCGAGGTGAATCATCGATGACCCTGTCCAGAAGAACTTTTCTCGCCGGTTGCTCGAGCGCGCTGATCGCGGCTCGCGCCAACTGGGCCATGGCGCAGGCCTCGACCAGTAGCAAGAAGGGGCTGGCGGGCGCCGCGCCCGCCGCTTCGGGCCTGCGTACCGAGTGGTACTACAACTGGGGACTGACGCCTTCTGATGAGGGCATGCCGGTGAACGATGCGACGATGCGCTTCGTGCCGATGGTCTGGGGATGGAATCCGGCGGACACGCCCCAGTGGCTGGACAAGATCGCCTCTCCCCGGCCGCAACTGCTGTTCGGTTTCAACGAGCCCGACCGGCAGGACCAGTCCAATGTATCGGTCGAGCAGGCGCTGGATGCCTGGCCGAGCCTCGAGCAGGTCGATCCCGTCGAACTGGTCGGGCCCTCCTGCGCTCAGCCTCACGGTGCCTGGATGCAGGAGTTCATGGCCGGGGCGCAGTCTCGTGGCTTACGGGTCGATTCGGTGGGGTTTCACCATTACGGATCTCCCTCGTCGGAGGCGTTCATCGATCTGCTCGAGTTCGTCCACCAGCTCTACGATCGCCCGCTGTGGGTCAATGAGTTCGCGGTAGGGGATTGGGAGGCATGGGACGGCACCAAGCCTAATCGCTATAACCGCGAAGAGACCCTGATATTCATGCAGGAAGTCTGCGCGTTCATGGAAAGCACGTCGTGGGTGCGCGGCTATTCCTGGTATCCATGGGGAATCGGCGGGGAGAATGATCCACTCGCGACCTCGACGTTGTTCGATGCCAATGGGGAGCTGAACGAACTTGGTCAAGCCTATGCCGCGATATGAGCGGGGTCTCGCTGGCAGGGAAGTGGCAGGGAAGTGGCAGGGAGGTACGAGGCCTTGTTCGCGGGGCATGCTGCGACGTGCGAGTGGCGAGAAGTCCCGGCTCTATGCCTGGCATCTCTCAGGGTAGCATCGCATTTCGTGGGTAATCGTTATTGCGCCCTGCCGACTAGACGGTGGTCAGAGCGTGTGGCTTTACAGACCCTGGCGCATCCAGCGCTCGAGCTTGACCACGGCGCGGCGGTCATGAGGCAACGGCAACAGCAGCGTCAGAGGGGGATGTGCGTCATGGCGAGTCAGGCGCGCCATACCGATGGGTGAGTCGTATTCGTAGCTGACTTTGGGTGGAAGCTTGATCAGACAGACCTCTCCGAGATCGTTGATCCAATAGAGCTCTTGCATGGATCTTCTCCTCCGGTCGGGTTTGAAATGCTTGGTTCCAGGCGAAAAAGGCCCGCGTTGTTGCGGGCAACGGCCTATCAAACAAGGTGTTAAAATTTAACCTAGGTTTATTTTTCGAGCAAGATGCGATCTGCTTTGCCTGCAGTTTCTCGCGTTGGCTGGCTATATCACGTCCTTGCCCGACTTCTGGATGGCGCGACGTACTGGCCGTTCACGCTGGGTTCCTCTGTGCTCGACTCCCACCTCGGCCTATGTTCGTCCGATCGCCGGAATGACCTTCTTCGACCTGGCCATCATCATCCCGCGGGATATCTTCCTGTCGTTCGGCGGCTTGTCGATCGCCTGGTTTGCAGTCATGGTACTCGACGAGTGCTACGCCCAGGCGTGCGCGGGCTTTTGGCGAGGGCGGGTTCCTGCTCTGGCGAGGCATGACGCGGTATCTGGCGATCCCACTGGTGGCATCGGTGCTGGTAACCGCCTTGATCAGGATATGAATGCATTCGACCGAGAACGAGGAAGCGAAGATGAACGTACGCGGCTTTCGCGGTCGCGCGCCGGTGCTTGGTGCGCGAGTCATGATCGATCCGACCAGCGTGGTGCTCGGCGACGTGGAGCTCGGCGACGATGTTTCCGTTTGGCCACAGGCAGTGATACGGGGCGACATGCATCGCATCCGTATCGGTGCGCGAACCAGCGTGCAGGACGGCGTGGTGCTGCACATCACCCACGCCAGCGACTACAACCCCGAGGGCTACCCTCTTTCCATCGGTCGAGAGGTGACCATCGGCCATCGTGCGGTGCTGCATGGCTGCACGATCGGGGATCGGGTGCTGGTCGGCATGGGGGCGGTCGTGCTCGACGGTGTGGTGGTCGAGGACGAAGTGCTGATCGCTGCTGGTGCGGTGGTGACTCCGGGCAAGCGGCTCGAGCGCGGCCACGTCTATGCCGGTAATCCTGCACGTAAGCTGCGGGAACTGAGGCCGGATGAATACGTGTTTTTCGGCTATTCGGCGGACAACTACGTGAAGCTCAAGGATGAGTATCTGAACGCCGCCGAGTAGTTTTCGCGGCCGAAGTGAACGCCTGCGTAATCGATTGTTTTTACGAACAATGGTGCGTCATAATCTGTTTCTTTGAACAGTGTTTTTTCGTTCACTGGTATTTTCTACAGATGAAGGCGCATGGCCGACTTCAAGACGCACCTATCCGCAGCGGCGATGACCGGCGCGGGACTTTCTGGCGCAGGCTGGTACCTGGGGGCCTGGACGCTCAGCGAGGCGCTGGCGCTGACCGGCCTGGTGGCCTTGGGGGGAATTCTCCCTGATATCGACGCTGATCGCTCTCACGCGGTGGGGCTGATCTTCACGATGCTCGCGGTGATCGCGATGGTCGCTGCGGTGATCGCACTGACACCGCACATGACGCTTGCTTCACTGGCCAGCACTGGGATCGGCGTCTACACCGGGGTGCGCTATATCGCCAGCGGCTTGTTTCGTCGTCTCACGGTGCACCGGGGAGTCTGGCATTCGCTGCTCGCCGCGCTGGCCAGCGGGTTTTCGATCAGCGCGCTTGGCTATCACTTCTTTGGTAGTGCGGCGGAGCAGGCCTGGCTGCAGGGCGCGGCACTTTGCCTGGGCGTTGTGATCCACCTTTTGCTCGATGAATGCTACAGCGTGGACATGGTCGGGCAGAGGGTGAAGCGCTCCTTCGGCACCGCGCTCAAGCTCTTCGATTATCAATCACCGTTCAGCGCCATGGCGATGGGTGTCGTGATCGTTTGCTTGCTGCCCTGGCTGCCGCCGTGGAATGGGCTGTTTACCCTCGTCGATTTGCTGCAGGAGCTTTGGCAGTACCGGTGGCGATGATCGATGAGTTCGTTTCGTAGCTTCCGCCCGGTGGCTGTTTTCCAGAGTTTTTGACCTTTGGGTCAAAAACTTGGCGAAAGCGCTTGCCAAGTGGCGAGTGGGTCTATAAAGTACGCCCTCGCTGACCGGGGTTAACCCGCAGCGGGAAGAGCAAGTCATTGATTGTTTTGGTGTTTCAGGTCGGCTCGGATGCGGTGGTCAGTATGCTCCGAACGACACGCTTCTCGAAGAAGTGATTGACACCAAAGCGTTTCTGAGTAGAATGCTCATCCACTCGACGCAGGGCAGGCTTCTTCGAAGCCAGGTTCAGTCCGCGGCGAGACGCTCTTTAACAAGTCGATCAGGCAATTTGTGTGGGCGCTCGGCTCGATGAGACGGCAACGTCACTGATGTATCCAGTCA
>NZ_KK211233.1:148741-173760 GCF_000621205.1 Halotalea alkalilenta DSM 17697 | reverse complement strand
TGGAGGGCACCATTCGAGGGATCGGGCGGCGGCGGTAAGGCCGTGGTTCGACTCGGGCCTCCATGGTGTCTCGCAAGATTGCCCAAGTCGACGGAGGCCCGGCTCACCACGAACGGCCGGTATGCTGGTCCTTCGCGCCACCCCCCACCCGTTCGTCCCGAGCGGCGCCATACGCGCCAAGATCGAGTACTGGCTCGGCAATGGGGGCGCCAGTCGAGGGATCGTGCGGCGGCGGTAAGGCCGTGGTTCGACTCGGGCCTCCATGGTGTCTCGCAAGATTGCCCAAGTCGACGAAGGCCCGGCTCACCACGAACGGGGCCAATAAGCCCGTTCGTCCCGAGCGGCGCCCTTACACACTAAGGTCGATCGATCGCTCGACACTGGAGGGCGTCAGTCGAGGGATCCAGCGGCGGCGGTGAGATCCTGGTAAGCCTCGCGCTCTCGGCGCTGCTCTGGCTGTTCAACCGCTGATCGGGTGGAGACGTTGTTCAGCGCAGCGCGCGATGGACGTAGAGGTCGTAGCGGCTGTTCTTCTCTTCAACTACATGCTGGGGAGCGGGGCCTGCAAGCGAGGGAGCGCCTTTTGGGCGCTTGACCACCACCCGGTGAGTGGCGACGTCGAGCGCGGCCTCGAGCAGTCTCGGCGCGTCGTCGTCGGCACCGGCGAGTTCGCGAAAGAGCCGCATCTCCTTTTTCACCAGCGCGCGCTTGTCGCGATGCGGGAACATCGGGTCAAGGTGCACTACCTGGGGAACCACGTCGCTCGCTGCGACCAGTTCGGCAAGTCGTTGGGCGGCATCGCCATGGCTTAGCCGCATCCGCGCGGCGATCGGGGCTACTTCGGCGGATAGCGCGGCGCGATTCAAGCCATCCTCGAGCAGCGCTGCGATCGCGCCGACCCGTTCGATCATCAGCACCTGCGCGCCGAGGCTCGCGAGCACGAAGGCGTCGCGACCGAGGCCGGCGGTGGCATCGATGATCGAGGGGACGACACCGGGCTTGAAGCCGCAGGCGCGAGCGACCAGCTGCCCCCGGCCGCCGCCGAAGCGACGGCGATGGTCGGCGCGCCCGGCGACGAAATCGACCCGCACCGGGGCGCCGTATTCGGCCTCGCCGCCGGCAAGCTCGAGGCCGTTCGACGTGAGACGAAGCGTGAATCGGGCATCTCCTCCGCACGCCAGCCCGTAGCGCGCCGCCAATGCCTCGATCCTCGCCGGGTCACCTTGCAGCGCAACCAGATTCAATCGAGCGGACCGCGCTGGGAGCGAGTGGCGACTTCGTTGCGCAGATAGACTGGCTGGACCTCGGCAGGCGGGCGCGCCAGCCCCAGGAAGTAGCCGCGCGCGGCGATCAGCGCGATCGCGCGGGCGTCGGGCTCGACGGCGGCCTCGGACCGGGTGATGCGGGCGCGTACCCCGGCGTCGAATGACTCTAGGTGGTCGAATCCCGCGCCGGCGCCGAAGAAGTCGCCGGGCACGGCCGCGGGCAGTCGCAGCGCGCAGGGTGCGATGACCTGCTGATCATCGAGGCCTACCGCCCGGGTCCAGCCGGCTTCACGCTCGATGCGAAAAGCCCCGGCGTAGAGTTCGCCCATTCGCGCGTCCAACGCCGCCAGCACCAGTTCGGCGCCGTGGCGCAGGTATGCATCGAGCGCCAGCGCTTCGAGCGTCGAGACCCCGAGCAGCGCTCGCCCGGCGCCGAAGGCCAGGCCCTGGGCCACGCCCGCGGCAATGCGGATGCCGGTGAACGAACCGGGGCCATGGCCGTAGGCGAAAGCATCGATGCTCGAGAGCGCCACTCCCGCCTCATCCAGCACCGCATCCACCATCGGCAACAGCTTCTGGGTGTGCTGGCGCGGGGCGATCTCGTAGCGGTGGAACAGCTCGCCCCTGCCGCTGGCATCGCCCCGCCACAGCGCCACCGAACAGGCGCTGGAGGAGGCATCCAGCGCCAGCAGCAGGTGCTCGGTCATCGCCTGCCTCAGCCTTCGAGCACGGCGAGCAGCCGAGCGCGGATCTGCTCCAGATCGCCGACGCCTTCGACGCGATGGCACTTCGGCGCACGGTCCGGCTCGCTGGCCGCCCAGTCGCGGTAGTAGCCGACCAGCGGCTCGGTCTGCTGGTGATAGGTATCGAGGCGATGGCGCACGGTTTCCGGCTTATCATCATCGCGCTGGATCAGCGCGTCGCCGGTGACATCGTCCTTGCCCTCGACCTTGGGCGGATTGTGCTCGAGGTGATAGATGCGCCCGGAATCGGGATGCACGCGCCGGCCGGAAAGGCGGCTGACGATCTCTTCATCGGGCACCGCGATCTCGACCACATGGTCGATGGGTACGGCGGCCGCCTTGAGCGCATCGGCCTGCGCGATAGTGCGGGGGAAGCCGTCGAGCAGGAAGCCGTTGGCACAGTCGGGCTGGCGAATGCGCTCTTCCACCAGGGCGACGATCAGATCGTCGGAGACCAGCTTGCCTTCCTTCATCACCTGCTCGACCTGGCGGCCCAGCTCGCTGCCCTGTTTGATCGCAGCACGCAGCATGTCGCCTGTGGATATCTGCGGAATCGAGAAGCGCTCGCAGATGAACTTCGCCTGGGTACCCTTGCCGGCGCCCGGGGCGCCCAACAGTATCAAACGCATTAGCCTGCGCTCCTTCGTTGCTCTACTTGGTATCAGCGCCCGCTCCCGACCAGGGGGAGAAGCCTTCAGTGCTCTCCCCGATGCCCAGTGGCGGTCGATGGCTCGGGCTCAAAGCGGCGCCACGCGCAACGAAAAGCGGCCCACGAGGGCCGCTTTTCGCTAGGTTGTCGGTGCTGCACTGCCCCGACTATACCGCTTGCCTCGATTCGACGCGACCCCGGCCGAGTGCCAGAATGCCGCATCTACGCTCGACTTCAGAGCACCAGTCGACGAATGTCTGAGAGCAGCTCCGCAAGGAACGCGGTGAAACGCGCAGCGTCAGCACCGTTGAGCGCCCGATGGTCGTAGGAGAGGCACAGCGGCATCATCAGCCTGGGCTGGAAGGCCTTGCCGTCCCATACGGGTTTCATCTGCGCCTTCGACACCCCAAGGATCGCGACTTCAGGCGCATTGACGATCGGCGTGAAGGCGGTACCCCCGATCGAGCCGAGGCTCGAGATGGTGAAGCAGCCGCCGGTCATCTCCTCGCGCTTGAGCTTCTTGTCCAGGGTCCGCTTGGCCAGATCGGCGAACTCCACCGCTATCTCGAGCACGCTCTTCTTGTCCGCATCGCGCAGTACCGGCACCATCAGGCCGTCGGGCGTGTCGACCGCGACACCGATATGGACGTACTTCTTCCATACCAGCTTGTCGCCGTCGGGATGCAGCGAGACGTTGAACTGTGGGAAGCGTTTCAACGCATAGGCACTGGCCTTGATCATGAACGGCAGCGGGGTCAGCTTGGCTCCCTGCTTCGCCGCCTCCTCCTTCATGCTCTTGCGGAACGCCTCGAGCTCGGTGATATCGGCCTCGTCGAACTGGGTCACGTGGGGCACGTTCAGCCAGCTGCGATGCAGATTGGTCGCACCCGCCTTGAGCAGACGGCCCATCGGCTTCTCTTCGACCTCACCGAACTGGCTGAAGTCGACCGCCGGGATCGGCGGAATGCCAGCGCCCGCGGCGGGTACGGCGGCGGCAGCCGGTTTGGCGGCGCCCGCCTGGCTCATCAGCTGCTTGACGTAGGCGTGGACGTCCTCCTTGAGGATTCGCTCACGAGGCCCCGTGCCCTTGACCTGCTCGAGCGCCACGCCGAGCTCACGGGCGAGCAGCCGAACCGCAGGCCCCGCATGAACGACCGGCCTTGCTTCACGCTGCTCGGCGCTGAGCGACTCGGTGCTCGGCTCGCGGGCCACGGCCGGCGCGGCTCCAGGCTGGGCGGCGGCGGGCTGTGCGGGCTTGCCCGGCTCTGCCTTGCTGGGCTGCGCCTTGGGCGCCGGCTTGGCCGCGCCGGCCACCTCGATGTAGCCGATCAGGTCGCCCTGCTTGAGCGCATCCCCTTCCTTGACCGCGACCTCGACGACCTTGCCCTTGAACGGACTCGGCACGTCCATCGAGGCCTTGTCCGACTCGAGCGTCAGCAGCGTGCCCTCGGCCTCGATCTCGTCACCGACCTTGATCGCCACCTCGATCACCGGCACTGCGTCGTCGCTGCCGATGTCGGGCACCCGCAGCTCCTTGCGCTCCGGCTCACCGCTGGCCGCCGCGGCCGGTTCGGGCTCTGCTTCGGTCTCGACGCTTTCGCTCGAGGCCTGCGCCTTGGCGGGCGCCTCATCGGCGGGCTCGGCGGCGCCTTCGCCTGCGACCTCCATCCGTCCGATCACATCGCCGGTGGAGACACTGTCGCCTTCCTTCACGCTGAGCTC
Organism: Halotalea alkalilenta DSM 17697; assembly: GCF_000621205.1. GTDB lineage: Bacteria > Pseudomonadota > Gammaproteobacteria > Pseudomonadales > Halomonadaceae > Halotalea > Halotalea alkalilenta. The sequence goes on along the minus strand of NZ_KK211233.1, from coordinate 169,381 downwards.
GATGATCTTGCCCTTGTGCGGGCTCGGCACATCCATCGAGGCCTTGTCGGACTCGAGGGTGATCAGCGCATCCTCCGCTTCGACCTGGTCACCGGTCTTCACCGCCACTTCGATGATTTCGACTGCGCTCTCACCGATGTCGGGCACTTTGATCTCAACTTCACGAGTCTCGACCTCACGCGAACCGCCCCCCTGGGGGGCGGAGGCGGTCGGCTGCTCGCGCGCCGGCTCCTCGGCCTTCGGCTCGGCGGCGGCTTCGGCCTTCGCGGGCGCCTCGCTCTCGTCGCCGCCCTCGAGCTCGAGTTCGACGATTTCGTCACCGGCGGAGACCTTGTCGCCCTCTTTGACCAGCACGCGCTTGACCTTGCCTGCCTTGGGCGACGGGATGTCCATGGAGGCCTTGTCGGACTCCAGCACGATCAGAGTGTCTTCGGCAGCGATCTGGTCGCCTTCCTTGACGGAGATCTCGATGATCTCGACGCCCTCGCTGTCCCCGATGTCGGGGAGCTTGATGATTTCGCTACTCAAGTTCGCGCTCCTCTCACCACGCCAGTATCTGGAAACCCCGCGCGGACGCACCGCGCCGGGGTCTGTTCGGTCGCGACTCAGACGGTCAGCGGATTGGCCTTATCGGCGTCGATGCCGTACTTCTCCATCGCCTGCTTGACCACTTTGCGCTCGACCTTGCCCTGATCGGCCAGCGCCTTGAGCGCAACGATGGTGACGAAGTAGCGATCGACTTCGAAGAAGTGGCGCAGCTTCTCACGGGTGTCGGAACGGCCGAAGCCATCGGTGCCGAGCACGTGGTAATCACCCGGGACCCAAGCACGCACCTGGTCGGCGTAGAGCTTGATGTAGTCGGTGCTGGCGATCACCGGCCCTTCGCGTCCTTCCAGACACTGGGTGATCCAGGGTTTGGCCGGCTCGGCGTCGACATCGAGGAATGCCTGGCGGTCGATCTCCAGCGCCTCGCGGCGCAGCTCGTTGAAGCTCGGCACGCTCCAGACGTCGGAGGCGACGTTGAAGTCATCGCGCAACAGCTCCGCGGCCGCTTCTACTTCGCGCAGGATGGTGCCCGAACCGAGCAGTTGGACCCGTGCCGCCGGCTTGGCGCCCTTGACCTCGGACAGCCGATACATGCCGCGCACGATGCCTTCCTCGCAGCCTTCCGGCATTTCCGGATGAACGTAGTTCTCGTTCATCAGGGTGAGGTAATAGAAGCAGCTTTCCTTGTCCTGGTACATCCGCTTCAGGCCCTCGCGTACGATCACCGCCACCTCATGGGCGTAGGTCGGATCGTAGGTCCGGCAGTTGGGGATGGTCGAGGCGATCACGTGGCTGTGGCCGTCCTGGTGCTGCAGTCCCTCGCCGTTGAGCGTGGTGCGCCCCGCGGTACCGCCGAGCAGGAAGCCCCGGGCCTGCATGTCACCGGCTGCCCAGGCCAGGTCGCCGATGCGCTGGAAGCCGAACATCGAGTAGTAGATGTAGAACGGCAGCAGCGGCAGGTCGTAGTTGGCATAGGAGGTGGCCGCGGCGATCCACGAGGACATCGCACCGGCCTCGTTGATCCCTTCCTGCAGGATCTGGCCCTTGCGGTCCTCGCGGTAGTACATGATCTGGCCGGCGTCGCTGGGCTCGTACTTCTGCCCTTCGTTAGCGTAGATCCCGACCTGGCGGAACAGCCCCTCCATCCCGAAGGTGCGCGCCTCATCGGGAATGATCGGCACTACCCGCGGGCCCAGCGCCTTGTCCTTGAGCAGACCGTTGAGGATCCGCACGAAGGACATGGTAGTGGACACTTCGCGTTCGCCGGTTCCCTTGGTCTGGCTGGAGAAGATCTTGTCATCGAGGGAAGGGATCTCGAGCGCCTGGAAATCGCCGTTGCGCGCGGGCAAATAGCCGTTGAGCTTGGCCCGGCGCTCGTGGAGATAGCGCATCTCCGGGGTATCTTCCTCAGGACGATAGTACGGCATGCCCTGCTCGAGCTCTTCGTCGCTGACCGGAATGTCGAAGCGATCGCGGAACACCTTGAGGGCGTCTGCGTCCATCGACTTGATCTGGTGCGCCTCCATGTCCGCCTCGCCATGGCCACCGCCCATGCCGTAGCCCTTGACGGTGTGGGCGAGAATCACGGTCGGACGACCGTCGGCGTTGTGGAACGCCTCATGGTAGGCCGCATAGACCTTCTGCGGATCGTGGCCGCCGCGGTTGAGCTGGTAGACGTCCTCGTCGGACATCGACTCGACCATCTTCAGCGTCTGCTCGTACTTGCCGAAGAAATTGTCGCGGGTGTACTTACCGCCCTGGGCCTTGTAGCTCTGGTACTCGCCATCGACGGTCTCGTCCATGACCTTCTGCAGGTAGCCCTGCTTGTCCATGGCGAACAGCCGATCCCAGAGACCGCCCCAGACCACCTTGATCACGTTCCAGTCGGCGCCGCGGAACATGCCCTCGAGCTCGTCGATGATCCGGCCGTTGCCACGCACCGGTCCGTCGAGGCGCTGGAGGTTGCAGTTGATCACGAAGATCAGGTTGTCGAGCTTCTCGCGGCGCGCGACGTGGATGGCACCGAGGGTTTCGACCTCATCGCACTCCCCGTCGCCGAGGAAGGCCCATACCTTGCGATCGCCCATCGGCTCGAGCCCGCGCGCGTCGAGGTACTTCATCATCCGCGCCTGGTAGATCGCCATCAACGGACCGAGCCCCATCGACACGGTCGGGAACTGCCAGTAGTCCGGCATCAAGTAGGGGTGCGGGTAGGAAGAGATACCCTTGCCGTCGACTTCCTGGCGGAAATTGTCGAGCTGCTCCTCGGTGAGCCGGCCTTCGAGGAAGGACCGCGCATAGATGCCGGGAGCGATGTGGCCCTGGAAATAGATCAGGTCGCCCTTGGTCTCGCCGTTGCCACCGCGGAAGAAGTGGTTGAAACCGACCTCATAGAGCGTGCAGCTGGACATGTAGCTGGCCAGGTGGCCGCCGAGGCCCTTGTGCTTCTTGTTGCTGCGGATGACCTGGGCGACGCTGTTCCAGCGCACCGCCGAACGGATCCGCCGCTCGATGAACATATCGCCGGGCATCTTCGCCTCGCGATGCACCGGGATGGTGTTGCGATGAGGCGTGTTGACCGAGAAGGCCGGCTGCATGCCGTCGCGACGCATACGGTCCGCCAGTCGGCTCAGCAGGTACCGGGCGCGCTCGTCGCCTTCACGATCCATGACCGATACCAGGGAATCCAACCACTCCTGGGTTTCGATCGGATCGATATCTTCTCTTGCCTCGAGATTCATGGACGTCTCCGAATGGGAAATGAGGGTCTGTCACCGCGGAGCTTCGAGCGGGCGGCGCGCCTTGGCACGTCGTACGGGAGCGAGCGACAGGGTCACCGGGCGGATGGGCGGGAACCAGCGTGGCCGGCAGGCCGCGTATCAGAGATAAAGCGCCACGGTAACGAAACGTTCGGAAAGATACCGCAATCCAAAAGGGCTGCCAATTCGGCCATTTGCGACCAAACCGGCGGTTTCACCGGGCCGGATAATGGATATGCATTCCGCAGTGGACGATACGGTGACGCCGGCCTGGTTGGAAAAAAAGCCTGGCTATCGAGGTGAAGATATGCGGCGGATTCGGCAATCCTCGACGAAAAGGCGAGATGCGCCCGATCCGGGTCGAAATGGCGCTTACCCGCAGAACGGGCAGCGCCGGCCGAGCCACTCGATCCCGGCGCGATGACCCGAACCGACCCAGCGTCCTACACTCACCCGTATCGATCTCAACTATGGAAACCACTTCCAATCATCCGGCGAAACAGCGCCCAATCGAAGCTCGGCCCGGGATCATACTTTCGTCTAGGCGCAATCTGCTGATGGCTGAAGACTCGCCGCTCATCGAGCCCCGGATAGGCGCCAGACAGCGCGGCGAACACGCTCGAGAGCGCACGGTACTGCGCCAGCGTGAACGGGCGCTCGTCACCCTCGAGCTCGATGCCGATCGAAAAGTCGTTGAACCGCGAACGCCCCTCCCACTGCGACCGACCGGCGTGCCAAGCGCGGCGATCGAAGGCAACGAACTGCACGCACTCGCCGTCGCGACGAATCAGCAGGTGGGCCGAGACCTTGAGTCCCTCGATCCCAGCGAAGTAGGGATGGGCGGCGTGGTCGAGGGTATTGGTGAACAGCCGCTCGATCTCGTCGCCGCCGAACACCCCCGGAGGCAGTGAGATCGAGTGCAGCACCAGCGCCGATATCTCGCCCTCGGGCCGCTGGTCCTGGTTCGGCGAGCGACAGCGCCGCGCCCCGCGCAGCCAGTGCTCCTCGACCGGCCCGATCACCGCCGGCCTCCCACGTACGGCTCGGCAGGACTCGGACCGCTGGGCGGGCAAGCGGCAGCGAAGGCGAAGAGAAGCTGTGTCGACACGGGGTGATCCAGTTGCAGAGCTTAGGGGACGTGCGTAGAGAGAAGCGCTGCGACCAGCATCCAGCGTCCAGCCCATCTCGCACGATGAGGACACCACTCTACGCCAATCGTGCCGGTGGACAATCCTCGCGCCGGCGCTCGCCCCCCGCCTGGCGGACGCACGCCCCCGCCCGGGCGGGGTTCGACAACCTCCGAAGCGGCGCTGGAGGGTAACGAGCAGCGGTCGATTTCACCTCCTGACCGAACGGCGGCGAGTCGCGTATGATCGACCAACGGGTCCAGGGCGTATCGGTGCGCCATCGCCCGTCCGTTTTCATTTCGTCTTGTACGCAAAGGAGTCGAGCATGCTGAGGATCTGGGGACGGGCCAACTCGAGCAACGTCAAGAAGGTACTGTGGTGCGCCGAGGAGCTGGGCCTGCGCTTCGAGCGCATCGATGCCGGCGGCGCTTTCGGCGTGGTCGACGGCGAAGCGTTCAGGAAGATGAATCCCAACGGCCTGGTGCCCTGCATCGAGGACGATGGCTTCGTGCTGTGGGAATCCAACGCGATCATCCGCTATCTGCTTGCCCGCCACGGCGACGACTCGACGCTGCTGCCGGCGACCCTCGAGGGGCGCGCCAGTGCCGAGCGGTGGATGGATTGGTGCAGCTTCTCCCTGTCCGCGCCATTCGCGGTGCTGGTCAAGCATCTGGTGCGAAGCCCCCCGGAGCAGCGGGATGACCAGGCGGTCATCCCGGCGGCGGCGAGCTTCGAGGCGTCGATGCGGATCGCCGATGCCGAGCTTGCGCAGTCCGCCTGGTTCAGCGGTGAGAGTTTCGGCATCGGCGACATCCCGCTCGGGGTACTGGTCTACAGCTGGTATGCGCTTTCCGGTCTCGAGCGTCCCTCGCTGCCCGCGCTCGAGGACTGGCAGCGCCGTCTCGCCGAACGCCCGGCGTTTCTCCACTGGGTCGCCATACCGCTGAGCTGAGTCAGAGCGCAGGCCCGCCCCGGGGACGGGGCGGCAACCGCCCGGCGCCATGTTAGACTCGGGCCAAGCCCCACCAGCAGCCAAGCGACGCCATGACCAAGACACGCATCGGCCTGATCTTCGGCGGAAAATCCGCCGAACACGAAGTCTCCCTACAGTCGGCGAAGAACATCGTCGACGCCCTCGACAAGACCCGTTTCGAGGTCACGATGATCGGTATCGACAAGCAGGGACAGTGGCATCTCAACGATGCCTCCAATTTCCTGCTCGATGCCGACGACCCCTCGCGAATCGCGCTGCGCGAGTCTAATCGCGACCTGGCGGTGATGCCCGGCCGCAGCCACGACCAGTGGCTCGAAGCGGGCCAAGGCGCGCTAGCCCAGCTCGATGTGGTCTTCCCGATCGTCCACGGCACCCTCGGCGAGGATGGCTCGCTGCAAGGGCTGCTGCGCATCCTCGATTTGCCCCAGGTCGGCTCCGGGGTGCTCGGCTCGGCGATCTGCATGGACAAGGATGTAGCCAAGCGACTGCTGCGCGACGCAGGGCTGCAGGTTGCCCCTTTCGTCAGCGTCACCCGCACCCGCCGCGCCAGCCTCGATTTCGATGCGGTGGTCGACCAGCTCGGCCTGCCGCTGTTCGTCAAGCCAGCGAGCCAGGGCTCCTCGGTGGGGGTCAGCAAGGTGGTCGACCGGTCAGGATTCGAACGCGCCCTGGACGAGGCGTTCTCATTCGATCACAAGGTATTGATCGAGCAGGCGATCGAAGGCCGTGAGATCGAATGCGCGGTGCTCGGCAACGACGCCCCCCGGGCGAGCCTGTGCGGCGAGATCCTGCTCAGCGATGAGTTCTACTCCTACGACACCAAGTACATCAGCGAGAGCGGCGCGCGGCTTTCGATTCCGGCCGAACTTACCGACGCCCAATCCGAAGCGATCCAGGCCGTAGCGCTCGAGACCTTCGCCCTGCTCGAATGCCAGGGCATGGCGCGGGTCGATGTCTTCCTCACCGAGGACGACCGAGTGGTGGTCAACGAGGTCAACACCCTCCCCGGCTTCACCCGGATCAGCATGTATCCGAAACTCTGGGAAGCGAGCGGGCTCTCCTACAGCGATCTTCTGACCACGCTGATCGAACTCGCCCGCGAGCGCCACACCCAGGACCTCGCGCTCAAGAGCTCCCGCAGCGAGCACTGAACGGACCTGAGTCGCGCCCGCCAGGGCGCGGCCCCACCCGCGCGGTGGCCTCGCAACACTGCTCGGTACGAATGCCGTAGATCACCACTCGCCGGATGCCATGCTCGCGCAGCCAGGCCTCGGGTCCGGTGTCGGTGAAGGCGTTGTGAACCCGTTTGGTGAAGGTGGCCGCTGCACGGTCGGTGAACTCGAGCAGTGGCGCAAAGGCTTGAGCTTAATCTCCCGCGGCCTTCCCGCTCAGGGCGCTGCGTCACCGCGAGCGGACTTATCCGGTCATGCTTTGCGGCGCGCGTGCGGTGGACAGGTGGGCACCCGGGTCTTCAGCACTTCGACGAAGCGGCGACGGTCGGCGCGCGCCAGCATACCGATCGGCACGACCCTCGACCTGCGCTTGCCGTGGTTGAGCCGCAGCCGGACGTTGGCGACATGGCCACCGCGTTCGAGGCATTCGATCTCGTCGAAGCGCAGGCTGATCATGCGCGGTGAGAACAGCGACCCACCCATGTAGCGCAGCCGCTCGCGCTCAAGGCGCAGCGCCGGGGTACAGCGCTTGCGCCGATGAAGATGATGGGCCAGCAGCGCAGCCCAGGCTGCCATCACCAGCACCAGAGGCAGCGCCTCGAGCAGGCGCTGCTCGCGGGTGGAAACGACCAGGATCGTCACCGCGCCGGCGAGCAGTACGCTCAAGCCGATACCCAGGATCACCAGGTTGCGTCGGGGCTCGCTGAAGAACTCGTCGCCCGCCGAGGCGGGCTGCCCAAGGGAAGTCACGTTCTGATCACTCCTGGTCATCTGCTGGCGACCATCCGGTGGGAACGGTCGGTGCTTGGCGTTTGGTCGAAGCCGGCGTGGCCGAGGGTATAGCGATAGCGCAGGCGCTCAAGCACCACGCCACCGCGCTCGACCCGCTCGCTGGAAAGCCTGCGCCAGCCGAGGCGCTCGAGCCTGGGCGCGAGCACCAGGCTGGCATCGATATCGAGATGGGCGAGCTTCTCGGCGCGCGCCTGGTCGAGCGCCGCGGCGAGCAGGCAGGCGCCGATCCCGCGACCCTGCAGCGAAGGCCAGACATAGAGCATGCTGATGCGGCCATGCGGCAGGTCGAGCTCACAGAAGCCGACGCAGCGGCGGTCGAGGTCGGCGACCAAGGTGCGATAGCGCAGTTGGCGCATCACCCAGGCGCCGGGGTCGCGCGGCAGCGCGCAGGCCCAGGCTTCACGCTGGTCGAGATCATAATGGCCCGCGGCCCCACGCATGATCGCGTGGTGAAAGACCTCGGCCTGATCCACCGCATCCTGGTCCCGGGCCAGACGCAGGCGGACACGCTCGAGCAGCGCATCGGAGGGACGATGGCGTTGAGGTTCGATCATCGGTCGTTCCGGTCGAAAGGACGTGGGCGCCAGCCGGCGCTGGCATAAGCAATGGACCACGAAAGCCGCGACGGGTTCGCCCGGCATGCGTGGAAGCACAGAGAGCCTACCCAACTCGTCGTGCCGACGCCACAACGCCGATCTCGCCGAGCGCCGCTGCCGCTTGCTAGACTGCGCGGCGATCCCCCTCGACGTATTCTCGGACCCCGGCCCATGCCCTGCGCCTCTCACTACGCCCTCGCGCCGATCGGCCTGATCGAAGGCTGCTACCCAGACAAGTTCGGTGTCCCCCGCCAGCCCGGGCTCGCCCGCGCCGCGACCGCGCGCCTGCGCCTGCTCGGCGAGTTCGCCCAGCCGGACGCGGTGCGCGGCATCGATACGTTCAGCCACCTATGGCTGACCTTCGTCTTCCACCTCAGTCCACCACGCTGGACGCCGCTGGTGCGGCCACCGCGGCTCGGCGGCAACCGCAAGATCGGCGTATTCGCCTCGCGCGCCACGCACCGACCCAACCGGCTCGGCCTCTCGCTGGTCGAACTGCTGAGCGTCGAGCTCGATGATGGCGTCTGTCTGGTGCTGCGAGGTCATGACCTCGTCGATGGCACCCCAGTAGTCGACATCAAGCCCTATCTGCCCTGGGCCGACGGTGCCGAACACGCTCGCGCCGGCTTCGCTCCCGCCCCGCCGGAGCTCCTGCCGGTACGCTTTTGCACCGAGGTGGAAGCCCAGCTCGCCAGTCGCGCCGATGGCGCGTCGCTGCGCGTGCTGATCGAAGACGTACTCGCCCAGGATCCTCGCCCCGCCTATCACCCCATCGACCCAGCGCGACGCTACGGCGTGCGGCTCGCCGACCTCGATGTCGGCTTTCGCCTCTGTGCGACGGAAAACGGCCCGCAGGTCGAAGTGATCGACCTGCGGGCCTGGAAGCAAGCCTGACCGTGCAGCGCTTTGGGCTAGAACATGTGGATGCCGTAGCCCCACAGCAGCACGCCCGCGGCGAGCAGCGCCTCGAGCACCAGCACCCCGATCGCGAAGGCGGAACCTGAAACCACCATCCCCTCCCGGCGATCGATATCGAGAAAGTCGGGGATCCCCGCCTGGAGCAGGTAGCCGGTATAGCAAAGCGCCACCAGCCCCACCACCGCCCAGAGCAACGGTGCGGGATAGAGCGCGACCAGCCCGCTCAGAAACAGCGGTGTAGCGATGTAGCCGGCGAACACCACGCAGCGCCGATGGCTCGGCCGATCGGGGTAGCGCCTGGCGAGCCAGTGGATCACCGACCCCATCGCATAGACCGCGGCCAGCATCAGGAGGTAGAACACAAGCCCAAGCACCACTGCGGTGCCGGTATCGATCCGCATGCTCGTGCCACCGATCTGCCACCCGACCTGGGTGGTGCCGATGATCGAGCAGACCACCGGGATGGCGGCCAGCAGCAGTACGTGATGCAGGTAGTGGTGAGAGACGCTTTCGTGTTCACCACGGATCTGGCGCCATTCGCGGTGCGGGTGGGCCAGCAGGCCCCATACGTGGTTGACCATGCGATGACTCCTCACCCGCCGCGGGCCGCAGCCGGCAGGCTGGTGCGAAGGAGCGCGCCCGTGCGGCGCGGCGGCCCTAGACTTTCACTCTAGTCGCTCAGCGCGATCACGATGTGCGACCTTGGTCTTGGGTCTGCCAGAACGACATCGGCCCCGGCGAGCGCCGGGGCCGATGTCTCGGGCCAGGGTGGCAAGCAGGCGGTTCAGCCGAAGTCGACACCGATCCGGCGCCCGACCTCTTCATAGGCCTCGATCACGCCGCCGAGCCCTTGGCGGAAGCGATCCTTGTCGAGCTTCTCGCGGGTCTTCGCATCCCACAGGCGGCAGCCGTCCGGAGAGAACTCGTCGCCGAGCAGCAGTTCGCCCTTGTGGAGGCCGAACTCGAGCTTGTAGTCGACCAGCAGGATGCCGGCATCGAGGAACAGCTGGCGCAGCACGTCGTTGACCTGGAAGGTCAGGCGTTTGGCGGTGGCGAGCTGCTCGACGGTGGCATAGCCGAGCGACTCGGCCAGCGACTCGTTGATCATCGGATCGTGGAGGGCGTCGTTCTTGAGGAACAGCTCGAAGGTCGATGGGTTAAGATCGCGCCCCTCTTCGATACCGAGCCGGCGGCACAGACCGCCAGCGGCGACGTTGCGCACCACGCACTCGACCGGAATCATCTCCAGGCGCTTGACCAGGCTCTCATCGTCCGAGAGCAGACGCTCGAAGTGCACCGGCACGCCGGCTTCGCGCAGCTTGCCCATGATGAAGGCGTTGAACTTGTTGTTGACCATCCCCTTGCGGGCCAGCTGTTCGACCCGTTGGCCGTCGAAGGCGCTGGTGTCATCGCGAAAATGCATGATCAGCAGGTCAGGATCGTCGGTGGCGAAGATCGACTTCGCCTTGCCGGCATAGAGTTCGTTGCGTTTTTCCATGGCGGAAATCTCCGAGGGAGGCGTTGGGCTATGCGTTGATCAGAGCACGCGCTCGACCGTGCGGTCGAGCCGCTGCCAGCCGATGCCACGGTCCTGGGCCGCGATCATCAGCCGCGAGGCATCATTGTCGAGCAGGGGTTCGAGGGCCTCGAAGGCCAGCTCGGGCCGGTTGTTCTTGTCCGACAGGTGTGAAGCGATGACGCGCTGCAACCGGTCGGTGCCCCAGTGGCGCAGCAGCGCCACGGCCTGGGCATTGGCCAGGTGCCCCCAATGCCCGCCGACCCGTCTTTTGAGGCTCGGCGGATAGGGGCCTTCGGCCAGCATCCTGAGATCGTGGTTGCACTCGAGCAGCAATCCGTCGCAGTCGCGAAAGCGCCGGCGCACATGGTCGGTGACATGGCCAAGATCGGTGAGTACGCCGAGCCGGCGGCCGGCGGCCTCGAACAAATACTGCACGGGCTCGCGCGCATCGTGGGGAACGGTCACGGGATCGATCTCCAAGTCCTTGATCGCGAAGCGCTGCTCCGGATTGATCAAGTGGACCCGCTCGAGCCCCTCCAGCCTGCCGGCGAGCCAAGTGCCGGCGGTAAGGTAGACCGGCAGCTTCAAGCGTTTGGCCAGCGAGCGTACACCGCGCAGATGGTCGCCGTGCTCGTGGGTGACCAGCAGCGCATCGATCCTGGTCGGATCGATGCCGAGCAGCGCCATCCGCGCGAGCGCGTCGCGCAGGCCGAATCCGCAGTCGACCAGCACCAGCGCCTCGTCGCTCTCGATCAGCGTAGCGTTGCCCTTGCTGCCGCTGCCCAGCGAGGCGAAGCGCATCAGCGCAGGGTGCCAGCCACCGCCTCGAGAATCTCGCGGCTGACCGCCTCGGGCACCGGATTGCCCTGATCGTCGCTGACCGTGACCCCGACCCGCTGAGAGTCGAGACTGACGACGTGCAGCCGATAGTCGGCGGTGGCGCCTCTCGAGAACCAGGAGAACCAGCCGCTGCTCTGCGCCGCGCGGGCATGGAAACGAATCCGCATCTCGCCGCTTTGCTGGTCATGGTCGAGCAGACGACGGTCGTCGCTGTCGAACGATTCGCCCAGCTGATAGGCGAGCTCCGACCAGGCGCGCGGGTAGTCGAGCGCGATGAGCAGCCGCCAGTTGTTCTCGAAGGCATCGAGGCGCACGCGGTCGCCCTGGCTCAGCCCCTGCCCCGCCATCGAGTTCACCGACGACGCGCCGGTGGCGAGATGGCGCTCGAGCGCGGTGACGCAGGCATCGTCGGTGGCGTTGCCGGCGAGGCAGTAGACCTCGGTGGTATTCGCTCGCAGCCCCTGGCGCAGCGCCAGGGTGACGTCGCTGGTGACGATCCGGCCCTGGGCGGGCTCGAGGCTCTGCACTTCAAGGCCTTGGCTCGAGGCGAACTCGGTCAGCCGCGGCCAGACGCTCGAGGGCGTGCCCTGCACCACCAGCCAGCGCTGACCATTGGCCTCGCGCACTTCGACCGGTGCGCCGCGGCTGGCGGTGCCCATCGGCTCGGGCCGCGGTACCTGGAACTTGTTGCTCGGACGAACGAAGCCGCTGGATGCGTCGGGCACCGGCATCGCGTCCTGGAAGGCGTTCGCATCGCGGGTCGCCGGCAGCTCGAGCGGCGGCGCCATCTCGGCATCGATGTATTCATAGTTGCGGTCGTGGAAGTAACCACCGCCACAGCCGCCGAGCAACAAGGTGAGAGGCAAAGCGACGAAGAGGGTCCGCTGTCTGATCATCACTTGACCACCCCAGCGAGCTGGAGGGTCTCACCGACGGTGGCATGGTACTTGTCCGAAAGCCAGGTCAGCGGCAGCCGGATACCGGCCTCCGCCAGGCCCATCTGATTGAGCGCCCACTTGACCGGGATCGGATTGGCCTCAATGCCGAGCACCGAGTGCAAGGGCATCAGCCGGGTGTTGATCTGGTGGGCACGCTCGGCATCGCCCTCCATCGCCGCGGCGCAGAGATCGTGCATCGCTTTCGGCACCACGTTGGCGGAGACCGAGATCACGCCCTGGCCGCCGGCGAGGACGAATTCGCAAGCGGTCGGGTCATCACCGGAGTAGAGGGCGAACTCGCTGCCCTGGAAGTGCTCGATCAGCTCCTCGGCGCGCTCGAGATCACCGGTCGCTTCCTTGAGCCCGATGATGCCGTCGAGCTCGGCGAGGCGGAACACGGTCTCGTTGTAGAGATCGACCCCGGTGCGCTTCGGCACGTTGTAGAGGATCACCGGCAGGCCGGCCTCGGCCACCGCCTTGAAGTGCTGGTAGAGCCCTTCCTGGGTCGGCCGGTTGTAGTAGGGCGTCACCGAGAGGCAGTAGTCGGCGCCTGCGTCCTTGGCGTAGCGAGCCAGGTTGACCGCCTCCCAGGTGGCATTGGCACCGGTACCCGCGATCACCGGGATGCGACCCTTGACCTCGTCGACGATGGTGCGGATGACATCGAAGTGCTCCTCGACGGTCATCGTGGTCGGCTCGCCGGTGGTGCCGGCGGCGACGATCCCGTCGGTGCCGTGCTCGAGATGGAAGCCGACCAGACGGCGCAGCGCGTCCCAATCGATTTCGCCGCTCACCTTCATCGGCGTCGCCAGGGCGACGATGCTGCCTGTGATCATCTCGCGAACCTCTCCGTATCGTCTTAGCTGAATGTCGTCTGCCGAACGCTGGCTGCGCGGGGCTTGCGCCGCGCTGTATGCGGTGCCGATGGACGGGGCTAAATGTTACTGTCGCCCGGAAGTAGTGTACAGCGACGTTTGTCCGCCGCCATGGCGGGCCCAGAACCAACCCCAAGGAGCGATACGATGAGCCTGACCCTCAACCAGCGGCTCGAGGACTTCAGCGCCCCCACCACCGGCGGCGGCACCCTGCGACTCTCTGAGCTCGCCGGGCGCCAGCTGGTGCTCTACTTCTATCCCAAGGATGCCACTCCGGGCTGCACCACCGAGGGACTCGACTTCAGCGCCCGCGCGGAGCGCTTCGCCGCCGCCAACACGCTGGTGTTCGGCGTCTCCCGCGACAGCCTCAAGCGCCATGAGAACTTCAAGGCCAAGCAGTGCTTCGCCTTCGATCTGGTCAGCGATCCCGATGAAACCCTCTGCCGCGCCTTCGATGTGATCAAGCCGAAGAAACTCTACGGCAAGGAGTACGAAGGCATCGAGCGCAGCACCTTCCTGATCGACGCCGAGGGCCGGCTGGCCAAGGAGTGGCGCAAGGTCTCGGTGAAGGGGCATGCGGACGAGGTGCTCGCCGCCGCCGAGGCGCTGGCCAGGGGCGAGGCGCCCTGATCCGCGGCTATTTCACCCCTTGACCAGCACGAAGCGGAAATCCTCACCGGCCGGCTCACGCAGCTCGAGGCGATGACGGCTCAAGGCGACGAAGCTGGCGATGTCCTCCCAGGCGCCGGGGTCGCTGGCCAGCAGTTCCAGCCGCTGGCCGGCCTCGAGTCCAACGAGCCCCTGCTTGGCCTTGAGCAGCGGCAGTGGACATCCGAGCCCGCGGGCATCGATGAAAAGATCGGCAGTGGGCCGTTGGCTATCGTTCATCCGCATCTCGCATGAAGTTGGGGCGGTCCGAAAACGCCAGTCTTGTCTTCGCCGCGCATCGCAGGCACCTTGCCAGACCGACGCTGTCGATACCAGTATGCCCCTTCGCCGCCAAGGAGCCTCACCCACATGCAGCTGCGCCGTTTCCCGCGACACCGCTCGCTGGTGCTCCTCCTGATCGGGACATTGAGCCTCACCTGCGCAGCGCAGCCAGCGCTCGCCCAGGTGTCCGGCAGCGATCGCGCGGTCGACGAAGCACTGCTCGGCCCGATGGGGGGACGGTTCGACCTCGGTACGCCGGTCTTCACCCCGCCGCCGACCAGCAGGCCGGCGGGCGCGGGCGGCCAGGGCGAGTACCGGCTGCCCTCCCTCGGCGCCCAGAGCATCAGCCTCAATGGGATGGACGAAACCCGCCTCGGCCGCGCCTGGATGCGCCAGTTCCTCGCCCAGGTGAGCCCCTGGGACGACCCGATCACCCAGCAGTATCTCGAGTCCGTAGTGCAGAGGCTCTTGCCGTTCAGCGGCGTGGGGCCGATAGACCCTGCGGTGCTGCTGCTCTCGAGCCGCCAGCTCAATGCCTTCGCCGTGCCGGGCGGGGTGATCGGCGTCAACACCGGGCTGTTCCTCTCCGCGCCGGACCGCGACGCCTTCGCCTCGGTGATCGCCCACGAGCTCGGTCACCTCTCCCAGCGCCACTTCGCCCGCAACGTGCAGCAGGCCAGCCGCTCGCAGATGCCAACGCTCGCGGCGATGCTCGCCGGGATGGTGATCGCCGCCAGCGGCGCGGGCGACGTCGGTATCGCCACCATCGCCGGCAGCCAGGCGGCGGCGATGCAGAACCAGCTGGCCTACTCGCGCCAATACGAGCAGGAGGCCGATCGCGCCGGGCTCGACATCCTCGCCAGGGCGGGGATGGACCCCCAGGCAATGCCTCGCATGTTCCGTGCGCTGCAGCGCACCGCGAGCCTGCAGGGAAGTTCACCGCCGGAGTTCCTGCTCACCCACCCGCTCACCGAGGGTCGGATCAGTGCGAGCCAGGCCCGCGCCAACCAGCTCCACGTCGCCTACCAGCCACCGGGACCGGAGTACGACATGATCAGGGCCCGGGTGGTTCTGGCGATGTACATGGACGATCCGAGCCAGGCCCGCGAGCGGCTGCGCAGCGACATCACCGACCCCGACGCGCTGGCCTACCTCCAGGCGCTGACCCTGACGCTCCAGCACCGTACCGAGGAGGCGCTCGCCGCTTTCGATGCGCTCGCCGCACGCCAGCCGGACCTACTGTTGATTCCGGCCAGCGCCGCCGATGCAGCGCTCGACGCTGGGCGATTCGACGAGGCCCTTGCGCGCGCCCGCCAGCTGCTGCGTATCGCTCCTGACTACTATCCTGCACAGGTGCTCGAAGCGCGCGCCGAGCTCTCGAGCGACCCCTCATCGGCCTTCGATACCCTGCGCCGCGTCGCCGAACGCCGCCCCGAGGATCCCCAGGTATGGGGATTGCTCGCCGAAGCGGCCGGACGCGCCGGATACGAGGGATGGGGACATCTCGCGCTGGCCGAGCAGGCGCAGCTGACCGGTCAGGTCAGTACCGGCCTGCGCCAGCTCGACATCGGCGCCCACGTCGCCGAGCAGAACGGCGACTATGTGATGCTCGACCGGCTGCGCGCGCGGCGCGATGCGCTCACGCAGTACCGTCGCGACATCGAACAGTTCTGAGCCACGCCCGCTGGTGCGGCGTGCCACCCGAATGAGGAGATACCCATGACCACCCCGATTCCCGTCGCGCTGATCGGCTTCGGCTTCGTCGGCCGTACCTTCCACGCGCCCTACCTGCTCGCCACCGAAGGCCTCGAGCTGCGCGTGATCTGCTCGAGCCAGGCCGAGACCATCCAGCAAACGCTTGGCGATCAGGCCCGCGGCCTCGAGGTGGTCAGCGATCCGCAGGCCGCCGCCGCCCATCCCGAGGTCGAGCTGGTGGTGATCGCCTCGCCCAATGCCACCCACCACTCGCTGGCCAAGGCGGCGCTGGACGCCGGCAAGCACGTAGTGGTCGACAAGCCCTTCACCCTCGATCTCGCCCAGGCGCGGGAGCTGGCCGAGCTGGCGCGAACGCGGAACAAAGTGCTGTCGGTGTTCCAGAACCGGCGCTGGGACAGCGACTTTCTCGCCGTGCGCGAAGCGATCGAGGCGGGAACGATCGGCGCAGTGGTCGAACTCGAGTCGCGCATCGACCGGTTCCGACCCGAGGTGCGCGACCGCTGGAGGGAGCAGGCACTGCCAGGCTCCGGACTATGGTTCGATCTCGGCCCGCATCTCGCCGACCAGGCACTCGAACTGTTCGGCATTCCCGATGAGGTAGAGGCCTCGATCGCAAGCCTGCGCCCGGCGGCGAAGACCGACGACTGGGCCCAGGTGGTCCTCCACTACGGCCCCACGGCCGAGCGCGGCGCACTCAAGGTCACGCTGCATGCCAGCATGCTGGTCGCCGCGCAAAGCCCACGCTTCGTCCTCCACGGCCTCGAGGGCGGCCTGATCAAGCGCGGCGCCGACGTCCAGGAAGACCAGCTGCGCGGAGGCGTCTCGCCGCTCGAGCCGAGCTTCGGCGTCGATCCCGATCCGCTCAGGCGCTATGACGCCGACGGCCTGGTCGAGGAGCGCCCTGCGCCGACCGGCAGACAGCGCCACTACTACGAGCTGGTGCGTGACGCGATCGCCGCGGGCGGCGACAATCCCGTTCCACCGCGCCAGGCGGTGGTGCTGATGGCCCTGCTCGAGACCGCCATTCGCGCCGCCGATCAAGGCCGCCGCTTGCCGCTCGAGCTGAGTGACGAAGAGCGCGCCGCCTGGGCGTGAACCCGGAAATGAAGAGCCGGCGGCGATCAGCCGGCGATGAAGGAAGATGCAAGCCCCATGGAATTCGTCCAAAGCGGCAAGTATTCAGAGGTCCATTACGACCGCTCGCGGAAGGTGTTCATCAAGACCTTCCAGCCCAAGCTGGCGGACCGGCTGCGCTACGCGCTGCGCATTCGTCCCTATCCCGGGCGCAACTTCGTCATCGTCGCCGAACGGCTCAAGGCGCTCGGCATCCGCGTGCCCGAGGTGCTCGCCTTCGAGCGCTACCGGCTCGAGATGCGCGATGTCGAAGCGCCGGAGCTGCGCGGCCTGATCCTCGACGACGCCTCGCTGCAGGAGCGCTACGTCGAACTGATCACCAAGCTCTATCGCGACCGCATCCACTGCCGCGGGCTGCACACCAAGAACTTCCTGGTCAAGGACGGCGAGCTGGTGGCGATCGACCTCGATGCCTACAAGGCGCCGCGACTCATCCACTACAGCGGACGTGAGTTCCTCACCTGTCTCAAGCGCTCGCTCGGCGGCCCCGAAGCCTTCCTCTACCAGCGGATCGTGGAACGACTCGGCGTGACCGACGCACCCTGAGCGACGTACCTGGAAGAAGAAACGGGTGCTGCGGTGTCATGGCAGCGACTTGGTCATGAACAGGCTGAAAGGATCCTCGACGTAGTCGGCGAACGGCGCGCAGTACTCGAAGCCGAAGCGCTCGTAGAGCCGCCGGGCCGGCTCGAAATCCGCAGTCGAGCCGGTCTCGAGGCTCACCCGACGAAAGCCGCGCGCCTGGGCCTGGTCGAGCAGGTGCTGGAGCAGGCGCCGAGCGACGCCGCGTCTCAAGTGGCGCGGCGAGGTCTTCATCGACTTGAGCTCGGCATGCTCGCTATCGAGCGTCTTGAGCGCGCCACAGCCGACCAGCTCCGCGCCCTCCCACGCACTCCAGAAGGTGATCCCGGGCCGCTTGAGGGCATCGAGATCGAGCGCATGGATGCTTTCAGGCGGTGAATAGAGCGCCATGCTGCGCAGATGGTCATCGAGCAGCTCGGCCACTTCCGGCCCGCTCAGATCGTCTATCGTTATCCGCATCTATGCCTCGCCCACTCGCCTGTCGATTGTCATCGCACCCGCCTGCGGCGCATGGATCGCCAGCAGATAGCGCGAGGCCTCGAGCGCCTCGAACCGGTCCTCGCCGTAAAGCCGGTAGCGCAGCACGTCACCCGGCGCCAAGCGGTGGCGCCGCCCTTCGATCTCGAGCTCGAGCGCGCCCTCGATCAGCCAGAGGTGATGCTCGAGCCCGGCGAGCGGCGAGACATCGTAGGCGATGACCGCGCCCGCCGGCAGCTCGCACTCGATCAGCTCGACGGCGTAGCCAGTCGTTGGCGGCGACAGGCTGCGCCGACGCAGCCCCGAATGCTGGTCGACCCACAGCGGCTGCTCGGCGCGGGTCACCAGTGCATGATTGCCCGACTCCAGTTCGCCGAGCAGCCTGGACGCAGTCATCCCCAGCGCACGACAAAGCCGGTTGAGCTGCACCGTGCTGGGACTGCTCTCTGCGCGCTCGAAGCGCGAAAGCGTCGCCCGACTGACGCCGCTGCGCTCGGCCAGCGTCTCCAGCGACCAGCCGCGTGCCTGGCGCAGCATCGCCAAACGCTCGGCGAGGCGAAGCTCGAGCCGGGCCTCTTCCGAGGTCAAATCCATTCGCAGGCTCCTATCTTTGGTGCAGGCTCTTATCTCTGGCGCAGGCTCTTATCTTTCGCGGAAGGGATCGAAGCCGAATCTCAATATAGGACTATTTATCTCATAAAAGAGAATAGACGACCAGCCTTCAGGCTGTTCGATGCACCCGGCACGAGGAACCCGGCTGGCCCGATAGCCACCGTCTGTTCCGAGCTCATCGCCCGCGACGGGGTGAACGTGTCAGCCTTGGGCTGTCGGACGAATGACGACGCTGCCAACATCCACTTCGGGCGGTTGCTCGAGTGCATAAAGGATGCCCCGTGCGATCGCGTCTGGAGAAATCGCAATTCCCCCCAACTGCTCTTCAATCATTTTCTTCGCTGGCGGGTCGGTGATCGTGTCGCCAAAGTGGGTGGCTATGATCCCTGGCGACACTTCGGTCACGCGCAGGCTGGGGCCCGCTTCCTGTCTCAACACTTCGGTTGCAGTGCGCACCGCGTTCTTGGTCGCGGCGTAGACACCCATCGTCGGAAGTATCTGAAGACCCGCCGTCGAAACGACGTTGACCACATGCCCGCTCTGTTGGCGCCCGAATACCGGGAGGGCAGCGGCTATGCCGTAGAGTGTGCCGCGAAAATTCACATCGATCATGGCATCCCAATCATCGACCCGCAGCGCATCGAACCGGGAAATTGGCCCGACGCCTGCATTGTTGACGATAACGTCGAGCCGACCGCCCCTCGCGACTGCGAAGGCGACGAGCTCTTCCAGATCGATTCGATGACGAACGTCAGTCCTTTTGAACACGGCTTTGCCGCCAGTGGCGGTGATCTCGTCCACTACGGCCTGAAGCGCCTGCTCGTTGCGAGCGCCCAGCGCAACGAACGCGCCCTGCGCCGCAAGCAGCTTGGCTGTCGCCCGACCGATCCCGCTGCTCGCCCCCGTGATAGCGACGACTTTGCCTTCGATGCTCATGGCTAATCTCCTTTTAGGAACATGAAGAAGATAGGCGAGCACTTCGAGATTACCTACACTCAAAACCCCATATAATTGTCGCAGTCGTCTAAAACCATGCGTGACCCATTGTCGGATATCTTTGACGTTCTCGGTGCCAGAGTGACTAGGCGCACCCGCATGGAAGCGGCAGGGCAATGGGCCCTCGCGTTCCCTGCCGTCGATCGGCTCAAGTTCGTCGCTCTACTTCGCGGCAGCCAGTGGATGCTGCTCCCGGAGCGCACTCCTCAGCGCTTGAGCGAAGGGGACGTATGTTTGATCGGACATACTGCATATACGGTGGCCAGCGACCCGGACGTGACGCCGATCGATGGACTGGCTTTTTACGCAAGCCCTGGCTGCGACGTGGCGCGCATCGGGGGGGACGATACGATTGGGATTGGCGGGACGGTCACTTTCGCTGGCGCAAACGCGGACTTCCTGCTCGACATGCTGCCAGAGTTCATGATCGTACCGCGATCCTCGCCCGGATCCGGCACGATCGCGACGATCCTCGCACTCATGGGTAGTGAGATCGAGCGGGATCGGATGGGTGGCGAGATCGTAAGTGCCCGGCTCGCCGACGTGCTGTTGCTGGAGGCGATCCGGGCTTACGCCGGCCTCGTCGGGCAGACTGAAATGGGGTGGCTCGGCGCGCTCTCGGACGCGCGGCTTGGCCGAGCGCTTCACGCAATCCACGAAGATATCGCGCATCCCTGGACCGTGGCCCAGCTCGCTGGCGTGGCCGGTATGTCCCGCGCTGCCTTTTCCGCCGAATTCACCCGCCGGACAGGAAAGCCACCGCTCACCTACCTGCGAGCGTGGCGTCTTACCGTCGCTCGTGCAGCACTGATGCGGGGTAATACCACCGTCGCTCGCATAGCGAGCGAGGTCGGCTATACGTCACAAAGCGCGTTTGGACACGCTTTTCGACGTGCCTTTGGGCATCCTCCGAAATCCGGCGCTCGATCATGAGCAACGGAATCTGAGGCAATTTCGCAAGGCGCTTGTCTAGATCCACCCAAGGCCGAGACCGTCTCTATACGCAAAGACCCGGCCGCAAGCGGCCGGGTCCGGTAATGATGGTGGGTCGTGTAGGATTCGAACCTACGACCAATTGGTTAAAAGCCAACTGCTCTACCAACTGAGCTAACGACCC
>NZ_KK211233.1:0-148536 GCF_000621205.1 Halotalea alkalilenta DSM 17697 | reverse complement strand
ATGGTGGGTCGTGTAGGATTCGAACCTACGACCAATTGGTTAAAAGCCAACTGCTCTACCAACTGAGCTAACGACCCATGCTCGACGGGCGGGAATCTTACTCGCCGCCCCTTCTCGATGCAAGTCTTTGGTATGACTTAGTGTTTATTCACCAGACACGCCCCGCGGCGACGCGTTCAGCGACGCCGACTGGAGGGCACGACCCCCTTGCGCCCGCGCGGCGCATCGTCGTCGCGGCGCGTCTGGCGGGCGCCGTCGTCACGCCGCCCGCGACGCTCGGTGGTGGTGTCCTCGCGGCCATAGCGACGCGCCTCGCGGCGATCGACGGTGGCAACGCGCGCTTCCTTCTCCTTATCCTTGGGCTCGCGCAGGGCGCGAACCGGGCGACGCTTGTTCTTGTCTCGGTTCCAGCGATTCTTCTCGTCCGGGGTGAGATCCGGCGCACGGCGCAGCGGCAGTCCGGCCAGGGTGGCAAGTTCGTCGATCTCCTCCTGGGTCAGCTCGCTCCACTCTCCCGCCTTGGCGCGCTTGTCGAGGAATACGTTGCCATAGCGCACCCGCTTGAGCCGGCTGACGGTCAGCCCCTGGGACTCCCACAGCCTGCGCACCTCGCGGTTGCGTCCTTCGAGGATCACCACGTGGAACCAAGTATTGATCCCCTCGCCGCCGAACTCCTGGACGTCGGTGAAGCGCGCCGGGCCGTCGTCGAGCATCACCCCCTCGACCATCGCCCTGATCTGCTCGATCTTCGGCTCGCCCATCACTCGCACCGCGTATTCACGCTCCACCTGGGTCGAGGGATGCATCAGGCGATTGGCCAGCTCGCCATCGGTGGTGAAGAGCAAGAGCCCGCTGGTGTTGATGTCGAGGCGCCCGATCGCGATCCAGCGCTCGCCCTTGAGCCGTGGCAGGCGATCGAACACCGTGCGCCTCCCCTCCGGGTCCTTGCGGGTACAGAGCTCGCCTTCGGGCTTGTTGTACATGATCACCCGGCGCGGGGTCTCTTCATTGCTGCGCAGGACCACCGGACGGCCATCGAAGGTGACCCGATCGCTTGGTTCGATCCGGTCGCCCAGGCTGGCCACCGCGCCATTGACGCTGACTCGGCCAGCGGCGATCACCGTCTCCATCTCGCGACGCGAACCCAATCCTGCGCGGGCGAGAACCTTTTGCAGCTTCTCGCTGCCGGTTTGCTGATTACTCATCGTCGAACGACCTCTCGTCGTCACTTGCTTCACTAGTGTCGCGCTCGCTGGACGAGGCGCTTTCCTGCCCTCGCCGCTGCTCGCGCTGGCGCACACGCTCGTCGAGCCGCTCATTGAGCCGGCCGAAATCGAGCGTGGACACCTGGGGTAGCGGATCTTCGAGCGCGCGGCGCACGCTCTCTTCATCCTCGTCTTCATCTTCCTGGCCGCCTAGATCGGCGGCCAGGAGCAGCGATGCCGTCGCCTCGCGGGCGGCCCGGGCAGCGCTGTCTTCCTCTTCGAACAGGTCCGGCTCGTCGCCGAATCGCTCGGCGAGCTCGCTCATCGGCGGCAGCTCGTCGAGGGTCTTGAGCCCGAAATCATCGAGGAACGTACGCGTACTGGCATACACCGCAGGGCGCCCCGGTACGTCGCGATGGCCGATCACCCTGATCCAGCCACGCTCGAGCAGCGTGCGCATGATCGAGGCGCTGATCGTCACCCCGCGCACCTCCTCGATATCGCCGCGCGTCACCGGCTGGCGGTAGACGATCAGCGCCAGGGTCTCGAGCAGCGCCCGCGAGTAGCGCTGCGGCCGTTCTTCCCACAGTCGCGAGACCCAAGGGGAGAGCTCGGCCTCGATGCATAGGCGAAAACCCGAGGCGCTCTCGAGCAGGGTCAGCGCCGAACCGGCCAAACGCCGCTCGAGTACGCCGAGCGCTGCGCGAAGCTCCCCCCGGCTCGGCCGCTCGCGTTCATCGAACAAAAGCTCCAGCCGGTCGAGCGCGAGCGGCGTCGAGCTTGCCAGCAGCACGCCTTCGAGAATTCTGTCGAGGGGCAAGGTTTCGCCACTCAAGTCGCATCTCCCGCGGGTGGTGGGGTGTCGATGAAGGCGCTCTCGCCTTCATCGTCCTCGAACGCCGACTCCTCAGGCTCCTCGCCGCTGGCCTCGCGGGCACGCAGATGGATCGGCGACAGCGGCGAATTCTGGACGATCTCGATCAGATGCTCCTTGGCGAGCTCGAGAATCGCCATGAACGTCACCACCACGCCCGGCTTGCCCTCATCGAGCGTGAACAGTGCCTCGAAGGGCGTGAACCGTTCGGCGCCCAGTCGCGCCATGATCGCGCTCATCCGCTCCCGCGTCGACAGCGCCTCGCGGCTGATCTGGTGGCTCTGGACCAGCTCGGCGCGCGCCATCAGTCCGCCGAGGGCCCGCAGCAGCTCATCGAGCGAGACCGCCGGTGGTATCACGCGGCGCTCCAAGGGCGGCGGCTCGGGGCTGGTACTGAACCAGTCGCGGCCGAGCCGGGGCAGCGCGTCGAGGTTCTCGGCGGCGATCTTGAGCTGCTCGTAGGCACGCAGCCGCTCGAGCAGCAGCGCAGTCGGATCCTCCTCCGCCTCGTCGCCCTCCGCCCCCTTGGGCGGCCGCGGCAGCAGGCTGCGCGACTTGATCTCGGCGAGCATCGCGGCCATCAGCAAGTACTCGGCGGCAAGATCGATGCCGCTGGCCTCGATCATCTCGACGTACTCGATGTACTGATGGGTGACCGCCGCAACGTTGACCGCGAGGATATCGAGGTTGTGGCGACGAATCAGGTAGAGCAGCAGATCGAGGGGACCCTCGAACGTCTCGAGGAAAACCCTCAGCGCCTCCGGCGGAATGTAGAGATCCTGCGGCAGCTCCTTGAGCTCCTCGCCGCCGACCCGAGCGATCACCCCATCGATGGCGACGGAGGCGGGCTCAACGGCGGGAGGGGAAGCGTCGAGGCTCATGCAGGGCTCAGGCGGAGTGGGCGGCGAAGTCGCTCGGCCGGCGCGCGGCGTCGAGGGAGGCAGTCTATCAACTACCCCGCCATCGTCCCAGGGCCACGTGCGAGCGCGGCGTCGAAACGAGAGCCACGAGCCGGCTCAGGAGGGACGCCGATAGCGAAAGCCCTCGACGATCCGCACGCTCTCCTCCTGCGCGAGCTGGTGCACCCGCTGGTGGTAGGGCGAGAGCTGGCAGACCGGATCGGTCTCGGAGGCGTCGCCGGTCAGCGCCAGCGCCTGGCAGCGGCAGCCGCCCCAGTCTATCTCGCGGCGATCGCAGCTGCGGCAGCGCTCGTTCATCCAAGAGGTGCCGCGGTAGGCGGCGAACGCGGGCGAGTCGCGCCAGATATCGCCAAGCGAGTGCTCGGCCACGTTCCAGAACTCGAGCCCGGGGATGGTTTCCGCCGCGTGGCACGGCAGCACCTTGCCGGCCGGGGTGACGTTGATCGACTGGCGCCCCCAGCCGTTCATGCACGCCTTGGGATAGCGGGCGTGGTAGTCGGGAATCACCGAGTCGATGGTCAGCCTGCCCTTGAGCCTTGCCCGCGCCGCCTCGACCCGCGCGATCGCCCGCTCGGTCTGCGCCCGGGTCGGCATCAGCGCGGCGCGGTTGGCCAGCGCCCAGCCGTAGTACTGGGCATGGGCGATCTCGATGCGCCGGGCGCCAAACTCCAGCGCCAGGGCGATGAAGTCGTCGATCTGCTCGATGTTGGCGCGATGGATCACCGCATTGATGGTCAGCGGCAGGCCGAGATCGACCACTTCGCGAGCGAAGGCGCGCTTGCGCGAATGGGCATCCTTCATGTGCGAGACCAGCGCAGTGGTCTCGGCATCCGCGCCCTGGAACGACAGCTGGACATGATCGAGCCCGGCGGCCTCGAGCCGCTCGAGCCGGGCGCGGTCGATATTGACCCCCGCGGTGATCAGGTTGGCGTAGAGACCCGCATCGCGGCAGCCCTCGACGATCTGCTCGAGATCGCGACGCGCCGCCGGCTCGCCGCCGGAAAGATGCACCTGGAGCACGCCGAGCGCCGCGGCCTCACGAAACACCCGGCACCAGGCCTCGACATCCAGCTCGGCGCTCTTGCGCTCGAGCTCGAGCGGATTGGAGCAGTAAGGGCACTGCAGCGGGCAGCGGTGGGTCAGCTCGCAGAGCATCCCCATCGGTACGGGAGAACCCGCCTCGGCGAAAGCCAGCCGCGGATCGGTCTGGATGCCCATCAGCGACCCTCCATCAGCGAAACGCGAGCACCTGGCGCTCGGCGAGTCCATCGAGGAAGGCGACCACATCGGCCGCGATCCGCTCGGGCTCGGCCTCGAAGGCGGCGGCAAGCGAAGCGACGATGGTTTCCAGGCTGCGCTCGCCATCGACCCTGGAGAGAATCTCGCGGCCGATCTCGTCGAGCTTGAACACCCGCTCGGGAGCGAGCAGCACCCAGCCACCGCGCGCCGGATCCTCGCGCATCCGCACCCCGCGGATCAGCTGCGGGGTCCTGGTCAGATCGCTCATCCGTCCACCTCGGGATCGAAGGCGCCGGGCGGAATCCGCCGCGGCGCGACATAGGCGTAGTCGAGCGCGTCGAGCATGCTCCAAAGCACATCGCACTTGAACCGGAGCGCCGCCAGCACGCCCTGCTGCTGGTCGACCCTGAGCGCATGGCGCTTGACGTAGTCGAGGGCGAAGTCGGCATCGCGCGGCGCCTGGGTCATCCTCGGCTTGAAGTAGGCCAGGGTCTGCTCGGAGACGAAGTCGTAGTGAGCGAGCATGCCCGAGACCCGGGTATTGATCACCAGCGGTGAGAACAGCTCGGTCAACGACGAAGCGATCGCCTCCACCAGCGGGCGCTCGCGGACGAAATGCACGTAGGCCTCCACCGCGAAACGGGTGGCCGGCAGGATCTTACCGGTCGAGACCACCATTTCGCGATCGAGCCCGAGGCCGTCGGTGAGCGCCAGCCAGCGCTGGATACCGCCCTCGCCAGGACCATGGCCATCGTGGTCGATGATCCGCTGGCGCCATTCACGGCGAAGCTCGGGATCATGCAGGCGCGCCATCAGGCTTGCATCCTTTATCGGGATCATCGACTGGTAGTAGTAGCGATTCAGCGCCCATGCCTGGACCTGCGCCTTGCTCAATTCACCGTTTTGCAGCGCGAGCTGGAACGGGTGGCGGTGGTGATAGCGCGCCTCGCCGATCGCGCGCAGCTCGACCTCGAGCTGATCGGCGCTGAGCGGGGAGCGGATGTCTCTTGGCTCGAATTCTTGGCTCATGCTCTTGGCTCATGTTCTTGCCTTCGCCCCATCCCGGGGCGAAAAGCGGCGCTAGATGCGAAAAACCTTGCGACGAAGAGGGCTACGATGGCGGGCGGGCCTTCAGAGAACGATCTGCATGCCATCGAAGGCGATTTCCCAGCCGGCACGCTCGGCCTCGCGACGCTCGGCGCCGTGCTCGACCAATACCGGATTGCTGTTGTTGATGTGCACGAACACCTTGCGGCGGATGCCGAGCGGTGCGAGCGCGGCGATCGAGCCATCCGGGCCCGACATCGACAGGTGGCCCATTCGCGCGCCGGTCTTGTGGCCGAGCCCTTCGCGGATCAGCTCGTCGTCGCGCCACAGGGTGCCGTCGAACAGTACCACGTCGGCGCCCTCGAGGCGGGCGGCCAGCGCCGGGGACAAGCGTGCGCAGCCGGGCACGTAGTAGAGCCTGCGGCCTGCGTGACACAGCTCGATGCCGACCGTGGTCTCGCCCTCGGCGCCGATCCCCTCGCCCTCACCGGGCTGGTAGAGCGCCGCTTTGCCAGGCACCGCGAAGACCCTGGCCTCGACACCGCCCGGCAAAATCAGCCAGGTGTCGAGCTCCAGCGCGGTGCGAGTCACCACCTCTGGACGCAGCACATCGAACACACGGTTGTCGGCCAGCGTGCGCTGTAGCTCTCCGCTGGCATAGAGCGTGAAGGGCGTGCCTTCGCGCAGGCTCAAGAGCCCGGCGATATGGTCGATATCGCCGCCGGTCAGCACCACCGCTTCGATCGGCGAATGGCGCGGGCCGCGCGGATGGAGTTCTGGGTTACGCTGAATCTGGGCGAGCACCTCGGGGGCACAGTCGATCAGCGTCCAGCGTTCGCCGTCGAGCGAGACGGCGATAGATGCCTGGGTGCGCGGCACGACCTCGGCGTCACCGCGCCATGCCCGCGCGCAAACCGAGCAGCGGCAGTTCCACTGCGGCGCACCGCCGCCAGCGGCGGCGCCCAGCACCAACAAACGCAAAGCGGACGGGGAAGACCCGTCCGCGGTGCCCAACGACAGACCTTGGCTCAAAATTCGGCCGGCAGGTAATCGTTGATTTCAAGGGCGATGCAGATTTCTTCGATCTTGGGGGCGTGCCATTTCATCTCGGCTCTCCTCGAGGGGGAAGGTTAAGGACGGGTACCCGACTACCTAAAGTGGCACACCGCACTATGCTGGAGCTTAACCAAGCTCAGGATCCCAAGCGCGATGCCCGAAGGGGCAGACTGGCGATAAGCGTAAGAAAGTTACCAGCCTGCGCTATCGACAACAAGTCGCATCTACAAGGTTTCGTTTTTCGACGCTCTCCCATTCGTTCGCTACATCACCCGCTCGGCGCCGGCGCTTTCCGCAAGGCGCCGGCGCCCACCCTGCATAGCGTAGTCGAAGATTTTCTCGCGCAGCTGCCAGTAGCGCCCCGTACGGCGAGCGATGACGAAATCCGGCGCACGCAGCCGATGCCGGCCGGCGATCACCTCGTCGATCCCTTGCGGCTGCCAGCCGCTCCCTGGCGCGGCGAGATGGCGCTCGATGAACACGCGCTGGAAGGCATAGCGCTGCGCCTGGGTATCGAGGGCGAACCACTCGACCACGCTCTCGCCCTCCTCGTCGAAGTAGCCAATCCTGAGGCGCGCCGCGCCGCGGCCGTTGACGCTCTGCTCGATGCGCATCAACGCCACCCTCAACACCTTGGCGTCGCGCAGCCCGAGCGCCGCCTTGAGCTTGTCGTCGGCGTCGACCAGCACACCGTCGCAGTGGCCACAGCGCCTGGCGGCGATATCGTTCTCACCGTCGCAGTGAGGGCAGCTCTTGTAGCGAAAGCGAAAGTCGCACTGCGAGCGTCTGCCCTGGGCGTCCTCGACCAAGCCCTGGCAGCGTCGGCCGAAATGCTCCACCACCAGTTCGCCATCGCGCCGGCCCCAGAACAGGTTGGCCCAACCGCACGCGGGACATGCCACCTGAACCGGCTCGGTATCGGCGGCGGGGCGCGGATCGTTGACCTCCGGCGCGTAGAGATCCCAAGGATTGCCGGCGTAATCGAGGATCAGGCAGTCGCGCTTGCCGGGAGCCAGACGCAGGCCACGTCCGACGATCTGCTGATAGAGCCCGACCGATTCGGTCGGGCGCAGAATCGCGATCAGATCGACATGGGGCGCATCGAACCCGGTGGTCAGTACCGAGACATTGACCAGGTACTTGAGCGCGCGCGCCTTGAACGCTTGGATCGACGCCGCGCGCATCGAGGCTTCGGTATCGCCGGTGACCAGCGCCGCCTCGCCCTCGGGCAGCAGGGCGAGTATCTCCTTGGCGTGATCGACGCTGGCGGCGAACAGCATCACCCCCTGGCGATCCGCCGCGCGAGCCACCACCTCGCCGACGATTCCCGGCGTCGCGCGATGGCCGCGCACCACCCGATCGAGCTCCGGCTCGCGGAAACGGCCATGCTCTTCCGGCATCAGCCGGGAGAAGTCATAGCCCTCGATCGCCGCGTCGATCCGCTTCGGCTCGCAGAGATACCCTTGGCGAACCATCCAGCGCAGCGGCAGTTCGAACACGCAGTCGCGGAAGAACGCGCGCTCGTCACCGCGCACCATGCCGTGGTAGTGACGGTGATAGATGAACCCCTGGCCGAGGCGGAACGGCGTCGCGGTGAGGCCGAGCACCTTGAGCCTGGGATTGGCCCCGCGCAGCGCTTCGATCACCCGCTGGTAGCTCGCCGGCTTGTTGGCGCGCGCGCGTTCGAGATCGCGCATCTCGACCCGGTGGCATTCGTCGATCACCAGCAGGGTGAAATCGCCCGAAGCGAACGCATCGACCCCATTGACCACCGACTGGACCGAAGCGAACACCACCTGGCGCGCATTCTCCTTACGCTTGAGTCCGGCGCTGTAGATGTCGGCCTCGAGCCCATAGGCAAGATACTTGGCGTGGTTCTGCTCGACCAGCTCGCGCACATGGGCCAGCACCAGCACCCGGCCACGCGCGAGCCGAGCGAGCTCGGCGATCACCAGCGACTTACCGCTGCCGGTGGGCAGCACCACCACGGCGGGATCATCGACGGCGCGAAAGTGCGCCACCGCGCGAGCCACGGCCTCGCGCTGGTAGGGGCGCAGCACCGGGGGTGACGAAGGAAGGCTCATCGATGCTCCGGTCGGTCGGCTTCCCGCGCTGGCAGGCGGGACTATAATGGGAGGCCATATTAACGGGGAGAGACGATGCAACCCAATCCAGCGCTCGAACACTATCTGGAAGCCATGGAAGGTGCCGGCATCGACGCCGTAGCGGTCGACACCAACGCATTGCGGATCAGCCGGGATGGGCTCGACTACGTCCTGGTGGTGGCCGAGGACGAGTCGACCTTCTTCCAGCTGATGCTTCCCCACGCTTGGCCGCTGGATACCCATACGATGCGAAGCGGGGTGCTCGAGGCCGCCAATCGGGTGATGAATCGACTAAAGGCGGTGAAGCTGCTGTTGCAAAACGATGCGATCCACGTCAGCGTCGAGCAGTTCGTCGAGACCCCGGAGCTAGGCGCTTCGATGGTGCCGGGCATGATCGAACTGATCAACAGCGCCACCGCCGAGCTGCACAGCGAGCTCGGTCCCGGCGCCGCACCGCGACTGCACTGATCGATCGCTGCGCGGTGCGCGACGGGCTGCTAGAGTGAGACTCCTGTTCAAGATCATTCTCAGGAGTCCAACGCATGAGTGCATCCCGATTCGTCGTCATCGCTGAGTTCGATCTCAAACCGCAGGATCGCGAACGCTTCCTCGAACTCGCCCGGGAGGACGCTCGCGCCTCGGTAGCCAATGAGCCCGGCTGTCACCAGTTCGACCTGCTGATCAGTGAGGAGGACCCCAACCTGGTGGTGCTCCACGAGGTCTACGATGACCGCGCAGCGTTCGAGTCCCACCTCCAGATGCCCCACTACATCCCCTTCCGCGACGGCAGCGAGTCGATGGTCACCGACAAGCGGGTGCATTTCTTTCATACCTGAGAGCGCGACCAGGCAAGGCGAATGAAGCGAAGAGCCGGGAGCGCTGTCGCGCTCCCGGCTCTTTATCGACGCTTGAATGGAGCAGCGGGATCAGTCGACGAAGCGCCGTGCGTTACGGAAGATCCGCATCCAAGCGCCGTCCCGGCGCCACTCGCGCGGGCGCCATGAGTTGGTGACCGCACGGGCGACGCGCTCGGGGTGAGGCATCATGATCAGCACCCGGCCGTCAGGCGTGGTCAGCCCGGTGATCCCGGAGGGAGAGCCGTTGGGGTTGGCCGGATAGCGAGTGGTGGCGCTGCCGAGGTTATCGACGTAGCGCAGCGCGACCTGCCCATGGCTCTGGATCGAGCGCAGGTGGCCATCATCACGGAACTGGGCCAGGCCTTCACCGTGGGCGACCGCGATCGGCATGCGCGAGCCTTCCATGCCGGCGAGCAGCACCGCTGGGGATTTCTCTACCTGGACCATCGATACACGCGCCTCGAACTGCTCCGACCGGTTGCGCACGAAGCGCGGCCACTGCTCGGCGCCGGGAATCAGCTCGGAGAGCTGGGAGAGCATCTGGCAACCGTTGCAGACCCCGAGCGAGAAGCTGTCGGCACGCTCGAAGAAGCTGGCGAACTGATCGCGCACCTGCCCGTGATAGAGGATCGACTTGGCCCAGCCGCCGCCGGCGCCGAGCACGTCGCCGTAGGAGAAACCGCCGCAGGCGACCAGACCCTTGAACTCTTCAAGGCTGATGCGACCTTCGAGCAGATCGGACATGTGCACGTCGACGGCCTCGAAGCCGGCGTGATCGAAGCAGGCCGCCATCTCGAGCTGGCCGTTGACGCCCTGCTCGCGCAGGATCGCGACCCTCGGCCGGGTAGCCAGGCCGAGATAGGGCGCGGCGATATCCTCGTCGACGTCGAAGCCGAGGCTCGCATTGAGCCCAGGATCGCGCTCGTCGAGCAGCGCATCGAATTCCTGCTGCGCGCATTCGGGATTGTCACGCAGCGCCTGGATGCGATAGCTGGTCTCGGCCCAGATCCGCTGCCCTACGGCACGCGGCAGCTCGAGCAGCGCTTCGCCGAACAGGGTGAAGCTCAGCCGGTCGTCGTCGCGCGGCAGCGCGATCGGGTGACAAGCATCCCCGAGCCCTGCCTCGACCAAGCGAGCCTGCACCGCTTCGAGATCGTCGGCGCGCACCTGGATCACCGCCCCCGGCTCTTCGTTGAACAGCGCCGCCGCGACCCCGTGGGGCTCTTCGACGATCGAATCGAGCGCGACCTCGAGGCCGAGGCGGCCAGCGAAGGCCATCTCGGCAAGCGTCACCGCCAGTCCACCGTCGCTGCGGTCGTGGTAAGCGAGCAGCCTGCCCTCGGCGTTGAGCGCCTGGATGGCGGCGAAGAACGCGGCGAGATCGTCGCTCGAGTCGAGATCGGGACACTCGCTGCCCACCTGACCGTATACCTGCGCCAGCGCCGAGCCGCCGAGGCGCTGGCGCCCTCGGCCAAGATCGATCAGCAGCAGCACGCTGGGTTCGTCACGCGCAAGCTCCGGGGTGAGCGTGGCCATCGCATCGAGTACCGGGGCGAAGCCGGAGACGATCAGCGACAGCGGCGCGGTGACCGATTTATCGCGGTTTTCTTCTTCGTCGCGCCACACCGTGCGCATCGACATCGAGTCCTTGCCCACCGGGATCGCGATGCCGAGCGCCGGGCAGAGCTCCATACCGACCGCGTGGACGGCATCGAACAGCGCCTGGTTCTCGCCAGGATGATCGGCGGCGCTCATCCAGTTGGCCGACAGCTTGATGTCCTGGATCTTGCCAATCCGCGCGGCGGCGAGGTTGGTGATCGTCTCGGCGACCGCCATGCGCGCCGAGGCGGCGGCGTCGATCATCGCGCTCGGCGTGCGCTCGCCCATCGCCATCGCCTCGCCCGCATGGGTGTCGAAGGCACTGGTGGTGACCGCGCAGTCCGCCACTGGTACCTGCCAGGGGCCGACCATCTGGTCGCGGGCGACCATGCCTGTGATCGAGCGGTCGCCGATGGTGATCAAAAAGCTCTTGGACGCCACCGCGGGCAGCCTGAGCACGCGCTCGAACGCCTCGCGCAGATCGAGATTCTCCAGGTCCACCCCCGGCAGCTCGAGCGACTGGCGCTCGAAGCTGCGCGACATCTTCGGCGGCTTGCCGAACAGTACGCTCATCGGCAGGTCGATCGGCGCGCGCTCGCTCGCCCCGGCCCGCTCGATACGACCGTCACGCACGGTCAGCGTGTGTGCCTCGAGCGCCTCGCCGACCACCGCATAGGGCGCACGCTCGCGGGCGCAGATCGCATCGAAGCGCGCGAGATCGTCCGCCGCCACCGCCAGTACGTAGCGCTCCTGGGACTCGTTGCACCAAAGCTCGAGCGGGCTCATCCCCGGCTCGGCGCTGGGTACCGCGGCCAGGTCGAACAGTCCACCGCGCCCACCGTCCTTGACCAGCTCGGGCAGGGCGTTGGAGAGTCCACCCGCGCCGACGTCGTGGATGAAGCGGATCGGATTGTCCTCACCCAGCGCCCAGCAGCGGTCGATCGCCTCCTGGGCGCGGCGCTCCATCTCGGCGTTGTCGCGCTGCACCGAGGCGAAGTCGAGCGCCGCTTCGGAACCGCCGGAGGCGACCGAAGAGGCGGCGCCACCGCCCAGCCCGATCAGCATCGCCGGCCCACCGAGGACGATCAGCTTGGCGCCCACCGGAATCTCGCGCTTGTCGACGTGCCCGGGGCGGACGTTACCGTAGCCGCCGGCGATCATGATCGGCTTGTGGTAGCCGCGCCGCTCGATACCGTTGGCGCCCACCGCATCGATCTCGAGAGTACGGAAGTAGCCGGCCAGATTGGGACGGCCGAATTCATTGTTGAACGCGGCCCCGCCGATCGGCCCCTCGATCATGATATCGAGCGCGCTCTTGATCCGCTCCGGGCGCCCGTAGTCGTGCGTTTCCCAGGGCTGGACGAAGTCGGGGATGCGCAGGTTGGAAACGCTGAAACCGGTCAGCCCCGCCTTCGGTTTGCCGCCGATCCCGGTGGCGCCCTCGTCACGGATCTCGCCACCGGCACCGGTCGCCGCCCCCGGATAGGGAGCGATCGCGGTCGGGTGGTTGTGGGTCTCCACCTTCATCAGGATGTGCACGGCCTCTGGATGCGCGCCGTAGACCCGGCTCTCTGGATCGGGGAAGAAGCGTCCGGCCTCGGGCCCTTGGATGATCGCCGCGTTGTCGCTGTAGGCCGACAGCACCCCCTCGGGGGAGCGCTCATGGGTGTTGCGGATCATCTTGAACAGCGAGCGCGGCTGGGGCGCGCCGTCGATCGTCCAGTCGGCATTGAAGATCTTGTGCCGGCAGTGTTCGGAGTTGGCCTGGGCGAACATCATCAGTTCGACGTCGGTCGGGTTGCGTCCGAGCCCCTGGAAGGCCTCGACCAGATAGTCGATCTCGTCATCGGCCAGCGCCAGCCCGAGGCGCTTGTTGGCCTGCTCGAGCGCCGCGCGCCCCTGCTCGATCACCTCGACCTCGGCGAGCGGCCGCGGCACGTGCTGTTCGAACAGCTTGGCCGCGTCGCTCGAGTCGAACAGCACCGTCTGGGTCATGCGGTCGTGCAGCACCGCGGCGATCGCCTGCGACTGCTCGGCACTCGGCAGGCTGCGGGTGGAAACCCGGTAGGCGATGCCCCGCTCGACCCGCGCCACGCCGTCGAGACCGCAGTTGCGCACGATCTCACTGGCCTTCGACGACCAAGGCGACAGCGTGCCGAGGCGCGGCACCACCAGGTAGAGCGCGCCTTCTCCAGCGGCGGCACGCTCATCGCTGGCCCCCAGCAGCTCGGCAAGCCGCGCACGGCTCAGCGCATCCAGCTCGCCATGCAGATCGACGAAGTAGATGTAATGGGCGAACAGCGCCTCGATGTCCGGCGCCGCTTGGCGCAGGCGATCGAGCAGTTTGGCGTGACGGAACGCAGAAAGTGCACTCGCACCTCGCAGTTCGAGCATGGCGACGCAGCCTCTAGAGATGGCGAAACGAACGAGGACCGTGGTCGCGATGGCGCCGGTGGAAATGGCGGCCTTCGCTGGGACCGGTGTCCTGCGGGGAGCGCCAATGATACTGGAAAGCCCCTTCGAGGCGAAGGCGCGGCGTGCTCGGCGGGCACACTCGAATGCCACGCTCGTATACAATGCGCGGGGCGCAACATGCCATGGAGCCACGCATGCCGGTCATATCCCCTGCTTGGCGGTCCGACGCCTTCCGCCTCGATCGCACCTCTCGTACCTGGCTGTTCCTCCCCGGGGCGCTGACCGAAGCCCTGCGCACGCTCGGCAGGTTCAGCCTCGAGCCGCTGAGCGAACGGCGGGAGTCGTTGGGAATCGACGAAGCCCGGGCGCTCGGCGTGCGTCCAGGCGGCCCGGCATGGATACGCGAGGTGCTGATGCGCCTCGATGGCGTACCCTGCGTCGCCGCGCGCAGCGCCACCCCGCTGCCCGCCTCGCGCGGCGTCTGGCGCAGCCTGCGCGGGCGTGGATCGCGCCCGCTCGGTGAAAGCCTCTATCGCGACCCTGCGATTCGCCGGGATGCGTTCACCTGGTGCCGGCCCACACCGAGCGACTTGCTCGGTGTTCTGATCGCAAGGTGCGACGGCGACGACCCGGCTCGCGAACGCTCGGTCGGTCCTCTGCGAGTCCCGCTGGCACGGCGTTCGCGCTTTCTCCGCGAGGGCGAGCCGCTGCTGGTGGCCGAGTGCTTTCTCAGCGGGTTCTGGTCGAACTTCGCTGCGGGCGCGGCGGTGCCAAGGCTCACTCCCCGCTGGTCGCTGGCCGAGCGGCGCTTCGCCGGGCAGCGAAGAAGCGCTTGAGCAGCCGCCGGGAAGCCGCCGCCAAAAGCCCTGCCTCGACGCTCGGCTGGTGGGCGTGCCACGGCTGCTGGATCAGGTTGGCACGGGATTCGACCATGCCGGTCTTCGGTTCGGCGGCGCCGTACACCACTCGCGCGAGACGCGCGTTGACTGAAGCCCCCAGGCACATCATGCAGGGTTCGAGGGTGACGTAGAGCGTGCAGTCGATCAGTCGGTAATTGCCGAGCCGCTCGGCGGCGGCTCGCATTGCGACGATCTCTGCATGAGCGCAGGGATCGCAGCGCGAGATCGGTGCGTTGTGCCCAACGCCGATGATCTCTCCCTGCGCGTCGACCACCACCGCGCCCACCGGCACCTCGCCCTCGGCGAGCGCTCGATGCGCCTGATCGAGGGCGCGATACATATAGTACTCATCACTTCTTGGCTGCATGCCGATGTACTTCCGTAACCGCGTTGACGTCACTGAATCGGGATATTCGTTTCAGCCGACCAACGCGTGACATGAATGCTCGGATTCTCAGGTAGAATCGGCTCATTGCGCAGCGTACTGCGACTCAGCCGTCGACCAGTGGCTCGAGTTTTCCGAACAACTTCTCTCGTGTGTCACGATCCCAGTCCCGGACGTTGCCAGGAACGGAGCCATGTTGCCCCTAACAGTAAAGGCCAGCGGTGTACTCCGACCACGCCTCGCGCAGCCCATGCATCATCACAGCTGGCCTGCCCGCTACTCACCGCAGCAGCTGTCTCGCCGACTGAGCAAGGCGATCGATAATGACACCATCGTTCCCTACTTCCAGCCGCTGGTCGACCTGCGCAGCGAGCGGATATCGAGTTTCGAGGTGCTGGCACGCTGGCACGACCAGCGGCTGGGCACGATCCCTCCGGAAGTGTTCATTCCCTTCGCCGAACGCGAAGGCCTGCTCGATCCCCTCTGCCTCGGCCTGGTAGCGCGTGCCTGCGAGCAGGCAGCGAGCTGGCCGGGGGATTTCAAGCTTTCGGTCAACGTCACGCCGCTCCAACTGCAACGCGCCAAGCTGACCGGGCAGCTGATCGATCGGGTCGTCGACAGTGGCTTCCCGATCTCGCGGCTGCAGGTCGAGATCACCGAGACCGCACTGTTCAGCGACATGTCCATTGCGCTCGAAGAGATCGAGCGGCTGAAATGCCTGGGCGTCGGCCTGGTACTCGATGATTTCGGCGCAGGCGTCGCAGGCCTCCACCGACTGCAAAGCTTTCCGTTCGACACGCTCAAGATCGACGCGAACTTCGTGCGCTCGCTCGACAGTCGCGAGGCCAGCCGCAAGATCGTCGCCGCGATCATCGATCTTGGGCACAGCCTGGGCATGCGCATCGTCGCCGAAGGCATCGAGGAGCACACCCAGGCCTCTTGCCTGATCGCGCTCGGCTGCGATCTCGGCCAGGGCTGGCTGTTCGGCCGTCCGCAGCCGGCGACGGAGACCCTGCGCCTGCTTAAAGAAAGGGGCATCTCGCCGGTTCCACAAAAGCCGGCGCGCCAGCATCATCGCCTGCTGGAGCTACGCACGCTGTATACCCAACTACCGATGGCCTTGGGCTTCTACGACGAGACCCTTGGCCACGTCGACTCCAACGCACTGTTCCGGCAGGAGATGCCCCATGCGAACAGGCTGGACGAACGTCGGCTCGACCAACTGCTGCCTCCGCCAATGAGCCAAGCCTGCCACCAATGGCACCAGCGGCTGCGCCAGGGCGACGACACCGCATTCGGCTGCTCGCTCGATGCCTCGGGAACCTCGCGGCTCGACGCACATCCCGTCCGCGACGAGGACGGCGTATTGGTCGGGGTGTCGGTGATCATCGCCCGGCACTGATCACACACCGCCAGGTCGCGGTCGGACCTCAGCGCATCGTCGAGGCCCGTGCCGCGGCGAAGAAGGCTCCTAGCACCACCAATCGTCGAACGGGGTGACCGGCACCGCACGTTTGTGACGGCTGGCGAGGAACATCGCTTCGACCCGCTCGGCACAGGCGGTGCTCACTTCGCGCCCCTCCAGATAGTCGTCGATCTCAGCGTAGCGCAGCCCCAGCGCCTCCTCATCGGGCAGCGCAGGACGATCGTCCTCGAGATCGGCGGTCGGCACCTTGGCCCAGGTACTCTCGGGCGCGCCGAGTTCGCGCAGGAGCGCCGCGCCCTGGCGCTTGGTCAGGCCGGTGAGCGGGGTAAGGTCGACGCCACCGTCGCCGTACTTGGTAAAGAAGCCGGTGACCGCCTCGGCGGCATGGTCGGTGCCGACCACCAGACAGCCGAGCTGGCCCGCCAGCGCATACTGCGCGACCATCCGCTCGCGCGCCTTGACGTTGCCGCGGACGAAGTCCCGCAGCCGGGTCTCACCGCCGAGCGCTGCCGCCATCGCCTCTGCGACGCTCGCCGACTGGGCGTCGGCCGCCGGCTTCACGTTGATCGTCACCACCTCGTCGGGGCGGATGAATCCGAGCGACACCTGGGCATCGGCTTCATCCGCCTGCACGCCATAGGGCAGCCGCACGGCATAGAACGTCACCGCCTCGCCGGCCTCGCGCAGGCCCTCGACGGCGAGCTGGCAAAGCCGTCCGGTGAGGGTCGAGTCCTGGCCGCCGCTGATCCCCAGCACCAGCCCCTTGGTGCGCGTGGCGCGCAGGTAGCGCTGGATGAACTCGACCCGCGCCGCGATCTCGGCGACGGGATCGATTTCCGGCTTGACGGCGAGTTCGGCGATGATGGTCTGGCGCAGTGTACTCATGGTCGTATCGGGCCCGGCAACGATGGAGGGGTGCGCGTGCGAGCAAGACGGCTCGACGCGAGGAGCGCCTAGATTAGCCGCTGTCCTCGCCACTGCCTACCGCGGGGCCGCTGGAGAGACAATCGCGAGCATAGCGCCAGAGACTGGCTCATACTTAGAAGAACGAGCCCACGGGCTGGTCCGACATCGACGAGACTAGACTTTGGTCGGACGCGACCTATTCGGCCTGAGCCGCTCGATATGCAAAAATGACCGCCGCGCCGAACACCGAAGGCGGTCCCAATCCGTCGCGTCATGGCGGCTTTCGTACGCGTCCTCGCAGCCGGAGCGTACGATCTTCATCTCACAGCATGAGCGTTTCCGGGGACATTGAGCGGATGAACCAACCTGCGACAGAAACGGCAGATGTAGTCTTGATCGGCGCTGGCGTGATGAGCGCCACGCTGGCGGTACTTCTCAAGGAGCTCGATCCAGAGGCCAAGGTGGAAATCGTCGAGCAGCTCGACGGCGCCGCCTCCGAGAGTTCCTTCGCCTGGAACAACGCAGGCACCGGCCACGCCGCGCTGTGCGAACTCAACTACACACCACGCAACAAGGATGGCTCGATCAGCATCGAGAAAGCGGTGCGGATCAACACCTCGTTCGAGGAATCGAAGCAGTTCTGGAGCTATCTGATCGAGCAGGGTGCGATCGAATCGGCCCGTCGCTTCCTCAACCCGGTGCCGCACATGAGCTTCGTGCGCGGCGCCAAGGACGTCGAGTTCCTGCGCAAGCGCTTCGAGACGATGAGCGCCCATCCCTGCTTCGCCGACATGCGCTACAGCGAAAGCCCCGAACAGATCGGTGAGTGGGCGCCGCTGCTGATGCGCGGGCGCAAGGACGGTGAGCCGATCGCCGCGACCCGCGTCGACCAGGGCACAGACGTCGACTTCGGTGCGCTCACCCGCCAGCTCCTGCGCCATCTCGGAAGCCTCGGCGGTGCACGGGTCAGCTACAAGCAAAGAGTCGTGAGCCTCGAGCGCGAGGCGAGCGGTGACTGGCTGATCGAGCTCGACGTCGACCACGGCAAGCGCAGCCGCCAGCTACGCGCGCGCTTCGTCTTCGTCGGTGCCGGCGGCGGCGCGCTGCCGCTGCTGCAGAAAAGCGGCATCCCCGAAGCCCAGGGCTATGCGGGCTTCCCGGTCAGCGGCCAGTGGCTACGCTGCGACGACCCGCAGCTGGTGGCCCAGCACAAGGCCAAGGTCTACAGCCAGGCATCGGTCGGCGCACCGCCGATGTCGGTACCGCACCTCGACACCCGGGTAGTGGACGGCCGCTCTTCGCTGCTGTTCGGTCCGTTCGCGGGCTTCACCACCAAGTTCCTCAAGACCGGTTCTCCGCTCGACCTGCCGCTCAGCGTTCGCCCCGACAACCTGCGCCCGATGCTCTCGGTGGCGCGCGACAACTTCTCGCTGGTCAAGTACCTGGTCGGGCAGGTGCTGCAGACGCCGAAGCAGCGCATCGAGGCACTGCGGGATTTCTTCCCCGAGGCAAGGGAAGAAGACTGGCGTCTCGAGATCGCCGGTCAACGGGTGCAGATCATCAAGCGCGACGCCAAGCGCGGCGGCAAGCTCGAGTTCGGCACCGAGCTGGTCACCGCGGCCGACGGCTCGCTCGCCGCGCTTCTCGGCGCCTCACCCGGTGCGTCCACCGCGGTATCGACGATGCTGCAGCTGATCGAGCGCTGCTTCCCCGAGCGCTACCAGAGCGAAGCCTGGCAGGCCCGCCTTGGCGCGATCTTCACCGCCCGCGCCGGACAGCTGGCCCAGGACGGTAAACGGCTGGCCGAAGTCCGTGAACGTACCCATCGGGTACTCGAGCTCGCCCCGCAGCCGGCGCAGGTCTGATACCCGAGAGTACCCGACCCGAGAGCCTCGCTTCGCGCGAGGCTCTTCCACTCCTCCCCTCTCCCTCGCAGCTCACAGCACCGGCGAGAACAGGTGGGCGACCCGCTCGACGGCCTGGCGCCAGCGCGGCACGGCGTCGAGCTGGGCGCGATCGAGCCGTCGGGCGTGCTCGAAATCGCGCTCGAGCATCCCAGCCACCTGCGCGGCGAATCCCTGGTCGAACACCGCCACCATCTGCTCGAAATTGAGCCGCAGCGAGCGATTGTCGAGATTGGCACTACCGATCACTGCGAAGTCGTCATCGACCAGCCATACCTTCTGGTGGATGAACCCCGGCTGGTAACGGTATATCTCGATACCATCGTGCACCGCTTGGCGAGCGCAGAACTGGCTGGCGAGATAGACGATAAGATGATCGGGCCGCGACGGCACCAGGATGCGCACCTCCACGCCGCGCTGCACCGCAAGCGTCAGCGCCGCGCTCACCGCCTCGTCGGGCACCAGATAGGGCGTGGTCAGCCATAGCCGTCGACGCGCCCGGTTGATCGCCTCGACCAGCGACAGCATGCAAGTCTCGTAGATATCGGCTGGACCGAAGGGCAGCGCCTGGCAGCGCATCTGGCCCGCGTCCCTGCGCGGCGGCACGCAGAGGGTGGGCAGCTCGCCCGCGCTCCAGTACCAGTCCTCGGCGAAGGTGTACTGCAGGCAGCCGACCACCGGCCCCTCCAGCGCGATATGGGTATCGCGCCAAGGCGCGAGCGGCGGCTTGGCGCCGAGATAGAGCTGGCTTACGTTGTGGCCGCCAATGAACGCCTGCTCGCCGTCGACCACCACCAGCTTGCGATGATTGCGGAAATTGATCTGGAAGCGATTGAAACCGAAGCCGCTCTGGGTGACGAATTTGTAGGCCTTGACGCCGCCGGCGCGCAGCCGCTCGAGATGGGCGGACGGCAGCCCGTGGCTGCCGATCTCGTCGCACAGCAGATAGACCTCGACGCCGTTGGCCGCCCGCGCGAGCAGCGCATCGAACAGCCGACGGCCCAGCGCATCGTCGGCGATGGTGAAGAACTGCACCAGCACCTGGCGTTCGGCGCGCTCGATCGCAGCGAAGATCGCAGCGAAGGTCGCCTCCCCGTCGACCAGCAGGCGCACTTGGTTGCCGTGCAGCAGTGGCATCCGGGTCAGCCGCGCGGAGGCCGGAAGCCCGTCGACCGCATCATGCTCGGCGTCGAGATCCCACGGCAGCTGCGGCATCAGCTCGCGCATGCGACGGTTTTCCTGGCGCCGCGCCCCGACGTAGCGCTCGAAACGCGCGCTGCCGAGGACCAGGTAAGGCAGCAGCGCGAAATAGGGAAACGACAGCAGCAGCACCGCCCAAGCGATCGCGCCCTGCGTGGTGCGCGCTCGACGCACCGCGTCGAGCGCCGCAACGATGCCAGCGATATGGACCAGGATCAGCAACAGACCGAACAGTGAGGTAGTGCTCACGCGGCGGGCCCCCGCTCGAGCAGCCGCGCGGGGGAGACAAGCGTTACGGGATCAAAGGACATCGACTGGCTCCAGGGAACGGAAATCGTCTCACAGACTAGTCGATTCTCTTACCCGCAAGGAGGTTCCCATGTTCGACCGCATCCAGCGCGGTGCTCGCGCCACGGCGCTAACTCGAGCAACGGTCATACCGGCGGCGGATTGAGCCGGGCAAAGCCCTCCTGTCGATGGTAGGGAAAGTAAGGGTAAGGCGCCTCGACCGCGCTGACGGTGTCCAGGCGCTTCATCTGCTCGGCGCTCAGGCACCAGCCGAGCGCACCGAGATTTTCACGCAGCTGCGCTTCGTTGCGCGCGCCGATGATCACCGAAGAGACGCTCGGGCGCTGCAACAGCCATCTGAGCGCCACCTGGGCGACGCTCCTGCCGCTCTCCTCGGCGAGCTCGGC
Organism: Halotalea alkalilenta DSM 17697; assembly: GCF_000621205.1. GTDB lineage: Bacteria > Pseudomonadota > Gammaproteobacteria > Pseudomonadales > Halomonadaceae > Halotalea > Halotalea alkalilenta. Next base: position 127,804 of record NZ_KK211233.1, on the reverse strand, counting down.
CAACACATCGACGACGTCGAACAAGCGCTCCTCGTCGACCGGCGGGCCAAAGCTTGCGGTATCGTGCAGTCGGCTGAGCTCGGGCAGCGGCGCGCCGCGACGCAGCTTGCCGGTGAGCCGGCCCCAGCCGAGCGGACTCCAGACCAGGGCGCCTACGCCTTGGTCCAGCCCGAGCGGCATCAGTTCCCACTCGTAGTCGCGTCCAATCAACGAGTAGTAGACCTGGTGCGCCACGTAGCGCGGGTAACCGTTGCGCTGCGCGATCGACAGCGCCTTCATCAGCTGCCAGCCCGCGAAGTTGGACACCCCGACATAGCGTACCTTGCCCGAGCGGACCAGCTCGTCGAGGGCCGCGAGCACCTCCTCCATCGGCGTTGCCGCATCGAAGGCATGGAGCTGGAGCAAGTCGATCGCATCGGTCGCCAGCCGCTTCAGCGCCGCCTCGACCGAATTCATCAGTCGACGGCGCGAGGTGCCTGCATCCTCAGCTCCATCACCCATCGGCAGCCCGATCTTGGTCGAGATCAACGCCCGCGCCCTGCGCCCCGCCAATGCCTGGCCCAGCACCCGCTCCGAGGCGCCGAGGGAGTAGACGTCGGCGGTGTCGAAGAGATTCACCCCGGCCTCGAGACAGATGTCGATCAACCGTCGAGCGGCCTTTGCGTCGGTATTGCCCCAGGCACCGAACAGCGGCCCAGCGCCGCCGAAGGTGCCGGTACCGAAGCTCAACGCCGGCACTTCCAGCGCAGAGGCACCAAGTGTTCGATACTCCATGGGTCGGGTCTCCTTCATTGGTTCGATTGATACGCTCACGGCTTCACTCAGCAACTCGGCGAGGCGCTGACCACTTCGAGCCGGCGGCGGTCGCCGCGATGCGCTAGCAGCATGCTCGGCAGCGACAGGGCCGACACTGCGGCGGCGCACCAGGGAAGCAGGTCGAGCCCGCCGGGCGAACGGATCACCGCGCCGCCGAGCAGTGCACCCAGCGCGGCGCCAAGGTTGAAGGCCGCGATATTGAAGCTCGAGGCCAGGCTCTCACTGGCACCGGCGCTGCGCGCCATCACCCAGGCCTGCAGCGGCGCGACGGTGGAGAAAGCGGCGGCACCGAGCAGGCCGACCGCAAGCACGCTGGAGAGCGGCGCCGCGAGCATGAGGTGGAAGCCCGCCAGCACCAGCACCAGCGCGGCCAGCGAGACGAATATCGCCGCGAGCGGGGCATGATCGGCGAAGCGTCCTCCGAGCAGATTGCCGATCACCAGACCGACCCCGAACACCAGCAGGATGGGAGCTATCTGGGTCTCGCCGAATCCCGCCCGCAGGGTGAGCAGCGCAGCGATGTAGGTGAAGACGGTGAACACCCCGGTATAGGCAAGCACCGTGGTACCTAGCCCGAACAGCACCGGCGCTCGTCGCAGCACATCGAAGGCGGCCCAATGACCGCCGGCATCATTCGGCGCCGGCGTCGAGGGCAGCCAGCGGGCCAGCGCGACGAATGCGCACAGCCCGACCAGGGCCACCGCGATGAACGTACCGCGCCAGCCGACCACATGACCCAGCCAGCTGCCGAACGGCACGCCGAGCACGTTGGCCAGGGTCAGCCCGGTGAACATCAGCGCGATCGCGGAAGCACGACGATTCGGCGCCACCAGCTCGGCGGCGACCACCGCGCCGACGCCGAAGAAGGTGCCGTGGGTCAGCGCGGTGAACACCCGCGCGGCGAGCAGGGAGAGCATACCCGGCGCCAGTGCGTAGGCCAGGTTGCCGACGACGAAGATCACCATCAGACCGAGCAGCGTGCGTTTGCGCGCCTGACGGGCGGTGGCCAGGGTCAGCAACGGAGCGCCGACCACGACACCGAGCGCATAGCCGGAGACAAGAAACCCAGCGACCGAGGTCGAAACGCCGAGATCACGGCCGATATCGAGCAAAAGCCCCATGATCACGAATTCAGTGATGCCGATGCCGAATGCACCGGCGGTGAGCGCGTAGAGGGCGAGCGGCATTGCGGCTTCTCCAGGCATGGAAAGGAACCGTCATGATGTCGACACCAGGATTAAGCGAGTAGAGTTCCCATCCGCCTTTTAGAAGTGAATTGGATTCACTAATTTAGGAACAGCGAATGGACACCAATCGTTCCGGAGAGATGGAAGTGTTCGTCCAGGTGGTGCAGTCGGGCAGCTTCGCCGCCGCTGCGCGGCGCCTGGAGATGACGCCCTCGGCGGTGGCGAAGCTGATCCAGCGCCTCGAGTCGCGGCTCGGCGCCAGGCTGATCAACCGCACCACCCGCAGCTTCCAGCCGACCGCCGAGGGGAGGCTGTTCTTCGACCGTGCCCAGGTGATCCTCGCCGACCTGGAGGATGCCGAAAGCGCGGTCGGGCTCGAGGCGAGCGAACCCCAGGGGGTATTGAGGCTCAACGTCTCGGTGCCCTTCGGCCGCAGGCTCTTGCTGCCGCTGCTGCCCGAGTTCCTCGCCCTCCACCCGCGGATGCGGGTCGATCTCACCCTCACCGACGAGCTGATCGACCCGTTCGAACAGCACACCGACCTGGTGATCCGCCACGGCGCGCTGGCGGACTCACGGCTGATCGCGCGCTATCTCGGCCGCAGCCCGCAGCTGATCGTCGCCTCTCCCGACTATCTCGCCCGGCGCGGCGAGCCGCGCACGCCTGCCGAGCTCATCGACCACGACTGCATCGACTTCAACTTTCGCCGCCAGCTGAGCGAATGGCGCTTCACCATCGACGGCGAACAGCGCGCCGTGCCGGTCAGCGGCAGCCTCAGCGCAGGCGATGGAGAAACCCTGCGCGAACTGACGCTCGCCGGCGTAGGCATCAGCCGGCTGACCCGCTTCCACGTTCTCGACGATATCCGGCGCGGCGCGCTGGTGTCGCTGCTCGAACCCTTCGCCAGCGAGGACTCCGATGCGATCCACGCGCTCTATCACGACCGCCGCCACCTCGCCTCGAGAACCCGCGCGATGCTCGACTTTCTCACCGCGCGGCTTCATCTCGACTGAGCCAGGGCAACTGGTTCACCAGGCGTCGACTCAGAGGCTGTCGACCAACGCCTCCATCCTGCGGCGCATTCCAGCATCGGGCATCCGCCCGACGGCGGCGCCGAGGTTGTCTTCGACGTAGCGCGGGTTGGCCATGCCCGGGATCGCGCAGGTCACCGCCGGATGCGAGACCACGTACTTGAGGAAGAACTGCGCCCAGCTCCGGCAGTCGATTTCCGCCGCCCAATCGGGCAGCGCCTGGCCGCGCACCTTGTCGAACAGGCGATCACGACCGAATGGCAGGTTGACCATCACCGCCACGCCGTTGGCCTCGGCGGCGGGCAGCACGGTCTCCGCCGCGGCGCGATTGTCGATCGCATAGTCGACCTGGACGAAGTCCAGCCCGCCGCGCTCGATCCACTCCACCATCTCGTCGTGCTGCCGCTCGACCCAGGTGGTCGCGCCGACGTAGCGCACCCGCCCCTGGTCGCGATAGCCCCTCAGGGTCTCCAGCTGGGTTTCGGTGTCCTGGAAATTGTGCACCGCGATCAGGTCGATCATCCCGGTGCCCAAAAGCTCGAACGACCGCTCGATCTGCGCCACGCCCGCCTCGCGTCCGCTGCTGCTGACCTTGGTGGCGAGAAACAGCTGGTCGCGGATGCCGAGCGAGGCGATCAGTTCACCGATCACGCGCTCGGCATCGCCATAGGAGGGTGCGGTGTCGATCACTCTGCCGCCGAGTGCGACGAAACGCTGGAAGGCCTCGCGTAGCGGCACTAGCGCCTCCCCGCTCGCCCCCTGGTAACGCCGCGCGGTGCCGATACCGATCACCGGCAGCGTTTCGTCTCCTGCGGGAATTGGCTTGGCCAGCGGCGCACCTTCGGCGGCCAGAGCCGAGCGCCAGGGAAGAGTGCCGGCAAGCATCAGGGCGCTGCCGGTGAGGAGCAAATCACGTCGGGAGAGAGTCATCACCACGGCTCCGTCTATGCGTTGACCGAACATCGAGGAATTTCCAGTCTAGACAAAGCGCCGCCGAGGGCTCATCGATCATCAGGCCCAGCTCAGTGGCCGCGCCCGCGAGATCGCCCGGCTCACTCCACCTCGGGCAGCTTGCAGACATCGACCCATCGTGCCTCGGTCAGCATCGCCAGGCGCTCGGGAGAGATGCGCACCGCGCTGTGGGGGGCGCCTGCCGCCGGCAGCACCTCGTCGAAGGCGCGCAGCGACTCGTCGCAGTAGACCGGCACTGGCGTGGCGAGCCCGAAAGGACAAACGCCGCCCACCGGATGGCCGGTCAAGGCGAGGACTTCTTCGAAACCGAGCAGCTTCGCCTTGCCACCGAAGGTGGCCTTGATCTTGCGGTTGTCGAGCCGAGCATCGCCACGGGCCACCACCAAAAGCGGCTGGCCATCGACGCGCATCGACAGGGTCTTGGCGATCTTCGCCGGTGCCACGCCATGGGCGCGGGCGGCGAGTTCGACGGTGGCGGTGCTCTCATCGAGTTCGATCACTTCGATCTCGGGCGCGTGGGTGGTGAAGAAGGCGCGAACCGACTCGAGGCTCATGCTGGGCTCCTTTGCCGCTGGGTGGGAAGAACTGGGGCCGATAGAGCATACCTCCGGCCGCGCCGCCGGTGCCACGTGGTCGAGAGCGGCCAGGGCGCATCGCCACGCCCTAGAAGCTCAGCGTTCCATCCGCCTTGATCTCGTCGAGGACGAAGAAGGTGCGAACCTGGAGCACATGGGGCAATGCCAGGATGCGCTCGCTGTGGAAGCGGTTGAATGCGGGCAGATCGCGCACCCGCACCTTGAGGAAGTAGTCCATGTCGCCTGCGACCAGATAGCACTCGAGCACCTGCGGCAGCGCCCTGGCGGCGGAGGCGAACTGCTCGAAACTCTGCTGGCTCGAGCGATCGAGTACCACGCCGACCATCACCATGGTCTGGCGATCCACCGCTCGCGGATCGATCCGCGCCTGGACCGAGGTGATCACTTTGTCCTCGAACAGCCGCTGGGTGTGCTTCCAGCATGCCGAGGCGCTCAGCCCGACACGCTCCGCCAGCGCACGGTTGCTCAGTCGGCCATCCTGTTGCAGCGCCTGGAGAATCCGGCGGTCGAGGGCGGTAAGAGGCGCGAATCGCTGCTCGTCGTCCATAATGAATATTTCCCTTTACTCGGATTCCAGAGAACCATCTTCACCACATCCGCAAAAACCATCCAGATAATGGCTTTAACCAGCAGTAAAAAGAAAGCACTTTCCCCACTCCTCGGCTCTAACATGGAACGGTCGGCGACAACAATTCCAACCTAGGAGAATCCGCCATGCTCGAGCTGGAAAAACGCTTCCCCCGTGTCACCCTTGGCTACTTCCCCTCCCCTCTGCAGCCTTTGAAGCGGCTGTCGAAGGAGCTCGGCATCGAGCTATGGGCCAAGCGCGACGATGTCTCCTCCGGTCTCGCCTACGGCGGCAACAAGGTGCGCAAGCTCGAGTGGCTGGCGGCCGATGCGCTGGCACAGGGATGCGACACCCTGGTGTCGATCGGTAACGTACAGTCCAACCACACCCGCCAGGTCGCCGCGGTGGCCGCGGTGCTCGGACTCAAGTGCCGGCTGGTCCAGGAGGAGTGGACCCACTGGGACGACCCGAACTACCAGCGGGTCGGCAACATCCTGCTCTCTCGCCTGATGGGCGCGCAGACGCTGCTCGAGGGCGAAGGCTACTCGACCGCGGTCAAGGAGACCTGGGAAAGGGCGCTGGAGCAGGTGCGCAGCGAAGGCGGCAAGCCTTACGCGATTCCGGCCGGTGCCTCGGACCATCCGCTCGGCGGGCTCGGCTACGCCAACTTCGCCGACGAGCTCGCGCAGCAGGAGCGCGAACGCGACCTGTTCTTCGACACCGTGGTCACCGCGACCTGTACCGGTTCCACCCAGGGCGGCATGGTGGTCGGCTTCAAGGCCCAGGATCGCCCGCGCCGGCTGATCGGTATCGATACCGCGGCGAACGCCGAGATGACCCGTGCGGCAGTGACCAAGATCGCCCGCGCCACCGCGGAGATGATCGAGCTTGCGAAGCCGATCCTCGACGAGGACGTAGTGATCGACCCCCGCTTCGCCGGACCCGACTACGGCCTGCCGGACGAAGCGACGATAGCGGCGATCAGGCTCGCGGCGCAGAGCGAAGCCATGCTCACCGACCCGGTCTATGAGGGAAAATCCCTCGCCGGACTGATAGCCATGGCCCGCAGCGGCGAAATCGCCCCCGGCAGCCGCGTGCTCTACGTCCACCTCGGCGGCGCACCGGCCCTGGATGCCTACAGCAAAGCATTCGAATGATCATCGGTGCCGCCGAGCAACGAGGGCCAGCCCATGGACTCGCTCCCCTTACGCTGGGTAGTGCCGCCGTCCGGCCACAGCGATGCGGCGATCGTAGTGGCAACGCCACCCGCCCGGCTGCTGGCAGCCCTCGTCGACGCCCTGGTCGATGATCCCTGCACCGCGCTAATGGTGGTCGACGATCCCGTACGGCTGTACGAGCTGCGCGCAAGCGCGGCGCTGGCGCAGGCACTGGAGCCGCTCGGCCGACAAGCGGTGCTGTTGATGCCGGCATGCGACGACCACGCCGCCCTGTTCTGGCTGGGCGGCGTGGCCGGTCATCGCGTGATCGAGCTCGACGGAGAGGCGCGCGCCGAGGCGCTGATCGAGGCCAGGTGGCGATGGTACGGCGAAGCGCCACCGCCGGCCTGCTAGGAGGCGGCCTGCGGATCAGCCGCGGCGCGGGTCGCGACCGATCGGATGGGGCTCTTGGCGAAGGCGCGCCAGCTCGATCTGCTTTTGCCGCTCGATCGCGCCCTGGCGAGTCTTCTCCGGCAGATTGTCCCAGCAGTGCGGGCAGCTGACCCCTGGCGTGTAGTGCGGCGATTCCCGGTCGGCGACCGAGACCGGGCGACGACAGGCGTGGCACTGGTCGAACTCGCCTTCGCTGAGGTCGTGCTTGACCGTCACCCGGTTGTCGAAGACGAAGCACTCGCCGCGCCACTTGCTCTCGGCCTCGGGCACCGCTTCGAGGTACTTGAGGATTCCGCCCTTGAGGTGATAGACCTCCTCGAAGCCCTCCTCGAGCATGAAGCTCGAGGCCTTCTCGCAGCGAATCCCACCGGTGCAGAACATCGCCACCTTCTTGTGCCGGCTCGGATCGAAATGGCTGCGGACGAACTCGGGGAACTCGCGAAAGCTCTTGGTCCTGGGATCGATCGCGCCTTCGAAGGTGCCGATGCCGACCTCGTAGTCGTTGCGGGTATCGATCAGCAGCACTTCGGGGTCGTCGAGCAGCGCGTTCCACTGCTCCGGCTCGACGTAGGTGCCGACCCGCTTGCTGGGATCGATACCCGGCACACCGAGGGTGACGATCTCCTTCTTGAGCTTCACCTTGGTGCGATAGAAGGGATGCTCGGCGCACAGCGACTCCTTGTGCTCGAGCCCTTCGAAGCGCGCGTCGCGCTTGAGCCACGCCAGCAGCGCGTCGATCGCCTCGCGGCTGCCGGAGACGGTACCGTTGATCCCCTCCTCGGCGAGCAGCAGCGTGCCCTTGATGCCGCAGGCGCACATGAATTCACGCAGCGGCTCACGCAGTGCGACGTAGTCTTCGAGGGTAACGAACTGATACAGCGCGGCGACGACGATGCTGTCGACCGCACCGCTTGAAGCTTGAGACATCGGTATTCTCCACAGTGGTCGCCCGCGTAAAGGGCGGACCGCGAATCAAACGAATCGAGCCACCGTGATGGCCAGGACGGTGCGGATTCTAGCAGAGCGTGAACGCCCCGCGCAGCGTCCGAGGCAGAACGTCCATCGGCGTCCGGGGTGTGATGATCCGGGATGTATGCAGAGCGACGGAAGATGCGGCGGTGCCTCTCGTTCGTGTACCCTATGCGCGCACAGCGCTCCAAATCGGAGCGATGCGATTCGACCGCATGACCCTCTCGAATCCGATAGCGAGGTCGTAGGCGATGCGCACGAAGATCGGGGCACGCCAGCGCTCGCCATCGTGCGGGAGCGAGCACCAGCCGGCTTTCCAGCGGCCCTTCTCTGATTGCCATCATGCCTTGCGGCCTCGACTCGAACCCGCGTCGCGGGAGGCGGGCGTGGTCGGGTCGCCCTATATCTGATCTGGAAAAGCGACGATGGAACGCGAGCATCTGAAGCCTCTCTTCCATGCGGGTCATGGAGTGGCCTGTGGGAAATTCATCCTCATCGGCGAGCATTCGGTGGTATACGGCGAGCCGGCGATCGCAATGCCGCTGCACAGCGTGAGGATGAGCGCTCGAGTGGCCCACGGCGCCCCCGAGCACTGGTTCGAAAGCGAGCTCTACCAAGGTCCCCTCGCCCGCCTGCCGGCCCCCCTCGCCGGTGTCAAAGCCGCGATCGAAGCCTGCCTCGAGGAGCTCGGCGAACGCCCCGAAGGCCTGCATTTCATCATCGAAAGCGAGGTCCCCACCGAACGCGGCATGGGCTCGAGCGCCGCGGTCGCAGGCGCAGTGGTGCGCGCGCTGTTCGACCTCTACCGGCGCCCGCTGGACCGCGACACCCTGTTCGCCCTGGTCCAGGTATCCGAACGAATCGCCCATGGCAATCCGAGCGGGCTCGACGCCGTGGCGACCTCCGCCGCCGCGCCAATCCATTTCCAGCGCGGCGAGTTCCGCGACCTGCCGATCGCCTTGACCGGGGTCTTCGTGATCGCCGATACCGGCGTCAAGGGCGGCACCCGGCAGACGGTCGCCGATCTCGGCGCGCGCTTTGCGGCTGAGCGCAGCGAGGTCGAGCCGCGCATCCTGCGCCTCGGCAGGCTGACCGAGGAGGCGCGCGTCTGCCTCGCCGACGATCGCCCTGCCCGTCTCGGCGAGCTGATGAACGAAGCCCATGCACAGCTCGCCACGCTCGACATCAGCAGCCCCGAGCTCGATCGTTTGGTCGAAGCCGCACTGGCGCATGGCGCGCTAGGGGCCAAACTGACCGGAGGCGGACGCGGCGGCTGCATGGTCGCGCTCTGCACCGATGCCGAGGCGGCCAGCGTGGTCGCCGAGGCGCTGCTCGCGAGCGGCGCCCGGCAGACCTGGATTCATCGTTTCGAGGAAGATCCCGCATGAGCCATCAGGCGACGGCGATCGCCCATAGCAACATCGCTTTGATCAAGTACTGGGGCAAGCGTGACGAAGCGCGGATGCTGCCGATGAACGGCAGCCTGTCGCTGACGCTGGACGCCTTCTACACCCGCACCCGGGTGCGTTTCTTTCCCGAGCTGGGCGAGGACCATGTGCGCCTCGATGGCCGCACGCTCGAGGGCGAGGCCGCGCGCAAGGTGAGCCGCTTCCTCGATCGCGTACGCGCGCTCAAGGGTCACGAGTGGCGCGCCGAGGTCGACTCCTGCAACCAGGTGCCGACCGGTGCCGGGCTCGCCTCCTCGGCCTCCGCCTTCGCCGCGCTGGCGGGTGCCGCCAGCGCGGCGATCGGCCTGGAACTCTCGCCGCGGGAGCTTTCGATCCTCGCGCGCAAGGGCTCGGGCTCGGCCTGCCGTTCGATCTTCCCCGGCTTCGCCCTGTGGCAGGCGGGTACCGACGACCAGAGCTCCTACGCCCGCCCGGTGCCGGCGTCTAACCTCGACGACCTGGTGATGCTGGTGGTGGTGGTCAATTCAGGCCACAAGGGGCTCTCGAGCCGCGAAGGCATGCGCCGCACCGTCGCTACCTCGCCGTTCTACCCGGCTTGGGTGGAGCATGCAGAGCGCGACCTGGAGCGGATGCGCATCGCCGTGCTCGAAGGCGACTTCACCCGCATCGGTACCCTGGCCGAATCCAGCGCGATGCGGATGCATGCCACCATGCTCTCGGCCGAGCCGCCGTTTTGCTATTGGGAGGGCGGCAGCCTGCTGGCGATGAACCTGGTACGACAGCTGCGCGACGAAGGCCATGAGTGCTACTTCACCATGGATGCCGGCCCCAATGTGAAGATCATCGCCCGCGAGGCCACCGTGCCCCGGCTGCGCGCGGCGCTGGGCGAGCATTTCGGCGAAGAGGCGCTGATCACCGCACGCCCCGGCCCGGGGCTGCGTATCGAGGACGCGGAGGCGCCGGAGTGTCGATGATCGAAGAAAAAGCGCCAGGCAAACTCTACATCGCCGGTGAGTACGCGGTGATCGAGCCTGGCAACAGCGCCATCCTGGTCGCCGTCGACCGCTTCCTGCGCGTGCGTCTCGAGCCCGCAGAGGAACTCGGCTCGCTGGCCTCGAGCCAGTACGGCCGCTTGCCGGTGCGCTGGCGGCGCAGCGGCGACGAGCTGGTGCTGGACCGCGAAGAGAACCCGTTCGACTACGTGCTCTCGGCGATCTCGGTGACCGAGAAGTACGCTCGCGAACACGGCCGGTCGCTGGGGATCTATCACCTCACCATCGACAGCCAGCTCGATGACTTTTCCGGGCGCAAGTATGGCCTCGGTTCGAGCGGCGCAGTGACGGTGGCGACGATCAAGGTATTGGCACGCTTCTACGATCTGACCCTCTCACCGCTTACGCTGTTCAAGCTCGCGGCGCTGGCGCAGATCGACATCCAGCCCAACGGCTCGTGCGGCGATCTCGCCGCCAGCGCCTATGGCGGCTGGATCGCCTATACCGCCTTCGACCGCGACTGGGCGCGGCGCGAACGTGCCGGCCGCTCGGTCAGCGCGATGGTCGAGCTCGACTGGCCGCACCTCGAAGTGCGCCCGCTGCGCGCCCCCTTCGACCTGCGCCTGATCATCGGCTGGACCGGCGCGCCGGCCTCCACTCCTGCGCTGGTGGCGATGGTGCAGGCGCGCAAGCAGCGCCGCGAAACCCACTACGAAGAGTTCCTCGCCGGCGCCAAGGCCTGCCTGGCGTCGATGATCGACGCCTTCGACACCGGCAGCACCGCACGCATCCAGCATCAGGTACGGGTCTATCGCAAACTGCTCCATGCGCTCGGCCAAGGGGCCGAGACCGGGATAGAGACTCCCGCGCTCGATCTGCTCTGCGCAGAGGCGGAGCGCTTCGGCGGCGCGGCCAAGACCTCCGGCGCCGGCGGCGGCGACTGCGGCATCGCGCTGTTCGACGATTCGGTCGACCTCACGCCGCTGTTCGAGGCCTGGACGCGGGGCGGTATCCTGCCGCTGACGCTCCAAGTGTTCGAAGAAACGAGGCATCCGAGATGAGCCACCAGCAGCGCAAGGACGATCACGTCGCGCACGCGCACGCGCTCTACCGCGAGCGGCGGATCAACGACTTCGATCATCTCGACTTCGTCCATCACTCGTTCCCGGAGCTTGACTGCGCGGCGATCTCGCTTGCCACCCGCACGCGCGCCTTCGCCTGGCCCTTTCCGTTCTACATCAACGGAATGACCGGCGGCAGCGCGAAGACCCTCGAGATCAACCGTCAGCTCGGCGAAGTCGCCCAGGCCACCGGTCTTGCGATCGCCTCCGGTTCGCAGAGCGCGGCGCTCAAGGACCCGAGCGTGCGCGCCTCGTTCAGCGTGCTCAGGGAGCGCCATCCCGACGGCTTCGTGCTCGGCAACGTCGGCGCGGGCGTCGCGCCCGCCCAGGCCGAGCAGGCGGTGGAGATGCTCCACGCCGACGCGCTGCAGGTGCACGTCAACGCGCCGCAGGAGCTGGTGATGCCGGAGGGGGACCGCGAGTTCGGCGCCTGGCTCGACAACATCGAGGCGATCCGCACCCGGGTCGGTGTGCCGGTGGTGGTCAAGGAGGTCGGCTTCGGAATGAGCGAGGAAACCGTCTTCCGGCTGCGCGAGCGCGGCATCGAGCTTGTCGACGTCAGCGGCCGGGGCGGCACGGATTTCATCGCGATCGAGAACCTGCGCCGCAGCGCCCAGGAGTACGACTATCTCGAAGGCTGGGGGCAGTCCGCCGTGGTCTCGCTGCTCGAGGCCTCACCGCACATGGGCGCGCTCGACGTGCTCGCCTCGGGCGGCGTGCGCCATCCGCTCGACGTGCTCAAGGCGCTGGCGCTCGGCGCTCGGGCGGTCGGGGTCTCCGGCCGGGTACTGCACATCCTGCTGAACGAAGGGCCCGAGGCGCTGATCGAGACCCTGGAGGCGTGGAAGGCCCAGCTGCGCACGCTGATGGCGATGGTCGGCGCGACCACGGTCGAAGAGCTGCACCATACCGACCTGCTGATCCGCGGACCGGTCCGCGAGCACTGCGAGCTGCGCGGCATCGATCCGATGAAGTATGCACGCCGCGCCCGGTCGGCCCGCCACGGCGGCTGACGCCCAGCTCCGGCGCCAAGCGCGAAAACGATGAGCAGGCTAGAGTGATCGATGGTGCCCGGATGGACGCCATCGATCATTCGCTCAGGAGCTTCGCGATGCCCCACATCACCCCGATCATCGTTCGCGGCTACCACCTCGACGTCTATCGGCACGTCAACAATGCCCGCTATCTCGAGTTCATCGAAGAAGCGCGCTGGGCGCTGTTCGACGAGGTCGATGCGCTCTCTTGGATGGAGCGCCACGGGGTCGGCTTCGTGATCGTCCACATCGACATCGACTTCAACTCCCCCGCCCGCCTCGGCGATCGCCTCGAGGTACGCACCGACCTGAGCGATGCGATCACCGAGGGAGCGCGCAGCGCGCGCATGGTCCAATCGATCCACTGCGGCGAGCGCAAAATCGCCGAAGCGCGGGTGGTCTATGTCTGCATCGATCTCACCAGCGAGCGGGCGCTGCCGTTCGAAGGCGAGCTGTTGCAGACGCTCGAAGGCTGGCGCCAGCGCTACGCCTCGAGCTGATTCGGTCCAATCGTCGAGGTAGAACACACACCTCGCACCGCGCTTGGACGGCCCGCCAAGCGCCCCGCTAAAGCGGGTTTGCCTAGCGCACGAAATGAAAAGGCCGGGACACGATGTCGTGTCCCGGCTTCGGGCGCTATCAGGCATCAATAGGCTGATGCCGGATGCTGGGTTGCCTATTGCTGGTGAGGCAGAGCGTAGGCGATCACATAGTCGCCCCGGTTATCGTTGGTGCCGGTACGGGTGGCACCACCTGCGACGACCACGACGTACTGGCGCCCATCCTCGCCGATGTAGCTCATCGGTGCTCCTTGACCGCCTACCGGCAGACGGCTACGCCAGAGCTCCTCGCCGCTATCGTTGTCGAAGGCGCGGACGTAGTAGTCCAGCGAGCCGTGGAAGAAGGTCAGGCCGCCCTTGGACACCAGCGGTCCTCCCATCGTGGGCATGCCCAGGGGGATATGCACTCCCGGGGTGATGCCATGGACCGGCGCATCCTGGATGCTACCCACCGGTACCTGCCACTTGGTTTCACCGCTGGCCAGGTCGATCGCGGTCATGGTGCCGAATGGCGGTTTGAAGCAAGGGACACCCAGCGGAGAGACGAACATCGAGCGTTCGACACCCCAGGGCGTGCCGAGCTGCTTGGAGTATTCACCCTCGGTGCTGGGCTGCAGACCGATACGCTCTGCCTCCTCTCGCTTGATGAAGCGCCCCCACTGGGCCATGCGGATGTCGTTGACGAGCAGCGTGCCCGTTGCCGCATCCACCGCGCCGCCACCCCAGTTGAAGCCACCATAGTAGCCCGGGTAGATCAGCGTACGCTGCTTGTCTGACAGCGGAGTGAACTCGCCCTCCCAGCGCATCTGCTTGAACTGGATACGGCAATAGAGCTGGTCGAAGATCGTAGCCCCCCACATGTCCGACTCACGCAGGGGATCTGCGCCAACCGACAACGCGGAGTAAGGCTGGGTCGGTGCGGGATTCATCCCTTCGACCGCATCCGTTGCTACCGGACGTTGTTCGACCGGTACCACCGGAGTGCCGTCACGACGATCGAGGACGAAGATCTGACCGCGTTTGGTCAGTGCGATCAGAATGGGAGTGGTGGTCCCATCCGCTTTGGGCAGATCGTAGAGAATCGGCTGGGCCGACACGTCGTAGTCGAACGGGTCGCGGTTAGCGGTGCGGAAGTGCCAGCGCTCCTGACCGGTCTTCAGGTCCACTGCAACGATGGAATCGTTGTACTCGTCGGAGTAGGCATGGCGGTTGCCGGTCCAGAAGTCAGGCGTCTGGTTACCGGTGGGGAAGTAGGCCAGGCCCAGCGCTGGATCGTAGGACGCCGTGCCCCAGAAGTTCGGTGTCTCTGGTGCGTAGGTCTCTCCGGGCGGCAGCGGGGTACTGTCGGAGGCGCCACGAGAGGCGTCCCAGGCCCACAGGAGCTCACCGGTCGCAACGTCATAGCCGCGTACCACGCCAGAGGGTTCGCCGACCGTCAGATTGTCGTTGAGGCGACCGCCGACCATGACGACGCCATCGGCCACCAAGGGAGCGGAGGTGACATTGTAGGAGCCCTCGTCGCCACCTTCGACGTCCGGGGTCAGCCCTTCGGTCAGATCGACGAACCCTCGATCACCGAAATCCTCGCACAGCTTGCCGCTTTCGGCATCGAGCGTGAACAGGCGGCCGTCGATGGTGGTGCTGACCACGCGCTTGCGGCACATCGCCGGCGCAGCGGCGACCATGCTGGCATCACTGGCGGGCTCGTCGGTAGCGGCGTCCGGGCTGAGTGCGTCCAGGTCGGTATAGCCGACACCGCGGCAGCGTTTCCAACCCTCGGTGCTCTCGGTGATCTTCGCTTGGGGATCGAAGCGCCACTTCTCCTCGCCGCTCACCGCGTCCAGAGCGATCACCTTGCTCAGCGGCGTGCACAGGTAGAGTGTGTCGTCGACTTTGAGCGGGGTGACTTGGTATTCAGCGCCATCTACGGCCAAATCGCCGGTGCGATAGGTCCAGGCGACTTCCAACTGGTCGACGTTGTCTTTGTTGATCTGGTCGAACTGAACGTACCGCTCCCCCGAGCCGTTGCGGCCGTAGGCGGGCCAATCGTTTCCGTCGGCGTCCCCCGCAGAGGGGTTGATCTGCGCCGCTGGCGCGGTGTTCTTGGCGACCACGGTCGGGTGTGGGCGGAACATGCCAACGACCAGACCTGCCAAAGCGATGAAGCATACCCCGGCAAGGGCAAGCGAGACCTTGACGCCCAGCACTGGCTGACCCGATTTGCCACGTAGCTGCGGCGCGAACAGACAAAATACCAAGGCGACGACGATGAATACGGTCAGGCGTGGCACTAGCTGCCAGAAGTCGGTACCGACTTCGATCAAGGCCCAGATCACGCTGTAGCCCAGGAGGATCAAGGCGGCCCATAGCGCATAGCGAGCACGACGCGCCAGGCCGACCCCAGCGATGGTCAGCAGCGCTCCTGCAAAGAGATAAAACCATGCGCCACCGAGCGACGCTAACCAGACTCCTCCAGCGAAGAGCCCCAAGCCTAGCAGGGCGGTGATGCACCCCAAGGCTAAGGTGACGATTTTCAATTCCTTCCCTCCGATCCCGTTATTAATACAGCCATGCGTCAATCTGACGCAGCGGGTCGGTATGATATACCTCCACTGAAATAGATGTTAATAATTCTTTTTTAGATGCGAGGCGGCTAACTTCAGGATTACAACAGCCGCTGCGGGCGCCGTTCAACACCATGACCACGTTATCGAAAGGCGGCCAAGCACATGCAGGGCGCGTAGGAACGTGTGCAATACGGTCCCGGGATGATCGTCCTCCATGCGCCTGACCGAGCTTAGCGATGTGCCAGTACGCTGCGCCAGATCCCCCTGCGCCAATCGACGCATGCGTATGAGTGACGCAGGGAAAGCTTGTCGTCAGTATTTACCGGGACGGACCCACTTCGTAGGCCGGCTCGTCCGGATCGGTCTGTACGGTCCAGCTGCCGCCGGTGCGGAACGAGGCCGCCGAGGCATAGGTGTCTTCCATGAATTGGAAGTACACGATCTTGCCGTCGCGCACCTTGGCATACACTGCCAGGGGCGAGGTGAAGACCGTGCCGGTGGCATTGGCACGGTAGGTGAACTTGCCGAAGACGGCTACGTTCTCGCCGGCGCCGAAGATGTCGAGCACTTGGAAATCCTCGATCGTCCAGTATTTCTGCACCCGGATGAAGGTGCTGGAATAGGCCTCGGGGCCCGACGCGGTGCCGGCCCAAGGTTCGATCTGCTTGAGTTCCGGATTGTCGAAGTTCAGCGAGATATAGACTGCGTCCGGCGCGACCAGGCGCAGCGCGGCGGCCTCGACCTTGTCGGCGGCAGTGTTGTTCAGGAAGTCGGTGATGATCGCGACGTTGGCGTCGGCGACGCTGTCGTGGGCGGAATCGGTGTGGGAGGTCGAGGACATGACGGTCAAATCTCCGAGTGCTGCGATCCCCGCCATGATGGTGCGGCGGTCGCGATTGAGGTTGGATACTTCCTTCTTCGAACCAGGCGCGGCACCCGTGTCCCCGATGGGCCCCAAAATGGGCGGCCGAGGCAGAGGGCAATCAGCGGTAGCGCTCCAGGTATGCTCAGCGGGCAGCCTTGGTGGCTTGCTTGCCACCGATACCGTCTCGCTGTTCGCCGTTCTAATGTAGTTGTGCCGCAGCAGCGGATAAAGCTGTCTCCACGGATAACTTCGTCCCATTCATGGCAAAGTGGCGGACATGGCCGATCTCGACCCAAACGACCTGATGATCTTCGCGCGCATCGTAGAATGCGGCAGTTTCACCCGCGCCGCCGAGCGGCTGGGTATTCCCAAGTCCACGCTGTCGCGGCGGCTGCTGGTCCTTGAAGAACATCTCGGCGAGCGCTTGCTGGTACGCACGACGCGCAAGCTGTCGGTGACCGACTTCGGCCAGGCCATCCTGCGGCATGCCCAGCAATTGGCGGCGGAGCTGGAGGCAACGCGCGAGTTCGTGCAGAACCGGAAATTGGAGCCCTCGGGGCACCTACGTATTTCGGTACCGGGCGATTTCGCCAACCAGACGATCGGTCCGCTGCTGGCCCAATACGTTACCCGCTATCCGTCGACGTCGATCGACGTCGACGTGTCACAGCGCCGGGTAGACCTGGTGGGAGAGAATTACGATCTGGCGGTTCGCATCGGCGACCTGCCGGATGCGACGATGGCTGCCACGCGGGTCGCTACGCTGTACATGGAGCCCTATGCATCTCCTCGCTATCTCGAACAGCACGGGGCACCGTCGCATCCCGACGAACTGGCCGACCACAACGTGCTGCATTTGACCCAGCGCATCGGCGAGTCGGTCCCGTGGAAACTGCACCGCGGAACCGATCGATGGATCGGGACACCACCGGGCAGGATCTCAGCCAATTCGCCGGGATTGCTGATGGACGCAGCCTTGTCCGATGCAGGCATCGCCCGACTGGCGCGCCATCTGGCCAGGCCCAAGGTCGTGTCGCATGAGTTGGTGAGGGTGTTGCCGGAATGGAGCATGCCGGGAATACCGGTTTGGGTGGTCTTTCCTGGCCGCCGTCTGCTCCCTACGCGAACGCAGCTTTTCATCGAGGCCCTCAAGCAAGGCCTCGATGTGTCCTAGAGCGTTTCTGCTTTCGTGCGAATCGCGAACACAGCGCCCCCCGACCTGCGGACGACGATCGATAGCGGCTCGGTGTAACCAATGTCCGAGGGCGGCCCTTATCCGGCCGCGCGGACAGACAAGCCATCCCGGGGCCAAGTCCTTGGCGGCTATGCCTCGACCTGATCGATCCAGTCGTTGAGGTTGTAGTAGTTGGTGACCCGCGCCACCTTGCCGTCGAGGATCTCGAAAAAAGCGCCGGCGGGCAGCAGGTAACGCTGGCCGTAGGCTTCGGGCAGGCCTTCATCGCTTGCCAGGTACTCTCCATGGACGACGAACTCTGCAGCGGCGCGGCGGCCGTCGCTCGAGGTCATCACCACCAGTTCGTCGATCCGCTCGCGATAGCAGCGGTTCATCTTGGCCATGAAATCGGCGAACGCCTGCTTGCCGATCTGGCGTTCGCCCTGATTGACGTCGTGGGCGACTTCATCGTGGAGCAGCTCGAGGAAAGCCTCCATGTCGCCTGCGTTGAACGCGGCGTAGTAGGCTTCGATCAGCGCGTCGGCTGTCATAGACGGGTTTTCCTTCTCTCGGCGTGGTCGTTGATCCCTTGGACGAGCGGCGGCGACTGCGCGATTGGAACATCGCAGGACGCAGTGCCGCTCCATCCGTGCGCAGCGGACATGATAAGGTCTCAGGCGTTCCTTCGACATCCTTGAACGCGACGCCCGCATGTCGCTCGACGAGACTCGCCGCATGGAAATTCGATTGCTCACCGGCGCGCGGATGCGCGATCACGTGGATGCCCTCGCCCGCCTGAGGATTGCGGTATTCCGTGAGTTTCCCTATCTCTACGATGGCGACATCGACTACGAGACCCGCTACCTCGATACCTACGCCCGCAGCGAGCAAAGCCTGTGCGTGCTGGCGATCGACGCCGGCCGCCCGGTCGGTGCCGCCACCGGCATACCGCTCGACGCCGAGACCGAGGAGTGCCGGCGGCCGTTCGAGGCCGCCGGCATCGACCCCGCGGAGGTATTCTATTTCGGCGAGTCCGTGCTGCTGCCGGCCTATCGCGGCCGAGGCCTCGGCGTGCGCTTCATCGATGAACGCGAAGCCTACGCCAGGCGCCTCGAGCGCTTTCGCCTCTGTGCCTTCTGCGCGGTCGAGCGCCCGCTCGACCACCCCCGCCGCCCGCCTGGCTACCAGCCACTTGACGCCTTCTGGCGCAGGCGCGGCTTCGCCCCCGCCGCCGGACTGGCTACCAGTTTCCGCTGGCGCGACATCGACGAGGCGACCGAGAGCGCCAAGCCGATGAATTTCTGGATCAAGGAGATCGCCGGGTGATCCGCGTTGCCGCCTGTCAATACAAGATCGAACTGTTCGAGCAGTGGGACGACTACGCCGAGCATCTCACCGCGCTGTGCGCGGATGCCGCGGCCGAGGGCGCCCAGCTGCTGCTGCTGCCCGAGTACGCCGGGCTGGTGCTCAGCGGCCAGCTCGGCCGCGACCGCGAGGACCTCGCCGCCACGCTCTCCGGCATCCAGCCGCTGGTGCCACGTTGGCGTGCGCTGTGCGCGGAGCTTGCCCGCAGCCTCGGGGTCTACCTGCAGCCCGGCAGCCTGCCGGTGCGCGACGCCGATGGCGCCTACCGCAATCGCGCTTGGCTGTTCGGTCCGCAAGGCGAGCTCGGCCATCAGGACAAGCTGATGATGACGCGCTTCGAGCGCGAGGAGTGGTCGGTGGCCAAAGGCAGCGGGCTCGAGGTCTTCGATACCCCGCTCGGGCGGCTGGGGATCCAGATCTGCTATGACAACGAGTTCCCCATCGCTTCGCGACGCCTCGCCGAGGCCGGCGTCGAACTGGTGCTCGCACCGAGCTGCACCGACACCGAGGCGGGCTTCTACCGAGTGAGGACCGGCGCCCGGGCCCGGGCGCTGGAAAACCAGTTCGCGGTGCTGATGGCGCCCACCGTGGGCGAGGCGCCCTGGTCGCCGGCGCTCGACGTCAATCTCGGTCGGGCCGGGCTCTACGTGCCATCCGATCGCGGCATGCCGGCCAGCGGCATCGTCGCCGAAAGCGAATCGCTTTCACCGCCGCGCAGCCAGTGGCTGATCGAGGATCTCGATCTCGACGCGGTGCGTCGGGTACGCGAGCAGGGCCAGGTGTTCACCCGGCGCGACTGGGTGGAGCAGTTCGAGCCCGGGCAGCTCACCCTACGCAGCGCTAAAGCAGCACCGCACTGACTGGACCGGGGCTGGCCGCAGGCCGCGACGGCCCGCCGCGAAGACGCGGCGGGGAGAGCAGTTCAGCGACCGATCAGCTCGAGCATGTACTGCGGCAGCGCGAAGGCGGCCTGGTGGATCGCCGGATTGTAGTAGCGGGTCTTGAGGCCGCTGGCGGCGAACCGGCGCTCGAGCTCATCGAGCGGCACCCGGCGCGACGCGGGGTCGAGCGCTCCCCAGCCGAACGCCATGCTGCCGCCAACGTAGGTGGGCACCGCGGCATGGTAGAAGTGCCAGCCGGGGAAATGCGGCGCCAGACGCTCGGCGGTATTGGTCAGCTCCTCGGGCTGCATGAACGGCACGCCGTTCTGGGTCGCCAGGATCCCGCCATCGTTGAGCCTCGCCCGGCACAGGGCGTAGAACTTCTCGGTGAACAGGGTCTCCGCCGGCCCGACGGGATCGGTCGAGTCGGTGATGATCACATCGAAGGTCTCGGTGGTCTCGGCGAGGAACTTGAGCCCATCGTCGATCACCAGCCGCACGCGGGGGTCGTCGAGGCTGCCGGCGGAATGGTTGGGCAGGTACTCGAGGCACATGTCGATCACCGCCTGGTCGATCTCCACCGCGACGATCTCCTCGATCGCCTGGTGCCGGGTCAGCTCGCGGATGATCCCCCCGTCGCCTACCCCGACCACCAGCGCTTTTTTCACCGCGCCGTGGGCGAGCACCGGTACGTGGGTGAGCATCTCGTGGTAGATGAACTCGTCTTTTTCGGTGGTCTGGATCGCCCCATCGAGCGCCAGCACGCGACCGAACAGCGGATTATGGAAGATCACCAGGTCCTGGTGGTCGGAGCGACCGTCGAACAGCAGCTCTTCGACCTCGAGGCACTGGCCGTAATGGCGGTGAAGGGTTTCCTGGTACTGCTGCAAAGACGGTTTCAAGGCGCGTTCTCCTGACGAGCGTCCCGCGCGGGCGCGGGACGTTGGGTATCCGGTTCAGGAGGGGGAAGCTAAACGATCGACGCGCCGGGTGCCACCCCGAATCACCAGATGCGCGTTCAGAATCCCTCGAGCACCACCTTGCCGCGCGCCTTGCCGCTTTCGATGAAGCGATGCGCTCGCACCAGGTTGTCGACGCTGATCCTGCCGTAGTGCTCGGCGAAGGTAGTGCGCACACGCCCTGCATCGACCAGCCTGGCGAGCTTCTCGAGCAGCCGGCGCTGCTGGCCGATGTCCGCGGTCTGGTAGAGCGAGCGGGTGAACATCGTCTCCCAATGCACCGAAACGCTCTTGTACTTGAGCGGACGGATGTCCAGCTCGGCCGGGTCATCGATCAGCGCGAACTTGCCCTGGGGCGCGATCAGCTTGGTGATCGCCTCGAGGTGCTGGTCGGTATGGTTGAGCCCGATCACGTAGTCGATGCGGTCGATGCCCTGCTCGGCGAGCGCTTGGTCGAGCGGGCGGGAGTGATCGACGACGCGATGGGCCCCGAGCCCAGTCAGCCAGTCGCGCGTCTCGGCCCGCGAGGCGGTACCGATCACTTCGAGCGAGCTCAGCTGGCGCGCCAGCTGGATGAGGATCGAGCCCACCCCGCCGGCGGCGCCGATCACCAGCAGACGGGGATCTTCGAGCGGGTCGGCCCTTTGGACCTCAAGGCGATCGAACAGCAGCTCCCAGGCGGTGATCGAGGTCAACGGCAGTGCGACCGCCTGGGCGAAGTCGAGCGATGCGGGCATGTGCCCGGCGATCCGCGCATCGACCACGTGCAGCTCGCTGTTGGCCCCCGGGCGATCGACCGCGCCGGCATACCAGACCCGCTCCCCGGGGGCGAAGCCTTCGACCTTGGCACCGACCGCCTTGACCACCCCGGCAACGTCCCAGCCGAGCACCTTCGGCGCCTCTTCGCTGGCGCTGCCGGGGCGAGCGCGCACCTTGGTATCGATCGGATTGACCGACACCGCCTTCACCTCGACCAGCAGATCGTGCTCACCCGGGATCGGGTCGGGGAGTTCGAGCGCTTCGAGGACATCCGCTGCGCCTGGGGCGCGATAACCGATTGCTTTCATGCTGGAAGACTCCTGTCGGATGGCATCATCGGACCGTAACGATGGACGACGGTCGGGATCAGCGTCAGTCTAATTGTCCGCGTGCGTTGAAAAAGACGCCTACCAACGAATGACTTTCTTCATCAGGGCGAAAATGATCCGTCTGGAAGACCTGCGTGTGTTCATCCACACCGTCGATCAAGGCAGCCTCTCCGCCGCCGCGCGCCTGCTGCAGCTCACCCCGGCGGTGGCGAGCAGCGCAATGGCGAGGCTCGAGCGCGAGCTCGGCGTGCGCCTGCTGATCCGCTCGACCCGCCATCTGCGCCTGTCCGAGGAGGGCGAGCGCTACCTGCCCCATGCCCGCGCGATGCTCGAAACCGAGCGCCAGGGACGCCATGCTCTCGATACGGGAGACGGCTTCTCCGGGCAGCTGCGCCTGACCCTGCCCTCCGGACTCGGGCGCCGGCTGCTCAGGCCCTGGATCGACGAATTCCAGCAGGCGCATCCACAGCTCTCGCTCCAGCTCCACATCAGCGACCGCTCGATGAACCTGTTCGACCAGCCGCTGGATGCAGCGATCCGCTATGGCGTACCGCCCGATTCAGGCTTGGTGGTACTGCCGCTGGCGGCAGGCAACCGCCGGGTGATCTGCGCCTCGCCGGACTATATCGCCCGGCACGGCGCGCCGAGCGAGCCCGCGGCGCTGCGCGAGCACAACTGCTTGTGCTTCGTCTGGCACGAACAGATCCACGATGATTGGCGCTTCCATTACCAGGGGCGCGGCCAGCGCATCGCGGTGAGCGGCGATCGCACCAGCAACGACGGCGAGATCGTCCACCGCTGGGCGCTCGACGGCCTCGGCATCGCCTACAAGTCCTACCTCGATGTCATCGACGATCTTCGCACCAATCGCCTGGTCCAGCTGTTTCCCACCGAATGGTGCGAACCCGCACCGCTGCATTTGGTCTGCGCCGGCCGCGATGCGCTCTCTCCCGCGCTGCGCGCACTGGCCAAGCACCTGCGCGCGCGCTGCGACCATCACCTGAACGAAAACGCCGCCCGTTGAGGGCGGCGTGGTGTAGGCCTGACCGGCGTTCAGCTCGCGCTGGCGGTATCGAGCGTCGCCATGTCCTCGGGGGCGAGGTGCAGGCGAGCGGAGGAGATCAGGCTGTCGAGCTGTGCACGGCTGGTGGCGCTGACGATCGGCGCGGTCATACCGGGCTTCGCGATCAGCCAGGCCAGCGCGACCTCGGCCGGGGTCGCCTCGACCTTGCGGGAGACCTGGTCGAGGGCGGAAAGGATCCTGAGCCCCCGGTCGTCGAAGTACTTGCCGAGGAACTCTTCACGGCGGGTACCCTTGATATCATCCTTCGAGCGGTACTTGCCGGAAAGGAAGCCGGAGGCGAGGCTGAAATAGGTGATCACCCCGATGCCGCGCTCGATGCAGAGCTCGCTCAGCGCGCCCTCGTAGGATCCGCGGTCATAGAGATTGTACTCGGGCTGGAGCACCTCGTAGCGTGGCAGCCCCTCGCGGCTGGCAACCTCGAGCGACTCCTTGAGCTGTGCGGCGTCGAGGTTCGAAGCGCCGATCGAACGGATCTTGCCGGCATCGAGCAGCTTCTGGTAGGCGCCGAGGGTCTCCTCGAAAGAGGTGTCGGGGTCCGGCCAGTGGGAGAGGTAGAGATCGATGTAGTCGGTCTGCAGGCGGCGCAGCGAGTCCTCCACCGCCTGGGTGATCCAGCGTTCGGAAAGCCCTTTTTTGTCCGGCCCGAGCTCCGAGCCGACCTTGGTGATCAGCACGACCTTCTCACGCACGGAGGGACTGCGCTTGAACCATTTCCCCAGCACGCTCTCGGACTCGCCGCCCTGATTGCCGGGCGCCCAGGCGGAGTAGACGTCGGCGGTATCGATGGTGTTGAAGCCCGCATCGATCCAGGCATCGAGCAGTTCGAAGGAAGTTGGCTCATCGGCGGTCCAGCCGAACACGTTGCCGCCGAACACCAGCGGGGCTATCTCCAGGCCCGTCTTACCGAGGGGACGCTTGTCCATCTTTCTTGACTCCTTGATCAAAGGTAGAAGCCGCGCGGCGCGAGGCATTCAAACCCCATTAAGAATAGAGGAAAGTGCAGGGAAGTGTCCTGCCTCATGCGAGCGCGTCGTTTGACCGTTTCTCTTCCTTGGGCGCTCGCAGCGCGGCCAGGGCAGCGAGCGCCGCCAGCGCCAGCAGCATCCAGAACGGTAGCGTCGGCTCGAGCCGATAGAGCGCGGTACTGGCGAGCGGCGCGACGATGGTGCCAAGTCCTTGCATCAACTGGCACAGCCCCGCCACCGCCCCCTGGCGACCCTCCGGCGCGGCCAGCGAAGCGCCGGCCATGAATCCCGGCAGAATCAGCCCGATCCCGGCGCCGAACAGCGCGTAGGCGAAGCAGTAGCTCACCGCCTGGGCACTCGCCAGCATCACCATCGCACCGAGCGCGAGCAGCGGTGCGCCGGTCAGTACCAGGCGGTGCGGCGACCAGCGCAGTACCCGGGCCTGCAGCGTCTGCACCGTCATCAGCATCACACCGACCAGCGTCAGTCCGATCGCCAGCAGCGAAGCCGTCCCGCGCGCATCCAGCCCGAGACGATCCTGGAAGTAGAAACCAGCGGTGAGGTTGATCGTCACCACGCTGATCATCGTCACCAGCCCGATCAGAAGCCAGTTGCGCAGCCCCGGATGCAGCGGGCTGAGCCGCGCCGTCCCTGGCTTTCTAGGCTTGGGCGCCGCGGCGGGCAGCATCACCGACACCACCACCAGCATCACCAGCGGCAGCGCTGCGGCGAGCATCAATGGCCAGAGCAGCCCACGGAGCACCAGCGCGGCGCTGAGCGCCGGGCCGACCACCATGCCAAGGCCACCGGCAGCGCCGACCATCGCCATGCCGGCACCGCGCTCCGCGGGAGTCGAGGTAACATCGGCCATATAGGCCTGGGTCGAGGACGGCGGCGCGGAGAGGAAGCCTCCCACCAGGGTGCGGGCGACGATCAGGGAGAAGAACAGCGCCGTGCCCTGGAGCAAGCCACTGAGTCCGCTCCAGGCCAGCAGGGTGAACGAGGTCCAACCGAGGAACAGCCCGCCAAAACCGATCATCAACACCGGCTTGCGTCCGAGCCGGTCGCTCAACGCGCCCCACTTGAGTCCCATCAGCGCCATCGCCAGCGAGCCGAGCGAAATCATCCAGCCGCCCTGGGTCTCGCTAAGGCCCAGCTCGCGGATCAACGGCGCCAGGATCGGTAGAATGATGGCCACGCTCATGCCACCGTTGAAGGCGCAGAGACAAAGGGTGAAGCGGGTCCGGTCCATTGAGGCTCCTCGTAGATGCGGCGCCCAGGGTACAAGATGGCGACGGAAATGATAATTGCTTCGCTTGATCCAAAAATGCCGCGCCGCACTTTGCCCACTGGACCCGCAGTCACTACAGTCGTAGTGTTCCAGCGCCGTCGGCGCTTCGTTACCAGCCCCTGGAGGCCCAACTCCTCATGATTCTCCCAGCGACACCCGATGATTGCGCCGTACTCATCGTCGGTGCGGGGCCCAGCGGCCTGGCCCTGGCGCTCACCCTCACCCATCACGGCATCCGCTGCCGGGTGGTCGACGAGCGCACAGGCCCCGACGAGGCTCCGCGCGCGATGGTGGTCCAGGCCCGAACCCTGGAGCTCTATCGCCAGTTGGGCTTCGCCGAGCGGCTGGTCGAGCATGGGGTCAAGGTCGACGTGCTCGAGCTGAGCGAAGACGGCGAGGCGCCTTTCCAGGTACTGCTCGGCGACATCGCATCGGGTACCAGCCCCTATCCCTTCCTGCTCTGCATTCCCCAGCGCGATCACGAGCGCTTGCTCGCCACCCGGCTCGCCGAACTCGGGGTCGAGGTAGAATGGAACAGCGAGCTGAGCGATCTCTACCTGCTGGATGACGCGGTGGAGGCAACGCTGGTCGGCCCAGCCGAGGAGCAGCGCTTCAACGTCCGCTACCTCTGCGGCTGCGATGGTGCCCACAGCCGGATCCGGACCCTTGCCGGAATCGACGGCCGCGCCGACGACTCGCGCTCGTTCTACGTCGCCGAGGTGCGGCTGGCGGACGACTCGCTCGGCCACACGCTGCGCTTCGAGCTCGGCCAGCAGAAGATAGACATGCTGCTGCCTCATCCGGTCGCAGGGCTGCGCCAGCTCGTCGGCACGCTCGATGAGAGCTCGGAGAGTCCCCTCGAACCCGAGACGCTGCGTCCGCGACTCGAACGCATCGCCGGGGGCAGCATCGAGCGGATCGAGAGGATCGATCGCTACCGCACACGCTCATCGATCGCCGATCGCTTCAGTCACGGACATCTGCTCCTGGTCGGCGATGCCGCTCACCAGCACAGCCCGCTGGCGGGCCAGGGCATGAACACCGGGATCGGCGATGCGATCAACCTGGGCTGGAAGCTCGCTGCAGTGCTGGAAGGCCGCGCCGACGAAAGCCTGCTCGAGAGCTACACAGAGGAGCGGCGCGGCGTCGCCAAGGCGCTCGAGGCCACTAGCGACCGCCTGTTCGAGGGTGCGCTCGATCACGGACTCAAGGGTCGGCTGCTGCGCTCCTTCCTGGTGCCTCACCTGGTGCCGTTTCTTTCCGGCTTCCCCAAGCTGCGTCGCACCCTGTTCCAGACCCTCTCGCAGACCAGGATCGAGTATCGCCGCTCCCCGCTCAGCGCAGGGCTCGCGGGCGAAGTGCACGGCGGCGACCGGCTGCCCTGGGTGAGCATCGACGACAGCGACGAAGACAACTTCGCAACCCTCGACGGCCTGCGCTGGCAGCTCCACGTCTACGGCACCCCGAAGATGTCGCTGGTGGTCGCCGCCGCCGCGCTCGGCCTCGAGCTCGAACTGTTCGACTGGAACGACAGCGCCCGCCTCGCCGGGCTCAAGCGCGACGCCTGCTATCTGATTCGCCCCGATGGCCACGTCGCCCTCGCCTCCCCCAGCCAGGACGTGCTCGCGCTCAAGCGCTATGTCGACTGGTACGGGCTCAGCTTCGGCTGACCAGTGCCCGCGGCCGCTCATGGTCGCAGGGTGAAGCTCAGCGGCTCGCCATCCTCGGCGTGCTGGCCGAGAAACACCTCGAACTCGCCGGCCTCGATGGCCTCGAGCGGACCTTCGCCGGGATAAAAGGCGAGCATGCTCGGGTCGATGCTGAACTCGACCCTGGTGCGCTCGCCCGGGTCGAGGGTGACCCGCTTGAAACCCTCGAGCTCGCGCACTGGACGAGTGACCGAGGCGACCGGGTCGCGGAGATAGAGCTGGATCACTGTCGAGCCGCGGCGTTTTCCTTGGTTGATCACCTCGACGCTGGCCTCCAGCCGGCCGTCGCGCGGCAGCACGCGGCTGGATAGTCGCGGGTTCGAAAGCGAGAAATCGGTGTAGCCGAGACCGAATCCAAATGGAAAGAGCGGGCCGCCCGCGACATCGAAGTAGCGCGAAGTGAATTTGCCCGGGTGAAGTGGATCGACCGGCCGGCCGGTGGGCACCAGGGCGTAGTAGAGCGGCAGCTGGCCCACCCGCCGGGGAAAGCTGACCGGCAATCGGCCGACCGGCTCGAAGTCGCCGAACAGCACATCGGCGATCGCATGCCCCCCTTCGGTTCCGGCGAACCAGGTCTCGAGCAGCGCATCCGCCTGCCCGGCCTGGCGCTCCAGGGTCAGCGGGCGGCCGTTCATCAGTATCACCACCAGCGGTTTGCCGGTGCTCTCGAGCGCATCGACCAGCGCAGCCTGCGCCGCCGGCAGGTCCAGCTCGCTGCGGCTCGACGACTCATCGCTCATCCCACGGGACTCACCGACCACCGCGACCACCACGTCGGCATCGCCAGCCGCCGCTACCGCCTCGTCGCGCAGCACCTGGGCCGGACGCGGATCGATCTTCACCTCAGGGCTATAGGTGGTGAGATAGTCGACCACCAGCGGGTCGTCGCTGAAGTTCGCCCCCAGTGCATAGCTCAGGCCCTCTTCCCCACCCCGGGCATCGGCCAGTCCTTGCCACAGCGACACCGCCTGTGCGGGCGAAGCGGCCCCCGACCAGCTGCCGAGGACATCTGCCTGGCTCTTCGCCAGCGGTCCCACCACCGCGATTCGCGCCTTGCGATCGAGCGGCAGCGTCTCCCGCTGGTTCTTGAGCAGCACCAGGGAGCGTCTCGCCACCTCGCGAGCCTCGAGGCGATGCAGCCGCGACGGATCGTCGAATGCCAGCGCATCCTCGGCCGAGAGCCCGGAGCGCCGATAGGGATCATCGAACAGGCCCAGTGCGTACTTGGTCGCCAGCACCCGACGTGCTGCCCGATCGATCAGCGCCGGGTCGAGCTCGCCGCGCCCGACCAGCCCGCCGAGGTGCGGGCCATAGGCCTCGCTGTTCATGTCGACATCCACCCCGGCCTGGATCGCAAGCCGCGCTGCCTGCTCGGCATCGGCCGCGACCCCATGGCTAATCAGCTCACCGATCGCGCCGTGATCGCTGATCACCAGCCCGCGAAAGCCCCACTCATCGCGCAGCAGATCGTCGAGCAGCCAGCGATTGGCCGTCGCCGGCATCCCATCGATGCTGTTCAGCGCCACCATCACCCCTCCAGCGCCGACATCGATCGCCGCCCGATAGGGAGGTAGATGGACCTCGCGCATCTGACGGCGCCCCATTTCCGCCGGGGCATAGTCGCGTCCACCCTCGCCCGCGCCGTAGAGCGCGAAGTGCTTGACCACCGCCATCAGCGAATCGGGCGAGGCGAGATCATCGCCCTGGAAGGCCTCGACCAAGGTTTCGCTGATCCGAGCGGTCAGCCAAGTGTCTTCGCCGAATCCCTCGGACATCCGCCCCCATCGCGGGTCGCGACCGATGTCGACCATCGGAGCGAAAGTGATGTCCAGCCCGTCGGCGGTGGCCTCCCGCGCCGCCACCCGGCCGCTCAGCGCAATCGCCGGGAGATCCCAGGTCGAGGCTAGGCCGAGTCCGATCGGAAACAGAGTGCGCTGGCCATGCAGCACGTCGAAAGCGAACGCGAGCGGAATGCCCAAGCGACTGTGCTCGACCGCTTGGCGCTGAAGCTCACGGATATCCTCGCGCACTACCGTGTTGAGCATCATTCCGACCTTGCCCTCGATGATCGACGAGACCACCTGATCGCGAGGATGGCTAGGACCGATGCTGACCAATACCAGCTGACCGATCTTCTCCTCGAGCGTCATCCGCGCCAGCAAATCGTCGAGGAATCGGGCTTCACCCGGGCTTTCCCCACCGCTCGCCCGGAGCTGCGTCGACGCCAGCGCAAGACACCCCACCACCATGCACAGCTGCCATGCCTTGCGCATCGCCATCCCCTTTAGCCGCTTTCCTCCGTATAGCACGGCGGCGGTATAGGCATGGCCTTATATCGTCGCATTGGCGGCGCAAAGCGTTCTTATCCGTCGATGCGCCCGACTCGCTCCAGATGCTCGGATAGCCGGCGAAGAACGAGGGCAGTCGAACCACGGCCTCACCGCCGCCGCTCGATCCCTCGACTGGCGCCACCACTGCCGAGCCGTTGCTCGACCTCAGCGCATATCGGCGCCGCTCGGGACGAACGGGTGGGGACGGAGCCGAGCCTTTAGCCTGCCCGTTCGAGGAAAGCATCCGAGGGCCCGTCGACTCGCTTCGCTCGCTCAGGGCGCTCGGAAACATCTCGAGTCGAACCACGGCCTCATCGCCGCTTCAGTCGAGCAGTCGAGCGCTGGTGATCTCGATCGGCGTCGCTGGCACATCGGTGTGAGGGCCTCGGCGGGTGGTCGGTACCTGGGCGATCGCGTCGACTACCTCCATGCCGCTCACTACCCGACCGAATACGGTATAGCCGGGCCGCCCGGCGACACCGTCGAGATTGGCGTTGTCGACTAGGTTGATGAAGAACTGGCTGGTCGCCGAGTCGGGATTGGCGGTTCGTGCCATCGCGATGGTCCCGCGCCGATTCGAGAGACCATTGCCTGATTCATTGCGCACCGGCGCCTGGGTGGGCTTCTGCGCGAAATCCCCGTCGAAACCGCCGCCCTGGATCATGAACCCCGGGATCACGCGATGGAACAGGGTGCCCGTGTAGAAACCCTGGTCGACGTAGGAAAGGAAGTTCTCGACCGTGGCCGGAGCATGCTCGGCATCGAGCTCGACTTCGATCACCCC
The DNA here is from genome assembly GCF_000621205.1 of Halotalea alkalilenta DSM 17697. Taxonomy (GTDB): domain Bacteria; phylum Pseudomonadota; class Gammaproteobacteria; order Pseudomonadales; family Halomonadaceae; genus Halotalea; species Halotalea alkalilenta. The sequence continues at coordinate 97,877 of NZ_KK211233.1, read as the reverse complement.
TCGGCTGGTCTCGAGCGCCACGCGCTGCTCGGCGGCGAGAGCGGGGACGGTCACCAAGGTGGCCAGTGAAAGGGAAAGCGTGGTCAGGCAGCGCTTTAGCATCGAGAGACTCCGGTCGGTTGAGCAAGCGCAGAAGATAGCCGCCCGGGTGGCGGGACACCAGCCTCGATGACCGCCCTCCGCCCGCTTGGACTCGGTCGAGCGGCGAAGGTATCTTAGCCGCCCCCGGGAAACTTGCCGGGGAGCAAGCCACGCCGGTCGCACGGGCCGGCCGCCACACGGATCGATCATGACGGTTTCCACCCCCCATCGCGATGCCGATGCTCACACCATCGCACTCTCCCGAGAACTCGCTCGTCGCGACAAAGCGCTGGCCAAGCAAGCGCTCGAACTCGAAAAGCTCAAACACCGCGCAGATGCCAAGGTCCGCCAGTTGGAGGCGATGGAGAAGCGCTTCAACCAACTGCGCCACCAGAGCCACAATCGGATCAGCCAGCTCGAGGCCGAGCTGCGCCGCGATGCCCAGCGGGCTGAAGCGACCCAGCGTACGCTGATCCACCCCGCCGGGGGCGTAATGGTTCACCTGCGCGACGGCTGCCTGAGCATCGTGCTACCCGACTGCTTCGTGCTCACCTCCGAGCCGCTCGCTACCAGCGACAAGCACGCCACGGCCTTCCATGGTCCGTTGCTCGACACGGTGCTCGACTGCGAAGAGCGCAACTGGATCGTCGGCGCTCTGCTCGCTCTGGGGCGAGAATGGCGACGACAGCACGATTGCCTGCGAATCGAGGACCTGGAAGTGGAGCCCGCGCTGGTACGCAAGCTCGCTGCCCTCGACATCCAGCTGCTCAGCGAACTCTCCCCATACCTCGAACAGGACCGGCTCATCTCGCTCAAGGGCATCGGCCTGGCGAGCGCTGCCAAGCTTGAGCAGGCCCTGAAGCGAGGAGTCGCCCCACTCTGAGCGAAGCGGGACACTGGCGGCACTGTCATGGTGTGCTCCTATGTCCCCTGAACTGCTGCTGTTTCAATCAGCTACCGCGGATCGTAACCCTCTCGGCATCGAAGGCGCCGCGCTGCTGGCGCAGGAACTGTCCAGCCGGCTCGAATTGCCACTGACACGCATCGGCGAACCGGGACCACCGCTCGATGGCGACTGGAAGCGCCAGCTCGCGTGTGCTCAGCCGATGCTGATGCGCCTCGCTACCGAGCTGTCCGCCGTGATGGCCCGCAACGGGCTCCCCATCGCCCTGCTACCGCGATGCGCTGCTGGAATCGCCACCCTGCCGGTGATCACCCGTCATCGGCCAGACGCTGCCCTGGTGTGGCTCGATGCCCATGGTGATCTGAACACGCCGCAAGACTCCGCGTCCGGCTACCTCGGCGGCATGGTGGTAGCCGCCGCAGTTGGTCGCTGGGACAGCGGGCTGGGCGGCGGCTGGCCGCTCGGCCAGGTAATCCTGGCGGGCGCCCGCGAACTCGATCCAGCCGAGTATGCGCTGGTCGACACAGGCGCACCGGGCCTGGTTCCACCGGGCCCGGACTTCGTCGCACGACTGCTCGCCACGCTCGGCGACACTCCCTGCTATCTGCATCTCGACTGCGACGTGCTCGAGCCGGGCCAGGTACCGACCGAATATGCCGTCCCCGGCGGCCTCGAGCTGAGCCAACTAGGCGAACTCGCCACGCGCCTCGCATCCCGCGACAGCGTGGTCGGCATCCAGATTGCCGAGTTCCAAGCACGCTGGTCGCAGGATGGCCCTCCGGTCGATCCCACCGCCCTGATCGAGGCGCTCTCGCCGCTCTTCGACGCTCGATAGCTCGCTGCAGTTCTGCAATCCCGCTTGCCAAGTTGGTGGATGACGGAGATTCCCGACGCCTCTTAAGCTGCGAGTCGTGTCCCGCAGGCCACGGGGCGCCGAGACCGACAACGACAAAGAGAGCCTCCGCCATGAACCTTCCGCTCGCCCCGCGCTGGTCGGACGTCGATCGACATCCGACCCTGCGCAACCTGCGCCGACGCAAGCACCGCCTGATCGTGGTGCTCGGCATCGTCGCTGCGCTCTACTACTTCGCTCTGCCATTCGGCGCTTCGCAGCTGCGCGACCAGTTCGCGCTGCCGATCCACCAGCATCTCAACCTGGGACTCTTGTTCGTGCTCTCGCAGTATCCGGTCGGCGGCCTGCTCGCCTACTGCTACCTGCGCGGCATGCGCCGAATCGACGCCGAGACCCAACGCTTCTCCGCCCAGGCTTTCTTGGAGGAGCAGCGATGAATCGACTTCTTCGAATCGGCTTGCTCACCGGCCCGACGCTCGGCGCCTGCTCGTCGGCCTGGGCGGCACCGACGCTGGTCGAGGACTCCCAGCGCGGGATGACGCTCACTGTGTTCGCCGCGTTCATCCTCGCCACCTTGCTGATCACCTACTGGGCGGCGCGGCGCAATGCCTCCGCCCGTGAGTTCTATACCGCCGGAGGAGGCATCAGCGGGCTCCAGAACGGGCTGGCGATCGCCGGCGACTATCTTTCCGCCGCCGCCTTCCTCGGTGTCTCAGGGCTGATCGCGCTCTACGGGTTCGACGGCATCCTCTACCTGGTCGGCTTCTTCGTCGGCTTCATTCCGGTGCTGCTGCTGATCGCCGAACCGTGCCGCAACCTCGGTCGCTACACCCTTGGTGACGTGCTGGCCTACCGCAACGACTTTCGCAGCGCCAAGAGCGCAGGAGCCTTATCGAGCGTCTGCGTGGCGATCTGCTACCTGATTCCGCAGATCGTCGGCGGCGGCGTGATCGTGCAGGCGCTGATCGGGATCCGCTACGAAGTCGCGGTGGTGATCGTCGGCGTGCTGATGATGATCTACGTATTCTTCGGCGGCATGCGCGCGACCACCTGGGTACAGCTGATCAAGGCAGTGCTGCTGCTCGCCAGTTGCCTGCTGCTGGTGATCCTCGCCTGGGCACCGTATGGCTTCAGCCTGCCGGGCCTGCTCGGCGCGCTGGTCGAGCATCCGGAGGTGCGCGCCTATGCGGCCGGGCTGACCACTCCGCCCGGAGATGCCGCCGCCGCCGCTACCCGCCTGCTCGAGCCGGGGCTCTACTTGAAAAATCCGCTCGAGCAGCTGTCGCTGGGCCTTGCGCTGGTGCTCGGCACCGCAGCGATGCCCCATGTGCTGATGCGCTTTTTCACCGTGCGCGATGCCGGCACCGCGCGCCAGTCGGTGCTCTACGCGATGCTGTTCATCGGCATCTGCCACTTGATGATCGTATTGATCGGCTTCGCCGCCGCGCTCTACATCGGCGCGCCGACGATCAAATCGTTCGATCCGGGCGGTAACCTCGCCGCTCCCCTGCTCGCCCAGTATCTCGGCGGTGGCGCGGACAGCCTGCTCGGCAACCTGCTGCTCGCCTTCATCGCCGCGGTATCGTTCACCACCATCGTCGCAGTGGTCGCCGGCCTCACCCTGGCCTCCGCCTCGGCGCTGGCGCACGACGTCTACGTCGGAGCGATCAAGGGCGGGCAGGCCAGCGAGCGCGAGCAGGTGATCGCCGCGCGCCTCGCCACCCTGCTGGTCGGCGCGGTGGCGCTGGTGGTCGGGATTCTCGCCAAGGGCCAGAACGTCGCCCACCTGGTCGGGCTGGCCTACGCGGTGGCCGCCTCGGCCAACCTGCCGGCGCTGCTGCTGACCCTCTACTGGCGCCGCTGCAGCTCGGTGGGCGTGCTGGCCGGCGTGCTCGGCGGCACCGCGATCGCGATCGCCCTGGTGCTGGTGTCGCCGAACATGAGCTATCCCGCCGGTGGCACCAGCCTGGTCGGACTCGAAGCGCCGCTCATCTCGCTGCGTAACCCGGGGGTGATCTCGATCCCGCTCGGTTTCGCGCTGGTGGTGGTGTTCTCGCTGCTCTGCCCCGACCGGCTGAGCCAGACGCGCTGGGCGGAGCTCGCGGTTCGCCGTGATACAGGCCATGGCGTCGCTCAGGCCGTCGGCCACTGACTTCCTCACTGCCGCGGGACCTTCACTCGCGGCATTCCCATCGCTGGAGAATTCCGATGTCCTCGCTACCGATCTTCACCGCGGCGGCCTGCCATGCCGCCCCCGTCTTCCTCGACAAAGCAGCGACCACCGACAAGGCCATCGCGCTGATCGAGGAGGCAGCCGCCAACGGCGCCACCCTGGTGGTATTCCCCGAATCGTTCATCCCCGCTTTTCCGATCTGGGCGGCGCTGTGGGCCCCCATCGACAACCACGACCTGTTCGAGCGCATGGTCGAGCAGAGCCTCTACGTCGATGGTCCCGAAGTCGCCGCACTCCAGCAGACCGCCGCGCGTCTCGGGGTCAACCTATCGATCGGGATCAGCGAACGCAGCCATGCCAGCGTCGGCTGCATCTGGAACACCAACCTGGTGATCGACGACCAGGGACGGCTGGTCAATCATCATCGCAAACTGGTGCCGACCTTCTACGAGAAGCTGATCTGGGCACCCGGCGACGGCGAAGGGCTCAAGGTGAATCCGCTCTCTATCGGCCGGCTCGGCGCACTGATCTGCGGTGAGAACACCAATCCGCTGGCCCGCTATGCGCTGATGGCCCAAGGCGAACAGGTGCATATCTCCGCCTGGCCCGCGCTGTGGCCGACCCGACGCCCCAGCGCAGGGGGCAACTTCGACAACCTCGCCGCCAACCGTATCCGCGCCAGCGCGCATTCGTTCGAGGCCAAGGCGTTCGGCATCGTCTGCGCCGGCTACATGGATGCACCGATGCGCGACTTCCTGGTCGAACGCGACCAGGCGATCGCCGCAGTGGTCGACGACACCCCGCGCGCGGAAAGCTTCTTCGTCGATCCCACCGGGCGCCAGCTGGGGCCGGCCCTGAGCCACGAGGAAGGCATTCTTTACGCCGAGCTCGATCTCAACCGCTGCATCGAACCGAAGCAGTTCCACGACGTCACCGGCTACTACCAGCGCTACGACGTGTTCTCCCTGAGCGTCGAACGCCGTCGCCAGCGGCCGGCCACCTGGGTGGACACAGAAACACCGCAGCCGCAGCCGCAGCCGCAGCCGCAGGACATCCTCAGTTCGTGAAGGCGTCGTCGGCGCGAATCGCATCCTCCAGCGCCCGAACCACTCGTTTGATCCTCGGTGCGTAGCGCAGGTCACGGTGGACCGAAAGCCATAGGTCCCGGCCAAGCTCGAACTCTCCCTCGAGCACGCGCTCGAGCCCGAAGCGCTCGGCCGCGGAGAAGCTCGGCAGCATCACCAGCCCAGCCCCAGCCGCCGCGGTGAACATCTGCGCCAGCATGCTGGTGGAGTAGAAGCAAAGCGGCGGCTCGGGAAGCAGCGATTCGAGCCAGCGCACTTCGTCGATCTGCACCAGGTCGTCGATGTAGCCGACGAACTGGTGCTCGGCGAGATCGGCCAGGCTCTGCGGTGCGCCACGGCGCGCAAGGTAGGACGGGCTGGCATAGAGGTGCAGGCCGAAGCGGGCGACTCGCTCGACCTCGAGCCCACGCCCACCCGGAGCGAAGAAACTCAGGAAGATGTCCGCCTCGCGGCGGGTGACGTGAACCTGCTGGGTCGAAGTGACCAGCTCGATCTCGATGGTCGGCAGCTGCTCGCGAAACTCGGCGAAGACCCGGCTCAGGTAGAGCGACCCGATCCCCTCCATTGAGGCGATTCGCACCCGCCCATGCGCACCTCCGCTCTCGCCGAGGCGCTCGACGATCATCGCGAACTCGCTATCCATCCCACTGACATGCTCGACCAGCCGATGGCCCAGGGCGTTGAGCACCAATCCGCCGCGGCTGCGCTCGAACAGGCTCTCCCCCAGCATCGTCTCCAGATGAGCGATGCGTCGACTGACGGTCGATGCATCGACGCCCAGACGCTTCGCCGCCCCGCCAAGCCCCCCGCTGCGGGCCACCTCGAGCAGCACGCGCAGCTCGTTCCAGTCGATCCTGTCCGGCGTCATGGGCATTTCCTGTCTCGGAGGGCGGAGCGAGTGGATAAGCCAAGCGCACCGCTTCGCCTGAAAATCGGCTTTAAATTCGACCCTCGGCCTGATGCCATTGATGCAATCAACTTGTGCTAGCCTTTCGATCATGAACAAGACGTTAGGTATACGCACAGGCGGGCGCAGCGCAAGAATCCAGGCGGCAGTGCATCGAGCGGTGCGCGAGCTGCTCGACGAACAGCCGCGCGAGGCGCTGACCGTCCCGCAAATCTCCCAGCGCGCGGGAGTCACTCCCTCGACGCTCTATCGCCGCTGGGGAGATCTCGCCACTCTGCTCGGCGACGTCGCCCTCGAGCAGATGCGCCCCGAGACACTCCCCGAGGACACCGGCAGCCTGAGGGGAGACCTGCTCGCCTGGGCACAGGCCTATATGGACGAGGTAGGCTCGCCGCTCGGCCGCGATCTGCTGCGAGACGTGGTCTCGAGCCAGGCCGACGATTGCCCTCAGCGCTGTGCTGCGCTGCTCACCCAGCGCCTCGATCGGCTTTTGGCGCGCGCCAAGCGCCGCGGCGAGACGACGCCGCCGATCGATCTACTGGTCGACGCCCTGGTTGCCCCGTTGGTCTATCGGCTCCTGTTCGCCCCTCGACCGCCCACGCCCGAACAGGTCGAATACTGGCTGGATGCCTGCTTGGCACAAGCGCCGCGCAGACGACGGCGAAAGAGCGTGACGTCGGCGTCCTGACCCTCATCGGCCGCGCTCGTAGCGCTCTCGGTGCTGCTTTTTCATCGACAGGTATTCGCGGTCCTCGCGCACCCGCTGCCAGGCCGCGTGGAAGATTCGTGCCGACTCCGCCTTGACGGGGTCCTCCTCGCCGATCGGCAGCAGCGCCCCCTCGGCATCGTACTTGCGCCCCGACGGGCGCTTGGCATAGCGGCGCGAGCGGGTATAGCCCATCTGCAGGTACTTCCGCGCCATGTCCATACCGACGAAGTCGCCCGCGGCCTTGTAGGCGGCGAACATCTCCTCGAGCTTAGCGGCGGATGCCCGCGCGAGCTCCGGCGTCTTGAACCGCCAGTGCACCAGCAGCTCGCTCTTGTAGGGCTCGACATTCATCACCCCCTGCTCTCCACGCCCGATGCGGTAGCGCTCGGGATGGCGGCGGTGGTCGATAGGGGATGCATCGTCCATCGAAGCGGCTCCTGGTCACCCAGCTGAGTTTGCGGTCGACGCCAGGCCCGGCGGTGCCGAACCTTCGCCGCCTGCCCTTTTTTTCGACCCGCGAGGCTGCGGTGAGCACGCAGCCGGACGCTCTCCATTGTAGCCGGCCATGACGGAGCAGTCGGAGAAGCCCTCGATCGGCGGGCGAACATCGCTCAGTTTTGTATTTTTTTATCAAAAACGTACAATAGCTCGAAGGCGCCGCTTGCTCGGCGCCTCGCATCATTTCTCCGCCACAAGACCAATACGAGCGACTCTTTCGTGAATCCCGAATCCCTGTTGGCCCCGCGCATGGCCACCCTGCGCCAATCCCCCACCGCCATGGTCTCCGCACTGATGCGCAAGCGTCGCGCCGAAGGCGTCGACGTGATCGACCTCGGCGAGGGAGAGCTCGACTTCCCCTCCCCAGAGGTGGCCAAGCGTGCCGGCATCGATGCCATCGAGCGCGACGATACCAAGTACACCGCGGTCACCGGCACCGAAGCGCTGAAACGTGCGGTATGCGCCAAGTTCTCCCGCGACAACGGCATCGATACCTCGCCCGAGCGGGTACTGGTGGCCGTCGGCGGCAAGCAGATCGTGTTCAACGCGATGCTGGCGACCCTGTCACCGGGCGACGAGGTGCTGATACCCGCGCCCTACTGGGTCTCCTATCCGGACATCGTCGCCTTGACCGGCGCCACTGCGCGGATCCTGCCCACCAGCGCCGAAGAGGGCTTCAAGCTCACCGCCGACGCCTTGCGCGCGGCCCTGACCCCGCGTACGCGCTGGCTGATCCTAAATTCGCCGAACAACCCGAGCGGCGCGGTCTACACCCGTGCCGAGCTCGAGGCGCTGCTCGAGGTGTTCGCCGAGGCGCCGCGAACGCTGCTGCTCGCCGATGACATCTACGAACATCTCGTCTTCGAGGGCGAGTTCTTCACCCCGGCGGGGCTGCGCCCTGATCTCGCCGAGCGCATCCTCACGCTCAACGGGGTCTCCAAGGCCTACTCGATGACCGGCTGGCGAATCGGCTACGCCACCGGCCCCGAATGGCTGATCGAGGCGATCGGCCGGCTGCAGTCGCAGAGCACCACCAATCCCGCCAGCATGTGCCAGGCGGCCGCCCAGGCCGCGCTCGAAGCGCCTCTCGACTTCCTTCCCGAGCGGCTCGAGCGGCTGCGCCGCCGTCGTGACCTGATGGTCGAAGGCATCCGCGCGATCGATGGGCTCGACTGCGCCACGCCCCAAGGGGCGTTCTATCTCTACGTCGACTGCGCCGGGCTGATCGGCAAGCGTTCCCCGCAGGGCCTGCGGCTGGAGAACGACCAGATGGTCGCCGACCATTTCGCCGCCTCGGCCGGGGTCGGCGTCGTGCCTGGCACGGCCTTCGGACTCTCCCCCTACCTGCGCCTGGCCTACGGCCAACCGAGCGCGCGGCTGCGCGAGGCGCTGGCCCGGCTGGCGGAGTGCTGCGCGCGGCTGGACTGAAATCAATGCGATAGAAACGAACATCGCCTCGCGGCGGCGCCGCGAGGCGATGGCAGTGGGCGATGGCTGGGCTCAATCCACCAGCAGGGGTTCGATCAGCGGCTGGCGGCGGAAGTCAGCGAAAACGGCGCTCAGTTCGGCCAGCTGGGCGGCGTCGAGGTCGCGCAATGGGGCACGCACGCCGCCGACACGCCAGCCACGCAGGCGCATCATCGCCTTGGTAGTCTGCGGCTGGCCGAAGCGACGGCACAGTTCGCGCAGCGGGAACCACGCCTGGTGCAGGGCGCGGGCCTGGTCGAGCCGCCCCACGCGAGTGGCGTCGAAAATCGCCTTGATCAGCTCGGGAAGCGCGCAGCTATTGGTGCTGCTCACTCCATCCACGCCGGCACTGAGCGTCGAGACCATCGACAGGTCGGAGGCGGCGATGATCTTGAGCCTGGGCTGCAGGCGATGGAGCAGGCGATCGACGCTGGTCGGCGAGAGCTCCCCCTGCTTGAGCGCGACCACGCCGTCGATCGCGGCCAATCGCTCGATCTCAGCCGGGCTCAGCGTCGCGCCGACGCCGGGGGCGTTGTAGATCATCACCCCGGTGGCGCTGCGGGCGGCGAGTTCGGCGAAGTAGGCCTCGGTGTGCTCGAAGGTGATCTCGCAGGCATAGGGTGGCGTGAGCATCGGCAGGCCGCCGAGCCGACCGGCGAGCTCGGTGAGCTCGCAAGCCTCGCGCGCGTCGCCCGATGCGGCGCACAGCAGCACCGGCAGCCGGCCGTCGACGACCGCCATCGCCGCGGTGAAGAGCTCGGCGCGCTCGCGGGTGGTCTGCGCGGCGAACTCCCCATAGGTGCCGCCGATCAGGATGCCGTCGTAGCCGTGGCCGATCGCACGCTCGAGGTTGAGCTCGAACGCTGCGCGGTCCAGCTCGCCGCGGTCATCGAAGGGGGTGACGCAGATGTTGAACAGGCCCTCGATACGCGGGGCCAGGGGATGGTTCGAAGTCATCGATAGTGTTCCATTGCAGGGTTGGAGAAATCGATCGGCGAACGCGCGCAGGCCGGCTCAGCGGCGCGCCAGCGCCGCCTCGAGCAGGGCGATGAAGCTGGGATGAGGATGGCGCGCGCTGCTCGAAAGCTCGGGATGGCCCTGGATGCCGACGAAGAACGCATCGCCTCGCGCCTCGATCGCGTCGGTAATGGCGGGATCGTCCATCGACCAGGCGCTGATCGAGATGCCGGCCGTTTCGAGCGGGTCGTGCCAGCGCGGTGCGAGGCGATAGCGGTGATTCATTCGCTCGACAATCGTGTGGGCCGCGTGGAAATTGGCGACCCGGCTGCCGGGGCGCAGCCGGGAAGTGGCACTCCCCAAACGGTGTCGCTGTGCGCCACGCTGGTCGCGCAGCGCGATGAAGCTATGCACCGGTGCCTCGGGGTCGAGCTCCTCGAGCACCGCCTCGAGGTGACCCAGGCGGTCGCGGATCACTGCGGTGGCCATGCTCTGCATCCCGAAGCAGAGCCCAAGGGTCGGCACTTGCAGCGCAAGCGCAAGCCCGGCGAGCAGGATCTGCCCCTCGATCTGGCGACCGTCGCACCCTCCCGGCAGCACCAGCGCGTCGACCTCGCCGAGCAGTGACTTCGCGTCTCCACGTTCGAGACCCAGCGCAGAGACGATACGCACCTCGACGGTAACGCCCAGCCGATCGGCGGCATCTCCCAGCGCCGCCTGGTTGGCCGGATAGACCTCGCGCAGGTGATCGCGCTCACCGATCAAGGCGACCCTGACCGGCGTTCGATCCCTCCCCTGCCCGGCCTCCCCGCGCAGGCACGGCCTGTCGTAGCGGTCGCGGCTGCCATCGAGCACCAGCCTCCCGGCTTGATCGACCAGTCGCCAGCGATCACCGAGCGGTTCGACCCGGGCTAGACCCGAGGTCTCTTCCGCGCTCGCCACCAGCGCCGCCTGGCGGTATTCGCCGAGCAGCAGCGCCGACGAGCCGGTATCGGTGCCCTGGTCTGCGGCTTCGGTCGATCGCAGCGACGCGCGCTCGAGCCACAGCCAACCGTTGTCGACCAGTCGTCCGTCGGCGGTGACGAACTGCCGCGCGGGCGGCTCGAGCGTTGCATCCGCTCCCAAGCCATCGAGCCTGGCCACCCGCCGCTCGCCTCCCTCACGCGCAAGCCAGAGCGCGGCCGCGCGCGCGGCCAGCTCGAAGCGGCCAGGGGGATGGAGGATCGCGGCGATATCTTGCATCAGTCGACCACCTGCAGATCGCGCGGCAGCTTGCCGAGCACCCGGTGGCCATGCTCGGTGACCACGGCAGTCTCGCTGACGCCGACGGTGAAGCGGCCGTAGTCGCGCAGCGCCGGCGGGATGTGGAACACCATGCCCGGCTCCAGCGGTCGGTCGATGCCCTCGAACAGGCTCGCCACCTGCCATTCGCCCCAGTCGGGAGCGAAGGCGAGACCAACGCTGTAGCCGGTGCGCTTGCGGTAGTTGTCGGTGAAGCCGTCGCGGTCGATGACCCGCTGCGCGGCGCGGTGCACGTCGGCACAGGTATTGCCCGGCTTGAGCGCTTCGAGCGCGGCGGCGAGCGCCTCCTGGCAGCTCGCCATCATCCGCTGGGCGAGCGCCGGCGGCTCGCCGAGCCAGGCCGAACGCATCATCACCGCGTGGTAGCGGTCGTGGCAGGCGGCGAGCTCGAGGAACACCGGGTCGTGCCTGGCCAGACGCCGGCGGCGCCAGGTACCGTGGGGCACGCCGCTGCGCTCGCCGCTGGAGACCAAGGGCTCCATGCCGAGATACTCCGAGCCCGCAGCGATCGCCGCCTGCATCATCGCCGCGACCAGTGCGTTCTCGTCGGCGCCCTCGCGGATCGCAGCAAGCCCCGCGCGCATACCGGCGTCGACGTAGCCGGCGGCGCGCTCGATCCGTGCGATCTCTTCTGCGCTTTTCACCGCGCGCAGCGCCTCGACGATACCGGCGCCGTCGCTCAGATCGCCGAGCCGCGCGACCAGCGCCTCGAAGGTGACGATCGGCATGAACCAGCTGCGCTTGTCGATCGCCACCCTGCCGCCCTTCGCCGCTGCTTCGGCGCAGAGCAGCTCGAGCGGGTCGATGCCGTCGTCGTACTCGATGAGCCGTTCGAGATAAGTGTTGGCGCGACAGTTCATCGCCTCGAGGCGGCGAACGATGAAGCTCGGCTCACCTTCGAGCGGCAGTACCAAAGCCTGGAAGGTGTAGTAGCCCGGCGTCTGCTGGCCGGTGAGGTAGCAGAGATTCTCAGGCCCAGTGACGATCAGCACGTCGATGCCGCGTGCTTGCATGCCCTCTCGGGCCGCGCGCTGGCGCTGCGCGTACACCTCGGCAGCAAAGGTGGCCTCGCGGGCCTGGAGCGAGAGGCCTGGATAGGGACGTTCGTTCATCGCTTGATCTCCTCGAAACTTGGGTTGCATCGCCCTGCCTGGTCGAACGCCTCACGCTCGACGCCAAGGCCGTGGCCGATGGGAAGGCGCAAGCGCCCCTGGTGGTAGTCGAGCAGCGCAAAGGGCTCGTCGATCAGACCGAAGGCGCCATAGAGCTCACCTGCGGTTTCATTCAGCGCGAGCGCGCAGTGGGCGCAGGCGGCGGTGGCGAGCGCTCCTTCGTTCATCTGGCCGATCATCAGCGCCCGCCCCTGGTCGCGCAGGGTGAGCGCCGCCTCGACCAGCGCCTGCGGCCCGCCCAGCTTGACCAGCTTGAGATGGCCGCCGACGTTGGCCGGCAGGGTGTCGAGCCGGGCGAGCGAGTGCGAATCGACCAGCGCCTCGTCGAGCAGCAGGGTCAGCTCGGTGCCGGCGGCGAGCGTCGCCATCTGTTCCCAGGCGCAGGCGGGAAGCGGTTGTTCGACGTAGGCCACGCCGAGCTCGGCAAGCGCAGGCAGGCAAGCCTGCGCTTCGCTCAGCGACCACTGGCCGTTGACGTCGACCGCCAGGCGGACACGATCGCCGAGCAGCGCCCGCAGCCGCTCGAGCCTGCGCAGGTCGGTCGCGACATCCTCGATCCCGACGCGCAGCTTGAGCTCGTGAAAACCCGCGTCGGCGTAGGCCACGGCACGCTCGAACAAGGACGCCTCGCTCTGCCAGAACAGCGTCTGGTTGCTGTCGAGGCACATACGCTCCGACAGCACCGGCGCCTCGAGCCCGGCGCGCTCGGCGATCAGCTCGGCGAGCGCGACGCCTGCGCGCCGGGCGATGAGATCGAGCAGCGCCTGCTCAGCCAGGGTGCGCAACAGCGCAGGCCAGCCGGTGCCCGCAAGCGATACCAGCGCCTGCTCGGCGCTCGGCTGCGCCTGCCACCAGTCGAAGGAGTCGCGCAGCAGCCCATCGAGCCGCGCTACCGGAACGCCGCTGAGATATTCGATATTGGCCCTGATCCCACCCAGGCCCCATCCGCCCTGGTCGTCCTCGATCAGCAGATAGCGCTCGTCGAGCGCCGCCACCGCGCCGGAGGCCGCAGTGTGGAGCTCGAGCCCAGGCACATAGTGCAGGCGCGCCGCGAACAGACGTGCGCGCATCAGCCTCGTGGCTCCACGGGCAGCAGCCGGCGGGCGATCTCGGCATAGATCCCGACCGCAGACTCGAGCTCATCGATCGGCACGAACTCGTCCGGCTGGTGGGCCACGCCCAGATCGCCAGGACCTATCACCACCCCGGGGATGCCCAGCTCACGGAAGTGGACCAGGTCGCACCCGCCCGGAAAGCCTCCCGGCGCCTCGACCGCCACGCCGTGGGCGCGCGCGGCCTCGAGCGCGGCGCGGACCACCGCGCTCGACGGCTGGGTCTCGCTGGCGCCACCGGTGGTCGCCTGGAAGCGTTCGATCGCAGCCTCGACTCCGTGCTCGGCATCGAGCCTCGCCAGCAGGGCCTCTATTTCAGCGATCGCATCCTGCTCCTTCTCGCCGGGAATCATCCGCCGGTCGAGCATCACTTCGCAGCGTTCGGGCACCACGTTATCGGCATGCCCCCCGTGGATGCGGGTAACGCTCAGCGCCGCACGACCGACGCTCGGGTGGTTTCGCTCGCGCACCTGCTGGTGGAGTTCGTCGACCGCGGCGCAAAGCCTGGCGGCGGCGTAGATCGCGTTGACACCGAGCTCCGGGGTGCCTGAATGGGCGCTGCGGCCGCGTACCGCGACCACCGGCCTGAGGCTGCCTTTGTGAGCATTGACCGGTCGATTGCCGGTCGGCTCGCCGACGATCACGTGATCGATCGGCCCATACTCGGCGTAACGCTGTTTGAACCGCCGGGCGCCAAGGCTTCCGACCTCTTCATCGGCGACGAACACCGCAAGCAGGGTGCCGCGCCAGCTGTCGCGGTCCTCGCTCAGCCGCGCGAGCGCCTCGACCATCGCCGCGATCTGGCCCTTGGCGTCACAGGCACCGCGACCGTAGAGCCGCCCCTCGCGCTCATCCAGGCGCAGTGGGTCGCTCGCCCAGCCTTGCCCCACCGGAACCACGTCGAAATGGGTATTGAAGGCGAGCCGTGGCCCCTCGCCGTTGACCAGGCGTGCGACCAGGTTGACCCGGCCGGGCGCGAACTCGTCGAGCTCGGTCTCGAAGCCGAGCGCCGCCAGCCGGGCCTCGACCAGCGCCGCGGCATCGCCCTCCGCACCCGGCGGGTTCTGGGTATCGCACTCGACCAGCCCGGCCAGCAGTCCGCCTAGGGAGGTGCGTTCGATGAAGGACATGGGTCACTCCTCGTTCAATGGCTCATCTGTTGAAGGAAACGCTGGGTACGCTCGCTGGCCTGGTCGCTGAAGAAATGCTCCTTGGCGCTCTCCTCGACGATCCGGCCACCTTCCATCAGCACCACCCGATCAGCGGCGCGGCGAGCGAAGCCGAGCTCGTGGGTGACCACCACGCAGGTGATCCCGGAGCCGGCGAGCTCGACCATCACATCGAGCACCTCCTTGACCATCTCCGGGTCGAGCGCCGAGGTCGGTTCGTCGAACAGAATCGCCTTCGGGTTCATCATCAGCGCCCGGGCGATCGCCACGCGCTGCTGCTGGCCACCCGACAGCTGTTCCGGATAGGCATCGGCCTTCTCCCGGATCCGCACCTTGGCGAGCAGCTCCATGGCCTGTTCGAGCGCCCGCTCGCGGGCGACACCGAGTACCTTGATCGGGGCGATCATCAGGTTCTCGAGCACGCTGAGATGGGGGAAGAGTTCGTAGTGCTGGAACACCATCGATATCTCGCGACGAAGCAAGTGGCCGCGCGGGCCTTCCTTGGTGATCTCCCGACCGTCGAACCAGATCGCCCCCGAGTCGACCTCCTCGAGCAGGTTGAGACAGCGCAGCAGGGTCGATTTTCCCGACCCCGAAGGGCCGAGGATCACCGTGGTCTTGCCGCGCAGCAGCTTCAGGTCGATGTCGTCGAGCACCCACTGCTGCTGGTCGAAGGATTTGTTCAGCTTGCGGACTTCGAACATCGCATCGGCGGCGGGAGTGGACGTAGACGTGGAAGTAGTCATTGCGAACTCCTCGGCTGCGCGGAGGTGAGGCTGATCAGGCGCTGGCTCCAGGAGCGCCGGCCGGAAGAGCGGCGCGGCGCGACCCAGCGCTCGATGTATCCCTGGATGACCATGAACAACGTGGTGAAGATCAGGTAGTAGATCGCCGCGGCGGAGAGCGCTTCGATGTAGCGGAAGTTGGCGCTGGCGGTCTGGTCCGCGATCAGCAGCAGATCCTGCACCGCGATCACCGAGACCAGAGCGCTCGACTTGAGCATGCCCATGAACTGGTTGCCGGTCGGTGGCACCACCGTACGCAGCGCCTGCGGCAGCACCACCAGCCGCATCACCTGGGCGGAGCTCATCCCCAGCGCGCGCCCGGCGAGACGCTGGCGCGGGCTCACCGCCTGGATGCCCGAGCGGAAGATCTCGGCCATGTAGGCGCCTTCGTTGAGCGCCAGCGCCAGCACGCCGCTGGCGAAGCCTGAGAGCACCACACCGAACAGCGGCAGCACGTTGAACACGAAGACGATCTGCAAAAGCACCGGGGTGCCGCGAAAAAGCCAAAGGTAGAGCAGCACCGGCAGGCGCACGAACACCGAGCGGCGCTCCTGCAACAGCGCCAGCGGCAGGCCGATCAGCATGCCGATCAGCATCGACACCACGGTCAGCGCCAGAGTGGTGAGGGCGGCGTTGAAGAAGCTCGGCGACAGCAGGTATTCGAGCACCAGATGGAGTGACTCGCTCATTCTCGTTCTCCGGGTGGTTCAGGCACGATCCGATCACCTCTGGAGGGTGATCGGGTGTCGCCTCATTGCTCGAGCAGGGCGGCGCTGTCGGGCAGTTGGTAGGCGTGGATCAGCCGCAGGTAGTCTCCCGAGGCGACGATCTGGCCGAGCGCCTCCTCGAGCGCGGCGGCCAGCTCGGTATCTCCCTTGCGCACCGCGATACCCAGCTGGGTATCGGCCTCGAAGGTGGGCCCGGCGGTCTCGTAGGTGTCGGGCACCTCGCGCATCAGCACCGCAGCCCCTGGGGTCGAGGTGTAGAGCACGTCGGCGCGACCGACCCGCAGGGCCATCGCCGAAGCCTGGGCGGTCGGGAAGGTGACGATGGTCGGCGGCGAGCGGTCCTCGCCCTGGCAGCGGGTGACGTCATCCCTGGCGCGGCTCTCCTCGATCCCGCCCAGGGTCACCGCGATACGCTGGCCGCAAACGTCCTCGCGCCCGGAGATCCCCTGCGGATTGCCCTTGGCGACCACCACCTCGCTGCCGATGCGTAGATAGGGAACGAAGTCGACCTGCGCCGAGCGCTCATCGTTGATGTACATCGCCGAATTGATCAGATCGATGCGCTTGCCCTGCAGCGCAGGGATCAAACCGCGAAACTCGACGTTGAACGGTGCGGCCTCGAGGCCAAGGCGCTCACTGATCAACTCGCCAAGCTCGATGTCGAAGCCGGTCAGCTTGCCATCCTGCTGGTACTCGAACGGCGCGAAGGTGGCCGCGGTGCCGTAGGTCAGCTTGCCGGCTGCGGCCAGCCCCTCAGGCGGCTGGGCGGCTGCGGCGGTATGGGAGAAGGAGACGCCGAGCAAGGCTGCGGCCAGCAGCGTGCGATACACGGTCTTGGCGTGGGTCATGGCGATATCGACTCTGAATGGATGTTGTTTTTTTTCACCTGATCGCAGCGAGGCGAGCAGAATTGTTTTTAACGTTAAATTTAGTACAATCCACTGTCAAGCGATGATCGTCACCCAGATGAGCCGCTTCAAGCGGGCCGGCCGAGCAGCGACAATCCACCGGTACGATCCACCAAGACGATCCACGAAAAAGAACAGCGAGAACGGCATGAGCGGTACTTCAGGCAAACGGCGCCAAGTCGTCCTGGCCGAGCGAATCCTCGGTCACATTCATCAGCAGGGCTTGGATCGGGGCGCGCATCTGCGCGAAATGGCGCTCGCCGAACACTTCGGCGTGTCGCGCACACCGGTACGCAACGCGCTCAAATTGCTCGCCGAGCAGGGTGTGGTGCGGTCGATTCCGCACCAGGGCTATGTGATCGACTGCGCTGCCGATCACCTGCATGCGCTGTCGCTGAGCATGCCCAAGTCCCCGGACGAGGAGCTCTACCTGATGATCGTCGAGGACCACGTGCGCGGCGAGCTGCCGGACTCGATCACCCAGGTCGAACTGCTCAAGCGCTACGACACCAATGTCGCGATGCTGGCGAAGGTCCTCGAGCAGATGGCCGAAGAGGGACTGATCGAGCGCAATACCGGCCAGGGCTGGACCTTCCTCTGCGCATTCGACAGCGAGTCGTCGCAGCGCGCCAGCTATGAATTCCGCCGCGCGCTCGAGCCCGCAGGGCTGCTGCTCCCCGGGTTCGAACTCGACCGCGCGGTGATCGAAGGCCAGATCGACGAGCATCGCCGGGTGATCGCCCTCGATGAGCATACGCCGGCCACCAGCACCGCGCTGTTCAGACTCGACGCCAACTTCCACGAGAGCCTCGCCCGCCTGTCGGGAAATCCTCTGATCCTGCAGGCGATCGTGCGCCAGAATCGCCAGCGCCGGATGCTCGAGTATCTCGGCTATGGCAATCGACGCAGGATCACCGACTGGTGCTTCGAACACATCGCGATACTCGAAGCGCTGTTGTCCGGCCAGCGCGTGCAGGCCGCCGAGCTGATGACGCGGCATCTCGACCAGGCGCTGGAAGCCTCCAATTCACTGCGTACCAAGCGCTGAGACCACGACGAACCACCGCTCGAGACGAGCACACACCGCCATGATGGGGAAACGAGATGGAATTGGGACTGACAGGCAAACGCGCGCTGGTGCTTGGCGCCTCGCGCGGACTGGGCCGCGGCATCGCCCTGGCGCTCGCGGCAGAAGGCGCGAGCGTGATGATCGTCGGCCGCAGCGCCGAACGCCTTGAGCAGGTGATCGACGAAGGCAAGGGTCTGCCCGGCGAACTGATCGCCGAGACTTGCGATCTCGCCGCGGCCGACGCGGCACGCTCGCTGGCCGCTGCCGCACGAACGCGGCTCGGCGGTGTCGACGTACTGGTGCTCAACGGTGGAGGGCCGCCTCCCGGTCCGATCAGCGCGGTCGATGAGCGCACATGGCGCACCCATTTCGATGCCATGGTCACCCCGCTGATCGGGCTGACCCACGAGCTGCTGCCCGAGATGCGCGACCGCGGCTTCGGTCGGGTACTGCTGCTCGCCTCCTCCGGCGTACGTCAGCCGATCCCCCAGCTCGGGATCTCGAACACCCTGCGAGCAGGGCTCGCCGCCTGGGCCAAGACGCTGTCGCTAGAGGTCGCCGCCGACGGCGTCACCGTCAATCTGCTGCTGCCCGGGCGGATCGCCACCGAAAGGGTCGCCGCGCTCGACGCCGCCGCCGCGCAACGCGAAGGCGTCGACGTCGAGACCATCGCCGCCCGTTCCCGGCAGACGATTCCAGTCGGGCGCTACGGCAAGGTCGAGGAGTTCGCCGCGGCGGCCACCTTCCTCGCAAGCCCCCTGGCGAGCTACATCACCGGCGCCCAGATCCCGATCGACGGCGGCTTGATCAAAGGCCTCTGAGCGCAGCGGGATCGCCGACCGGCCAGCCACGCGTCGAGACGGCGCGGGGCTGGCCGGTCTTCCTTAGAGCCCTTCCTCGAGCAGCTGCGGCGCGAAGTAGGTCATGATCAGGTCGGCGCCGGCGCGGCGGATCGAGCCGAGGGTCTCGCGGATCACCGCGCTCTCGTCGATCACCCCGGCGGCGGCGGCGAAGCGGATCATCGCGTACTCGCCGCTGACCTGGTAGGCGGCGAGCGGCAGCAGGCTCTCGCGGCGAATGTCAGCGAGCAGGTCGAGATAGGCGAGCGCTGGCTTGACCATCAGCATGTCGGCGCCCTCGGCCTCGTCGAGCAGCGACTCGCGAAGCGCCTCGCGGCGATTCATCGGGTCCATCTGATACTGCTTGCGATCACCCTTGAGCTCGGTACCGGCGGCCTCGCGGAAGGGGCCATACAGCGACGAGGCGAGCTTGGTCGAATAGGCCATGATCGGGACCTGGCCGAAGCCGGCGGCGTCGAGCGCGCGGCGGATCGCGGCGACCTGGCCGTCCATCGCCGCGGAGGGCGCGATCACATCGGCGCCGGCGCCCGCGGCGATCACCGCCTGCCGGCCCAGATTCTCGATCGTCGCGTCGTTGTCTACCTCGCCGTGCTCGATCACCCCGCAGTGGCCGTGGGTGGTGTATTCGCAAAAGCAGATGTCGGGGATCACCAGCATCGAAGGCACCGCATCCTTGATCGTGCCGACCATCCGCGCCACCAGGCCATCGGCCTTCAGCGCATCGCCGCCGATCGCATCCTTATGGTGCGAGATACCGAACGGCATGATCCCGGTCAGACCCAGCTTGGCGAGCCGCTCGACCTCTCGGGCGAGCAGCTTCTCAGGCACCCGGAACTGCCCTGGCATGCCCTCGATCGGCTTGGGCTCGTCGATGCCTTCCTCGACGAAGATCGGATAGATCAGCTGCTCGGGCGCAAGCCTGGTTTCACGCAGCATCGCGCGCATCTGCGGAGTACGGCGCAGCCTGCGCAGCCGGGCTTGGGGAAAGAGTGCGGACATGGGCGTTTCCTCGATGACGACGGATGGATCGCGACGGAGATGGCGCACCGGGGCCTTCCCCCAGCGCTGGAGCAGGCCACACCGGCGAAGGCGCCGTGCGATTTCGATGCTGGGCATTATCTCAGGCTTATCGCTACAGGCGTAAGCCGTTATCGTAGCGATCGCTCATTTCAACCGGTGGCCTGCCATGTTCGACTTCAAGGAGCTGGAAGCCTTCGTCGCGATCGTCCGCACGGGCTCGTTTCGTCTGGCCGCCCGGCGTTTGCATATCACCCAGCCGGCGATTTCCGAACGGATCCACCGGCTGGAGCGGACCCTCGATGCCCCGCTGCTCGATCGTCGCCAGCGACCGATCAAGGCCACCCGCAAGGGCCACGCCCTGCTCGATCACGCGGAACGGCTGATCCATGCCCGTCATGAAGCGATAGCGGCGCTGCTGCCGTCCGAGGCGATCAGCGGCCAGCTCCGCCTCGGCATCGTCGAGAGCCTCGCCCAGCGCTGGCTGACACGGCTGCTGGAAGACGCACGACACCGCTTCCCGAGCCTTGTCATCGAGGTCGAGATCGACGTCACGCCGCACCTCGCCGAGCGGATGATCGGCCAGGAGCTGGATCTCGCTTTCTTGATCGGGCCACTGAGCGCGCAGCACGTGGTCAATCACGCGCTGTGCAAGTATCCGACCACGCTCGTGGTCCACCCCTCCCTGCTCGAACGCTATCGGGGCGACGCCCATCGCCTGCTCGAGGAGAGCGATCTGATCGCGCCGCTGCGAAACAGCCGTGCCTATGTCGACGTACGGGCGTTCCTCGATGCTCGAGACCTGGAGAGGACCCGTATCCACTGCTCGAGCTCGATGAACTCGATCGCCCAGATGGCCCAGGCCGGGCTCGGCGTCGGCGCAGTACCGCTATCGATCGCCGAGCCTTTGATCGTGCGGGGGGAGCTCGTCGCGCTGCCGTTCACCTTGCCGCCGCACGAATTCACCGCCTCCTGGCTCGCCAGCAGCAGCGACCCGCGCCTCGAGGCGCTGACCCAGCGGGCGATAGCGATAGCCAATGCCGCTGAGACGAGCGACTGAGCGCCGGATGAAAGGTTTTTCCGATCGAAACACATATCATTATTGGATTTGACTGATCGAGAACGACTTCCATATGGTGGGTTCATTCCAACTTCCAATAAGTACGATGCCGCCATGCCTTCAGACGATTCTCCCACCGCCGGGCTGTCATTCGAGCGAATCCGACACTTCCGCCCGCTCGAGGCGCGGCACGCCATTCGCCGAGGCGACTGGCCGCGCAGCACCGCCGGCCTCAGCGACGGCCACGCCCAGGCCAACCTGGCGATCATCCCGGCGCGCTATGCCGATGACTTCCTTCGCTTCTGCATGGCCAACCGCGCGGCCTGTCCGCTGCTCGATGTGACCCAGCCTGGCGATCCGCACCCAGTCTCGCTGGGCGAGGACATCGACCTGCGCAGCGATGTCCCCCGCTACCGGATCTACGAGCACGGGAGATTGGTCGCCGAGCCCGGCGAGATCGGCGAGTTCTGGCAAGACGATCTGGTCAGCTTCTCGATCGGCTGCTCTTTCTCGTTCGAGGGTGCGTTGATGCAGGACGGCATCGAGCTGCGCCACATCACCCACCAGCGGGTGGTGCCGATGTATCGCACCAACATCGAGCTGGTCGGCGCGGGGCCCTTCACCGGGACCATGGTGGTGTCGATGCGCGCGATGCCGCCCCGGGACGCGATCCGTGCGGTGCAGATCACCACCGACATGCCGAGCGTGCATGGCGCGCCGGTCCACCTCGCCGAACCCGGGCAGATCGGCATCACCGACCTGATGCAGCCGGATTTCGGCGATCCGCCGGTGATCGAGAACGGCGACATCCCGGTGTTCTGGGCCTGCGGCGTCACCCCGCAGGTGGCGTTGATGAATGCCGGGCTGCCCTTCGCGATCACCCATGCGCCAGGCCACATGCTGATCACCGACATACCCAACAGCCGGCTCAAGTATCGTTGAGGCCGAAGCGTGGCGTCGAACGACGCCACCAGCAAGCAATCCCGGGCCGACGACCATAACAACAATTCAAGGAATCCTCGTATGAAGCCATCTCCCCTCGCGACCGCCTGCGCGCTGGCGTTCTCCGCAGGCCTCGCCTTCTCCGCCGGCGCCCAGGCCCAATCGATCTCGGTGGTCGGCAGCTGGAGCTCGGTATCGCTGCACAAGGACTACGAGCTGCCGTTCTGGACCGAGACGCTGCCACAGGCCAGCGACGGCCGGTTGGAGGTGCAGTTGAGCAGCTTCGACCAGATGGGGATCAACAGCGCCGACGTCTTCCGCTACCTGAGCGATGGCCTTTTCGATATCGGCGTGACGCTCTCCGACTACGTGGTCAGCGACGCACCCGAGCTCGAGGGCTTGGACCTGCCGATGCTGGCGGTCGACCCAGCCCAGGCCGAGCAGGTGTCCGATGCGTTCTGGCCGATCGTCGAACGCACCATGCAAAACCGCTACGGCGCCAAGCTGCTGGCGATCGCTCCCAACACGCCCCAGGTGGTGTTCTGCAACACGCCGATCTCAGGGCTTGCCGACCTGCGAAACCGCTCGGTGCGTGCCAGCGGGCGCTCGACCGCCGAGTTCCTCGACGCGCTCGGCGCGCGTAGCGAGGTGATGGATTTCAGCGAAGTGCCGGGCGCGATGGAGCGCGGGGTGATCGACTGCGCGGTGACCGGCTCTTTGTCCGGCTACAACGCCGGCTGGTACGACGTGGCCACCCATCTGCTACCGCTGCCGATCGGCGGCTGGGACCACGCGATCACCGCCGCCAACGGCGATTTCTGGAGCGGGCTCTCCGCCGAGGACCAGACCTTGATCGCCAGCCAAGCGCGCGACGTCTTCGCCCATGGGGTCTGGAGCAATATCGCAGACAGTGCGGAACAGGGCATCGCCTGCCTGACCGGCGACGGCGAATGCCGCTCGGGAACCCCGGCCTCGATGACCCTGGTCGCGACCGACGAGGCGGATCTCGACACCGCGAAGGAGATCCTCTCCACCAAGCTGCTGCCAGCCTGGGCCAGCCGGGTCGACGCCGACACCCGAGCGCTCTACAACCAGCACGTCGCCCCGCTCACCGGCCTTTCCATCGACTGAACGAGCCATGCAGCCGCGCCCTCAGCCGCGCCCTCGGCGCGGCCTCCCTTCGTCTTTCGAGGAGCTATCCATGAACACCCTGACCTCATTGGCCAGCCGTCTGCTCGATGCCACGCGCTTCGTTTCCCGCATCGCCAACCGGCTCATCGGTGGACTGCTGCTGCTGGTAGTAGTGCTGATCGTCGTCGAAGTCGTGCTGCGCAAGCTCGGCCTGGCATCGCTGCGCGGCGTGACCGAGTACTCGGGCTACGTGCTGGCGATGCTGTCATCGTGGACGCTCGCCCACACCCTGATCGAGCGCGCCCACATCCGTATCGACCTGGGTTATTCGAAGATGCCGGCGGTCGCGCGCACGCTGCTCGATCTCGTCTCGATCTTCTCGGTCGCGCTGGTCGGCTGGGTCATCGCGCTGCATGCCTGGCCGGTGCTGGCCCGCTCGTGGAGCAATGGCTCGCTGGCCAATACTCCGCTTTCCACCCCGCTGTGGATTCCCCAGCTGGTCTGGGCACTGGGCTACATCTGGTTCGCCATCGCCGCGAGCGTGCTCGGCGTACGCGCGGCGCTGGCCGCACTGCTGCAGGGCCGTGCCGAGGTACAGACGCTGATCGGCATGACCAGCGAGTCGCCGATCCTGGATGCCGCCAAGGAGGAGCGCCGCTGATGCTGCCTTTCCTTTCGATCGGCGTGATGGTGCTGATGCTGACCGGCATCCCGATTTCCATCGTGCTGTTCCTGCTCGCCTTCGGCATCGATCAATGGTTCGCGATCTTTCCGCTCACCCGCGCACTCGGCCAGAACCTCTGGTCCGCCGCCAACTCCTTCCTGCTGATCGCGATTCCGCTGTTCATCCTGATGGGTGAAGTCATCGTCCGCGCCGGCATCGCCGAACGCGCCTATCGTTCGCTCGACCACTGGCTCTCCTGGCTGCCCGGCGGGCTGCTGCATGCCAACGTGATGACCTCGATGCTGTTCTCCGCTACCTCGGGATCCTCCGTGGCGACCGCCGCCACGGTATCGACGGTGGCGCTGCCCCAGGGCGAGAAGCTCGGCTACGACCCCAAGCTGTTCTGCGGCAGCATCGCCGCGGGCGGCACCCTGGGCATTCTCATCCCGCCCTCGATCAACCTGATCGTCTATGGCTTTCTCACCGAGACCTCGATCCCGAGGCTGTTCATGGCCGGGCTGATCCCCGGGCTCTTGCTCACCGCGCTGTTCATGCTGGTCACCCTGGTGGCCTGCCGGCTGAAGCCTTCGCTGGGCGGGCCGATCCGTCGCTCCACCTGGTCGCAGCGCATCCGCAGCTCGGTGTTCTTGTTCCCGCTGCTGGTACTGTTCGCGGCGATCGTCGGCTCGATCTACTCGGGACTCGCCACGCCGACCGAGGCGGCGGCGATCGGCGTACTGGTCGCGATGGTGCTGGCCGCCTGCAATCGCAGGCTCGACTGGCGCATGCTGCAGGAGAGCCTCGACAGCACGTTGAGAACCACCTCGATGCTGCTGTTCATCATTCTCGCCGCCTCGTTTCTCAACTTCGCCCTGTCGTCGGCGGGGCTGCCGCGCCAGCTCACCGCGTTCATCAACACCCATGAGCTGAGCCCCTACATGCTGCTGATGGTGGTGATCCTGGTCTACATCGTGCTCGGCTTCTTCATCGAGACACTGTCGCTGATGGTGATCACCATTCCGATCCTCGCGCCGCTGGTATTCGCCGCCGGGTTCGACCCGGTATGGTTCGGCATCATCGTGATCCTGTTCGTCGAGATGGCGCTGATCACTCCCCCGGTCGGATTGAACCTCTACATCGTGCAGTCGGCCCGTCCCGGCAAGCCGTTCAGCGACGTAGTGATCGGCGCCCTGCCCTACATCGTCGCGATGTTCATCCTCGCCGCCGCCTTGATCGCCTTCCCCCAGATCGCGCTGTGGCTGCCATCGACGCTATAGGCGATGCCAGAAGTTCAGTTGGGCGCAAGAATGTTTCCAGCTCGAGCTTGTCCATTGGTATGGCGCCCCGCTGCGCGGGGCGGAGTCGAACGACAAGGAGCCATACGATGAATGCCAAGCAGATTCTCGATCAACTGATGCGCCAGGCCTCCGGGGCCGGCCGGCAAGGCGGCAATGGCCAGGGCGGCGGCTTCGACCTCGGCCGCGTGGTCGAGGGCCTAGGGCTGGGCGGTACCAAGGGTTCGACCGGGGGAAGCGCGCTGGGCGGGCTCGATGTGAAGAGCCTGCTCGGCGGTGGGGGCCTGGGCCTGTTGCTCGGCTCCAAGCGCGGGCGCAGCATGGGCGGCAAGGCGCTCAAGCTCGGGGCCATCGCCGCGGTCGGCGGACTGGCCTGGAAGGCATGGCAAAACGCCCAGGCCAACCGCGCTGGTACCTCGCAGCCCTCGAGCAGTGAAAGCAGTGAAAGCAGCGAAGGCCAGCCAATCGAGGCGCTCGAAGGCGAAGCCCAGGAGCGGCGCAGCCAGGAGATCCTCCAGGCGATCATCATGGCCGCACGCGCCGATGGACACATCGACGATCAGGAGCGAGCGCTGATCACCCAGCACTTCGAGGCCGCCGGCGCCGACCAGCAGCTCAACGGCTGGCTGATCGAGCAGCTCCAGGCGCCGCTCGACGCAGAGGCGCTGGCGCGGCAGGCGGATTCTCCCCAGGCCGCACGCGAGATCTACCTCGCAAGCGTCGCGGTGGTCGACGAGGAGAACCCGCAGGAGCGCGCCTGGCTCGACCGCCTGGCCTCAGCGCTGGCGCTGGACCCCGCAGTGGCCAGCGAGATCGAACGCCAGGCGCGAGCGGCGGCCTGAGCCTTCTCCGGCTATGAGTCTCAACGACCAGGGGCGCCTCGCGGCGCCCCTGGTCGTTTCCATCCACTCGTCCATCGCTTCAGCGCAGCTGGCTGTCCTTGCTGCCGCGCCGGTTGTAACCCGAGTCGTACTGCTGGCGGCGGTCCCACTTGGCCTGGCACTCGATGCAAAGTCGCACCCCGGGCACCGCCTCTCGCCGCGCCTGCGGGATCGGCTCGTCACACTCCTCGCAGTGAGTGAGACTCGGGCCGCTGCGCGCCAGGCGCTGACGCGCGGCGCTCACACCGTCCTCGACGGTACTGTCGATCTGTTCCTGCACCGCGCCATCGCGCGCCCAACCGTTGGCCATCTCATCCTCCTCCCAGCGCACCTCGGCAGGTGCGGGCTGGAGTCGACTCCAAGCTATCCACAACCACGTCTCTACGGGTGAAGACGGGGGCGCCGGGCCCAGCTGGCAAGCCAGAGACCTGCGCCGTTCACGCTACGAGCCAGCGCCGCCCTCGGCGATCGCGCGGGCGATGGTCGGCGCCAGCGGCAGCCGTGGCACCAGGGTGAGCTGATAGGCGTGGTAGAGATCGGGCTTGCCGCTCCATACCTCGCTTGCCGGGCGATTGTGTCGATCGAGTTCATGCCACCAGCTGCCCCGGCGGCGATCGATGAAGTAGCGATCGATGTAGTCCCACAGCCGCCGGTACCAAACCTCGAAGGCACGATCACCGGTGCGCTTGAGTAGCGCACTGGCGGCGGCGCAGGCCTCGGCCGCGGTCCAGTGGAGGCGCTGGTGGACCACCGGCGTCTTGTCCCAGTCGTGGGTATAGATCAGCCCCGGCTCGCCATCCACCTGCCAGCCGTGCTCGAGCCCCGCATGGAACAGGCCGATGGCATCCTCCAGCAGCCAGCCGGGCGCCTGCTCGCCATGGCGCAGCAGTGCGGCCTCGAGATGCAGCAGCAGCCGTGACCACTCGCAGGCGTGCCCCGGAGTGACGCCGTAGGGGCGAAAGTCATCGGTCGGCTTGTCGCGATTGTAGTCGCGCCACTCCTGCCAGCCGGAATCGAAGTGCTCGACCAAAAGATAGTCGTTGGCACGCGCATGCTGGTGGATCAGATGGGTGACGATCGACAGCGCCCGATGGCGCCACTTGTCCTCATCGAGCACGTCGGCGAGCTGGAGGAAGAGCTCGGTGGCGTGCATATTGCTGTTGCCACCGCGATAGGCCTCCTGCTCGCTCCAGTCACGCGAATGGTTCTCGCGCAGCCGACCCTCTTCATCCGACCAGAAGCGTGTCTCGATCAACTCGAGCGCCTCGTCGAGCAGCGCCTGGGCGCCGTCGATGCCAGCCTGGACGGCACTCGAGGCGGCAAGCGCGACGAAGACGTGCACGTAGGCCTGCTTGGCATCGTCGCTGCCAGCCTCCGGCAGCTCGGCGTACCAGCCACCATACCGATGGTCACGCAGCTCACCGCTCAGCGCCGCTAACCCATGCGCGGCGAGCGGCGCCGCTCCGGGCTCGCCGCGCATCGATGCGAGCGCGAAACAGTGGGTCATCCGCGCGGTGATCACGGTGTCCGGACGCGCATCCATAGCCAGTTCGCCGTCTACGTCGAGCGGGGCGAAACCGCCCTGCTCGAGGCGCGCATTGCGATAGAACGCGAGCAGCCGCTGGCCTTCGTTCTCGAGCCAGCGATGGTGCGACGCCGCGTCGAGCCAACTGCCGCGCAGCGGGGTGACGAAATTCGATGCTGTGCTCATGCCGCCCAGGCCTCCTGCCGTTGAGATGCCCCTCCAGGGGCGGGGATGAAGTTCGTGCCGCGAAGCGATCGCTCGCGGCACGCTCGACCTGCCTCGACAGTATCAGGATTCGCTCGCCTCGCGCAGCGCCCCGGCGAGGAGGATGAAGAACGCAGCGTACAGTCGAAAAGACGACAGGCCCTCGCAGGCCTGTCGTCTTGTGCAGCGCTACATCCTATGTTCGAGCTTCCTGCCCGCTCCATCCGTGGCTTAAGCGTCCGTGCATACTGGATTGAGACCCCGATCCCGCTGATCGGTTCCCTCACCGTTCGAATCGACGAGCCCACTTAGTACGCCGGCCTCCGGACCGGAGCGGCAACGACCGAGGCGGTTGTCATCGCCGGGCATCCCGACGAGCGGATGGCGAAGCGGCATTGCGGTTGGTTCAACACTACCTAAGCTGGGTGAAGGGAAATTCATTGGACCCGCTCGTCGCGACCACATGCCCGTTGGCCCGGCCTGGAGATTTTCGATGGAAGCGCTGCTTCCCCCTTGGACGCTCCAAATCAGCTTCATCGTGTTCGGGATCGCCGCACTGCTGACGATCGCCGGTTGTATCCAACTGACCCTGGCCGGCCAAGTGCTGGCCAGCCGTACCGGCTGGGGCGATGCGCTATTCGGCTCGATCTTCTTCGGGCTCGCCACGTCTCTCTCGGGCATCGTGATCACCGTGGTCAGTGCGATCGATGACCAGCCCCAGCTCGCCTACAGCAACGCGGTCGGCGGTATCAGCGCGCAGACCATGGCGATCGCGATCGCTGACATCTTCTACCGCCGTGGCAATCTCGAACACGCCGCCGCGTCGCTGACCAACCTGCTGCTCGGCTGCCTGCTGATCGGCATGCTGTCGATCGCCCTGGTCGCTACTTTCACCCCGGACCTGCAACTGCTCGGCGTGCATCCCGCAAGCCTTGCCCTGCTGGCGTTCTATCTCGGTGGCCTGATGCTGATCAAGCGCAACGGCGAGGCGCCGATGTGGCGACCGGTACGCACTCCCACCACTCATCCGGAGTCGGACGCGGCCGGGCAGACCGACTGCCACGGTACGCCATGGCTATGGGCAGTGTTCCTGCTCTTGGCGCTGGGCGTTTCACTGGGCGGCTGGGCGGTCTCCAATGCCGGCCAGTCGATCGTCGAGGAGTCAGGGCTTCGCGCCGGCTTCGTCGGCGCGGTGATGATGGGGCTGATCAACGCCCTGCCGGAGACGGTGACCTCGGTGGTCGCGGTCAAGCGGGGGGCCACGGCCCTGGCGATTTCGATGATCATCGGCGGCAACAGCCTCGATGTGCTCAACCTGGCGATCGGCGATCTCGCCTACCGAGGCGGCTCGCTCTATCACGCCGCCGGCAACGATGAACTGCTGGTAACCACGCTGTCTTTGCTGATGACGGCGATGCTGCTCGCGGGACTGCTGATCCGGCAGGCGAAAGGCTGGGGCAGCATCGGCTTCGAGGGCGTACTGATGCTGTCGATCTATGCGCTGGGTGTGCTGATGCTCTACTTTTGATCCGCCCGGGACCGGCCGATGGCGCCCGGGCATGCGCCCCGCCTCAGGCGGGACGCTGGATGCCGTGCTTGCGCAGCTTGCGATAGAGCGTGTTGCGGCTCACCCCGACGCGCTCGGCGACCCGCGAGACCTGCCAGTGGTTCTGTTCGAGCAGCTCGAGCAGCGTGCGTCGCTCGGCGTTCTCCAGCACCCCCTCCTCCTGCGCCGGGACGAGAGCGGCGCGTCGTCCTCCTTCGCGCAGTTCGAGCGGCAGCTCGTCGAACGAGATCACCCCATCGTCATCGAGCGCGGCCAGAGTACGCAGCTGGTTGCGTAGCTGACGCACGTTGCCGGGCCAGGGATGGCGGAGCAGCGCGCGCCGGGCCTCGGCGTCCAGTTCGAGCGGCCGTCCGGCGGCGAACTCGGCGAGCAGACCATCGATGAGCGCCTCGCGGTCGGCGCGTTCGCGCAGCGGCGGCAGTCGAATGCTCAATCCGTTGAGTCGATAGAACAGATCCTCGCGGAAAGCGCCGGTCGCGACCCGCTCCCTCAGTTCATGCAGGCTGGCGGCGACGATGCGCACGTCGAGAGCACAGGGTTCGCCCCCCAGCGGGGTGACCTGACGCTCCTCCAGCACCCGCAGCAGCCGGGTCTGCAACCCCAAGGGCATGTCGCCGATCTCATCCAGGAACAAGGTGCCGCCGTTGGCTTCGAGCAGCTTGCCACGCATCCCTTCGCGCCGCGCCCCGGTGAAACTGCCGCCGCGATAGCCGAACAGCTCGCTCTCGATCAGCGCCTCGGGGATGGCAGCGCAGTTCAGCGCGACGAAAGGCGCATCCGCCCGCGACGCGCTCTGGTGCAGGGTACGCGCGAACGCCTCCTTGCCGGTGCCGGTCTCGCCCTGGAGCAGCAGCGGAATGTCGTGCTCGTAGACTCGCCTGGCCCGGGAGAGCTCGGCGAGCAGCGCGGGGTCTCGCCAATAGAGCCCAGGCACCGCGGGAGCTTCGAGCGACTCAGTGGTAACCGGTAGCCTCGCGGTCCTGGGCGGACGCCGTTCGATCCTTGGGCGAGCACCGCGGGCACGAATCAGCTTGAACGCGCGGCCATCGAGGTCATGGATCAGCAGCTCCTGGCCACTTTCGAGCTCGTCCTGCGCGCCGGTGCCGAAGCTGAAGATCGCCGTCAGCGACGCACCGAGCAGCCGCTCACGGCTGCGATGGAGCAGCTCGCAGGCCGTGCGGTTGATCGCCAGCACCCGTCCGTTGCCATCGAGGGCGATCAAGCCCTCGCAGTACATGCCGAGCAGCCCCGGCACCGTGCGAAAACGCAGCACCGTGTGCGCCTCGTACTGGCGCAGGAAGTAGCCATGCTCGAGCGCCCGCGCGGCGAAGGCGACCTGGGCGGTGACGTGGAACTGGCCATGGCGATGGACGTCACCACGCACCGAGGAGACGTCGAGCACCGCGAGCAGCGCATGATCGGGTGCGAATATCGGCGCCGCCGAACAGCTCAATATGGTATGCCTGACGCGGAAGTGTTCGTCACGGTGAATGGTCAGCGCCTGACGTTCGACCACACAGGTGCCGATACCATTGGTACCCTCCCATCCCTCGCTCCAGTCGGCCCCTTCGCAGAGCCCCGCAGCGATGAAATCGTCTCGATCACCATCGTGCACCGCGCTTTCCAGAATCACGCCATCGGCGTCGGTGATCAGGATCGCTTGGCCACGCTCGCCAAGGGTGCGTTCGAGCCCCGCTACCGCGTGACGGGAAAGCTCGAGCAGCGGTTCGAGGCGCTGGCGACGGCTGCGCAGTTGGTGGTATTCGAGCACTTGGGGCGGCAAGGGGCGGGAAGGATCGAGACGGTGCTCGGCGAGACAGCGATGCCATGAATGGGCGATCGCGGGATCGGTGCTGGAAGCAAGCAAAGCGTGGGGGTCCTGTCCCACCTCCCACACCTGACGCGCGTGGTGGGGCGTCGAGTCGTGCATCGTCCACTACCTCGGCTTAATCGGTGAAACGCTTGAATCGAGCCCGGTCGTTGCCAAACGAGGCAGGCATCGCCAGCGGCGTCGTTGATTTTCCCAGTAAATCGATCAAGTTTTCAAACAGCATGCTAGGGCGAGGCGATGAGGGCAATGTGACATTGGTCGGCACTGCCCCAGAGGTGTGACAAAGTGTCACACCTGCGTCACGTCGCAGGCACACCCTAGCGCCGATCGCACACGGCAAAAAAGGCATCAATTGACTGAAAATAAAAGAAAAAAAATTATTGGTCCAGGCTTTGCTCCTATCTCGGCGGAAATACCTTCATTCGCATTAAGGAGCGCACCATGCAATACGTTCACCCTGGCTCACCCGGTGCCATCGTCGACTTCGCCTCCCGCTACGGCAACTTCATCGGCGGCGAATTCGTCGCGCCGATCGAAGGGAAGTACTTCAGCAATTCTTCTCCGGTCACCGGCAACGATATCGCTGAGTTCCCGCGTTCCAGCGCCGCCGATATCGACCGCGCCCTCGATGCCGCTCACGCCGCGGCGCCGGCCTGGGGCAAGCTGTCGCCGCAGCAGCGCTCGCTGATACTGCTCGCGATCGCCGATCGGATGGAGCAGAATCTTGAGAAGCTCGCCGTCGCCGAAAGCTGGGACAACGGCAAACCGATCCGCGAGACGCTCAACGCCGATGTACCGCTGGCCGCCGATCACTTCCGCTATTTCGCAGGCGTCATTCGCGCCCAGGAGGGAAGCCTTGCGGAAATCGATGAGTACACCACCGCCTATCACTTCCACGAACCGCTCGGCGTGGTCGGCCAGATCATCCCTTGGAACTTCCCGCTGCTGATGGCGGCCTGGAAGCTCGCGCCGGCACTGGCCGCCGGCAACTGCGTGGTGCTCAAGCCCGCCGAGCAGACGCCGCTGTCGATCACTCTGTTCGCAGAGCTCGTCAACGACCTGCTCCCGGCCGGCACGCTGAACATCGTCCACGGCTTCGGCAGGGAAGCGGGCGAGGCGCTGGCGACCAGCAAGCGCATCGCCAAGATCGCCTTCACCGGCTCCACCCCAGTGGGTTCCCACATCCTCCACTGCGCGGCGGAGAACATCATCCCGAGCACCGTCGAACTCGGCGGCAAGTCGCCGAACATCTTCTTCGAAGACATCATGCAGGCCGAGGACAGCTTCATCGAAAAGGCCGCAGAAGGGCTGGTGCTCGGCTTCTTCAACCAGGGCGAGGTCTGCACCTGCCCCTCGCGCGCATTGATCCAATCCTCGATCTACGACGCCTTCATGCAGCGAGTGCTCGACAAGGTAGCCACGATCAAACGCGGTGATCCCCTCGACACCGAGACGATGGTCGGCGCACAGGCCTCGGAACAGCAGTTCGACAAGATCATGTCGTATCTCGAGATCGCACGCGGCGAAGGAGCGGAGCTGCTTTCGGGCGGACGCGCCGAACGGCTCGAAGGCAGTCTCTCCAAGGGCTATTACATCCAGCCGACGCTGCTCAAGGGCAGCAACAAGATGCGGGTGTTCCAGGAGGAGATCTTCGGCCCGGTGGTGGCGATCGCCACTTTCGAGGACGAGGCGGAAGCGCTCGCCATCGCCAACGATACCGAATTCGGTCTCGGCGCCGGGGTCTGGACTCGCGACATCAACCGCGCCTATCGCATGGGCCGGGCCATCCAGGCCGGGCGCGTGTGGACCAACTGCTATCATCTATATCCGGCCCATGCGGCCTTCGGCGGCTACAAGAAATCGGGGATCGGTCGCGAGACCCACAAGATGATCCTCGACCACTACCAGCAGACCAAGAATTTACTCGTGAGCTACGACCCCAAGCCGATAGGTCTATTTTGATCCGTCATCGAGCAAGCGAAGAGCCCCGAAGCAGAGAAACCTAGGAGAGAGTGCAATGGACAAGACGATGAAAGCCGCGGTAGTGCGCGAGTTCGGCCAACCGCTGGTGATCGAGGAGGTCGAGGTCCCGCGTCCCGGACCCGGTGAGCTGCTGGTCAAGATCGAGGCCTGCGGCGTCTGCCATACCGACCTTCATGCCGCCGAGGGTGATTGGCCGGTGAAACCCAACCCGCCGTTCATCCCCGGTCACGAAGGCGTCGGCAACGTCGTCGCGGTAGGCGCTGGTGTCAGCCACATCAAGGAAGGCGATCGCGTCGGCATCCCATGGCTCTACTCCGCCTGCGGCCACTGTGAACACTGCCTCGGCGGCTGGGAAACACTGTGCGAGAAGCAGCAAAACGGTGGCTATTCGGTCAACGGCGGCTTCGCCCAGTACGCGCTGGCCGACGCCAATTACGTCGGCCACCTGCCGGCCGGGTCGGACTTCATCGAGATCGCGCCGATTCTCTGCGCTGGGGTGACGGTCTACAAAGGCCTGAAGATGACCGAGACCAAACCCGGTCAGTGGGTGGCGATCTCGGGGATCGGCGGTCTCGGCCACGTCGCGGTGCAGTATGCCAAGGCGATGGGGCTCAACGTGATCGCGGTGGACGTCGACGACGCGAAGCTCGACCTGGCCAAGTCGCTTGGCGCCGATCTTACGGTCAACGCCCGGGTCACCGATCCGGCCAAGTTCGCCAAGAGCGAGATAGGCGGCGCTCACGGCGCGCTGGTCACCGCAGTCTCGCCGATCGCCTTCCAGCAGGCGATGGGGATCACCCGGCGTGGCGGCACCATCACCCTCAACGGGCTGCCCCCGGGCGAGTTCTCGCTATCGATCTTCGACATGGTGCTCAATGGCACCACCGTGCGCGGTTCGATCGTCGGCACTCGGCTCGATCTCCAGGAGGCGCTCGACTTCGCCGGTGAGGGCAAGGTCAAAGCCACCGTGGCGCCAGGCAAGCTCGAAGACATCAACGATATCTTCGCGAGCATGCACGAGGGCAAGATCAACGGGCGTATCGTGCTCGACCTGAACGCCTGATACACCTTGGCATCGGCCGATCCCGCTCCCATCTGGCGGGGATCGCTCATCGAGGCGGCCTGACGGTCGCCTCGCTCGTTGCAGGAACGCGCCTGCGACTTACGAGACCGAGAGCTGTTCGTCGGCCCATTGGTCGAGCAGCTCGAGCATCCGCTCGATCTCCTCGTCGCTTTCGGCCTCACTCAGAATCGCATCGAGACGTAACACCCACTGCTGCTCTTCGGACTGCTGCATATAGGCTCCTTACCACCCTTCCCGGGCTGGTCAATCGCTAAACCGCCGGCATCCTACCTCGATTGCGCTGTGGGAATTTTCCGAATTTATATCCATTCAGAATATACGGACTTACCACCCTCGCTCGTATCGTCAACAAAACGGCCAAAACGATCATCGGGCTATAAAGATCGTTCGACTCATACAAGCAAAGTAGACGAGCGAGAGCGCCATCACCGTCGCGATAATGGCGATACTCGATGACGCAAAGAAATGGCGAGGATCATCGAAAGCCACGATGAGCCACCCCGCCTTTGGCGGTCTCGACCGGACATGGTGGAATTTTCATTGGATGCGCCGCGCGGGCCGTGAACGGCCTGCGCGGCGATATCGGCCAGCTGCACCAGCCACGCGAGAAGAACTGGAAACAGGGCGAACTTACCCGACGCCAGAGAGCTATGAATTCTGCTGAGTCTCGAGCTCCTGCTTCAGCGTTTGGGCGTCCTGGCGATCCTCGAAACGCTCGATCTCGATATCTTCGTTGTCGCTGACTTCGACCAGCACCCAGCCCCCTTTTATCGCTCGAATCTCGTATTCACGCTGCATCGGTCACTCCCTCATCTGGCTTTTCCGGCCACAAACGGCTCTGGCCATATCCTTCACTGACTCTGCTCATAGGCGCGCAGATAGTTCACATCGTCTTGGAGCTCGCGCGACAGGTCATCGAAGCGTGTCATCAGCTCGGGCGCGACGCTCGACGTATCGACCGGTCGGGGCGAGTGTCGTTCGATCTGCTGCTGTTCGCTCGAGAGATGACGCACGGAGCGCCGAAAACGTTCGCAGACCGCTGTATCACCGCCTGAGGAGATCGCCGCGCGGCAGTTGCGTCCCAGATCGGCCGCTACCGAAAGCGGCGCGATCAGCGCCTGCACGTAGGCGGTGGGAGTCAGCTCCTGCGCTGCCAGCGGCGCGCAGACCACGAGCAGCAGCGCACCCATCGACCATCTGTTCATCGCTCACCCCCAGTGCCACGGTGTTGGCGAAGTATAGTCTGCCCTATCGCAGGCCGTGCCCAAGACTTTGGCGGGGTGGCTGGAGGTGACGGGCATGCGATAGGAAGGAGATCGATGGGTCCGGCGAGATGGCCAAAAAAGAGCCTGTCCCCACTGGCGCAGGGTCAAATTTCGGCAATACTGGAAGAGTAAGCTGCAGTGGATGCACAACGAGGAGGAAACGCCATGCGCGCGCCGAAGAAATGGCTGTCCGAAGAAGAGCTCCGTCAGCTTCGCCGACTGGCCACCGACAATCCGCTGCTGCGGGCGCTCGCCAAGCGCAAGAAGCGGCAAGCCGGCTGAAGGCCATATCACACGCGCCGCCCGAAGGCGGCGCGTCATTCGTCGCTCGATGGCGGCGAATCAATTGCCTACTTCGACCTCGACCGCCTTGAGTACCGCCTCCCCCGACTCCTCTCCATGGTCACGGCACATCTGAGTGTGGCTCGAGTACCCTTTCTCGCGTGCGGCTTGATTGAGGGCATCGCGTTCGTTTTCGGCCTCGACCAGCAAATCGACCGAGCGATCCTCACTGAAAACACGGTACGTGGTCATGCACGCTCCCATTCATCCATGGCGCGGCGATGTCGCCGTCGCCCAAGCATAGCGCCAAGACGCCACCGATGGCACGTCAACGAAGCTCGATCAGCGTGCGCTGGCGGGATTCATCCGAGCAGGGCATCGAGCGTCTCGGCGGGGCGGCAGATCCGGGCGCCTCGGTCGCAGACTACGATCGGCCGCTCGATCAGGATCGGGTGCGCCACCATCGCCTCGACAAGCGCTGCATCGTCGAGCGCGGGATCGTCCAATCCGAGCTCGCGATAGAGCGCCTCCTTGGTACGCAGCAGACCGCGTGCGGGAATCGCCAGGCGCTCGAGCAACGCTTCGATCTCGGCGTGGTCGAGCGGGGTTTTCAAATATTCGACGACTGCAGGCTCGATGCCTGCGGCGCGAAGCTTGTCGAGCACCTTGCGCGAGGTGCCGCAGCGGCCGTTGTAATAGAGGGTGACCTGCATTGCCGGGCTCCAGGTTGGTCGGAAACGAGACGGAGCAGCGTACCACGCTGGCGCGACCGATCGGGGCACCGCTTCTCCCCTGCGATGAAAGGCGCAGCCGCCCCTTGGGACTTCGCGATCGCCGCCGTGCCCGGCCTGGCACGGCGGCGAGACGCAGCGACGCTGGCTCAGAAACTCGCCCGCACCGCCATGATCAGGCTGCGAGGAGCGCCGGGATGGTTCTCGGTACGGCTGACGGGGGTCGCGATGTACTCCTCGTCGGTGAGGTTCTTCGCGGTCAGCGAGAGTTCGACGTGCTCGCTGAGCGGATAGCCGAGCGTGGCATCGAGGCGCTGATAGCCGTCCACCTGGTAGCTGTTGTCGAGATCCCCCTTGCGGCTTCCCACCGTAGTGATGCCGCCACCCAGGCTCAGCCCCGCCAGGCGCCCGCTCTGGAACTCGTAGGTGCTCCACAGGCTGCTGCTCCAGAGCGGCACGCCAGTCAGGCGATTGCCGACCTCGAGGGTCTCGTCCTCGGTGATCCGCGCATCGAGATAGGCAGCCGACGCAACGACCTCCCAGCCGGGAGTGAGCTGGCCAATGATGTCCAGCTCGACTCCGCGGACCCGCTGCTCGCCCGTTTGCAGCGAATAATCCGCATCGGGATTACGCGGATCGCTGGTGGCGACGTTCTGCTTGGTGATCTGGAACACCGAGGAGGTCAGCGAGAGCCGGTCGGCGATGAGATCGGCCTTGAGACCGAGCTCGAGCTGTTCGCCCTCCTCCGGGATCAGCGCAGCGCCATCCTGGGCCATGCCGCTCTGCGGGCTGAAACTCTGCGAAAAGCTCGCGTACAGCGAAAGCGGCGTGATGGGCTGGTAGACGATGCCCAGCCTGCCGGTCATCGAGCCATCGTCGATGTCCGGATCGCTCGAGCCGGCGCGCTGCTCCATGGTCTGCCTGACCTGGTCATAGCGCAGCCCAGCGAGCAGTTTCCATTGCGAGGAGAGATCGATCTGGTCCTGGGCGAAGATGGAGTAGAGCTCGATATCCTCGGTGTAGTCGGAGTTCAGGCTCGCCGCAGGCCGCACCGCGCCATAGACCGGGGTGTATATGTCGATCGGATCGATGTTGGCCCGGTAGGACAGAAAGTCCATCCGCGACTTCGCATATTCGACCCCGCCGAGCAGGCGATGGGTCATGCCCGCGACGTCGAAGGTCGCGATCCCTTCGAACTGGGCCACCAGGTTGGTCGAGTCCTCGGTGCGGTCGGTGTAGCGCCGGTTGAGCGTCCTGCCGTCGTCTTCGAGACCGCGAAAATCGATCCCCGTGTCGCGCACCTTCGCGTCGTCATAGCGAACGGTACCGCGCAGGGTGAGCCAGTCGTTGGCGAGATGCTCGGCACCGAAGGAGAAACGCGTCTTGCGCGCCTCGACTCGCGACCATGACTCGGCCAGGAACCGGTCCCTGGGCAGGCTCACCGCATTGTCGGCGGTAACGATCAGGCCACGGTCGAAGGGCGTCTCCTGCTCGGTATGGTCGATGCCGAAGGTGAAGGTCGTCGCCTCGCTGGCAGTCCATCGCAACGCGAGGCTGGCCAGCTGGCGCTCGCTTCGCGCCGCGGCCGACCCGCGAAAACCATCCTCGCGCTGTGTCGCCCCGGTGAGCCTGCCGGTCAGCTCGCCGCCGGCGTCGATCGGGCCGCTGATCGAACCCTGCGCACGGCGAAAATCCTCGCTGCCCGCCTGAACGGTGGCGTCTCCTTCGAAGGTATCGGAGGGACGACGGGTGACGATGTTGATCAGCCCCCCGGGCTGGGCACGACCATAGAGCGCAGAGGCCGGTCCTTTCAGCACTTCGACGCGCTCGACATTGGCCATGTCGAGGAAGGTCTCGGGCCGGTCGCCAACGGGATTGAGCATCACACCGTCGATAGCGTAGCCGGGGGCGTCGAACCCTCTGATCCGGAACGACTCGGCACGGTTACCCGAAGTGGAAGCCTGCTGGACGCTCGAGACCGACTCCACCGCCTCGGAGAGCTGGATGACCTGCCGGTCCTCGATCAGCTCCCTGGGGATCACCTGGATCGACTGCGGTATGTCGCGTAGCGCGGTATTGGTCTTGGTCGCGGTGGCGCTGGAGACTGCGCGGTAGCCGTCGACTGGCGCCCACTCGCTCGGCAGCCTCGACCCGACCACGGTCAGCGTCGACAGTGCGGCGTTCTCCTCCGTCACGGGCCTGCGCGAAAGCGTCACCGTGTCACCGTCGAAACGATGCCAGGCCAGGCCGGTTCCTGAGAGCAGGCGATCGAGCGCCTCGCCGGGCGTCATCACGCCGTCCACCGGCGCGGCGGAAACGCCGGCGACGAGGCCTGCGTCGGCGCTGACTTGCAAACCGGCCTGGCGACCGAATGCGGCAAGCGCATCGCTCAAAGGCTGGGCGGGAATCGAAAAGCTCAGCCGCGCCTCAGAGGCCTGAAGCGCGGAGGTGTCCCTGCTCGACGCAGGCGCCCCCGGCGCCTGAGCGAAAGCGTCCGCGGTGACCATCGCCGCCGCCAGCGAACCGGCCGTCATGGCGCTGGTGGTCATCCAACGTGTAAAACCGCGCGGTGTCTTGAACCGTGCGCAGAGCGAATGCTCCGATGGCTTCATGGCCGTTCCTCGAAAAAATCAGTCCATCTCAAATGACATAAAATCTCATGCCCTGATGGGTGACGAGGAGGTCGGTTTTTTTTTTCACTTCGCGACGATTATTCTTCATCTTCCGGCGCTCGGAGCGACACGACCCGGAGCAACGGGGTCAACTGGCGCACTTCGGCATCGAACGGCAGCAACAGCGCATGCAGCGCTCTATCGGGTGAATGGATATCGTAGAGCCCGGTGGCACGCGCATCCTTGAGTCGTTCATCGGTGATGATGGTCCACCCCTGCTGGTAGCGCGCGAGCTCGCCGATGGCATCCTCGACGCGCATGTCTTGGACGAACAGATAGCCGCTGCGCCAGATGGCGATCTGATCGACCGGGACCTGGGTGTCGACCACGGCGCCTGAACGACGATCGATGCTCACCCGCTCACCGGCATGCATGCTGCGCTCGGGCGCATCGGCCGACGGCGGCAAATCGACCCGCACCGTGCCGCTTTTCACCGCGAGCGACAGCGCCTGCGGGGATAGCCGGACATCGAAGCTGGTGCCCACGACCGTCGCCTTGAGACCCTGCGCCTCGACGATGAAGGGACGCTCTGGATCCGGCGCTACCTCGAAGAATGCCTCGCCGGCAAGCAGCCTGACCCCGCGTTGCGAGGGCCCCATGTCGGTTCGTATCGCGCTTTTCGCCCCGATATGGACGACGCTGCCGTCCTCCAGCTCCACGCGGCGCTGTTCACCGGTACCGGTGAGATAGTCCGCCTCGAGGCGCAACGACAGCTCAGGCGCGAGCACTACGAACATCACCAGCAGGAGCGCCATCGACGCCACTCCCGCCAATAGCCGGCGCCGAGCGGGAAGATGCCGTCGCGACCGAACGCGCGCGGGGCGAGCCTTAGGGCCTGGAGCAGTGCCATCGCGCGGCGAAGGCGAGGGGTGGTCGGCAGCTGCCAAGGTTGAGGGGTCGAGTTCGCCGAGCAGTGCCCAGGTATCGAGCGCCCTGCGCCACGCCGACGCATGGTCGGGACCAGCGTCCAGCCAGGCCTCGAATCCGGCCAGCAGCGCTGGATCGTCGGGCGACTCGTTCAGGCGCAGCAGCCAGTCCATGGCCTCAGCCAAGCGCTGCTCACAGTGGCCTTGATCACGCATGTCCATGCCTCGCGACTTCGATGACCTTCCGCTTCCGCCACGCTTGCCGGACACGGTTCATGGGAGGGTATCGGATGGGGTGTCCTCCGCAGGCACGAGTTCGCGGGCGAGCAGCACCAGCGCGTCCCGAACCAAGCGATGCGCCTTGGAGAGGGAGATATCCAGTCGCTGTGCGATCTCCTGCAGGGTGTGCCCCTGAAAGCGATGCATGGTCAGTGCCATTCGGGCCTGTTCTGGCAGTGTCTCGAGCACGCGGGCGAGGCGCTGCAGGTCCTGGCGGTGGTGCAGCTCCTGCTCTGGCGTGCGTGGCGAGTCCGGCGTCATCCACCAGGGCGGCTCGAGCTGGTGACGCTGCTCCGTCGCCCGCCGCCTGACGCTGTCCAGGGCAAGGTTGCGCACGATCCGGTAAAGATAGGCGGCGGGCTGGTGCATAGCGCTGCCCTGCGCCTGCATGAAGCGGATGAAGGCCTCCTGCACCACGTCTTCGGCCTGGGCACGATCACCGACGATCGGCGTGGCGTAATTGACCAGCGCGGATCTGTAGGCCAGAAAGAGCGTCAACTTCGCCATGTGGTTTTCGACGGGCCATCCGAGTGAACGATAGGTCGACAGAAGACTCCTTACGGCCACCAAGGCAAGGAGAAGTCGCCGGGGATACTCGCAAACCCGCCATGATCACTAATGATTATCATTGTTGTCAATCGACAAGGGAGCGCCCGCTCTACTGCCGCGGCGCAGCCGTTGCAGTGACTCGTCCTCAGCCGGATAGGCGAACCACGCATTTGCCGAGGTTGTGACCCGCGAAGAGCGCGAGCAAAGCGCGCGGCAGCGCTTCGAGGCCTCCTTCCAGCACGGTCAGGCGCCACTCGAGCGCTCCCTGTGCGAGCAGCTCGCCCATCTCGGCGCGAAAACGCGGCAGCAGCGCGTAGTGTTCTGGCGCGACGAATGGCAGCACCCGCACACCGAGGGCGGAAAGCGAACCAAGGTTGGCCGGCGCGCGGCGCGGGTCGGGCTGCTGGTACTGGCTGATCAATCCACACAGCACGACCCGGCCATTCCTGCGCATGCAGCGGTTGGCGGCTTCGAAAGCGCCACCGCCGAGATTCTCGAAGTTGAGCGTCAGCCCATCCTCGCCCACCGCCGCCGCCAGCGCTTGGGCATATCCAGGCGCGCGATGATCGAGCGGATGGGAGAAGCCGATCTCCTCGAGCCAGGCGCGTTTGTCGCCGCGCCCCGCGGTCACCAGCACCTCGGCGCCCTCGAGCCGCGCGAGCTGGGCGGCGATGGACCCCACCGCACCGGCGGCGGCACCGACCAGCACCCGGTCCCGCCGCTCGACCCGGCCGATCTCGCGCATGCCAAGCCATGCGGTGAGGCCGGTCATGCCGAGCGGATGCAGCCAGGCGAGCGGTGCAGGGCCGAGTGGCAATGCGACCAGGCCATCGCCGTCACAGCGAATCTCGCGCTGTACCGGCAGATGACCTACTGCCCACTGCCCCGGCATCCAGGCCGGGTCGTCACTGGCCAGCACCTCGGCCAGGGTCCAGGCCGAAAGCCTGGAGCCGGCGTCCCAGCGCGACACGTAGCCATAGCCCTGGGGCTGCATCCTGGTGCGCATGTAGGGGTCGACGCTCAGATAGCGCGGGGCCAGGAGCAAGGCACCCGCGCCCGGATCGACCCAGGCGCGGGTGAAATGCTCGACGCCCAGTGCCGCCACTGGACGGCTGGCGAGCAGCAGGGCTTCGGTGCCACGTTCGTTCATTTGCCGTACCGGATCAGTTCTGCACCGCGATCACCGAGCCGCCGTCGACGCGCAGGTTGGCACCGTTGATGAACGAGGCGCGCTCGGAGACCAATAGCGCGATCACCGCGGCCACCTCTTCGGCCCGGCCGCGGCGCTTTTGCACGATGCCCGGACGCTCCTCCTCGAGGAAACTCGCCACCGCTTCGTCGAAGGAGACACCGAGCTGCTTGGCACGGATTTCCATCATCCCGTCGGTCATCGGTGACTCGATGAACGCCGGCGCCACGGTATTGCACAGCACGCCGTGCGCCGCCTCACGGTAGGAAAGCCCCTTGATGAAGGTGCCGAGCCCAGCCTTGGCGGCGTTGTAGACCGCCTCTTCCCAGTAGGGCTGCACTGCGTTCTCGGACGTGATGCAGACCAATCGTCCCCAGCCCCGCTCGCGCATCGAAGGCACGGTGGTACGGGCGATACGCACCGCCGACATGAAGTCGATCTGCCAAGCCTCCTCGTAGTCCCGATCGCTGAGTTCGAGCGGGTCACCCTTGGCGCCGGTCACCCCGGCCGCATGCACGACGATATCGATTGCGCCGAAACGTTCGCGCGCCTTCTCGACCAACGCATCGACCGACGCTTGATCAGTCACGTCGGCGGCAACGCAAAGCGGGT
This sequence comes from Halotalea alkalilenta DSM 17697, assembly GCF_000621205.1. Classification (GTDB taxonomy): domain Bacteria; phylum Pseudomonadota; class Gammaproteobacteria; order Pseudomonadales; family Halomonadaceae; genus Halotalea; species Halotalea alkalilenta. The sequence goes on along the minus strand of NZ_KK211233.1, from coordinate 55,509 downwards.
CGCCGGTGAGCGTCTCGGCGCATCGCTCCAACGCCGCCTGGTCGAGATCCGACAGCACCAGCGACACGCCCTCCTGATCGAGCAGCGTGGCGGTAGCGAAACCGATGCCACCCGCTGCACCGGTGAGCAGTGCCACTCGGCCCTTGATACCCAAATCCATCGAGGTGCCTCCTCATCGCAGTATCGGGCGCGATGCTGCACCCGACATCAAGCGTCGTACAAGCCGAGGGGCTTTGCCACTGATCAGGTACGCGGCTCTTCTGGCCCATCATCGCCGCTGAGATCGCGGTCATTGTCAGGATCCATCGGCGGCTCGGCGACATCGAAATCATCGCTGAGCAGGTGGGTCTCCAACTGCTGGATCTGGTCCTCGCTGACCCCGGCATTGCGACGCAGCGACAGCAGGAGGCGATAGCAAAGCCCCTCGAACTGCTTGAGCTGCGCGGGCTCGAATCGCCCGGAATCGCGCATCAGCCGATAGATCAGCCGGGTGTAACGGAGGAAATCCTGGTCATCGGCCACCCCCCAGGCGCTGGCCTGGTATCCCTGCGCCAGCGACTGCTGCCAGCGACGCATCGCCACGCGCATCCGCGGCTGGTCGTCGACCATGGCGAGACGGCGAGCCTGCTTGATGACGACATGGCCAAGGTTGAGCCCGAGCAGGCCCTGCTCGATCAGATTGCGCTGGCTGCGCTGCCGGTCGGAGAGATTGTTTTCGTAGCGGGCGAGCCGCTGGATGCGCCCGAACATCCGCCCGTTGAACCACTCCTCCACGTCGCTCTGGCTCGTCGTGCCCAGTTCGGAGATATCCATCGCAGTGGCACTGATCAAGCGCCGGCGCATGATCAGCGCATTCGGCTCGACCACCAGCCGGAACAGCGTGTGGAGCACGATCACTCCGATCAGCACCGTCAACCCCCGCTCGACCGAGCCGACCACGTCGAAGGTCATCGCGTTGCCCGGCAGCGTCATGATGATGTAGGTGAGGCAGAACCCCAGGCTGTAGGCCAGGGTCATCCTGTTGGTGAACCCCATCAGCGCGATGAACAATGGCGCGCCGAACACCATTATCAGCATCTCGAAGTCGCGCGGCGCATTGGCCAGTAGCACCCCACCGAACAGTATCCCGACCGGGAGGGCGGCGACCGTACCGACGATCAGGAAACGTATGATCATCGTCGGCGCGGGAAAAGAAGCGAACATGACGCTGAAGATCACCAGCATCACCATCATCAGGAACGCGGTGTCCCAGCCGGAGGCGATCCACAGGATCGACGCCAGGGCGAACATCAGCGAGGAGCGAAGACCGATGATCACGCTCAGCAGCACATCGTGATGCCGTGAAATGCGCACCGCTTTGAGCCGCATGCTCTCGGCGTTCTCGACCGCGCCGCGCGCATCCAGCATCACCAGCATCAGCTGGACCACCTCCTGGATCGCCTGCACCGCCCGGTGCTGAAGCGCGGTACTGAGCCGCGAAACATCGAAAGCGTTGACCCGCTTGCGCAAGGCGACCATGAGTTCACGCCGCGCGACGTGATCCTGCTCGGCCTTGGCCTGGTGGACCGAATTGCGCAGGTCCTCCATCAGCGGGCTGACGACATCGTCGATCCAGTCCGGATGCTCACGAATGAAGTGGCCCAGCACCTGCATTTCGGCGATCAGGCTGAGCGTGCGCTGGGAGAGCAGATGGGCTGCGCGCGCGCGCCCTGGACCAGTGGGGCCTTCGTAGATCACCGGGCTGGTGTCGGCTTCCAGCAGCATCACCGAATCGATCACACCGAGCAGAGAGGCATGGCGTTCGGTACGCTTGTCTTCCGGATCGAGATGCAGCTCGACGCTGGCGAACGCCTTGGCGATCACGTCGTTGGCATGCATCACCATGGCCTGGCGCACTCGCACCGGCCAGAGCAGCATGCTGACCAGAGTGGCGCAGATGGAGCCGATGCCTATCTCGCTGACCCGCTGCACTGCGACTTCGAAGATGCTGTTGCTGGTCGGCGTCGAGGCCACCGAGATCACCACCACCAGAATCATGGTGGCGGCGATCATCGCGCAGAAATAGGTGACGTTGAAGTTGTGGGTCATCGCCGAGAACGTGGCGCAGACGAACACCAGCATCGAAAGCGTGGCCAGCGCCAGCGCCGAGGCCTGAACGAACAGCGCGAGTACCAGCAGGCCGATACCGCCACCGAGGATGGTACCGAGCAGCTGAAACATGCCCTTCTCGATCACCTGCCCGCTCTCGGGACGAATCTGCAGAAATACCGCCGAGATCATCGCCCAGTAGGGGCGATCGAAATCCATCAGCATCGACACGTAGAGCGCCAGCGCCATCGCGATGATGCCCTTGAGCGCGAAGGTCAGCGCGAAGGGGGTCGGGGTGAGAAAGACGGCGAGCTTGGGATTGAGCTTGAAGGTCTCGGCCATGGGCTGATCTCAGTCGGCGCCCGGCGCCGCCTCGTCGGAGGCCTGGGGCGATGGCGTCCGTGCATCTTCTGCCACCGGCGGGCGTATGCGTACCGTCGCGGTCATCCCCGCGCTGAGCAGCGTGCCCTCGGGCACTTCGTCGAGCACTACGTCGACGGGTATGCGCTGGGCCAGTCGCACCCAGGTGAAGGTAGGCGCCACGTCGGGAAGCAGTTCGTTGCCTGCGGTGGTGTTGCTGTTCGAAATCCCCCTGCCGATGCTCACCACTCGTCCGCTCAGGCGCTGGGTGCCGCTCATCAGCCAGATGTCGGCGGCGTCGCCGATCTGGATCGAGGGCATCTTGGTCTCTTCGAAGTAGCCCGTAACGTAGTAGGAGCCGTCGCGGACCAGCGACATCTGCGCGCTGCCCTGGTTGACGTAGTCACCTTGGCGCAGCGCCAGATTGACCACATGACCCGAGACGGGCGCACGGTAGAGCGTACGATCGAGGTTGAGCTGGGCGCTCTCCACGGCGGCCTGCTCGGCGTGGTAGCTGGCCTCGTTGGCGGCGGCGGTGAGCCGGGAGGTCTCGAGATCCTCGCGCGAGATCGACTGGCTCGAAAGCCGCTGGCGGCGCTGGTAATCGTGCAAGCTCTGCTCCCACGTCACCCGCGCGCTCTCCGCGCGCGCCTTGGCCTCGTCGAGGGCGGCGCGATAGCGTGCGTCGTCGACCGCGAACATCACCTCTCCTTGATCGACGTGCGCGTTGTCGCGAACCTCCAAGCGAGAGATCCAGCCGGAAACGTCGGGGGCGATGGTGACCACCTCGGCGCGCACCCGACCGTCACGCGTCCAGGGGGTATACATGTAGTAGTTCCAGGTCCACACCCCGGCAGCCACCGCGAGGGCGAGCATCACCAGTGCGAAGAGCAGTCTCGTCAACGTACGCATCGAGCGATCACCATTGAATCACCATTGATAAGCACCGGCGACGTAGGTCACCCCGGCAAGCAGACATACGAACAGCGCGACGTCGAACCAGGCTTCCTGCCAGATCAGACGCCCGAATGGGGACTTGTGCACCAGCGCTCGGATCACCGCGGCGAGCACCAGGCTGACGAAGGCGTAGAAGAGCATGGGGCTGAAGAACACCCCACCCCAGGAGAGCTCGCGAAGGTACATGAAGGGCTATCTCCCTCTATCCATCGATGCAGGTCGCAAAGTCCCACTTCCCATTCTCGGCCCGGACCCGAAGGAGAGGCGTCACGAAATCGTATCGTCTCGCTCGGTACCACTGGGCGAGGCGGCTCATCATGCGGTATTTGGCCAAACGCCAATAGTTAGGCTGCGATATATTAGCCCGATAAACGCTTCAATGCCCGTGTCGCGCACTCAGTTCGGCAAGCTTGCGGGACATCCGCTCCGCACTAAGGCGCGCCTCGCGCTCGCGCTTGCGCGCCTGCAGCGTTTCGAGCTGCTCGCGGGCATGGCGGGCATCGTCTTCATTGATCGCACCGGCCGGCTGGCCATCGAGGTCGACACGCTCGACGCCAGTGCGTACCGACTTGAGATAGCGGGGAAGATTGACGTAATTGGCCAGCGTGCGACGAATCAGCTTGGCTGGCCAGGGCTCGCGAGCGACCAGATCCTGATGGATGCCGACCTTGAGAGGACGGGTATGGGCCTTGAAGAAAGTCGCCGGGTAGCGCTGATACCACTGCTCCAGCAGTGCCTGGGGAGAGGGATGCGGCTCACCTTCGACGGGCGCGGAACGTGAAGTGGAAGCGACGGGAGCTTCGCTGGAGGGGTCCGCCGTCGCCTCGGAGGACGCCTCGGAAGAGGCTTCGGAAGAGGCTTCGGGAAGTGGTTCGGAAGAGGCTTCGACATCTGGCGGCCGGGCTCGCTCGATCACGCCAGGCTGTGGTTCCAGCATGCCGAGACGCCGCCTTAGCGCCTGATTCTCGGCCTCCAACACACGGACACGCTGCGTCGCCGCTTCGAGCTCGAGAATGGCTGCATGCGCCCTTCGATCGAGTGCGTCGATCAGCGTATCGAGATGATCTGTCACCTTGCCTGCCCCCGTTACTACCACGAAAACGCTTGTCCTTTCTGCGCCATGATAGATTAAATCCCTTCGCCGACAAGGGGACAGATCATTCATTCACCTTGGCGCGCAGCGCCGCAGAGTGACGAAGCGATAGGCGGGCTGACCTCCATCGGGGCTTCCCTCGACCCGTTCCTGCTCCTCCCACTCGCTCGCATCGAGGGTCGGAAAGAAGGTGTCGCCCTCGATCTCGACATCCACCTCGGTGAGATAGAGCCGGCTCGCCAGCCCCAGCGCCTGGGCATAGATCTGTCCCCCACCGATCACCATCAACTCCTCGACGCCGTCTAGCAGCGCCTGGTGCTCGGCGACCTCGAGCGCATCGGTCAGGCTCGAACAGACCCGCACGCCGGGATGGGAAAAGCCGGGATCGCGAGTGATCACCAGGTTGAGCCGGTTGGGCAGCGGGCGACCTATGGAGTCGAAGGTCGCCCGCCCCATGATCAGCGGCTTGCCGTTGGTCATCCGCTTGAAGAAGCGCAGGTCCTCGGGCAGGTACCAGGGCAGCTTGCCATCGACACCGATCACCCGGTTGCGCGACAGCGCGGCGATCATCGCGATCCGCGTCGCGCTCATACAGAGACCTCGGCCTTGATGTGCGGGTGGGGGTCGTAGCCTTCGATCGCGATGTCTTCGAAGCGGAAGGCGAACAGGTCGTCGATCTCGGGATTCAATACCAGCCGGGGCAGCGGGCGAGGCGACCGCGCGAGCTGCTCGCGAGCCTGGTCGAGGTGATTGAGATAGAGATGCGCATCGCCCAGAGTATGGATGAACTCCCCCGGCGCCAGCTCGCAGACCTGCGCGACCATCTGGGTCAACAGGGCATAGCTTGCGATGTTGAAAGGCACACCGAGGAAGACATCGGCGCTGCGCTGATAGAGCTGGCAGGAGAGCCGGCCGTCGGCGACGTAGAATTGGAACAGCGCGTGACACGGCGGCAGTGCCATCTCGTCCACCAGCGCCGGGTTCCAGGCCGAGACCATCAGCCGGCGGGAGTCCGGATTACGCTTGATCGAGTCGACCAGCTGAGCGATCTGGTCGACGTGGCCGCCGTCCGGGCGCGGCCAGCTTCTCCACTGATAGCCGTAGACCGGGCCGAGCTCGCCGTTCTCGTCGGCCCACTCGTCCCAGATTCTCACCCCGTGCTCCTTGAGGTAGGCGATGTTGGTCTCACCACGCAGGAACCACAGCAGCTCGTGGATGATCGAGCGCAGGTGGAGCTTCTTGGTGGTGACCAGCGGAAAACCCGCGGCGAGATCGAAGCGCATCTGGTGGCCGAACACGCTGAGGGTGCCGGTACCAGTGCGGTCGCTCTTGCGCGTCCCCTCGTCGAGGACGCGCCGCATGAGGTCGAGATAGGGCTGCATCTGGGGCCTCTCGCTCGTCCGCGCTCAAGGCGCGGACGCGGAATCCGAAGTGGGAGCCGTCCGTGCACCACGGTCGACCGGTTGGTTGCGCGACCAGACCATCAGCAGGACACCGACCAGCACCATCGGCACGCAAAGCAGCTGGCCCATGGTCAGCCAGCCGAAGGCGATGAAGCCCAGCTGCGGGTCGGGCATGCGGAAGAACTCGGTGATGAAACGCAAACCGCCATAGAGCACCAGGAACAGCCCGGAGATCAGCCCGCGACGCCGAGGCTTGCTCGATATCCACCAGAGCGCCACGAACAGCACCACGCCTTCGGTGGCGAACTGGTAGAGCGCCGAGGGATGGCGCATCTCTGGCCCATAGAGCGGGTAGTCGATCGCCCAGGGCAGGTCGCTCACCCGGCCGGGCAGTTCCTGGTTGATGAAGTTACCGATCCTGCCGGCGCCGAGCCCCACCGGTACGATCGGTGCGATGAAGTCGGTGAGCTGGAAGAAGGCGAGCTTGTGGCGACGCGCGAACAGCAGCGCTGCGACCAGCACCCCGAGCAGCCCACCGTGGAAGCTCATGCCACCCTCCCACACCCGCAGGATCCACAGCGGATCAGCGAGGAACTGATCGAAGCCGTAGAACAGCGTGTAGCCGAGCCGACCGCCGAGCACCACGCCGAGCGCGCCGTAGAAGATCATGTCGCCGACCTGCTGACGGTCGAGGCCGATCCGCTCGGCGCGAAGCCGCGCCAGCCACCAGGCGGAGACGAAGCCGACCACGTACATCAGCCCATACCAGTGGATCTGGATCGGGCCCAGCGAAAACAGTACCGGGTCGAAATCGGGATAGCGCATGCGGTCATCTCTCCTCTCATGGCGCGCCAATGCGCAGGCTTGCTGGTGCCGTCCGGCACTAAATCGCGCGGGCGGCGAGCAAGCGAAGAGTGCCTGCCCAGCGCGGGCGCCATTCTACCTGCTACCAGGGCTGCCTGATCAAGTGATGGCGCCCTCCGCTCGATCGGAGGCAGGTACCGGTCCTAGACGTACAGGCGCAAGAAAACCTCCCACCGCAGGGCGGGAGGTTTCCCAGGTCGCTCACCTCAGCCCCGGCTGTGCTCTTCGAGCCCCACCGAGTGATGCAGACGCGGTGCCAGTTCGCGCAGCGCACGCCGATAGACTTCGCGCTTGAACGACACCACCTGACCGAGCGGATACCAGTAGCTGACCCAGCGCCAGCCGTCGAACTCAGGGCTGGGCGTCGAATCGAAACAGATCCGCGCTTCGTTGCAGCGCATCTGCAGCAGGAACCATTTTTGCTTCTGGCCGATGCACAGCGGCTGCGAGTGCGTACGGATCATTCGTTTCGGCAGACGATAGCGCAGCCAGCCACGAGTGCAGGCAATGACGTCGACATCTCGTGCACAAAGCCCGATCTCCTCCTCCAGCTCACGATAGAGCGCCTGCTGGGGGGTCTCATCGGAATTGATCCCGCCCTGCGGGAACTGCCAAGCGTCCTGCCCCACCCGCCTGGCCCAGAGCAGCTGCCCTCCAGGGTTGGCGATGATGATGCCAACGTTGGGGCGGAAGCCATCAGGGTCGATCACGGGTCATACCCCTTATCTCTTTCACCGGTGCCAGCGCCGGGGCCGATCAGTTGGATCCCGCTCCCCGGCATGCACTGTGATTCTCGACGGTACCGCGCAAAAGCGACGGCACCTATTGCAGCCATTCTTCCACAAAGCGAGAAAGGGCATCAATACGCCGTGCTCCGGGCGAGCGACCGCGGAACGCTTGGGGTAGCATGCGCTAGGAATTCCTCTCAAAACCCGCTCATGGTGAACGTCCCGGAAACGAACGGTTTTCGAAAGGATTTCCAAGCCAAGCATCGCGCTACACATCGCGTTCGAATATTTAGGAGATGACCAACTTGCGACTCGCAATCTTCGACCTGGACAACACCCTGATCAGCGGCGACAGCGACCATGCGTGGGGAGAATATCTGATTCGCGTCGGCGCAGTGGACGAAGAACGCTACCGGCGCGCCAACGATGAATACCTGCGCAACTACGAAGCGGGCACCCTCGACATCGACGACTACCTCTCGTTCTCGCTCCAGCCGCTCGCCCAGCACCCCCGCGAGCTGCTCGAGGCCTGGCGGCGCGGCTTCATGTCGCAGGTGATCGAGCCGATGGTGCTGCCCAAGGCCGAGGCGCTGCTCGACCGGCATCGGGAGGCCGGCGACTTCCTGATGATCATCACCGCCACCAACCGCTTCGTTACCGCACCGATCGCCGAGCGCTTCAAGGTCGATGAACTGATCGCGATCGAGGTCGAGGAGCGCGATGGCGCCTATACCGGCCGTGTCGCCGGCGTGCCGAGCTTCCAGCGAGGAAAGGTGACCCGACTGGAGGCTTGGCTCGCCGAACATCCAGAGATCGAGCGCGAGGGCTGCTGGTTCTACAGCGATTCCCGCAACGATCTGCCGCTGCTCGAGCGGGTCGATCACCCGGTGGCGGTCGACCCCGACCCGACGCTGAAAATCGAGGCCGAGCGACGCGGCTGGACGGTGATGAGCCTGCGCTGACCAGCCCGGACTGCACGCACTCGCGACCCGCGAGCGAGGAGAGCGCCTCCACGCTCGCGGCGAACTCCCCTCTTCCTCGTCAATGCTGGAAGCTTTCGCCAAGCCGCTGACCGAGATCGGCGACGAACTCGGAGGTCGGCGCGTGCACGGCGTGGAGCCGGGCGATCAGCAGGTTCTCCAGCGTGAAGCGCTCGCTCATCCCCCGCTTGATCCTCTCGAGCCAGGCCGGCAGCATCGCTAGATTCTCGCGACAGCGATGAGCGTCGGAGAAATCGCTCTCGAAGGCGAGCGCCATCTGGGTGGAGGGGTCGAGGTTTTCGAGCAGTTGAGTCGCGGCGGCGAGCGCGTCGCCGTCGCCATGCTCCTGCGCCTCCTGCTGGAGGATGGGGTAGAGCGTGAAGTGGCCAAGGCTCAGGTAGTCGAGCAGCTGTTCACTGAAGCGGTCGAGCAGGCCGCGATCGAAAGTGGTGAGGTCGCGATCACAGGCATCATCGAGGGCACTGAATGAGAGCAGCAGCTGATGGCGCTGCTCGAGCCAGCGATCGATCACCAGGTTGACGCCACCCCAGCGCTCGACGTTGGAAACATGTTGTTGGATAAGCACGTGTCTCTCCTCGACTCGCTTGGTCAGTCCCATGACTCGCTTGCTGGAAAGGGCAGGCATGTCGCCTGCCCTGATCCAAATCCGAACTCCATGATCAACCAGCCCCACAGGTGGTGCAAGCGAGCCGCCGCGCGTTTTGGTCGCACCCCATGGAGACGACGAAGCCCCCGACATGGGATGCACGAGGGCTTCTTCAGCAGGGCCCGGGTGCAGCGCATCCCGGGGACCCGACACGACTCAGAGCAGGCGTTTGCTCGGCCCGCGCCGGCCGCGGCGCAGCGAGGAGAAGATCAACGCGATGCTGATCAATGCCAGCACGGCGAAGCCCATCATCGTCCAGCCGGGCAGGGTGATGCCGAGCCAGATGCCATGGATCTCGGCGCACTCTCCAGAGCCGGAGAGCACCTGGGAAATCACGCCCCAGAACGGCAGCACCTCGAGCATGTAGTCCAGCCCAGGGCCGCAAGAGGGCACCGCATCGGGCGGCAGGCTCTGCAGCCACAGGTGGCGCCCGGCCAGAGCGATGCCCGCGCCACTGGTGATCAGCGCCGCCACTCCGTAGACCGCGCCGGCCTTGCCCTTGGGGTTATGGAAGATCCCCGGCAGCAGCACGAGGAAGGTCGCGATCACCGCTATGCGCTGGAAGATGCATAGCGGACAGGGCTCGAGCCCCCACAGATGCTCGAGCAGCAGCGCCACCGCCATCATCAGGATACACATCAGTACCCCGAGCAGGCACCAGCCGCGACAAATGATCCGGCTCAGCTTGTCGATCATGATTCAAAGATCTTCCATGTCATGAGAAGTATTCGGAAAAGGGGTCCAGCGGCATCCACCGCCGGACGCTCAGCCTCAGGCACGCTTGGCGACGGCCTCGGCCCGGGCGAAGTAGCCGGCCAGGTACTCACCGAAGGAGAGCTCGTCGTCGGCCTCGATATCGCGCTGCTGGATCAGCGAGGTCTCGACGAGCTGGTCGAGCAGCGCCTCGCGGGCACGATCCATCGGCGTGCCGAGGAACTCGGCCGCCTGCTCCCTGGCCCGCTCGAGGGTCCAATCGATGAAGTCCTCACCCTCGCGCGAAAGCGCGGCGAATATCTCTCCCGCCGGCGTCAACGCGGGATCGCCGATCCGCGGTGCGAGCGCTTCGACCGCATCCGCGTGCGGGGTGTTCCGCTCGGCAAGATCGAGCAGCCCCGCAGCGGCGCGCAGCTCGTCGAACAGCCGCCCACCCGCCTCGGCGAGCGAAAGCGCACCGTCCTCGAACTCGAGCATCAGGCCCGGATCCCGTCCCTGCGTGACCACCCGGCCACGATTGGCGTCGAGTCGCGCGCACTCGGCCGCACCGATCGGCGCGTCGTCGGCGAGCAGGCAGCGAATCAGGAAGGCGTCGAGGAAGCGGATCTGGGTTTCGTCGATGCCAAGCGGCAGCAGCGGATTGATATCGAGACAGCGTACCTCGATGTACTCGACACCATCGGCCTCGAGCGCCTGGGTCGGCGTCTGGTTGTGGCGCGCCACCCGCTTGGGCCGGATGTCGCTGTAGTACTCGTTCTCGATCTGCAGGATGTTGGCGTTGAGCTGCCGCCACTGCCCGTCGACCTCGACCCCGGTGCGCTGGTAGTCCGGCCAGGGTGTGCTCACCGCATGACGCAGGGTATCGACGTACTCATCGAGGGAGTCGAAGCAGACCTTCAATTGGTCCTGGACCTTGTTGTGATAGCCCAAATCGCTCATCCGCAGGGTCGAGGCATGCTCCGACACCAGCGTTCGCCGCCCCAGCGCCTCGAAGCCCTCGACCTTGCGCCCATCTAGGAAGCTGCGATCGAAAGCGGGCGAGGCGCCGAACAGGTACATCAAGAGCCAGCTGGTGCGGCGGAAGTTACGAATCAGCCGGAAGTAGCCCTGGGAGCGATACTCACAAAGCCCGACCCCCGACTTTCCTTCGAGCGCGGCCAGCTCGCGCCACATCGCGTCGGGCAGCGAGAAGTTGTAGTGGATGCCGGCGATCGACTGCATGATCCGCCCGTAGCGCACGTCGAGGCCACGCCGGTAGACCTGCTTCATCTGCCCGGTATTGGAGCTACCGTAGTCAGCGATCGGCACGCTTGCATTGCCGTCGAGCCAGGCAGGCATGCTGGCAGGCCAGATCAGCTCGTCACCCAGCTGGCGATAGCTGAAACGGTGCAGGTCGGCGAGGAAGTCGAGCGCGTCACTCGGCCGGGAGTAGACCGGAGTGACGAACTCGAGCAGCGCCTCGGAGTAGTCCGTCGTGATGTACGGGTGGGTGAGCTTGGAGCCCAGCTGGCGCGGATGGGGCAGCTGGCTGATCCTGCCGAGCGGGTCGACGCGCAGGCCCTCTTTCTCGATACCGCGGCGGATACGGCCGGTCCTGCCTTGGCGCACCGGCGCCTCGAGAGCCGCGACGATTCGGGCGAATTGTTCCGACAAGGATGTGCACCTTCTCTAAGTCAGCGCGGATCGAACCCGACGCCACGCTGTCGCGCGGCGCAACGACCCGCGCCCTCGGGATCCAGGATCCTGTCCGATCCGATGAACGAACGGAACGGGACCAAATTGGCACTCATTATGAATACGCGCCGTGGGCTTTCAAGCTTCGTCGCAGATTCGTCGACTCTTCGACGCTATCGCTCAACGATCCCGCTTGGCCGCTCCCGCTTTGAGCAGCGCAGCACCGAGCGCGCCCATCGGCGCACTGCCCTCTCGCGGCTCGTCGCGCGCCGAGCGGCGGCGGTCATCGCCGCGGCGCTCCCCTCGGGCCTGCGCCGGCTGGCGCTCGGCGCGATCGGAGAGCCGCATGGTCAGCGCAATGCGCTTGCGCGGCACATCGACCTCGAGCACCTTGACCTTGACGATATCGCCGGCCTTGACCACTTCGCGAGGGTCCTTGACGAAGCGCTCGGACAGCGCGGAGATATGCACCAGCCCGTCCTGGTGCACGCCGATGTCGACGAAAGCACCGAAGTTGGTGACGTTGGTGATCACTCCTTCGAGCACCATGTCGGGCGACAGATCGGAGAGCTTCTCGACCCCTTCCTTGAACTCGGCGACGGCGAACTGGGGACGAGGGTCGCGCCCCGGCTTGTCGAGCTCCTTGAGGATGTCGGTGATGGTCGGCACCCCGAAGCGCTGGTCGACGAACTCGGCGGGGTCGAGCTTCTTGAGGAAAGCGCTGTCTCCGATCAGGCTGCCCTTGTCGCGCCCGGCACGAGCGGCGATGCGCTCGACCACCGGATAGGCTTCGGGGTGGACGCTGGATGCGTCGAGCGGATCGTCACCGTTCATGATCCTGAGAAATCCAGCGCACTGCTCGAAGGTCTTCGGTCCCAGCCGGCTGACCTCGAGCAGCGCACGTCGGCTCCTGAACGCGCCGCGCTCGTCGCGGGCGGCGACGATGTTGGCGGCGAGCGTCGAGTTCAGCCCCGAGACTCTCGCCAGCAGCGCGGGAGAGGCAGTATTGAGATCCACACCGACCGCGTTGACGCAGTCCTCGACCACCGCATCCAGCGCACGGGCGAGCTGGAGCTGGGAGACATCGTGCTGGTACTGGCCGACACCGATCGACTTAGGCTCGATCTTGACCAGCTCGGCCAGCGGATCCTGCAGCCGGCGGGCGATCGACACCGCGCCACGCAGGGTCACGTCGAGCCCGGGGAACTCACGCGCCGCATACTCGGAGGCCGAGTAGACCGAAGCGCCGGCCTCGCTGACCACCACCTTGCCGACCGGGCGCCCTTCCACCGGCGGCAGCTCACGGATCAACGCCTGGGCGAGACGATCGGTCTCACGGCTGGCGGTACCGTTACCGATCGCGATCAGCTCGACGCCATGCTGCTTGCAAAGCCGGGCCAGTGTCGCGAGCGATTCGTCCCAACGATTGTGCGGCGCGTGGGGATAGATGGTCGCGGTATCGACCAGCTTGCCGGTGGCGTCGATCACCGCCGCCTTGACCCCGGTGCGCAGCCCCGGATCGAGCCCCAGCGTCGCCCGCGCGCCCGCTGGTGCTGCGAGCAGCAGGTCCTTGAGGTTGGCGGCGAACACCCCGATCGCACCCAGTTCGGCCTGCTCGCGCAGGCGCGAGAACAGCTCGGTTTCAAGGCTGGTGTAGAGCTTCACCCGCCAGGTCCAGCGCACCACCTCGGCCAGCCACCGATCCGCCTTGCGGCCCTGGTCGCGAATCCCCACCGTGCGAGCGATCTCGATCTCGGCGGGATGCACCTTGGCCTGCGCCTCGTCGGGCAGCGTCAAGCTCAGGCTCAATACGCCCTCGTTGCGACCGCGGAACATCGCCAGCGCCCGGTGCGAAGGCACCAGGGCCAGACGCTCGGTATGCTCGAAGTAGTCGGAGAACTTGGCCCCCTCCTGCTCACGCCCCTTGACCACGCGCGCATTGAGCTCGCCTTCCTCCCACAGCCGGTCGCGCAGCCGGGCGAGCAGCTCGGCATCCTCGGAGAAGCGCTCCATCAGGATCTGCTTGGCGCCATCGAGCGCCGCCTTGACATCGGCCAGGGCGAGCGATTCGCCATCATCGTTGGTGAGCGCCTTGGAGGCCGCGACGTAAGGCTCGGCGGCCTCCTCGGGGTCGAGACCCGGATCGTCGAGCAAGGCATCCGCCAACGGCTCGAGCCCCGCCTCACGGGCGATCTGCGCCTTGGTGCGGCGCTTCTTGCGAAATGGCAGGTAGAGATCCTCGAGCCGCTGCTTGGTCTCGGCATCGCGCAGCTGGCGCTCGAGCGCGGGGTCGAGCTTGCCCTGCTGCGCGATCTCCTCGATCACCGCGCGACGCCGATCCTCCAGTTCGCGCAGATAACGCAACCGCTCCTCGAGGGTACGCAGCTGGCTATCATCGAGACCGCCCGTGACCTCCTTGCGATAGCGCGAGATGAACGGCACCGTCGAGCCTTCGTCGAGCAGCGCGATGGCGGCCACCACCTGCTGAGGGCGAACATCGAGCTCGGCGGCAATGCGCGCGGAGATGACGGCGGAAAGATCGAGCGTTTGGCGGTCAATCATGGCACCTAATTCTTCCTGGTTGCGATGAGCGCCGATTAGACCACTTTTGGCCGCCGCGGGCCAAAATGCGCAGGCCCCGATTGCGCCGGTGGTGCAATCGAGGCCTGCGTGGACTGCTCGAATCGAGCGTCAGAGCTGGGGGCCGGCGGCCTCGATCCGCGGGTCCATGTTCTCGAAGCGGGCGAAATTGTCACGAAAACGAGTAGCGAGCTGCTTTGCCTGGGCCTCGAAGGCAGGCGTGTCGTCCCACGCCTCGCGCGGATCGAGCAGGCGGGGATCGACCCCCTCCACCGCTACCGGAACATCCAGATTGATCCCTGGCAGATGCCGGGTCTCGGCCTGGTCGAGCTCACCACTCTGGATCGCGCGAATCACCGCTCGGGTCACGGGAATGCTGAAGCGCTTCCCCCCTTGCCCATAGGCCCCTCCGGTCCAACCGGTATTGACCAGGTAGACCTGGGTGCCGAAGGCTTCGAGACGCTTGATCAGCAGATCGGCATAGACCCGCGGTGGACGGGCGAAGAACGGCGCGCCGAAGCAGGTCGAAAAGGTCGCTTCGAGCCCGGAGGTGGAGCCGATCTCGGTGGAACCGACCTTGGCCGTGTAGCCGGAAAGGAAATGGTAGGCGGCGGCCTCCTTGGAGAGTCGCGCCACCGGCGGCAGCACCCCGGTCATATCGCAGGTCAAGAACACGATCGAGCTCGGCTCGGGACCGCGGTTCTCGGGCACGCGCCGCTCGACGTGCTCGAGTGGATAGGCGGCGCGACCGTTCTGCGACAGCCGGGTATCGGCGTAGTCGGGTACCCGGTGCTCGTCGAGCACCACGTTCTCGAGCACCGTGCCGAAGCGGATCGCGTTCCAGATGATCGGCTCGTTCTGCTCCGACAGGTCGATCGTCTTGGCATAGCAGCCGCCTTCGAAATTGAATACCCCACCGGGAGCCCAACCGTGCTCGTCATCACCGATCAAGTAGCGCTCGGGATCGGCGGAGAGCGTAGTCTTGCCGGTGCCGGAGAGACCGAAGAACAGCGTGGTGCGACCGTCCTGACCGACGTTGGCGCTGCAGTGCATCGGCAGCACGTCTTGCTCGGGGAGGAGGTAGTTGAGCACCGAGAACATCGCCTTCTTGATCTCACCGGCGTAGCGCATCCCGGCGAGCAGCACCCTGCGACCAGCGAAATCGATGATCGTGGTGGCCTCGGAGCGGGTGCCGTCTCGCTGCGGTTCGCAGACGAACCACGGCGCGCTGTGGATCGTCCACTCCGGCTTGTCCAAGGGGTTGTAGGCCTCGGGGCGCACGAACATGGTGTTCGCGAAGAGCGCATGCCAAGCGTTCTCGGCCACTACCCGAACCGGCTGGTAGTGATTTTCGTCGGCGCCCACATGCAGCGTGCAAACGAAGTTCTCACGCTCACCGAGATAGCTCTCCACCCGCCCCCACAGCGCCTCGAAGCGGGTCGAATCGAAGGGTTGATTGACCTCGCCCCAGTCGATCAGCGATCGCGAGCCGGGCTCGTCGACGATGAAGCGATCCTTGGGCGAGCGCCCGGTGCGCGCACCGGTCTCGGCGGTCAAACCGCCGTTGGCGGCGAGGCGGGTTTCACCGCGTGCGAGCGACAGCTCGATCAGCTCAGTGGCGCAGGGATTGAGCCGCACCCGATGGCGTGGGTCGTACTGCACCGAGAAGGTGGATTTCGACTGTTCGATGGTCATGGCATTAGGTGGCGAAAAGCCGCTCTCTCTCGTTGGCCAGCCTCTTAGGGCCAGGCTTCAGTTATCGGCACGCACGTACGGGAACGGCGTCTCCCCGTCGCACTGACCTGGGCGGTGCTCCACACGGCTGTTCAAGCACCTAGGCGAGCCAGTATGTCAAAAAGCCATCGAGGGTAAAATCCCTTTCAGCACCGATATTTACGATGAATGAAAGTCTACTTTCGTCTAGCCCTAAGAGCGTATCGAGACAGCGCCCTCACGTCTCTTTCGGTGTTTTATTACCACTTTTCGATGCGACGAAGGTCGAAAGAGAAAGCCCCGATCGCCCTTTCGCGACGGCATCGGCTACCATTCTCCCCTCGGCGGACCGACATTCACCGCAGCGCAGACGCCAATATGGCCAGACGAAAAAAGCCCGCGCTGCGCGCGCGGGCTTCATGACTCGTCCGGCGAGCGATCAGTGCAAGGTCGGGGAAGGTGCGTCGGGGCGCTGGATCAGCTCCTCGACGTCCGCGGCGCTGAACACATAGTGCGTGTTGCAGAAGTGGCACTGGGTATCGATGCGCCCCTGTTCGGCGACCGCCGAGCGCAGCTCGTCGGCGCCGAGCCGATGCAGCGCTTGGGCGAAGCGCTCGCGCGAGCAGGTGCAGCCGAAGGCGAGCGGCGCCGGCTCGAACAGCCGGGCGCGCTCCTCGTGGAACAGCCGATAGAGCACCTGCTCGGGCGCAAGCTCCAAAAGCTCCTCGCCGGTGATGGTCTCGGCCAGCGCATTGATCCGGTCCCACGCGTCCACATCCGGCTGGCGGCCGTCCTCGGGCAGCTTCTGGACCAGCAGCCCTGCGGCGCGGCGCTCGCCCGCGGCGAGCCAGAGCCGGGTCGGCAACTGCTCGGAACGCGCGAAGTAATCCTCCAGGCAGCCGCTCAGGGTCGCCTGGTCGAGGGCGACTATCCCCTGGTAGCGCTGCCCACCGCGCGGGTCGAGGGTGATCACCACCTGCCCGGTACCGACCAGCGAGGACAAGCTCGCATCATCGAGCGTTGCCAGCGCCTGCTCATCGAAGCGTGCGATCGCGCGCAGCCGCTGCGCGATCTCGGTACCGCCGGGATTCGACTCGGCCATCAGCAGCGAAAGCGGTCCATCGCCGCGCACCTCGAGGCTGAGTACGCCGTCGAGCTTGATCGTCGCGGTGAGCAGCGCGCAGGCGGCGAGCAGCTCGCCGAGCAGGCGCTCTACCGGCGCGGGATAATCGTGGCGGGAGAGCGTGCTCTGGTAGCTGTCTTCGAGCTGCACCAGCTCACCGCGTACCTGGGTATCGTCGAACAGGAAACGCTGCAGCCGATCGGATTCGGATTGAGTCATCGGTAAAAATCCATCGAGGGCGCCGCGCGAACGAACACGGGCGCGATAGCCTTGGAAAGTCCACGTCCGGCGTGGACACGCGCAGAGAACACCGGCAGGGATGGGGTTTCAGTCGTCGAAGCCCTGGCGCTGGAAGCGATGGATCTCGCGGCGAGACTTCTTGTCCGGCCGATGCGGCGGTGCCTGCATGCTCTGGTGGGCAAGCTTGCGGTTCTGCGCTTCGCGCTCGCGACGCTCGCGGCTGGCCGGCGTCTCGGTGTAGAGCGTACGTGCGTGGTCCGCACCACGGCGCTGGTCGCTCAGCGCCAGCACCTCGATCTCGAGGGTGTCCCATCCCTGGGTCACCTTGAGCCGCGCCCCCGCAGCCACTTGCTTGCTGGTCTTGGCACGCTCGCCATCGTAGTGGACCTTGCCGCCCTCTATCGCCTTCTTCGCCAATGCCCGGGTCTTGAACAAGCGCGCAGCCCACAGCCATTTGTCGAGTCGAACCTGATCCATCGTCGCTCCTCTCGTCGCCGAACCGGCCGGCGTCTGGGTTGGGAATCAAGATGGGGGCGACTTCGCAATTCACCAAGAGCAACGCGGCAAGCAGTGGACAATCGCTCGCCCAGGGCCAAGGATGGAACCTTGCATGGCGCGCACGATCCGAGAAAAGGTGCGCCCATCGCACGACTTGCCGAGGATATGGCCATGCCCGCCAAAAAACCGACCATCACCGCCCGGCGCGAGCTCGCCCGCTCACGCCTTTTCTGCATCGAAGAACTCGATCTGCGCTTCGCCAACGGCGAGCGACGCACCTTCGAACGTCTGCGCAGTTCGGGGGGCTTCAGCGCGGTGATGATCGTGGCGATGCCCGACCCCGAGCACGTCCTGCTGGTAAGAGAGTACGCCGCGGGATTCGAGCGCTACCTGCTCGGTCTGCCCAAGGGTTCCATCGACCTGGGCGAGGACATGATCTCCGCGGCCAATCGCGAGCTCAAGGAGGAGTGCGGCTTCGGTGCGCGCTCGATCGAACCGCTCACCGAACTGAGCATCGCGCCCAACTACATGGCCCATCGCATCACCGTGGTCCTCGCCACCGACCTCTATCCCGAGCGCCTCCCGGGCGACGAGCCCGAACCGCTCGAGGTGGTTCGCTTTCGCCTCGACCAGCTCGACCAGTTGCTCAACCGCGACGACTTCCACGAAGCGCGCAGCATCGCAGCGCTCTACATGGCGCGAGACTACCTCGACAGCCTCTCCGACTACGACATTACCGGTTCGAACGCGGACGACACCCCGCTGCCGTGGTGATACCGACGGCTACTGCCGCAAGCGCAGGCGCGGCCGTTCATCGCACAGGCTGATCTCCAGCTCGACGTCGAACACCTCGGCTATCCCGCCATTGGCGAACACTTCCCGCGGCGTGCCGCTGGCCACACGCGCCCCGTCGCGCAGCAGCCACAGCCGGTCGCAATAAGTGGCGGCGAGGTTGAGATCGTGCAGCACGCACACCACCCCTAGCCCGCGCTCCCGGACAAGCCGCTGCAGAAGGCGCATCAGCCGCTGCTGGTGACCGATGTCGAGGGCGCTGTTCGGCTCGTCCAGCAGCAGCAGGCGGGTAAGCGTTCCATCCCCTTCCAGCGCATCCAGCTGGCACAGCGCTCGGGCGATCATCACTCGCTGGCGCTCGCCACCGGACAGGCCACCGATGCCCCGAGCCTCGAACGCTTCGAGCTCGAGCGCATGGATCGCACGGGCAATGCCATCGCTGGTGCCGCCGCCCAGCCCCAGGAACTCGGACACCCGCCAGTCGAACGCTGGCGCCTCCGCCTGGGCGACCAGCGCACGCCGGCGCGCCAGCGCCGCAGGGTCGTGATCGGCGAGCGCCACACCGTCGAACAAGACCCGCCCCCGTGAAGGCGCACGGTAGCCGGAGAGCAGCGAGATCAGCGTGCTCTTGCCCGCGCCATTAGGGCCGATCACGCCAAGCAGCTCGCCCGGCGCCAGGCGATCGCTGATCGCCGCAAGGCGTGGCGTGGTGTCGAGACAGGCTTCTTCGAGGGTCAACATCGATGTTGGCTACTCCATCGCAGTACGGCGCCGACGCAGCAGCAGCCATAAAAAGTAGGGACCACCGAGCAGACTGGTCAAAAGCCCCACCGGCACCTCCGCGGGCGACATCATGGTCCGCGCCAGGGTGTCGGCGACCACCAACAGCAGCGCGCCGCCCACCATCGATGCCGGCAGCAGCAAACGGTGGCCCGGCCCCATCCATAGCCTGAGCACATGGGGCACGAGCAGGCCGATGAAACCGATGATACCGGCCAGGGCGACGCTCGCTCCCACGCCCAGGGAGACCGCGAGGATCACTCGGCGACGCAGCGACTGCGCATCGAGGCCGGCAGCGTGCGCGGTCAGCTCACCGAGCTGCAGCAGATCGAGCCCACGCGCGCAGCGGGCGAGCCCCAGCAGCGCCAGCGGCAGCAGCACCATCGCGGCAAGGGTCGCAGGCCATAGCGCATGGGCCAGGCTCCCCATCCCCCAGAGACTCAGCTGGCGCAGCTGCTCGTCGCTGGCGATGAAGGCGAGAAGCCCTCCCCCGGCACCGGCGATCACATTGATCGCCAGCCCCGCGAGCAGCAGGGTCACCACCGCCTCGCGGCCTCGATAGCGCCGACCGATCTGGAACACCAGCGCGCTGACCACCAAGGCGCCGATGAAGCCGGCGAGGAACTGCGCATAGAGGCCGAGCGGCCCGGCCATTCCCCCACCGAGGACGATCAGCGCCGCGACCGCGAGCCCGGCACCGTTGGCCAACCCCAGCAGGGTCGGATCGGCGAGCGGATTGCGAAACAGCCCCTGCATCGCGGCGCCGCCGGCGGCCAGCATCGCCCCGATCAGCACGCCGAGCAGCAGCCGCGGCAGGCGCAGCTGCCACCACACCTGCCAGCCGAGCGCATCGGGCCAGTCGCCGAACAGCAGCCGGGGCGACAGGCCGATCACCCCACTGCTGGCGCCGATCATCAATGCCAGCGCGAGTAGACCGAGCAGCACCAACACTTTCGTCTCGGGCCTCGCTTGCCCACCGCTCATCTACCGGCCTCGTCTTCGGCCAGCGCGGCGTGCAGCGCCAGGATCGCTTCAGGCGTGCGCGGACCGAAGCCGAGCAAGGCCTGCTCGTCGACCTCGATATAGCGTCGTTCTCGTCCCGCAGGGGTCATGCCGATACCCGGCATGCGCCACAGCGCCTCCTCGCCGCCCAGCGCTTCTAGACCGATAGGCGAGATCAGCACCACCTCGGGGGCGAGCGCCACCAGCGCTTCTCCCCCCACTCGCTTGTAGCCGGAAAAGTCGGGCCGCCAGTCGAGCCCGGCGAGGCGCATCGCGGCATCCGCCGAGTTGCCCCGGCCCGCCACCATCGGCGCCCCGCCGTGGCCGAGAATGAACAGCGCACGCGAATGGAGCGGCGCCAGGCCCTCGACCCGCGCACGCTGCTCGTCGAGGCGCGCGATCAGCCCCTCACCCTGGGCTTTTGCATCGAGCGCGGTGGCGACCTGCCGGACCTTGCGCTCCAGCGCATCGAAATCCTGCCCAGCGTCGATGCGCACCACCTCGACGCCGCTCGCCTCGAGCTGGGCGAGCGTCTCGCGCGGCTGCGCCGCGTCGCTGACCAGCAGCCGTCGGGCACCGAGCGAAAGCACGCTCTCCGCGGAGAGCCTGCGCAGATAGCCGACCGACGGCAGCAGCGCGATCTCAGCGGGATAGACGCCGGTGTCGTCGCGGCCCACCAGCACCTCGGTGCGCCCCAGTTCGGCCACGATCTCGGCGACATCGCCGCCGACCACCACGGTATCGGCCGCGGCCCAAGCGAAGCGGACAGCGCCCAGCAGACCGAACAGCAGCAGCACGGCGACGCCCCTGCATTGCAGCCTTCTCATTTCGAATCCCCTCTGCTCATCACGCACTTCGTGCAAGAAAACCACCAACTTCGAGAAAATTTCGCGCACACGTCAGCCTTCGCCCGGGCATCGAGCCTGATCGATGGTGGTACGCCGGGCAGGCGCCCTCCTAATGCTGGGTCTTGGACCCTATGCGGGCATAGCGCAGGAATGCGAACGACATTAGAATACCAATGACAATAAATATCATTAAAAAACGATCCTCGAACCTTTCGCCATATAACATTCAAGGGCACCCAACCAGCCATCATGAAGACCTCGCCACACTCGGCCACGCGTTGCCAACGCCGGCCGGCCAGCCTGCTCGTCTCTCCGCTGGCGATCGCCATATCGCTGGCCGCCTCCGCGGCCCAGGCACAGACCGCCATGACCCAGCAAAGCGAGCATCCGGTTTCGCTGCCGACGCTGGAAGTCAACGCCAAGCGCGCGCCCTCCGCGGTCGAGCGCACCACTCTGGAACAGAGCACCGTCGCCACGGTCGACGCGGAGAAGCTGGCCAGCACCTTGTCCTACTCGATCGCGGACGCCACCCGCTACGAACCCGGGGTACTGGTGACCAACAAGGGACGCTTCGGCCTCGCCGGCTTCAACGTGCGCGGACTGGATGAGAACAGGGTATCGATCGGACTCGACGGACTCGAGATGGCGGAGAGCTACGGTCCTACTTCGACCTATCTGAAAAGCAGCCGGGTCAGCGTCGACGTCGAGTCCCTCGCCGGGATCAACGTGATCAAGGGCGGCGACGCCGTGGCGGGATCGGGGCTCAGCGGCGTGGTCGACATGCGGCTCAAGGCGCCCGAGGATTTCCTCGCCCCGAGCGGGGACGACAGCTACGCCAGCTTCAAGGCCGGATACCGCAGCGATCGGAAAGGGTTCTTCGAGAGCACCACCCTGGCGGCGCGTCGAGGCGAGTACGAATCGATGCTGGTACTGACCAACCGCCACGGCCAGGCCACCAGGAACCACGAAAGCAACGGCAGCGACGACCGCACCAGCGGCACGTCGCGCACCACCCCGGACCCGGGCGACATCGACAACTACGACCTGCTGCTCAAGCTGCAGCGGGTGATGGACAACGGCCGCATCGGCATGGTCGCGCAAAAGTATCGCGCCTCCTCGCAGCTGCACACGTTCTCCTCGGAGACCTCGAGCTATCGCGACTACTTCACCGACGACTCGCTGACCCGCACCCGCCTCGGCATCTACCAGGATGCGATGCTCGACACCGCGATGTTCGACGACGTCCGCTGGCGCCTCGACTGGCAGCGCACCTCGACGATCGACGACAGTTCGTTCACCTATGCCACTGCCGCCAGCGCCTATGACCGCAAGGTCGACCGCGAATACACCCAGAACAGCTGGCAGCTCAAGGCCGACTTCGCCAAGGCGCTGGAGCTCGGTGTACCGCAGCAGCTCGCCTACGGGGTAGTGATCAAGCGCGACGCCTACAACAACCGCAACAGCGACTTCAACCTCGACGCAGGGAGCGTGGAGGCCACCCGCTTCTCGCCCCCCGGCACGGCGACCCGCATAGGGCTCTACCTGCAGGATCGGCTGTCGTTCGCCGATGATCGAGGCTCGCTCACCCCGGCGCTGCGCTTCGACCGCTACTCCTACGACCTGGACAACGACGGCCTGACCTCGCAGTCCTACGATGACGCCGAGGATCGCGCGCTCACCGGCCAGATCGGCGGCACCTGGCGGTTCACCCCCAACCTCCAGCTGTTCGGCAAGACCGGCTTCGGCTTCCGCGCGCCCTCCTACGACGAGCTCTACTACGACTATGCCGTCGCCGGACGCCCCTACCGGATT
This sequence comes from Halotalea alkalilenta DSM 17697, assembly GCF_000621205.1. Taxonomy (GTDB): domain Bacteria; phylum Pseudomonadota; class Gammaproteobacteria; order Pseudomonadales; family Halomonadaceae; genus Halotalea; species Halotalea alkalilenta. The sequence continues at coordinate 32,593 of NZ_KK211233.1, read as the reverse complement.
GTCGCCAACCCCGACCTGCAGCCCGAGTACAGCCGCTTCGTCGAGCTCGGCCTGCGCTTCGACGGGCGCCTGGGCAGCGCGGAAGTGACCAGCTTCTATACCCACTACCGCAACTTCATCGAGAGCAACGCCTCGGTCAGCATCGATCCCGCGAACTATCCATTTGGTGAATTCACCACCCGGAACCTCGACCGTGCGCTGATCCGCGGCTTCGAGGCCAAGGGCGTGCTCGACCTGGCGCAGGCCTTCGGCTGGGCCCAGGGCCTGTCGCTGCGCGGCGCATTGGCCTACATCGAGGGCAAGAACCTCGAGGACGGCGGCGCGATCCAATCGGTACCGCCGGTCCAGGGCGTGGTCAGCCTCGGCTACGACGCCCCGAGCCAGCGCTGGGGCAGCGAGCTGGCGGCGACCTTCGTCAATCACGTCAGCCAGGCCGACGCCGGCGCAAGCCCCTACGCCCCGGGCGCCTACCAGCTCTACGACCTGACCGGCTACCTGCGCGTCGGCGAGCACCTGACCCTGCGCGGCGGCGTGTTCAACCTCGCCGACAAGCAGTATTGGGTGTGGGACGACGTTCGCGGTCTTGCCACCAACGCCGGTATCGACCGCTATACCCAACCGGGACGCAACTTCGGCGCCAGCGTCGAGTACGTGTTCTAGGTTCCAGGGCTGAAACGCACACGCCCCCGCGATGGCGGGGGCGTGTCAGAACGGCAAGCGATAACGCGGGGTCAACGATCCTCGAGCTTGGCCAGGTCCCGCACCGCGCCGCGGTCGGCGGAGGTGGCGAGCATCGCATAGGCCTTGAGCGCAGCGCTGACCCGGCGGACGCGCTCGATCGAGGGCTTCCACGCCTTGTCACCGCGCGCCTCCATCGCCTCCCGGCGACGAGCCAGCTCGGCAGGGTCGAGCAGCACGTCGATACGCCGGCTGGGGATGTCGATGCGGATCAGGTCACCCTGCTCGACCAGCCCGATCGCACCGCCCGCCGCGGCCTCGGGGGAGACGTGGCCGATCGAGAGCCCCGAAGTGCCACCGGAGAAGCGCCCGTCGGTGAGCAGCGCGCAGGCCTTACCGAGCCCCTTGGACTTGAGATACGAGGTCGGGTAGAGCATCTCCTGCATGCCCGGCCCCCCCTTCGGCCCCTCGTAGCGGATCACCACCACCTCACCCGCCTTCACCTTACCGCTGAGCACGTGCTCGACCGCCTGGTCCTGGGACTCGACCACATGGGCCGGGCCCTCGAACACCAGGATCGAGTCGTCGACCCCTGCGGTCTTCACCACGCAGCCGCTCTCGGCGATGTTGCCGAACAGCACCGCAAGGCCGCCTTCGGGAGAGAAGGCGTGCTCGAGATCGCGGATGCAGCCCTGGGCGCGGTCACCGTCGAGGCTCGGCCAGCGCGCGCTCTGCGAGAACGCCTGCTGGGTACGCACACCGCCAGGCCCGGCCTTGAAGAACTCGACCACCTCGGGCGAGGGGCTGCGCATGATGTCCCACTCGTCGAGCGCGGCGGCGAGGCTCGGGGCATGCACGGTCGGCAGGCTGGTATTGAGCACCCCGGCGCGGTCGAGCTCGCCGAGGATCCCCATGATCCCACCGGCACGGTGGCAATCCTCGATGTGGTACTTCTGGGTGTTCGGTGCCAGCTTGCAGAGCTGCGGCACTTCGCGGGAGAGCTTGTCGATGTCGGCCATGGTGAAGTCGACCTCGCCTTCCTGGGCCGCGGCGAGCAGGTGCAGGATGGTGTTGGTCGAACCGCCCATCGCGATGTCGAGGGTCATGGCGTTCTTGAACGCATCGCGCGAGCCGATCGAGCGCGGCAGCACCGAGGCGTCGTCCTGCTCGTAGTAGCGCCGCGCCAGCTCGACGATGGTGTGGCCGGCGCGCTCGAACAGACGCTTGCGATCGGCGTGGGTGGCGAGCACCGTGCCGTTGCCCGGCAGCGCCAGGCCGAGCGCCTCGGTGAGGCAGTTCATCGAGTTGGCGGTGAACATCCCCGAACAGCTGCCACAGGTCGGGCAGGCGCTGCGCTCGACCTCGGCCAGGGTCTCGTCATCGACGCTGTCGTCGGCGGCCATCACCATCGCATCGACCAGATCGAGCCCGTGGTTGAGCAGCTTGGTCTTGCCCGCCTCCATCGGCCCGCCGGAAACGAAGATCACCGGGATGTTGAGCCGCATCGCCGCCATCAGCATGCCGGGTGTGATCTTGTCGCAGTTGGAGATGCACACCAAGGCATCGGCGCAGTGCGCATTGACCATGTACTCGACCGAATCGGCGATGATGTCGCGGGAGGGCAGCGAATAGAGCATCCCGTCGTGGCCCATGGCGATGCCATCGTCGACCGCGATGGTGTTGAACTCCTTGGCCACCCCGCCGGCGCGCTCGATCTCGCGAGCGACCAGTTGCCCCATGTCTTTCAGGTGGACGTGACCGGGCACGAACTGGGTGAAGGAGTTGGCCACCGCGACGATCGGCTTTTCGAAATCGCCGTCCTGCATGCCGGTGGCGCGCCACAGAGCGCGCGCGCCGGCCATGTTGCGGCCCGCGGTGGTGGTACGGGAACGGTATGTGGGCATGGAGCCTCCTCGTCACGTAGCTATGGATCGAGCGGATGGGTCGCGACCCGGATCTGGTCGTCGCAGCACACCATTCGATCGAGCGCCGGCGGAACGGCCGTGTTCGCCTTCGTTCCGGTGAGAAAAGAAGCTCAGCCTCGCCAACGCCATGCCCACCTCGCGGTGCGGGGGAAGGTCAAAGACGCCGCCGCGACGCCGCTCTCGTGAAGCGGCGTCGCGGCGTGGGCGGGACTGGGAGCGCCCCGTGACGGTCGGCACGGGGCGTCGAGCGATACGCCAAGCGGAAATTGACCCTCATCTTGCCACAGTGGGGGCATCTCGCGCCATGTGCGTAAACCGCTCGCTAGCGGTGAGTGGCGAGGAAGCGCTGCACCCGCTCGCTCTCGGGGGCGGTGAAGAACCGCTCGGGAGGCGCGCGCTCGATCAGCTTGCCCTTGTCGAGGAACACCACCTGGTCGGACACCGCGCGGGCGAACTCCATCTCATGGGTGACCACCACCATGGTGTAGCCATCCAGGGAGAGTGCGCGCATCACCGCCAGCACCTCGCCGACCAGTTCCGGGTCGAGCGCCGAGGTCGGCTCGTCGAACAGCAGCACCTCCGGCGCCATCGCCAAGGCGCGCGCGATCGCCACCCGCTGCTTCTGCCCACCGGATAAGGTGTAGGGGTAGGCATCGCGCTTATGCCCCATGCCGACCTTGTCGAGCAGCGCCAGCGCCTCCTCCACCGCACGGCTGCGCGGAATCCGCTTGACGTGCACCGGCGCCTCGATGACGTTCTGCAGCACGGTGAGGTGGGGCCATAGATTGAAACTCTGGAACACCATCCCGGTGCGCGCACGCAGGCTGGCCAACGCGCGAACCGACATCTGCTTGCCCTGCGCGTCGACACCGATATGCTCGCCGTTGATTTTGACCGTGCCGCGATCCGGCTGCTCGAGCCAGTTGATGCAGCGCAGCATGGTCGACTTGCCCGAGCCGGACGCCCCAAGCACGCTGACCACCTCGCCACGGGCGACTTCGAGATGGATGTCGCGCAGCACCTCCACCCCGTTGAAACTCTTCGACACGCCCTCGAGGCTGACGACGGGAACCTCAGACATGATCGAATCCTCGCTTGCGGCCGAACCTGCCGGCCCATTTGACCAACAGCTCGATGACGATGCTGACCATCCAGTAAAGCCCGATCACGGCGACGAACGCCTCCATCGGAATGAAATAGATCGCCTGGATCGAATTGGCTGCCGCCGTCAGTTCGTTGACCGTGATGATGGTCAGGAAGGCGGTGTCCTTGAGGCAGTAGATCAGCTGGTTGCCGATCAGCGGCCGGACCCGGATCAAAAGCTGCGGCAGCAGGATACGACGGAACAGGGTGAAACCGTGGAAGCCACAGGCCCGAGCCGCCTCCACGCCGCCTGCCGGCATCACCAGCCGCGCACCGCGCAGCATCTCGGCGAAGTAGGCGCCGTGGTAGATCACCAGCGCGATCAGGCCCGCGGTCCAGGCGTCGAGCCGCACCCCGAGGCTCGGCAAGCCGTAGTAAAGCAGGTAAGCGAAGATCAGAAACGGCAGCGTACGCATCAAATCGATCGCCACCCGCAGCGCTCGGCGCAGCCAGGGGCCGGCCTGCTCGAGCAGGTAGACCACCAGGCAGCCGAGCAGGAAGGCGAGCACGCTGCCGATCAGGAATATCTCGATCGTGGTGAACAGGCCTGAGATCAGACTGTCCCGGGCTTCCCAGACGATTTGCCAGTTTTCCATCGGATTTTCCTCAGACCGCTAGCCGGTGGGCGCGCCACTCGGCGAGCGCCTGCAGCTGGATCAGGGCGTAGATCACCACCATGTAGAGTAAGGCGGCGGCGAGGATCGGTGGCAGCGGTTCGTAAGTAACCGCAGAGATGCGATTGGTCACGCGGGTCAGGTCGACGATACCGATCACCGCGATCGCAGGGCTGCCCTTGATCAGAAACGACATCTCGTTGACCAGCCCAGGGAGGCTCACGGTGATCATCTGCGGCAGCATGATCCGGCGAAAACAGAGCCACGGTGTCATCCCGCAGGCCATCGCCGCCTCACGCTGCTCCTTGGAGAACGAGAGGAAGGCACCGCGCCAGATTTCAGCGTTGAATGCAGCGGTATTGAGCGTCAGGGCGAGGATCGCGGCCAGGTTGCGATTCATCACGATGCCGAAGGTCGGCGCGACGAGGAAGATGAACAGCACCAGCGTGACCAGTGGCGTCGCCCGCGCGATGCTGACGTAGAGCACCAACAGCTGGTCGACGAATGGAATCCTCAGCATCCGCACCAGGGCGATGCCAAGCCCCAGGACCACCCCGATGGCGATCGAGACGGCCGAGATCCATACCGTGGTCCACGCTCCTTCGAGCAGCAGCAGCCAGGTTTGCGAATTCAAAGACGACTCCTCGCACCGCGCATAGCGCGGCGAAGCGGCTGGATTTCAATCCGCGGCGGCGAGCGCCGCCGCGACGACGGGACTACTCTTCGAGGCCGGCCAACTCGCGGAACTGGTCCGCCGTGGTGATCGGCTCGGTGGGCAGATCGTCGAACGATTCGCCAAACCACTTCTCTTGCAGCTCGGCCAGGCGGCCGTTCTCGCGCAGGTGATCGAGGAACTCGGTCAGGAAGGCGAGCAGCTCAGGGCTCGTCTTCGGCACCGGCCAGCCGACGAAGCCGCCGCCGGAAACCGCCTGGCCGCGCTCGAAGACGTCAGGTCGGGTACTCACCAGGTTGTTGACCGGCACGATCGAATCGATCACGTAGTCGAGCCGTCCATTGGCGAGATCGGCATAGGCCTCGGGGTAGGACTGGTACTGCACCACTTCTCCAAGCTTGCCACCGGAAGCCTCGAGCATCGTTTCGAGCTCGGGAAGCCGAGCGAGCAGCGCGCTGCCTGCCTGGACACCGACGATCTTGCCACTCAGGTCAGCGACCGAGTTGAGCCGGTCATCGCCCTTGCGCTTGACGTAGAAGTGCTGGGCCGAGGCGATCGGCGGGGCGAAATTGAGCGCACGGAGCCGATCGACGGTCAGCGACGCACCGGTGATCGCCGCGTCGTACTGGCGATTGGCCACCGAAGCGAGCAGCCCGGTCCACGGCAGGATATCCTGGCGAACGTCGAACGACGCATACTGTTTCAGCTCGTCGATCATGTCCTTGTTGAAGCCGTCGGGCTGGCCATTGTTCATGAAATTGAACGGTGCGTAGTCATCCTCGGTGGCCACGCTCATGTAGCCCCGCGACTCGATCTCATCGAGATCGGCGGCCTGGGCCAGCGGGGCCGCGAGCATCCCGAGGGTGGTCAGCATCAGCGCGGTGGCGGTGAACAAGCGGGAGAAAGGGGCAGGGGCATGCATACGTCAGCTCTCCAAGGCGTTTCGTTATCGTTGTAGTCGATCAGTCATTAGGGCGAATCGCCTTGGCCCCTACCCTAGTGAATCGCCTCGACGGAGCCATAGAGCCAGTTGGCGGGATTGCTTGTGTCAGATGGGAACCCCATACGGCACGAATCTTGCTACCCAAAGACGCGGGGAATCGACGGAGCATGAGATGATAGAGCGCTACTTCCAGCTGGAGACGGACCAGCGCGGCAGCCTACAGGAGAAGATACGCAAGGCGCTGCTCGATGCCATCTGCACCGGCACGCTGCCGGTCAACGAGGCGCTGCCCTCATGTCGCCGGTTGTCCCACCAGCTCGGGGTCTCACGCAACACCGTGGCGCTGGTCTACGAAAGCCTGGTCGAGGACGGCTATCTGATCAGCCGGCCGCGCAGCGGCTACTATCTCCATGAGTCCTACCATGCACCGCCGTTCGCCGGCGAATCATCGACGCGGCTCGACGAGCCCGAACATGCACCGAATTGGCACCGTCGCTTTTCTCATCGACCCAGCCATTTCGAAGGCGTGCTGCGCCCGAGCAACTGGATGGACTATCGCTACCCGTTCATCTACGGCCAGCGCGATGCCCAGCGCTTCCCGCTCGGCCAGTGGCGCGAAGCCAGCCGGCAGCTGCTCGAGGAGCGCCGCGACCGCCAGTGGCTCAACGATCGCTACGACCAGGACGACCCGGCGCTGATCGAGCAGCTGCGCACCCGGGTGCTGCCAAAGCGCGGCATCCTCGCCGATGCGGATGAGATCCTGATCACCCTCGGTTCGCAGAATGCGCTGTTCCTGGTCACCCAGCTGCTGTTCACCGGCGCGACCCGCGTCGCGATGGAGAATCCCGGCTACCGCGAAGCGGCCAGCGTCTTCGCCCGGCAGGGTGCGCAGCTGGTGGGCTGCCCGGTCGATGCCGAAGGACTCACCCTCGAAGCTGCGACCCACGACTGCGACTATCTCTACGTCACCCCGAGCCACCAAGTGCCGAGCGGCGTACCGATGAGCCGCGCTCGGCGCAGGGCGCTGCTCGACCAGGCGGTGCAGCGCGACCAGATCGTGATCGAGGACGACTACGACGCCGAGACCAATATCGAGCGCGACGCACTGCCAGCGCTGAAGAGCGACCAGCGCGGCCATCGGGTGATCTACCTGAGCAGCTTCTCGAAATCGCTCTCCGCCGGCCTGCGCCTGGGCTACCTGGTCGCCGACGCGGAGCTGATCTTCGAGCTGCGCGCGCTGCGCCGGCTGATGTACCGCCACCCGCCATCGAGCCTGCAGCGCCAGCTCGCCCAGTTCCTCGCCCAGGGCCACTACGATCGCGCCCTGCGCCTGCAGCAGCAGAGCTCGCGCCAGCGCTGGGAACTGCTCGACGGGGCGCTGCGCCGCCACCTGCCGGACTGCCGGCGGATCAGCGGCGACCACGCCAGCGCCTTCTGGATCGCCACGCCCGAGGCCTGCGACACCCAGCGCCTGGCGTGGCGCGCATCGCAGAGCGGCATACTGATCGAGCCGGGCTTCCAGCACTTCTTCGATCAGGTGCCGCCGCGCAACTTCATGCGCCTGGGCTTCGACGCGATCGACGTCGAGCGAATCGAGCCCGGGATCGAGCTGCTGTCGCGGATCTTCAACGGCGAGTGAATCACCCGCCCGAACTCACGCCAGCTCGGAGAGCGCCTCGTCGATGATGGCGAGCCCCTGTTCGATCTCGGCCGGGGTGACGATGCAGGGCGGCACCACATGGATGCGGTTCTCGACCACGAACGGCAGCAGGCCACGGGTCACCATCGCACGCTTGAGCCTGCCCATCTGTTCCGCGCCGAGCGGAGTGCGCCGCTGGCGGTCGGAGACCAGCTCGATGGCATGGAATACGCCGAGCCCGCGCACTTCACCGATCACTTCGTGACGCTCGGCCAAGGCTGCGATCCCCGGGCCCAGCAGCCGGCTCCCGATCGAGGCCGCGTTCTCTACCACGCCCTCCTCGTCCATCGCATCCAGGGTAGCGACGATCGCGGCCATTGCCAGCGGATGGCCCGAGTAGGTCAGCCCGCCGTAGAAGAAGTGATCGTCGAAATAGTCGCTGAGCGGCTGCGACACCATCACGCCACCGGCGGGCACATAGCCTGAGTTGACCCCCTTGGCGAAGGTGATCAGGTCAGGAACCACGTCGAAATGCTCGAGGGCCAGCCATTTGCCCGTACGCCCGAACCCGGCCATCACTTCATCCAGGATCAGCACGATGCCGAATTCATCGGCGAGCTTGCGCACGCCTTGCAGGTAGCCGCGCGGCGGGACCAGGACGCCCGCGGTGCCGGGGATGCTCTCGAGCAGGATCGCGGCGATCGAGCCCGGTCCTTCGCATTCGATCACCCGGCGCAGATGCTGCAGCGCACGGGCGCACTCCTCCTCCTCGTCGCGTGACCAGAACTCGGTACGATAGAGGAAGGGATTGAAGAAGTGCACATGGCCGCGGGCGAACTCGTTGGGCACACGGCGGAAGTCGCCGGTGGCGGCGATCGCCGAGCCGGTGCTGCCATGATAGGAGCGGTAGGCCGACAGCACCTTGTCGCGCTGGGTGAAGGCGCGCGCCATGCGGATCGCATTCTCGTTGGCATCCGCGCCGGCGTTGGTGAAGAACACCTTGGCGAAGCCCTTCGGCGCGCGCGCCAGGATCCGAGCGGCCGCCTCACCGCGCGCCAGGTTGGCATGCGCTGGCGCGATGGTGGTCAGCGTTTCGGCCTGGGCCTTGATCGCCGCGATCACCTTGGGATGCTGGTGGCCGATGTTGGTGTTGACCAGCTGGCTCGAGAAATCGAGGTACTCGCGACCGTCGAAGTCCCAGAGCCTGCAGCCGGCGCCGCCCTTGATCACCAGCGGATCGAGGCTGCCCTGGGTCGACCACGAGTGGAATACACCCTGGCGGTCGAGGCGTTTGACGTCGTCGTTGGTGACTGCCGCTACGGGGTCGATCGAGATATCCATGTGCGCTCCATCGTTGATGGTGACGAATGCGACGCGCCTCGGACCGCGCGTGCTTGTGAGGATACTCTAAGGAACTCTAGACGACGGCGCACAGGGACAGAGCGGGTCCGGTGAAGGGACAGCCCGCGCGGATGTCACGCGCCCCGCCACCATCTGTACCTTTCATCGTTCGCCGCGGGAATCTAAAGTCCAGAGAGCGCTTGTAGAGCCGCAACCGTTCGGCCGCAGAGAACCAGGCTTGGCCACCCGCTTCCATCAACAGGATTTTCGATCAGGAGTTCGACCCATGAGTCAGATCGCTTTCATCACCGGCGCCACCTCGGGCTTTGGCCGCGCGGCCGCCCGTCGCTTCGCCGAGGCCGGCTGGTCGCTGGTCCTCAGCGGCCGCCGCAAGGAGCGCCTGGACGAAATCAAGGGAGAGCTCGAATCCAAGGTGCCGGTCCACGTCGCCGAGCTCGACGTCCGCGACGCGAAGGCCGTGCAGGACATGGTGGCCGCCCTGCCGGAGCAGTTCCGCGCGGTCAAGACACTGGTCAACAACGCAGGCCTCGCCCTCGCCCCCGGCCCGGCGCAGGGCGTCGCGCTCGAAGACTGGCAGACGATGATCGACACCAACGTCACCGGGCTGGTCAACGTCACCCACACGCTGCTGCCGACGCTGCTCGAGACCGGTGCCGGCGCGAGCATCATCAACATCGGCTCGGTGGCGGGCCAATGGCCCTACCCGGGCGGCCACGTCTATGGCGCGACCAAGGCGTTCGTCAAACAGTTCGGCTACAACCTGCGCTGCGACCTGATCGGCACCGGCGTGCGGGTCACCGACATCGCACCCGGCATGGCGGAGACGGAATTCACCCTGGTACGCACGAAAGGCGACCAGAGCGCCTCCGACAAGCTCTATCGCGGCACCACCCCGCTCACCGCGGAAGACATCGCCGAGCAGATCTTCTACGTCGCGACTCTGCCTGATCATGTCAACATCAATCGGCTCGAAGTGATGCCGTCGCGCCAAGCCTGGTCGCCCTTCGCGGTCGATCGCGACTGACCGCGAGGATGGCGTAAGTCGCTGACCATTAGTCTAGTCTGGGGGATGTCCGCTTCCACACAGGAGACTGCCATGCCCCTTCGCATCGAAGACTACGCGATGATCGGCGACTGCCGCAGCGGTGCGCTGGTCGGCACCGACGGCTCGATCGACTGGCTGTGCCTGCCGCGCTTCGACTCCGACGCTTTCTTCTGCGCGCTGCTCGGCGGCCCCGAGCACGGCCGTTGGGCGCTGACGCCGGACCTCGAGTACCGCAGCCAGCGCCACTACCGCGATGGCGGCCTGGTGCTCGAGACCCACTTCATCACCGCCGACGCCGAGCTTCGCATCATCGACTTCATGCCGATGCGTGATGACCAGGTCAGCTGCGTGGTGCGCCTGGTCGAGGGGATATCGGGACGGATGCGGCTTCGCCACGAACTCTGCGCACGTTTCGACTATGGCCTCACCATACCCTGGATCCGGGCTCGCGACGACGAGCGCACAGCGCTGATCGCCGGGCCCCACCAGCTGGTGCTGCGCGCGCCAGCGCATACCCTCGCCGAACATCTCGACGGTGCCCAGCGCTTCGACGTCTGCGCCGGCGAGCGGCTGGTCTTCGTGCTCCAGCACTGTCCCGCCCACGCGCAGGCACCGGACGACTTCGACGCCTATGCCGCCCTCGATCACACCGAAGCCTTCTGGCACGACTGGTCCTCCCACTGCCGGCCGGCGGGAGAATGGAGCGACCAGGTGCTGCGCTCGGCGATCACGCTCAAGGGCCTGAGCTTCACCCCCACCGGCGGCATCGCCGCAGCCCTGACCACCTCGCTGCCGGAGACCCTGGGTGGACATCGCAACTGGGACTACCGCTACTGCTGGATCCGCGACGCCTCCTTCACTCTGTCGGCGCTGCGCCAAGCCGGCTACGTGGAGGAAGCGGTGGCGTGGCGCGGCTGGGTGCGCCGCGCGGTGGCCGGTGCGCCCCACCAGCTCCAGGTGATGTACGGGCTCGCCGGCGAGCGCCGGCTCGACGAATGGATCGCCGATTGGCTGCCTGGCTACGAGGGCGCCCACCCGGTAAGGATCGGCAACGCCGCCGCCCAGCAGTTCCAGCTCGACATCTGGGGCGAGCTGGTGGGCGCGTTCGACACCGACGACCCCAAGGGTCTCGAGATGATCCCGCAGACCCAGCACGAGATCGTCGCCTTCATGGACTACCTCGAGACGCTATGGCGCGCGCCGGATGACGGCATCTGGGAGATTCGCGCCGAGCGTCGCCACTTCGTCCACTCCAAGGTGATGGCATGGCTGGCCTTCGACCGCATCAGCCGGGCGCCGCTGCCGCGCTCTCTGCTCGGCCATCAGCGCCGCTGGCAGCGCATCGCCGACCGGATCCATGCCGACGTCTGCGCCAATGGCCTCGATGCCGAGGGCCGATACTTCGTCCAAAGCTACGGCCACGAAGAGATGGACGCCGCCCTCCTGCTGCTGCCGCTTTCGGGCTTCCTGCCAGCGGACGATCCGCGCATGGTCGCCACCGTCCACAAGGTCGCCGAGCGGCTGATGGAGGACGGCCTGCTCCAGCGCTACGACACCGGCGAGGGAGTCGATGGGCTTTCCGGCGAAGAAGGCACCTTCCTCGCCTGCTCGTTCTGGCTGGTCGAGTGCTATGCGCTGATCGGCGAACTCGAGCTGGCCCGCGGCCTGATGCGGCGTCTGGTCGGGCTGCTCAACGACGTTGGCCTGCTTGCCGAGGAGTACGACACCCGCCATCAACGCCAAGTCGGCAACTTCCCTCAGGCCTACTCCCACGTCGCACTGATCAACGCGGCCTTCCGCCTGCACAGCGCTGAGACCCCGGGCTGAAATGCAAACGGCCCGCTGTCGCCAGCGGGCCGCTCGCGGGACGCCCAAGGGTCAGACGAAGACGACCTTGGCCACGTCGCGGTAGCGCTCAGCGAAGTGCACCGTCATCCCTTTCTTGAGATAGTCGGGCAGCTCGTCGTAGTCGCGCTGGTTGGCCTTCGGCAGCACCAGCTCGAAGATCTCGCTGCGCCGCGCGGCGATCACCTTCTCGCGGATCCCACCCACTGGCAGCACCTGCCCGGTGAGCGTCAGCTCGCCGGTCATCGCCAGGCCCTGCTTGATCTCCCGGCGCTTGGCCAGCGAGAGCAGCGCGGTAGCCATGGTCACCCCCGCTGAAGGCCCGTCCTTCGGTGTCGCGCCTTCGGGGACGTGGAGATGGATGAACGACTGGTCGAAGGCATCCTGGCTGACGCCGAAATCCTTGAGGTTGGCGATCACGTAGCTATAGGCGATGTTGGCCGACTCCTGCATCACCTCGCCGAGCTTGCCGGTCAGCTTGAGCCCACGGGTCAAGGCATGGACCTGGGTCGCCTCGATGGGCAGCGTGGCGCCGCCCATCGAGGTCCAGGCCAGCCCCGTGACCACGCCGATCCCCTTGAGCACCCGCTCGCGACGAAACAGCGGCGCGCCGAGGAACTGCTCCAGGTTGTTGACCGAGACCTTGACGTTGTCTTCGCCCTCGAGCAGCTTGACCGCCGACTTGCGCACGATGCGATGCAGCTGCTTTTCGAGCTGGCGAACCCCCGACTCGCGAGCATAGCCTTCGATCACCTGACGCAGCGCCGCGTCGGTGAGCGTGATCCGCTTCTTCGGAATGCGGTCGCGATTGAGCAGCTTGGGCCAGAGGTGATGCTTGGCGATCGCCATCTTCTCCTCGGCGATGTAGCCGGAGAGCCGGATCGATTCCATCCGGTCGTACAGCGGACCTGGGATGGTGTCGAGCTGGTTGGCGGTGCAGACGAACAGCACCTTGGAAAGGTCCAGGCGCACATCGAGATAGTGGTCGAGGAAGTCGACGTTCTGCTCGGGATCGAGCACCTCAAGCAGCGCCGAGGCGGGATCTCCCTGGAACGACTGGCCCAGCTTGTCGATCTCGTCGAGCATGATCACCGGATTCTCGACTTCGACCTCCTTGAGCGCCTGGACCAGTTTGCCCGGCATGGCGCCAACGTAGGTGCGCCGATGGCCCTTGATCTCCGCTTCGTCGCGCATCCCGCCGACCGAGAACCGATAGAACCGGCGGCCCAGGGCCTCGGCGATCGAGCGGCCGATCGACGTCTTGCCGACCCCTGGCGGACCGACCAGCAGCAGGATCGAACCGCCGACGCTGCCCTTGAAAGCGCCCTCGGCGAGAAACTCGATGATCCGCTCCTTGACGTCGTCGAGCCCATCGTGATCGCGATCGAGCACCCCACGCGCGTGGGTGAGGTCGAGCTGGTCGGTGGAGGTGATGCCCCACGGCAGCGCGGTCAGCCAGTCGAGATAGTTGCGAGTGGTGCCGTACTCGGGCGAGCCCGTTTCGAGCACCGACAGCTTGTCGAGCTCTTCGTCGATCCGGGTCTGCACGCGCGCCGGCAGCAACTTGCCTTCGAGCCTCTCGCGGAAGGTCTCGACGTCGTTCTGGCGATCGTCCTTCGAGATCCCCAGTTCCTTCTGGATCACCTTGAGCTGCTCGCGGAGGAAGAATTCCCGCTGGCGCTCGTGCATCTGCGCATTGACCTGCTCGGAGATCTCGCTCTGCAGCTGGGCGACCTCGATCTCCTTGCGCAGCAGTGGCAGCACCGCCTGCATCCGCTGCAGCACCGGCAGGGTCTCGAGTACCTTCTGCAGCTCCGGGCCCTTGGCCGAAGTGATCGCCGCGGCGAAGTCGGTCAGCGGGCCGGGATCATTGGGATTGAAGCGATTGAGATAGTTCTTGAGCTCCTCGCCATAGAGCGGGTTGATCGGCAGCAGCTCCTTGATCCCATTGATCACCGACATCGCGTAGGCACGGGTCTCGTCCGCGTCGCGATCGACAGGCTCCTTCGGATAGCTGACCTCGACCAGAAACGGTGGCTTGCGCGACAGCCAACGGACGATGCGGAAGCGCCGCACGCCCTGGGCGATGAACTGCAGCTGTTCGTCCTGGGATTGGGCGCGATGCACCTTCACCGCAGTGCCGATCAGCGGGAAGTCGCTGTCCTCGGGCACGTCGCGGGCGATATCACCGACGAAGGCGAGCCCGACACAGTGATGGCTGGTATTGGCTACCCGCTGCATGGTCTCTTCCCAGCGCTGGCGATTGATCAAAAGCGGCTGCACCTGGGCGGGAAAGAACGGTCGATTGTTGATCGGCAGCAGATAGATGCGCTCAGGCAGGACCTCACCAGCGGGAACGATCGCCTGCCCTGCCTGCGCATAGGCGCTGCCCTGCCCTGGCTGAGCGACGCTCGCTTCGTCATCGAGGGAAAGTTCGAGAACACCTTCTGGGGCTTCGGTCTGAGGGGAGACTTCGATTTCATCACTCAAACGCAGTTCGTTGCGTTCGCTCATGGCGTCTTCCTTGTCCAGACGGCCTGGCCGTCACATCGCCGGCCTGATTGACGTGCTCGGCGAACAGGATTGATGGGGATGCCTGTGCAATGTGGGCGGAGCTCGCCCATATCAAGGGTGGGGGCGATAGCACGAGCCGGCGCTCATCGGGGACGATGGGTCGGCTCGTGCTGACGGGAACTCAGAAGAGCTTGAACCAGGGCTGTTCGTTGATCGACAGGGTGCCATCGTCGAGCGTGATGTTGAGCGAACTCTGGTCGGGAGCAACGCCGGCGATCAGCGATACCAACGGGGGCGCGTTGTCGAGATCGAAATCGCCATAGAGCCTCGACAGCAGCGGCCGCCAGCCATCTTCGGCGCGCAGCGCGTCGGGTTCGAGTGCCATGATGTCCCGGCCGTCGAAGTTCAGCGCGCCTTCGACATGGATGGGCTTCTCGAGCATCGAGGTCTCAAGTTCGAGCTCATCCACGGTCAGCTGCGGGGAGCCTGCCAGCACGGTCAGCAGGTCGTTCCAATGCGGTTCGACCAGCGCGGTCCAGTCGGTGATCGGTTCAGCCGCCGAGCGGCGCGAAGAGAGCCCCTGTTCGAGCCCCTTCAGAAGCCGCTGCGAGGCGGCACCATCGAGATTATCGAGCGTCGCCGAAAGCCGCGCACTGCCCAGGCGCTGCTGGTAGACGCTGGCGTCCCCCACCGCGAGCGCCAGGGTATAGCGCAGATTATCGGCGGCGAAGGAGGTCTGGCCGTGATAGTCGATGCGCTCCAGCGTCACCGGTAGCGAGCGGGCACCCTGGAACTGTACGCGATCGAGGGTCAGCTCATCGCCCTGGTGGAAGTTGTCCTCTTCGCCCGCATAGCGACTCACGAACCGCAGCGGACCGAATTGCAGCTGGGCGTCCGGAGTGATGAAGCTGGCCGACTGCCACTCGCCGCTGAGATCGAAGTCTCCCTCGACCCCATTCAGCCGGAGCACACCGGCATGCAGCGTCATCGCCGGCAGGCGCTCGTCGCCCGCACGATCGATCTGCGGCAGGCGCAGCTCCGACTTGAGACGCTCGCTCAGGTGGCTGACGCTGGCGGTGAACTCGGCCGATCGACCAGGCGAGAGCAGGTCGGCGAACAGCGCCTCCCGCGTATCGCCGGCGACGTGCTCGAGGTCGAGCTGTCCATCGAGACTGGTGGAGAAAATACCGTGACGGGCGGTGAGCGGAACCACCAGTTCGCTTCGCTCGCCACCGGCGTCGAAACGATCGAGGTGCGCGACCAGCCTCATGCTGGTGGAGAAGAATCCTGACGAGACCTGCTGCTTGGAAACCGCGATCCCGCTCTCCACGCTGATCTTCACCAGCGTCTCGTCGAGACGTTCCATGAAGAGGTGGCGGCTATAGACGATGCCGGCCAGATAGCCGATCACCACGACCACCAGCAGCACCGCGCCGGCACCGACCAACCCCTTTTTCATCGCCCCTCTTCTCATCTGTCGCACCCTCTCCATGTCACTCGCCCGGGCGTCGAAGACGCACCGCCGCCGATCTCCGTCGACACATCCCGCCGCCGGCGCACACCACAGACATGATGGCACGCCGGCGGCGGCTGCGCATGGGTGATGATCGATCGAAACTGAAGGAAATCCGCGATTTGCGACACGCCCGGCAGGCTCAGTAGAGCCACAGCCAAAGATGGATGATGCTCCAGGCGTAGATACCGGCGACGATGTCGTCGAGCATGATGCCGAAGCCGCCGGCGACGCGTCGGTCGATGGTACGGATCGGCCAAGGCTTGATCACATCGAATATGCGAAAGGCGACGAAGCCCCACAGCGCCGCCTCCCAGGAGAATGGCACCGCGGCCATGGTGATCCAGTAGCCGACGAATTCATCCCACACGATGCCGGAATGATCATGCACGCCGAGGTCGCGGGAGGTGCGGCCACAAAGCCAGATACCGACCGCCGTGGCGACCAGCACCACCAGCAGATAGAGCGAGAGCGGAAGCCAGGAGAGCAGCCAGAAGAAGGGGATCGCCGCCAGTGTGCCGAAGGTGCCCGGCGCGAAGGGAGCGGCGCCGCTGCCAAGCCCGAAGGCCAGGAAATGGATCGGGTTGCGCCAGATGCTGGCGGGCGCTCGATTCATGCCTGGTCCCCGTCACCATCGAAGTGGCGCCAGCCCCTCGCGGCCAGGGGTGCGCCTTGCCAGTTGCGAATCCCCAACGCCTCGGTGGTTCGGCCGATCACCCTGAGTTCGCAGCCACAGCCGGCGAGGCGAGCGCGGGCGGTGGCAAGATAGTGTTCGGGCAGGGTGAACAGGAGCTCGTAGTCGTCACCGCCGTCGAGGGCAGCGGCGATCGCGCGCTCGTGGCCAAGCGCCGCGATCAGTCCCGGTGCCAGCGGCAGCCGGGTCAGGTCGATCTTCGCCCCCACCCCGGAAGCCCGGCAAAGATGATCGAGATCGGCCAGGAGGCCGTCGGAGACATCGAGGGCGGCGCTGGCCAGCTCAGCGAGCGCGATTCCGGCCTCGATCCGGGGCTGCGGGCGCAGATAGGCCTGCAACAGCGGATCTTGTTCGTACGCGCGGCTGCCGCCGCGCCACGCCTCGAGCCCACCCCGGGCGCCGCCGAGCGGGCCGCTCACCGCGATCAGCTGCTCAGCCTCGGCACCGTCGCGGCGCAGCACCGCCGAGGGGCGAACCTCGCCATGCACGGTGACGGAAATCGAAAGATGCCCACGGGTCAGGTCGCCCCCCACCAGGCGGGTCCCGCTGCGCGCAGCCAAAGCGTGGAAGCCGCGGCAGAATTCGCCGACCCAAGCCTCATCCACCTCCGGCAGGCTCAGCGCGAGCAGACACCAGCGCGGCTGGGCGCCCATCGCGGCCAGATCGGACAGGCTCACCGCCAGCGCGCGATGACCGATCGCCTCGGCCGGCGCATCCGCGGGGAAGTGGACATCGGCGATCGAGGTATCGACGCTCACCGCCAGAAGGTGATGCGGGCTTGGCACCAGCAGCGCGCAGTCATCGCCCGCGCCGAGCTCGACCCCAGCGAGGGCATCGCGTGACTCCGGATAGCCGTCGGAGCGCAGGGCGCTACCCCGCTGCAGAGCGGCCAGGTGGCGCTTGATCAGATCGAATTCGCCGAGCATGGGCGTACCCGCTCAACGGCCGCGAGCTTTGACCTCGACGCTGCGCAGCCGCGCCGCGAGCTTGTCGAGGATGCCGTTGACGTATTTGTGTCCGTCGGTCGCGCCAAAGGACTTGGCCAGTTCGACGCCCTCGTTGATCACCACGCGGTAGGGTACCTCGGGGCGCTCGGCGAGCTCGTATGCGCCCAGGCGAAGGATGGCGAGCTCGATCGGGTCGAGTTCGTCGATGCTGCGGTCGAGCAGCGGCGAAAGCGAGGCATCGAGCTGGCTACAAGCCGCGGCGACCCCGTGGAGCAGCGTGTGGAACAGCGCCAGGTCGGCGATCGCCATTACCTTGACCCAGTTCTCGTGGTCGGGCATGTCGTCATCGGCGAGCTGGCTGCGAAACTCGGCTTCGATGGTCGAGATCGCTTTTTCGTTTTGCTGCAGCTGCGACTGGTAGAGCGCCTGGATGGTCAGCTCGCGCGCCGCGCGGCGTGCGAGCTGGGACTTGGATGGAGACTTGGCGGAAGGGCTGGGGTGATTCACGACGCCACCTCCTGAGCTTCGTCCAGCTGACGCAGCAGCGACACCATCTCCATCGCCGCCATCGCCGCCTCGGCCCCCTTGTTGCCCGCCTTGGTACCGGCGCGCTCGATCGCTTGATCGATCGAATTGACGGTCAGCACCCCATTGGCGACCGGCGTATCGAAATCCAGCTGCAGCCGGTTCATCGCCGAGTTGCACTGTCCAGCGATGTGCTCGAAATGCGGTGTGCCGCCGCGGATCACCGCGCCGAGGGCGATCACCGCGTCGGGAGCGCGACGCGACAGCACCCGTTTGACCGCGAGCGGCAGTTCCCAGGCCCCGGGAACGTGGACGATGTCGATCTGGCGCTCATCGACGCCGTGGCGTACCAGGCTATCGACCGCGCCTTCGACCAGCGAATCGACGACGTGATGGTTGAACCGGCCGACCACAATGACGTAATGGCCGTCGACATCGACGAATCGGCCTTCCACTTGAGCGATAGGATGCATGGTGTTCTCTGCCCGCGAGATGGGCGTTTCCGACAAGTAAATGGGAGCCGCGACAGCGGCTCGAATCGAAATCCTAGGGTTGCCGCGCGTAGCGCCCGCGGCAACGCGGGAGGCTTATTCTACCGGCTGATGCGGCTCAAAGGTATCGCCGCCGAGCTGCTCGATCACTTCGAGGCCGAAGCCCGACAGCGCCGAGAAGCGCCAGGGCGAACTGAGCAACCGCATCTTGCCGACGCCGAGCGCACGCAGGATCTGCGCCCCAGTGCCGATCGACAGGTAATTGCCGCTGCCGTCCGACGCTCGATCGCGGGGCACCCGACGGCGCCCGGTGAAGATATCGAGCTGATCTTTGAGATCCAGGCGCGAGCAGTCGTCGTCGAGCAGCACCATCACCCCGCGCTCGGCACGGGCCAGCGCCTCGAGGGCCTCGAGGCCGGCCCAGCCGCGCGCCCCCTGGTTCTGCAGCGCGAGCACGTCGCGCAGGGTGTCCGGCACATGGACACGAACGGTGGTGATCTCGTCGTGCGAGGGCTTGCCCTTGACCAGGGCGAGATGGTGGCGGTCGATGATCCCATCGTGGAAGACATGCAGGGTGAAATCACCGAAGGCGGTGGTCACCGGCTCTTCACTGACCTTTTCGACGGTGCGCTGGTGGAGAATGCGATACTGGATCAGTTCGGCGATGGTGCCGATCTTGATCCCATGCTCCTCGGCGAAGCGCTCGAGATCGTCGCGCCGTGCCATGGTGCCATCTTCGTTCATCACCTCGCAGATCACCCCGGCGGGCTCGAAACCGGCGAGCGCGGCGAGATCGCAGGCCGCCTCGGTATGCCCGGCACGTCGCAGCACACCGCCATCCTCGCTGATCAGCGGGAACACGTGCCCAGGCTGGACGATGTCGGCGGGCACCGCGCCGCGCGCGGCGGCGACGCGCACCGTGCGAGCGCGATCGGCGGCGGAGATACCCGTAGTGATGCCGCTCGCGGCTTCGATCGAGACGGTGAACTTGGTGCCGAAGCCGGAGCCGTTGTCACGCACCATCAGGTCGAGGCCCAGCTGCTTGGCCCGTCCCTTGGACAACGGCATGCAGATCAGGCCGCGCGCATGCCGGGCCATGAAATTGATGTGCTCGGCCTCGACGCATTCGGCGGCCATGATCACGTCACCTTCGTTCTCGCGATCCTCGTCGTCCATCAGGATCACCATCTTGCCGCGCGCGATGTCCTCGACCAGCGCGGAGATCGGAGATAGAGCCATGCCCTTGAGCCATCCTTAATTGCTGATCCATGGTGCCCATCGCGAAGTGCGATCGACGAGCATCCTCGGGAAGGAGATCAGTCGTCGCCACTCACCGGGCGGGCGATGATACGCCAATCCTTGCCTATCGCGCGAATGTCGTCGATCACCAGGCGCTGCTGCTCGTCCATCGCGGTCAGCTCGAGATCGAGCAGCGGTCGGGCGAAGCTGCCCATCAGCGTCGGGGCGACGAAGAGCACCAGCTCGTCGACCAGCTGGGCCTTGAACATCGCCCCGGCGAGACTGGCACCGGTCTCGACCAGCACCTCATTGCACTGCTCGATGCGGGCCAAATGCTCGATCATCGCGACCAGATCGACCCTGGCGACACCGCTGCGCGCGGCGCTCTCTTCCTCTTGCTCACTGAGCGGCTGCACCAGCACCTCTGCCCCCACCGCCTCGAGATTGGCGCGCTTGGCCTCGTCGGAGCTGCGGGTGAAGATCAACGTCCGCCCCTCCTCCCTCAACATGCTCGCGGCCAGCGGCATGCGCAGACGCGAGTCGACCACCACGCGCAGCGGCTGGGCGACGATCTGCTCCGGGGCGAGTCCGGACTCTTCTTCGCGCACGGTCAGCCGGCTGTCGTCCTGGACCAGGCTCTCGACCCCGCTGATCACCGCGCCGGAGCGGGCGCGCAAGCGCTGCACCTCGCGCCGCGCCTGGTTGCCGGTGATCCATTGGGACTCACCGCTGGCCATCGCCGAGCGACCGTCCAGGCTCATCGCCATTTTCAGCCGCACGTATGGCCGGCCCCTGCTCATCCGCGAGATGAAGCCGGGGTTGAGCCGCCGTGCCTGCGCCTCGCCGACCCCGGTGGTCACGTCGATACCAGCCTCACGGCAGCGCGCGATCCCCCTGCCCGAGACCGCGGGGTTGGGATCTTCCATCCCCACCACCAGGCGCGCCACGCCGGCCGCAATCAAAGCATCGGCGCAGGGGCCGGTGCGTCCCTGGTGAGCGCAAGGCTCCAAGGTGACGTAGGCGGTGGCGCCACGGGCCCGCGGGCCCGCATCCTCGAGCGCAAGGATCTCCGCGTGGGCTTCTCCCGCCCGGCGATGCCAGCCTTCGCCGACGATCTCCCCCTCCCGCACCAGCACGCAGCCGACCCGGGGGTTGGGCGCGGTGGTATAAAGGCCTCGCTCGGCGAGCTGCAACGCCCGCGCCATGAAGTGCTCGTCGGGATGACGTGGGCCGGCGCTGCGCATGTCGGCGGCGCCGCCATCGATCTGCTGCTCTGCTTTATTCATCGCGGTTCGGACTCATCGCTGCGTGAAGTGGAGGAAGGCTCCCCGGTCAATCGATCGATCTCGGCGCGAAATTCGTCGACGTCCTCGAAGCGGCGGTAGACGGAAGCGAAGCGAATGTAGGCGACCTGGTCAAGCAGCTTCAGTTCGCGCATCACCTCTTCACCGATCACCCGCGCCACCACTTCGCGTTCGCCGCGCGCGCGCAGGCGCTGGCGAATGTGCTCGAGCGCCGCTTCGATGCGCTCGACGCTGACCGGACGCTTCTCGAGCGCGCGCATCATGCCTGCGCGAAGCTTGGTCTGGTCGAAGCTTTCGCGCGTGCCGTCACCCTTGACCACGCGGGGCATGATCAGCTCAGCGGTCTCGTAGGTGGTGAAGCGCTCGCCGCAGCCCAGACACTGGCGCCGCCGACGGACCTGGTCGCCGTCGGCGACCAGCCGCGAATCGCTTACCTTGGTCTCGTGCGCGCCGCAAAAGGGACAGTGCATACTACGCTAATCCATCATCTGCCAGTGGAAGTCGCCATCGCACCGGAGCCCGAGGGTATCGGACGCCGCGGCTCGGCTTGCGACATTACCAACAGTAACACGTCATTCGCCACCGCCCCATCACCCTGGGTCGACACCCATGCACAAGGGAATGAGGCGACGCTTGGAAAACTATTGATTAAGCTTGTCTTCAAATGGGAAACCACCCTGTCCACATCTTTGCAAACGAGGACCCTTCGATGGATATCATCTCCTGGATCATTACCGGCGCCGTCATCGGTGCGCTCGCCAACCTGGCCATATCGTCCCGCTTCAGCATCGGCTATCTCGGCGCAATGGGCGTCGGTGCCCTAGGCGCGGTGATGGCCAGCTTCATCGCCTCGATCTTCGCCATCCTGCCGGAGCTCCAATTCAGCGTCACCGGCCTGGTGACCTCGGTGATCGGCAGCCTCATCGCCCAGATCGCGGTCGTCGCCTACCGCAAGGTCGCCCGGGTCTGAATCGTCGCAAGCGGCATGAACCCCGCCTGCGCGCGAGCGAAAAAAACGGCCCGCCGAATGATGGCGGGCCGGGTTCCAGTTTGCTGCTGCCTGCGAGTCCGTCAATCAGCGGTGCTCTGAGCGCCGCGGCTCTTGATCAGGCTGGCGACGGTAGTGATCACCAGGATGCTGATGATCACGGTGAGCGACAGCCAGGTCGGGATGTCCGGTGCCCAGCCGACCGACTCGCCGCCGTTGATGAATGGCAAGGTGTTCAAGTGCAGGGCGTGGAACATCAGCTTGACCCCGATGAAGGCGAGGATCAGCGCCAGTCCGAAGCCAAGGTAGACCAACCGGTCGAGCAGCCCACCAAGCAGGAAGTAGAGCTGCAGCAGGCCGAGCAGTGCGAAGGCGTTGGTGGTGAAGACGATGTAGGGCTCCTGGGTAAGCCCATAGATCGCGGGAATCGAGTCGAGCGCGAACAGCAGGTCAGTGACCCCGAGGGCGAGGATGACCAGCATCATCGGAGTGAATACCCGCTTGCCGTTGAGCTTCGAAAGCAGCTTGTTGCTGTCGAAATCGTCACGCATCGGCAGGTGCCGCTGGGCGTACTTGACCAGCGCGTTGGGTTCGTACTCGCCCCCGCCCTCGCTGTGGGAGAAGCTCTCGATGGCCAGCTTGAACGCGGTGTAGAGCAAAAACAGCCCGAAGATGTAGAACACCCAGCTGAACTGATTGATCGCCGCGGCACCGACCGCGATGAAGATACCGCGCATGATCAACGCCATGACGATACCGATCAGCAGCGCCTTCTGCTGGAACTCACGTGGCACACCGAACTTGGCCATGATGATCGCGAAGACGAACAGGTTGTCGACCGAGAGGCTCTTCTCGGTGATGAAGCCTGCCAGGTACTCGACACCGTGCTGATGGCCCCAGACGTACCAGAGCCCCGCGCCGAACAGCAGCGCCAGAGTGACGTAGAACGCCGACCACAGCGCTGACTCCTTGAAGCTCGGCGCGTGGGGCTTACGGACGTGGGTGAAGAAATCGAACACGAAGATGGCGGCGATCGCGGCGATGGTCGCGATCCACACCCAAAGGGGGACATGCATGTGGTTGCCTCCGGCAAACGGAATTTACGCTCCCATCCTGATAGGGACCGAGCGCGGGTTTACCGGAGGTCTCTTCCACGCGAACGCCCGAGGGCTTGCTCGCGCCGCCGCTCCCGGGGCCACTTTGGCCCGTGCTGACGAGAACGGCACTGGTCGATGCTCGACCGGGGAATACTCCCCTCCTGACTGCGCGGCAAGTTTGGGCCATGGACAGGGGGAAAAGCAATCGATTTAAGCCATGGCGCCTGCCACTTTTCTCCACTTAGGTCTTATGCTTAGGAGACACCGTACCCTGCGCACCGCGCTCAGCCCGCTCCTCGCCCGGTCGTCCGGGCCAAGTGCCGCAAAGGAACTCGAGCATGGCCGCCGGGTATGGCTTGCGCGACCACAATGCCAACGATCGAGGACTCTTGGATGGCCCCAGCAGATGTCGACGTATCCGCCAATCCCCTTGCCCCTCGGGTTGAGGCTCTCTCCGAACAGGAATTCATCGACCGCGCACGAGCGGAGCTGTACCTGATCTACGGCGGGGAGCGCACCGAAGCCATACTCCGGCGCCTGCTCCAGCAGCTTGGCCACTATCGCCAGGAGATCGCCACCCCGTCGCGGGCGCTGTGGAGCGAGGCGACTCAGATCCTGATCTGCTACGGCGACAGCCTGATCGATGGCGAGGGCCACCGGACGCCGCTGCAGGCGCTCGACAACTTCCTCGACGGGCAGATGCGCGACACCTTCAGCGCAGTGCACATCCTGCCCTTCTTCCCCTGGAGCTCGGACGACGGCTTCTCGGTGGTCCACTTCAGGGAGGTCAATTCGGACCTGGGCGACTGGGCCGACATCCATCGCATCACCAAGCATCACAACCTGATGGCCGACCTGGTGATCAACCACGTCTCGCGCGAGTCGCTGTGGTTCACCGACTTCCTCGCCGGTACCCAGCCCGGTCGCGACTACTTCATCGAACTGGACCCAGGCACCGACGTTTCGATGGTGACCCGGCCGCGCAACACCCCGCTGCTGGTGCCCGTCTACACCAGGCGCGGCAAGCGCTATGTCTGGGCGACGTTCTCCGACGACCAGATCGATCTGAACTACGCCAACCCGGACGTACTGCTCGAGATGCTCGGCGTGCTGCTGCACTACCTCGCCCAGGGCGTGAGGCTAGTGCGACTCGACGCCGTCGCCTTCCTGTGGAAGGAGCTCGGCACCCGCTGCATCCACCTGCCGCAGACCCACGCGGTGGTGCGTCTGATCCGCGCGATCATCGACCATGTCGCTCCCGGGGCGCTATTGATCACCGAAACCAACGTGCCCCACCTGGAAAACCTGAGCTACTTCGGCGACCGCAGCGGCGGGGACGGCGCCGAGGCGCACATGGTCTATCAGTTCACCCTGCCGCCGCTGCTGGTCCATACCCTGACTTCGGGAGACGCCGCGGCGCTCACCGAATGGGCGGCCACCCTGCCGGAGCTGCCCAACGACTGCACCTATTTCAACTTCACCGCGAGCCATGACGGCATCGGCGTGCGCGCCCTCGAAGGGCTGCTACCCGATCACGAGATCAAGCAGCTGCTCGACCTGATGCAGCGCTTCGGTGGCTACATCAGCATGAAGACCGACAGCGACGGGCGCGACTCACCCTACGAGATCAACATCACCTACTTCGATGCGATGAAAGGCACGCGCAAGGGCGAGGACCCCTGGCAGATCCTGCGTTTCCTCTGCAGCCAGACGATCATGATGGGACTACAGGGCATCCCCGGCGTCTACTTCCATAGCCTCACCGGCACCACCAACGACCACGAGAACGTCTCGCGCACCGGCAAACTGCGCGCGATCAACCGCAAGCATTGGCGCCGCGAAGAGCTCGACCACCTGATCGGCGCGATGACCCCGACCCGCTTCGTGTTCAAGGCGATGACCCAATTGCTCAACAAACGCCGGCGCGAGCCCTGCTTCCATCCCAACGTGCCGCAGCGGGTGATCGATCTCGGCCCCGGAATCTTCGCCTTCCTGCGCGGACCGATGGCCGATGGCAGAAGACTGCTGGCGATCCATAGCGTCACCGACCAGCCGATCGAGCTACACCTGCCGCAGGCCTACCTGACCGATCGCTGGGAGGACCTGCTCGGCCACTTCGACCCGCTGGCCGAGAAGCCCCTGCTCAAGCCCTACTACAGCGCCTGGCTGGTCAGCCAGCCAGGTTGAGCCGGTCGGAAAAAATCGCCCCCTGAAGCGTGCCGCCGCACGGCTGCAGCGGCAGCACGCTACAGAGGCCGAGCTGAACGTAAGCAGATACGCGGGCATCGCAAGATGCCTCGATCGGCGGACATAGATACAGGGCATCTAGGCTGCCCCCATCCAACCCTCTTGAGAATGAATTGACAATGCCCATATTGGGTAGGAATATGCCCAATATGGGTATATTCCTACCCAATATGGGCATGCGGAGTGACTGATCAGTGAATAAGCGTCATGCGACAGCAACGCCTGGCATACCACGTCCTGTGAGCCTGGCTGATGCCTTGTTTACCCAAACCCAGCAACGCGTGCTGGGCCTATTGTATGGTCAGCCACATCGCGATTATGGCGTGAGCGAACTGATTGCCGCCACCGGTGCCGGCTCGGGTGCCGTGCAGCGCGAACTGGCCAAACTGGCAGCCGTCGGACTGATCACCGTCCAGCGTACAGGCAACCAGAAGCGCTATCAGGCAGATCCACACTCGCCGATCCATGATGAACTGGTCAGCATCATGCAAAAGACCATAGGCCTGGGCGGCCCGCTGGGCGAGGCGCTCGGGCCCATCGCTGGCGATATCGTTGCGGCCTTCGTCTATGGCTCGGTCGCCAAGCGCAGCGATACCGCACACAGTGACATCGACCTAATGATTATCTCCGACACCCTAGGCTATGCCGATCTAATGCGAGTGCTGGATGGCGCACAAGCGCGGTTGGGTCGCGCGGTCAACCCCACGCTGTATACACGTGCGGACTACGCTAAGCGGCTGCGGGAGGAGAATGCCTTTCTGCAACGAGTACTCCAGCAACCCAAGATCTGGATAATTGGAGGGATGGATGACCTCACCGCTTGAAAACCTCACCGGGCCCGGCAAGCCGCTCACCGCCGAACCACCCGACTCCCGTGAACTGGAAGGCCTGAAGCGTTCAGGCATTGCACGACTGCGTGATGCCAAGAATGCTGCGCTGGCGCTGGAGAGCCAATTCGACTTGGCTTACAACGCGGCGCACGCACTCAGTTTGGCGGCCCTGCGCTGCAAGGGCTATCGCGCCAGCAATCGCTATATCGTATTCCAGGTGCTGCCACACACGCTGGGACTCGGCCCAGAGGTATGGCGGGTACTGGACAAGTGCCACCACCAGCGCAACGTCGCCGAGTACGAAGGCGAATTGGACGTGAACGAGCGGCTGGTGGAGGACTTGATCGCAGCCTGCGATGCCGTGGCATTGGCATTGAATGAATAGCCACTGGCGACCCGTGTCGTGCCTGGCCTCAAACCTTGCCTTCGTTGTCCAGCTCCACCGCCTCGTACATCCGCTCAAGCAGGTCGGGGAAGGCTGACTGGATGCGATTCCAGCTCGGAATGAAAGGCTTGTCCCGCGGTGTCTCGAGATAAACCGCGCCCGCGTCCATCACCATCTGCGCGAACAGCTCCACCGTGCGCTCTTCGCTGTGCCGGTCGAGTTCGAGCCCGTTCATCGTCGCATCGTGGTAGTAGTTCTCGATCATATCGAGCGCGGTGCGATAGTAGGTCGCCTTGAGGGTACGAAACGATTCGCTGGAAATCTGCACGCCGAGGGTGGCGAGCTTGCGATAGAGCGCCTTGGCGATGTCGAGGCTCATGCGCGAGAGCCCCTGGGTATGGTCATCCTCGGAAAGCGGCTGATGCTTGTGGTCGTAGTTGTCGGCGATGTCGACCTGGCAAAGCCGCTTGATACTGTAGTTGCGATGCACCTCTGAGAGCACGCCGATCTCGAGCCCCCAGTCGCTCGGGATACGGATGTTGCTGAGCACGTCGCTGCGCATGGCAAACTCGCCCGAGAGCGGATAGCGGTAGCTGGCCAGGTAGGTGAGATATTCCGAAGGGCCATAGATCATCTGCAGCGAGCGCAGCAGCGGGGTGACCAAAAGCCGCCCCACCCGGCCGTTGAGCCGGCCATCGGCGACCCGGGCGTAGTAGCCCTTGCAGAACTCGTAGTTGAACTGGGGGTGTGCGACCGGATAGAGCAGCCGCGCCAGCATGTCCCGGCTGTAGGTGACGATGTCGCAGTCGTGCAGCGCCACCGCTTCGGTGCGATGCGATGCAAGCGAATACCCCGAGCAGAACCAGACGTTGCGCCCTTTGCCCGGCTCCTCGGGAGACAGCCCCTCCGCCGCCAGTTCGTCATCGAGCGCCTTGAGCCGGGGCCCATCGTTCCATAGGATGCGATGGCGCTGCGGCAGGCGGGAGAAGAAATCGCGCGCATAGAGGAACTGGTCGCGATCGGCGCGATCGAGACCGATGATGATCTCGGTCAGGTAGGGCACCTTGGCCAGTTCGTCGACGATGTGGGTCAGTGCGGGGCCTTCGAGCTCAGAGAACAGCGAAGGAAGGATCAATCCCATCGGCCGCCGCCTGGAAAAGCGCTTCAACTCCTCTTCAAGCGCCTCGACCGGCCGCTCGCCGAGGTTGTGCAAGGTAGTGATCACGCCATCCTGGTGAAAATCGCTCATACGCCGCTCCTGTGCTCGTCGCCCTAGCGTAGGGCGCCGCCTTACGAAGATAGTTCGTTGTCATTGTCTTGCGATGGCTGTCTTGCGACAGCCGGACTGCGATGACCGAGCGCCACACGCAGCCTCGACCCACGAGCGGCCAGGGACAAGAAGTGAGATCGGCCATCGCTGGCAAGGTTCCCGAGCGCAGGCGGGAACTGCCGGGATCACACCATCCAGTCCTGCCCGAGCCAGCCCTGCCCGAGCCAATGGTCCATCCCCTCCCGCCAGCCCTCCGGTCCGCTCTCGCGGGTCAGGTAGACGCGCTCCGGCCGATCGAAACGGGCCTTAAGCGGCGCGCCTTGGGTGCGAATCAGCACCCCACGATCGGCTGCGGCCAGCATCGGCAGGTCGTTGGCGCCATCCCCCAGCGCCAGGCTCGCAGGCCGGCCACCGAAGCGCTGGCGATAGCGCTCGACCAGCCAGACCAGCGCCCGCCCCTTGTCGACTCCCGCCGCCATCACGTGATGGAAGCGCCCACCGCGGGTGAGCACCAGGCCGTGTTCGGCCAGCGCCGCCGCGAAGGCATCGAGCCGGCCCTCGTCGTCCAGCCAGCGCAGCGGCTCGGAGCCATCCCGACGCGAAGCCCGCTCGGCATCCTCGAGCGCAAGCCCGGTCCATTGGGCGATCTTGGCCGCATCGACGTCGCCGAAGCCCTCGAAGCGAAAACCATGCCGTTCGCGCAGCCGTACGAGTGCGGCGCGGATCATCGATGCCCCTCCCCCCAGCTCGACCACCCCGGACTCACCCTCGTTTCGCCAATCCGGGGGCAGATGGATCGCCGCGCCGTTCTCGACCACGAACGGCTGTCCTTCGAGTCCGAGCTCGACCACCAGCCGACCGACCTCAGCCGCGGTCTTGCTGGTATCGATCACCACCGGCACGCCCGCCAGCCGCAGCCGCGTGAGCCAGTCGCCGGCGGGTGACCAATCGTAGCTGTGGTGATCGAGCAGCGAACCATCGAGGTCGGTGAAGACCAGCAGCTGGGATGATGAAGACATCGCGGATCCTCGTTGGCAGAACCCAGCTCAGGCGCCGGGACCAAGGCGCACAGCGTCAAGGCCGCCAGTACTATGCGCCGGCGGCAGTGGGCCGATCTCGTCCAGCGCCTGGACCAGGGCTTGCTCACTGAGCTTTTCCACTTCACCATCGGTGACGATCGTCGCGCTCACGGTCGACAGCGGAATCCAATGGCCGTTGGCTTTACGATAGATGCCGATCACCGGTCGATCAAAGGCCGAGGCGATGTGCACCACCGACGTATCCGGGGTGACCACCAGCGCTGCACGCGCGATCAGCGCGGCGCTGTGGTGGATCGAGCGCGGCAGCGCCGGCAGGGTGACGAACTTAAGCCGCTGCGCCAACGCAGCGGCCTTGGCTTCGCCCGAGGGACTGCAAATGACCAGGATCGGCAAGCCGTAGCGCTGCTCCAGGCAACGCGCGACCATCTCTCCTCTTTCCAGCGAGAGCCATTTGTCCGGCGTGCTGCCATCGAGATTGAGCACGATGAACTCACCGCGCCCATCGAGCCAAGCGTCGACCTCCTCCTCCACTCCCGGCGGCAGCGGCAGCTCGAACTTGCCCTCGACCTCGGCGATACCGGCATCCTGCATCAGCGCCGCCCAGCACCATGGAACCGGCAGGTCGCGCTCGAAATACATCTGTACCGCTCGCGCGCTGAAGGGTGCATAGCATTTCATCCTCGAACCACTGAGCTGCAGGTTCATTCGCGCGCGCAGTGCGCCGACGAAGCGGATCGATCCAGAGTTGTCCCGCGAGGTCGCCTCGATACAAAGATCCACACGTCCGAGCTCGGCCCGCAGCTCGCGACCAAGACGGACGATGGCGCGATAGGCGCGCTCGTGGGGAACCGTCACCACCTCGACGCCGTGCAGCGGCTCGAACACCATCGCGTTGGCGGGAGACGCGACGATGATCAAGCGTGCGATCGAGCGTTCGAGCAGCGCACGAATCGCAGGGAAGACCGCCATGCCGTCGCCGATCCCCTTGGGAATGTAGACCACTGCGCTTTCGATCCCGTCGAGGATGAAAGGATCCGGGCGAAAGTCGTTCCTCGCCTCCAGCAGCCGCTTGCCGATGCGACGGTCCAGTCCCTTGAGGCTCATGTTCGCGACCTCTCCTGGCCGCTGGCGTCGATATCGTCCAGCGCGGCGATGAGCTCAGCGGCGCTGAGCGCGTTGACGTCACCCGGCTTGACCACCACCGCCTGGCGTGTCGACTGCGGCAGCCAAAGCCCCAGCTGCTTGGAATAGAACGCGACCACGGGGCGATCGTAGGCGCTGGCAATGTGCACCACCGAGGTATCGGGACTGACCAGCAGCTCGGCGCCCTTGACGATCGCACCGCTGTGATGGATAGAACGCGGCAGTTCAGGCAGCGTGGCGGTGGGGAATCGCGCGGCCAATGCCGCGGCCTTGGCCTCCCCCGCGGGAGAAGCGATCAGCACCACCGGCAAGCGATAGCGCTCGATCAGGATCTGGCAGATCTCGCAGCCCTTCTCGAGGGTCAGCTTGCGCTCATCGTCGCCACCGTCGAGGTTGAGCGCGATGTAGCGCCCGAGCGGCTCCAGCGCCTGGCCTACCTGGCGCTCGATCTCAAGCGGAATCGGCAGCTCGAAACGTCCAGCCACCTCGCCCACGCCCGCATCGCTCATCAGCGCCGCCCAGCAGCGCGGCACCGACTCTTCGCTTGCGTACATGGCAAGCGCGCGATCGCTGACCTTGGGCAGATAGCACTTCATCCTGGATCCGCTGAACTGCAGGTTCATTCGCGCCTTCAGGGTGCCAACGAAGTAAACCGCGCTGGAGGCGTCGCGCAGGGTCGCCTCGACGCACAGGTCGATGCGCCCGTGATCGGCGTTGATCGACCGCGCCATCTGCTTGACCTCGCGATAGGCGCGGTCGTGGGGAATGCTCCTGACCTCGACCCCTTCATCGCGCAAAGGGACGAACACCGCCTCGGCGTGCCTCGATGCCACCACGATGATCTTCTCCACCCCGCGCTGCTGCAGCGCCCGGATGGCGGGAAAAGTCGCCATGCTGTCACCGAGCGCCTTGGGCACATAGACGACGGCGCTTTTCACCGCGTCCATCGGCATGGGGGCCGGCGTGTAGTCGTGCCGCCAAGAGATGAAGCGACGTCCCAGCTCACGTTCGATTCTGCGTCTGCTCATGCGATGCTTCGCCATCGTCCAGCCAGTCAAAGGGCGCAGAATAGCATACCCGCGAAGGTGCCAGAGCGCGCCGTCGCCCCGGTTGACAGGGCCACGCGCAGCGACGAGCATGAGCCTCCTTCACACCGTCTGGTCAGGTAATCTTCGAAACATGGCACTGCGTCGCTTCAATCTGGCCGGCCGTCGGCGCTGGTACCTGGCTCGCAACGTCGGCGGTATGCAGGTTGCCCAGGAGTTGTCCCAGACCCCATGGATGCAGCACCTGGAGCGCGTCAGCAGCAGCCATTTCTACCTGGAGCCGGTCTCCAACAGCCTGTTCAAGATCTCCCGTGACAAGTACTCTCCGCGCGCCCACTTCTGGCGCTGGCTGTCCAGGGACATCATCTCCAAGCGTCTGGCCGGCGGCCTTGATGCGCTGAAGGAGTATCTCAGCAACCGCACCCTCGCCCGCCTGGGGCAACGCACCATCGATGTACGCCTGTACGGCGTCGCGCTGAACCCCTTCAACCCGCTGGGCTCGCTGTATGCGATGGAGTTTCTGGCTGACTGCAGCACAGGCAGGGAATACTTCGAACGGCTCGACGAGACGGCCCGCATCGCCTTCATGGCCAGGTTCTGCGATCTGGTGATCGAACTCGCCGAAGCGGGGTTCTATCATCGCGACCTGCACCTGACCAACATCATGGTCGACGAGGCCGAAAACATCATCTGGATAGATACGCACATCAAGCGGCTGCCCAAAGCGGCCGCCGAGCGGACGAAGATCCTCGACAAGACGCTGATTCCCTACAACTTCTACGACGAGAAGTACATGGAAATGGCGCGCCGGCAGCTGATACCGCACTTCAGCTGACTCGGCCTACCGGATCACTCGGATCGAAAGACGCATGGGCCCGCCTTGCAAAACCCGTATATGGAGTTCGTCCCGAGCGGCGTGCCTACGCACCAAGGCGGCGGTTGACGCGACGGTCGGGAACGCCAGTGGAGGGACTTAGCGCAGGCGCCTAGGCCGTGGTTCGAGACGCTCGTTCCTCGCCGGCTTTCCATGAACCCTCTCCGAGTTCTCCTCGACAGGGGGATGGTCAGGGGGGAGATTGGGCGGTCGTCATATCGTTCTTCCTCAACTTTCAGGCAGAAGCATTTTGAGCTTCAGTCTGGATGGGCGTCACGGAGAACCCGAGCTGCTTGGCGAGTCGACGCATGGAACGTTGTTTGGTTTCCAGCGCCTGTGCCTCGTAGTACTGGAGTCCGTGTTCGACATAGTCCAATCCTTTGACCATGACGCGCCAGAACAGCGCCGCGAGTTTGCGCGCCAGGGCGATATTGGCGATCAATCCACCTCGGCGACCCGCCATCCGACGGTAAAAACCGCCCAGCGCAATGTGTTTGCTGCGAGCGAGGCTGCGGGCCATGACGCAAAACAGGCGCCCAGCACGATTACGCCTGCGCTTGGCCGAGCGTTGGCGCTTAC
>NZ_KK211232.1:54608-203340 GCF_000621205.1 Halotalea alkalilenta DSM 17697 | reverse complement strand
TGGATCTCACGCATCAATTGGCGTTCGCTGCGCACCCCGAACAAGTAGCCGATGAACAAGGCCTTGAACAGCATGACGGGATCGAGCGCGGGGCGGCCATTATCGGCGCAGTAGAGATGGCGGACCTTGTCGCGGATGAAGGAGAAATCGAGGGTGGCGTCGATGTGACGTAGCAGGTGATCAGACGGCACCAGCTCTTCAAGCGTGACCATTTCGAGCTGATGTTGATGAGGAGAGGGCTCTCGCAGCACGGCGGCATACTCGCAAAGGGTATGCCTTCATCAAAACAAAGCCCTGGCGGTGAGGCCAGGGCTTTGTCAGCAGTCTGATGTAATGGCACTTTATCAGAGCGGCTTGGCTATCTCCATGGTAGCCTTTTTCGTAATTTTTATGCAAAAATGCATGCAAATTGGCATTTTTTATAAAGCTTTCCGTGTGCGGTACACAGCTTGCACTTCTCCTGCGCCTATCCAGCTTGAATGGGGAGAAGAAGATGCAACTCAAGGTATTCAAGACCCTTTGGGGATATTCCGGGGTACCCCGGCAAGCTGCTCGGGAAGCGGTGGAAGCCGGTTTTGATGGCATAGAGGGCCCGGTCCCTGCCTCCCCTGAAGCGCGCGAAGGGCTGGCCGCAGCCTTGGAAGAGCACCGCCTAGACTACGTTGCGGAGATCTGCACCGGAGGATCCTATGTGCCGGAGCGCAAGGCCACCCCTGCGGCACACCTGACCGACCTGGAAAACAAAATCCGCATCGCGCAGCCCCTGCACCCTACGCTGATCAACGTCATAGCCGGCTGTGATGCATGGCCGCTGCAGGTCCAGTGCGATTTTTTCGCAGCTGCCCAGCAGATCGGCGCTCGTCATGACGTCGTGCTGAGCTTCGAGACTCATCGCAGCCGCTCGATGTTCAATCCCTGGATAACAGAGGCCCTGATCCGGCATCTGCCAGGGCTGCGCCTGACGGCCGACATCAGTCATTGGGTGGTCGTCACCGAGCGCCTGCTCGATGACGATCTGGACTGGCAAACCATGCTGGCCATCGCCGAACGGGTTCATCACATGCATGGTCGAGTGGGCTACCCGCAGGGCCCCCAAGTGCCGCATCCTGCCGCTCCCGAGTACGCCGCTTGCCTGGCCTTTCACCAGAGATTCTGGGCGGCCGTGTGGCACTCACAGTATCTGCGCGGCTACAGCACCAGCACCCTGACCCCTGAGTTTGGCCCGGATGGTTACCTGCACACCCTGCCGTTCACCGATCAGCCTGTAGCCGACCTCTGGCAGCTAAACCGCTGGATCGGAGATACCGAACGAACGCATTTCCAGACATGTGCCGGCATGCGCCGTCCACTTACCGCTTCCAGAGGTACCTGCCCATGAGCATGCTCCATATCGCCCGTCAGGTCATTGTGCTCTCTGCGTTGGGAGTTGTGACCAGCGTCACCCAGGCCGCCGAACACTTTCGCATCGGCTGGACGCTCTATCCCGCCTATATGCCGTGGGAATACGCGCAAAGCTCGGGCATCCTCGACAAGTGGGCGAAGAAGTACGGTATTGAAGTGGAGGCCGTACAGATCAATGACTATATCGAGGCGATCAACCAGTACACCGCCGGAAACTTCGACGCTTGCATGATGGCGACTATGGACGCATTGACCATCCCCGCTGCCGCCGGCGTGGACTCCACCGTACTCGCCATTGCCGACTACTCGAATGGCAATGACGTGATCATCCTGAAAAATGGCAAAAGTCTGGAGGAATTGCGTGGAGAGAAGGTCAACCTAATCGAGTACTCGATTTCCCATTACTTCTTGGTCCGGGCACTGGAAAGCGTAGGCATGAGCGAGCGCGACGTTACCCTGGTCAATACCTCGGATGCCGACATGGTGGCCCTGTTCGCCCAGCCGTCGGTTACTGCCATGGTGACCTGGAACCCGATGGCCAGCGAGATACTCGAGATCGAGGACGCGATCAACGCATTCGACTCGCGCAAGATGCCTGGAGAGCTGACCGACAGCATCGTCGTCAACAGTGAAACTCTCAATCGACACCCGGTTCTTGGCAAGGTGCTGGGCGGCGCTTGGTTTGAAACCCTCTCCGTCATGCAGAAAGACGATGAAGAAGGCCGCAAGGCCCGCGAGATAATGGGGCTGGCCGCTGGAACCGATCGAGCTGGCTACGAAGCCCAGCTGGAAGCCACCTATTTATACGACGATCCCAACGAAGTCGCTGCACTGATGACCGACCCTCGGTTACACGACAGCATGGCCAGCATCGCCGGCTTCTCCTTCGACAGCGGACTGTTCGGCAGCGGCGCATCATCCGCCGAGGCGATTGGCCTCGCCTACCCGGGTGGAGAAGTCTGGGGGGACCGGAACAATATCAAACTGCGCTTCGACGATACCTATGCGCGCATGGCTGCAGACGGCGAACTTTGAACGGCCCACGATAAAGGAAACCAGCAATGAGCATATCCGTGTCTTTCAAGGAAATTCCGACCCTGGACATAGGCCCGCTGCTTGCAGGCCATAGCGGCCCAAACTACCTGAAGACCGTCCGGCAACTCGCGGATGCGGCGCATTGCGTAGGCTTTGCCCAGCTGACCGGTCATGGCCTGGGTGAAAGGCAGGCACGCCTTCTGGAGGTGACGAAGCGTTTCTTCGCGCTGCCTGAGGAGGAAAAGATGAAGGTCTACATCGGCAGATCCGGCAATCATCGTGGATACGTTCCGTTTGGCGAGGAAGTCATGGCCTCTGGCCAGCCGGATACCAAGGAAGCATTCGACCTGTCCATGGATCTGCCTGCGGATCATCCGGCGGTACTCGCCGGAACGCCGCTGGTTGGGCCGAATCAGTGGCCGGAGTTGAACGGTTTCAGGGAGATCGTGCTGGACTACTACAATGCGGTGTTCGAACTGGGCCGTGAGATATTCCGGGCCTTCGCGGTCGGCCTCGGCCAGGATCCGGAACTGTTCCTGCGCCATGTGACCACGCCGCCTTCCCAATTGCGCCTGCTGCATTATCCCACCAACGACACAGCGGTCGATCGCCCCGGCATCGGTGAACACACCGACTATGAGTGTTTCACGCTACTGAAATCCACGGCGCCTGGCTTGGAAGTATTCAGTACCGATGGGAAATGGATTGCAGTTCCCTACGAC
The DNA here is from genome assembly GCF_000621205.1 of Halotalea alkalilenta DSM 17697. GTDB lineage: Bacteria > Pseudomonadota > Gammaproteobacteria > Pseudomonadales > Halomonadaceae > Halotalea > Halotalea alkalilenta. The sequence goes on along the minus strand of NZ_KK211232.1, from coordinate 200,182 downwards.
TCTGAGGCGCTGATTCTGAACATTGGCGATCTGCTCGAACTGTGGACCAATGGCTATTATGTGGCGACCAGCCATCGGGTCAGGAAAGTCAGGGAAGAGCGCTATGCTTTCCCTCTGTTCTTTACCGTCGACTATGAAACCGTAGTCAGCCCGCTCGACAGTTTCAGGCGACCAGATGCTCCTAGCAGAGCGGAGGTGGTCTCCGGCGACCATCTGCTGGCGCAGACGATGCAGAGTTTTCGCTATCAGCTGGATCGTCTCGAACGTGGTGAAACGTCCTTGCCGGATGGCGCACTGCCTTATTACTCATTGGGCCGTGAGGCGGCGACTGGAGTATGAAAGCGCAAAAACGGCCGACCGATGAGGAAAGGCTTTGCGTTTAGCTGGTCCCCTCGCAAAACACCCCAAAGGCTGGACTGGGATGTCCAGCTTTTGGGGCGTGGTTCAGATTTGGCGGGGCGTGTGCAACCAGGCGAAGATCGCCTTAGAAGCGGAAGGTCACACCGGCACCGATGGTGAGCGGATCGATCTTGATGTCGTCCTTGATGCCGTTGTCGACGTCCGGGCGCAGGCTGGTGTACTGCACGTTGCCGTTGATCGCGATCCAGTCGGTGAGGAAGTAGTCGACGCCGAGCTGCGCGGTCGGATCCCAGCTGTTGCTGTCTACGCGGGCGCCACCGGGCAGGTCGCGATCGGAGAACTTGGTGTAGGTCACACCGGCACCGATGTAGGGCTGGACCTGAGCGCCGGTTCCGCCGAGCGGATAGAACTGGGCGAGCAGGGAGAACGGACGATACTTGAGCGTCGCGTCACTGCCGCCGTAGGTGAAGTCCAGATCCTGACGCTGACCGACGGTATTGAACTCGACCCCGAACTTGTCGGCGAACATCCAGCCCAGGGCGCCGGTGAAGCTGCGCTCGGAGTCGAAGGTGCCGCTCGAGGTCGATTCGACTCGGGTTGCGTCGATGCGTGCAAAGAAGTCGCCAGCGTTGTAGGCCAGCGCCTGCTGTGCGCCGAACAGGGTGCCGCCCGCGATAAGGGCTGCAGTGAGAGCCTTTGCAGTCTTCATGTGAATGATTCCTTAGTCCCTTGAATGATGCTTTTTCTAGCGCTGACGAAACGCTTGCGTTACATCAGCGTTGATTCGTCCCACCAATGATAGATCAATTGGTCCGCTGTGCCATCTTTTGAACTTAAAGCAACGCCGCAGCGCACCAAAATGGCGCTGCGGCGTTGGCGGAGATGGTTCGAACCGTCGCTGTGATGATGCTTAGAAGCGGAAGGTCAGACCTGCGCCGACGGTCAGCGGGTCGAAGTCCTGCTTCATGCCCTGGCTACCCTCGATGCTCATGTCGGTGTACTGAACGTTGCCGTTCACCGCCAGCCAGCTGGTCAGGAAGTAGTCGAGACCCAGCTGCGCGGTGCCGTTCCAGCTGTCGCTGTCGATGCTGCCGCCGCCTGCCAGGCTGCGATCGTCGAACTGGGTATAGGTCACACCGGCGCCGACGTAGGGCTGGACCTGAGCGCCAGTGCCGCCGAGCGGATACCACTGCGCGAGCAGGCTGTAGGGGCGGTATTTCGCGCTCTGGTCCTGGCCATTGCGGGAGAATTCGAGATCCTGACGCTGGCCGACGGTGTTGAACTCGATACCGAACTTGTCGGCGAACATCCAGCCCAGGGCGCCTGTGAAGCTGCGCTGATCGTCGAAATCGCCGCTCGCGGTGGAAGTGGTGCGGGTAGCGTCGAGGCGGGCGAAGAAGTCACCAGCGTTGTAGGCCAGTGCTTGCTGCGCGCCGAAGGTTGCGGTGCCGGCGACGATCGCGGCGGAAAGAATCTTGACAGATTTCATGCGTATCTCCTTGCTCTGGGCGAATCCGCCCATCCTGACATCTGGGCCCGTCACGAATCCGTTGCACTACCATCGCTGGCATGTGGCGGACCTGAAAGTGCTCCCTGGGGTTTGAAACCTATCTTTTCAGGAGCGTGCGCACACTATAGAAAACACTGTTCGATTTGTCATGTCCCCAGTCGGTAAAAGTTCCTCGAAGAAGATGAAAAAAAACTATCGATTCGTGTCAGGCGGTCTTTTCAGCTCTCTGAAGGGGGATAAAGACCCTATTTATAGTGCGACAATCTGTCCGATAGCCTACCCAGCGCGGCGAGGAGCAGACTTATGACCACTCTCTGAGTGTGGTCTTTGTCAGGGAGAAATCGCATAGACGATAGCGGCGTCTGTGGACGCTCGAAACCGCGAGACACCTTCATGATCTCTGAATCCCTGGTAGAGCTATCCCGCTGGCAGTTCGCGCTGACAGCGATGTATCACTTCATCTTCGTGCCGCTGACATTGGGACTGGCCGTGATGCTGGCCATCATGGAGACCACTTACGTGGTCACCGGCAAGACCATCTATCGGGACATGACCAAGTTCTGGGGCAAGCTGTTCGGCATCAATTTCGCTCTCGGCGTCACCACTGGGCTGACCATGGAGTTCCAGTTCGGCACCAACTGGTCCTACTACTCCCACTATGTCGGCGACATCTTCGGTGCGCCGCTGGCGATCGAGGGCCTGGTCGCCTTCTTCCTCGAGTCGACCTTCGTCGGCATGTTCTTCTTCGGCTGGGACCGGCTCAGCAAGCGCCAGCACCTGGTGGTGACCTGGCTGGTCGCGCTCGGCTCGAACTTCTCCGCGCTCTGGATCCTGGTCGCCAACGGCTGGATGCAGCATCCGGTAGGGGCGGTGTTCAATCCCGAAACCATGCGCATGGAGATGGAGAGCCTGTCCGAGCTGATCCTCAACCCGGTGGCGCAGGTCAAGTTCGTCCACACCGTCATGGCCGGCTACGTCACCGGAGCACTGTTCGTGCTCGGTATCAGCGCCTGGTACCTGCTCAAGGGGCGGGATCTCGCTTTCGCCAAGCGCTCGTTTCGGCTCGCCGCGATCTTCGGGCTCTGCTCGACGCTCGGTGTGACCTTCCTCGGCGATGAGTCGGGCTATGCGCTTGGCGAAGTGCAGAGATACAAGCTGGCGGCGATCGAGGGTGAGTGGCATACCGCGCCCGCGCCTGCATCGTTCACCGTGTTCGGCATTCCCGACCAGGAGGCCCAGGAGACCCGTTATGCGCTGCGCATACCCTATCTGCTCGGGCTGATCGCCACACGCTCCTTCGATACCCCGGTGACTGGACTTCGGGATCTGATCGAGGAGAACGTCCAGCGCATCGCCAGTGGCGCGGTCGGCTATTCGGCGCTGGTACGAATCCGCGAAGGCGACGATTCCAGCGAGACCCGGGCGATCCTGGACCAGCATGTCGCTGACATTGGCTACGGCATGCTGCTGCTTCGCTACACCGACGATCCCGCCGGCGCGACGCTGGCCCAGATCGAGCAGGCCGCCCGCGACAGCATTCCCAACGCCGCTCCGCTGTTCTTCGCCTTCCGCATCATGGTCGCTGCGGGCGTGGCGATGCTCGCGGTGTTCGCCTTCGCGGTCTGGATCAGCCTCAAGCGGCGCTTCATCGAGCATCCGAAGTTCCTGCGCCTGTGCCTGTGGTCGATCCCGTTGCCGTGGATCGCCGCCGAAGCCGGCTGGTTCGTCGCCGAGTTCGGCCGCCAGCCCTGGTCGATCGGCGAGATGCTGCCCACCTTCATGGCGGTTTCGTCGCTCGAGCCGCGTGATCTTTGGATCTCGCTGCTGGGCTTCATCGCCGTCTACACCGGTCTTCTCATCGTCGAGATGTGGCTGATGTTCCGCTTCGCGCGGCTCGGTCCCTCGTCGCTGCATACCGGGCGCTATCACCACGAGCAGCGTGCCAGCGAGCCGGTGCAGAGCCTGGCGAGCGGTGTCTGAGCCACAAGACGAAAGAATGCGCCGCCCGCGCCGGCGGCCTGGGATACCGAGGAAGCGATGATGCTCGACTACGAACTGCTCAAATTGATCTGGTGGTGCTTGATCGGCGTGCTGCTGATCGGCTTCGCGATCGCCGACGGCATGGACATGGGGACCGGCATCCTGCTGCCGGTGGTGGGGCGCAGTGACGCCGAGCGGCGCTCGGCGATCAACACCATCGCGCCGCACTGGGATGGCAACCAGGTCTGGCTGATCACTGCCGGTGGGGCGATCTTCGCCGCTTGGCCGGTGGTCTATGCGATCGCGTTCTCAAGCTTCTACTTTGCGATGCTGCTGGTACTGCTGGCGCTGTTCTTCCGCCCGGTAGGTTTCGACTACCGCTCGAAGATCGAGTCGACTCGCTGGCGCTCCAGCTGGGACTGGCTGATCTGGTTCGGAAGCCTGGTACCCGCCTTGGTCTTCGGCGTCGCTTTCGGCAATCTGCTCCAGGGCGTGCCGCTCGAGGTCGATGGGCTGATGCGGGCGAGCTACGCCGGCAGCTTCTTCGGGCTGCTCAATCCCTTCGCGTTGCTCTGCGGCCTCGTCTCGGTACTGATGCTCAGCATTCACGGCGGGGTTTGGCTGATGGCGCGCGCCGATGAACGGGTCGCCACGCGGGCGAGACGCATAGTGCTCGGCGCCGGGCCGCTTCTGCTGGTGCTCTATCTGCTCGCTGGCGTGTGGATGATCACCTCGGGCATGGGCTATCGACTCGCCGCGATCGGGGACGTTTCGGGTGCGATGCGTCTGCTCGACAAGCAGGTGGTCGGGGCTGCTTGGCTCGACGGCGTGGGAATCCATGCCTGGCTCGCGCCGATGCTGGGGATCGCGATGATTCTGGCTACCTGGCTTTTGGCCTGGGGCTCACGCCCGGGCCTGGCGCTGGTGACCAGTTCGTTGAGCGTGGCCGCGGTGATCGCTTCCGCGGGGGTGGCGATGTTCCCGTTCCTGATGCCCTCGAGCCTTCAGCCGGAGGCGAGCCTGACGCTATGGGATGCGACCTCGAGCCAGTTGACCCTGTCGGTGATGTTCTGGGTCGCGCTGGTGATGACGCCGGTCATCCTCGCCTATACCAGCTGGTGCTACGTCAAGATGTGGAGGCGGGTGCGCGTGGCCGAGATCGAACGTGACGCACACGCGCTCTATTGACTCCAAGACCCGATAAAAGGGGGACAGCAACATGTGGTACTTCGTATGGATCGTCCTGGTGATGCTCTTCGCGCTCTGCGCGGTTCTCTCCGCAGTGGTCTTCGACCGCCAGGAGCCGCTCGAGGGTGAATGGAACGAGTGAGCGGCACACGCCGACGCCGGCGAGGGAGGTTTTCCTTGCCGGCGTCGGCGTCGGTGCGGATGACGCTAGCGCAGCCAGGTCGAGAGGGTCAGGTTGCCGAGGGTGTCGTCGCCATCTTGGCCTTCGAACTCGCGAGAGCGATTGGTCAGCGTCAGGGCAAGGTTCCAGCTGTCGAAGGTCAGCGCACCGCCCAGGGTCAGATCGTTGACCCAGCTGCGCCGGTCGACGCTGTGGCTCGATTCGAAGGTGTTGCCGTCGAGCAGCAGGTTGTGCGCCATGAAACGGCCATTGGCACCGGCGAAAAGGTACCAGCCAAGCCCTGGGCCGGTGGTGAACAGCGGCTCGAAGCTTGAGTAGGGTGCATTGCCCGGCGTGGAGAAGAGGCCATCCAAGCGGTTGCCGATGCGCACACCAAGGCCGAGCGAAAGATAGTCGTAGAGGTTGCCGACGGCGAAGCCCAGGTTGGGGCCATACTCGAAGGCCAAGCCATCGCCGAGCCCGTGGTGCAGCCACCAGGCGCGCTGGTAGGTCAGGCTCAGGATCGGTTCGTTGCCGAGCTGGTTGCCCCAACCTTCCGGCCTGTCGCTCCCGGTCATCTCGTGCACGCCGCGCTGGATCGGCTTGGCGCCTGCGGCGGGGCCGACGATCCCGACGTCGAATCCGAGGCTTTCGGCTATCCGAACCGCACCGCTCTGGTGGCGCTTGTAGAGCGATAGTCCGGCGTAGAGATAGCCGGCGTAGGGGCGATCATCGGGCTGCAGTGCGCGGACGTCGATCTCCTCCGGGGTGTACATCTGCTGGCCGAAACGATAGCTCACCGCGCTGGCATTGCCCGACCACAGTGGAATCGCACGCGAGAAACGCTGGGTCCAATGCTGCTCGTCGGCAGTGAAGCCCCAAGCGAATTCGAGGCCATTGGTGTAGTGCCCATCTTCGCCTGCCAACAGGTCATTGTCCCATTTGAGCGATAGTACTTCGGCGTGGGCGAGCGATATGGCGGGCGGGGCGGTGAGCAAGAGTACGAGAGGCAGTGCGGCGAGACGTTTCATTCGGGCTTCCCTGCGATGCTGGCTTTTTATCGATTATGAAGGCCCTTCACGGTCGCTCCCGTGGGCCACGGCCAGCTTAATCCAATCTGCACTTTCAGGGGATAGCCGGGGGGGGGGGCCGGGGCCGCGTCACTCGGGGCCGCTTTCCGCCGAGCTCACGGCCAAAAAACGTCGGGCCCCATCCGAAGATGGGGCCCGTCAGCCGATGGACGTTGCCCGCAGGGGCGCCGATGCCATCAGGAAAACGCAGGCCGGAAACTCAGTAGGGCGCGACGCGCAGGCTGGTGCCGGAGCCGACCAGACGCACGCGCTGGCCGACCTGGTAGGTGTTGTCGGCCTGCTGGACGATCACCAGGTTCTGGCCATCGTCGCGCTGGACCTGCACTTCCATACCGTTGGTACGGTCCATGCTGCCCTCGACCCGATTACCGGCGACGGCGCCGCCGATCGCACCGACGGCGGTGGCGATGGTACGGCCCGAACCGCCGCCGACCTGGTTGCCGAGCAGGCCGCCGAGGACCGCGCCGCCGATACCGCCGAAGCCGGTGCTGTCATCCTGGATGGTCACAGGGCGGATACCAGTGATGGTGCCGTAGCTGACGCTCTGGGCGGTCTGCGCCTGGGCACCGCTGTAGGTATTGCCCGAGTAGGGCTGATTGGCGCAGCCAGCGAGGGCGATGGAACCCAGTGCAGCGACGGCGGCGATCTTGATATAACGGTTCATGCAAGGTCTCCTAAGGCTCAAAGCATCGCGCGCATGCGTCGCGACGATTGAAAACACTGTTTTCAATCCCATTCTAAGCGTTGATGGGTTCCGACACTATAGAAAAGATCAGAGTCAGCGCCATGGCGCTTTCCCTGAGGCACCGCCGTGGACGAATCGTTCACTCTTCATCGTCCTCGTCTTCATCCTCGAGCAGCGACAGGCTGCCCCGGTTGAGCAGCGCTACGAGCAACTCCGCTGCCTCGGCGCCGTCGAGCAGTGACGCCTCCAGCGGCTCGGCGGAAGCGATCAGCTGGGCGAGGGCGAGAGGGCAGTCGAGCCCATCTCCGTCGACGAACAGCGTCGCCCGTCCGGCTTCGCCGGGAAGATAGGCGAAGCGCGAACCGGGCGTGCGCTCGAGTGGCACGCCCTGTTCGAGCGCCTCTTTGAGTTCGTCGCTCTCGATGCGCGGGTCTGGCGCGACCAGCTGGTCGGGATACTTGGTCTGGGTCATGTAGCGACCAAACCACTGGGCCATCTGGGTACGATCGTCGAGGCTTTCGAGTATCAGCGCGCGCACTCGCTCGATCGCTGCATCGTCGAGCAGCCCAGGGTCCTGTAGGCCCAGGTCCGGATCGGCGTAGCGCAGGCTTTCGCCGAGCTGCTCGCCGCGATAGTCGGCCCAGGAGGTGATCACCTCATCGGCCGAGGGCGCGCGGAAGCCGATCGAATAGGTCATGCAGTCGTTCGACACGCTGACCCCATGGTGGGCGATACGCGGTGGCAGGTAGAGCATGTCACCGGGCTCGAGCACCCAGTCCTGGCCGGCTTCGACGGTGAAATCGGCGAGGATGCGCAGGCTGACGCCGTCGACGATCGTCGCCTCCTCGCCGACCCAGCCCCCCAGCTGCCAGCGGCGCTGCCCGCTGCCCTGGAGCAAAAAGACATCGTAGTTGTCGACGTGGGGACCGACGTTGCCGCCCTTGGGCGCATAGCTGACCATCACGTCGTCGAGCCGCCAGCGCGGAATGAAGTCGAAGGCTTCGAGCAGTTCGGCGACCTCCGGCACGTAGTGGTCGACCGCCTGGACCAGCAGGGTCCAATCCTGCTCCGGCAGCCGCGCGAAGGTGGCATCGGTGAAGGGGCCATGACTCAGCGTCCAGGGCTTGCCGTCCGCGCCCACGCTTTCGACCAGACGCGCCTCGACCCCCTCTTCGCAGGCGAGGCCGGCGAGCTCCTCGGGCTCGAGCGGAGAGACGAACCCAGGGAACGCGCCGCGAATCAGCAGCGGTTTTTTCTGCCAGTACTCGGCGAGGAATCGCTCCCGGCCGAATTCTCCCAGCGGGGCGTTCATCACAAAGCTCCTCGCGCGTCGAGCGTGCGGGCCTGCTCCGCCGCGTTGCCGGTGTAGCTCGCAGGGGTCAAGGTCTTCAGCTCGGCCTTGACCGTTTCGGGCAGTGCCAGGGTGTCGATGAAAGCTGCGAATCCCGCCTGGTCGATGCGCTTGCCGCGGGTCAGCTCCTTGAGCTTCTCGTAGGGCTTTTCGATCCCATAGCGGCGCATCACCGTCTGGATAGGTTCGGCCAGCACTTCCCAGCTCGCCTCCAGATCCTCTGCCAGCCGCGCTGGGTTGGCCTCGAGCTTGCCGATGCCCTTGAGCGTCGCCTGGTAGCCAATCAGCGCATGGGCGAGGCCGGTACCCAGGGTACGCAGTACGGTGGAGTCGGTGAGATCGCGCTGCCAGCGCGAAATCGGCAGCTTCTGGGCCAGGTGGGTGAGCAGCGCGTTGCTGACCCCGAAGTTGCCCTCGCCGTTCTCGAAGTCGATCGGATTGACCTTGTGCGGCATGGTCGAGGAGCCGATCTCGCCTTCGACGGTGCGCTGCTTGAAGTAGCCGAGCGAAATGTAGCCCCAGACGTCGCGGTTGAAGTCGATCAGCACGGTGTTGAAGCGGATCACCGCATCGAACAGCTCGGCGATGTAGTCGTGCGGCTCGATCTGGGTGGTGTAGGGATTGAAGCTCAGCCCGAGCGATTCGACGAAGGCGCGGGCATTGTCATCCCAGTCGATCTCTGGATAGGCGATGAGGTGGGCGTTGTAGTTGCCCACCGCGCCGTTGATCTTGCCGAGCAGCTCGACCGCCTCGATCTGCTTGAGCTGGCGACGCAGGCGATAGGCGATGTTGGCCATCTCCTTGCCCAGCGTGGTGGGGCTTGCGGTCTGGCCGTGGGTGCGCGAGAGCATCGGCTGGTCGGCATGCGCGAGGGCGAGTCGTTCGATCGCGGTAGTCACCTCCTGCATCGCCGGCAGCATGGCCTGATCGAGGCCGCCGCGCAGCATCAGCGCATGGGAGAGGTTGTTGATGTCCTCGCTGGTGCAGGCGAAGTGGACGAACTCGCTGATCGCAGCGAGCTCCGGCAGCGCGCGCAGGCGCTCCTTGATGTAGTACTCGATCGCCTTGACGTCGTGGTTGGTGGTGCGCTCGATCTCCTTGATCCGTAGCGCCTGCTCGGGGGTGAACTCCTCGATCACCGCCTCGATGAAGCCCTTGGCCTCGGCGGACAGAGGGGCGACCTCTTCGATGCCTGGATGGTCGGCGAGCCGCTCGAGCCAGCGCAGCTCGACCACCAGACGGGCGCGGATCAGCCCGAACTCGCTGAAGTAGGGGCGCAGCGCATCGGCCTTGCTGGCGTAGCGCCCGTCGACGGGAGAGAGGGCGGTAAGGGTCGAGAGTTCCATGGTCGGTCCAAGAAAGGTGAAGGGGAAGCGGCTCATCGGCGCAGTTCGGCGAGGGCGCGTTTGATTCGGCCGCGCATCAATACCAGCTGCCAGCGCCTGCCGCCCTGCTGGCGCCAGAGCAGGGCGAAGCGGATGCCGGCGAGCAGCACCGCACGCACCCGCTCGGGCATCATCGGGCTCGAGAGCAGGCTCGGATCGCCGTTGACCACGATCCGGTAGCGATAGGTGGACAGGGTGTCCTGGTAGAGCTCGCCGAGGCTTGCGATCACATTCTCATGCGTCGGGCCGAAGTGCTGGGCCTGGCCCTGCACCCGTGAAAGCCTTGCGCCGACCCTGTCGAGCATCGCTTCGTCCTTGTGCAGCTTGTTGGCCAGCAGTAGCAGCGACAGCGCGTAGCGCATCACCTCGGAGGAGGCCGGCGAGCGGTCGAACAGCTGCTTCATGGTGTCGATGCCGACGCTGAGGTTGTCGAGCTCGAAGCCATAGATCGCCTCGAAGCTTTCGGGGTCGGTCTCCAAGGTCGCGCGAATCAGGGTCTCCCAGGCGCGACTGTCGTATTGGCCGGTGCGGGCCAGCTGGTCGACCACCGTGGCGGCCTGGAACACACCGGCGAGCGCCAGTGCCTGGCGCTGTTCGCGATTCATGCGGAAAACTCCTCGGCGACACGTGCCCGACAGGCATCGCTCGCCAGGGCCTGGCGAATCACCGCGCCGCCGAGGCAGCGCTCACCGTCGTAGAGCACCAGTGACTGCCCGGGCGTGATGGCCCGCTGCGGGGTGTCGAATTCGACCCTGACGCCGCCGTCGGCAGCGAGGCGCACTCGGCAGCCCTGGTCGCGCTGGCGGTAGCGTACCTTCGCGGTCAAGGTGAGACCGCCGTCGATGCCGGCCGGGGCCTGGCCTGCGACCCAGCTGACCGGCTCGCTGAGCAGTTCGTCGGCATAGAGCAGCGGATGGTGCTTGCCCTGTACCGCCACCAGTACGTTGCGCTCGAGATCCTTGCCGGCGACGTACCATGGCGCCTCGGGATGATTGGCGAGGCCGCCGATGCCGAGCCCCTGACGCTGGCCGATGGTGTAGTACATAAGCCCCACGTGTTCGCCGATCCGCTCCCCCTGCGGGGTTTCGATCGCGCCCGGCTGGGCCGGCAGGTACTGGCGCAGGAAATCGGAAAAGCGCCGCTCGCCGATGAAGCAGATCCCGGTGGAGTCCTTCTTGCGCGCGGTGGCGAGACCGAGCCGCTCGGCGATCGCGCGAACCTCGCTCTTCTCCATCGCGCCGAGCGGGAACAGGCTTTTCGCCAGCGCCTCGTGGCCGACGGCGTGAAGGAAGTAGCTCTGGTCCTTGTTCGCGTCCAATCCCTTGTAGAGCCGCCCCTGCTCGTCGCTGTTCACGTAGTGGCCGGTACTGATCAGCTCGGCGCCGAGCATCCGTGCGTAGTCGAGGAAGACCTTGAACTTGATCTCGCGGTTGCAAAGGATGTCCGGGTTCGGTGTCCGCCCGGCACGGTATTCGGCGAGGAAGTGCTCGAACACGTTGTCCCAATACTCGGCGGCGAAGTTGGCGGTGTGCAAGCGGATGCCGAGGCGATCGCACACCGCCTGGGCATCGGCCAAGTCCGTCTTGGCGGTGCAGTACTCGGTGCCGTCGTCCTCGTCCCAGTTCTTCATGAACAGGCCTTCGACGTCATGGCCCTGCTCGAGCAGCAGCGCCGCGGTGACCGACGAGTCGACGCCGCCGGACATGCCGACGATCACCTTGGTGGTTGGGCGCGGTGCGGTGGGGGCCGCGCGATCTGCACCTGGGGGGGGGAAGTGGCTCATGCTGCGCTCTGTGAAAGGCGAGGCGGCCGTCCGCTCCGGGCGGGCCGCTAGACTCGAGTCCCAGCGCCATCGGACGCTGATGAATGGGCGAGGATTATACCCGATGCGCGCGCTGGGCTTAACACCGCGGTGAAAATCCCCGGTTCAACGCCGTCTTCCCGGCGGCCTGCGCGACGGCGCCGCCACTGGCGCATGGAGCGTTTCGCGCCGCCACTGCCCCGGGGCGAGGCCATCGAGACGCCAGCCGCCGATCGCCACGCGTATCAGGCGCAGGGTCGGATGGCCCACGTGCGCGGTCATTCTCCTCACCTGCCGGTTGCGCCCCTCGATGATGGTCAGTTCGAGCCACCGGGTGGGGATCCCGGCCCGGCTTCGAATCGGCGGTGTCCGCTCGGGAATCGAGGGCGGCGCGATCACGCGCGCCTTGGCCGGAAGGGTGGGGCCATCGTTGAGCATCACGCCTTTGCGCAGGGACTCGAGCGCGCTGGGCGCAGGGATGCCCTCGACCTGCACCCAGTAGGTCTTCGGCTGCTTGTGCTTCGGATGGGTGATCCGAGCGGCCAGGGCGCCATCGTCGGTGAGTAGCAACAGCCCTTCGCTGTCGTAGTCGAGACGTCCGGCGGGGTAGATTCCCGGGATCGTGATCAGCCCGGCGAGCGTCGCGCGCGGCACGCCGTCTGGGGGCGCCGCGTCGGTGAATTGCGACAGCGTCAGGTAGGGTTTATGCAGCAGGTAGATCGAGCTCATGACAGTCGGCGCAATCCGCCTTTGGTCGAAAGTAAATGGCCTATCAAGGGTTTAGGGTCGAAGTCTATACTCGTGGACCGAGCCGATAATACCTATTACTACGACTATCGATAGACGAGAGAGAGAACATGGCTTTCGAGAAGATCCAACTGCCCGCCGGCGGTGAGAAGATCACCGTCAACGCCGACAACAGCCTCAACGTACCCAATGAGCCGATCATCCCGTTCATCGAGGGCGATGGCATCGGCGTCGATGTTACCCCCGCGATGAAGATCGCGGTCGACGCGGCCGTGGCCAAGGCCTACGGCGGCGAACGCAAGATCCACTGGATGGAAGTCTACGCTGGCGAGAAAGCGACCACCATCTATGACGCCGACACCTGGCTGCCCGAGGAGACCCTCCGCGCGGTGCAGGAGTACGTGGTCAGCATCAAGGGACCGCTCACCACGCCGGTCAGCGGCGGCATCCGCTCGCTCAACGTGGCGCTGCGCCAGAAGCTCGACCTCTACGTCTGCGAGCGCCCGGTACGCTGGTTCAAGGGCGTGCCGACGCCGGTGAAGAAGCCCCAGGACGTCGACATGGTGATCTTCCGCGAGAACTCCGAGGACATCTACGCCGGTGTCGAGTGGAAGGCCGGCAGCGCCGAGGCCGACAAGGTGATCGAATTCCTCACCAAGGAGATGGGGGTCACCAACATTCGCTTCACCGACGAGTGCGGCATCGGGGTCAAGCCGGTCTCCAAGGAAGGCACCCAGCGGCTGGTGCGCAAGGCGATCCAGTACGCGATCGACAACGACCGCGAATCGGTGACCCTGGTGCACAAGGGCAACATCATGAAGTTCACCGAAGGGGCGTTCAAGAACTGGGGCTACGAGGTCGCGGTCGAGGCGTTCGGCGCCGAGCCGCTCGATGGCGGGCCGTGGCACGCGTTCGACAATCCCAATACCGGCAAGCGGATCGTGATCAAGGACGTGATCGCCGACGCGATGCTGCAGCAGGTGCTGCTGCGTCCCGAGGAGTACGATGTCATCGCGACCCTCAACCTCAATGGCGACTATCTCTCCGACGCGCTCGCCGCCCAGGTCGGTGGTATCGGCATCGCGCCAGGCGCCAACCGCTCCGACGCGGTGGGGATGTTCGAGGCGACCCACGGCACCGCGCCCAAGTACGCAGGACAGGACAAGGTCAACCCGGGCTCGCTGATCCTCTCCGCCGAGATGATGCTGCGCTACATGGGCTGGACCGAAGCCGCCGACTTGATCCTCCAGGGGGTGGAGAACGCCATCGCCAAGGGCGAGGTCACCTACGACTTCCACCGCGTGATGGAAAACGCCAAGCTCCTGAAGTGCTCGGAGTTCGGTGAAGCGGTCGCCGCCAATATGTAGCATGTGGCACCCTCCCGCCCGGGCCGCTCGGCCTGGGCGGGCGTCACCGGGAGATGGTCCCGGCTATGGCGCCAATTGAGATTATTTCGTCCCCGACCCTTGCAACCCGGGCTGGCCAACGCCATCTTGGGGCTAAAGACGTATTCCTTCCCTCAAACTCAAACGTGCGGTGCCGCCGCCTCCCATCAAGTCGTCGGGAGCGTGGGTGGCAAATCGGTTTCGTCGAGCGCACCGACGGTCGAGGCCCTCGAGGGTGCAGGTGCCCGCCGGATTCGCTTGGGGTAACGTTCCAATCCTCAACATTCTGCTTGTTTTCATCGGTTCGGCCACTTATGTTCGAAGAAAAGAGAAGTTTCGACAGTGCTTCAGATCATGAACCTGGGTTCCTGGCATCACGAGGGCCCCTGGGGCAGGCGATCGGGCCCGATGAGGAGGCGGAGGGCGACATCGCGGAGCAGCTCAGCGATCCACAGCTGGCCGAGCCGCCGATGTACAAGGTGATCCTGCTGAACGACGACTACACGCCGATGGAATTCGTAGTCGAAGTACTGCAGACCTTTTTCGCCATGGACAGGGAGAAGGCGGTGCAGATCATGCTCGCCGTCCACACGCAGGGAAGGGCGACCTGCGGGATATTCACCCGCGACGTCGCCGAAACCAAGTCTCATCTTGTCAACGAATACGCTCGAGAGTGCCAGCACCCGCTGCTGTGTGATATCGATCGGGTGGAGTGATCCACTCAGGTGGCCAAAGGGGACCGTTATGTTGAGCAAAGAACTGGAGCTGACCCTTAACACGGCCTTTACCGTGGCCCGCTCGAAGCGGCACGAGTTCATGACCGTCGAACACCTTCTACTCGCCCTGCTGGACAACGCGTCGGCCGCCGATGTGTTGCGCGCCTGCGGCGCGAATCTCGACAAGATCCGTTCGGATCTGCAGGAGTTCATCGGCGCTACCACGCCGCTGATTCCCGAGGATCAGACCGATCGCGAGACCCAGCCGACGCTGGGCTTCCAGCGTGTGCTGCAGCGCGCGGTGTTCCATGTCCAATCGTCCGGCAAGAGCGAGGTCACCGGTGCTAACGTGCTGGTGGCGATCTTCTCCGAACAGGAGAGCCAGGCGGTTTACTTCCTCAAGCAGCAGAACGTCGCTCGGGTCGATGCGGTCAACTACATCGCCCATGGCATCTCCAAGGTCGCAGGCCACGGGCACGGTCAGCAGAGTGCGAGCCGCGATAGCGAAGAGAGCGAAGAGGCGGTCGGCGAAGCGGGTTCCCATCCGCTCACCGGCTATGCCACCAATCTCAACGAGCAGGCTCGCATGGGGCGCATCGATCCGCTGATCGGGCGTGACCACGAGCTCGAGCGAGTGATCCAGATCCTCGCTCGGCGGCGCAAGAACAACCCGCTGCTGGTCGGTGAGGCCGGGGTCGGCAAGACTGCGATCGCCGAGGGCCTGGCCAAGCGGATCGTCGAAGAGGACGTGCCCGAGGTCATCAAGGACGCTGTGGTCTACTCCCTCGACATGGGCGCGCTGCTCGCCGGTACCAAGTATCGCGGTGACTTCGAGAAGCGGCTCAAGGCGCTGCTCGGTGAATTGAAAAAAGAGCCGAACTCGATCCTGTTCATCGACGAGATCCACACCGTGATCGGGGCCGGGGCGGCTTCCGGCGGTGTGATGGATGCCTCGAACCTGCTTAAGCCGCTGCTCTCCTCGGGCGAGCTGCGCTGCATCGGTTCGACCACGTTCCAGGAGTTCCGCGGCATCTTCGAGAAGGACCGGGCGCTCGCGCGGCGGTTCCAGAAGGTCGACGTGCCCGAGCCCTCGGTCGATGACACCATCCGCATCCTCAAGGGGCTGCGCGGTCGTTTCGAAGAGCATCACCAGCTCAAGTACACCGATGCGGCGATGGAGGCTGCGGTGCGGCTGGCGGATCGCTACATCAACGATCGGCACCTGCCCGACAAGGCGATCGATGTGATCGACGAAGCAGGGGCGCATCAGCGGCTGCTGCCGGTCGAGGCTCGCACCAAGACCATCGACGTCGAGCAGATCGAGTCGATCGTCGCGTCGATCGCGCGGATTCCGCCGAAGAGCGTCTCCAGCTCGGACCGCAAGCTGCTGGCCAACCTGGAGCGCGATCTGAAGATGCTGGTGTTCGGCCAGGACGAGGCGATCGAGAGCCTGGCGGCGGCGATCAAGCTGGCGCGTGCGGGCCTCAACTCCCCGGACAAGCCGGTCGGCAGCTTCCTCTTCGCCGGCCCCACCGGGGTGGGCAAGACCGAGGTCGCACGCCAGCTGTCGCAGCTGATGGGTATCGAGCTCGTGCGCTTCGACATGTCCGAGTACATGGAACGGCATACCGTGTCGCGGCTGATCGGGGCTCCTCCGGGCTACGTCGGCTACGACCAGGGCGGCCTGCTGACCGAGGCGATCACCAAGCAGCCGCACTGCGTGTTGCTGCTCGATGAGATCGAGAAGGCGCACCCCGAGGTCTTCAACCTGCTGCTGCAGGTGATGGACCACGGCAAGTTGACCGACAACAACGGGCGCGAAGCGGATTTCCGCAACGTGATCGTGATCATGACCTCGAACGCTGGTGCCGAGCAGGCATCGCGCCGCTCGATCGGTTTCCAGCATCAGGACCACTCGACGGATGCGATGGAAGTGATTCGCCGGACCTTCTCGCCCGAGTTCCGCAACCGTCTCGATGGCATCATCCAGTTCCATAGCCTCGATATGAGCGTGGTGCGCAACGTGGTCGACAAGTTCCTGGTCGAACTCCAGGCGCAGCTGGACGAGAAGCGTGTGCAGCTCGACGTCGACGAGGAGGCGCGCAGCTGGCTGGCCGAGCGCGGCTATGATCCCGACATGGGGGCGAGGCCGATGGCGCGGTTGATCCAGGAGCAGCTGAAGAAACCGCTTGCCGAGATGATCCTGTTCGGTGATCTGGCGGCGCACGGCGGCATCGTCCACGTCACTGTGGAAGGCGGCGAGCTCCATCTAGCGACCGAGGCGGAGGTCGCCTGAGGGATCGTCCTCGAGGTCGTCCGTACGAGCAGATGGTGTAGAAGTGAAGAACGGCGCTCTCCGCAAGGAGAGCGCCGTTCTTTCTTCACGCTCCGGAGCCTGGCACTTGGCATCGTCGAGGTCAGGCGCACCAAAGGGCTGCTATGGCGTCATGCCCCGGATGCTCGGGCCGGTATCGGCAGCGCTCCGATGCAGGAGGCGCACGGAGATGGGAACGAGATCTGGTGGGGGAGGGGGCGAAACGGAGTTGAGGCGCTTCGCCCAGCGGCCGGGGTCACCGACCTGAAACGGGCGTGATGCTGCTCAGCGCGAACGGTAGACGATGCGACCCTTGGAAAGGTCGTAGGGAGTCAGTTCGACCTTGACCTTGTCGCCGGTGAGAATGCGGATGTAGTTCTTGCGCATCTTGCCGGAGATGTGAGCGGTCACGATGTGGCCGTTCTCGAGTTCTACGCGGAACATGGTGTTGGGCAGGGTGTCGACGACGACGCCTTCCATTTCGATATGGTCTTCACGTGCCATATAGGCTTTTCCTCCAGGGATTTTAGAAACGCGCCGAGCGTACCCGACCTTCGCATCAAAGTGCTGGGTCAAAGGGGCAAACGCATGGCGGCGCGCCGGTGTCTCGCTTCCCACGTTAGCCGCGAGCGAGCGTCGAAGACCGCATTGAAAGGGCGGGAGTCGCTGTCGGCGTGGTAAGAATAGCGCAGTATTATGTCACAAGGTCTTGACTCAGGCAAAAATTACTCCAGCGGCAGCGTGCGCCACTGCTGCCCCTGGAGGTACTCGAGAGGGCGGTAGCGCTGCTTGTAGCGCATCTTCGCACTTTGTTCGATCCAGTACCCCAGGTAGACGTAGGGGAGCCGTCTTTCCAGCGCGCGGCGGATCTGCCAGAGAATCGCATAGCTGCCGAGAGAGCGAGCACCGAGGTTTGGGTCGGGGGAGTAGAACGTATAGATCGCCGAAAGCCCATCGGGCAGGCGATCGACCACCGCTACGGCCAGCAGTTCTCCTTCGAGGCGAAACTCCACCATCCGAGCGAAGTGCGATTGCGAGGTCAGGAATGAGCGGAACTGCTCGCGCGTTGGTGGGTACATGTCGCCGTCGGCGTGACGCGCGTCGATATAGGCGGCATACAGCGCATAGTAGCTCTCGCTGTAGCGGGCCGGCACCTCGCGTATCGACAAGTCCTGGTTGCGCTTGATGACTCGGCGTTGGGTGCGGTCCGGGGTGAACCGCTGGACCGGGATGCGTACCGACACGCAGGCGCGGCAGTGGGCGCAGTGCGGTCGATACAGATGCTGGCCGCTGCGGCGAAAACCGAGCTGGGTCAGCGCCGAATAGGTGGCGAGGTCGACCGGCGTGTTCGGGTCGAGGAACAGTGTGGTCGCCTCCTGCCCGGGCAGATAGCTGCAAGGGTGGGGGACGGTCAAAAAGAAGCGCAGCTGTCGAGTCAGCAAAGGGGACGCGTCAAAGCTCATGGGCCATCTCCGAAGCGCAGTGAAGCACCATCGCGATGCTCGAGGTGGCGGGTCGCTCACCCGGCGCCCGTACTCACGGTGTCAAGATAGCGCGCCAGCTTCCCGGCTCGCCAGCGTCGATCGTTGCGCAGTCGCGCGCGAGATGTTCGCTGAACGCTCGGCGGGGGATCAGGCGCGCGCCGAGACGCTCGAGATGGGGGGTATGCATCTGGCAATCGATCAGGCTGAATCCGCGTTCGATCAGGAATCCGACCAGCAGCGCCAGCGCCATCTTCGAGCCGTCGCTGACCCGCGAGAACATCGACTCTCCAAAGAACACCCGGCCAAGCGCGACGCCGTAGAGCCCGCCGACCAGCTCTCCATGCCGCCATACTTCCACCGAGTGGGCGTGGCCGAGGCGATAGAGGCGTTGATAGGCATCGATCATCTCCGCGCCGATCCAGGTACCTTCGCTGCGCGACGCGGCGCAGGCATGGATCACTGCCTCGAAGTCATGGTCGAGGGTGATGGTGAAGCCGCCGTTGCGGATGCGCTTGGCCAGGCTCCTGCGCAGGCGAAACTCCCCGGGGTAGAGCACCATGCGGGGGTCGGGGCTCCACCACAGCAGCGGCTCACCGGGGCTGTACCAGGGGAATATTCCGCGCTGGTAGGCGGCGAGCAGCCATTCGGGGGTCAGCCTGCCGCCCACGGCGAGGAGTCCATCGGGCTCGCGCAGCGAAAGCTCGACGTCGGGGAAGCGCACCGGCCCGTCGCCGAGCCAGGCCGGTATCAGAGAATCCGTCATCGGTCGCGTGTCCCGGCCGGGATCCATCGAGATGAACGATGGGAGGGTGACGTCATGGGTGGAGTCTCCTGGGTGACATCTCGTTACGCTACTGCAATCGAACTCACCAGCCTAAACGATCGATATACCTTGACCCAACCGGTTTGCGCTCGCCCTGGTAGAGAGAGCTGTGACGGGGAAGGCCGCCTAGGTATGATGGGCCGAGCGCGGGTCGACCTCCAGGCGCGAGCCGCCGCGATCCGAAAGATCGCGGCCACCGGTCGATTCGTTCAGGGTGTGCCATCATTCTTCCATTCGCTGTGCCAGTGACGGCGAGGCATGAACCGAGTGGCCTGATGGATGAAGACGGCACCCCAGGGTTCATGGAAGACGCCTGGTTTCATTTTCTCGGGATCAGGTCGGCGACGCTGCGTCGCCGACCTGATCCCCGATCGGGAGAGCGCCGGTTTCCGGCGCGTAGGGGATGGCGACATTGAGTGGCAACAAACGACCGCAGGCAACCACCAACCGTAAGCGTAAACCGGTCACCACGCGTAAGAAACAGCAGGCCCGCGCCCGTGCCTCGACCCGCAGCCAGCGTGAGGCCTCGCAGCGTTTCACCGCGCGGCTGCAAGGTGCAGCCAAGGACGGCGTGGCGGTCGCGCTGCTGGCCGTCTGCGCGTTTTTACTGCTGGCTTTCTTCAGCTACGCGCCCTCCGACCCGGGCTGGTCGAGCAGCGGTCCGGAAGCGGGCATCGGTAACTGGATGGGCCGGGGCGGGGCCTGGATGGCCGACGTGCTGTTCTCGCTGCTCGGCAACAGCGCGCTGTGGTGGCCGGCGATCTTCGGTTTCGCCGGCTGGCGGCTGATCCGTACCCGGATCGCGCATTTCGCCTGGGATCCCACCGCGCTAGCGGTGAGAGTGGGGGGGCTGATGCTGGTGCTGCTGGGAAGCTGCATCCTCAGTGCGGTGCACTTCTATCAGCCGGAAAGCGATCTGCCCTACAACAACGGCGGGATCGTAGGCGAAGGCCTCTCCAGCGTGCTGATCGATCTGATCGGCGTGCATGGCACCACGCTGGTCGCCTTGGCGCTGCTGCTCGGCGGCTTCCCATTGCTCTCCAATACTTCCTGGCTCGGCATCATGGACGAGCTTGGCAAGGCGATCCTCAGGGTATCGCGCTGGTGCGGCGCGCGGCTCGGCTCGGTGCGTGACGACCTCGCCGCGCGGCGGGCGCTGCGTCACGAGCGCCTGGAAGCACGGGCCAGCGCCTACGATACCTATCACGCCGAGGATGATCCCTACCATCTGCGCGATCAGGCGCCCGAGCGGGACGAACCGCTTGAGGCCAGGCGCGACGATCGCGACGAGCCCGCCTACGAGACCGACGAGGCCTCGCGCCCTTCGCGCTGGAAGCGCCTGCTGGGGCTTCCGTTCATGGGCAGGGCCGCCCAGGCGAAGGCCGAATCGACGGACACCGAACGCGAACCGAGCCTTGGCGATGACGATCTCGCAGGCCAGGAAAGCGAGCGCCGCGCGCCGCGCTTCGAGATCTACGACGAGCGCAGCGACGGTGGCCACGACATTCCCTGGGAACGCGTCGAGCAGACGCCCTCGCGGCGCACTTCCGACGAGCTGGCGCAGGAGCCCGACACCTTCGCTCCGCTGGTCGCTCATCGCGACGACGAGCCGTCACTCCCGGACGAATCCGAGCGGCGCCGGGACGCCGTGGCGCTGCGCGCGGAAGTACCGGCCACTGTGTCGATACCGGAACTGCGGCTCGAGGAGGACGAGGAGAATGAAACGCTGAGTGAGCGCCGTTGGAGCGCCACGAGCGCGGTCGTCGAAGTAGAAGAGACAGAAGCGGGCGAGCGGCTGGTACCCACGCCCCCGGCGGCCGAACTCGAGCCCGAGGTGATCGATCCGCCCCCGCCCTATGCCGATGTCACCCGGCGGCGCATTCCCGAAGGGTTCGGCCATCAGACGGCCGCAGCGCAGGATATGCCCCCGGCAGCGCAGGATATGCCCCCCGCAGCGGCCAGCGCGCCGAGCCCGAAGCCGCGCATCCGGATCGGTGCCGGGGAGGCGTTCGCCGCTGGTGCCGGTGCCATAGCCGCTGCAAGTGGGCACGCCGCCGCCGGCGGCGCATCCACCGGCGCGCCTGTGTTCGAGCCGCCGCTGGTCGCGCGGGAGGATGCCGAGCGCGCCTCGCAGACCGAACGGCGAGCGCCGCTCATCGAGGAGGAGCCGGCCGGGGCGCGCCTGGTCGCAGAGGACGATGGTGAGACGCCGCCGCTTGCGCGCTTCTCGGCGCTCGACGACGAGGTGGTCGAGACCGCCTTCGATGACGACGACCGCCATCGTGAGCCTGAGCTGCATAGCGCTGCCTCGTCGCGTAGCGAGCCGCGGCTCGACGACGAAGACGATGAAGACGACACCGACGCCCCCCGCGCGCTGTTCGAGACCACCGATGCGGGCGAGGAGTTCGATGCGCCGTTCACCCTCGACGACGAGCCGGTAGATACCGTATCGCCGCGGCTTTGGACCGTCGAGCACCTGCAGAACCAGCGCCCGGCCACCGAGCTCGCGGAGCCGGTGGGCGAGATGCCGTCGACGGCGCTGCTGACGCCAGCCGGAGTCAGCCAGCCTTCCTATACCCAGGAGGAGCTCGACGGTATGGCCGAGCTGCTCGAAATGCGGCTCAAGGAGTATGGGGTCAAGGCGGAGGTGGTCAAGATATCTCCGGGACCGGTGATCACCCAGTTCGAGATTCGCCCCGCCGCTGGGGTGAAGAGCTCGAAGATCAGCAACCTGTCGAAGGATCTCGCCCGTTCGCTGCTGGTCAAGAGCGTGCGCGTGATCGAGGTGATCCAGGGCCGTCCGACGGTCGGCATCGAGATCCCCAACCCGACCCGGGCGATGATCCGCCTGCGCCAGGTGCTCGACACTTCGGCCTATCGCGACGCCGTATCGCCCGTGACCATCGCGCTGGGGCAGAGCATCAGTGGCCAGCCGGTGGTCGCCGACCTGGCACGGATGCCCCACCTGCTGGTCGCCGGGACCACTGGTTCGGGCAAGTCGGTCGGGGTCAACGCGATGCTGATCTCGATGCTGCTCAAGTCGACTCCCGAGCAGGTGCGGATGATCCTGATCGATCCGAAGATGCTCGAGCTCTCGGTCTACGACGACATTCCCCACCTGCTCGCGCCGGTGGTCACCGACATGAAGGAGGCGGCCAACTCGCTGCGCTGGTGCGTCGCCGAGATGGAACGTCGCTATAAATTGATGTCCAAGATGGGCGTGCGCAACATCGGCGGCTTCAACGACAAGCTCGATGAGGCCCACGCCGCTGGTGCCCAGGTCGCCGATCCGCTGTGGGAGCCCGAGCCCTGGCAGGCCGGCGAGCCGCATCCGACGCTCGAGAAGCTGCCCTACATCGTGGTGGTGATCGACGAGTTCGCCGACATGTTCATGATCGTCGGCAAGAAGGTCGAGGAGCTGATCGCCCGGCTGGCGCAGAAGGCGCGCGCCGCAGGCATCCACCTGGTGCTCGCGACCCAGCGGCCCTCGGTCGACGTGGTCACGGGCCTGATCAAGGCGAACATCCCCTCGCGGATCGCCTTCCAGGTCTCCTCCAAGATCGATTCGCGCACCATCCTCGACCAGGGCGGTGCGGAGAGCCTGCTCGGCCACGGCGACATGCTCTACCTATCGGTCGGCGCCGGTACCCCGGTCCGGGTGCACGGTGCCTTCGTCGACGACAACGAAGTGCATCGGGTGGTCGAGGACTGGAAGCTGCGCGGCAAGCCCGAATACGTCGAGGAGATCCTCTCCGGCGAGGTCAGCGCCGAGGCGCTGACCGGGCTCGAGGCCGAAGGCGATGGCAATTCGGATGCCGAGCAGGACGCGCTCTACGACGAGGCCGTGGCGTTCGTGACCAAGACCCAGCGGGTCTCGGTGTCGTCGGTGCAGCGTAACTTCAAGATCGGCTACAACCGTGCCTCTAGACTGGTCGAGGCGATGGAGCGTGCTGGCGTGGTGTCGAGCATGGGCACCAACGGCGCTCGCGAAGTGCTGGCATCGCCGCCGCCGCGCGAATGAGTCGCGCGGCGTCACAACGAAACGATGGTAAGGAAACGCCATGATTCAAACCCGCATTCACGCCGCTCGCTTGCTGTTCGGCCTGGGGGTCGCGCTCTGCGCCTCGAGCCCGGCGCTGGCCCAGACGGACCCGGCCTCGCGTTTGACCGAGCTGCTCGAGCCGCTGCACACCTATTCCGCCGATTTCCAGCAGCGGGTCCAGGGGGACGATGGGCAGTCGCTGCAGGATGCCAGCGGACACATGTGGCTGGCGCGCCCCGGCAAGTTCCGCTGGGAAGTCAATGCGCCCTATTCGCAGACCGTGGTGTCCGACGGCGCCCAGGTCTATATGTATGACCCCGACCTCGAGCAGGTCACCGTGCGCGCGCTCGATCCCAAGGTCACCAGCACGCCGGCGCTTTTGCTCTCCGGCAGCGCCGGCGAGCTGACCTCGAACTACGGCGTCAGCATGCGTGCACAGGGCGATACCGAAATCTTCTCGCTCTCGCCGCGTGGCAACGACAGCCTGTTCGAGTCGCTCGAGATGACCTTCCAGGGCCAGCGGCTGACCGGGCTCGATCTGGTCGATGCCACCGGCCAGCGTACCGAGATCGGCTTCGACAGCATCGAGCAGAACGGCAGCGTCGACGATTCGCGCTTCGCCTTCCAGATCCCCGAAGGGGCCGATGTGATTCGCGAGCAGTGAGCCAGCATGCCCGGGCCCGGCCCGGGCGATGATTCCACGGAGAGCGATGTGAGCGAAGATCTGTTCGCCGCAGCCGCGCCGCCAGGACAGCCGCTGGCGGCGCGGCTGCGCCCCGTTAGCCTGGACGACTACGTCGGCCAGTCCCACCTGCTCGGCGAAGGCAAGCCGCTGCGCCAGGCACTGGCGCGCGACCAGCTCTATTCGATGATCCTATGGGGGCCGCCGGGCGTCGGCAAGACCACCCTGGCGCGGCTGATCGCCGCCCACACCAAGGCGCACTTCGCCACCCTCTCGGCGGTGTCCGCCGGGGTCAAGGACATCCGCGCGGCGGCCGAGCAGGCGCAGATGCGCGCCTCCAACGGCACCCGCACGCTGCTCTTCGTCGATGAAGTGCACCGCTTCAACAAGGCCCAGCAGGACGCCTTCCTGCCCTGGGTCGAAGAGGGGGTATTCATCTTCGTCGGCGCGACCACCGAGAACCCGTCGTTCGAACTCAACAATGCGCTGCTCTCCCGCGCCAGGGTCCACGTGCTCAAGCCGCTCGAACCGGCAGAGCTGCGCCGGGTGATCGACCGGGCGCTGGCGAGCGAGGCGGGCCTCGGCGCCCAGTCGCTCGAGGTGCCCGACGAGGTGCGCGATCTGCTCGCCCGCGCCGCCGACGGCGACGCTCGCCGGGCGCTCAACCTGCTCGAGATCGCCGCCGACCTGGCCGAGCCGAGCGAGCAAGGCGGGGCGCGGATCAGCGAGGCGGTGCTCGACGAGGTGCTCGGCGAGAGCACGCGCCGGCTCGATCGTGGCGGGGATCTGTTCTACGACCAGATATCGGCGCTGCACAAGTCGGTGCGCGGCAGCGCGCCCGACGCCGCCTTGTATTGGTTCTGCCGCATGCTGGAGGGGGGAATGGACCCGCTCTACATCGCTCGGCGCGTGGTGCGGATGGCCAGCGAGGAGATCGGCAACGCCGACCCGCGCGCCCTGACGCTCGCGCTCGAGGGCTGGCAGGTGCAGGAGCGCCTCGGCTCGCCCGAAGGCGAACTGGCGGTCGCGCAGGCGATTCTCTATATCGCCTGCGCGCCGAAGAGCAACGCCGCCTACAAGGCCTACAACGCCGCGCGCGCCCAGGTCGCCGCCACCCCTGGCTACGAGGTTCCGATTCACCTGCGCAACGCCCCGACTCAGTTGATGAAGTCGCTCGGCCATGGCCGCGAATACCGCTATGCCCACGATGAGCCGGATGCCTACGCCGCGGGCGAGGTCTACTTTCCCCCGGAGCTCGAAGGTACCCGCTATTATGAGCCGGTGGATCGCGGCCTCGAGGCCAAGATCCGCCAGAAGCTCGCCTGGCTTGCCGAACTCGACCGCGATCGCGGTTGAGTTCGCAGATGGTGCAGCGTTTGTCTCTTTCGCATCTTCCTCCACTCTCTCCGCTACCGATCGATGCGCTGCTCGACGAGCTGAAAAGCTGCCTGGGCCGGCGCGACGAGGCGGTGCTCGAAGCGATGCCCGGGGCCGGTAAGACCACCCGGGTGCCGCTGGCGCTGCTCGACTCCCCCTGGCTCGCCGGGCGTCGGATCCTTTTGCTCGAGCCGCGCCGGCTCGCCGCTCGCGCGGTGGCTGAACGCCTCGCCGAGCAGTTCGGCGAGCGGCCCGGTGGCCGGGTCGGCTATCGCATGCGCCTCGATAGCCGTATCGGTCCCGATACCCGGCTGGAGGTCGTCACCGTCGGTGTGCTGCTGCACCGGCTGCAGCGCGATCCCGCGCTGGAAGACGTTGGGCTGGTGATCTTCGATGAATTCCATGAGCGCCACCTCGATGCGGATCTCGGGCTGGCGCTGTGTCTTGCCGGGCGTGAACTGCTGCGCGAGCCCAGCGACCCGCTCAAGCTTTTGGTGATGTCCGCGACCCTTGACGGGGAGCGCATCGCCGGATTGCTTGGCGATGCGCCGAGGCTCTCGAGCCAGGGCCGGCTGTATCCGGTGGCGATGCGCTATGCCGCAACGCCCTTGCGGCTCGACGACTGGCCGGGGCTCGAGGCGAGGCTGGTCGAGACCATCGACGCCGCACTCATCGAGCAATCCGGGGACCTGCTCGTGTTCCTGCCCGGCAAGGCCGAAATCCGCCGTCTCGCCACGCGGCTCGAGGGGCGCTGGCCCGGCCCCGATGCTCCCCGAGTGCTGCCTCTGCACGGCGAACTTCCGCTCGAACGCCAGCGAGCGGCGATCGCGCCGGACCCGCAAGGGCGCCGACGCATCGTGCTCGCGAGCTCCATCGCCGAGACCAGCCTGACCGTCGAGGGCGTGCGCGTGGTGATCGATGCAGGTCTCTCCCGCGCGCCGCGCTTCGATCCGAGCCGGGCGCTGACCCGGCTCGAGACACGTCGTGTATCCAAGGCCCAGGCCGACCAGCGCGCCGGGCGCGCGGGCCGGCTTGCGCCCGGGGTCTGCCATCGGCTGTGGAGCGAATCCCAGCAGGCGACGCTTGCGGCCTATGCCGGTGCCGAGATTCTCGAGGCCGATCTCGGCGCGATGCTGCTCCAGGCGCTGCGCTTCGGTGCCGAGCCCGAGGAGCTGCGCTGGCTCGATCCACCCCCGGTTGCGGCGCTGGCCCAGGCGCGCGGACTGCTACGCACGCTGGGCGCGCTCGATGACGATGGGCGCTTGACCGCTCATGGCGAAGCGATGGCCGGGCTGCCGCTGCCGCCGCGCCTGGGGCATATGCTGCTGCGCGCCCGCGAGCTCGGCCAGGGAGCGCTTGGCTGCGAGCTCGCCGCGCTGCTCGAGGAGCGCGGTGCGGGCGCGGGGCCCGACCTCGCCGCCAGGGTAGGCGCCGTTGGCGCGGCTCAGCGGCAGGCCCGGCGCTACTGTCGCCTGCTGGGTATCGAGGAGCAGGCCGTCGAGTCCCCGGTTTGGAGCGGGGCGCTGCTCGCTTTTGCCTTTCCTGACCGGATCGCCCGCCAGCGTTCCCCCGGTGGCGTCGACTATCTGCTCGCCAACGGCCGCGCGGCGCATTTCCAGATGCTCGATCCGCTGTGTCGCTCGCAGTGGCTAGTGATCGCCGAGCTGGGCGGACGCCAGGGCGAGCCCAGCGAGGTGATCCGCCAGGCCGTCGAGCTCGATCCCTCGCTGTTCGAAGGCTGCCTGGCCCCGCTGCTGGAAGTGAGGGAGCGCTGCGAGTGGCCGGCGCGCAGCGAAGCGATGCTGATCGAGCGGCAGTGGCGAGCCGGCGAGCTGGTGGTGAAGCGCGCGGCACTCGAGAGTCCCGCCCCGTCGCTGCTGCTGGACGCCCAGCTCGGCTTCATACGCGCGCGTGGCCTTGAGCTTTTGCCTTGGACCCCAGCGCTGATGCAGCTGCGCGCCAGGGTGGCGCTGTTGCGCCGGATCGAGCTCGAGAACGATGGCGAGAGCCGCTGGCCGGCGCTCGATGACGATGCGCTGCTCGCCGGGCTCGATCAGTGGCTCGCCCCTTGGTTGCAGGACATACGCAGGGTCGCCCACTTCGAGCGCCTGCCGCTCGAGCAGGCGCTGCTCGCGCAGCTGCCCTGGCCGCTGCCGGCGGAGCTCGAGCGGTTGGCGCCGACTCATCTGCCACTGCCCTCGGGCAGCCGCGCACGGCTCGACTACGACCCCGAGGGAGTCGCGCCGCCGGTACTCGCCGCTCGGCTGCAGGAGCTGTTCGGCGCCACCGTCACCCCGAGCGTCGCCGACGGCCGGCAGCCGGTGGTCCTGCACCTGCTTTCCCCCGCGCGCCGGCCGGTCCAGGTGACCGGCGACCTGGCCAGTTTCTGGCGCAGTGGCTATCCCGAAGTGAAGAAAGAGCTGAAAGGGCGCTATCCCAAGCATTTCTGGCCCGACGATCCGCTCAAGGCCGAACCCACCGCCCGGACCAAGCCGCGCTAGCGCGGTATGTCCTTTGGTGTCTCCTTCGAGCCGAGGTCCGCGGGCTGGATGAAGCCAACCCGTGGCTATAGACCAAAGCCGCATGGCTGCCTGCTTCGCTGCCGGACGCGATGGCGTAGACTCGAAGCTCACCCGCTCGTCGTCGAGCGTTGAGGACCCGCCGCATCCGGCCGGGTCGCTCCATCGACGAATGGCGCCTCGTCGCGCTTCACCCCGGGAGGCACAATCATGCAGACCACATCACAGCTTCGTCAGGACCACGCCAACATGGCGCGCCTGCTGCACGTGCTGTCGCTCAAGCAGCGCTCGCTGGTCGAAGGACAACGCCCCAACTTCCGCCTGGTGCGCGAGGTGATCGACTACATCCTCGACTACATGGAAGAGTTCATGATCCCGCTCGAGACGCTGTGCGGCGATCGAATGGTCGAGCAGGACGCCCAGGCCGCCGGGCTGGTCAATCGATTGGCCCGCGACTACACCGAGCTGCGCCAGCGTTTGTCGCTGGTCAGCGAAGACCTCGATTCGATCCTCAACGACGTGGTGATCCCGATCGATCGCTTCGCCGACCGGCTGCGCGACTACATCGAGGCGCACCGTGCCTACCTGCGTATCGAACGCGAGGAGTTCTTCCCGCTGATCGAACAGCGCCTCAGCGAGGCCGAGTACCACCAGCTCTGCGATGCGCTGCTCAGCGATGCAGAAGGGCGGCTCAGCGAACTCAAGCATGAGTACCCGCAGCTCTATCGCGAATTTCGCGAGGCGCCGGAAGCGGCATGATCGATCGCCCCTTCGGGGGCGATCGCGCCTTTGCTAGAATCCACGCCTACGCGCCTTCGGCGAGCCACCGTTCGATCCCCCAAGATGCCGGCATCCGCACCATCGCTGTCCCCGAACCCGTGTTTCACCTCGCCGGCCGCCGTGGCCCGCGCTCCTATCCTGGTCTTCGACTCCGGGCTCGGGGGGCTCTCGGTGGTCGCTCACCTGCGCGCCGCGCTGCCCGAGCGCGCATTGGCCTATCTGTGCGATAACGCAGCGCTGCCCTACGGCACCAAGGCCGACGAATGGCTGGTCGAGCGAATCGTCTCGGTATGCCGGGCGGGGGTCGCGGCGAGTGGGGCGAACACCCTGGTGGTGGCCTGCAACACCGCCAGTACGCTGGCGCTGGAGCAGCTGCGTGCGAGCATCGCGCTGCCGATCGTCGGCACCGTGCCTGCGATCAAGCCCGCCGCCGAGGCGAGCCGGAGCCGGGTGATCGGCCTGCTCGCCACCTCGGCCACCGTGCGCCGACCCTATACCGATGCGCTGATCGAGCGCTTCGCCGGTTCATGCCGGGTGATCCGGGTCGCCGCCGATCCCCTGGTGCTCGAGGCCGAGCGCCTGCTGGCAGGTGCCGCACCCGATGCTGGAGCGATCGCCGCGGCGCTGGCGCCGCTGTTCGATACGCCCGAGCTGGACACCGTGGTGATGGGCTGCACCCACTTTCCGCTGCTGCGCGCCTGGTGCGAGACGCTTGCGCCAAGACCGATCCAGTGGATCGACTCGGGGGCGGCGATCGCCCGACGTACCGCCCAGGTCGCGCCGCCCGGCGAGGACCGAGGCGATCTCGACGTGAGCTTCGCCACCGCGCCTGCGCGTGCGGGGCTGGCGCGAGCGCTGGCCCGCTTCGACTTCGCCGCGCCCAGCTCGATCACACTCTGAGCGTCAGCTCCACTGTTTTTCACCCTCGAACCGAGCGATCGCGATGCCTGCCGGGCATGGGTCATGTCGAACGCTCAACTCGGTCCCGTCCAAGCAGCGAGTTGCGCTAGTCTTCCTGGTACAACGGCGCAAGGGTGCCAACAAGGGGAAAGAGATGCAGCGGGTCGCAACGGGTGACGTAAGAGAGTTCTTCGAACAATTCAAACAGCTTCTCCATCAGCGCTTGGGAGACCGCCGCGGCATGCGGATCGCCGATTTCGCACGCTGCTTCTACTCCAGTGCCAGCGCGAGCTTCGACGACCTGGTCGGCCGCCGGCTCGACGACGTCTACGGTGCGACGCTATCGATGTGGCAACTGGTGCAGAGCCGCGAGGCCGGGCGTCCCAAGGTGCGCGTCTACAACCCCGATTTCCAGGAGCACGGCTGGCAGTCGACCCATACGGTGATCGAGCTGATCCAGGCCAACATGCCGTTTCTGGTCGATTCGGTGCGAAGCGAGCTGAGCCGGCGCGGTCTCACCGTGCACACGATCTTCAATGCGGTGCTTGGCGTGCGCCGCGACGCCCAGGGCGAACTCGTCCATCTCAGCCCGCTGGACCCGCGCTTCCCCGAGCAGCAGGAGTCGTTGATCTACGTCGAGATCGATCGCCACACCGATGCCGCACTGCTGCGCGAGCTGGCCGAGAGCCTGACCGAGACCCTCGATGAGGTCCGCGTCGCCACCGACGATTTCGAGCCGATGTGCGCCCAGGTCCGCCAAGCGATCGATGAGATCCGCGCCGGTCACGCCGACGGGGTCGCTGCCGAGGATGTCGAGGAGGCCTGCGCCTTCCTCGAGTGGCTGCTCGACGAGCACTTCACCTTCCTCGGCTTCGAAAGTTTCGATCTGGTCGAGGGCGAGGATGGCCAGCAGCGCCTGGCCCGGGTCGAGGGCTCCGAGCTCGGTCTGCTCAAGCTCGACAAGCCGCGCTACAACGAAGAGCCCCACGACGCCGGCCAGCTCGAGAGCGGCGGCGGCTACGTGCTGATTCCCCAGCTGATCTCTTTCGCCAAGAGTGCTTATCCCTCGACCGTTCATCGCGCGGCCTACCCCGACTACATCATCACCGAGCGCTTCGACGCCGACGGCCGGGTGATCGGCGAGCGGCGCTTCTACGGCCTCTATACGCTGTCGGTCTACAGCGATTCGGCGCGCAATATCCCGGTGCTGCGGCGCAAGATCCGCGCAGTGGTCGAAGCGGCCGGCGTCGACCCGAGCGGTCACAACGGCAAGCACCTGCAGCGCATCCTCGAGGTCTATCCCCGTGACGACCTGTTCCAGAGTTCTACCACTGAGCTGTGCGAGACCGCGCTTGCGATCCTCAACATCCGCGAGCGGCGCCAGGTGCGGCTGTTCATCCGCGAGGATCGCTACGGCAAGTTCTACTCCTGCCAGGTCTACGTGCCCCGCGATGTGTTCTCCACTGACCTGCGGGTGAGAATCCAGGACTACCTGTGTGAGTCGCTGGATGCCAGCTTCGGCGACTTCACGCCCTATCTGTCCGAATCGGTGCTGGCGCGGATCCAATTGATCCTGCGTTTCAACCACGACGAGCCGCCGGTCTTCGATGTCCGCGAGCTAGAGCGCCACATCGCCGAGCTGGCGCGCGGCTGGCGTGAAGAGCTTCATTCGGCACTGGTCGAGCGCCACGGCGAGGAGCGCGCGAATGCGCTGATGTCGCTCTACCGCGATGCCTTCCCGGCGGCCTATCGCGCCGACTTCGGCCCGCGCGCGGCGGTCTACGACGTCGACCGGCTGTCCGAGCTCGGGCAGCAGCCGGTCGCCTTCAGCCTCTATCGCCTGCCCGAGGGCAGGCACGAGAGCGTACGGCTCAAGTTCTACCATCGCCGCCGGCCGATCCCGCTCTCGGACGTGGTGCCGATGCTCGAGAACATGGGCCTCAGGGTGATCAGCGAGCGCCCGTACACCGTCGATCGCGAGGACGAGCGCTTCTGGATCAACGACTTCGAGCTCGAACTCGACGACGCGGTGGTGCCGGCGGTGGATTTCCACACCCTGCGCGAGAACTTCCTCGATGCGTTGACCCGGATCTGGAGCGGGAGCGCCGAGAGCGACACCTTCAACCGCCTGGTGCTCGCCGCCGAGCTCGACTGGCGCGAGGTCGCGCTGCTGCGCGCCTACGCCCGCTACCTGCACCAGATTCGCTTCAGCCTGTCGCAGCCCTACATCGCCAGCACCCTGACCAGCTATCCGTTGATTACCCGCGGCCTGATCGCGCTGTTCAAGGGCCGTTTCGACCCCGAGCATCGGCTCGACGATGCCGCGCAGGCGGCGCTTCGCGCCGAAATCGACGCGCAGCTCGAGCAGGTGGTCAGCCTCAACGATGACCGGCTGCTGCGCCGCTACCTGGACCTGTTCGACGCTACCCTGCGTACCAACTTCTTCCAGCCCGATGCCGAGGGCGAACCCAAGGACTACATCTCGTTCAAGCTCGAGCCGCGGCGGATTCCCGAAATGCCCAAGCCACGGCCGCTCTACGAGATATTCGTCTACTCGCCGCGGATGGAGGGGCTGCACCTGCGCGCAGGCCGGGTCGCTCGAGGGGGCTTGCGCTGGTCGGACCGCTTCGAGGATTTCCGCACCGAAGTGCTCGGGCTGGTCAAGGCGCAGCAGGTGAAGAATGCGGTGATCGTGCCGACCGGTGCCAAGGGGGGCTTCGTCTGCAAGCGCCTGCCGGTCAACGCCAGCCGGGAAGTGATCCAGAACGAAGGGATCGAGTGCTACCGCACGCTGATTCGCGGCATGCTCGACATCACCGACAACGTGGTCGACAAGCAGGTCGTGCCGCCGCGCGACGTGGTCCGTTTCGATGACGACGACCCTTACCTAGTGGTCGCCGCCGACAAGGGCACCGCGACTTTCTCAGACATCGCCAACGCGCTCTCCGCGGAGTACGGCTTCTGGCTCGGCGACGCCTTCGCCTCGGGCGGGCGGTATGGTTACGACCACAAGGGCATGGGGATCACCGCGCGCGGCGCCTGGGAGTCGGTCAAGCGTCACTTTCGTGAAATCGGCCTGGATACCCAGACCCAGCCGTTCACCGTGCTCGGCGTCGGTGACATGGCCGGAGACGTGTTCGGCAACGGCATGCTGCTCTCCGAGCAGATCCGGCTGGTCGCGGCGTTCAACCATCGCCATATCTTCATCGATCCCGAGCCCGACGCGGCCAGCGGCTTCGCTGAGCGCCAGCGGATGTTCGACGCCCGGCTCGGCTGGGACGAATACGATCCGAAGCTGATTTCCGCGGGCGGCGGGGTGTTCTCCCGCGATGCCAAGTCGATCGCGATCAGCCCCGAGATGAAGTCCCGCTTCGGTATCGTCGCCGAGCGGCTGTCGCCGAATGAGCTGATCCAGGCGCTGCTCGCCTCCGAGGTCGATCTGTTCTGGAACGGCGGCATCGGCACCTACGTCAAGGCGAGCGATGAAACCCACGCCGAGGTGGGCGACAAGGCCAACGACCAGCTTCGCATCGATGGCTGCGCGCTTCGCGCCAGAGTGGTGGGCGAGGGCGGCAATCTCGGCATCACCCAGCGTGGGCGGCGCGAGGCGGCGATGCATGGGGTGCGGCTCAACACCGACTTCATCGACAACGCCGGCGGGGTCAACTGCTCCGACCACGAGGTCAATATCAAGATCCTGCTCGATGGCATCACCGCGCGTGGCGACATGACCGCCAAGCAGCGCAACCAGTTCCTGGCCGAGATGACCGACGAGGTCGCGGACCTCGTGCTGCGCGACAACTACACCCAGACCCAGGCGCTGTCCCTCGCCGCTATCCACTCGCGTGAAAGCATCGGCAGCTACCGGCGCTTCATCAAGGCCCTAGAGGACGGCGGGGTGCTCGACCGTGAGCTCGAGGCGCTGCCGAGTGACCAGGCGCTCCAGGAACGGGGCGAGGCGGGGCTCGGTCTCACCCATCCCGAGCTCTCGGTGCTGATCTCGTACGCCAAGAGCGATCTCAAGACCCAGCTCGCGGGTTCCGACATCCCCGACGAGGTGTACATCCAGCGCCACGTCGAGCGCGCCTTCCCGCCGCGATTGGTCGAGCGTTTCCAAGACGAGCTCTACCAGCATGGACTCAAGCACGAGATCGTCGCGACCCAGATCGCCAACGATCTGGTCGATCGGATGGGCATCACCTTCGTGCGCCGGTTGCTCGACGGCAGCGGTCTCGACCAGGCCAGCGTAGTGCGCGCCTACGTGATCGCCCGCGACAGTTTCGAGCTCGACCGGCTGTGGCGCGAGATTGAGGCGCTGGACGCCAAGGTCGAGAGCCAGGTCCAGTACGACATGATGGGGGCGCTGATGCGCCTCGGTCAGCGCGCCACCCGCTGGTTCCTGCGCAGCCGCTCGGCGCTTGGCGTGGCCGAGACGATCGACCACTTCTCCTCGCGCCTCGCGCGGCTCAGCGAAGAAGTGCGCGAGCGCTTGAGCGGCAAGGAGGCCGAGGCTTGGCAGGCCCGCTTCGAACACTACCGCGCCGCCGGTGTGCCCGAAGCGCTGGCCGCCCGCGTGGTCTCGCTGCATCACCTCTACGCTGGCCTCGGGATCATCGAGGCGGCGCGACGCAGCGGCGACGAGATCGAGCGCGTCGCCGAGGCCTACTATGCGATCGGCGAGCGCCTCGAGCTGCCGTGGCTGACCGAGCAGGTCGACCAGCTGCCGGTCGGCGACGGCTGGGAGGCACTGGCCCGCGAGGCGCTGCGCGACGATCTCGATCGCCAGCAGCTGGCCTTGACCGTCACCGTGCAGGGGCTCGACGACCTGCCGCCGACCATCGTCGAGCGCCTCGATGTCTGGCTCGAGCGGCGCGAGGGCAAGCTTGCACGCTGGCACCAGCTGCTCGATGAAGTGCGCGCCGGCTCGAAAATCAGCTACGCGCTGTTCGCCGTAGCAGTGCGCGAGCTGGCCGAGCTGGGCGAAACGGTCGACGCGCGCTGAACCCAGGTGCGATCCGGCGGCAACGGATCGCTGGGATAATCGGTTAGACTTGACGCCCCAGCGCTGCTCGATCGGCGCTGGGGCATATTTTCTTTTTCGCTTCCATGTCTTTGCCACCGTCGTGCATGAGGTTTCGCTTGAGCGTTCCAGTCGTCGATCCCGCCCTCTATCCTCAGCAGCTCGAGGCCAAGCGACAGCGCATCACCGCGCAGTTCGCGCGCTTCGAGCCGCCTGCGCTGGAGCTTTTCGCCTCGCCAGCCTCCCACTATCGGATGCGCGCCGAGTTCAGGATCTGGCACCAGGACGACGACCTGTTCTACGCGATGTTCGACGTCGATCCTGAGGATCCCAAGCGTCGCGAGGTGATCCGGCTCGAGCGCTTCGACGTCGCCAGCGCCAAGATCAATGCGCTGATGCCCAGGCTGCGCGAAGCTTTGCTTGCGAGTGAGACCCTGCGCCGGCGGATCTTCCAGGTCGAGTTCCTCACCACCCTCGAGGGCGAGGCGTTGGTCACGCTGATCTACCACCGGGCGCTCGATGAGGCTTGGGAGCGCGAGGCGAGGGCGCTCGAGGAGACGCTCGAGGCGAGGATCATCGGCCGTTCGCGCAAGCAGCGCCTGGTGATCTCCGAGGAGTACGTCACCGAGTACCTCGAGGTCGCCGGCAATCGATTCTCCTATCGCCAGATCGAGAACAGCTTCACCCAGCCCAACGCCAGGATCGCCGAGTGCATGCTCGGCTGGGCGCGCGAGGTGACCCGGCCCGCCGAGGGCGAGGCCAAGCGGGATCTGGTCGAGTTCTACTGCGGCAATGGCCACTTCACCATCGCGCTGGCGGACAACTTCCGCCGCGTGCTCGGTACCGAGATCTCGCGCACTTCGGTGGCCGCGGCGCAGCACAACCTCGCCGACAATGGCATCGACAATGCGGTGATCGCGCGGATGTCGAGCGAGGAGTTCTCCACTGCGCTCTCCGGGGCCAGGCGCGGTCGCCGCGCCGAGGCGCTGGGCCTCGATGACTACGACTTCTCCACCGTGCTGGTCGATCCGCCGCGCGCCGGGCTCGATGATGAAAGCTGCGCCCAGGTCGCGCGGTTCGACTCGATCGTCTATATCTCGTGCAATCCCGAGACGCTCGAGGCCAATCTCGAGCGGCTGTGTACGACCCATCGCATCGAGCGCTTCGCATTGTTCGACCAGTTCCCCTATACCCATCATTGCGAGTGTGGCGTACTGCTGCAAAGACGCCGCTGAAGATGGAGAAAACGATGGCGAGAACGGCTGCCAGGCTGGCCGAGCTCTGGATCTATCCGGTCAAGGGGTTCGCCGGCATCGATCTCGACGAAGCCGGGCTCACCAGCGAAGGGCTGGCCTGGGATCGCCGCTGGATGATGGTCGACGCCGAGGGGCGCTTCATGACCCAGCGCCGGCTGCCGGCGATGGCCGCCATTCGTGTCCAGCTCACCGAGCACGAGCTGTGCCTGCTCGCGCCCTGCGGTCGTCAGATCCATCTGCCGCTGACCCCGCCCCAGGGGCCGCTGGTGGAAACCAAGGTCCATGGTGACCCCTGTTTCGGCATCGATGAAGGCGAGGAGGTCTCCGCCTGGCTCGAGCGAGTGTTCGAAGGGCAGTGGAAGACGCCGCTGCGGCTTTTGCGCTTCGCCCGCGATGCCCGAGTGGAGCAGGCGCTGCTGCGTCGTGTCGGCGAGCAGCGCTTCGAGCAGATGGGGCGCAGCGAGGTGATCAGTCACACCGGTTTCGCCGATGGCTATCCGCTTTTGATTGCCTCGCGAGTGAGCCTCGATGCGCTCAACCAGGCGCTGCTCGAGCGCGGCGCGCGGACGGTGGAGATGACTCGCTTTCGGCCCAACCTGGTGATCGAGGGCCTGCCGGCCTTCGCCGAGCACCGCGTGGAGGAGTTCGCCCAGCTGGGCGGGAAGATCCGCCTGTGGGCCTGCAAGCCCTGCGAGCGCTGCCCGGTGGTCAAGGTCGACCAAATCAGTGGAGAGATCCCGGATCGCGCCGAACCGCTGGCCACGCTGATGACGCTGTCGCCGTTCGACGGCAGCGGCGGGCGGGCCTATTTCGGCGTCAATGCCGTGGTATTGAGCGGCAGCGGCGGCAAGCTGCGGGTCGGCGACAGGCTGCGTTCGCGCTGACGGCCGCGGCGTCAGCCGCTATACTGCCCGCCGCCCCTTGCCCGTCTTCATTTCTGGAATGCCTCCCATGTATGCGCTCGCCCGCTCGCTGCTCTTTCGCCTCGATCCCGAGACCGCCCATAAGGTGACGCTCCAGGGGCTCGACCAGGCCCATCGCGCGGGGTTGCTGCGCTCGCACCGGGTCGAGTCGCCGGTCACCCTGATGGGCCTGCGCTTCCCCAACCGGGTCGGTCTCGCCGCCGGGTTGGACAAGAACGCCGACCACCTGGACGCGCTTGGCGCGTTGGGCTTCGGTTTCGTCGAGGTCGGCACCGTCACGCCGCTGGCCCAGGAGGGCAATCCCCGGCCGAGGCTGTTTCGCCTGCCGAGCCGCGAGGCGATCATCAACCGGATGGGATTCAACAATGCCGGCGTCGATCATCTGGTGGCGCAGGTTCGCAAGAGCCGCTTCGATGGAGTGATCGGGATCAACATCGGCAAGAACCTGACCACCCCGGTGGAGCGCGCGGTCGACGACTATCTCGTCTGCTTGCGCAAGGTCCATGCCGATGCCCATTACGTCACCGTCAATATCTCTTCGCCGAATACCCCGGGGCTGCGCAGCCTGCAGTTCGGCGCGCAGCTCGATGGATTGCTCTCGGCGCTGAAGCAGGAGAGCGCGGTGCTCGACCGCGGCCGCGAGCGGGCGCTGCCGCTGGCGGTGAAGATCGCCCCCGACATGAGCGACGAGGAGGTCGATCTGGTCGCCGCCTGTCTCGCCAACAATCAGATCGATGCGGTGATCGCCACCAATACCACGCTGGATCGGGCCGCGGTGGAGGGCGTGACGCATGGTGACGAGGCGGGCGGGCTCTCGGGCCGGCCTGTGGAGGCGGGGGCGAACCGCGTGATCAGGCGGCTGCGGGAGCGGTTGCCGCAGATGCCGATCATCGGTGTCGGCGGCGTGTTCGATGCGGCGGGGGCGCTGGAGAAGCGCCGGATCGGCGCAGACCTGGTCCAGCTCTACTCGGGGCTGATCTATCGCGGACCCGGCCTGGTCAAGGCATGCGCCCAGGCGTTGGCCTGACGAGGCGAGGCCCGCCAGGAGCGGGCCTCGATTTGGTTGCCACTAGGGCTTTACAGCGGGTGTCTCGGTCGGACACCGTCGCGGCCTTCGTGAGAAAGCCTTTCACGAGCGTGGGCGACTCGCCGGTCGCCGCTTCGAATCTATGATGTTGCGGTGAATACTGCGCTTCGCCGGGTAAAGGCATCGATGATCGGGGCGGGATGCATCGGCGCGATGAAACGAACGAAGGAAATGCGCGAAACGCTCGGCTCAGGCGAGCACCATGGGATTCTTATGGATGCCTGAAACGCCTATCATGCCGGACCACTGGTCCTGACGGCCTTCGCGCCATCCGCTCATCCAGGATTCACGAAGATTGACGTCACGACTGCGGCAAAGGTCGCGTGACCGGCCGGAAACGCCTGCTTTGTAACCGCGAAGAAAGGCCTGCTGTGAAGGGTCGCGCTTTTGTCTTTTCATCGGAAACCTCATGTCTGCTTGATGGGAAGAGCGATCCGAGCGCCGCGTCATCGCGACGAAGGCGGCCTGGAGCGCGCTGGAGTCAGCAAACACCGGCGGCGAATGCCGTCGATGGGTGAAGTCCTTCGAAAAATCCTGCTACGAACTCCTGAGTTCAAAGGCTTGACGATAAGGGCGACATGCGTCGTCCTGGTTTACCGCTCCGGGGCCTGGTCACCATCGCGGTGATCCCGGCTCGGTCTCGCAGCGCTACATTGACAGTTCTATGACATTCGTCGCCCTGTGTCGACCGCCATTTTAGACTCAGGGCCACAACGCACGATTCTTTCGACATACCTTATGCGACGATGAAAAGTCGCCTGGCAGGCATCATGATTTCTTCGACCAGCTCCACCACTTATCCATTCCTCGCCACCTGTCCGCGAGGCCTGGAGCAACTGC
The DNA here is from genome assembly GCF_000621205.1 of Halotalea alkalilenta DSM 17697. Lineage (GTDB taxonomy): Bacteria > Pseudomonadota > Gammaproteobacteria > Pseudomonadales > Halomonadaceae > Halotalea > Halotalea alkalilenta. The sequence goes on along the minus strand of NZ_KK211232.1, from coordinate 161,776 downwards.
TTTCCGACGAACTCGGTGCCCTTGGCATGGAGGTGGGTTCGACCACCGTCGCCGGTGTCGGTGGCGAGGCGGATCTCGCCGCCCTCTATCGCGCATGCCTGTGGTCGCGTCTGGCCAACCGGGTGATCCTGAGGCTGTGCCAGGTCGAAGGGGTGGAGAGCGCCGAGACGCTGCTCGACGTCGCCCGTGGGATCGATTGGGCAGCGCATCTCGCCCCGGGCGGCACGCTCAGGGTCGACTTCCACGGCCATTCGGAAGGCATCCGGCATACCCGGTTCGGCGCCCAGACGATCAAGGACGCGGTGGTCGAGCGGATGGTCGCCAGCGGCGCGCCGCGTCCAGCGGTCGATCTCGAGCAGCCTAGCCTTCGGATCTACGCTCACCTGCATCGCGGCCGGCTGACGCTCGGGATCGATCTATCCGGCGACAGCCTGCACCTGCGCGGCTACCGACGCGAGGGCGGCAAGGCGCCGCTGAAGGAGAACCTCGCCGCCGCCTTGCTGATTCGCGCCGGCTGGCCCGAGCGCGCGGCGCGTGGCGAGATGCTGATCGACCCGCTGTGCGGTTCGGGGACGCTCTTGATCGAAGGCGCATTGATCGCTGCCGACATGGCCCCCAACCTCAAGCGCGCGCGCTTCGGCTTCCATGGTTGGCTGGGCCACGATGATGCTGTCTGGCGCCAGGTGCTCGAGGAGGCCCAGCAGCGTGCCAGCCAGGGCCGCGTGCGGCTGCGCAGTTCGTTCATCGGCCAGGACGCCGACGCCCTGGCGATCGAGGCGGCCGGCGCCAACGCCCGTCGCGCCGGGGTAGACGCTTGGCTTACGCTCGCGCGCGGCGATGTCGCGCGGCTCGAAGCCCCCGCCGGCGAGGCCCAGGGGCTGGTGATCACCAACCCGCCCTATGGCGAACGGATCGGCGATATCCCTGCGTTGATCCCGCTCTATGCGGCGATCGGTGAACGGATGCGCAGCCAGTTCCCCGGCTGGCGGCTGGCGCTTTTCACCGGCAATCCCGAGCTTGGGCATCGTACCGGGCTCAAGGCCCACAAGCAGTATGCGCTGCGCAACGGCCAGCTCGAGTGCAAGCTGCTGCTGATCGACGTATACGCGGGCGGGGACGAACGGCGCAGGTCGAATGCCGAAGGCGAGGATGAGCCGCGCGGGCCGAGCGAAGGCGCGAGAATGTTCGCCAACCGGCTGGAGAAGAACCGCAAGCGGCTGGCCAAGTGGCTCAAGCGCAGCGGTGTGAGCTGCTATCGGCTGTACGACGCCGACATGCCGGAGTACGCGCTGGCGATCGACATCTACGCCGGGCGGGTGCATGTGCAGGAGTACGCCCCGCCGCGCTCGATCGATCCGAGCCACGCCGAGCGCCGGCTGATGGAGGCGCTCGGCATACTGCCCGAGGTCTTGGGCGTCGCGTCTGACCGGATCTATCTCAAGCGTCGCCAGCGCCAGAGCGGCAAGGCGCAGTATCAGCGCCAGAGCGACTCCAAGGAGCGCCTGCAGGTCGAGGAGGAGGGCGCCAAGCTGTGGGTCAACCTGCGCGACTATCTCGATACCGGTCTGTTCCTCGATCATCGCCCGGTGCGCAGGCGGCTGAGGGAGATGGTCGCGGGCAAGCGCTTCCTGAATCTGTTCTGCTACACCGCCTCGGCCACCGTGCATGCGGCGCTCGGGGGCGCACGTGAGAGCGTCAGCGTCGATATGTCGAACACCTACCTCGAGTGGGCGCAGGACAATTTCCGCCTCAATAAGCTCGACCTTCGCCGGCACCGGCTCGAGCGTGCCGACTGCATCGAGTGGCTCGGGCGTGAGCGCGGCTACTTCGACCTGATCTTCCTCGATCCGCCGACCTTCTCGAACTCGAAGAAGATGAGCGCTACCCTCGATGTGCAGCGCGATCATCCGCGCCTGGTGGAGGCGGCGATGGCGCGCTTGGCGCCGAGCGGCACGCTGCTGTTCTCCAACAACCAGCGACGCTTCGTGCTCGATCCGGGGCTCGAGCAGCGCTTCGAGGTCGAAGAGATCAGTCGTGCGACCCTCGACCCCGACTTCCAGCGCCGCCCTGAGATCCATCACGCCTACCTGATCCGCCTGCGGCAGTAGCCGCGCGGTGCCGATGGCGTCGGTCGAGCGGCCGGTTCAGCAACCGTCGAGCAGCGACAGCTGGCGGATCTCCTCACGGCCTTCCCGGCTGTCGTCGCTCGCTTCGAGCACCTTGCGCAGTCCGCGCGACGCCTGGATGTGGGCGATGTCGTCGATCCAGGTCTGGGCCTGGGCGCGGTCCTCGGCGAGCATGTGCTTGAGCCCGCCGAACTGGGTACCGATCTGGCCCCAGGCGCGGCTGACGATCCAATCGCCGAACATGTCCTGGTGCAGATGCACCAGGACATAGTCATGTTCGCTTTCCCAGCGAATGATCAATGTATTTCTCCTGCCCATGTGGCTCCTCGACGGGGCATTACAAACCAAACCGTCCCGTCGAGAAAGAGGCGGCGGAGGTCTTTCATCCGTTCGAGCTGCCGGGAGCCTGCATGCGCGATGGCTCGTATCTCAACGCATCGATCACGATTTGAAAGGCTGGCGTGACTTGGCGGCTCACGGGATAGTAGAGGTGGTAGCCGGGCAGCGAGGGACACCAGTCCTCCAACACGCGGACCAGCGCGCCGGTCTCGACCAGCGAAAGAGCCTGCGATTCGAGCAGCAGGGCCAGGCCGAATCCCTCGACGGCGGCATCCACGATCAATTCGGGGCGGTTGGTCGAGAGTTGGCCCGACGTTCGCACCTTGACCTGGCGCCCGTTCTTCGCGAATTCCCACGCCGGAGAGCCGCCCAATGTCGGCAGCCTGCGATTGATGCAGCGATGCGCGGCGAGATCCGCGGGAACCACGGGTTCCGATCGCTCGGCCAGGTATGCCGGAGAGCCGACCACCACCACCCTCTGCGGCGGGCCTATCGGCACGGCGATCATGTCCTTCGCCACGTTCGCGCCGAGCCTTATGCCAGCGTTGTAGCCTTCGGCGACGATATCCACGAATCCATTCTCGACATCGAGTTCGACGGCGATATTCGGATGATGTCGCAGCACGCGCTTGAGCACCGGCCAGGCCAGGGTTTCCGCTGCGTGATCCGCCGTCGTGATGCGAATGGTCCCGGACGGTACATCGGCATCGTCGGTGAGCGATGCCAGCTCCTCTCTGATGCCCTCGAGGGCAGGCACCAGCGTCTTGAGCAGCTTGCCTCCGGCCTCGGTGGGCGCCACGCTGCGCGTGGTTCTTGTCAGTAGCTTAACGCCGAGGCGCCCCTCCAGCCGCCTGATCTTGTGGCTCAGCGCTGACTGGGAGGCGCCCAGCTTGCCGGCTGCACGGGTGAAGCTCTTCGCCTCAGCCACCGCCACGAAGGCGGCGAGTGCGCCCAACTCATCTTGCATCACCGGGATTCCTTGGCTGCTTGCTGCGTTCGAGCGGATCTCTCGCGCGATTATTGATGACGTATCGTCATGGGTTCAAGTTCGCTGCGCCTCTATGTACATGACCATTCCTCCGCTAAGGTCCAAGGTCACACACAAGTTTCATGGGGCCCGGATATGGAAAAACCAGCGAAGTACCGAGTTGCGACGTCATCATTCGTCATGATGCTGGCGACCACAATCACGGGGTGCGCCGCCACCAACGCCACCACCAGCGCCGACGGCTCGGTTCGAGACCCCGCAACCGACGCATTCGTGCTGATTCCTGAGGCGCCTTCTTCTGCTTTCGTCGACGCGACCGCTCCCAACGTACCGATCGCCCCGAGCCTGCATGCCACCGATTCGGTCTTTTTGGACGTCGATCACGACGGCGACCTGGATGTGGTGATCTCCGTCGAGTACGGCGTCAATCGCCTGTACCTCAACGACGGCACCGGCAAGCTTACCTATGTGCCGGATGCGTTCGGCAAGGAGATTCACGACAGCGAACATGTCCGCGCGGCGGATTTCGATGGCGACGGCAATATGGACGTGGTCTTCGTGGCCGAATCCGATGAGGTTCACCAGCTGTTCCTCGGCGATGGCAAGGGCGGCTTCATCGACGCGAGCGACCGTCTGCCGGCCACCAGTCAGGGCAATGCTGTGGCGACCGGTGACCTGAACGGCGATGGCCTTCCGGACATCTTCATCGGCAGCACCGGCGAGACCGGCCATACGCCGGATGCGCCGATCCTTTCCGCCAGGAACCTGCTGTTCCTCAATGATCCCGAGCGGCCCGGGCACTTCATCGATGCCACGCAGACGAATCTGCCGTTGGCCAACGACCAGACGGAGGGTGTCGCACTCGCGGATGTGAATGGCGACGGTCATCTCGACATCGTGCTTGCCAGCCCGGCGTTTCCGAACCGGCTATTGATCAACGACGGAACCGGTCGCTTCACCGATGAATCCGACAGGCTCGATCTGCGCGTGCCGATGGAGACTCGGGAGGTGCACGTCTTCGATGCGAATGGTGATGGTCACCAGGACATCGTTTTCTTCAACATCACCAGCAACAACTTCGGTTGGATCAAGGATCCGCAGACCCGGCTTTTGATCAACGACGGCAACGGCCGCTTCCGCGACGAGACCGAGAGCCGTCTGCCTTCCCACACCTTCTCCAGCTGGGCGGGCACCGTGGTCGACTTCAATGGCGATGGCGCGCCGGACCTGCTGGTCGGCGCGATACAGGTGCCTGGCTTCGTACCGCAGCAGCTCCGGGCATGGCAGAACGACGGCGAGGGGAATTTCACCGATGTGACCTCGTCCGTGGTGCCCGGCGTGACGGTCGGCCGTAGCTGGAGCATGGGCAAAGGCGATCTCGACGGCGACGGCAAGGACGATGTCCTGGTCGGCGGATGGGGTACCCAGGCCAGGCTGCTGCTCAGCGATATCGAGGCGTACCAAGCCTCGCTGCCGCCGCTGCCTACGCTGGAGCCTAGTGCTCGCTAATGATTCAGCGCGAGCCACCGAAACGGCCATGACCAAGTGGATGAATTCTCACCTCATTGCCTAACAGAAGCGCGGCCCCGAGGGCCGCGCCAGACTGCTGACAAAGTATTTGAAGATGCCACGATGGCTTCCAGCCGCCTCCGAGAGCGCGCTGGCCGGCAATCGATTGCACCGGGGTTTGCGACATGGATGTCGCAAAAGGCGCGCCCGGACAGGGATGTCCATGCGCGCCGACCCGAGGGCAAGCGATTGATCGGCCAGGATTTCGCGATCTCGTGGCGGCGCGTCCCCTTTCAGGGGGAGCGCGAGGGGACCGCCCCTCGCATCTAAGCGAGCAAGAGGTGCGTTAGGACCCAAACGGTTCTCGACTCGCCAGGATCGAGAGCGTCGCTGGGTCAAAAGGGGTTTGTCATTAATCTGGCGCGGCCCTCGGGGGCCGCGCTTTCTTTGGCGAGTGGACTGCATCACGTCGACAGTGATGATGCGAGGTTCACTGACGGTAGGCGGCTTCCTTCAGCGCGCGGATGCGGTCGTCCAGCGGCGGGTGGCTGGCGAACAGCTTCTGCAGCAGCTGTCGGGTCTGGCCCTGGGTGATCGCCATCGCGGTCATCGATGCCGGCATCTGGTCGGGAAGCTGGGTTTCCGCCTTGAGCCGGGAGAGCGCATTGATCATCGCACCGCTGCCGGCGAGTCGTGCACCGGCGGCATCGGCGCGGTATTCGCGCCAGCGCGAGAACCAGGCGACGATCATGCTGGCGAGAATGCCGAAGACGATCTCGAGCACGGTAACGACGACGAAGTAGCCCATGAAACCGAGCGCGTTGCCGTTATCGCTGCCGCGGCTCAGGAAGGCGTTGATCGCTTGGGCGACGATCCGGGCGAAGAACATCACGAAGGTGTTCACCACGCCCTGGATCAGGGTCAGGGTGACCATGTCGCCGTTGGCGACGTGGCCGATCTCGTGGGCCAGCACCGCGCGGACTTCCTCCGGGCGCATCTGCTGCATCAGCCCGGCGGACACCGCGACCAGTGCATCGTTGCGGTTCCAGCCGGTGGCGAAGGCGTTGGACTGCTGGGCGGGGAAGATCCCGACGTCGGGCATCTTGATCCCCGCGTCGCGGGCGAGCTCGGCGACGGTGTCGAGCAGCCACTGCTCCTGCGAATTGCGCGGCTGCTCGATGATCTGGGTGCCGGTGCTCATCTTGGCCATGGTCTTCGACATGAACAGCGAGATGATCGAGCCGACCATGCCGAACACGAAGCAGACGATCAGCAGGCTCATCGGATCGGCGCCGGTCGCCTGGTAGAGATAGGCGTCGACGCCAAGCAGTCTCAGGGTGATGCTCGCGACCAGTACGACCGCCAGGTTGGTAGCGAGAAAGAGGGCGATCCTCATCATGGCGAGGCTGTCTCCAAGGTTGTTTTCACTGCGCCGTCCGAGCGGATGGGGCTCGTCGCGGATGGGGGAACCGTTCGACCAAGGTCGAAACGGCGCGAACCTGAGCCCTAGATAAGGGGGCCGAGGGGAATATTCAAGATGCCCTTAAGCGCTGGTTCATGCCCGGTCCCCGGACGTCAGCGCCTGCGGGCGAGAAAGCGGGCGAGTCGATCGATCGCCTCAGTCAGCTGCTCGCAGTGGGGCAGGGTGACGATACGCAGGTGGTCTGGGGTCGGCCAGTTGAATGCAGTGCCCTGGACCAGCAGGATCTTCTCCTCCAGCAGCAGTTCGAGCACCAGCTTCTGGTCGTCCTCGATCGCGTAGATCTCAGGGTCCAGGCGCGGGAACATGTAGAGCGCTCCCTTCGGCTTGACGCAGCTGACGCCGGGAATCGCGTTGAGCTTCTCCCAGGCGACATCGCGCTGGGCGCGCAGCCGCCCGCCGGGCAGCACCAGGTCGTTGATCGACTGATAGCCGCCGAGCGCGGTCTGGATCGCATGCTGGGAGGGGACGTTGGCGCATAGCCGCATCGAGGCGAGCATGTTGATGCCCTGGAGGAAGTCCTCGGCGTGGCGGCGCTCGCCTGAGATCACCATCCAGCCGGCGCGGAAGCCCGCGCAGCGATAGTTCTTCGACAGCCCGTTCATGGTCAGGATCAGGATGTCTTCGGCGAGCGCGGCGGTAGAAACGTGCTCCGCGTCGTCATAGAGGATCTTGTCGTAGATCTCATCGGAGAACACGATCAGCCCGTGCTCGCGGGCGAGGGCGAGAATCCCGCGCAGCGTCTCGGCCGAGTAGAGCGCGCCGGTCGGGTTGTTCGGATTGATGATCACCAGCGCCTTGGTGCGGGAGCTGATCTTGGCGCGGATGTCTTCGAGGTCCGGCTGCCAGTCCTGCTGCTCGTCGCACAGATAGTGCACCGCGCGCCCGCCGGCGAGGTGGGTGGCGGCGGTCCACAGCGGGTAGTCCGGGGCCGGCAGCAGCACTTCGTCGCCGTCGTCGAGCAGCGCCTGCATCACCATCATGATCAGCTCGGAGACGCCGTTGCCGATGTAGACGTCCTCGATGCCGACGCCCTTGATGCCCTTGCGCTGGCTCTCCTGCATGATCGCCTTGCGCGCCGAGTAGAGCCCCTTCGAGTCGCAGTAGCCTTGGGCGGTGGGCAGGTTGCGCATCACGTCCTGGAGGATCTCCTCCGGCGCTTCGAAACCGAACGGGGCAGGGTTGCCGATGTTGAGCTTGAGGATGCGCTGGCCTTCGTCTTCCAGTCGCTTGGCGTGTTCCAGCACGGGACCGCGGATGTCGTAACAGACGTGGTCGAGCTTGTGGGACTTGCGGATCGGGGCATTCATGGCTTGGAAATCGGAAACCCTGCTGACGGCAATGGTGAGGTTGAGGACGGCGGCGGGCGCAACAGCGCACCAGCATACTCCTTCGCTGGCTGGACGCGCCACGCCTTGCGATGGTGGATCGAGCTGGCATCATGGCAGGGCCTGCTCCTGCGGGCGCCCACTGATACCTTGGAGTCGCGATGAACGTCATCGGCATGATGTCCGGCACTTCCTTCGATGCCATCGACGCGGCTTGCGCCGAGATCACCCTGATCGACCACCGCCTGCGCCTGCGTCCGCTGGGCATGCTCAGCCGTCCTTACCCGCAGGCCGTGGCCACGAGGCTCGCACGGGCGCTGCCGCCGGCGGCCACCGACCTTGCTACGCTCTGCCGGCTCGATACCGAGATCGGCCAGGCGTTCGCCGAGCTTGCCCTAGAGGCCGATCGTGGCCTCTGCGGCGGGAGCGCGGAGCTGATCGCCTCCCACGGCCAGACGGTCTTTCACTGGGTCGAGGCGGGGCAGGTCGAGGGTACGCTGCAAATCGGCCAGCCGGCCTGGATCGCCGAGCGCACCGGCAAGCCGGTGGTCGCCGACTTCCGCCCGCGCGACGTCGCCGCCGGCGGGCAGGGCGCGCCGCTGGTCAGCGCGATCGACGCGATGTGGCTGCGCGGCCGGCCGGGGCGGCCCGCGGCGCTCAATCTAGGTGGGATCGCCAATCTGACCCTGGTACCGGAGGGCGGTGAACCGCTGGCCTTCGACAGCGGCCCGGCCAATGCGCTGATCGACGCCGCGGTGCGCTTGTTCAGCGCGGACCGCGAGCATTTCGATCGTGACGGTGGCTGGGCGGCCCGGGGCAGGATCGACGAGGCTTGGCTCAGTGAGCTCCTGGCCGAGCCCTACTATCTTCGACCGGCGCCGAAGACCACCGGCAAGGAGCTCTTCAACCTCGCCTATCTGCAACGGGCGCTGGCGCGACGACCGCAAATCGCCCCGGAGGACGCGCTGGCGACGCTGACCGCGCTGAGTGCCGAGAGCGTCGCCGGCGCGGCGCGGGGGCTGGGCGTCACCGAACTGGTGGTGTCCGGCGGTGGGACACGCAATCCGCTGCTGATGAGGATGCTCGAGCGCGCGCTCCGCGGCGTCCGGGTGATCAGCGCCGACGCGCTGGGGCTGCCTTCGGCGGCCAAGGAAGCCTACGCCTTCGCGCTGCTCGGCTTTCTTACCTGGCATGGGCTGCCCGGTACGGTGGCGAGCTGCACGGGGGCCCGCGGGGCACGGGTGCTCGGCGCGATCACTCCGGGTGCGCAAGCACTGAAACTGCCTGCGCCGGCGTGCCCGAGCCAGCCGCTGAGCCTCGAGATCGTCGGCTGAACCTGGGTATCGGGTGCGAGAGGCGGGCGCCTCGGCTCAGCCGGTCTTTTCTTCGTCCGGCCCGCCCGGCGCGGGGATGTCCTCGGGGCTCTCCAGGCTCAGCCTGCCGAGCTTGCCGTCGCGCAGCTCATGGAGCAGCACCTCGGCGCCGCGGTGGAGGTCGAGCACGCCGCCGCTCTTGAGACCGCCGCGCTTGCGCGCGATCTCGGCGATGATCGCTTGGCCGTCGAAACCGGCCAGCGCCTGCAGGTCGATCTTGCGCGGACCGTCGGCCTCGATCTCGCCGACTTCTACAGGGGCGACGTAGGCCGGCAGCTCGGTCAGCTTGTAGCGGGCCTTGAGCGCCTCGGGGTAGCGCCGGGCCAGCTCGGCGGCGGTGATCGTCGCCACGTCGAGGTAGTCGAGCGCGGTATCGCGGATCGCGCCGCTGGCCGCCAGCCGATAGCCGCTGGCCTGGTCTTCGATCTTCGGCCACAGCACGCCGGGGGTATCGGTCAGCGCGATGCCATTGTCGAGACGCACGATCTGCTGGCGCTTGGTCACCGCCGGCTCGTTGCCGACCTTGGCGATCTTGCGCCCGGCGAGGTTGTTGATCAGCGTCGATTTACCGACATTGGGAATGCCCATCACCATCACCCGTACGTCGCGATCGGCCCTGACCTGGCCCGCGAGGTCGCGGCACAGCGCAGGGATTTTCTTCAGCGCACGCTGGTCGCTGGTGACCATCGCCAGCGCCTGGGTGTTCGGCTGAGCGTCGAAATGGGCACACCACGCCTCGGTGAGCCTGGGGTCGGCGAGATCCGCGCGGGAGAGGATCTTGAGCACCGGCTTGTGCCGGGTCAGTTCGGCGAGCATCGGATTGGCGCTCGAGTAGGGCAGGCGGGCATCGAGTACCTCGATCACCACGTCTATCGCCGGCAGCGCTTCCTTGATCTGGCGGCGCGCCTTGTTCATGTGTCCGGGAAACCAACCGAGCATCGCGTATTACCTGTGCCTGCGTATGAGTGCGCATTCTATTCGCTGGGCCAGCGCCGGGCCACCGCCGGTGGGCAGTGGCGGGACTTGGCCATTCGCCAGTATGGCGGGGGGATAGGACCAATGGCCCTGGCGATATCCTGGACGATATGTAAGGTAGACTTAATTTACACCGTGCAATCGATTCTGCTTCGACTACAATTCGCGCCTTTCGCGACGGGCAGGTGCTCCAGAGGGGCGGCTCCGGGCGGGTAGCTGCGTCGAACAGGAGGCAGAGTGAATACATCGATACCAAGTTCCGCTTCCGGTCGCGAGCGATTCTACGGCTTGGAGTGGCTGCGCTTCCTGATGGCGCTGGCCATGGTGGTCTACCATTTCGGTGGGCTCTATGGGGATCTGCCGCTGGTCGCACGCAAGATCATCGGCATGGGGTTCTTCGCCACCAGCACCTTCTTCATGCTTTCCGGCTTCCTGCTCGCCCACGTCGCGCTCGATGGCGCTGGCCGCTTGAAGGGCAGTGCGCCGGCCTTCGTCGCCAGGCGGCTGTGCAATCTCTATCCGATCCACCTGATCACGCTGCTGCTCTCCTTGAGCCTGCTGCTCTTCCAGTACCCGATCGTGCCGGAGGGAGTCTACGTCTATTACAACTCCCATCCCTATGTGGCGCCCGATGCGCAGCTGCGTGAGCTGTTCGGCGCGCGGTTGCCCTGGGTCTCGGCGATCGAGCACATCGGCCTTCAGCTTTTCCTGCTCCAGGCGTGGGAGCCGAGATTCCTGTGGCTGAACGGCGCTTCATGGTCGATTTCGGCGCTGTTCTTCTTCTATCTCTGCTTCCCCTCGGTAGCCCCCCGGCTGATGGGGTTACGCCGCTGGGGCTTGGCTTTGCTGGCGATCTGGGGCCTTTACATGCTCGGACCGCTGCTCGCGACCCTGAGCCAAGCGTTCGATCACGTCACCGTGGGGATGTTGCACCGCAATCCGCTGTTCAGGCTGCCTGAGTTCCTCGTTGGCGTCCTGCTCTACCGGGCGCATCGCGAGGCGTGGTTACGTGATGCACTGATTCGGCACCGGCACGCGCTGATCACCCTGGCGCTGTGCGGTGTTCCCCTCGGCGCGTGGCTGCTCACCCTGGATGGCACCAGCTTCTACTATCTGGTCCACAATGGCCTGCTGCTGCCCTTCCAGGCGCTGCTGCTGCTCGGTGCCAGCGCGCTGCGAGCGCCGCGCGGCGAAAAGAGCAAGCGCCTCGCCCAGCGGCTCGGTGAGGCGGCGTTGTGCATCTTCGTGCTGCATACGCCGCTGATCGGCCCCTTCGCCCGGGCGACTCGCTGGTCGATCGAGCAGGGCGCGGCGATCATGCAGCTCGATATCGAAGTCATCGGTCTGCGCGAGCTGCCGATATGGAGCATGCCCTTCCATCTGCTCGCGATCGTCGCGCTGGCGCTGTCCGTCCAGCGGTGGGTGGTGGCGCCGACGCGAGGCTGGCTGGAGGCGCGGCTGCCGCGCGCCTGGCAACGACAGCCAAAGCGCGAGGCGCAGCGCAGCTCCACGGCGTGAGTCATTCGTCCGCGCGGAACTTCAGCGCCACCGAGTTGATGCAGTAGCGAAGTCCGGTGGTGTCCTGCGGGCCGTCGGGGAATACGTGGCCGAGGTGGGCATCGCAGCGTCGGCAGGTGACTTCGATACGGCGCATGCCGTGGCTGGTGTCGATGTGCTCTTCGACCGCTGCATCGGCAAGCGGCCGATCGAAGCTTGGCCAGCCGCAGTGCGAGGCGAATTTGTCGTCGTTGCGAAAAAGCGGCGCGTCGCAGCACACGCAGTGGAAGGTGCCGATCACCGGGGCGACTTCATAGTCGCCGCTGAACGGTGGTTCGGTGCCTGCCTCGCGCGTCACCCGGTACTGCTCGGGGGTAAGCGTCTCGCGCCATTCGGCGGCGCTCTTGGTGACTTTTTCCTGATCGCTCATCTCTCTCTCCTCATCGGTCGCGGTCGGTCAGCGCCTTGCCAGGGCGCTCGATGCCCTCACCGGGTGAGGGCATCTCGCTGAGAGATGGGGGCGTGGGCCGCGATTAAAAAGCGCCACTGCACGCGTACCCGCCATATCGTATCTCCCGCATCGTCAGCGACCAGCCGTCGCTGCAAGGCAGGTAGCGCAGCCGATGGATCCCGCGCGCCTGCTTGGGCTCGAATTGAAGCCTGGAGATCGAGTGCGTGTCGAAGAAAATGGGCGGATATCAATACGCTATTGACACTCCCAGGGGTGATGGGTAACATGCGCGCCACCTGATCGAGACACCGAGACGGCAGCAACGTCCCGTTCGTCTAGTGGCCTAGGACACCGCCCTTTCACGGCGGTAACAAGGGTTCGAACCCCTTACGGGACGCCACTTGATTTCGATGTCTTCAGGGTGCGAAGTACAGGCGGGAATAGCTCAGTTGGTAGAGCGCCACCTTGCCAAGGTGGAGGTCGCGAGTTCGAGCCTCGTTTCCCGCTCCATGCGTCCCATTCGTCTAGTGGTCTAGGACACCGCCCTTTCACGGCGGTAACAGGGGTTCGAACCCCCTATGGGACGCCACTTCTTCTTCGCTTGGCGGCACTGTTACGCGGGAATAGCTCAGTTGGTAGAGCGCCACCTTGCCAAGGTGGAGGTCGCGAGTTCGAGCCTCGTTTCCCGCTCCAAGATTTTCGTCCATGGACATCCACCAATTTCCATAGATGATTGAAAGAAGGCCGAAAACTTTGTTTTTCGGCCTTCTTTTCGTCCAGCATCGTCTACTGGCGTCCGCCTACAGCCACGCGATTTAAGGCCATTTTTGAGTCCATTTCTTGAGCTGCATTCGCGGCGGATGGACAGGCTCTCGCGCAATCGATCCGCATAGATGTTTCAATCCGGGCCTTCTTCTGGAGACATCATGGGGCTCCCAGATTCTGCGACACAACAGGCAAAAGCTGTTGGTCACCCCTATGCACAGTCCGACAGCGATGAGCTGACTGCCGGAATCAACAAGCTGATCTATGACAGCTGCTACATAATTGCTCATGATTGGAGAGATCGGAGATCTGATCATCGTTGATAACTGGCTGACATTGCATAGTCGGTTGCCAATGTCCGAAAGCTCCAGAGCACGAGAACTGTGGCGCGTCTAGGTCTTCTGAGCCAGTCTGCAATTTCTGCCTTTCCGATCCAGGGCGGTGGTGGGCTCTGCTCATCGCCCAAAAAATAGCCCTACATCAAGCGCATCAGCCTGTGCGGCAAAGTCTCGTGGACGGCGTTTCTGGAAGGTTGCCAGGTTGGCGAGCTTCCAGCGCAACGCGGGCAACTGGCCGGCGTGCGGGCACTCAACGGCCTGCGCTCGATGGGCAGCACCGTGCCACGGAACACGACATTGACCTCGACCTCGACCTCGACCTTGACCTGGCTGGCCTCGTTCTCGGCGATCAGCTTGGTGTCGCCAAGGTCTTTGCTACGGATCAGCCGTGTCTGTACGCCAAGGCGTTCGACGCGCTGCGCGATGGCGGCCAGTTCCTGGTTGATTGCCTGTAATGCCTGGTCGCGTGGTGTCTGCCAGGGGCGGTACACCACATCTATATCCACGGATAGGCGAGGCATGTCCTGCAGGAACAAATTGATGGCCGTGCCACCCTTCATGGCAAAGATGTCGTTGTCGAACACGTTGGGCGCGATGTTCAGCAATAGGCGGACGGTATCAGCGTAGTGTTTATCCATGAGGGTTCAGGCTTAACAGGGTTCCATCATCCAGCCGACTCATCCAGCGCTTGGCGCTGCCGGAGCGTACCGAGTATTGCGCCAGCAACTCATCCACGTCGATGACGCCGGTTTCCCGCGCCCAGGTCAGGAACAGACGCACGGTCTTGACGCTGGTGCAGCAGGCCAGCAGCCGTCCAAGCACGTCCTTGCGCGGTGAGCGCAGGCCGTCGAACAGGTTGCGGGATTCCTCGAGGCTTTCCCGCGAGCCGGTGTCGTAGAGCAGTTCCAGCACTGCGCGCTCGGGCACTGCCACCCGCAGCCCAGCGAGCTGTCCGGGTGGTGTGTGCAGGGTCTTACTGGCGAGGTCATCGTCGGGCCATTCGAACAGCCTGGCGTTGACGTAGCGCGCTGGAAAGCGCGTGGTGAACCAGGCAGGCAACGCAAAGCGGGCCTCGCCCCAGAGCACCAAGGTTTCCTTGGGAGCCAGGTTGTGCCGAACCCCTTGCAGCGCCAGGGCGCTTTTGCCGCCAACGTGCAGCCCGGCGACCCGCTCTTGCAGGAGCCGCAGCGCACCACTGGCGTCAAAATTGTCGTTGGGATAGGCATAGACGCCGTGTCCCAGGCGCACCAACCAGCCGCTCTCGGCGTAGCGGGCGGCCAGTTTGGGCGACACGCCGAAGGTTTCCAGCATGGCGAGATCGAACGGCGCTCCCCGAGGAAGTTCCGCCTGCAGGCGCTTGATTATCTGATGTCGTGAATGTTCACTCATGTATGAAATATACGTCCAAATCTAATCAGACACCACTGGAGTTGATAGATTTTTCTCTGAAATTCACCCCATAGTGGAATTTCACGCTTAAATCTAATCCTAACCCGCCTGGTTGAAAAACGCAGCCAAGATAGGCCCACCGTGCCACTGACGACGGGCCAAGATTGGAAGGCAATTCCACCTATTCTTCCGGTACGACTCGAAGGTAAAGATCATCGTCCATGCTTGGGTCAACGATGAATCATCGAGCAACTTCATGTGAAACATCTGCCTCAGCGATGACGACTAATGGGGCTTTGCACAGTACATGGATGTCAGCGGAAGCTAATGGATGAAGACGGGTAGCCGACGCTGACGTTGTGAAACAGTTAGTCCACAATCTAGTCCATTCAGTCACTCTGGGTGAGAGTATTTAATTTTTAATCAATGGGTTATGGCTTCGTCCTGGAGTTCGTTTCCCGCTCCAGAATTCGATGTCCCGCTTTCATCGAGTGGATATCAAGAGAAAAGGGCCTCCGGTCCCTTTTTTCGTGCGTGCCGAACAGGGTGTCGCTGGCCGAGCGCTCGCCAGCGCCCAGGGAGGCTACCAGGGCGCGTCGCCGAGCGCGTCGAGGGGGATCTTGAGATAGCGTTTGCCGTTCGACTCAGGCTCGGGCAGTCGCCCGCCGCGAATGTTGACCTGCAGTGCGTGAAGAATCAGCTTCGGCATCGGTAGCGTATGGTCGCGCGCTTGGCGCAGCGCCACGTAGTCCTGTTCGTCGATGCCGACGAGATGGGCGTTGGCACGCTTTTGCTCGGCAACGCTGCTTTCCCAGCGCGGTGCGCGCCCCTCGGGCTGGTAGTCGTGGCCGGTGAACAGCCGGGTCTGGTCGGGCAGGGCGAGAATGCGCTGGATCGATCGCCACAGCCTGCGTGCGTCGCCGCCAGGAAAGTCCGCCCGCGCGCTGCCGCTATCGGGCATGAACAGGGTGTCGTGGATGAAGGCGGCGTCTCCGACCAGATAGGTGATCGATGCAAGCGTGTGCCCGGGGGAGAACAGCACCTCGGCCTCCAGGTTGCCGATCATGAACCGCTCGCCATCGGCGAACAGCCGGTCCCACTGCGAGCCGTCGGTCGCGAGTGCCGGCCAGTGGTAGATCTCCTTCCATAGCTTCTGTACCTCGATTACCCGCTCGCCGATCGCGGTCGGCGCACCGGTGCGGCTGCGCAGGTAGTGGGCGGCGGAGAAGTGATCGGCATGGGGATGGGTATCGAGGATCCACTGGAGCTTGAGATCTTCACCAGCGATGAACTCGAGCAGTCCATCGGCGCTGCGGGTCGAGGTAGCACCGGATTTCTCGTCGAAGTCGAGCACCGGGTCGATGACCGCGCATGCCCGCGTATCCGGGTCGATCACCAGGTACTGGATCGAAAAGGTGCGCGGGTCGAAGAAGCCCTCGACACGCGGGCGGCTCGAGCGCTCGCGCTCGAGCCAGCGACGCGCGGCGCTAAGGTCGATGCCATGTCGCTGGCCGAAGCCGACCACCTCGTCCTCTTCCATCCGGCCATCGAGCGCTTCTCCGAGCGCGAAGAGCATCAGCGCCCGGGCGCCGGTCTTGCAATGCGCCACCGCCGGCCCGCTGGCCTCGGACAGCGCCGCCTGGAAGGCCCGGATGTCCGCCTTGGTGATCGTGGTCCCGGTGACCGGAATGAACGCATAGGCCATCCCCGTGCGCTCGGCCGTGTGCCGTTCGCAAGCGTGGCCGGGCTGGCTCGCTTCTTCGTCATCTGGGCGAGCATTGATCAACAGGGTGAAGCCTTGATCGGCCCATTGGGCGATATCGGTCGAATTCGGCTGGGGGGCGATCGAGAGCCGCTCGTTGATCCTGGTGACGCGCATGCGGTAGGACCTCGGATGAGAGAGGTGAATAAGGAATAAGTATATAACCAAGAAAAGAGCAGCGTCCTGCGCTCCTCTGGCGTTTGGCTCAGGGGCCGACGGAACGATCGATCACGCCGGTGCGCGCGCCTGAGCCGGCAGGATCACGCAGATGCAAGAGCTTGGCGAGGAGGGCTTGGGGCGGGGGCTTGGGCGAATCATGGGGACAGCCCCCGATGGCGCTGGATCGCACCGGGGCTGTCCTCAAGTAGGGCGGGGGTCGAGCAGAGGGTCTTCATCTCGCTTGGCATCGATGCCCAAGCGTCCGGCGTGCCGCCGGTTCAGTGCTCGCTGGCTGCTGGCTGCATCTCGAAGGCCTCGCCCGGGGTCATGGCGGCGAAGCACCACATGAACAGCCCCATCGCACCGGCGAACGGCTGCTCGACCAGGAAACAGAGCATCAACAGGGTGGACAGCAGTGACCATGACCAGCTGCCCGGCAGGCCGATGTCGCGAAGCCTGGCGGTCAGCGCAATGCAGAAGACCGGGGTGAGCGCCAGCCAGAGCCAGACCTGCTGAACGAATGCCTGGTAGGTGTCATGGGTCGCCACCACGGCGATCGCGACCACGGCGTTGAGGATCAAAAATGGCCATAGACCCAGCTTGAAGGTGGACTTGGGCGACATCGATTCATCTCTCCGAGCTTTTTGATGCCGGCACTATACGTGATGAGAATCAAAAGGATAGGAAAACGCTAGGTTATTAACCTGGCGTTAAAGAAGCCGGTTCGTCGTGTGGAAAGATGCCTCGCTCGGCGGTGCGGGGCGGGAGCAGGAAAGTCGCTGGCTGTGAATTTTAACTGTACGTATGGACAGTATTTTGCCCATGGGGTACAACTGCGCCCATGAACCGACTACTGCCCATCCGAGAAGCTTCTGCTCTTCCTGGCCGATCCGCTCGGGGGTGCCATCTCGTCTGGCGTTGCAAAGCGAGAGGGCATCGATGAGCGGATTGGAAGCCCTGCTCGATGAACGCAGGATCTGGCGCGGCCGCGAGACGAACCGACCGCCGACGGGCTGCCCGAGTGGACACGATGCGCTGGACGCGGCCCTGCCGAGTGGAGGTTGGCCCGAGGCGGCGGTGACCGAGATCCTCCTGGCCGGGCAGGGCATCGGTGAGCTCGCGCTGCTGTGGCCGGCGCTCGCGCGCCTGAGCCAGGCGGGGGAGCGGGTGGTGCTGGTGGCGCCGCCCTGCCTGCCCTATCCACACGCCTGGGCTCGGGCCGGTGTGGCGCTGGAGCGTCTGGCGCTGATCGCGGCGGATGAGCGCGATGCGCTGTGGGCGGCGGAGCAGTGCCTGCGCTCGGGGAGCTGCGGTGCGGTGCTGTGCTGGCCGAGAATAGCGGACGATCGGGCGCTGCGCCGGCTACAGGTCGCTGCCGAGAGCGGCCAGACCCTGGCATTCGTTCACCGTCCGCTGGCGGCGCTGGCCAATCCATCGCCCGCGGCGCTGCGCTTGGTGCTCGAGCAGGGGCGGATCAGGGTACTCAAGTGCCGTGGCGGGCTGGCGCCATCCACGCCGATCGCATTCGCGCGGGCGGGGTGAGGCGACGATGCGCTGGGCTTGCATCCTGCTGCCGAGGCTTGCGCTGGATGGCGTGCTGCGCCGCCATCCTGATCCCGCGGCTCCCTTGGCGCTGGTCACCGGGGCGTCGCAGCGTCGCGTGCTGCATGCGGTCAACCCAGCGGCGCGGGCGCTGGGCCTGCGCCCGGGCCAGTCGTTGACCGCGGCGCAGGCGCTGAGCCGCGATTTTACCATCCACGCCTATGATCCACGGGATGCCGAGCGCTGGCAGCGGCTGCTCGCTGCCTGGGCCTATCGCTACAGCTCCCAGGTCAGTCTGCACTATCCGTGCGCGCTGCTGGTCGAGATCGCGAGCAGCCTGGCGCTGTTCGGCCCCTGGCCGCGCTTCGAGGCGCGGCTGCGCGAAGCGCTCGCTGCGCTGGGTTTCACTCACCGGATCAACGTCGCACCCAACCCCGCCGCCGCGCGAGTGCTGGGCAATGCCCACGATGGCCTCGCCGTGACGAGTCAGAAGGCACTCAAAGACGTGCTCGGCGCGCTGCCGGTCGAGCGCGCCGGACTGCCCCGCGATGCGGTCGAGGCGCTCTCGAGGATGGGGCTGCGTCATTTGGGCCAGGTGCTGGCGCTGCCCCGGGCGACCTTGACCCGGCGTTTCGCCCCCGAGGTGATACGTCATCTCGGCGAACTCCTGGGCGAATGGCCGCTGGCGCTCGAGAGCTACCTGCCGCCGGACGAGTTCGACCTGCGTCTCGAGCTCAACTTCGAAGTCTCCTCCCACCAGGCGCTGCTGTTTCCGCTCAGGCGCTTGATCGGCGACCTCTCCGCCTTCCTCGCCGGTCGTGACAGTGGGGTGCAGCGCTTCACTCTCGAGCTCGAGCATGTCAAGGGGACGCCGAGCCAGGTCCCGGTCGGGCTGCTCGGTGCCGAGCGCGACCCTGGGCTGCTGTTCGAGCTCGCCCGGGGCCGGCTCGAGCGTACCCGGGTCGGCGCGCCGGTACGCGCGGTGCGGCTGGTCGCGCGCGAGCTGCCGCCTTTCGCACCGGAGCGACGCGAGTTGTTCGAGGCCCGTCCCCAGCAGTCCCAGCCCTGGGAGCAGTTGAGGGAGCGCCTGCGCGCACGGCTTGGCGACCATGCGGTGCATGGTCTCGGCACTGTGGGGGACCATCGTCCCGAATGCGCCTGGCAGCCGGCGTTCCTGGCCTCGGCCCAGGTGGATGACACCCGGCCGCGCCCGGGCTGGCTGCTGGCGCGGCCGATACCGTTAGACGCCGAAGTGGCGGGCATCCTCGCCGGTCCCGAGCGGATCGAGTCGGGCTGGTGGGATGGCGGCGACGTGCGTCGCGATTACTACCTGATCGAGACTCGCCAGGGGCAGCGTGCCTGGGTCTATCGTGAAGTGGGGGGAGATGGCCACTACTGGCTGCAGGGGTGGTTCGGATGAGCCCCGACTACGCCGAGCTGCACTGCTTGTCCAATTTCAGCTTCCAGCGCGGCGCCTCGAACGCGGACGAGCTGTTCGCGCGCGCGCGCCGGCTCGGCTACCGGGCGCTGGCGATCACCGACGAAGCGACCCTGGCCGGCATCGTGCGCGCCTGGCAGGCGGCCAGGCAGCACCAGGTGGCGCTGATCGTCGGTGCCGAGTTTCGCATCTATCAAGGGCCCAAGCTGGTACTGCTGGTCGAGGACCTGGCCGGCTACCAGCGGCTCTGCCGGCTGATCACCCGTGCGCGCGGGCGGGCGGAGAAGGGCCGCTATCAGCTGCTC
This sequence comes from Halotalea alkalilenta DSM 17697, assembly GCF_000621205.1. GTDB lineage: Bacteria > Pseudomonadota > Gammaproteobacteria > Pseudomonadales > Halomonadaceae > Halotalea > Halotalea alkalilenta. The sequence continues at coordinate 142,012 of NZ_KK211232.1, read as the reverse complement.
GAGGATGATCTGCGCGAGGAGGGCTGCGATGGGCTGATCGCACTCTGGGTGCCCGATGACGAAGACGACGCCACGCCGGGCCGCCGGCTGGGCGAGCTGTTTCCCGGGCGGCTGTGGCTCGCGCTCGAGCTGCATCGCGGGCCGGACGACGCCGCGCGCTGCGAGCGGCTGCTCGGACTGGCCCGGCGGCTCTTGATCCCGGTGGTGGCCTGTGGCGACGTGCACATGCACGCCCGCGGGCGGCGTGCGCTGCAGGACACCATGGCCGCGATCCGTCACCACACCACGGTGGCCGAGGCGGGCCATCGACTGTTCGCCAATGGCGAGCGCCACCTGCGTCCGCGGGACGCGCTGGCCGAGCTGTATCCGCCGAAGGCGCTGGCGGAGAGCCTGGCGATCGCCGGGCGCTGCGGCTTCGATCTCGGCCAGCTGCGCTACCGCTATCCCCATGAGCTGGTGCCCAGGGAGCACACGCCGGCCAGCTGGCTGCGCGAGCTGGTCGAGAAGGGGATGCTCGAACGCTGGCCCGAGGGGGCTTCCACCGAGGTCAAGGCGCTGATCGAGCGCGAACTGGCGCTGATCCATGAGCTCGGGTTCGAAAGCTACTTCCTCACCGTCCACGACATCGTCGCCTACGCGCGCGGCCAAGGCATCCTCTGCCAAGGGCGCGGTTCGGCGGCCAATTCGGCGGTGTGCTTCGCGCTCGGGATCACCGAACTGGATCCGACGCGGATCAACCTGCTGTTCGAGCGCTTCATCTCCAAGGAGCGCAACGAGCCGCCCGATATCGACGTCGACTTCGAGCACGAGCGGCGCGAGGAGGTGATCCAGTACGTCTTCCGACGCTATGGCCGCCATCGCGCCGCGATCACCGCCGTGGTCAGCAGCTACCACGCCGCCGGCGCGATTCGTGACGTCGCCAAGGCGCTTGGCCTGCCGCCGGACCAGGTCAATGCGCTGGCCGACTGCTGCGACAGCTGGAGCGATCGGCTGCCCTCGGCCGAGCGGCTGGTCGAGGGCGGCTTCGATCCGGCGAGCCCGGTACTCAAGCGGGTGCTGGCGCTGTCCCGTGAGCTGGTCGGCTTTCCTCGCCATCTCTCCCAGCATCCGGGCGGCTTCGTGATCTCCGAGGCGCCGCTCGACACCCTGGTGCCGGTGGAGAACGCGGCGATGGCCGAGCGCACGGTGATCCAGTGGGACAAGGATGACCTCGACCTGGTCGGGCTGCTCAAGGTCGATATCCTCTCGCTCGGCATGCTCAGCGCGCTGAGGCGCTGTTTCGCACTGATCGAACGCCACTACGGGCGACAGCTGACCCTGGCGTCGGTGCCTGCCGAGGACGGGCCGACCTACCGGATGATCCAGAACGCCGACACCCTCGGCGTGTTCCAGATCGAGTCGCGGGCGCAGATGGCGATGCTGCCCCGGCTCAGGCCGAAGACGTTCTACGACCTGGTGATCCAGGTCGCGATCGTGCGCCCGGGGCCGATCCAGGGCGACATGGTGCATCCCTACCTCAAGCGCAGGCGGGGCGAGGAGCCGGTGAGCTACCCCTCCGAGGGACTGGAGCGGGTATTCAAGCGCACCCTCGGCGTGCCGCTGTTCCAGGAGCAGGTGATGGAGCTTGCGATCACCGCCGCGGGCTACAGCGCGGGCGAGGCCGATCAGCTGCGTCGCTCGATGGCGGCGTGGAAGCGCCATGGCGGGCTCGAGCACCATCGCGAGCGGTTGACCCAGGGCATGCTCGAGCGCGGCTACGATGCCGGCTTCGCCGAACGGATCTTCGAGCAGATCAAGGGCTTCGGCAGCTACGGCTTTCCCGAATCCCACGCCGCCAGCTTCGCGCTGCTGACCTACGCCAGCTGCTGGCTCAAGTGCCACTATCCGGCGGCCTATGCCTGTGCGCTGGTCAATAGCTGGCCGATGGGTTTCTACTCTCCCGACCAGGTACTGCAGGACGCTCGCCGCCACGGCATCAGGGTCCTGCCGGTGGACGTTCGCTACAGCGCTTGGGACTGCTCGCTCGAATCGGGTCGTGACGGTGCATGGGGAATCCGGCTGGGGCTTCGGATGGTGCGCGGCTTTCGCCAGGTGCAGGCCGGGCGGATCGAAGCGGCCCGGGCAGAGGGAGCGTTCAACGACGTAGCGGAGCTGGCCCGCCGTGCCCGGCTCGAACCCCGCGCGCTTGCGCTGCTCGCCGACGCGGGGGCCCTGCGTGCGCTGGCGGGCAACCGCCATCGGGCACGCTGGGCCGTGGCGGGTATCGAAGCGCAGCGTCCGCTGTTCGCCTCGCTCCCTGCCACCGAGGAGCAAGCGGTCCCGCTACCGCTGACCAACACCGGCGAGGACCTGCTCACCGACTATGCCACCCTGGGCACCACCCTGGGGCCGCATCCGCTGCGGCTGCTGCGCGGGCGCGCCGAACTGCGCCGCTGCGTCGACTCCCGCGCACTGGCCGGGCTCGAGCAGGGGCGTGGCGTCAGCGTCGCTGGGCTGGTGGTCGGCCGCCAGCGGCCGGGCACCGCCAGCGGGGTGATCTTCGTCACCCTCGAAGACGAGTTCGGCATGGTCAACGTGGTGGTCTGGCGAGCGCTCGCCGAGCGCCAGCGCCTGGCGCTGGTCGAGTCGCGGCTGCTGAGGGTGAGCGGGCGGCTGGAAAGCAAGGAGGGCGTGCGCCACCTGATCGCCCATCACCTGCACGATATCAGCGCGCTGCTCGATGGGCTCGACGTGCGCAGCCGCGACTTTCAATAGGGTGTCAACACGCCCTAGCGCGTGGGCGCGTCCTGACCCGCGTGGACGAGATCGGGGATCCGTCGCTCAGCGACGCCCAAATCCGCCCAGGCCTCGGGATGGCAGCTGAAGATCAGCAGCTGATGGCGGGTCGCCGCGTCGAACAGCACCCGCTTCATCTGCGCGAGCCTGGATTCGTCGGCGTGTACCAGCGCATCGTCGAGGATCAAGAGCGTCGGTCGTCCGGCCTCCTTGAGCAGGTCGGCGTAGGCGAGACGGCTGATCACGCCCATCTGCTCACGGGCGCCGAAGCTCAGCTGGTCGAAATCTCCATGCTCGACGCCGTGCGCGCCGGGGCGGGTCAGGCTGACTGGGGCCAGGCCCTCGTCGAGCTCGAGCCGGGCCTCGGGCAGCAGCAGGCGCAGGTAGCGTTCGAGATGATGCACGAGCGGCGCCTGGAGCCGCTGGGTGAGCCGCTGGCGCTTGTCGCGCAGCCGCTCGAGCAGCAGGTCCAGCGCGCGGGCTCGACGCTCCAACTCATCGCAGCGGCGTGTCAGCTGGGCAAGGTCGCGGGCGAGCTCCGCGCGGCGCTCCTCGAGACCTTGGGCGCCGAGGCTCTCGAGCTCGACCTCGAGCCGCGTCATCGCCTCGCGGCGCTCGGCGAAGCGTCGTTCCTGCTGCTGGACGCTGCGCTTCAGCCGTTCGACGTCCTGGGCGAGGATCTCGGGCTGGTCAGCCTCGAGTTTGCGCTCGAGCGCCTCGATCCGGGCGAGCTGGGTGGCGAGCTCGGCATTGGTCTCGGTCTCCTCGCGGTGGCCGGCATCGAGCCGCGCGGTCCGCTCCGGTGCCTCGAGCGCCGCCTGCGCAGTGGCCAGCTCGCGCTCGTCGACGTCGCACTGTACCTGGGCCCGGCTCGCGCGTAGCTGCGCCTGGCGCAGCGCTTGGTCGACCTCGCGCAGCTCGCCGTCGAGCCGCTCGTCTTCGGCTTCGACGGCGGCGATGTCGAGCGCCGGCTCCCGCGCCTCGGTGGTCAGTTCGGCAAGCGTGCGGATCAGCGTCTCGCGCTCCTGCCTGCGCGCGGCGCACTCCTCACGCAGCGCCTCCACCCCCGCCGGCGCGAGGGCAGCCAGCGTCGCTTCGAGGGCGCGCGCCTCGGAGTCGAGCTCGCGCTGCTCGACCAGCCGCGCTTCGGCGCGGTGGAGCGAGTCCACGCCGAGCCTCGCCAGCCGCTCGGCATGAAGCTCCGAGAGTTCGCGATGGCGTGCACCGAGGGAGGAAAGGTTCGCGCCTCCAGGGGTGATCCTGAGCGTGCCGAGACCCGGCAAGCGCAGCGTTGCGGGGCCGAGCAGCCGGCGTTCGCCCTGGCCTTCGAGCGGCTCGCCATCGAGCTCGATGCGCTGCTGCTCATCGAGGCTGAAGTCGAGCAGGGTGGCGGCGGCGCGGCGTTCGATCTCGAGCTCGCGCAGCCGCGCCTGCTCGGCGCGCAGCGCCTCCACTTCCGATGCCTCGATCGCGCTGGTGCCGCGCAGCTCGGCGAGCTTGCGCGCCCGCTGGCCCGCGCTCTCGACCTGGACGAGCCGACGCTGGCGCTGGTCGAGCTCGTCGTCGAGGCGCTCGATTCGCTGCGCCAGCTGTGCGCGACTGGCCTGCTGGCGCGCCTGGCGCAGCCGGTCGCGACTGTGCCGACGCGCTCGATCGACCTGCTCGAGCCGGCCTCGCCAGGCGGCGAGCTCGGCGTTGGCGCTAGCCAATGCCTGGGTGCTCAACGTCAGCGCCTGGCGGCGTTCGTCGACCGCCAGCCGCTGGGCGGTGAAGCTCTCGAGCCGCTCGCGCAGGAGCCTGATGCGCGCCTCGATCTGCTCCGCGCGCAGGCGCTCGTCGGCCAAGCGACGCTGGCGCTCGTGTGCCTGCCTGAGCTGGTCCTCGGCCGCTTCGAGCCGCTCGCGCAGCGCGCGGGACGGCGCCTCGCGCTGGTCGCGTTGGTGCTCGGCGCGCAAGCGGGCGAGCTCATCGACGCGTTGGCGGTAGCGGCTGATTTGCTCGTCGAGCTCGTCGAGCTGCGTGGAGAGCGTGTCGCGCTGCTTGAGCGCGCGTTCGAACTCTCCGCGCGGCTTGCCGGTGGCCGCGGTGAGCAGCTCCAAGCGCAGCGCCTCGACCCGCGAGATCAGCTCGTCCCCACCGCTCGCCGCGACCTCGCCGAGCGAGCGTTCGAGTGCACTGCGCAGCTGATCGGTGGCGTGCTCGACGGCGGGGCGGATCTCCTGGGCATCGCCCTGGCGAATCCATAGCAGCCCGGGAATGCCCCAGTGCTCGGCCTTGCTCGCGCCACGGCTGGGCTGCTGGAAGCCGAGCAGGTCCTTGATCCGCTCCTCGGCGTCGTCGCCCTCGAAGCGCTCGCCGTCGATCAGCAGCTCGCAGCGCTTGCGGGCAAGGAAACTCTTGGTCAGCCGGTGAAAGCGGCCGTCGAGTTCGAACTCGAGCATCACCGTGGGGGCGACGCCGCTCTCGCCCCAGGGGCGCAGCTCATCGACGTTGCTCGAACGATGACGCTCGAAGAACGCGGCTCGGATTGCCGCCACCAGGGTGCTCTTGCCGGCCTCGTTGGGGCCGGTGAACAGATTGAGCCCGGGATCTAAATGATCGAGCTCCACCCCGGAGCGAAACCGCTTGAACTGCTCGACGCGCAGCTTCGAAAGCCTCATGGGCGCTTCTCCTTGCGCTCATCGAGCAGACCAGCCAGCAGCGCCAGCGCATCTCGTGCGACGGCGCCTTCGCTGCCCCCTTGCTGCTCGCGCAGTTCGTCGATCACTTCGCCGACGTAGCCGTCGGCGGCGAGCGCATCGAGATCCTCGACGGTCGGCTCGAGCCGCAGTGCCTGGGTGTCGACCCTGAGGCTTCTCGCCCGGCCGCGGGCCTGGCCGAGCGCGGTCTCGAGCCGCCGGTGAGCGGCGAGATCGAGACTGCCCTCGAGGATGAGCGCGACGACGTCGTCGCCGCCGAGCGCGGCCAGCCATTCGAGCAGGGCGTCCAGGTCGCTCGCCACCCGCAGCGTGCGTGTTTCCTGCCGCCAGCGGTAGCGTCCGGTCTCGAGCTGGGTGACGCGAGGCTCGGTGCCGGGCGCGTCGAGTTCGACCAAGAGCGCGCGTCCCGCGTCGTTGGCCTTGAAGCGGTCGGGCTCAGGGGTGCCGGCGTACCAGCTGCGCGCATCGATGCGCTTGGCGCCGTGCCAGTCGCCGAGCGCCAGGTAGTCGAGCCGCGCTTTGTCGGCCCTGTCCTGCGCGATCGGATTGGGCGAGTCGATCGACTCGATCAATATTCCCTCGACGCTGCCATGGGCGAGGCCGATCCGCAGCGCTCCCTCGGGGGTCGCGGCCAGGTCGAACCAGTCGGTGAGGTCCTGGTAGGTGTGGCGCTGGGTCAGCGGCGCCGGTAGCACCACGAGGTTGGCCGCTTCGAGATGCAGCGGCTCCGGGCGCAGGCAGAGGTGGAGGTTGGTCGGCAGCGCATCGAGCCGCTCGGCACGGCGCCACACCGACTCGGCCAGCGCCGCGTCGTGGTTGCCGGGAATCATCACCCAGGGGCCGGGAAAGCCCGCCAGGGCATTGAACAGTCGGTGCAGGGTCTTGTCGGCGACGGTCTGGGCATCGAACACGTCGCCTGCGACCAGGACCGCGTCCACCTGGTGCTCGGTGGCGAGCATGGCGAGGCGCTCGACGGCGAGAAAGCGGGCCTCGCTGAGCAGCGCCGCCTCGTCGGGTTCGAACTGGCCGAATGGCTTGCCGATCTGCCAGTCGGCGGTATGCAACAGCCTGATCACATCGTGCTCCGGGGGAAGGGGTCAGCCAAGCGGCGGCAGCCGGCGCTTCACCGGGCTGGTCTTGACGATCGAGGTGTGCGTCTCGGCCTGTCTCGCCAGCCGGTCGAGCAGCGCGTCGAGCTGTTCGAGCGAGCGTACCTGCAGCCGCGCGTAGAAGCAGTCCTCGCCGGTCACCTTGTCGCATTCGGTGATCTCTCCGATCGACTGGATCTCGCGCTCGACGTCATGCAACCGCCCCGGTAGAGGGCGGACCCGCACGATCGCCTGGAACTGATAGCCCAGCGCCCTGGGCTCGATGTCGATGGTGTAGCCGCTGAGAATGCCGCGCTCCTCGAGCCGCCGCAGGCGCTCGGCGACGCTCGGTGGCGAGAGGCCGCAGATCGCCGCCAGCGACTTGAGCGAGCTGCGGCCATCCTCGGTCAGCGTGGCGAGCAGTTTCTGGTCGATTGAGTCGAGCATTTTCTTTTCTAAGCCAGAATCGGTGAGCGGGCTTGATAAAAAAGCCAGGGTAGCGCTTTGGGCTTGGATGTTCCATGGATGCGATGCGCCCGCCAGAGCAAACTTCTTAGTCATCGGAGTATAGCCATCGACGTCCACATCCTGAGCTCGAGAGGAGGTATCCATGGAGCGACACCTGCGCGGTGGGGCGGTGCGCATGATTGCGGCGATGCTGATATCTGGCAGCACCGGCGCGCTGGTGCTGGTATCGGGGCGAGCGGTCGAGGAGGTGGTGTTCTGGCGCTGCCTGTTCGGTGCGCTGGTGCTGCTGCCGGTCTGCGTGGCAATGGGCTGGCTGCGCGGTGAGTGGATGAGCCGGCGGGTGCTGGCGCTGAGTGCACTCGCTGGCTTGCTGATCGTCGGCAACTGGCTGGCACTCTTCGCTTCCTATTCGCGGGCCTCGATCGGCGTCGCCACCGCTCTCTACAACACCCAGCCGTTGATGCTGATCGCGCTCGGCGCGCTGCTGTTCAAGGAGCGTCCGCGGCCGGCCAGGCTCGGTTGGCTACTGCTCGCCTTCGCCGGAACCTTGCTGCTGGCCGAAGGGCATGGCGAAATCGCCTACGCCGAGGGCAGCTACGCCAGCGGCATCGCGCTCGCGCTCGTAGCCGCACTGCTCTACGCCGGCGCGGCGCTGGTGGTCAAGCGGCTCGATGGCGTGCCGCCAGGGCTGATCACCCTGGTCCAGCTCGGCGTCGGTGTAGTGCTGCTGGCACCGTTCGCCGGTATCGATGCGCTGCCTGCGTTCACCTTCACCACTTGGTGGTGTTTGGTCCTGCTCGGCGTGGTGCACACTGGGTTCATGTACGTGCTGCTCTATGGCGCGATCCAAAAGCTGCCCACCTTGCTGGTCGGCGTGCTGTCGTTCGTCTACCCGCTTTCGGCAATTGGGATGGACTGGTTGGTGTTCGGCCAGCGGCTGACGCTGGTGCAAGGCGCCGGCGTAGTGATGGTGCTGGTCAGCGCGGCGATGGTGGGCCTGTTGCGTGATCGCATGGCGGTGCGACCGGCGCTCGGCTTGGCTGGCTCGGCCACTGAGGCCCGCGGTGACGAGCTTTCGGCCAGGGCTTGCCAAGCGGGAACGAGTCGTGAATAATGCGCCGCGTCGCGGGTCAAGCAACCAGCGGCGCGGCGCACCGGGAACAGCCGGTTTCGCCTTCTGCGTCCCATTCGTCTAGTGGTCCAGGACACCGCCCTTTCACGGCGGTAACAGGGGTTCGAACCCCCTATGGGACGCCACTTTCCTTACTTCCCGGCCAGCCTTCGGGAAGCGAATCGAGAGGCGCCGAGAGGCGCCTTTTTCGCCTTCTGGCGCTAACCCATGGCAGTGCGACCCGCCCTTTTGCGCTAGAATATTGCGCCTTCTCGTTCCGGCGTTCTCTGCCGCTGCGAATACCACTGACGTGCTCGCTGTCTGGTCGTCGATGCCGCGCGACCGGCTCACGCGTCGGTTTCAAGTACAGGAGTAGTGGATGGCGGCTCCAGCCCTTTCGATCCGTGGCCTGACCAAGGTCTACGCCAATCATCACCAAGCGCTCAAGGGTATCGATCTCGAAGTCGCCGATGGCGATTTCTTCGCCCTGCTGGGCCCCAACGGGGCCGGCAAATCGACCACGCTGGGGATCATCTGCTCGCTGGTCAACAAGACCGCGGGGAAGGTGGAAATCTTCGGCATCGACATCGATCGCGACTTCTCCAAGGCCAAGTACGCTCTCGGCGTGGTGCCTCAGGAGTTCAATTTCAATCAGTTCGAGAAGGTCGAGGACATCGTCCTCGCCCAGGCCGGCTACTACGGCATCCCGCTCAGGCGGGCCAAGCCGCGCGCGCGCCAGCTGCTCGAGGACCTCGGGCTCGCCGACAAGCGCGATACGCCCGCGCGGATGCTCTCGGGAGGGATGAAGCGCCGGCTGATGATCGCGCGGGCCTTGATCCATCAGCCGCGGCTTTTGATCCTCGACGAGCCGACCGCCGGGGTCGACATCGAACTGCGCCGCAGCATGTGGGAATACATGCAGCGGATCAATCGGGAGGAGGGGACCACGATCATCCTCACCACCCACTATCTGGAGGAGGCCGAGAGCCTCTGTCGCAACATCGCGATCATCAACCGCGGCGAAATCGTCGAGAACACCAGCATGCGCGCACTGCTCGGCCAGCTCGACGTCGAGACTTTCGTGCTCGATCTCGCTGCACCCTTGGAAAGCGTGCCTGAGATCGAAGGCTTCGCGGTCGCGCGCCTCGACCCTTCGCAGCTCAGCCTATCGGTGAGCCGGGGCCAGCGAATCAACGACGCCTTCGCCGCGCTCACCGCCCAAGGCATCGAGGTGGTGTCGATGCGCAACCGCGCCAACCGGCTCGAAGAGCTGTTCGTCGCGCTGGTCGAGGACAAGCAGGGTGGTAAGGGAGGAATTCGCTAAGTGAATGCACAGCAGACCTTGATCGCACTATGGACCATCGTGGTGCGTGAGATTCGTCGCTTCATGCGGATCTGGCCGCAGACCCTGTTGCCACCCTCGATCACCATGGCGATGTACTTCCTGATCTTCGGCAACCTGATCGGTTCGAGGGTCGGCGAGATGGATGGCTTCGACTACATCGACTACATCGTACCGGGCCTGATCATGATGTCGGTGATCACCAACAGCTACTCCAACGTCGCTTCGTCGTTCTTCGGCAACAAGTTCCAGCGCTCGGTCGAGGAACTGATCGTCTCGCCGATGCAGGGCTGGACCATCCTTACCGGCTTCATCGCCGGCGGTGCCGCTCGAGGCCTGCTGGTCGGCCTGATCGTCACCCTGGTGTCGATGTTCTTCACTCGGCTCGAGGTGGTCCATCCGCTGCTCACCTGCCTGGTGGTGGTGCTCACCGCGACGCTGTTCTCGATCGGCGGCTTCATCAATGCGCTGATGGCGAACAAGTTCGACGATATCTCGATCGTGCCGATCTTCGTGCTCACGCCGCTGACCTACCTCGGCGGGGTGTTCTACTCGATCCACACCCTGCCCGAGTTCTGGCAGCACGTCTCGCTGCTCAACCCGATCCTCTATATGGTCAACACCTTCCGCTTCGGTATCCTCGGGGTCTCCGACATCGCGGTGGGCTGGGCGCTGGTGGCGATCGTCGGGTTCAACGTGCTGTTCTTCGCCGTGGCGCTGCGCATGCTCAACCGTGGCAAGGGGATTCGTCACTGATGAACGATCATGCAACACACCCAGGGCTCGATGACGCCCCGCTCGGTCACGCATCGCGCTATCCCGAGCGCTACGATGCGGGGCTTCTGTTTCCCATCCCCCGTGCCGCCAATCGCGCCGGGCTGGGCCTGGCTCCCGGTGCGGCGCTGCCGTTCGTCGGGCTGGACCAGTGGCAGGCCTTCGAGCTCTCCTGGCTGGATCCGCGCGGCAAGCCGGTGGTGAGACTTGCGCGTTTCACCGTGCCGGCGAACTCACCCAACCTGATCGAGTCGAAGTCGTGGAAGCTGTATCTCAACGGTTTCAATCAGATGCGTCATGCCCATGAGGCAGAGGTCGCGGCGCTGCTGCGCCGCGACCTGAGCCAGGCCGCGGGGGCACAGGTCGAGGTGGCGCTGTTCGGCGTCGACGACCCGGTACTGGCCACCGTGCGTCTGCCGGGAAGCTGCATCGATGGGCTGGATGTCGGGATCGAGGACTATTCGCCGAATCCGGCGCTGCTGCGCTGCGTGGAGGATGAAGTGGTCGAGGAGACGCTCCATTCGCATCTGCTCAAGTCCAACTGTCCGGTCACCGGCCAGCCCGACTGGGGCAGCGTGGTCGTGCGCTATCGCGGGCCTCGCCTGGTCGCCGCGACCTTGCTCGCCTACCTGGTGTCCTATCGCAACCACCAGGATTTCCACGAGCACTGCGTCGAGCGGATCTTCCTCGATCTGCTCGAGCGCGCACGCCCGGAGCGGCTCGCGGTGATGGCTCGCTACACGCGACGTGGTGGTCTCGATATCAACCCCTGTCGCGCCACGTCGCTCGATGCGCTCGACCCCGCCTGGCTCGATGCCCGGACGACGCGCCAATAACCTGCAGCGGGCGAATGCCTGTTGCGAGCATGGAGACGAAGGATGGATGCCAGGACGCTGCTGCTCGAGCGTAATTCCCACGGCAAGCTCGAAGGCCCGGCTCCCGAGGCGAGCCAGCTCGACACGCTCTACCGCGCCGCGCTGCGCGCACCGGACCATAAGGGGCTGACCCCCTGGCGATTCGTCGAGATCGTGGGCGAGGGGCGTGCGCGGCTCGGCGAGCTGTGTGCCCGCGCCGAACGTGCGCGCAAGCCCGACGTCTCGGAAGGAAAGCTGGACTCGATCCGCCAGAAGGCGCTGCGCGCGCCCTTGATCATCGCGGTGATCGCCAAGGTCGTGGACAACGCCAAGGTGCCACGGGTCGAGCAGGTGGTCTCTGCCGGCTGTGCGGCGCATGCGATGCTCTACGCCGCCCAGCTCGAAGGACTGGGCGCGATGTGGCGTACCGGCGACTTCGCCCACCACCCGATCGTGCGCGAGGGCTTTGGCCTGAGCCCGATCGACGAGCTGGTCGGCTTCCTCTACATCGGTCACAAGACCGGGCATGACAAGCGCCTGCCGGTCCTCGACCCTGCCGATTTCATCGAACGCTGGGACTGAGCTTCGAAGTAGGCTTCGCGGCGGCCTCGCGGAGTTATCCCGCGAGGCCTGCGTGATTCAGTCCCGTTCGATGCGGATCACCGAGAAGTCCGCGCTGTTCAGGCGCACCTCGATCTCCCGTCCGCCGTCGTCGCGGCCCTCGACCTCGATGTAGCCGTCACGGTCGACCTCGAGCTGGGAGAAGTGGGTGACTCCCGCGCTGCGTCCGGCCTCGAGCGCTGCGTTGAGGCGTTCACGGGTGAGTGCCCAGGCAGGTGCGCTCGCCTCGCGCATCGCCTCCTTGATCCGGCGCCCGTCGTCGATCATCACGTCGAGCTCGAGCTTCCAGCCGTCTGCACGCCAACCTTCGATCTCGAGCTTGGTGCGGTCATCGACGCTGATCTCCTCGAAACCGACGAAGCCGAAATCCTCGGCCTGGTCGAGCAGGCCGCCGAGGCGCTCGTAGGGGATCTCGCCATCGGCCTGGGCGAGGCTCGAGACGCCGAGGGTGGCGGGGATGACGAGGGCATAGAGGAAAGGTTTGATCTGCATGACTGGCTCCTGGTATCTGGAAACTCTGCTTTGAAAAGAGCGGCAGCCTCGCCGCCCAGTGGCCACCTTTTTAAACCACCCCGACTGTCCGGGGCCTGAACGCGCCGTTCATTTGCCGTTCATCTTTCCCCGGGTAAAGTGAAGACATAGATTCCATCCACCGACCGCCCTGGCGAGCTTTCATGTCCCGAGTCCTGCGCGCCGGCGCTTTGGCGCTCGCGCTGTCGCTGAGCGGCGCAGCCTACGCCGACGATTGGCAGCCGCTTCACGAGGCCGTACGCGAGGGGCGTGTCGTTCCCTTGTCCGAGCTGCTCGATTGGCTCGATCGTCACTACGTCGGTCGGGTCATCGAGGTCGAGCTCGATCGCGAAGATGGGCGGCTGGTCTATGAGATCGAGATGCTTGGCGAGCTGAACCAGCGGGTCGAATTCGAGTTCGACGCCGAAAGCGGCAGGCTGATCGGCATCGAGGGTGTCGACATCGAGGCGATGCGGCGGCGTTGACGCCGCTGTGGACGGTGGGCAGCGGCCGAGGAGGGCGATTTGAAGATACTGCTGGTCGAGGATGACATTGCGCTCAGCGATGCCCTGGCGGCGTCGCTCAAGCAGGCGGGCGTGCTGGTCGAGCAGTCGTTCGATGGGCGCAGTGCCGACTATTTGATCGACACCGAGACCTATGACGCCGTGGTGCTGGATCTCGGCCTGCCCGATGGCGACGGCACCCGCTGGCTGGGCGAGTGGCGGGGGCGGGGCATCGAGTTGCCGGTACTGGTGCTCACCGCGCGAGATCGCTGGTCGGACAAAGCGGCGGGGTTTTCCGCCGGGGCCGACGACTACGTCACCAAGCCGTTCGAGACCGGTGAGATACTGTTCCGTTTGCGTGCCCTGGTACGCCGCAGCCATGGCCATGCGCACCCGGTCCTGCGTCTTGGCGAACTCAGTCTCGACACCCATACCGGCAGCCTGACCCTGACCGGCAGGCCGATCGCGCTCTCCGCCCAGGAGCAGCGGCTGATCTCCTATCTGCTTCATGCCGCGCCGAGGATCGTCTCGCGTAGCGAACTCAGCGAGCACGTCTACGATCGCGACCAAGCGCCGGATTCCAACGTGATCTATGTCCAGATCAGCCGGCTGAGGCGCAAGCTCGGCCACGGTTGCATCGAGACCGTGCGCGGCCAGGGCTACCGGTTGACCGAGGGTGGCTGAGCGCGCGCCCCGTGCGCTCTCGACGCGGTTGCTGATCGGTTCGCTGCTGCTGACCCTCGCGGTGCTGCCGCTGCTCGGTGTGCTGCTCTCCTACGGTTTCCAGCGCGCGGTGAGCGATGCCTTCGACGATCATCTGGGCGCCACCCTCGATTTGGTCGCCGCCAACGTCGAATACCTGCCGGGGGCATCGACTCCCGGGCTGAGACGGAGCTTGAACGATCCCCGCTTCGAGCAAATCTACTCGGGCTGGTACTGGCAGATCGACGGCGAGGGTGGGTCGAGCGTGTCGCGTTCGCTGTGGGACCAGCGGCTCGCCCTCGGGGATGTCGACCAGCATGGGGAGCTTGATGGCCCGCAGGGAGAGCGGCTGCGCGTCGCCAGCCTCGAGCTTCGGATCGCGGGGATCGAGCGGCCCCTGCGCGTCGCGGTGGCTGCTTCGGTCGGCGACCTTGCAGCCGACATCGGTCGGTTCAAGCGGATGATCGGCTTTGCCCTGCTTGGTTTCGGCCTGCTGCTGCTGGTCGGCCTCTACCTGCTCGTACGGCTTGGGCTGAGGCCGCTGCGCGAACTGCAGCGCGAACTCGAGGCGGTCGAGCGTGGCGACAGCGATAGGCTCGACGACCAGGCGCCGGCGGAGCTCGCCGGCGTCGCTCGGGCGATGAACGAGGTGCTCGCCCGTGACCGACGGCTGATCGAACATGGCCGCGCCGCTGCGGGCAACCTCGCCCATGCGCTGAAGACGCCGATCAGCGTGCTCGGCATGCACGCCGAACGGCTCGAGCCCGATGCGCGGCGCGCGATCGGCGACGAGCTTTCGAGGATCGATGCCGCAGTGCGCCATCACTTGGCCCGTGCCTCCGCGGCCGGTGCCACCACCCTGGGCCAGCGCGCCACCGTGGCGACCGCGCTGGCGCCGATCGTACAGGGCCTGCGGCGCATCGCCGAACGCCGTGGTATCGAGCTGCACGCCGAGCTGGGCGAGGGGCTCGAGGTGCGCATGGACGCCCACGACTTCCAGGAGGTGGTCGGCAACCTGCTCGAGAATGCCGTCCACTGGGCGAGCGCACGGGTGCTGCTGCGGGTGGGCGAACAGGCAGGCCGCTGCCTGATCGAGGTCGAAGACGATGGGCCGGGGATGAGCGGCGAGGCACGTGGGCGAGTCACGGCGCGCGGCGCGCGGTGCGCGGCTCGACGAGCGCCGGCCCGGCTCGGGGCTCGGCCTTGCGATCGTCGATGAGCTGGTGCTGCTCTATGGGGGCAACCTCACCCTCGACGACGCCAAGCCCCGTGGGCTGCGCGCCAGCGTCGTCCTGCCGCTTGCCCGAAACGCACCGCCTGCGGTAGCTGATTGAATCGCTTGCAAAACCGAGGAGCAACGGATAGAGTGTGCGCCGTTCTCGTCGCAGCTTGAAACGCAGCGAGTGCAGGAGAGGTGTCCGAGTGGTCGAAGGAGCACGCCTGGAAAGTGTGTAAGTCGCAAGGCTTCGAGGGTTCGAATCCCTCCCTCTCCGCCACGAATATCGAAGAGGAATCGAGCGCAAGCTCGGTTCCTTTTTTCGTTTCTGGTTTTCGTTTCCGGATAACGCGGGCGCGTCTCGGCTCAAGAGGTGCGCAGTGAAAGCAGTGCCTCGACGGTCTCGTACAGCGCTCGGCTAGAACGCTTGTCCCGACGCATCACCAGCCCGAGCGAGCGCACCAGCGGTGGAGAGAGGGGGAGGCCCTCGATCTCTGCATCTCGTCCCTCGGGCGGCAGTGCCAGGCGGGGGAGGATCGCCCAGCCCAGTCCCGCGCCCACCAAACGCTTGATCGCTTCGACGCTGCCGAGCTCCATGCTCGGCTTCGGGCGTTCTCCCGCGGCTGCGAACCAGCGATCGACCAGGTGGCGAGTATGGCCTGCGCTCTCGTAGAGAATCAGCGGCTGGCTCAGGAATCGCGTGGCCTCGAGCGCTTCGAGCCCGTCGGCCTCGCTGAGCGGCAGCACGGCGACCATTTCGTCCTGGTAGAGCTCGATCACCTCGAGGCTGCGCCCGGCGGCGGGAAGCGTGACCAGGGCCAGATCCAGGCTATTGCTCTCGAGCTGCTTGAGCAGCTCCTGGGTGTTGCCCGCGCGCACGGTGATGTCGAGTCCCGGCATCCGCTGCTTCAACCGCTTGAGCAGCGGCGGTAGCAAATGGATGCAGGCGGTGGCCCCGGTGCCGAGTCGAATCCGGCCCTGGGTGCCTTCGCGGTGGGGCTGCAGGGTCTCGAGCGTACTGGCGACCTCCTGCGCGATCCGCCGAGCGTGGATCAACAGCTCCTGGCCGGCGGCGGTTGCCTGGGCACGGCGGCCCGAGCGATCGATCAGGCGCACGCCGAGGCGGTGCTCGAGCTGGCGGACCTGGGCGCTCACCGCCGGCTGGCTGATCCCGCGATGCTCCGCGGCGGCGGAGAAGCTGCCAAGCTCGATCACGTCGATGAAGGTGTGCAGCTGGTTGAGGTCGAGGCCGTTCATCAAAGTTTTCCTTATCGATGACATAACCAAGATAACCTTCTTCTTGAGTTGAAGAAGCAGCATCCTGCTCCTGTGCTTGCCCATCGATTCACCGCCAGGAGCCCATCGTGCTTGCCATCGATCCATCCACTGGATTTTCTTTGCATCCCTGTGAGGCCGAGGACATCGCCGCGATCACTGCGATCTATGCCGAGGCCGTGCGCTATGGGCGGGCGAGTTTCGAACTCGATCCGCCCGATGAGGCCGAGATGCGCCGGCGCTGGATCACGCTCGCCGAGGCGAACCATCCCTATTGGGTTGCGCGATGCGCTGGGGAGACGATCGGCTACGCCTATGCGGGCGCCTATCGGGCGCGTCCGGCCTATTCGTCCACGCTCGAAAGCTCAGTCTACGTCGATGCGCGCTGGCGCGGACGAGGTGTGGGGGAGGCGCTGATGACCCGGTTGATAGAGGACGCGCAGGAGAGGGGCGGTCGGCAGCTGATCGCAGTGGTCGGTGACTCCGCCAACCTGGGCTCGCTCCGGCTGCACGAGAAGGTAGGCTTCGAGCGGGTCGGTACGCTGCGCTCGGTGGGCTGGAAGCACGGCGTCTGGCTCGATACCGTGCTGATGCAGCGCCCGCTGGGCGCGGGTGACAGCGCGCCGCGCTGAGTTCAACCGGTGTGGCAGCCGTCGAGGCGGTGGTCCATCCGCTGCGCCGGGACGGCGCAGCCGGCGGCGCCGACGACCCGTGCCGGCACGCCCACCGCGGTGGTATGCGGCGGCACCGGGTCCAGCACCACCGAGCCCGCACCGATCCGTGCGCCCTCGCCGATCTCGATGTTGCCGAGCACCTTGGCACCGGCGCCGATCAGCACGCCGCGGCGCACCTTGGGATGACGATCACCGCTTTGCTTGCCGGTACCGCCCAGGGTGACGCCTTGGAGCAACGAGACATCGTCGCCGATCTCCGCGGTCTCACCGATCACCACTCCGGTGGCATGGTCGATGAATACGCCGTTGCCGATCCTTGCCGCGGGATGGATGTCGGTCTGGAACACCTCGGAGCTGCGGCTTTGCAGGTAGCGCGCCATCTGCCGGCGGCCGTCATGCCATAGCGCGTGGGCGAAGCGGTGGGTGGTCAGGGCGTGGAATCCCTTCAGATAGAGCAGCGCCTCGCTGACCTGGCGCACCGAGGGGTCGCGTTCGAGTATCGCGGTGAGATCGAGCGCGATGCCCGTGGCGATTTCGACGTGACCGGCGAGCAGCTGCTCGAACAGCGATGTGAGCTGGTCGGCGGCGAGATCGGGATGGGCGAGGCGACGCCCCAGGCGGTGCGCAAGGCCTGCGCCCAGCGAAGGCCGGTCGAGGATCGCGCCGAGCATCAAGGGCGTGAGCTCCGGCTCCTGATGGCTGATCGCCATCGCTTCGTCACGGGCCTGCTGCCACAGTGCGGCTGGATTCATTGGCGCGTTCCTCGGCATGGAAAGGGCATTCTAATCGACTCGTCCGCAGGCGTCGCCCTACGTGTGCCCCGGCACGCCTGGTGCAGCGGGAAAGCAGATCCATTGCCGAAGATAGTGAGCCCGGTTTGGATACTCAACCGGGGTGAACACTCTGCCTGCATTGGTAGTTTCTTTTAGTTGGTTGATTTAACTGGGGTTGTTGAGTCGGTATCGAGGTTCGGATAAGGTGCGCGTCGATGCTCGAGGGAGTAGTCGCTCCAAGGTTCGAACGGGACCGAGGAGGCTTTCGTCAACATGATTGGTGCCGCTCGACTCGCGATACGAGGGGGTATTGGCGCCATGGCGAGGGCAACCGCCGGGGGCGGTCTGACGAGACTCGGTGTTCAGATGGCGTGCGCTGGCCGGCGACGTCGTCGAGCGCCTTTTCCTCGTCGGCCGGAGATGTACCCCTTGGAAGCACTGTTGGTTGCCACCGGAGCGGTCGCGCTTGCCGAACTCGGCGACAAGACCCAGTTCCTCGCGCTGCTCTTGGTGATCAGATTCGGTCGTCCCTGGACGATCTTCTTCGCCATCTTCGCCGCCGCTTCGCTCAATCACGGGCTGTCCGCCTGGGTCGGGCAGTTCTTCGCCACCCGGCTCGATACCGAGCTGATCCAGGTGATCACCGGTTTCTCCTTCATCGCCATCGGCCTTTGGATGCTGCGCCCCGACGAGACGCCTGAAGAAGCTCGCGCGCTGCGCGCCGGCGTCTTCTTCACCGCTTTCGTACTGTTCTCGCTCGCCGAGCTGGGCGACAAGACCCAGCTGGCCACGGTGCTGCTCGGTGCGCGCTATGGCGAAGTCGCGCTGGTCACCATGGGTTCGACCCTCGGCATGCTGCTGGCGAATGCGCCTGCGCTTTGGATCGGCGAGCGTTTCGCCAAACGCCTGCCGGTGCGCGGGCTCCACGTCGCCTCCTGTGCGCTTTTCATCCTGATCGGGCTGTTCACTCTGTTCGCTGCTTGGCGCTGAACGGTGTAGAAGGCGTTTTTCGTCTAAACTGCGAGCATCGTAAGCCGTCTATCGTCCTGTGTTGTTGCTAAGTTTACGCACATACGTTAGGAATGATGCGGATGGTTTTTATTCATTTTTGCATCTTGCGGCGTGGTCGAATTCGACACGGTGCCATGATGCGGTTTTGACAGTCTTCAGGAGGCGTGCTGTGAGAATCGGAATCGTCGGGCTTGGCAAGATGGGGGGCAATATCGCGCGTCGGCTGTTGGCGCACGATCATCAGTGCGTGGTGTTCGATGCCAATGCCTCCGCGGTCGAAGTCCTTGCCAGCGAGGGGGCGGAAGGCGTCGATTCGCTCGAAGGATTGGTGCGTGCGCTGCCTGCGCCGCGCTCGATCTGGCTGATGCTCCCGGCCGGCGAGATCACCCAGGCCACCATCGATGCATTGAGCGGGCTGCTCGAGGCTGGCGACACCCTGATCGATGGCGGCAACGCCTACTTCAAGGATGACGTTCGCCGCGGCGAGGCGCTCGCCGAGCAGGGCGTCAGCTATCTCGACGTTGGCGTCTCCGGAGGAGTCTGGGGGCTGGATCGTGGTTTTTGCATGATGATCGGCGGCGATCGGGAGGTGTTCGAGCGTCACGACCCGATCTTCGCCTCGTTGGCGCCTGGCGAGGGGCAGGTGGAGAAAACGCCTGCGCGCGAGCAGCGCGACCCACGGGTTGCACAGGGCTATCTCTACTGCGGGCCGGTCGGTGCCGGTCATTTCGTCAAGATGATCCACAACGGTATCGAATACGGAATGATGCAGGCCTATGCCGAGGGATTCGACATCCTGCGCAACCGCAACCAAGAGAGCCTGCCGGCCAACCAGCGCTATGACCTCGACACCGCTGACATCGCCGAGGTATGGCGTCGCGGCAGCGTGGTTTCCTCGTGGCTGCTCGACTTGATCTCGATCTCGCTGGCCAAGGACGCCGACCTTGAGAGCTTCTCCGGCAAGGTCAGCGATTCGGGCGAGGGGCGCTGGACGGTCGATGCGGCGATCGAGGAATCGGTACCGGCCGACGTGCTGACCGCTTCGCTCTATACCCGCTTCCGCTCGCGCACCGACAATACCTACGGCGAGAAGCTCCTGTCGGCGATGCGCAAGGAGTTCGGCGGCCACGTCGAAGTGTGAAGCCTGTCGTGCTGTGGGAGAATGCTCCCTGATCGGGCCCGCCGTAAGGCGGGTCCTTTGCATTCTGATCGACGCTGGGAGTAGCGATGGGCGAGGGTTACAGCGACTGGGACGTAGTGGTCATCGGTGCGGGAGCGGCGGGGATGATGTGCGCGCACGTCGCCGGCTATCGCGGTCGCAGGGTGCTGCTGGTCGAGCATGCCAAGCGCGCGGGCAAGAAGATCCTGATGTCCGGCGGCGGCCGCTGCAATTTCACCAATCTCGACGCCGCGCCGCGCCACTACTTCGGCGCCAATCCGCGCTTTTGCATCTCGGCGATGAAGCGCTACTCTCCGTACGATTTCCTCGAATTGGTCGAGCGTCACGGCATCGAGCATGTCGAGAAGGCGCCGGGGCAGCTGTTCTGCGCCGATTCGGCCAAGCCGATCGTCGAGATGCTGCTCACCGAGTGCGAGTGGGCGGGGGTCGAGACCTGGCTCTCCACTACGGTGGAGCGAATAGAACCGCTCGACCCAGGGTTCGAGCTTCTCACCTCGCGAGGCCGGGTGCGCTGCGGCTCGCTGGTGATCGCCACCGGCGGGCTCTCGATTCCGACCCTCGGGGCCAGCGGCTTCGGCTACCAGGTCGCGCGCCAGTTCGGTCTCGAGGTGCTGCCGACCCGCCCGGCACTGGTGCCTTTCACGCTGACGTCGCAGTGGAAGTCGCGCTTCGAGCCGCTCGCCGGGATCGCGACGCCGGTGATTGCGCGCTGTAACGGCGCAAGCTATCGCGAGCCGCTGCTGGTGACCCATCGAGGGCTTTCAGGTCCGGCGATGCTGCAGGCTTCGAGCCATTGGCTGCCCGGCGATGCGCTGGAGATCGACTGGCTCGATGGGAGCGACGCCAAGGCTTCGCTCTTTAGCGCACGCATCGATACGCCGCGCAGGAGCCTCGGCGGTTGGCTGTCCGACCGGTTGCCGAAGCGACTCGCGCTCGCACTCGCGCAGTGGGCCTGCGAGGCCGTGGGCGTCGCGGCGGATACGACGCTTGCGGATCTCTCCAACGCTCGACTGGAGGCACTGGCCACCCAGCTCTGCCGCTTCTCGATCAAGCCCGCCGGCACCGAAGGCTGGCGGACCGCCGAGGTGACCATGGGCGGGGTGGATACCCAGGCCTTCTCCTCGAAGGATTGCGCCGTACGCGACGTGCCTGGGCTTTACTTCATCGGAGAGGTGCTCGATGTCACCGGCCAGCTCGGTGGCTACAATTTCCAGTGGGCCTGGGCATCGGGCGTGGCCTGTGGGCAGTCGGCCTGAGGCGCGTCGAATGCATCGCAAGCCCGATACGAAGCGAGGCGCCCACATGGGGCGCCTCGATTGCGCTCGAGCGGGGCAGGCGCTCGAAGTCGCTACTTGAGCAGGCCACGCAGGTTGCGCGATAGGGCATAGAGTCCGATCCCTCGCTTGGCGAGGCGCATCAGCCTGCCCGGGCGCTTGAAAACCCGCAGCATGAAGTAGCCGCCGATGATCATCGCCGGGCGCTTGAACCGGGCCAGTTTCTCGACGCTGCGATCGATCGACGCGGTGGCGACATGCCATTCGTCCACCGCGGCGGCGATCGTTCGGCGCTCCAGCTCGATTCGCCGTTCGATCCGGCGACGCTGCTCGGCAGGGCTGTGCGACTTGGCCTCTTTGCTCATCGCCGGGCGCCCTCGTCATCCATCTGCCGGCCGACCCGATGCTCGTCGACGTGCTCCTCGATGCTGTCGCGGTCCTCGCTCAGACGGGCGAGGGTGGAGCGCAGCAGGGTGGGCTGGCTCGCCACTGCCTTGACTCTCAGCGCCAGCAGCAGCGCCAGCAGCAGCAGGATGCCGGCGGCACCGCCGATCGCGAGCAGTCGATGGGTGTCCCAGAAGTACACCACCACCCAGAGCATCAGCATGCCGATGCCGAAGGTCGCGAGCAGCAGCGCGGTGAAGGCCATCAGCAGCAGCGAGAAGAACCGATCGCGCTCCTCCTGGAGCTCGACGATCACCAGCCGCAGACGGGTTTCGCCAGCGCTCAGCAAGGTGCCCAGCAGGCGACGACCTGCATTGAACAGTCCAGCGGCGGGGCCGCTGCGTCCCTGGCCCATCAGCGACGCCCGAGCAGTAGCCCGACGAAGACGCCCGCGGCGGCCGCGATGCCGATGCCACGCCACGGATTCTCATGGACATAGGTGTCGGCACAGTCGATCGCATCGCGGCTGCGCTCGCGCAGCTCATCGCCCCCTGCCTGCAGGCGATGCTTGAAATCCTCACCGTAGCTGGCCAGGCGCTGCTTGATCTCTTCGAGCGTGGAACCCGCTTCGGCGCGCAGCTGGGTCATGTGCTCGCTGGTGTCCTCGGCGCTCGACTTGAGGAACTTCTCGACGGTGTCGGAAAGATCGCGCAAATCCTGCTCGAGCTGCTCCCTGGTGCGGTCCGCGTCGATCTTGATGTCCTTTTTACCTGCCATCTCACGTCCTCCAATGACTCCGAATGGTGTTTCCAGCTTAGCAGGGAATTGGCAGTGTTCAATCCGCGCTCGCTAGGCGACTGTGGAAAACGACGTGCAAATCAGCCGATTGGCTGATTCGCTCGCGCTCCTCAGGGGGTGCCGAGGAAGACATTGTTGAAGCTCAGGCCAATCCCGATGCGACGCACGTAGTGATCATAGTCGATCAGGCTCTCGCCATAGCCTTCGTAGTACTGGATGAAGCCGTGCACCTTGCTCCACAGCGGGAAGGCGTACTCGAGCTGGTTGCCGAAGTTGCCCTTGCCGGGGTTGCCGCGGGCGAGCCAGGTGAACTCGTGCCCGCCTCGGGTGTAGCCAAAGGTGAGATCGGCGTAGCCGACGTACTTCTCGATATCCGGGTTGTCGTCGTCCGCATCCGACTCCGGGACGCGCCACCACGGCATCAGGCTCACCGTCATCGGACCGCGTTCCAGGGTGGCCTCGGCGAACACCCGGTTCCAGCTGCGCGAGATCGGATCGGCACGGCCGTTCGATTGGTGGTTGAAGCCAATCCGGTTATAGGTATTGGTCCAGCCGTATGCGGAGGCATCGTTGTCGAAGACCAAGAACAGCTCCGGCTCGTAGTTGGTCTCGCGAAATGGCGACGACGCTTCCGAGTTGTAGGCCTGCCACCATGAACGTTGCGTATAGGCGAGATAAAGATCGCCGTTATCGCCGAACACGTTGTCCCACACCTTCGCCTTGATACTGATCTGGAACTTCATCTCGTTGTTGTCCGGTGGATCGTCCGGGTCGAGCGAGGCGAAGTTGGTGCGGTCGGGCTGCCTGGTGTTGTAGGCCACCGGCAGCACGTAGTTGCGCCTGTAGGTCGAGAGCGACAGCGGGTTGTCCTGGGCTTGGCGCTCGAAATAGGCCCGTGCGCGACGTTCCCGTTCGACTACCTCCTGGACGCTCGAAGGCTGCTCGGTGTCGTCTGCGCCTTGGGTGTACTGCTGGGCGGCTTCGGCCGCGGCGACGTCGTGATAGCCATTGTAGGGCTCCTCGGCGGCGCCGGGCAGGAACGGATTGAAGCTGACCCCGAGGCCGACCCGGTTGACCCGACGGTCATAGTCGATCAGCGTCTCGCCGTAGCCGTTGTAGTACTGGAAGTAGCCGCGCACCCTGCCGAACAGCGGGAAGGTGTAGTCGAGCTGGGTGCCATAGTTGCCCTTGCCGGGGTTGCCGCGTGCGAGCACTGAGATCTCATGGTCGGAAGCGGTGGTATAGAGCAGCGCCAGTTCGCCGTAGCCGAGGTAGTTCTCGATGTCCGGGTTGTTGTCTTCGTTGCGCGACTCGGGAATGCGCCACCAGGGCCTGATCGAAACCGCCCACGGGCCACGTTGAAATATCGCCTCGGCGTAGATCCGGTTCCAGCTGCGTGAGATCGGCTCGCCGCGACCGTTCGACTGGTGGACGTAGCCGATCCGGTTGAAGGTGTTGGTCCAGCCCATCCACTCGCTGTCGTTGTCGAAGCGCAGGAATAGCTCCGGCTCGTAGTTGGTCTCGCGAAACGGCGCCGAGTCGCGATCGTTGTATGCCTGCCACAGCGAATACTGGGTGTAGCCGAGGAACAGGTCGCCGTTGTCGCCGAAGATGTCCTCGGCGAGCGCGACCTTGAGGCTGATCTGGTACTTGAGTTCGGTATGCTCGGGGTTGTCGTTGCCTATCTCCCTGTAGTCTCTCATCCGCGGCAGGTTGGAGTCGTAGGTGTAGGGCAGGATGTAGTTGAGCCGGTAGGTGGAGATCGCCAGTGGATTGTCGTTGGCCAGGGATTCGTAGTATCTCGCCCGCTCGGCGGTCTGCTGTGCCTGGCTGACGGCGAGCGTGCCGTCATCGTCGCTGGTCTGGGCGAAGGCATTGAGCGACGCGCAGGCGCCGACGAGTGCCCAGAGGGCAGGGTAACGGTGAGGTGACGCCATCGATATGGTTCCTGCGGTCCTGTGCGAGCGGCAACGCATCTGGGAAAAGGGCCGGTTGCCGAGCCTACCATTGGCCCGACGCGGAGGTTAAGCGCGGCGTGGCGCGATTATAAGCGCCAATCCATGCGATGACAGTGCGCAACCCATCGACAAAGGCCGATTCATCCTCTGTTACGCTGTTCAGTGGGTTCCGCTGACGTGACGCGTCGCCCCCTCGGGGAGGTCTTCGAAGCTGCGCGGATCCTCGAGGCGCTTGAGGATCGCGCACTCCTCGCCGTTGCCCTCGCCGCTGCACTGGCCGCGCAGGTCGACCAACTGGTGACGCAGTGCCTCGAGCTCTCTGATCCTCGCCTCGACATGGTGCAGGTGCGCCTCGACCAGCCGGTCGACTTCGTTGCAGCGGTCTGGCCCTGCGTCGCGCAGCACGAGCAGAGCGCGGATCTCGCCGAGGGTCATGTCGAGCGAGCGGCAGCGCCGGATGAAGCGCAGCCGCTCTTCGTGAGAGGCGCTGTAGAGGCGATAGTTGCTTTCGCTGCGCGCGGGAGGCGGCAGCAGGTCTTCGCGTTCGTAGAAGCGGATAGTCTCCACTGCGCAGCCGGCGCGCTTGGCCAGCGCGCCGATGCGCAGTCTCGCCGCGGACTCGTTTCGATCGTCCATGACTTGACCCTGTAGCGGTTATAGGCTGTCCAATCCCATCGACGAGGAGTGCAGGATGCGCTCCATCGAGCGGATTTGGAGGAAACCTAGTGTCTCACGAATGTCGTCAAGGCGCCCAGCGCCGCCCGAATGGATCGTCGCGGGAGCCGGAGGGGCATCGCCACGACCACTCCCATGGTGATCACGATCACTCTCATGATGACCATGACCATGACCATGACCATGACCATGACCATGACCATGACCATGACCATGACCATGACCATGACCATGACCATGACCATGACCACGTACCTAAGGTCGACGCCGACAGCGAGAAGAGGGTGCTCGTCGTGCTGGTGGCGACGGCCACGTTCATGGTGGTGGAGATCGCCACCGGTTTCTTCGCCAACTCGCTGGCGCTGATTTCCGATGGCTTCCACATGCTCAGCGACGCCTTTTCGCTGGGGCTTGCGCTGGCGGCCTTCCGCCTCGGCAGGCGGGCGCCCGATGCCAGGCACAGCTTTGGCTACCAGCGTTTCCAGGTGCTCGCCGCCTTCGTCAACGGTTTGACCCTGTTCGTGATCGCCGGCTGGATCCTGTACGAGGCGGCGCAGAGGATGTTCTCGCCGGTCGAAGTGATGGCCGGACCGATGCTGGCGGTGGCGGTGGCCGGTCTCGGGATCAACGCCTTCTCGCTATTGGTCCTGCATCGCGGTGACCACGGTAATCTCAACCTGCGCGGCGCCTCGCTCCACGTGCTCGGCGATTTGCTCGGCTCGGTGGCGGCGATTCTCGCTGCGGTGATCATCATGTTCACCGGCTGGACCGTGGCCGACCCGATCCTCTCGGTGCTCGCCTGCGTGCTGATCCTGCGTGCGGCCTGGGGCGTGCTGCGCCGCTCGACCCACCTGCTGCTCGAGGGCACGCCGGAAGGCGTGGTGTCGGGCGAGGTACGCACGGCGCTCGAGCAGGTCGAGGGGGTGGACGAAGTCCATGACCTGCACATGTGGGGACTCTCGAGCCAGCAGAGGATGCTGAGCGCGCATCTGGTGGTCGACCAGTCGATCGACCGCGATGTGGTGCTCGCCGAGGCGTACGCTTTGCTCGCCGAGCGCTTCTCCATCGGCCATGCCACCCTGCAGGTCGAGGGCGAGCACTGCATGACCAGCGGCGATTGCCATGCCACGCTCGGAGGGCATCGTTGAGACGCCGTGAGCGGTCAAAACGTCGATGACTGTGTAAACTGCGCGCAGCGGCGCTCAGCCCACCGATCCTAACCGTCCAGGTGGTGCGCAGTGCCAGTGATGAGCCAGTACATCGACTTTCGGAAGCGTCAGCACATGCGCCTCAATCCCGCCGTCATCCGAGCACGCCTGGTCGTCTGCGTCCTACTCACGCTGCTGTCGGTGGCGCTCCCGGCTCCGGCTCAGGACCTGCCGAGCCGGGAGTCCGTCGCCCAGCAGCTCGAGCAGTTGGAGAGCTCGGGCTCGAGTGATCCGTCGGTCGCCAACGACATCCAGCTTCTGCGCGAGAGCCTGGCCGGGCTCGACCGCGCCGAGGTCGCCAGGCGCCAGCTGCAGGCGCTCGACCGTGAGATCGATGACGCGCCGCGCAGGCTCAGCAGCTATCGTCAGGCGCTGCGCGCGCTCGACCAGGACGGCGCCTTGCCCTCCCAGGCGCAGCTGGAGCGCGCCTCGCTCGAACAGCTCGAACAGCGCCTGATCGACTCACTCGACGAACTCAAGCAGGAGCAGGATGCGCAGGGCGACGCCACTCGTCGGATCACCGCGGCGCAGACTCTGCCCGAGCGGGCCCAGGCGTCGATCGGCTCGGCCCAGGGGCGTATCCAGCAGCTGCGTACCCGGCTGCGCAACGAAGGCGATCAGCTTGGCGACATCGAGCGCCGGCAGTTGGAGATCGAAGTGGCGGCGCTCGAAGCCGAGGTCGAGCTGAACCGGCGCGAGCTGATCAACAACACCCTGCTGCGCGATCTCGCCCAGGCCCATCGCGAGCTGCTCGCTCGGCAGGTGGCGGCGCGTCAGGCGGAGCTGGCGCTGCTCCAGAACGTGGTTACCCAGAAACGGCGCGAAAAGTCCCAGCGGGCGATCGAGGAGGCCCGCGAGGGCGCCTCGCCCAGCGAGCTCGACAACCCGCTGGTGCGCGAGGTCACCGCGCGCAACAGTGAACTGTCCGAATCGCTGATTTACATCACCGAGCGGGTCAACGAGCTGATCCGCGACGGGATCGAGACGCGCAGCCAGCTCGATGCGGTGCAGCAGGTGCAATCGAACCTCAATGACCAGGTCGAGGCCGTGCGCGGCAGCGTGCTGCTGTCTCGCATCCTGCGCCAGCAGCGCGAGTCGCTGCCGGTGATGGTGCAGCGCCCGGCGCTGAATGATGAAATCGCCGATCTGCGGCTCAGGCAGTTCGATCTCGCCGAGGCCAGGGAAACGCTTGGCGATGTCGAGCGCTATGTCGATGGCCGGCTCGATGCGCTGATTCCGAGCCTCGATCCCGCCACCCGGGAGACGGTGCGGCATACTTTGCTTTCGCTCTACGAATCCCAGCGCGAACTGCTCGAACAGCTCGATCGGGAGTATGGCAACCTGCTGACGCTTTCGATCGACATCCAGCTCAACCAGCAGCAGCTCAGCGAGATCGGCACCTCGGTACGCGCGACGATCGACGAGCAGCTGTTCTGGATCGCCAGCGGCCAGCCGCTCGGGCTCAACTGGCTCAAGCAGCTGCCCTCGGCGCTGTATCACGAAGTCGCTGATCCAGCCTGGTGGCAGGTGCTCCGGGCGCTGTTCATCGTGCCGTCGCTGTGGATCGTCAGCATACTGCCGATGCTCGCGCTGGTGGTGGCGCTGAGTTTCTACCGCACGCGAATTCGCCAGCAGCTGCGCGAGCTGCACGACGAGGTGGGGCGGATCAAGCGCGACTCCCAGCGCCATACGCCGCTCGCGCTATTGCTCAACCTGGTGCTGGCGATCCGTGGGCCGCTGCTGCTCGCCTCGGCCGGCGCCGGGCTTCGGCTGTCGGGTAGCGCTTCAGGCCTGGTACTGGGCGGTGCGCTGCTCACCGCCGCCTTCGCCTGGGGATACTTCGCCTGGGCCCGGCGGATCCTGATCGACGACGGCGTGGCGATGCGCCACTTCCACTGGCCGGCGGCCTATGTCGCCCGGCTGCGGCGATTGATCAGCCAGCTCGGAGTGGCCAGTGTCCCGGTGGTGCTGGTGATCTATCTGATCCAGCATTTCGACAGCAACCTGGTCGACCAGCCGGTCGGGCTGCTGATCGTGCTGTTCGGCTACCTGATGATGAGCGTGCTGCTATTCAAGCTGATCCTCGCTCATGTGCCCTATCTCGGGGTCAAGCTGTTACGTCTTGGCCTCGGTCTTGCCATGGCGCTGGTGCCGCTGGTGCTCGGCGGCCTCGTGCTCTATGGCTACGAGTACACGGCGGTACGCCTGACCACGCGCTTCATCACCTCGCTCTACGTCTTCGGTTTCTGGGTGCTGGTCGAGGCGACGGTGGTGCGCGGGCTTGCGGTCGCCGCGCGGCGGCTCGCCTATCGACGCTCGGTCGAGCGGCGGCGCGCGCTGATCCAGGCCCAGGGCGGGGAGGCGGTCGGCGAGGTATTGGAAGAGCCGCCGCTGGATATGGACCAGGTCAACAAGCAGTCGCTGCGTCTGTCGAAGATGGTGCTGTTCCTGGTCTTCATCGCGTTCCTCTACCTGGTCTGGCACGACCTGCTCGGGGTGCTGTCCTATCTCAACAACATCGACGTCTGGCAGGTCGAGCAGAACGAGGGTGGAGTCCAAAGCGTTGCCCACGTTTCGCTGGCGAGCCTGTTCATCGCGGTGATCACCATCGCGCTGATGACCACCATGGCGCGTAACCTGCCAGGGTTGCTCGAAGTGATGGTGCTGTCCAAGCTGGAGCTCAAGACCGGAAGCGCCTATGCGATCTCCTCACTGCTCTCCTACATCATCCTCGGCTGCGGCATCGTGGTGGCGCTGGGCACGCTCGGCCTCTCGTGGTCGAAGCTTCAGTGGCTGGTGGCGGCACTTGGCGTCGGGCTGGGGTTCGGTCTGCAGGAGATCTTCGCCAACTTCATCTCCGGTCTGATCATCCTCTTCGAACGACCGATCCGGATCGGTGACACCATTACGCTGAACGACCTGCATGGCACGGTGAGTCGGATCCGGATGCGTGCCACCACGGTGATCGACTTCGACCGCAAGGAGATCATCGTGCCGAACAAGACCTTTATCACCGATCGGCTGATCAACTGGTCGCTTTCCGACAACATCACCCGGGTGGTGCTGACCTATGGCGTCGCCCATGGCTCCGATCTCGACCGTGTCCACCAGATGCTGATGCAGATCGCCAGGGACAATCCGCTGGTGCTCGATGACCCCGAGCCGCTGGTATTCTGCATGGCCTACGGCAATAGTTCGTTCACCTTCGAGGTGAGGGTGTTCGTCAGCGATATCGGCGACCGGCTGAGGGTCACCGACCAGATCAACCGGGCGGTGGATGCGGCGTTCAAGCGTGAGGGCGTGCGTGTGGCGTTCCAGCAGATGGATGTGTGGCTCCATCGCGAGCGTGATGGAGACAAGGGGCGCAAGCTGAAGGGGCTCGGTATCGAGGGTGATTCGCCCGGAGGCGCTCAGCCCTCCTGAGCGTGGCCGAGGCGTCGCGCCAGCATCATGAACTCCTGGTTGCCGTCGCCGCCGAGGATCACGCTCTTCTCCCAGTGCAGGACTTCGAAGCCCGCATCGGCCGCCGCTTTGCGCAGCCGCCTCTCGACCTCGGCGTAGTGGCGGGGGTGGCGGACCAGGCCACGGCCATCGATCTCGTCCGGGGAGAGCTCGAACTGCGGCTTGACCAGGCTGTAGAGCCCGGCGTTCGGCGGCAGCAGCCGGGCGAGCTCGGGCAGGATCAGCGTCTGGGAGATGAACGAGACGTCGATCATCGCGCCATCCAGGCCCTCGGGGGCGAGCTCGCGCAGCCGTGCGTCGGGCAGTGCCCGGGCATTGACGCCTTCGAGACAGACCACCCGGGCGTCCTGGCGCAGGGTCTCGTCGAGCTGGCCGTGGCCGACTTCGATGCCGATCACTCGGGCCGCGCCGAAACGCAGCGCGCAGTCGCTGAAGCCGCCGGTCGACTGGCCGACATCAAGCAGGATCTGGCCTTCGAGATCGATCCCCAGGCCGTCGAGCAGCCCCTCGAGCTTGAGCCCCGCCCGGGACACATAGCGCTCCTGCGGGTCTTCCTCGAGCCTGAACCGGCTGTCTCGCGGCAGTTTCTCGCCTGGTCGTTTCACCACCCGTTCGCCGCCCGGGCCGAGCAGGCTCACGCGGCCATGCTTGATCAGCCGCTGGGCGCGGGTGCGCGAGCGGGCCAGGCCAAGCTCGACCAGCAGCTGGTCGAGTCGCAAAGGGGAGTGGGCGTCGTTCGTGGCATCGTTCATGACCAGGGTCCAGCGGCGTAGAGGGCGCGCAGAGTATAACGGGCCTGGTCGCGCAGTGGTGTCCCGGGAGGTGTCTCGATGCGCTTGCCGGGGGCCGGCGCAGTTGCTAAGATGGCGCCTCGATCGACCAGTGCTGTTCTTTCAACTCAATGATTTGAAAAGATTTTTGGTCGAGTCGGTTATGGTGGCCCCCATCGGTCCTCCCGCAACGTGAAATCGCGAACCCCGCCAGGCCCGGAAGGGAGCAACGGTAGTGATGGAGTCGTGTGCCGGGATGTGGCTGGCGGGGGCCGCCTCCATTTCAGCTCTTCCTTCGACTTGCCCAGGCCGGCTCGCGCGCGGCCCATGCGACGCGCTAAGATGGCGCCTCGCCAGCACTTCGCTGCCCCCGATCGTTACCAGCCGTCCCTACGGCGGTCGGCGCAGGTTCTAGCCGTCAAGGATACCGTTCGCCTACATGAGCTACCAGGTATTGGCCCGCAAATGGCGGCCACGCACTTTCCATGAGCTCGTCGGCCAGGAGCACGTCTCCCGGGCGCTGATCAATGCGCTCGACCAGGAGCGCCTGCACCACGCCTACCTGTTCACCGGCACCCGCGGGGTCGGCAAGACCACCATCGCCCGTATCCTGGCCAAGTGCCTCAATTGCGAACGCGGAGTGACTTCGAATCCCTGCGGCGAATGCCAGGCCTGCCGGGCGATCGACGAGGGGCGCTTCGTCGATCTGATCGAGGTCGACGCCGCCTCCAGGACCAAGGTCGAGGACACCCGCGAACTGCTCGACAACGTGCAGTACGCGCCGACCCAGGGACGCTACAAGGTCTATCTGATCGACGAAGTGCACATGCTCTCGTCGCACAGCTTCAATGCGCTGCTCAAGACGCTCGAAGAGCCGCCGCCCCACGTCAAGTTCCTGCTCGCCACCACCGATCCGCAGAAGCTGCCGATCACGGTGCTGTCACGCTGCCTGCAGTTCGCGCTCAAGATGATGCCGCCGGAGCGCGTGGTCGGGCATCTTTCCCGCGTCCTCGGCGAGGAGGGGGTGAGCTTCGACGAGCGCGCGCTGTGGCTGCTGGGGCGCGCCGCGGACGGCTCGATGCGCGATGCGCTCTCGCTCACCGACCAGGCGATCGCCTTCGGCCAGGGAACGGTCAGCGAAGCCGATGTCGCGGCGATGCTCGGCACCCTCGATCACCGCCACATCCTCAAGCTGGC
This sequence comes from Halotalea alkalilenta DSM 17697, assembly GCF_000621205.1. GTDB lineage: Bacteria > Pseudomonadota > Gammaproteobacteria > Pseudomonadales > Halomonadaceae > Halotalea > Halotalea alkalilenta. Next base: position 110,710 of record NZ_KK211232.1, on the reverse strand, counting down.
CGAAGCGCTCGGCGAGATCGACGCCGCCAAGGTGCTCGCCGAGGTCGCGGCGCTCGCCGAGCATGCGCCGGATTTCGGCGCGGTGCTCGATGAGCTGGCGGGGCTGTTCCACCGGCTGGCGATCGCCCAGATGGTGCCGCAGGCGCTCGACAACGGCTTCGGTGACCGCGACGCCTTGCTCGCGCTGGCCAATGGCTTCACCGCCGAGGACGTACAGCTCTACTACCAGATCGCGCTTTCCGGTCGCGCCGACATGGAGAACGCGCCCGAGCCTCGCACCGCGCTCGAGATGACCCTGCTGCGGATGCTCGCCTTCCGCCCCCAGGGCGTACCGCGACCCGCCCAGACGCCGCTGCCGCTGCGCGGTGACGGCGGCCAGCGCGAGGCGCGCGATGGCCAGCAGGCGGCCCCGGCGCCGGCGCAGGCCGCCGACGAACCTCCGCCAGCCGCCGGCCCCGCGGCCGAACCGCCCTGGAGCACCGCATCGGTGCCGGAGGAGCGCGCGATAGCCGCCAGCTCCGCTGCAGAAGCGCCGCCGCAGCAGGTAGCGCCGCAGCAGGTGGCGCCGGCGGCGGCAGGATCTCCCATCGAGCCCGAGCCCGAACCTGAATCGCCGCCCGAGCCCGAGCCTGCAGCGGAGCCTGAGCGCAGCCCCGCTCCTGGGCCTTCGTCCAGCGCCGCCGGCGAGTTCGCAAGCTACGAGGCGCAGCCGCTCGACGACGAAGACGATGACGACGAGCGCGCCTATGCCGAGTACGCTTCTCCCAATGCGGCGTCACAGCTGAGCGAGGCGTTCACCGATGCGCTCGCTTCGTCGACCAGCGAGGCGGTGCCGGCGGAGCAGGAGACCGATGACGATGACGCCGTGGAGGGGTTCTCGCTACCCACCGGCGCGACGATCGACCAAGTCGCCTGGCTTGGGATCTTTCCCAATCTCGGTCTCGGTGGAATCACCGGTAACCTGCTCGCCCACTGCGCGGTGATCGAGGATCGGGACGGCGTTCTCGCGCTGCGCCTCGATCCCTCCCAGGCGGCGATGAATGCCGAGATCCACGTGCGCAGGCTGGAGGCGGGACTGGCCAAGCTCGGGGCAGCGAGAAGAGTGACCATCGAACCGGGCGAGATCGACCCCGGCATCGAGACGCCTCACGCCCAGCGGGAGCGACTCAGGGCTGAACGCCAGGCACGGGCGGTTGAAGCGCTCAGGCGCGACCCGCATATAAGAGCGCTGGAGGAGCAGTTCGGCGCGCGGCTGCTCGAAGCGAGCGTGCGTTCGCTCGAGAACGACGCCTGAACGAACGGCGTCATGCCTCCACTGGTATCCCTCGATTCACCGAGCAGATCATCGTTAGCTTAAGGAGAGTGGCCATGTTCAAGGGTGGTATGGGCGGCCTGATGAAGCAGGCCCAGCAGATGCAGGAAAAGATGCAGCAGGTGCAGGAAGAGATCGCCCAGCAGCAGGTCGAGGGTGAGGCCGGCGCCGGAATGGTCAAGGTCACGATGAATGGTCGCCATGACGTGATCCGTATCGCTCTCGATCCCAGCGTGATGGAAGAGGACAAGGAGTTCCTCGAGGATCTGCTCGCCGCCGCGGTCAACGACGCGGTGCGCAAGGTCGAGGCCAACTCGCGCAGCAAGATGGAGGAAGCGACCGCCGGGCTCAATCTGCCGGCTGGGTTCAAGCTGCCGTTCTGATGAGCTTCTCACCCCTCTTCGAGCGCTTGGTCGAGGCCTTCCGCATCCTGCCGGGGGTCGGCCCCAAGAGCGCTCAGCGCATGGCGCTGCATTTGCTCGAACGCGATCGCGCCGGCGGCGAGCGGATCGTCGCTGCGCTGGGTGAAGCCCTGGCGCGGATCGGCTATTGCCAGCGCTGTCGCAACCTGACCGAGCACGATCTCTGCGCGCTCTGCGAGGATCCCAGGCGCGACGAGCGCATGCTCTGCGTAGTCGAATCGCCCGCCGACCTGCTGGCGATCGAGGAGGCCGGTGGCTATCGCGGCCGCTACTTCGTCCTCCACGGCCACCTCTCGCCGCTCGATGGCATCGGTCCGGAAGAGCTTGGACTCGAGCGCCTGGAGGCGGAGGTGGCCGGGCACGACTATGAGGAAGTGGTGCTGGCGACCAATCCCACCGTCGAAGGGGAGGCCAGCGCCCACTACATCTCCGAGCAGCTGCGTCCCTATGAGGTGCGCTGTACGCGGCTGGCCTATGGCGTACCGCTCGGCGGTGAGCTCGAGTACGTCGACGGCGGCACGCTCTCGCGCGCGTTCAGCGGACGCCTGCCATTCACGTCCTGAGCGCTACGGGTCGCTGCGTCGCGCCGAGCGCATCCCGGTTTCCCGTTTGCAGGCATTATCGAGGTAAGCGGTGCGTACGTCTGCACGCTAGCGCCTCTGCCATGCCATGCCGTTAGCAGCCCGTCCCGCCGCCCTTGCCGACGCATGCGGCGCGGGTGGAAAAATGCGATAAACCCCGGGGCGTGTTGAGCGTGCAGCACTCGTCGCGCCAGAGGTGGCAAACGATGCGTGGCGGGCCTGCCGCGCCAGGCAAGCATTGCGCCAGCAGCGCGATCGCTGGCTTATTCTCAACACGCTTCAGTCAAGAGAGTCGAAATGAACACGTCCCAGGGCTACTGGGTAGCCACTACCGAGGCGCTCGACGAAGCCTGCGCCGCGCTTTCGAACTGCGAAGCGGTCGGTCTCGACACCGAGTTCATGCGCGAGACCACCTTCCACGCCATCCCTGCGCTGATCCAGCTCAGCGACGGAGAACGGGTGTGGTTGATCGACCCTTGCGCGGTCGAGGCAAGCGATGCGCTGCGCGCGCTGCTTGGTCCCCAGGGACCGCTCAAGCTGATTCACGCTTGCAGCGAGGACTTGGAAGTGCTCGCCGCCTGGGCGGGGTGCCTGCCCGAGCCTTTGATCGATACCCAGGTCGCCGAGGGGTTCTGCGGCGGGGATACGGCGATCAGCTATCAGCGCCTGGTGGAGCGCCGGCTCGGTATCGAGATCCCTAAGGATGCCACTCGCTCCGACTGGCTGGCGCGTCCGCTCTCCGAGCAGCAGCGCCGCTACGCCATGCTCGACGTCCTCTACCTGCCGCAGCTCTGGCGTGCCCAGCGGGCGGCGCTCGAACACCTCGAGCGCCTCGAGTGGGTCGAGTCGGACTGCCAGGCGATGATCGATACGGCGAAGGCCGGTAAAGCGCTCGACGCCTACCACCTGCGCAATCGCAATGCCTGGCGGCTGTCACCGCGCAGTCTCGCCGCCTATGCGGCACTTTGCGCCTGGCGTGAGGAGGCGGTGCGGGCTCGAGATGTGCCGCGTGGGTGGTTGGCCAACGATGGGCTTTTGTTCGCCGTCGCGGAGAGGATGCCGAAGAATCGCTTCGAGCTCGCCGAGGTACCGGAGATCAAGCCGGCGCTGATCAAGCGTGAAAGCGATACGCTGCTCGGGCTGGTCAAGGCCGCCCAGGCGATCGATGCATCGCAACTGCCCCGTGCGCTGCCTTCGCCGGTGAGCAACGATTACCGCAGGCGGCTGAAAGTGCTGAAGCGGGTGGTCGAGAAGCAGGCCGAGCGCCTTGGACTCGCCGCCGAGCTGCTCGCCCGGCGGCGCGATCTCGACGCCTGGGTGCAGGCGGACCTGCGGGGACGGCTCGACGATTGTTCGCTCGAAGGCTGGCGTGGCGCGCTGCTCGACGACGCGCTGCGCGATGCGCTCAAGGTTGGTCGCGGCCCTGCGGAAGACGAGGAGCCTCGGCTCGAGGGAGGTACACGGGGATGAGCGATCGGTTGATCTGTCAGGTCTATCGCAGTCCGCGCCGCGATGAGACCTATCTCTACGTCGATCGGGGCGAGGGGCTCGCCCGGGTGCCCGAGGCGCTGCTCGAGCGATTCGGCAAGCCGGAGCCGTCGATGGTGCTGGTGCTGACGCCCGAGCGGCGGATGGCGCGGGTCGAGGCGAGCGAGGTGATCCGGCTGGTGCGCGAGCAGGGTTTCTATCTGCAGATGCCGCCGCCGCGCGATCCTTCGATGCTCGATCTCTATCGCGCGCCGACCGAGGGACGCTACTGAGATGCCGGATGTCGCGCTGCGCGAGCGGTTCTGGGAGCGCTATCCGCTCGATGCATTGAACGATGCCGAGTGGGAGGCGCTCTGCGACGGCTGCGGACGCTGCTGCCTGGTCAAGATCGAAGACGAGGAGAGCGGTGACCTGGCGCTGCTCGATGTCGCCTGCAAGCTGCTCGATATCGACAGCTGCCGCTGCAGCGACTATGCCAACCGTTTCACCGAAGTCGCCGAGTGCACCAAGCTTACGCGCGAAAACCTCTATGAGTTCGACTGGCTGCCTTCTACCTGCGCCTACCGCAGGCTCGGCGAAGGTCGCAGGCTGGCCGGCTGGCATCCGCTGGTCGCCGGCTCCGACCGCCGGATGCATCGCAAGGGGATCAGCGTGCGTGCCATTGCGGTCTCCGAACGCGATGTCGACGCGGACGATCTCGAATCCCACATCATCGCCATCCTGCCCTGCTGAGCCTGTTCGCTCGTCGATGTAGCGCTGTCGTCGCAACCGTCTATCCTTTAGCAGTTCCACGATCGGTCGCCTCACGAGAGTATCTCCATGCGCGTCTTCGAATGTGTCTGCTCCACTCGCCTGTTCTTCGACAACAGCCAATGTCTCTCCTGTGGTCGCGAAGTGGGCTGGTGCCCGGCCTGCGATGGTATCCATGCGCTAGAGCCCTTGGATGCGGGCGGCTATCGCTGCACCAACCCCGAATGCGGTGCGAGTCTTTTGAAATGCGCCAACTACCGCGACTATGGGGTGTGCAACCGGATGGTCGAGCTCGACGGCCAAGGGGGCGCGCCCGAGCTCTGTGACTGCTGCCGCTGCAATGAGATGATTCCCGATCTTTCCGTGGATGGGGCGCTGACACGCTGGGCCGCGCTCGAAAGCGCCAAGCGCAGGCTGTTCTACACCCTCGATCTGGTCGAGCTGCCGCATCCGGACAAGCACGTCGAGGGTGCGCCGCTGCCGCTATCGTTCTCGTTCATGGCGGATGCGCTGCCCAATGACGGGCTGTGGCGCCAGGTCGGTGACCAGACGGTCTATACCGGCCATGCCAACGGTCACATCACCATCAACGTGCGCGAGGCGGACGACGCCGAGCGCGAGCGGCTCAGGGTCGACATGGGGGAGGCGCATCGCACCCTGATCGGCCATTTTCGCCACGAGATCGGTCACTATTATTGGGACCTGCTGGTCCAGAATCGCGACGAAGCCGCCTGCATCGCAGTGTTCGGCGATCACAACTCGCCGACCTATGCCGAGGCGCTCGAGCGCCACTACCACCAGGGACCGCCCGCCGGCTGGGAACTCCACTACGTCTCCGCGTACGCCACCATGCATCCCTGGGAGGACTTCGCCGAGACCTTCGCGCTCTATCTCGACATCGTCTCGGTGCTCGACACCGCCAAGGGCCTGGGCTTCACCCGGGTCGACCATGATCGCAGCCTCGATCAGATGCTGATCGCCTGGCAGAGGGTAGGGCTCTCGATCAACGAGCTCAACCGCGACATGGGACTGCTCGACTTGGTGCCGGTGGTGCTCAACGACAGCGTGGTCGAGAAGCTGCGCTACATCGATGGGCTGGTGAAGAGAGCGTGCGCCAACGCCTACGCGGGCTGAGCGGTCGTATTCCCCAGCAAGGCGGCGAGAAGGCCGGCGACCGGACGATCCGGTCGCCGGCTTCAGATTAATGACAAACCCCTTTTGACCCAGCGACGCTCTCGATCCTGGCGAGTCGAGAACCGTTTGGGTCCTAACGCACCTCATGCTCGCTTAGATGCGAGGGGCGGTCCCCTCGCGCTCCCCCTTTAGGGGGACGCGCCGCCACGAGATCGCGAAACCCTGGCCGATCAATCGATTGCCCTCGGGTCGGCGCGCATGGACGTCCCTGTCCGGGCGCGCCTTTTGCGACATCCATGTCGCAAACCCCGGTGCAATCGATTGCCGTCCAGCGCGCTCTCGGAGGCGGCTGGAAGCCATCGTAGCATTTTCAAATAATTTGTTAGCAGTCTGAAGCCGGCAGGATCTCGCTATCCGGATGATTGAGGCGAGAAGCGGACCAATCCTTCCTGCATGGTCGTGGCGACCAGTGCGCCACCGCGATCGAAGATCTCTCCATGGCTCAGGCCACGTGCGCCGCCGGCCCAGGGGCTGTCCATCTGGTAGAGATGCCAGTCGTGAAGGTCGAGGTCGCGGTGGAACCAGATGGCGTGATCGAGACTCGCGATTCGAAGCCCCGGCTCGTGGGGACGTTTATCGTGGGCCAGCAGTGCGGTGGCGAGCAGACAAAGATCCGAGGCGTAGGCCAGCATCTGGCGGTGCAGGGCGGGGTCGGCCGGCGCTTCGCCGAGCAGCCTGATCCAGACGCTTTGGCGGGGTGGATCGCGGGAGAGATCGCAGCGCAGGATCTCGACCGGCAGGTTGGGCAGCCGCTCTGTTCGCACACCGCGCTCGAGCAGCGCCTCGGGGGAGGCGGTGTCCGGCGCTGGTGCCGAGCTATGGTGTTCGAAGCCTGGCTCTTCCAGGTGGAAAGAGGCGCTGCAGAAGAAGATCGGCTGGCCGTACTGGATTGCGGTAACGCGCCGGGTGGTGAAGCTGCCCCCATCGCGGGTCGGGTCGACCTGGTAGACCACCGGGCGGCTGGCGTCGCCTGGGCGCAGAAAGTAACCGTGCAGAGAGTGCACTGCGCGCTCGCTCGGCACCGTTTTAGCCGCGGCGGCCAGCGCCTGGGCGAGGACGTGCCCGCCGAACAGCTGCGGCAGGCCGAGATCCAGGCTCACACCGCGAAAGAGGTTCACCTCGAGCGGTTCGAGCGCCAGCAGCTCGGGCAGCCCAATACCGGATTGGGTCATGGGGAGGAATTCCTCATCGAAATGTCAGGGTCGCCGCCCAGCATAACCGAAGCGCTCCGACGTTGGGACGGCGGAGCGCTCGGAGGTCATCGCGCGGGGCTCAGTCTTCGTCGAGCATGTCGTCGCGCTGGGTCTGGCTCTGGCTTTGATGCGGCGGCGCACTGGCCAAATCGCGCGAGAAGTAGGTCGCAGCGATCGAGTCGTGGAGCGTGTTGAAGCCGATCTGCAGCTTGTCGATGGCCAGGCGCAGGTCGTCCGGGGAGCGCGCCAGCGAGCGCACGTCGGCCTCGGCGACCTCCGCACGGACCAGGGTGGAGGCGGCCAGAGGACGGTCGTAGCGGGGCAGGGTGCGCAGGTTGTCGGAGATGCTGTCGAGGCAGTAGGCGACCGCGCGGGGAAAGGTCGGCTCCTTGAGCAGGAACTCGAGCACGTCCGGTCCGCGTACGCGAAGTCTCACCTGCTGGCGATACATCTGGTAGCCGGTCAGCGACTTGAGCACGCTCATCCACTGCAGGTTCTCGAACGGGGTAAGCTCCTCCGGGTTGCGCGGCAGCAGGTTGCCCGAGCGTACGTCGACGATACGGGTGGTCATGTCGGCGCGTTCGAGCTGGCGGCCGAGCTCGACGAAGGTGAAGGCCTGGGTGCGGCTGAGGGTGCCCTCGAACAGTCCGGTGACGGTCTGGCAGCCGCGGATGATCCGCTTGAGGAACTCCTCGCGCCGGGCCAGGGCCAGGCTGCTCGAGGCGTGTGCGACCGCCTCCATGTAGAGGCTGTTGACCTGCTCCCAGATCTCGCGCGGGACGATGTCCCGGGTGGTGCGCAGGTTCTCGCGGGCGGCGGCCAGCGAGGAGAGCAGCGAGCTCGAATAGCTTCGATCGGTGCAGAGGAAGGCGAGCACGTTGCGCTCGCTGAACTCGTCGTAGCGCTCGTTGAACGAGTCCAGGCTACCGGTGATTTCGATCAGCGTCGCCCAGCCGAGATTGGCGGCCTGCGGGAAATCGAGCAGCAGGTGGGTATTGACGTTGACCAGGCGCGCGGTGTCCTCGGCGCGTTCGAGATAGCGGGCCACCCAGTAGAGATTTTCAGCGACGCGGGAGAGCATGCCCATCAGTCGTTCTCCTCGGTTTCGACGATCCAGGTGTCCTTGCTGCCACCGCCTTGGGAGGAGTTGACCACCAGCGAGCCCTCGACCAGCGCGACTCGGGTCAGTCCGCCGGTGGTGACGTGGATCTCGGCGCCGGAGAGAATGAAGGGCCGCAGGTCGACGTGGCGAGGCTTGACCTCCACGTCGCTGCAGAGCGTAGGCGTAGTGGATAGGTTCAGCGTCGGCTGGGCGATGTAGTTGCGTGGGTCGGCCTTGATCCGCTCGGCGAACAGCGCACGCTCCTCGGCCGTCGAGCGCGGCCCGATCAGCATGCCGTAGCCACCGGATTCGTTGGCCGGCTTGACCACCAGCTCGTCGAGGTGATCGAGGACATAGTCGCGCTGGTCGTCGAACATGCACAGGTAGCTCGGTACGTTGGGCAGGATCGGTTCGGCGTCGAGGTAATAGTCGATGATCTGCGGCACGAAGGCGTAGACCACCTTGTCGTCGGCGACCCCAGCGCCCGGCGCGTTGGCCAGCGCCACCTTGCCCGCGCGCCAGGCGCGCATCAGCCCGGGTACGCCGAGCATCGAGTCGGGGTTGAACGCCTCGGGGTCGAGGAACAGGTCGTCGATCCGCCGGTAGATCACGTCTACCCGGGTCGGGCCGCTGACCGTGCGCATGTAGACCACGTCGTCATCGTCGACCATCAGGTCGTCGCCCTGAACCAGTTCGACGCCCATCTGCTGGGCGAGATAGGCGTGCTCGTAGTAGGCGGAGTTGTAGATCCCCGGGGTCAGCACCACCACCTGCGGCTCATCCTGGGGGCGCGGAGACATGCTGGCGAGCATGTCGTAGAGCTGGGCGGCGTAGTCGTCGACCGGCAGGATGCGGCCGGTGGCGAACAGCTCCGGCAATACCCGCTTGGTGACGTTGCGGTTCTCGAGCATGTAGGAGACGCCCGAGGGCACGCGGAGGTTGTCCTCCAGTACGTAGAGCGTACCGTCGCCGTCGCGGACCAGGTCGGAGCCGCAGATGTGGGCCCACACCCGGTGGGGCGGGTCGATGCCGATGCACTGCGGACGGAAGTTGACCGACTGGGCGAGGACTTCGGCGGGAAACACGCCGTCTTTGATGATGCGCTGGTCGTGGTAGAGATCGTCGATGAACAGGTTGAGCGCTTCGACGCGCTGTTTGAGCCCTGCCTCGGTGCGTCGCCACTCTGCGGCGGGGATGATCCTCGGCACGATGTCGAACGGCCAGGCGCGGTCGATCATGGTGCCTTCCGAGTAGACAGTGAAAGTGATCCCCATCGTCCGGATCGCCGCCTCGGCTGCGGTCTTGCGTTCGGCTAGTTCGCTGGCATCCAGGCTCGCGAGGTAGTCGCAGAGCGCCTTGGATGCGTTTCGGGGCACGCCAGCCCGGGCCAGTAGTTCGTCGTAATGCGCGTCGCAGTGATAGTCGTTCCAGTCTATCCGAGTCATGGTCCGAACCCTCTTGTCATCGATCGCCACGGATCGATCTCTATCTTGATCTTGTCGTCGCGGGCTAGAGGCCCGCGCGGGTCATGCAGAAGGTCCGTCCCGCTAAGCTATAGCATCGTGGCGAAGCAAAGAGAAGCGCCTCGCGAGCAAGATAGTCGTTGTAATCCTGTAGGCATCACGGTGATATTTGCGACATCTCAGTCGCCGGCTCCGAGGCTCCGATGTCCATACGCGTCGCTGTGCACCACGCCACCGAATATCGCTTCGATCGCCCGGTCGCGCTCTCTCCCCACCTGATCCGGCTGCGCCCGGCGCCGCACTGTCGCACGCCGATAGAAGCGTTCTCGCTCAAGATCGAAGGTGGAGAGCACTTCATCAACTGGCAGCAGGACCCCTTCGGCAACCTGGTGGCACGGGTGGTGTTCCCCGAACCGCTCTCGCGGCTTGCAGTGGCGGTCGAAGTGATCGCCCCGATGACCGTGATCAATCCATTCGACTTCTTCGTCGAACCCTACGCGGAGCGTTTTCCGTTCGAGTATTCGGCGGGGTTGGCCAAGGAGCTGGCGCCCTATCTCGAACTCGACGAAGGCGGGGCGAGGCTCGATGCCTGGCTCGCCGAGGTGGCGAAGGAGGCCGATTCATCGGTCAATTTCCTGGTCGCGCTCAACCAGCGCTTGAGCCAGGACATCGCTTATCTGGTACGGATGGAGCCCGGGGTCCAGGCCGCCGAGGAGACCCTCGAGAAAGGCAGCGGCTCATGCCGCGACAGCGCTTGGCTGCTGGTGCAGATCTTTCGCCGGCTGGGGCTGGCTTCGCGCTTCGTCTCGGGCTACCTGGTCCAGCTGGTCGCCGATCTCGAGGCGCTCGACGGGCCCTCCGGTACGACCCACGATTTCACCGATCTTCACGCCTGGACCGAGGTGTTCGTGCCCGGTGCCGGCTGGATCGGGCTTGACCCGACCTCGGGGCTGCTCGCCGGCGAAGGACACATCCCGCTGGCGGCGACGCCGGAGCCGAGCAGCGCGGCGCCGATAACCGGGCTGAGCGAGCCGTGCGAGGTCGAATTCGACTTCTCCATGCGCGTCGAGCGGATCGAGGAGCGCCCCAGGGTCACCAAACCGTTCGATGAGGATCAGTGGCAGGCGGTCGACCAGCTCGGCAGGCGGGTCGACGCGGCGTTGAAGGCGGGCGACGTACGCTTGACCATGGGCGGCGAGCCGACCTTCGTCTCGATCGACGACATGGATGGCGATGAGTGGAACACGGCGGCGCTGGGACCGACCAAGCGCAGGTTCTCGGTGTCGCTGCTCAAGCGGCTGCGCGAGCGCTTCTCCCCGGGCGGATTGTTCCATTACCAGCAGGGCAAGTGGTATCCCAGCGAGCCGCTGCCGCGCTGGGCCTTGGCCTGCTACTGGCGCCGCGATGGCGTACCGGTGTGGCGCGACCCCGCGCTGCTCGACGACGATGCGGTCGAGCGCGGCTATGGGCCGCAGCAAGCGCGCGAGTTCGCCGACACCCTGTGCGCGCAGCTCGACATCGAGGCAGCGCACCTGATTCCCGCCTACGAAGACGTTTATTACTACCTGTGGCGTGAACGTACCCTGCCGGTGGACTTCGATCCGCGCGACGTCGATCTCGACGATGACGCCGAGCGTCGCCGCCTCGGCCGGCTGCTCGAGCGCGGCCTTGGCGAGGTGGTCGGCTATGCCTTGCCGCTGCGCGCCGAAGGCCGAGGATGGCGCAGCGGCGCCTGGCTGCTGCGCCGCGATCATCTGCTGCTGGTGCCGGGTGACTCGCCGATGGGGCTGCGCTTGCCGCTCGATGCGCTGCCGTTGAAGAGCTGGGAGGATCCGCGCCAGCCGGTGGCCAGTTTCGCCCCGCGCGGACCGCTGCCGGACCCGCACCAAGAGATCGTCGCACGCCTGGCGGCGCTGGCGCGCGGCCAGCAGCAGCCGGCGAGCGATGCGCTGCGCGGCGGGGCCGGCAGGCCGGTCACCGCCCGCGCCGGGATGAAGGGCGAGGGCACTGACACCGGCGCGCTGCTCGACGCGGTGCAGGACCTCAACCGCGCCGCGGCGGAGTCGATACCAACCAGCCTCTGCATCGAGCCGCGTGATGGCCATCTCTACGTCTTCCTGCCGCCGCTCGAGTCGCTCGAGGCCTATCTCGGACTGGTCGCCGCGGTCGAGCGTACCTGCGCCGAACTCGGCATGCCGGTATTCGTCGAGGGCTACCCGCCGCCCTCCGACCCGCGGCTGGCGAAATTCATGATCACCCCCGACCCCGGTGTGATCGAGGTCAACATCATGCCGTCGGCGAGCTGGCCCGAACTCGTCGACACCACGACCGCACTGTTCGACGAAGCCCGTCAGTGCCGGCTCGGTGCCGAGAAGTTCATGCTCGATGGGCGTCACTCCGGTACCGGTGGCGGCCATCACATCACCCTGGGCGGCGCGACGCCCGCGGACTCTCCGTTCCTGCGCCGTCCTTCGCTGCTCTCCAGCATGATCACCTTCTGGCAGCATCACCCGTGCCTTTCGTATCTCTTCTCCGGCCTGTTCATCGGACCGACCAGCCAGGCGCCGAGGGTGGACGAGGCGCGCCACGATTCGCTCTACGAGCTCGAAGTCGCGCTCTCCCAGGTGCCGGACGACGAAGTGGCCCAGCCCTGGCTGGTCGACCGGCTGTTCCGCCACCTGCTCACCGACCTGACCGGCAATACCCACCGCGCCGAATTCTGCATCGACAAGCTCTACTCCCCCGACAGCGATACCGGTCGACTCGGACTGCTCGAACTGCGCGCCTTCGAGATGCCGCCGCATCCGCGGATGTCGCTGCTGCAGGCGCTGCTGGTACGCGCGCTGGTCGCGCGCTTCTGGCGCGAGCCCTATGGCGGACCGCTGGTACGCTGGGGCAGTGCGCTGAACGATCGCTGGATGCTGCCGCATTTCCTCTGGAACGATCTGCTCGAGGTGCTCGGCGACCTGCGCCGCCACGGCTTCGACTTCGACCCGAGCTGGTTCGAGAGCTTCCTCGAGTTCCGCTTCCCGCTGCATGGTGAATTCAGCACCGACACTCTGAGCGTCGAGCTGCGCCAGGCGCTGGAGCCCTGGCACGTGCTCGGCGAAGAGGCGAGCTCCGGCGGCACGGCGCGCTACGTCGACTCATCGGTCGAGCGCCTGCAGGTCAAGATCCAGGGCTTCGTCGATGGCCGCTACGTGCTCACCTGCAATGGCCGGCGGGTACCGCTGGCGCCGACCTCGCGCAGCGGCGAAGCGGTCGCAGGGGTGCGCTATCGGGCCTGGCAGCCACCCTCGGCGCTGCATCCGCGTATTCCCGTCCATGCGCCGCTGGTGTTCGACCTGGTCGATACCTGGAACGGGCGCTCGGTGGGTGCTTGCACCTATCACGTCATCGATCCGGCGGGGCGCAACTACGAGCGGTTCCCGATCAATGCCAATGAGGCACAGGCCCGCAGGCTGGCACGTTTCGAGCGGCAAGGGCATACTCAGGGCAAAATCACCGTGCCCGCCGAGACGCCGAGTCTCGAGCTGCCGCTGACGCTGGATCTGCGTCGCCGCGGCTGAGCCGGTCGCGACGCCTCCACTGTGCCCCTGCGGTGCCCGTTACCCACCAGCGCCCTGTCTGCCTCGTTCGTCAGGCAGGCCGGGCGCGATCGATGCCTTCATGAACCAGGAAACGATCACTTTGACCCCCATGCCGAGCGGTGTGCTCTCAGCGCTGCTGGCCGGCTATCGCAGCGTCGGTGGCTTCGACAGCCTGCTCGGCGACGACGGCGAGCTGCGCCCGCACTGGCACGCGCTGCTGGAGAACTTCGCTCGTCTCGGCCTCGACGGCATCTCCCAGCGCGGTCTCGAGGCGCAGCGGCTGCTGCACGAGAACGGCGTGACCTTCAACGGTCGCGCGCTCGGGAGCGCCGCGCGCAGCTGGCGCGTAGACCCGCTGCCGCTGGTGATAGACAGCCACGAGTGGCCGCTGCTCGAGGCGGGGCTTGCCCAGCGTGCCCGGCTGCTCGATGCGCTGCTGCGTGATCTCTACGGCGAGCAGCGCACGCTGCGCGAGGGGCTGATCCCCGCCGAGGCGCTGTTCCAGCAGGGCTGGTGGCTGCCGCCCTGCCAGCACTCCTTCGATACCGAGCGCGCCGCGCTGTTCTCGCTCGGGGTCGACCTGGTCCGCGACAGCGAAGGCCGCTGGCGGGTGATCGCCGACCGTGTGCAATCGCAGGCCGGTAGCGGCTATGCGCTGGAAAACCGTATCGTGCTCGCCCGCTCGATGCCGAATCTCTACCGCGATGCGCCGCTGCGCCGGCTCGCCGGGGCGCTCGCCGACGAGCACCGTGCGCTGGTCTCGCTCGCGCCCCAGCATCGCGAACATCCCAACGTGGTGCTGCTCACCGCGGGGCCCGGCAGCGATGGCTATCTCGAGCACGCCTACCTCGCCAGCTATCTGAACCTGCCGCTGGTCGAGAGCCTCGATCTGGTGGTACGCGACCAGCGGGTGTGGATGCGCACCCTCGGCGGGCTCAAGCCGGTCGATGTGATCCTGCGCCGGATGTCCGACGTCTGGTGCGATCCGCTGGAGCTTCGCGCCGACTCGGTGATCGGCGTCGCTGGGCTTGCCCAGGCGGCGCGGGCGGGCAACGTGCGCCTCGCCAATCCGATCGGCAGCTGCGTGCTCGAGCATCCGGTGCTCGAACCCTACTGGCAGGCGCTTTGCGAGCGGCTGCTCGGTGAGCCGCTGCTGCTGGAGGGGCCCGAGGGCTGGTGGTGCGGTGCGCCGGATGCGCTCGAGCGCACCCTGGACGAGCTGCCCGGGCTGATCCTGCGCAGCTTCGAACCTGGCGCTGCGCCGGTGCACGCCGCTCGGCTCGACGCCCAGGGGCTTGCGCGGCTGCGCCAGCGAATCGTCGCCCACCCCGATGAATTCGTCGCCCAGCGTCCGCTGGCCGCCGCCAGTGGACCGGTGTTCGACGCCGAACGGCAACGGCTGGTGCCGAAACCGCTGTCGCTGCGGATGTTCTGTTCGTTGGACTCCAGCACCGCCGACGGCAGCCTCGAGGAGGTCGCCTATCGAGTGATGCCTGGCGGTCTCGCCTGGGTGGGCGAGCCCGGCCATCCCTCGGTGAACAGCGAGGTGGTCAAGGACGTCTGGGTGCTGGCCGATTCGCCGCAGCCCCACGTCAGCCAGCTGCGCCAGGCCAGCGAGCCGCTGCTGGTGACCCGCGATGGCATCGACCTGCCCAGCCGGGTCGCCGACAGCCTGTTCTGGCTCGGCCGCTATGGCGAGCGCCTGGACAATCGCGCGAGGCTCCTGCGCGAGGCGCTGGTGAGGCTGCTCGAGCAGGATCAGTCGAGCGTCGCCGATCCCAGCCTCGACGGCCTGCTGGAGGCGCTCGAGCTCGAGCCGCTCGAGGCCCAGGCCGAAGGCGAGCAGCGTTTCGGCCTGATTCGCGCACGCTTGTTGAGCCTCTTCTCCCCCGACGCGCCCGACGGACTGACGACGCTGGCCAGAGCGGTGCATCGCAACTCCCAGGCGGTGCGCGACCACCTTGGCGACGACGCCTGGCGGGTGCTCAACAACGTCGGCGAGGAGTTCGAGCGCTGCACCAGCGCGAGTGTCGGCCGCCGCGCCTGCGAGCGCACGGTCCCGGAACTTGCCGCTTTCTTCGGCCTGTGCAACGAGACCATGCCGCACCACTATGGCTGGCGATTGATGGACATCGGCCGCTTCATCGAACGCTGCCAGAACACCCTGGCGCTGCTGCGCCTTGCGCTGGTGGATACCGAGCACAACGGGGCCGCGGCCTGGGAGATGGTGCTCGCGACCACCGACAATTTCACCGCCTACCGGCGACGCTATCGCAGCGAGCTGCACCCCAGTGCGATCCTCGACCTGCTGCTGTTCGACGAGGGCAACCCGCGCTCGGTGGGCTACATGCTCAAACGGCTGCGCCGCCAGATCGACCATCTGCCGCAGCCGTCGAGTGCGCCCTACAGATCCAGCGAACAGCGCCTGGTGATCCGTGCCTCCACCACCCTGCAACTCGCCGATGTGGCAGCGCTGGCGGGGCTGCCGCATTCGCCGAGCGCGCGAGAGGCGCTCAGCGCGCTGCTGGACGCGCTGCTCGATCCGCTCGGCGAGCTCTCCGAAGCGGTCAGCAACAGCCACTTCGCCCATGTCGAAACCCCTCGGCAGCTGCTCGAGATGCAGGTGCAGCCATGATCTACCAGCTTCGCCACACCACGCGCTACGACTACGCCGCCACCGTCACGCTGTGCCACAGCGAAGCCCGGATGCTGCCCCGCGCGCTGCCCTGGCAGCATTGCGAGCCCTCCGAGATATCGATCGTGCCGACTCCGGCCACTCGGGTGCAGCGAGAGGACCCCTTCGGCAACCAGCTGCTCTACTTCTCACTCGAAGAGCCCCACGTGGCGCTCGAAGTCTCGGTCGCGACGCGGCTGGAGAGCGGCCCCCGCCCGGCACCGGTGGAGGACCGCCTGGGCTGGCGGGAGTCACGGATCCTGCCGCCGCTCAGCGATCCGGAAGCGCTGGCGGTGCGGATGATGACGCTGGACTCGGCCTTCGTGCGCCGCTCGCGGGCGCTGGCCGACTATGCGCGGCCGAGCTTTCGCGAGGGAGGGAGCGCGCTCGAGGGGGTGCTCGATCTCAATCGCCGGGTATTCGAGGAGTTCACTTATGATCCCGGCTTCACTACCGTGGCCACCCCGCTCGATGAAGTGCTGCGCAGCCGCCGCGGTGTCTGCCAGGACTTCGCCCATCTGATGATCGGCTGTCTGCGTTCGCTCGGCTTCGCCGCCCGCTACGTCAGCGGCTATCTCGAGACCGTGCCCCCTCCGGGGGAGCCGCGCCTGATCGGCGCCGACGCCTCGCACGCCTGGCTTGCGGTGCATCTCCCCGGCAGTGGCTGGCTCGAGCTCGACCCGACCAACGGCAGCCTGCCCTCCGAGCAGCACTTGATCAATGCCTGGGGCCGCGACTATGCCGACGTGGCGCCGCTCAAGGGGGTGATGAGCGGCGGTGGAGAGCAGCGGCTCACCGTCGCCGTCGACGTCGAGCCGCTCGAGAGCTGAGCGCCTTTCAGGCGTCGGCGGGCGGGGGCAGCGGCTCGGCGTCGGCGAGGCCGAACGCCCAGAGCAGGAAGGCATCCTGGCGGGCGCTGTCCCGCCAGGCGTCGAAACGCCCCGAAGCGCCGCCGTGGCCGGCGGCCATGTCGGTGCGCAGCAGCACAGGGCCCCGTGCGGTGCCGAACTCCGAGAGGCGCGCGTAGAGCTTGGCCGGTTCCCAATAGGGCACCCGCGAGTCGTGCCAGCTGCCCTGGAGCAACATCGGCGGGTAGGGCAGGGCATCGAGGTTGTCGAGCGGTGAGTAGGCTTGCAGGCGACGGCGTACGTCGGGATCGAACGGGTTGCCCCATTCGAGGTACTCGGCGGTGGTCAGCGGCAGGTCGGGATTCTCCATGGTGCGCAGCACGTCGACGAACGGCACGTCGAGGATCGCGGCGCAGAACGCCTGCGGGTCCAGGTTCAGGCTTGCGCCGACCAGCAGCCCGCCTGCGCTGGCGCCGTAGGCGGCGATCCGCTCGGGGTCGCTGATCCCGGCCTCGACCAGCGCGTTACGGGCGGCGAGGAAGTCGCGAAAGCTGTTCTGCTTGTGCTCGAGCTTGCCGGCGAGATACCAGGGCTCGCCGCGATCCCCGCCGCCACGCACGTGGGCGACGGCGAAGGCGATTCCGCGGTCGAGCAGCTCGAGCCGGGAGATCGAGAACCACGGATCCAGTACCGTGCCGTAGGCCCCATAGCCGTAGAGCAGGGTCGGAAGTCGCTCGCCCCGCTCGGCGAGATCGCGGCGCATGACCACCGACACCGGGACGCGTTCGCCATCGAAGGAGGTCGCCCACAGCCGGCGGCAGAGCAGCTGCTCGGGGCGCAGGTCGCCATGCACCCGCTGCTGCTTGAGCAGGGTGCGCTCGGTGCTGTCCAGATTGAGCGCTACCCAGCGAGGCGGGGTGACGAACGACTCCTCGCGCAGCCTGAGCACCCGGGCGTCGAAGTCCGGTACGTCCTCGAGCGACAGGCTCGACGGCGTTTCGGCCAGGGTGACCCAGTCGTCGAGCCTGATCTGCTCGGGGGCGTGGCCCTCGAGCGCGGATCTCAGCGAGGTCGCTGGATCGCTCGGCGCCAGGTCGATCACCCTGAGGTGCATCTGGGCTTCCTGGTGGTCACGCTCGGTCAGCACCACGCCCCAGGAGAAGGCGTCGACGCCCTCCAGGGTGGTCTCCTCGCGCGGCGCGATCCACGGCTGCCAGTCGCCGGGCGTCAGCTCGGCGGCGATGTCGAGCTGGAAGTGGCTCGAAACGCGGTTATGTAGGACGTAGAAAGTCCCAGGGCGGTGTTCGAGGCTGTATTCGACCCCTGGCTCGCGCTCCCGTGGGCAAAGCAGCGATGCGCCAGCGCGGTCGGCGGGCAGCAGATGGGTCTCTGAAGTATCCTTGGACGCCGTCTCGATGATCAGCCAGCGCCGCGAGCGGGTCTTGCCGAGCCCGACCCAGAACTCGACGTCCGGCTCCTCGAACACCAGCTGCTCCTCGCCGGCCTCGCGGTCGAGCCGCCATACGGTGGCCGGTCGCTGGGTGGCGTCGAAGCGGGTGAACAGCAGGGTGCGGTCGTCCTCCGCCCAGACCAGCTCCGCACCGATGCCTTGGGCGATGCATACTGGTTCTCCCGCCGGCAGGTGGCGCAGATAGAGTTCGAAGTATTCGTCGCCCTGCGTATCGATGGTCCAGGCCAGCCATTGTTCGTCGGGGGAGAGCGCGATGTCGCCGAGTTCGACGTAGGACTGGCGCTGGGACAGCGACTGCAGGTCGAGGATCACCTCCACCTGGTCCTCCGCGCCGATCGGATGTCGGCGCCATACCGGATGGTCGGCGTCGACTGCGGTATCGCTCCAGTAGACGTAGCGATCCAGTGCGGTGCGCAGTCCCTCGACCGCCAACTCGCGGCGGGCCAGATGACCCTGGTAGAGTCGTTCCACCAGCGGTTGAAGCGGTGCCATCCAGGCCTCGCTCTCTGCGTTGGCCGCCTCGAGGAAGGCCTTCACCTCGGGTCTATCGCGATCCTCGAGCCAATGCCACAGTGGGTCATCGTCGCGATGGAAACGGCGACTCGGAGAAAGTGGTGCGTGGTCGGCGGGGAGGGAACCCGGGGATGACTGTGTTTTCATAGGCTCGTGGGTAACATGAAGCGAATCATTTTGGAGATGAACGCGTGTTGATGACCGATTC
The DNA here is from genome assembly GCF_000621205.1 of Halotalea alkalilenta DSM 17697. GTDB lineage: Bacteria > Pseudomonadota > Gammaproteobacteria > Pseudomonadales > Halomonadaceae > Halotalea > Halotalea alkalilenta. The sequence continues at coordinate 91,901 of NZ_KK211232.1, read as the reverse complement.
TCTGCCGCTACTGTGGCTCGCCTACGCGATCTTGTCACTGGTGGTGCTCGGCGCGGGCTACTTCGCGATCGGATTTTTGCCCCGTCGGATACGCTGGCCACTGGTGGGGCTGGTGGCGGGGCTTTTGTGGACGCCCTGGTACTACGCCATCCCGGCGACCACCGACGATCCTGGATTCGGGGGTTTTGCGCCGGCGGTGATGATCACCGCGCTCGATCTGCTCAACCGCGGTCCTGGGTCGGCGCTGCTGGTGCTGTCGATCGGCGCGCTGGTGGGCGCGGCCGTGGGGGTGCTGATCTCCATCCGCCGTACACCGCCGCGTGCCGGCGGACGACGCCCAGGCCATCGTACCGCCCGCGAGGCTTACGACGGTCGTGGTGCACGCCAGGAGCCTTCGGTGTGAGCCTCGCCTGCGCGGTGAGCTGGCGACGCTGGGCACTGGGGGCCGGGATCGCCGCACTCGGGGCGCTGACCACTCCGCTGGCCGGGGCGGACGTGCGCATGGTGGTCGACGTTTCCGGCAGCATGCATCAGAGCGACCCCGACAACGTGCGCTCCAGCGCGCTCAAGCTGCTGATCGAACTGCTCCCTGCGTCCGAGCGTGCCGGCATCTGGACCTTCGGCACCGAGGTTGCCAATCCGCTGCCGCTGGCGCCGATCGACCCGGCCTGGCGCTCGCGGGCGCTGGATCTTTTGCCGAGGCTGCTCGACTACCAGCAGCATACCGATCTCGAATCCGCTCTCGACGCGGCCCTCGCGCCCGAGGGTGATCCTTCGCGCAGGGTGGTGCTGTTCACCGATGGCCGGGTCGACCTGCCGGCGGGCGGCGACAAGGTGCGGCGCGATGCCGAGTCGCGCCAGCGGCTGGTCGAGCAGGCGCCGTCGCTCGCGGCGCAAGACGTGACCATCGATACCATAGGTCTCACCGACCTGGCCGATACCGCGCTACTGCGCCAGCTTGCCCAGCCTACCGGCGGGCTCGCCTCCGAGGCCGAAGGGTCGCGCGAACTGATGCGCTCGTTCCTCGGTGTGCTCGGCCGGGTGGTCGATCGTGACCAGCTGCCGTTCGAGGGGGATCGCTTCAACGTCGATCCCGGGATCGAGCGGATCACCGTGCTGGTGTTCCACGGCCGCAGCGGCGTCGCGGTTTCCCCGGTGCTGGTGACGCCTGACGGTCGCCGCTTCGGCAGCGGTGACGTGGGCGAGGAGGCGCCGATCTCGCGCTGGGTGGTCGATCGCTTCTTCGATCTGGTCACCATCGAGCAGCCGGCCGCGGGAGAGTGGCGTATCGATGGCGATCTCGACCCAGGTAGCCGGGTGTTCGCCGATGGCGGACTGCGGCTGAGTGGGGTCGCGCCGCCGGCGACGCTCTATCAATACGCCGATGTACCGATCGAGGCTTGGCTCGAGGGGGCCGTACCCTCCAGCGAGCAAGCGCCCCGGCTGCAGGCGAGGCTGATCGACGGTGATGATCGGCTGATCGTCCAGCGGCCGCTGAATGCTGAAGGCGACGGCCGCTATCGCGCGGTGCTGCCTGGTTCGGCGCTCGATGCCGGCCGGCGTGGCGACGCGAGGGTGGTGATCAGCGCCGAGGGCGATGGTTTCTCTCGCGAGCGGGAGTGGAGCGTTGCGATCGCACCGGCGATCGAGGCCAATCTGGCGCCGGACCAGCGCAGTATCGAGCTGCGGCCGATGGATCCACGGCTCGACCCCGGCTCGACGCAGATCGAGGCGACGCTGCTTGGCGAGCCGCTGGAGGTGCGCGAGCACAACGGCCGCTGGCAGGTGGTGCTGCCGCCGCCGGAGTCGCTGCCGAGCCAGCGTGTCGAGGTGGAGATCCACGCGCGTTTCGACGCCGATGGCACGCCGCGCGAGATCACCCTGCCGCCAGTGGTGATCAATCCAGACTCGGCGATCGGGCTCGCAGGTGCCCGGCTCGACGACGCGCCGGTGGAGGCCGAGCGAATGGAGCAGCAGCCGCGAGCGGAAGTCGAGGCCGCCGAGCCGTTCGACTGGACTCCTCAGGCGATCTGGAGCGAGCTCGAGCGTCGTGCGCCGCAGTGGAGCGCGCAGGCGCAACGGCTGGTGCTCGAGCCCTGGACATGGCTATTGGCGGCGCTGATCGTGCTGCTGTGGGCGCTGTTCGCCTGGCGCGAGCGGCGCAGGCGAATCAGACGCCGCCGCCGCGCGGAGCCCAGCGTCGGTCCCGACGGGCGTGAACCGAGGCTCTAGATGCAGCCGGTATCGGATCCGAGGCGGAAGAACAGCGGGCCCGGCGAATGCCGGGCCTGCTACTTGGACGAATAGCGCTGCTCAGCCGAGCTCTTTTTCGGTGAACAGTCCCTCGAACAGCGGGCTCGAGAGGTAACGTTCGCCGCTGTCGGGGAGAATCACTGCGATGGAGCGATCGGCGAATTCAGCTTCGCCCGCGAGTCGCAGCGCCGCGACCACCGCCGCACCGCAGGAGATACCGCAGAGAATGCCTTCCTCGCTCATCAGCCGGCGCGCCATCTCGATCGCCTCCTCGGCGGCGACCGGCTCGACCCGGTCGACCAGCGAAAGATCGAGGTTCGAGGGGATGAAATTGGCGCCGATCCCCTGGATCTTGTGCGGTCCGGGCGTCAGCGGCTGGTCGTTGAGCCGCTGCGAGATGATCGGTGACTCCGCCGGCTCGACGGCCACCGAATAGAGCGGCTTGCCCCTGACCTGCTCGAAGTAGCGCGAAATCCCGGTCAGCGTGCCGCCGGTGCCGACACCGGCGACCAGCACGTCGAGCTCGCCATCGGTGGCGTCCCAGAGTTCCGGTCCGGTGGTGCGCTCGTGGATCTCGGGGTTGGCCGGGTTGTCGAACTGCTGCGGCATGAAGTAGCGCTCGGGCGCCTGGTCGCGCATTTCGGTGGCCTTGTCGACCGCGCCCTTCATGCCCTTGGCTGGTTCGGTGAGCACCAGCTCGGCGCCGAGCGCCTTGAGCACCTTGCGGCGCTCCAAGCTCATCGACGCGGGCATGGTCAGGGTCACCTTGTAGCCGCGCGCGGCGCCTACGTAGGCGAGTGCGATGCCGGTATTGCCCGAGGTCGGCTCGATGATTTCCATCCCGGGCTTGAGCACACCGCGCTTCTCCGCATCCCAGATCATGTTGGCGCCGATCCGGCATTTCACCGAGAGCGCCGGGTTGCGGGCCTCGATCTTGGCGTAGAGACGCGGGTGGGAGGTGACGTGGTTGAGCTTCACCAGCGGCGTGTTGCCGATGGTCTCGGAGTTGTCGGAGAAGATCTTGCCCATCTGATGACCTGTCCTTTCAATGGCGGGAGAGGCGGCGCGAGATGCGCCGAGTGGGGTCCAGATTAGGCCGATTCACCCTCGCTTGACAAAGCTGGCGCAAGTTTGGGGATCGGCGACCTCGGCGCTAGAATGGAGGATTACCATTGCCGCCGACGCGGGCGCCATGTCCGTCAGGTCAGTCAGGTTCGATCAAGAGGCCGCCTTGAGCGATTTCGCGCCATCCCATCCCGCTTCACCTTCGTTAGCCGCCCTGCGTTCGAGCCTTGCCGGCGCCACGCTCGCCGATGCCCGCGCGATCGCCGCAAGGCTCGCTGGGCTCGAGCGCCGCGCCGCGCAGGGCAAACCCATCGATCGCGCCGCGGCCGAGCTTGCCGTTCGTCTCGAGGCGAGCTGCGCTAGGGTGGCCGCGCGCCGGGCCCAGCCACTCAAGCTCGACTACCCCGCGGCGCTGCCGGTCAGCGGCAAGCGCGAGGCCATCCTCGAGGCGCTCGCCGATCACCAGGTGGTGGTGATCGCCGGTGAGACCGGCTCGGGCAAGACCACCCAGCTGCCGAAGCTCTGCCTCGAGCTCGGCCTCGGCGCGCGTGGCTTGATCGGCCACACCCAGCCCAGGCGGCTGGCCGCGCGTTCGGTGGCGGCGCGGCTCGCCGAGGAGCTCGATACGCCGCTCGGCGAGGCGGTCGGCTACCAGATGCGCTTCGCCGACAACACCGGGCCCAACACCCGGGTCAAGCTGATGACCGACGGGATCCTGCTCGCCGAGACCCAGCACGACCCGGATCTCCTGCGCTACGACACGATCATCATCGACGAGGCCCACGAGCGCAGTCTCAACATCGACTTCCTGCTCGGCTATCTCAAGCGGCTGCTGGCGCGCAGGGATGATCTGAAACTGGTGATCACCTCGGCGACCATCGACCTCGAGCGCTTCGCCCGGCACTTCGGCCGTGAACGGGAAGGGCGGCTGGTGCCCGCGCCGATCATCGAAGTCTCGGGACGTACCTTCGCGGTGGAGACCCGCTATCGGCCGCTGGTACGCGATGGTGACGACGAAGAGGACCTCAGCCTGCAGGAGGGAATACTCCATGCAGTCGAGGAGATTCAGGCGGTCGAACGGCAGCAGCGCTGGGGCACCGGGCCCCGCGATGTGCTGGTGTTCCTCCCCGGCGAGCGCGAGATCCGCGAGACCGCCGACACTCTGCGCCGCGCGGGGCTCAGGGACACTGAGGTGCTGCCGCTCTACGCGCGGCTCTCCAATGCCGAGCAGAATCGCGTCTTCGCGCCCCACACCGGCCGGCGCATCGTGCTCGCCACCAATGTCGCCGAGACCTCCCTGACGGTCCCTGGGATCCGCTACGTGATCGACCCGGGGCTGGTCAGGATCAGCCGCTACAGCTATCGCTCGAAGATCCAGCGACTGCCGATCGAGGCGGTCAGCCAGGCCAGCGCCGAACAGCGCAAGGGGCGCTGCGGGCGCGTCGCCGAGGGGCTGTGCATTCGCCTCTACAGCGAGGAGGATTTCCTCTCCCGGGCGCCTTTCACCGAGCCCGAGATCCAGCGAACCAACCTCGCCTCGGTGATTCTCTCTATGCTGGCACTGAAGCTCGGCGACGTGGCCGATTTTCCATTCATCGATCCGCCCGACCCGCGTTTCGTCCGCGATGGCTTTCGCCTGCTCGACGAGCTCGGCGCGGTGGAGGAGGCCAGGATCACCCCGCTCGGACGCAAGCTGGCGCGACTGCCGATCGACCCGAGGCTTGCGCGGATGGTGCTCGCGGGCGGCCAGCTGGGCTGCCTGCGCGAGACGCTGATCGTGGTCAGTGCACTGGCGGTGCAGGACCCGCGCGAGCGGCCAGGCGACAAGCGCGAGGCGGCCGACCAGGCGCACCGTGAATGGAGCGACCCGGCCTCCGATTTCGCCGCCTGGATCAACCTCTGGCATGGCTTCGAGGCCGCCCGCGAGGAGCTGTCCGCGGCGGCGCTCAGACGCTGGTGCCGCAGCCGCTATCTCAACTACATGCGCCTTCGCGAGTGGCATGACACCTTTCGTCAGCTGCGCCAGCTCGCCCGTGAGCTGGAGCTCGGCGAGGCGGAAGCGGGCCAGGGCGAGCGGGAGATCGATTACGAACGCCTCCACCGGGCGCTGCTCAGCGGTCTGCTGTCGAACCTGGGGCTCAAGCTCGAGGGGCGGGAGTATCTCGGCGCACGCAACCGCAAGTTCATGATCCATCCGGCCTCGCCGCTGGGCAAGAAGCCGCCCAAGTGGGTGATGGCGTTCGAGCTGCTCGAGACTTCGCGCCTGTTCGCCCGAGAGCTTGCGATGATCAGGCCCGAATGGGTCGAGGCAGCGGCCGGGCGGTTGCTCAAGCGCAGCTACAGCGAGCCGCACTGGGAGGCCAAGCGTGCCCAGGTGGTCGCGTTCGAGCAGGCGACCCTGTTCGGCCTGCCGGTGGTCAACCAGCGCAAGGTGGCGTTCGGTGCGATCGCGCCGGTCGAGGCACGTGAGATTTTCATCCGCTCTGCGCTGGTCGAGGGGCAGCTGCGTACCCAGGGAGCCTTCTTCGCCCACAATCGCGCGCTGATCGACGAGGTCGAATCGCTCGAGGACCGGGCGCGGCGTCGCGACATCCTGGTCGATGAAGAGACGCTCTACGATTTCTACCACCGGCGCCTCCCCGCGGAGGTCTACGATGGCCGTTCGTTCGAGCACTGGCGCAAGCAGGCCGAGCGCGTCGATCCCCGGGTGCTGTTTCTCGACAAACAGGCGCTGATGGCGCGCGCGGCCGAAGAGGTGACCGAGGTCCAGTACCCCGATACCCTCGAGCTCGCCGGCGTCCAGCTGCCGCTCTCTTACCACTTCGCTCCGGGCGCGGCGGATGACGGTGTGACCGTGACGGTGCCGGCGCTGATGCTCAGCACCCTGCCCGGCGAGCGGCTCGATTGGCTGGTGCCGGGACTGCGCCGGGAAAAGGCGATCGCGCTGATGAAGGGGCTGCCCAAACAGTATCGTCGCCAGGTGGTGCCGATTCCGGATTGGGTCGATGCGGCGCTCGAGGCGATCACCCCGGGAAGGGAACCGATGGGGGAGGCGCTCGGGGAGTTCCTGCGCAGGAAGACCGGCACGCGACTCGAAGCCGGCGTTTGGGAGGACATCGAGCTGCCCGACCACCTGCGCTTCAATGTTCGGGTGATCGACCACGATGGACGCACTCTTGGCGAGGGGCGTGAGCTGGATGCGCTGATCGCGCGCTTTCGCGGTGCTGCGAGCGAGGGTGCCGCGGCGCTCGCCGGTGCGGGCCGGGAGGCCGGGCGAAGCGGGCTTTCCCACTGGCCCGAGACGCCGATTCCCGAGCGCGAGCAGCGCCAGCAGGCTGGCATCCGGGTCGAGCTGTTCCCGGCGCTGGTCGACGAGGGCGAGACCCTTGGGATCCAGCTGTTCGATCATCCCGGGAAGGCCTACGAGCGGCATCGCCATGGGGTCAAGCGCGCGGCGATGCGAGCGCTGCCCGACCAAGCGCGCTATTTCGCCAGGCTCTCCCGGCTCGAGCGCATCGCCCTGCTCTATGCCCAGGTCGGCTCCAAGCGTGAACTGATCGATGATTTCATCGATACGCTGTTTCTGCGTGCTTTCTCGTTCGACCCGCTGCCGCGGTCCGCCGGCGAGATGCGCGAGCGGCTCGACCAGCGGCGCGGTGAACTCGGCGAGCTCGCCGAGCGTCTGCTCGATCAGCTCGAGGCTGCACTCAAGGGGCATCTCGAGGTGATGCGGGCGCTGAAGAAAGGACGGATCGGTTTCGAGCTCGCCTTGACCTATGCCGACCTCAAGGCGCAGATGGCGCGCTTGGTACACAAAGGTTTCGCCCAGCAGGCGGGAGAGTGGCTCGCCCACTACCCACGTTACATGCAGGCTGCGCTGATCCGGCTCGAAAAGGCGCCACGCGAGGTGCGCCGAGATCAGTTGGCGATGGAAGAGGTCAATACGTTCCAGCGCCGGCTGGACGAGCGGGTCGCGCGCGGCGAGAAAAGCGGCCTGGTGGAGCCTTGGCTCAGGGAGTTCGGCTGGTGGCTCGAGGAGTTTCGCGTCTCGCTCTTCGCCCAGCAGCTCGGCACGCTGGAGGCGGTATCGGCGAAGCGGCTCGAGAAGCGCTGGCGCGAGGCGAGCGATGGCGGATAGCGATCGGTGATCGAGATGCTCGATTGCCGGAGGGCTTGGTCCTGCTATGATGGTGCGATTGAGCCCGAGCGTGGCTAACCAACGATGCCGGGACGTTTTTTTCCAAGGATTCTCGCCAGAGGTCGCGCGGAACGAGGCGATGGCGAGGGGAAAGACCCGCGGCGTCTGAATACAAGGGAACCAACGGTATGAATGGATGGAGCAGACTCGCGCTCGCCGCGGCGGCAACGGCGGCGCTGAGCGGTTGCGCTGGGATGTATACGCAGGACGGCACCCCGAACGATCCTTGGGAAGGGTTCAACCGGGGTGTGTTCCGTTTCAACGACACGCTCGATCGCTACGCGCTGCGTCCTGTCGCCCAGGGCTATGACGCGGTCACGCCGCAGCCGGTCCAGGACGGCGTCGGTAACTTCTTCAGCAACCTTTCCGAAGTCGGCAACATGGCCAACGGGGTGCTCCAGGGCAATCCGGCGATCTTCGGTGCTTCGCTCGGTCGCTTCCTGATCAATACCACGCTCGGCCTCGGCGGCTTCCTCGACCCGGCCACGGGCCTTGGGATCGAGCAGCGTGACGAGGACTTCGGCAAGACCTTCGCCGCCTGGGGTGCCAACTCGGGTCCCTTCGTGATGCTGCCGCTGCTCGGTCCGAGCACTGTGCGCGACACCGCCGGCCTGCCGGGCGACTGGTACGTTTCGGTCACCCGCCACATCGAGGACAACTACGTGCGCTGGGGCCTGCGCTTCATCGACGTGGTCAATACCCGGGCAGGCTATCTCGACCAGGAGCAGCTGATCCACGGCGATCGCTACACCTTCATCCGTGATGCCTGGATGCAGCGCCGGCAGTTCGAGATCGATGGTGGACAGGGAGCGGATCCGTTCGCCAGCGGCGATTTCGACTACCAGGAGCCCGAGCCGGCACCCGATACCCCATCGCAGTGAGCCATCCCATGGAGCGCCGGCCGGCGCTCCATGTCCTTCCGCGGTACGTAGGAGCGACCCTTGAAACCGATCAGTGCCAGGCGCCTGGCGCTGCTGGTTGCGGCCAACACCGCGCTGGCGCCATTCGCTATCGATGCCTATCTGCCGGCGATGCCGATGCTCGCCGAGCACGTCGGCGCGAGCGTCCACCACACCTCGATTTCGATCAGCATCTTCCTCTTCGGCTTTGCATTCGGCCAGCTGCTGTTCGGTCCGCTCTCCGATCGCCTCGGCCGCCGCCCGGTGCTGATCGGTGGGGTGCTGACGTTCATCGTGTCGAGCCTGGCGCTGACGATGATCGACAGTCTCCATGCGCTATGGTTCTGGCGCTTCATCCAGGCGCTCGGCGGCGGCGCCTGCGTGGTCAACTCGCCGGCTATCGTACGCGACTGCTTTTCCGGTCGAGAGGCGGCCAAGGTGCTCTCGACCATGGTGATGATCCTGCTGCTGGCGCCGCTGCTGGCGCCGGCGCTGGGCAGCGCGCTGCTCTACATCGGTGGCTGGCAGCTGATCTTCGCCTTCCTCGCGGTCTACGGCCTGGGCGTGCTGGGGTCGGTGCTGTGGCTGCTGCCGGAGACGTCGGTGCGGCCCGAGCGCCCGGCCTCTGCAAGGCAAGTGCTCGGCCATTACCGCCAGATCGTCACCCATCGGGCGGCGATGGGCTACATTTTCGCCGTGGCGCTGTCGTTCGCTGGGATGTTCGCGTTCATCACCAGCTCGCCCTATGTCTATCTCGACTACTATGGCGTTTCGCCGGCGGCCTATCCGCTGCTGTTCGGGATCAACATCCTGGTGATGGCGGGGTCCAATCGCGTCAACATCCGGCTGCTGTCCCGCCACTCGCCGCGCAGGCTGCTCAAGATCGGTCTCGGCATCCAGCTATGCGCGGGCATCGCCCTGGCGGCGACGGTGGCGCTCGGTCTCGATTCGGTGCCGCTCATCGCCGTGCTGGTGATGTGTTTCGTCGGTATGAGCGGACTGATCAACCCCAATGCGGTCTCCTCGATGCTCGACTACTTTCCGCAGATGAGCGCGACCGCCAACGCCGTGCTCGGCTGCGTGCAGTTCACTGCGGGCGCGCTCTCGGGGGGATTGATCAGTGCGATCGGAATTCCAGGGGTATGGCCGATGGTACTGATGATGCTGCTCAGTACGCTTGGGGCCAACCTGCTGCTGCGCTGGCTCTCTGAGCGGCGCATGCTCGCCAGGGCGGCGCTGGACGCGCCGTCGAAAGATTCCTGATTCGGAGCGATAGCTGCCATGGTGGATCCCGAGCGTCCGTTGGACGACAACGAGCAGAAGGGCACGGAAAACGTCAGTACGATTCCCTTCACCCTGGTGATCGTCGCTGCGGCGCTTTTCATCGTCATCGGTGGGCTCCGGCTCGGCAGCACGCTGGTGATTCCGATCCTGATGAGCCTGTTCATCGCGATCCTCTGTGCCCGGCCGGTGAAATGGCTGGTCGAGCGTGGCTGGAACGTGACTCTAGCGGTATGCGTCGTGCTCGCGCTGGTAAGCCTGATCATCGGTCTTTTCACCCTGCTGATCGGCAGCCAGTTCGGCGAGTTCAGCGATCAGATGCCGATGATCTCCGACCGGCTCAGCGCGCTCTACGGCCAGGGACTGAACTGGATCGAGGACTTCGGCGTGCCGATCGATCGCGGCGCGATCGCGGGCAGTTTCGATCCCTCGCAGCTGGTGCAGTACATGCCGACGCTGCTCAGCGGGGTGGGGGATACGCTGTCGCAGACGGTGATCATCGTGATCATGGTGGTGTTCATGATCTACGAGATCCTCGATCTGCCGCAGAAGCTCAAGATCGCCTTCGAGAATCCGCAGAAGAGCCTGACCCGGTTCAAGCAGTTTTCCGAGAGCCTGCAGCGCTATCTGATCGTCAAGAGCGAGATCGGCGTTGCCTGTGGCGTCCTCACCACCCTGACCTGCTGGGCGCTGGGCGTCGAGTTCGCGCTGATCTGGGGCGTGCTTGCCTTCCTGCTCAACTTCATCCCCAACATCGGCGCCTTCCTGTCGGCCATCCCGCCGGTGCTGCTGGCGCTGGTGATGCCCGATGGCGGCGTGCTGCTGGCGATCGTGCTCGGCGGGGTGCTTGGCTCGGTCCACTTCATCACCGGTAACATCATCGAGCCGCGTTTGATGGGGCATGCCTTGGGCATGTCGACGCTGATGGCGTTCATGTCGCTGGTGGTATGGGGCTGGGTGCTCGGTCCGGTAGGGCTCTTGCTCTCGGTGCCCTTGACCATGTCGCTGAAGATCCTGCTCGACAGCCACCCCGACACGCGCTGGCTGTCGGTTCTGATCGGCCCCACCGAGGAGCGACGGCGGCGCAGCCGCCGTTAGGGCAGGGCGCTCGCCCCGAGCAGCCAAAGAAAAGTCCCGCCTGCTGTCAGACGGGACTTTTCCTTTTCATGCCCATTTCATCATGCTCGCTGCATCGGGCCCGCAGCGTCATCGACTCAGCCGTTCTGATCGATGAACTGGGTCAGCTGGGACTTCGACTGGGCGCCGACCAGCGACGCGATCTTCTGCCCATTCTTGAACATGATCACGGTGGGTACACCGCGCACGCCTTGTTCAGCGGCGATCTCGGCCGCGTCATCGACGTTGATGCTGACGACCTTGAGGCCCTCGGCCCGCTCTTCGGCGACCTCTTCGACCACCGGTGCCATCATCTTGCAAGGGCCGCACCACGGGGCCCAGAACTTGAGCAGTACGGGTTTGTCGGACTGCAGCACTTCCTGATCGAAGTTGCTGCCGGTGACGTCCACGTTGTTGGCCATCCTGAATCTCCAGTCAGTTGGGGGACCGCTCCCATCGAGGTGGGTACGATCGAATGAGCAGATGGTAGCGGCTGCGCGTGCGGGGGGCAAATACCCACCGACGATCGCCCCCATACAGGCTTGCTATCCCTGCCCGCGCCCGTGGCTTCGCCGCTCGTTCATCCGCGGGAGAAGGATCATAGCAGCGCGTAGCGCAGGCCGAGTCCCAGCAGCAGCAGGGTGAGGATCCAGCGCAGCAGCGCCTCTGGCATCCGCTGGGCCAGCACCGCGCCGAAGTGGATCGCCGGGATCGAACCGACCAGAAGCGCCGCGAGCAGGGCGAAATCGATGTTGCCCAGGAACAGATGCCCGGTGCCGGCGACGAAGGTGAGCGGCACCGCGTGGGCGATGTCGGTACCGACGATCTTGCGCGGTGCGAAGCGCGCGTACAGCAGCATCAGTACCGCAGTGCCGAATACCCCGGCACCCACTGAGGAGAGCGTCACGCAGATGCCGAGGAGGATGCCCGAGATCACCGTCAGGGCGGGCGCGCGCCGGCTGACCCAGGCGTCGTGGCGCAGCGCCAGGCGAACCAGCGGTCCACGCAGGATCAGGATCACTGCGGTGACGATCAGCATCACGCCGAGCACATCGGTGAGCAGTGCCGCGTAGTCCTGGGAGTCGGTGAAGAAGCGGTCGAGGGCGATCACGGTAAGGAAGGCGGCGGGCACGCTGCCGAGGCTCATCAGTCCCATGACCCGCCAGTCGATGTTGCCGCGTCGCTGGTGACTGATCAGCCCGCTGACCTTGGTGACCGAGGCGTAGAGCAGGTCGGTGCCGATCGCGACCTGGGGCGGGATGCCGACGGCGAGCAGGATCGGCGTCATCAGCGAGCCTCCGCCGATGCCGGTGCAGCCCATGGCGAGGCCGACGCCGGCGCCAGCGACGACGTAAAAGAGAAATTGACTCAGTTCCATGCGAGTGACTCGGGTCGAGGTGAAGTCGCCGGCGGGACGCGAACAGCGAAACCCTCGTGGATTCCTGGGTGGCCGCGCGGCGCAGTGCGTGCAACCTAATGCCTATGATTTATAGCCAAAAGGAACATTTGTTCATGATTTTATTCCTTGATAGCATTAGCAAATCCGCGATCCTCTAGAGGGCACTAGCGTTGAAACTGCAGCAGCTACGCTACGTTTGGGAGGTTTCCCGCCACAATCTCAACGTCTCCGCCACCGCGCAGAGCCTCTATACGTCCCAGCCCGGGATCTCCAAGCAGATTCGCCTGCTCGAGGGCGAGCTCGGTGTCGAGATCTTCGCCCGCAGCGGCAAGCATCTGACCCGGGTGACGCCGGCCGGCAGGGCGGTGATAGAGCTCGCCGGCCAAGTGCTGCGTACGGTCGAGAACATCAAGCAGGTGGCGCAGGAGCACAGCGACGAGAAGCGCGGGGCGCTGACCATCGCGACTACTCATACCCAGGCGCGCTATGCGTTGCCCTCGGTGATCCAGGCTTTCGGTGAGCGCTATCCCGGTATCGCACTGCACATGCACCAGAGCGATCCTCGTCAGATCGCCCAGCTGGTCTGCGATGGCAAGGCGGACTTCGCCATCTGCACCGAGGCGCTCGCGCTCTACAACGACCTGGTGGTGCTGCCCTGTTACCGCTGGAATCGCTGCGTGCTGGTGCCTGAAGGGCACCCGCTCGCCGGCATCAAACCTGGCGAGCTGACGCTCGAGCAGCTCGCCGAACTGCCGCTGATCACCTACACCGTCGGCTTCACCGGGCGCTCGCAGCTCGACGAGGCTTTTCGTGCGCGCGGCCTGACCCCCAACGTGGTGCTCACCGCCGCCGATGCGGATGTGATCAAGACCTACGTGCGCCTGGGAATGGGCATCGGCATCGTCGCGCACATGGCGGTCGAGGCCGACGAGCAGGGGCTGGTGGCGGTCGATGCTTCTCATCTGTTCGAGTTCTCGACCACCAATGTCGGCATCCGGCGAGGTACCTTCCTGCGCCGCTACATGTTCGATTTCCTCGAGCGGCTTGCGCCGCACCTGGACCGCGACCGGGTCGAGGCGGCGATGGCCGCAGGAGTCAATCACGAGGAATCGGTATTCGACGGTGTCGAATTGCCGATACGTTGAAGGTCGGGCCAGGTTCGCCCGAAAAGTCGACGAGCGCAGCGAGCAAGCGGCGTAGGCTTACTGCGGCAGGACTGCCTCGAGGCGCTTTTCAACAAGCGATCGTCGTGTTCAGTCACTTTTCAGACAAGTCGTAGGGCACTATACGGCTTTACGTTTGTCGTATACCGTCGAACCCTCTGGAGCTTGGCCCGCGGCCTAAGCTTTGCTCCCAGCGAACAACCCATCGCCCACACAGGACGATTTTCGGTATGGATCGTAGAGCTGTTCTCAAGGCCTCGTTGGCCTTCGCCGCCTACTTTGGCGTCCCCTCGATGGCGGCGATTTCGCGTTCGGCGATCGCCGCCGATGTGGATATCGCCGATGGTAGCGCGACCACGTTCGATTTCGACACGCTGCGACAGATGGCGCTGGACCTTTCCCGCCAGCCCTTCAGCGGCCCGCCCGGCGAGCTGCCGAGCACGCTGGCCACTCTCGCTCCACAAGCCTACAACGCGATTCAGTACGATGCCGAGCACTCGCTGTGGTACGACATCGAAGGGCGCCAGCTCGACGTGCAGTTCTTCCACGTCGGCATGGGCTTCAAGCGTCGGGTGAGGATGTTCTCGGTGGATCCCGAGCAGCGTCAGGCGCGAGAGGTGCACTTCCGTCCCGAGCTTTTCAACTACAACGACGCTGGTGTCGATACTTCCCAGCTGGAAGGCCAGGACGATCTCGGCTTCGCCGGCTTCAAGGCGTTCAAGGCCCCGGAGCTGACCAGCCGCGACGTGGTCTCCTTCCTCGGCGCGAGCTATTTCCGCGCGGTGGACGACACCTACCAGTACGGCCTTTCCGCCCGGGGCCTGGCGATCAACACCTTCACCGACCAGACCGAGGAGTTTCCCGACTTCGTTGCCTTCTGGTTCGAGACGCCGAAATCGGCCAGCGACACCACGTTCACCGTCTATGCGCTGCTCGATGGACCCAGCGCCACCGGCGCCTATCGCTTCGTCATCCACTGCGAAGCGGAGCGGGTGGTGATGGAGATCGACAAGCACATCCATGCCCGGGCAGCGATCGAGCAGCTGGGGATCACCCCGATGACCAGCATGTTCAGCTGCGGCAACAACGAACGGCGGATGTGCGACACCATCCACCCGCAGATCCATGATTCCGACCGCCTGGCGATGTGGCGCGGCAATGGCGAGTGGGTCTGCCGCCCGCTCAACAATCCGCAGAAGCTGCAGTTCAACGCTTTCGCCGATGACAGCCCGAAGGGCTTCGGGCTGCTCCAGCTCGACCACGACTTCGACAATTACCAGGATATCGTCGGCTGGTACAACAAGCGTCCGAGCCTTTGGGTCGAGCCCCTCGGCGACTGGGGCAAAGGTTCGCTCAACCTGCTCGAGATCCCGACCACCGGCGAGACGCTCGACAACATCGTCTGCTTCTGGCAGCCCGAGAAGTCGATCGAGGCGGGGCAGGAGTACAGCTACCGCTATCGACTGTACTGGAGCGCCAGGCCGCCGGTCAGCAGCCCGCTGGCGAACGTCTACGCGACCCGCACCGGGATGGGGGGGTTCATCGAAGGATGGGCGCCGGGCGAGCATTTCCCCGAGGTATGGGCGCGTCGCTTCGCGGTCGACTTCGTCGGCGACAGCCTGAAGAATCCCTCTGGTGGCGGCATCGAGCCGGTGATCACCATCTCCGGTGGGGAGGTTCGGGACGTCCATGTGCTCTACGTCGAACCGTTCGACGGTTATCGCATCCTGTTCGACTGGTATCCGACCAGCGACGCGGTGGACCCGATCGATATGCGACTGTTCCTGCGTTCCGGTGACGATACCCTGAGCGAGACCTGGCTCTACCAGTACTTCCCGCCGCCCCCCGAAGAGCGTCGCTACATCGACGATCGCGTGATGAGCTGACGCTTTGGGCGATGGCTGGCTTTCGAGCCAGCCCTGAGGTCCGCCTGTCCGTGGCGGTGATCACGATATTGGGCTCATCGCCACGGCCGAACGGCTCGGACGCTCCACGCGGCTGAAGAGCCGGCGGTTCGCGCTCTTTCAGCCTCTATCTGTCTGATCCGCCTACGCCGGGCCGATCATCGCCTATGATGCAGCCTCACGGCTGGATAGCGCCGAGGCGCTATCTGGACGATGGCACAGCGTTGGCCTGCCGGTGATAGCGTTGGCGCGCTGCGGTAAAACCATCGGCGTTCTCCATTACCCAAGTCCACAGCGGAATCATCTGCACCAGCAGCCCCATCCCTAGGTCAGTCAAAGCGTACTCTACGCGAAGGGGCTTCTCGTGGAAGTCGTGGCGCGTGATTAACCCATCCCGCTCGAGCTGGCGCAGCGTATGGGTGAGCATGCGTTGGGTTACTCCATCTAGCCGCCTTCGTAACTCGGCATGACGCAGGGGGCTGCTCACTCCAAGCGCGTGGACCACTCCTAGCGACCACCGATTGCCCGAATGGCTCAGGATATCCCGCTTGAGACCATCTTCATCGTCGCTCAGCGCAGCGCAGGCCGCTTGAGAGCGTCGTACTATTTCCTGCGCGTCGAGACCGCTAGGTATCACCGATGTACCTACTTTTTGCGTATCGATGACCATGACAAGATCTCCAGTCCGAAGTCGAAATGCTTTGCACGGGAGCTAACCATGCAAGTCGATATTGCAAACGTCAAACAACGTATTCTGGTACTGGGTGCTGGAGAACTGGGATTATCTTTGCTGCGGGGGCTGGCTGCTCGGCGCATGTCGCAAGACGTGAGTATCAGCGTGCTTTTGCGTCATGAATCCCTGAATGGCCGGGAATCGCGCAAGGGAGGGAAAATCGAAGAGATTCGCGCATTGGGTATCGCGATCGAACTTGCCGATTTGGTCGGTGCCACAGTGGCGGAACTCGCCGCTGTCATGGCGCGCTATGACACAGTGATAAGCTGCGTGGGCTTTGCCGCCGGTCGAGGCACTCAGCGCAAGTTGACCGAAGCGGCGCTGGTAGCGGGAGTGAAGCGCTATTTCCCGTGGCAGTTCGGCGTCGATTACGATCTCATCGGCCGAGGCAGCCCGCAGGATTTATTCGATGAACAGCTGGATGTGCGGGATATGCTGCGTTCCCAACACCAGACCGAATGGGTGATCGTGTCGACCGGGATGTTCACAAGCTTCTTGTTCGAACCGTCGTTCGGCGTCGTCGACCTCCAGGCCGGGCGGGTCAATGCGCTTGGCAGCCTGGATACGGCTGTGACGGTCACCACGCCCGAGGATATCGGTAACTTGACCGCCGCCATCGTATTGCAAGCACCGCGTATCGCGAACCAGGTGATATACACCGCCGGCGACACGCTAACGTATGCCGAGTTAGCCGATGTGGTCGAGCGCGTCACCGGGCGATCGATTGAACGGCGAGAGTGGAGCGTGCAGCAGCTGCAGGCCGAACTGACGGCAAAGCCGGATGACACCCTATGCAAGTATCGGGCGGTTTTCGCCATGGGCCGAGGAGTGGCGTGGGATGTGGCCAAGGCTTACAACACCCAGCACGGAATGGATGTCATCGGTGCAGAGCAATGGGCGCGGGAAAATCTGGGCCGCGGCTAGGGCTTCGTAAGCGGAATTTTCCAGATTGGAAATTCACTGCGCTGGAGAAAGCACGTTGCATCGGCGACCCATATTCGGAGTTGCCTGCGAAATTCGACCGATTGTTCTCGACGCAGCTGGACGAGCTCGCGGCGATTCACCAAAAAGCGAAAGGGCCCGCCTGGCGGCGAGCCCTTTGCTCTCGGCGGCGAGGTACGCCGCTCAGCGATGGATCACTTTTCCAGCCATTCGGTGTGGAACACACCTTCGCGGTCGAGCCGCTTGTAGGTGTGGGCACCGAAGAAGTCGCGCTGGGCCTGGATCAGGTTGGCCGGCAGCGTTTCGGAGCGATAGCTGTCGTAGTAGGCGATCGCCGAGGAGAAGGTCGGCGCCGGAATGCCCTGCTGGACCGCATAGGCCACCACGTCGCGCAGCGCCGCCTGGTACTCGTCGGCGATGCCCTTGAAGTAGGGGGCGAGCAGCAGGTTGGCGATGTCTGGCTGTTGCTCGTAGGCGTCGGTGATCTTCTGCAGGAAGCCCGCGCGGATGATGCAGCCGGCGCGGAAGATCTTGGCGATCTCGCCGTACTTGAGATCCCAGCCGAAGCTCTCGGAAGCCGATTTGAACTGGGCGAAGCCCTGGGCGTAGGAAGTGATCTTGCTCAGGTACAGGGCCCGGCGCACGTTCTCGATGAACGCTTCGCGGTCGCCGGTGAAAGGCTTCGGCTTGGGACCGCTGAGCAGCTTGGAGGCCTTGACCCGCTCTTCCTTCAGCGAGGAGATGAAACGAGCGAACACCGACTCGGTGATCAGCGGCAGCGGTACGCCGAAGTCCAGCGCGCTCTTGCTGGTCCACTTGCCGGTGCCTTTCTGCCCGGCGGAGTCGAGGATCACATCGAGTACGTCTGCGTCGGTGTCGGCGTCGCGCTTGGTGAAGATCTGCGCGGTGATCTCGATCAGGTAGCTGTCGAGTTCGCCTTTGTTCCACTCGGTGAAGATCTCGGCGAGTTCCGCGTTGGAGAGCCCCAGGCTGTGCTTGAGCAGCGCGTAGGCTTCGGCGATCAGCTGCATGTCGCCGTACTCGATGCCGTTGTGCACCATCTTCACGTAGTGGCCGGCGCCGTCTGGGCCGATGTAGGTCACGCAGGGTTCACCGTCCGGCGCGCGGGCGGCGATCTTCTCGAGAATCGGCGCGACCAGCTCGTAGGCTTCGCGCTGTCCGCCGGGCATGATCGACGGACCCTTCAGTGCGCCTTCCTCGCCGCCGGAGACGCCGGTGCCGATGAAGTTGAAGCCTTCGTCGGAAAGCTCCTTGTTGCGGCGGATCGTATCGGTATAGAGCGTGTTGCCGCCGTCGATCAGGATGTCGCCCGTGTCGAGATGCGGTTTCAACGCTTCGATGGTCTTGTCGGTAGCTTCACCTGCCTGGACCATCAGCAGGATGCGGCGCGGCTTTTCGAGCGAGTCGACGAACTCCTCGATGCTGTAGCTGGGCACCAGGCGTTTGTCGGGATGCTCTGCCATCACTTCATCGGTCTTCTCGCGCGAGCGGTTGAAGATCGAGACGCTATAGCCACGGCTTTCGATGTTGAGCGCTAGGTTGCGCCCCATGACTGCCATGCCGATGACGCCGATCTGCTGCTTGGACATTACACATGCTCCGTTGATGGGGGGATGAACCGGAAGCTTCTTCGCAACGGGGGAATGAGCGCCGACGCAGGCGTTCGGGCGCGCCTGCGTCGTTCGTGTTCGTCATATTACAACACTTGCAGCTCGGGTTGGTCCCAGTGCGGCAACGCTCAATCCCGATCCAGATCCTTCCAGTTGTAAGGGGCCTTCGGGCGCTCTCCGGCGAGGCCGCGAACCAGGTTGTCGACCGCCAGTTCCGCCATCGCGTAGCGAGTCGCATCGGTCGCCGAGCCGATATGGGGGAGGGCGACGACGTTGCGCATTCGCGGCAGCGGGTTGTCCGCGGGGATTGGCTCCTTGACGAACACGTCGAGGCCGGCTGCGCGGATTGTACCCTGCTCCAGTGCCTCGATCAGCGCTGGTTCGTCCACCACGCCGCCGCGGGCGATGTTGACGAAGA
Source organism: Halotalea alkalilenta DSM 17697 (assembly GCF_000621205.1). Classification (GTDB taxonomy): domain Bacteria; phylum Pseudomonadota; class Gammaproteobacteria; order Pseudomonadales; family Halomonadaceae; genus Halotalea; species Halotalea alkalilenta. The sequence goes on along the minus strand of NZ_KK211232.1, from coordinate 72,899 downwards.
TCGTCTTCGGTCCCATCAGCTCGAACTCGCGCTTGCCGAACATCTTTTCGGTCTGCTTCGAGAACGGCACGGTGACGCAGACGAAGTCGGACTGTTCGAGCAGCGCATCTAGCTCACGGTACTCGACGCCGATCTCGCGCTCGTACTCCTGGTTGCGCGAACGGTTGTGGTAGAGCACCCGCATGTTGAAGCCGAACTTGCCGCGCCGGGCGATTGCCGCGCCGATCCGGCCCATGCCGACCACCCCAAGGGTCGCACCCTGGACGTCGACGCCGAAGTACGCCGGGGTGAGGCTCTCCTTCCACTGGCCATCGCGTACCCAGTCGGCCAGCTCGACGACGCGGCGGGCGGTGGCCATGATCAGGGCGAAGCCGGTGTCGGCGGTGGTTTCGGTCAGTACGTCGGGCGTATGGCAGAGCAGGATGCCGCGTCGGCTCAGCGCTTCGACATCGAAGTTGTCGACGCCTACCGAGATGCTCGAGACCACCTTGAGATTGGGCGCGCGGTCGATCAGCTCCTGGCCGAACTTGAGGCTCGAGCCGATCGCGCCCTCGGCGCGCCCTAGCACTTCGAGAAAGCCGGGGTCCTCGCTAGGATCCTTGAGATGGGAGTAGTCGGCGACTTCGAAGTGCTGCTCGAGCTTGGCCTTGAGCGCTTCTTCGAGAGGGCGATTGAATACCACCACGGTTTTGCTCATCGATCGTTTCCTTGTCGAAGCGCGAGGGCGGAAGGCCCTCGCGGAGTTGGACGTTGGAGTGGCTGCGGCGTCTTGGCCGGGAGGTCGTCACAGCATGCCACGTTTGCTGGTGGTCCACCTAAGCCCGGGTTCAGGCTCACTTGGCGTCCTCGTGGGCGTCGAGATCGCGATTGAGCGTCTCCGGCATGCGGAAGGAGACCACCACGGTAATCAAGGTGAGCAGCGACAGGTAGGTGGCGATCGGTATCCATGCATGGATGCGCATCGCCGGGTCACCGCCCATCCAGGCCGCGGTGGCGGCGATCAGCGCGGCGCCGATCAGTGGTGCGATACCGCCGGCGAGCACTGAGGATATCTCGCGTGAGATCGACACGCCCATGTAGCGATAGCGGGCGCCGAACAGCTCCGGCATCAGTGAGCCTTGGGTGCCGAACATCCCCCAGGTGCCGATGCCCAGTGCGACGGTGATCGCGGCGATGGTCGAGAAGATCTCGCCCTGGCTCAGCACCCACCAGACCGGGAAGGCGATCACCAGCTGGAAGATGGCGAAGAAGCGGTAGACCGCCCGCCGGCCGAAGTGATCGCTGGCGATGCCGGCGAACAGCACGGTGAATGCGCCGATGGTGGCAGCGCTCACCAGCGAGAGCGCACCGATCGGCCCCTGCACGCCGACCACGCCTGCGATGTAGCTGACCGCCAGCGCCTGGTAGATCGACGAGCCGCCGTTTTCCGCCATGCGCAGGCCGATGCCGGTCAGCACGTTGCGCTTGGAGTGGCGAATCACTTGGCGCAGGGGATTCTCGGCGACCTGTTCGCGGGCGGCGAGCTTGGTGAAGGTCGGTGACTCCTTCATATGCAGTCGCATGTAGAGCGCGACGCCGACGATCACCGCGCTGCAGAGGAACGGCACGCGCCAGAGCCAGCTCGCGGCAATGTCCTCGACGCCGTAGAGCATCAGGAAATAGACCCCGGCGGCAAGTACCGTGCCGGCCTGCACGCCTGTGAACGGCAGCGCGGCATAGAAGCCCCGTTTGCCCTTCGGCGCATACTCGGTCATCAGCACCGCGGCGCCCGCCTGCTCGGCGCCGGCGCCGAGCCCCTGGCAGATACGCAGCAGCACCAGCAGCGCGGGCGCCAGGTAGCCGGCCGAATGGAAGGTCGGCAGCAGGCCGATCAGGGTGCTCGAGACCCCCATCAGCATGACCGTGGTGGTCAGCACGAACTTGCGCCCGAGCCGATCACCCAGGGCACCGAATACGATGCCGCCGATCGGACGTACGGCGAAGCCGAGAAAGTAGGTACCGAAGCTCAGGATCAGCTGCATCGCCACGGTCTGCTCGGGGAAGAACAGCGGCCCGAAGATCAGCGCCGAGGCGAGGCTGTAGAGGGCGAAGTCGTAGTACTCCAGGGCGCTGCCGAGGGAGCAGGCCCAGGCGGCGCGTCTGAGATCCTTGTTGTCTATCTTTGCCTGGGCCTGTTGGGCACCGTGGCTGGTAGTGGACATCGTGGCCATGGAAATAGTCTCCGTGCCATCACGCGGATGAGAGTCGAGAAGGCGCTCGCTACGCTGCTATGCGGTATCTTCGGGCGCCGTCGCCGGTCCTGCTGGGGCGACCGCTATGGTCGCTGAGTGCCGGCATCGCCATCCGGGCGACACCGAGTGGGTTAGAGGCGATTCAGGCCGGGGTGGTTACCGGACGGCTGGCTAGCAGCCGCTCAAGTGCTGTGCGATCCGGCAGGCCGGCGCTGTCGCCGAGTACCTGCACCTGGCGCGCACCGATCAGCGCCCCGCGCAGCACCGCGGCGGCGGCATCCAACCCGTCGAGGCGGGCGCTGATGAAGCCGACGGCAAAGCCGTCCCCGGCGCCCACGGTGTCGACCACCTGGGCGACTGGAATCGGTGGCTGGTGGAAGCGCTCGCCGCCGGCATCCTTGTAGAAGGCACCATCGGCGCCGAGCTTGATGACCACCTGCTTCACGCCGCGCGAGAGATAGAAGTCGGCGATCGCGTCGGGGGCGTGGTGGCCGGTCAAGAGCTGCCCTTCCTCGATGCCGGGCAGCACCCAGTCGGCGAGGCAGGCGAGGGCATTGACTTCTGCCACCATGGTCGCGCGATCGGGCCAGAGCCCCGGGCGCAGGTTGGTATCGAAGGAGATGCTCCGCCCCGCCGCGCGCATGCGGCGCATCGCTTCCCGGCTCAGCTCACGGGCGTGCGGGCCCAGCGCGGGAGGAATCCCGGTACAGTGCAGGTGACGAGCGCGGAGCAGGCGGTGGTCGATATCGTCGATCGACATCCGACTCGCCGCGGTGTCCCGACGAAACGACTCGACCTCGGGGTCCCCACCGTCCTCGCGCCGAGACTTGATCTGGAAACCGGTGGGGGCGCCGTCGTCGGTGCTCACCGGTGAGCAATCGATGCCTTCCCGCTGCAGGGCGTCGATGATGAAACGCCCGAAGCTGTCGGCGCCGACGCGAGAGTGCCAGAGCACCTTGAACCCGAGTCGGGCCAGGCCCGTGGCGACGTTGCTGTCGGCGCCGGAGACGCTTTTCTCGAACTGCGTCGCCTGGGCCAGATCGCCCATTTGCTGGGCGGTGAACAGCGCCATGCTTTCGCCGAAGCCGGCGACATCGTAGTCGAAGTCGCCCTCGGCTGCGCTGGGGGAGTGGCGATGCGATGGAGTCATGGTAACGGTTCCTGTGCCAGTTCAAGGTGACCCGGGAAGGCGAGGGAGAGGCGCTGGCGCTCGTCCCTCCGCCGTGGATCGGCTTCGTTTCAGAAGTGCGCGAGGCGCTCGATCCACGGGCGCGCGGCGGCGACCAGGGTCTCATCGGGATGATCGATGTCATCGCTGCTGACCAGCGGAAACTCGATGCTGCGCGCCACGCGCGCCGGGAATTGATGCCAGTAGGCCGACCATTCGGAGAGTTCCAGTGCGCTTGGGGGCGCAGCATGAAGCGTCTGCTGGCGCTGGACCACGCCCTTGCAGTGCACATAGATCACGCGCTCGCCGAGCATCTGCGCCGCATCGTTGGCATTGATGCCGAGCCAGCGCCAGTTGCCGATATCGAAGGTGATGCCGACGTCATGAATGCCTGCGCGATCGAATGCGTCGAGCGCCCCGAGCAGCGCCTCAGGCGTACCACCGCGCGGGGTCTGGTCGTTTTCGAGCGCAAGCTCGAGCGAGCGGCCTTCGAGCATCCGGCCGAGCCTGGCCAGCGTCTCGTCGCGTATCTCCTCGCGCTCCGGCAGATTGCCTATCGCCACCTTCAACAGCTTGGCGCCCAGCGTCTGCGCGACCTCGATCGACTCTTCGATGCGATCGTTGAGATGCTCGCCGAGCCAGAGCAGATCGGTGCTCGAGTAGTGGCAATCCAGCCCCAGTTCGGCGATATCGGCACCGAGTCGGGACAAGGGCTGGTCGCGCAGATCGATCAGCTCCTGGCGGATCTCCACGCCACTTGCGCCGGCGTCGCGCATCAGTCGGGCCGCATGGGCCTGCCCATGCTGGCGCACGTAGCGGGCGCCGAAAGAAGAAGTGCAGACGAAGACGGGTGTACTCATCGATATCTATCCTGGTCGGTCATTTAGGGGGCTGGCGGGCGCTTCCGGCGCCCGCCAGCCGCATGGATCAAGCGTTGGAGTGCATCGGTTTGGCGCGGGCGGTGGTCGAACCGCGAGGCTTGAGCGTGGCTGGAAACACGCGATGGGATGGCTCGCCACCACCATCGTGTCCGCCTTGGACCAGGGCTGTCATCGCCGCTTCACCGATCGCGTCGGTGGGCTGGGCGAGCGTGGTGATCCCGCCTGCGACCAGCGCAGACCAGTCCTGCTCGTCGATCGCGATCAGCCCGATGTCTTTCAATGCGCCGAGACGATCGAGCGCCTGGCAGACCCGTAGCGTCACCGGGGCGTTGGCGCAGAACACCGCCGGCGCCGTCGACTCGCGCAGCAGCCGCTCGAGTCTCGAGATCAGCGCCTGATCCTGATGATCCCCATCCAGCGTCAGCAGCGCGCCGGTGAGCTGGCCCGAGCGTGCCTGGATCTGCGTTTCGAAGGCTTCGACCCGCTCGCGGCGTGAACTGATTCCCGCCAGGGGTTCGGTAACGTAGAGCACCTCCTCGAAACCGCACTCGGCCAAGTGGTCGAGGCCGAGCCGGATCGCTTGGCGATTGTCCAGGCCGACCGTGAGCACATCGATGCCTTCCACCTGGCGGTCGACCAGCACGATCGGCAGGCCTTCTTCGACCAACTGCTGCAGGGTCTCGCGCTCCTGGCCGAGGGTATTGATCACCAGCCCTTCGACGCTGTAGGCGCGCAGCACTTCCAGATGCTTGCGTTCGAGCTCGGTGTCCCGGTCGGTATTGCATACCACCAGCGTATAGCCGAGTCGGCGGCAGGCGGTTTCGACGCCGTGCATCATCATCACCGTGTAAGGGTTGGTGATGTCGGCCACGACCATGCCGATCAGCCGGGTACGCCTGCCGCGCAGGCTGCTGGCGATGCGATCGGGTCGGAAGCCGAGGCGCGCGATGGAGGCTTCGATGCGTGTCTGCAGCGTCTCGGAGAGCAGCTTGCGTTCCTCGCCGAGATAGCGCGAGACGCTGGTCTTGGAAACTCCTGCGTCCTCGGCGACTTCGTGGATGGTGATGCGCTTGCTGCGCTGCGCGAGCGCGCCTCTGGCTCTATCCATGGCGAAGGCCTTCCTGGTAACGATTTCAGATCGCGGGCGTTCCAATCCCGAGGTTGGCTGACACTCTAGTCCAGCGCTTCGAAGCGGCGGAATTCGACCATCGGCGAAGACACGCCAGTATCCGCGTATGTCGAGGTGGATCTCGAGGGACCGATTCCATCCGGTGGCGAAGAACCAGGCGCCGGCCCTGCCCGCGCTCGTGCTACGTCATCCTCCGCCATGCCGCAGTGGCTGCGCTTGGCCCATCTTGCTCGACGGCATGCATCAAGGTGACCTGTGTCGGTGGGTTTCAGGCGCTGCGGGGGGATGTCATTCGAATCATGACAGGCGTAACTTGGGTCTATGGTGGCCTTGGCCGCCTGCATCGAAACGCCGTGGCGCGATCGGCGGCGATGGCGTCAGGGCGGGGAATTTACGGATAGTCGAGAGGTCGAACCGTCATGACGAAGGATCCAACCGGCTGTCGGCGGACACTGCACGAATTGCCGGATCAGGCTGCCTCGCCTCGCTTTCTCGCCAGCGACAACACATCGGGGATATGCCCCCAGGCGCTCGAATACCTGCTCGCAGCCAATCGAGGCGATGTGCCCGCCTATGGTAACGACGGGTGGACCGCGCGCGCTTCGGACCGCTTCCGTGAGCTGTTCGAGACCGATTGCGAAGTCTTCTTCGTGTTCAATGGCACTGCGGCGAATTCGCTGGCCTTGGCGACGCTCTGCCAGCCTTACCAGTCGGTCATCTGCCATCAGCTCGCCCACATCGAAACCGATGAGTGTGGCGGGCCGGAGTTCTTCTCCAATGGCGCCAAGCTGCTCAGCGTGCCCGGTGACGAAGGTAAGGTGGCGCCTTTGGACGTCGAACGCATGGTGGTGCGTCGCCGGGACATCCATTATCCACAGCCGCGAGCGCTGTCGATTACCCAGTCCACCGAGGTGGGCACTCTCTACCGCCCCGATGAGCTCGCAGCGCTGCGTGAGATGGCGGACCGGCACGGACTCAAGGTGCACATGGATGGTGCGCGTTTCGCCAACGCCTGCGCCGCGCTCGATCTGCCGCCTCGGGCGCTGAGCTGGGAAGCCGGGGTCGATGTGCTGTGCTTTTCGGGTACCAAGAACGGTACTGCGGTCGGTGAAGCGGTGATCTTCTTCGATCATGAGCTGGCCCGGGGCTTCGAATACCGCTGCAAGCAGGCGGGGCAGCTGGCGTCCAAGATGCGCTTCATCGCTGCACCTTGGCTCGGACTGATCGAAACGGGTGCTTGGCGCACCAATGCGGTGCATGCTAATGCTATGGCACGCCATCTCGGAACCGGTCTGGAGCGACTTGGCCTCGCGCCGATGTTTCCAGTTCAAGCCAACGCGGTATTCGTTGATCTGCCAGCGAAAGCGCAGCGCTACCTGAAGGACCGAGGCTGGACGTTCTATACCTTCATCGGTGACGGCGGGGCACGCTTCGTATGCGCTTGGGATACCAGCAGGGAAGCGATAGATGCGCTGCTCGAGGACGTTCGCGTGGGATTGGCCGGGGTCGGGATGCAAAGCGCCGGTTGACGCACGACGATGGCGCAAAGGGAAGAAAAGTGCTTCCCGTCGCAGTGCATTGGGCACTCTTTTTGCACCTGGTTAGATAGGCGCTTGTCGAGACCGACGTTTCTGCCCTTGGCATTCGCCGTCATTGTGCTGTAGTGATTATGTGAGTACGGCCAAGGTCGTGCTCCTTGGGGCGGAGGGATCGCCCCCTAGACTCCCGATCGTTTCTGCCGGGAGGCATCGATGAAACGTAGGTAGGAGTGTGGCTTGTGCGGTAAACCACTGTAATCACCGTCCGGGCGGTTCGCCGCCTTTGGGAAGGGACGGTAAGCCCGGGAGGCTTCGATGAGCATCTTCGATCATGTGCAGAATCGCTATCAGCGGGCTCAGCAGGAAGAGATGAGCCTTCAGGAGTACCTGGAGCTTTGCCGGCAGGAGCCCGGGGCCTACGCCAGCGCGGCCGAACGGATGCTGATGTCGATCGGGGAGCCGGAGGTGATCGATACGTCCAGGGATTCGCGCCTCTCGCGCATTTTCTCGAACAAGTTGATTCGCCGTTATCCGGCCTTCGAAGAGTTCTACGGTATGGAAGAGGCGATCGAACAGATCGTTTCCTACTTCCGCCACGCCGCTCAGGGGCTCGAGGAGCGCAAACAGATCCTCTATCTGCTCGGTCCCGTCGGCGGTGGCAAGTCGTCGCTCGCCGAGCGTCTCAAGGCGCTGATGGAAAAAGTGCCCTTCTATGCGATCAAGGATTCCCCCGTCTACGAATCCCCGCTCGGTTTGTTCGGCCCGGAGGATGCCGAGCTGCTGCAGAAGGAGTACGGCATTCCGAAGCGCTACCTGCGCTCGCTGATGTCGCCCTGGGCCGCCAAACGGCTCAAGGAGTACGGCGGCGACCTGACCCGCTTCAGGGTGGTCAAGCTGATGCCCTCGCGGCTCAACCAGGTGGCGATCGCCAAGACCGAGCCGGGCGATGACAACAACCAGGACATCTCGGCGCTGGTCGGCAAGATCGACATCAGGAAGCTCGAGATGTTCTCCCAGGACGACCCCGATGCTTACAGCTACTCAGGCGGGCTGTGCCGCGCCAACCAGGGGCTGCTCGAGTTCGTCGAGATGTTCAAGGCACCGATCAAGGTGCTCCATCCGCTGCTGACCGCGACTCAGGAGGGTAACTACAACCCGACCGAAGGCATGGGGGCGATCCCGTTCGACGGGGTGGTGCTGGCGCACTCCAACGAGTCGGAATGGCAGCAGTTCCGCAACAATCGCAACAACGAGGCGTTTCTCGACCGCGTCTACATCGTCAAGGTGCCCTATACGCTGCGTGTCACTGAGGAGATGAAGATCTACGAGAAGCTGCTCGAGCACTCCTCGCTCTCCAAGGCGCCTTGCGCGCCGGACACGCTGCGCATGCTGGCGCAGTTCTCGGTGCTCTCGCGGCTCAAGGAGCCGGAGAACTCCAACGTCTACTCGAAGATGCGGGTCTACGACGGGGAGAACCTGAAGGATACCGATCCTCGCGCCAAGTCGATACAGGAGTATCGCGACGCCGCCGGGGTCGATGAGGGGATGGAGGGGCTCTCGACCCGCTTCGCCTTCAAGATCCTCTCCAGGGTGTTCAACTTCGACACACATGAAGTGGCGGCCAACCCGGTGCACCTGCTCTACGTGCTCGAGCAGCGCATCGAGCAGGAGCAGCTGCCCAAGGAGACCCACGAGCGCTACCTGCGCTTCATCAAGGAGTACCTGGCGCCGCGCTACGTCGATTTCATCGGCAAGGAGATCCAGACCGCCTACCTCGAGTCCTACAGCGAGTATGGGCAGAACATCTTCGACCGCTATGTCACCTACGCCGACTTCTGGATCCAGGATCAGGAGTTTCGCGAGCCCGAGACCGGCGAGCTGTTCAACCGGCAATCGCTCAACGAGGAGCTCGAGAAGATCGAGAAGCCGGCAGGCATCTCGAATCCCAAGGACTTCCGCCATGAAGTGGTCAATTTCGTGCTTCGTGCCCGGGCGCAGAACAACGGCCGCAATCCGAGCTGGCAGTCGTATGAGAAACTCAAAGGGGTGATCGAGCACAAGATGTTCGCCAACACCGAGGAGCTGCTCCCGGTGATCTCCTTCAATGCCAAGGCTTCCAACTCCGATCGCAAGAAGCATGAGGACTTCGTCGCGCGAATGGTCGAGCGAGGCTACACCGAGAAGCAGGTACGCCTGCTTTCGGAATGGTACCTGCGAGTGCGCAAGTCGCAGTAGCGGCGGCGCCGACGCGGGGGTGGCCCCGGCCTGCGTGCCGCCGGTCCCGAGCTATGGCGGGACCGGCGGCCCCTCCGGCACCCTTCGCCGCCGCGCCTCGAGGTCAACGAAGGCGCGCTGGTCTCTGCAAGGGAGGTGGATGTGCATGAGTTACTTCATCGATCGGCGGGCTAATGCCCGCAACAAGAGCGCAGTCAACCGGCAGCGGTTCCTGCGTCGCTATCGCAGTCACATCAAGCGGGCGGTGGAGGAGTCGATCAACCGGCGCTCGATCACCGACATGGAGCGCGGCGAGAAGGTCAGCATACCCGCCCGCGATATCTCCGAGCCGGTGTTCCGTCATGGGCAGGGCGGCAATCGCACCATCGTCAGCCCCGGCAACAAGGAGTTCGTCACCGGTGACCGCCTGCGCCGGCCCAGCGGCGGCGGTGGGGGAAACGGCAGCGGCGATGGCCGGGCGTCGAATCAGGGCGAAGGGATGGACGAGTTCGCCTTCTCTCTTTCGCGCGAGGAGTTTCTCGATTTCGTCTTCGACGGGCTGGAGCTGCCGCATCTAGAGCGCAAGCAGCTGGTCGACATGCGCGAGGTGCGCCCGGTACGCGCAGGGGTCGGGCGAGACGGAGTGCCCGCGCGGATGAACGTAGTGCGTTCGATGCGCGAGGCCTATGCCCGGCGCATCGCGATGCGTGCGCCGATCCGTCGCGCGCTGCGCGAGGCCCAGGAGGCGCTCGACGAGGAGGAGCGCAAGGACCCGGTGCTGCGCAACCCGTCACGGATCCGTGAGCTCAAGGGGGAAATCGAGGCGCTCGAGAAGCGGCTCGAGGCGGTGCCGTTCATCGATACCTACGACCTGCGCTACAACCAGCTCGCCGACCAGCCCCAGCCATCCAATCGGGCGGTGATGTTCTGCATCATGGACGTTTCCGGCTCGATGACCCAGGCGCACAAGGACATCGCCAAGCGTTTCTTCCTGCTGCTCTACCTGTTCCTCGAGCGGAACTACGAACGGGTCGAGCTGGTGTTCATTCGCCACCACACCGCGGCCAAGGAGGTGGACGAGGAGGAGTTCTTCTACTCTCGTGAGACCGGCGGGACCATCGTCTCGAGCGCCCTCGGGCTGCTCCACGAGGTGATCGAGGAGCGCTATCCGCCGGGTGACTGGAATCTCTACGTCGCCCAGGCCTCGGACGGCGACAACTGGGACGACGACTCGGTCAGCTGCCGGCGACTGCTCGACGACAAGCTGATGCCGCTCTTGCGCTACTTCGCCTACGTCGAGATCACGCCCCATGCCCACCAGGCGCTGTGGGAGGAGTACACCCGGGTCGCCGAGCGGCACGGCAAGCGGTTCGCGATGCAGCAGATCGTCGAGGCAAGCGATATCTATCCGGTCTTCCGCGAACTGTTCAAGCGCCGCCAGGCTGCCTGAACGGCGCCCAAGCTCTCGATTCGAGGAGGCAGAAGATGGCTGAAGTCCATGTGCGCGAAGGGCTCGATGAGCGCCAGCCGAGCAAAGGGTCGGACTGGAGCTTCTCCGATCTCGAGCGTTTCGAGCGGGAGATCGCACGGGTAGCCGCGCAGTACCGGCTCGATACCTACCCCAACCAGATCGAGGTGATCACCTCCGAACAGATGATGGATGCCTATGCCAGCGTCGGCATGCCGGTCGGGTACCACCACTGGTCGTTCGGCAAGCAGTTCCTGTCGGTCGAGCAGGCTTATCGCCGCGGGCAGATGGGGCTGGCCTACGAGCTGGTGATCAATTCGGACCCCTGCATCGCCTATCTGATGGAAGAGAACACGCTGATGATGCAGATCCTGGTCATCGCGCATGCCTGCTATGGGCACAATTCGTTCTTCAAGGGCAACTACCTGTTTCGTACCTGGACCGATGCGTCGGCGATCGTCGACTACCTGGTGTTCGCCCGGCGCTACATCGCCGAATGCGAGGAGCGCCATGGGGTCGATGCGGTGGAGCAGCTGCTCGACGCCTGCCATGCGCTGCAGAACTACGGCGTCGACCGCTACAAGCGTCCGTCACCGATCTCCGCCGCCGAGGAGGCGAAGCGCCAGTCCGAGCGCGAGGCCTATTTGCAGTCGCAGGTCAACATGCTATGGAGCACCATTCCGCATCCGCTCCAGGCCGGGGGCGAGCAGGAGGACGACAGCAACGATCCGCTGCGGCTGCATCGGCGCGGGCGCTATCCGGCGGAGCCGCAGGAGAACCTGCTCTACTTCCTGGAAAAGAACGCGCCGCTGCTCGCACCGTGGCAGCGCGAAGTGGTGCGCATCGTACGCAAGATGGCGCAGTACTTCTATCCCCAGCGCCAGACCCAGGTGATGAACGAGGGATGGGCGACCTTCTGGCATTACACCATCATGCACCAGCTCTACGACGAGAGGCTGATCGACGAGGGGATCATGCTCGAGTTCCTCCAGTCGCATACCTCGGTGGTGGCCCAGCCGGGTTTCGATAGCCCCTACTACAACGGCATCAACCCCTATGCGCTCGGTTTTGCGATGTTCACCGACATCAAGCGGATCTGCGAGGCGCCGACGGACGAGGACCGCCGCTGGTTCCCCGAGCTCGCCGGCTCGGAGTGGCTGCCGACGCTGCATTTCGCGATGCAGAACTTCAAAGACGAGTCGTTCATCCAGCAGTTCCTCTCACCCAAGGTGATGCGTGACCTGCGCCTCTTCGCGCTGCTCGACGATGATCGCGAGGAGACCCTCGAGATAGGCGCCATCCATGACGACGATGGCTATCGCCAGCTCCGCGAGGCGCTTTCGTCCCAGTACGCGCTCGGCCACCGCGAGCCTGACATCCAGGTCTGGGAGGCCGACGTCTATGGCGACCGCTCGCTGACCCTGCGCCACCAGCGTAGCGACCGTCGTCCGATGGAGCGGTCGGTGCATTCGGTACTGCGCTATCTGCATCAATTGTGGGGATTCCCGGTGCGGCTCGAGTCGCGTGAAGGGGATGAGCTGGTCCAGCGCTATCAGTGGCCGAGCAGCGACACCGAGCTGCACTGACTCCGCTTCCCGTCATCACCGGGCCCGCCTCGCGCGGGCCTTCTTCTTTCCTCGCGGCCGAGGCGGGCAGGTAACGGTGCATCCAGGTATACTGCCGCGGTCGTGTCAGATCAGTCACCTCAGTGAGAGTCGCTATGATCAATGCCATCATCCTGATCAACGCCGAAAAAGGCGCGATCCAGCCGCTTGCCGAGCGTCTCGCCGAGGTGCCGGGCATCAGCGAGGTCTACTCGACCTGCGGGCGCGTCGATCTCGTCGCGGTCGCCCGGGTCGCCGACTTCGAAGCCCTGTCGCAGCTGGTGACCGTGCGGCTCAATGAGATCGAGGGCATTCATGACACCGAGACGCTGTCAGCGCTCAAGGTGCATTCCCGTCATGACCTGGAGACGATGTTCTCCGTTGGCCTCTAGGCACCGTGTTCTTCCACCCGGGCGTAGCCCTGGGCCGTTCTACGCATGACAAGAGCAAGACGTGAAGGCTGGATTCTTTTTTGAGTCGTTGATCGAGGGGTTGTGCATCGCGTGCTGCCCGAGGATGAAGTCCGGCCGGGGTGAAGGCTGATGGCGCGACGTCGCAAGGCGCGTTCGGCGTCGCTGCCCTGGCCGTTCGGCTGGATTCGCAAGCTGGCGCGCGGTGGGCTCTTGGGGCTGGTGTTCGCCGTGGTGATCGGCGGGCTCTGGTACTACAGCGAGCAGGAACATCGCGAGCGGATGAGCTGGGAAGGACCGCCCGCGGTGCAGCGCTCGTTGGACTGGCGCACTTTCCATCGTATCCTGCGCAACGAGGGCTTCCTGGTCGGCTGGTCTGACCTGCGGATGACTCCGCTCTGGGTGCTCTACCGGCTCGATGCCGATCATCCCGCCTATCGCCTGCCACGCCCCGACGGATTCGAGCGCGACTGGCGGTCGGGGCTGCCGCTGTCGTCGGATGCCTACACCGGCAGCGGTTACGATCGCGGCCATATGGCGCCGAACTACGCGATCGCCAGCGTCTATGGGCGAGAAGCCCAGCGGCAGACCTTCCTGATGACCAACATCGCCCCGCAGCGCCCTGATCTCAACCGCAAGCTATGGCAGCGCCTCGAGGCCGCGGTGATGGACGACATGCTGCCTCGCTTCGGCACGCTCTGGGTGGTCAGCGGACCGATCTACGGCGAGAGCTTCGAATGGCTCCCCTCATGCCAACGTTCGCTGGCGCGTTTGATCGAGCTGGAGCTTCCGACCTGCGTCTCGATCCCCGAGGCTTTCTACAAGATCGTCGTCGCGCCTGGAGCAGCGGGGCAGAGGCCCCGGGCGCTGGCCTTCATCATGCCCCAGCGCGTGCGCGGCGACGAACCGCTCGACCGCTACCTGGTCAGCATCGATGAGATCGAAGCCCGTACCGGACTCGATTTCTTCCCTGGGCTGCCGGCGAACGGCCAGTCGCAGTTGGAATCTCAGATCGATACCAGCGGCTGGCAGCTCGAACGCTATGCCCGCAGGCCTTCGCGCTACTGAGCGAGCGAAGGGGCTGAGGCTAGGCGAAAGGGTGCACCAGCATGGCGCGCTCATTGGGCAGCCGTGATAGCCTTGCGCCCCCTTATTCACTTGCCGTCGCTACGGCGCCTGACCGCTGACTGCTCATGCCGCTCCTGACCGCCTCTCGCTCCATCTGGTTTCCCGTCGTGCTGCTGCTGGTGGCGATGGTCTCGATCCAGACCGGGGCGGCGCTTGCCAAGACCCTGTTCCCCGCGCTTGGAGCGGTGGGCGTCTCAGCCCTTCGCCTGGGACTCGCCGCGCTACTGCTCTGCGCGATCATGCGTCCTTGGCGGGGTGGATGGCCTGGACTGCACTCCTGCCGTTCGCTGCTGGTCTATGGTCTCGCGCTCGGTGGGATGAACATGCTGTTCTACCAAGCGCTCGAGCGTGTGCCGCTGGGTATCGCGGTAGCGCTGGAGTTCACCGGCCCGCTTGCCGTAGCGCTGTGCTCCTCGCGCCGGGTGCTCGACGTCGTTTGGGTGGCCCTTGTCGCGCTGGGGCTTTGGCTGCTGCTGCCGGTAGGCGCGACCCAGGCGCCGATCGACCCGCTGGGCGCTGCATTCGCGCTTGCGGCCGGAGGCTGTTGGGCGCTCTACATCATCTATGGGCGCAAGGCGGGCACCGACCATGGCAGCCGTACCGTGGCGCTGGGTACCGTAGTAGCGGCGCTGATGGCGATGCCGATCGGCATCGCCCGGCTCGGCGGCGAACTGTTCGTGCCGGCCTTTCTGCCGGTCGCGTTGGCGGTGGCCGTGCTTTCCACGGCCTTGCCCTATTCGCTCGAGATGGTCGCCCTGCGACGGATGCCGTCGCGCACCTTCAGCATGCTGATGAGCCTCGAGCCTGCAGTTGCCGCCATGTCGGGGTTGATCTTCCTGAGCGAGCGGCTCACACCGCTGCAGTGGCTGGCGGTTCTTTCGATCATCATTGCCGCGGCGGGAGCCGCCCAGACCTCCCGCCCGATGACCGCGAAGCGCGCCGAACGGTAGGCGTGGGGAGCTGGATGGGATGGCGGCGTGGGATGGCATTGGGGCGTGCGGAAACGAAAGAACCGGCCAGGGGCCGGTTCTCGAATGATCTTGGTGCCCAGGAAAGGACTTGAACCTTCACGTCCGTAAGGACACTAGCACCTGAAGCTAGCGCGTCTACCAATTCCGCCACCTGGGCTTGTCCGAACCACCGCTCTTCCGCGGGGTCCGACATGGTGGGTCTGACAAGTGGATCCAACAATATGGTGCCCGGAAAAGGACTTGAACCTTCACGTCCATAAGGACACTAGCACCTGAAGCTAGCGCGTCTACCAATTCCGCCATCCGGGCCTTGCAGTCTTGCCCTTGCCTATATCAAGCTGGCCGAAAAGAACAGTGGTGCCCAGGAAAGGACTTGAACCTTCACGTCCGTAAGGACACTAGCACCTGAAGCTAGCGCGTCTACCAATTCCGCCACCTGGGCCTGCAGTTCGGCTGACCCCATATGCTTGGGATGCCTCGGGCAAGTGGCCGCAGATAATACCTTTTTTTTTCTTCGTTGCAAGAGGGGCGGGATGAAAAGCACCGCGAGACGGAAACGTCGCTTGGGTTCGTACCTAAGTGGCGGCTATACTCGTCGCATGTCAACCACTCCATATGAATCCGTGATCGGGTTCCACGGCAATACCTCCGTTACCCTCACATCTTCCGAGCGCGCGTTCGTCTTTGTCACAGCGAAGTCCCCCATGCCGCGCCCTCATTCTTTCGCCGCATCCAGCCGGTCGGTATCCAATCAGTCAGGGACGTATTCATGAAGCAGTGGACGTTGAGCGAAGACCCCAACGCCGAGCGCGAAGCCAATAATTACGATAAGCCCATTCCCAGCCGTGAATTTCTGCTCGAGCGTCTCGCTGCCCATGGCAAGCCTTTGACTCACGAGAACATGAGCCGGCTTTTGGGCCTCGAGGACGAGGAACAGCGAGAAGCGGTGCGGCGGCGGATGATCGCCATGGAACGCGACGGGCAGATCCTCAAGACCCGCGATGGCGCCTACCAGACCATCGATCCCTCTGAGCTGATCGAGGGGCGGGTGATCGGTCATCGCGACGGTATCGGCTTCCTCTCGCGCAAGGATGGAGAAAAACCCGACCTCATCCTGCCGCCGCGGCAGATGCGCCGCGTCTTCGACGGTGACCTCGTGGTGGCGCGGGTCAGCGGTCGTGATCGCCGCGGCCGCCCCGAGGCGACCATCGTCGAGGTCACCGCCGCCAACACCCAGACGCTGATCGGTATTTTCCGCGAACACTCGAGCGAGACGGGATTCGCGGCGCTGATACCGGAAAACTCCCGCATCGCTCATGAGGTGCTGGTACCGCCGACCGCCACCAACGGTGCTCGGGACGGCCAGGTAGTGGCGGTTCGCATCACCCAGCAGCCCGCGCTTCGGGCACGGCCCCAGGGTGAAGTGATCGAAGTCCTCGGTGAGCGGATGGACCCGGGGATGGAGATCGAGATCGCGATCCGCGAACACGACCTGCCCTCGGATTTCCCCGACGAGGTCGAAGCGCAGATTCGAGGCATCTCCGCTGAAGTGCTGGAGCAGGACAAGCATGGACGTGTCGACCTGCGCGACCTGCCGCTGGTCACCATCGATGGCGAGGATGCGAAGGACTTCGACGACGCGGTGCATGCCTATCGCACCAAGTCGGGCAGCTGGAAGCTGATCGTCGCAATCGCCGACGTCTCCTATTACGTCGGCGTCGATACGCCGCTCGACGTCGAAGCGCGCAGCCGGGGTAATTCGGTCTATTTCCCGGGGCAGGTGCTGCCGATGCTTCCGGAGCTGCTCTCCAACGGCCTCTGTTCGATCAACCCCGACGTCGATCGCCTCTGCATGGTCTGCGAGATGAACATCTCGAAGAAAGGCGAGATCAGCCGCTACAAGTTCTACGAGGGGCTGATGCGCTCCCACGCCCGGCTGACCTACACTAAGGTCGGCGCGATGCTCGAGGCGCCCGAAAGCGAGGAGGGGCGTCGCCTGCGCCGCGAATACGCCGCGGTGCTGCCGGCGGTCGAGGATCTCCACGGGCTCTACCAGGTGCTTCGCACGGCGCGCACCGAGCGGGGTGCGATCGACTTCGAGACCACCGAAACCCAGATCATCTTCAACGACGAGCGCAAGATCGAGAAGATCGTTCCGCGCTCGCGCAACGTCGCCCACAAGATCATCGAGGAGTGCATGCTGGCGGCCAACGTCGCCACCGCGCGCTTCCTCGACAAGCACAAGCTGCCGGCGCTGTACCGCGTCCACCAGCGCCCCTCCGCGGAGCGGCTGGCCAATCTGCGCGTGTTCCTCGCCGAGCTCGGTTTGAGCCTGGGCGGCGGCGACGAGCCGAACCCGAGCGACTACCAGGTGCTGCGTGAAGCGATCAGCCAGCGCCCCGATGCGGACATCATCCAGACGGTGATGCTGCGCAGCATGATGCAGGCGGTCTATTCGCCGCACAACGAAGGCCACTTCGGCCTCGCCTATGCCGCCTATGCCCACTTCACCTCGCCGATCCGTCGCTACCCCGATCTGATCGTGCACCGCGCCATCCGCTCGGTGATTCGCAGCGGGCAGAAGAGCGGCAACGTCGAGCGGGTCGAAGATACGCCGGTCGAGCCGGCGCAGCGCTGGTGCCCCTACACCGACGTACAGATGGTCGAGCTCGGCGAGCACTGTTCGATGACCGAGCGCCGCGCCGATGAGGCGACCCGTGACGTCGAGGACTGGCTGAAGTGCGAGTTCATGGCTGACAAGGTCGGCGAGGTGCTCGGTGGCAAGATCGCCTCGGTGACTCAGTTCGGCATCTTCGTACGCCTGGACGACTATTTCATCGAAGGGTTGGTGCACATCAGCGCGTTGCCCTCGGACTACTACCAGTTCCAGCCCGAGCGCCACCAGCTGCGCGGCGATCGCAGCGGCACCACCTATCGGCTGGGTGACAGCGTGACCGTGCAGGTCGCCCGGGTCGACCTCGACAGTCGCAAGATCGACTTTTTGATCGCCGAGAAGGTCGCTCCGGCGCCGACCCGCGCGCGGCAGACGCGAGTCGAGAATCCGCCGGCTCCGGCCGAGGAGGTGGGCGGCAAGCGTAAACGCAAAGGGCGGATGGGGCGGCGTGAGCGGATGCGTCGCAAGCGCCAGCATGACGAGCAGCCCGCCGCGATCGAGGCCCCGCGCGGCGACGCCGTCACCGAGCAGGGCACGCCGCGGCGACGCAAGCGCAGTGGACAGTCGTCCGAAGGACAGAGCGAAGCCAAGGCCGCGCAGCGGTCGCACATGGCCAAGGCTGAGGCGACCAAGGCCGCGGCGACCAAATCCGCAGAGAGTGCCGCTCCCGCCAGGCCGAAGAAGCGCACTGCCAAGGCTGAAGCGGCCAAGACCGAGAGTGCCGCTCCCGCCCGGACGAAGAAGCGCACTGCCAAGGCGGAAGCGCCCAAGGCCGAGAGCGCAGCTCCAGCCCGGACGAAGACGCGGACTGCCAAGACGACTGAAGCGGCCAAGACCGAGAGCGCTGCTCCTGCCAGGTCGAAGAAGCGCACTGC
>NZ_KK211232.1:0-54443 GCF_000621205.1 Halotalea alkalilenta DSM 17697 | reverse complement strand
AGGTCGAAGAAGCGCACTGCCAAGACTACTGAAGTGGCCAAGACCGAGAGCGCTGCTCCTGCTAGGTCGAAGAAGCGCACTGCCAAGACGACTGAGGCGGCCAAGACCGAGAGCGCTGCTGCGGCCGGGTCGAAGAAGCGTGCTACCAAAAACGCGGCCGATGAGAGCGAGCGTTCCTCCTCTGCGGGTAAAACCTCCAGGCCGAGACGCAGCGGCAAGAAGCCGCAAGGGCGTGATTGATGGCGCGTCGTCATCAGAATCTCTCCCGCCGTACTCCTGGTACGGACGGTGTCGCGACGAGGCGCCCCGCGCGTACGATGGGCGCCTCGCCGGTGCCGCCCAAGGGGTGTGAGGCGGTCTATGGGGTACACAGCGTTGAGGCCTTGCTGTCCGTCGAGAACGGTCGGGTCGAGCCGCCGAGGCAGCTGTGGATTCAGGAGGGCGATGCGGGTGAGCGTCTCGCCGAGCTCTGTGCCATCGCTTCCGAGCGGGGCATCGACATCCAGCGCTCATCGCGCGAGGCGCTCGATGCCGTCGCGAAAGGCGGCAATCATCAAGGAGTGGTGGCATTCTGTCCGCCGCTGGTCGCCGAGGCGGAGCAGAGCCTGCTCTGGCGCCTCGACGACTGGCGTGAGGCTCGGCCTGCGCTGCTGCTGGTATTGGATGGCGTCACCGACCCCCATAACCTCGGGGCTTGCTTGCGCAGTGTCGATGCGGCCGGTGCCCACGGCGTGATCGTTGCCAAGGATCGCGCCGCACCGCTCAACGCCACTGTGCGCAAAGTCGCCTCCGGTGCGGCGGAAGCGGTGCCGGTCTATCAGGTCACCAACCTTGCCCGTACGCTGGAGGCATTGCGCAGCCATGGCGTGTGGGTCTATGGGACCGCCGGGGAGGCGACCCAAAGCCTGTTCGAGGTCGATCTGCGCGGACCGTGCGCGCTGGTGATGGGTGCGGAGGGCAAGGGGCTCCGGCGGCTGACGCGCGAGCGCTGCGATGCGCTGGTCAAGCTGCCGATGGCGGGCAGGGTGTCGAGTCTCAACGTCTCCGTGGCGGCCGGCATCGGGCTTTTCGAAGCGGTGCGGCAGCGCGGTTGAGCGCTATGCTTGTAGTCCTGTGTCAGGATCATTAGAATATCGCGGCTTTTCGTCATATTCGCGGCCGCCGCTACAGCGGTGGTCCGCAATCGTGTTCCGACGGTTCGCCGTCGCGACATTCATCTCCCTCCTTGCTTCTTCCGGCTCCACGCCATTGCGTTGGAACGCGTCGAAGCTGTCAAACCGAAAGGAGACATCATGCGTCATTACGAAATCGTCTTCATGGTTCATCCGGACCAGAGCGAGCAGGTTCCGGCGATGGTCGAGCGTTACACCGGCATCGTCACCGAGAGCGGCGGCACCGTTCATCGTCTCGAAGATTGGGGTCGCCGCCACCTGGCCTACCCGATCAACAAGATCCACAAGGCGCACTACGTGCTGATGAACGTCGAGTGCGGCGCCGAAGCGCTGGCCGAGCTCGAGAACATCTTCCGCTTCAACGACGCGATCATCCGCAACATGGTCGTACGCACCAATGAAGCGGTCACCGAAGCCTCTCCGATGATGAGGGCCGGTGAAGAGCGCGGTCGCCGTCGTGATCGTGACGAGCGCGGCGATGGTGAGCGTAACGATGGCGAGCGTGACAGCGAAAGCTACCACGCTGAAAGAGCAACCGCTGAGTAAGATTCGTCCGGAGGATTGACCCATGGCACGCTTTTTCCGTCGCCGTAAGTTCTGCCGTTTCACCGCCGAAGGCGTGAAGCAGATCGATTACAAGGACATCGATACCCTGAAGTCCTACGTCACCGAAACCGGCAAGATCGTACCCAGCCGCATCACCGGTACCCGCGCTCGCTACCAGCGTCAGCTGGCCACTGCGATCAAGCGCGCGCGCTACCTGGCGCTGCTGCCGTACACCGACAGCCACCAGTAAGCGGGTACCCATGCTGCTAGCGTTCGCCAAATGGGTGATGCAGGGCCGTTACCAGGCGATCGGGGTGGCGCTGGCCGCCACCCTGGTACCTTGGTTCTTCTGGCTGGGCGCCGCAGTCGTCGCGCTTTGCGTGCTGCGCAAGGGCACGACGCAAGCAGCGCCGGTGCTGATCGCCGCCCTGATTCCCAGCCTGTTCTGGTGGACGCAGGGCGACGTGCTGCCGGTGAGCTGCATCGTGCTGGTCGCGCTCATGGCCGGCGTGCTGCGAGCCCGGACGCGCTGGAGCGAGACGCTGATCGCAGGCAGCCTGGTCTCCGCGGTGCTGGGCCAGAGCGGCATCTTCGTACCGCCCGACGCGGGGCTGCTGATCGAGCAGCTGCGTCAGAGTTCCGGGGAGATCGATGCCCTGCTGACCAGCTACGCGCAGCAGGGCATTTCGATCGATCAGCTCGCCAGCTTGCTGATCGGTGTAGTCACCGGGCTGATGATGCTGCTCGCTTCGGTCGCCTGTCTGGCGCTGGCGCGCAGTTGGCAGGCCGGGCTCTACAATCCGGGTGGCTTTCGCAGCGAGTTTCACCAGCTGCGTCTGCGTCCGGCCGAGCTCGGCGTGGTGATTGCGATCGCCCTGGTCGGTGGCCTGCTCGGCGCCCCCGCGGCGCTGCTGGTCGCTTGGGTGCCGCTGCTGGTGTCCGGCATCGCGCTGGTGCATGGGCTGCTGGGTATCAAGGGGATGAATGGGCTTTGGCTGGTGGGCTTCTATGCCCTGCTGCTGACCACCTGGCCCGCAATAGTGATAGTGCTGCTACTGGCGCTGATCGACAGCTTCGCGAACTTCCGCGGGCGTCTCGCCGGTAGTCAACGTTAAGAGGTCAACGAGATGGAAGTCATTCTGCTCGACAAGCTCGGCAAGCTGGGCGCCCTGGGTGACAAAGTCACCGTCAAGGCCGGCTACGGCCGTAATTACCTGATTCCCTACGGCCTGGCCGTACCGGCGAGCCAGGAAAACATCGATGCCTTCGAGGCTCGTCGCGCTGAGCTGGAAAGCGAAGCCGCGATCCGCAAGGCTGAAGCCGAAAGCCGCGCCGCTCAGCTGGCCGACATCGAGCTTTCGCTGACGGCCAAGGCCGGCGATGAAGGCAAGCTGTTCGGTTCCATCGGTCCGCGCGATCTGGCTGACGCCATCGCTCAGGCCGGCATCGACGTCGCCAAGAGCGAAGTGCGGATGCCGGAAGGCCCGATTCGCTCCACCGGCGAATACGATATCGACCTCCAGCTGCATTCGGACGTGTCGGCCGTCGTCCGCGTGGTCGTCACCGCCGAATAAGCGGTCCGCCACCGGTGGTTGAAAGGGGCACGCGCAAGCGTGCCCCTTTCTTTTCGGGCTCTGGCCTGGCCTTGTCCATCGACCTGCGCGGCTGGCCTGAATCGGCTGGTGGCATTACCATGCTCCTACCTCCGCACGCCTCTGGCCGCTCATTGGCGGCGTGGGCGCGGAAGAATTCTCGTATCGCCCCTTCGGGGCTTGCCTTCACTTCACGGACCCCATATGAGCGAAGTGACCGAGCGCGATCAAGAAACCGCTGCGCTCAAGGTGCCACCCCATTCCGTCGAGGCCGAGCAGTCGGTGCTGGGCGGTCTGATGCTAGACAACAGTGCCTGGGACCTGGTCTCCGAGCGTCTGATCAGTGATGACTTCTATCGCTTCGAGCATCGCTGCATCTTCAATGCGGTCAAGCAGCTGCTCGAGGAGAGCCGCGCCGTCGACGTGGTGACGCTCTCCGAAGCGCTGGAGCTGCGCGACCAGCTCGATCAGGTGGGTGGGTTGGCCTATCTTGCCGAACTGGCTCGAAACACCCCCTCGGCCAGCAACATTCGCGCCTACGCCGATATCGTGCGCGAGCGCGCGACGCTGCGTAAATTGATCCAGGCCGCCAATCAGATCGCCGAGGGGGCTTTCACTCCCCAGGGGCGTCCCGCCGATGAGCTGGTCAACGAGGCCGAGCGGCTGGTCTTCCAGATATCCGAGTCCCGGCCCAAGTTCGGCGGCCCTGTGGGAATGAGCAGTCTGCTCACCAAGGCAGTCGACAGGATCGACCAACTGTTCAATCTCAAGGGCCAGATGACCGGGTTGTCGACCGGGTTTCGCGACCTGGACGAGATGACCTCGGGATTGCAGCCTGCGGATCTGGTGATCGTTGCGGGGCGCCCGTCGATGGGCAAGACCACCTTCGCGATGAATCTGGTCGAGCACGCCGTGGTCAGCAGCGACAAAGCGTCGATCGTGTTCTCGATGGAGATGCCGGCAGAGCAGCTGATGCTGAGGATGATCTCTTCGCTGGGGAGAATCGACCAGACCCGGGTGCGTACCGGCCAGCTGGAGGACGAGGACTGGCCTCGACTGACCTCGGCGGTCAACCTGCTCAAGGATCGCAAGCTCTACGTCGACGATACGCCGGCGCTGTCGCCCAACGAGATGCGCGCTCGAATTCGGCGGCTGGTCCGTGAAGCGGGCAGCATCGGCTTGATCATGATCGACTACCTGCAGCTGATGCAGGTACCGGGGATGTCCGAGAACCGTACTGCGGAGATCTCCGAGATATCCCGCTCACTCAAGGGGCTGGCGAAGGAGTTCAGCTGCCCTGTGGTGGCGCTTTCGCAGCTCAACCGCTCGCTCGAGCAGCGTCCCAACAAACGCCCGGTGATGTCGGACCTGCGCGAGTCGGGCGCCATCGAGCAGGACGCCGACCTGATCGCCTTCGTCTACCGCGACGAAGTCTATAATCGCGACAACCCCGATAACAAAGGGCTTGCCGAGCTGATCATCGGCAAGCAGCGTAACGGCCCGATCGGCACCGTGCACATGGCCTTCGTGGGCAAGTACACCCGCTTCGAGGATCTTGCCCCGGACAGCTACGGCCAGTTCGGCGACGAGTGATTTCCTGGTTCTACACTGATTCGAAAACGAGGTATTGGCATAGATGGCAGCAGGATTTCGCCGCAGCGGTCGGCGTCGACAACCCAAGCTCGAGGCGCGCGGTGTGCTCGAGAGCCTCGATCGGGAAGGGCCGTTCAAGGAGTGGCTCGGCATGCCGGATCTTTATCGCCATGTGCTGGTGGTAGGCGGCGAGACCTATACCTATCAGGTGGAAGATGCCGAGCTGCCGGTGAAGGTCGGCGACATGGTGGTGTTCCGCTATCGTGAAGCCAAGGCCGGTAAATGGATCGATCGCAATTCCCTAGGCGTCGCGATCGACCCCAGCACCTATCAGCGCGACTGAGCGACGCCTCGTCCTGATTCGACCGTTGACCACCACATGGTGGCAAGAGTGCCTGCTTGAGCGGGCGCTCTTGATCTTGAATGTCCCAGCGCCGCCGGCGTTCTCTCGCATTCTCTTTCGGCTTTTCACCTACTCCCCCCGGCTCTTCTCCTCGCCGGCTGCCGGCATGCCCCTCCTCGAAGCGTTGGACCATCGGTCGCAAGAGCTGGTTGAGTCGTGCCTGAAGAGGGTGGGCCTGAGGCGTCCCATTGATGCGCCCGCTGGTGTGAGGGATAGAACGGCGCTTTTAGTTGTCCTACAGTGGAGCAGTCATCTTGCTGACACTCGGTGTCGGTAGCATGGCCGTACGTACCGCCCAGGAGGGCGCGGTACGCATTCGCGGTGGTCTGGCAATGCATGCGACCTTGCGCCCAGGAAGGGCGCGCCGCGAAACAAGAGAGCAATAAAGATGCAATGAAGGAGAACCGATATGGACATGCATCAACTCGAGCATGACACCGAGCGACTCGGTGAATTGGAATTGAACGTCATAGCTTCGGTAGGCAATCAGCTTTATCAGATCGAATGTCGTGACGACCGCCATGTCTGGCTGTTGGAACGCAAGGGGCGGCCCCAACTGTTCCGCTCGTTGGATGCCGCATTCGATGTACTGCGGACCCTCGGCGTCAAGCGTGCCTTTCTGGTCGAAGCCGCGCAGATCGATATCCCCGCCAGCGAGCGCACCGCGCTGGCGTTGTGACCATGTCGTACCATTCGGCGCGCACCTAGTTTCAATCCCACTCGTTACTTCCCGCCGAGACGCCGCTATAGCCGGCGTCTCATAGTGTCGTTCAATCCGCTGTCATAGACAGGATTGGCCCGTTCTATCTCTTCCCAGGAGCTATAATGCCGCCAGTTCTGGTGGGATGGCCGCATGGTACCAAGGCAGCCACCGCCTCCAGGAGAGACGGAGTCGAAGAATCAAGGAGTCGTTGATGCCAAGTCCGCGTTTCGGAGTACTGCTCGTCAATCTAGGTACGCCCGAGGCACCTACCGCTCCCGCTGTCAGGCGTTATCTGGCTGAGTTCCTTTCCGACCGCCGGGTGGTGGATACGCCACGGCCGATATGGCTGCCGATACTCTATGGCGTGGTGCTGCCTTTCCGCCCGCCCAAGGTCGCTAAGGCCTACCGCTCGATCTGGACCGATGAGGGATCACCGCTGCTGGTGATGTCGCGCCGTCAGCAGCGTGCGCTTGCCGAGCGCCTCGCTGAGCGCTTCGACGAGGAGATCCCGGTCGAGCTTGCGATGACCTATGGTCGACCGAGCATGGAGGAGGCGATCGAGGCGCTGCGGGCCAAGGGAGTGCAGCGGCTGTTGATGCTCCCTCTGTATCCACAGTTCTCTCGCTCCACCACCGCTTCGGTGTTCGACAGCTTGGCGCGTGTTCTGGCCTCGTGCCCGGCGCATCCGGAGCTTCGCACCGTACGCAGCTACCACGATCATCCGGGCTATATCTCGGCGCTCGCCGCCAGCGTCCGTGAGCATTGGGATCATCAGGGTTATCGAGGCCATTTGGTGATGTCCTACCACGGCGTGCCGAAGCGCTACGCGGAGGAGGGCGATCCCTACGCGAGCGAATGTGCGACGACCAGCCGCTTGCTTGCCGAAGCGCTGGGGCTTGAGGATGGGGAGTGGACGATGACCTTCCAGTCGAGATTCGGGCGCGAGGAGTGGCTCAAGCCCTACACCGACATGACGCTCGCTGCCTGGGGCAAGCAGAAGCGCTTCGACGCCATCGACATCATGAGTCCCGCATTCGCGGCCGACTGCCTAGAGACCCTCGAGGAGCTAGCGATCCAGAACAAGGAGAACTATCTCGAGGCGGGCGGTGAGCGCTATGCGTACATTCCCGCGCTCAATGACCGTGAGGATCACCTGGCGCTCTTCACCGATCTGGTCGTCCAGCACACCCAAGGCTGGTAGTCATCGAGTGCAAAAGAAGGGCCGCCTCGCACTGCTGCGAGGCGGCCCTTTTTCCTTTGCTGGCCCGAAAAGAACCGAACGCTCAGTCCTGGTCGATCTTTTCGTTGAGCTCGAATGGCCCGCCCTGGGTATTGGACTGCCGCGGGAGCTTCAGATGGAGTGCGCTCATGGTCAGGAGGTGGGCGCTCACCGGCGCGGAGATCAGTACGAACAGCGTAAGGATCAGCTCGGGAAAACGCAGCGTGCCGGTGTGGAACCAGAAGAACAGGATCGATGCGAGGATCATGCAGCCGAGCGCCATCGTCGAGCTCATCGCCGGCCCGTGCATGCGCATGTAGAAGTCGTTGAATCGCACCATGCCGATACCGCCGACCACTGCGGTCAGGCCGCCGCATACCAGCAGGAGGGCGACGACGAGCTCGACCAAAAAGCCCAGGTATTCCATTGGAATTGCCTCCTTTACTCGATGATCATGCCGCGCAGCAAATATTTGCACAGCGCGGCGATGCTTAGGAAACCGAACATCGCGATCAGCATCGCTGCT
The DNA here is from genome assembly GCF_000621205.1 of Halotalea alkalilenta DSM 17697. GTDB lineage: Bacteria > Pseudomonadota > Gammaproteobacteria > Pseudomonadales > Halomonadaceae > Halotalea > Halotalea alkalilenta. Next base: position 46,689 of record NZ_KK211232.1, on the reverse strand, counting down.
TCGAAATCGAAGCGAGTGCCGGTGCTGATACCCATCAAAATCACCGGGCCGATCGCGTTCATGTACATGGTGTCGAGCGCCGCGATCCTGTCGGGCAGGCTGGGGCCGATCAGGACGCGGTAGGCGTTCAGGCAGAACGCGACCATGTAGAGAAGTGCGCTGATCCAGATCCCCCATTCGAGGATCGACATCGAACCTAGCATCCGAAGATCTCCTTGAGCGGGCGTTCGTAGCGCTCGTAGATGAAGTTGACCAGCGCCTCCCGGTCATCGACGTCGAGGGCATGGATCAGCAGGGTGTTGTCGTGAGGGCGCAGGTGCGCCGACAGCGTGCCCGGCGACAGCGAGATCGTGCTGGTCAGCAGGGTGATCGGAAATGGCTCCTGCATCGCCAGCGGATAGATGATGAATCCAGGCCGTGAATGATGGCTAGGCGAAAGCACCTTACGCCCGACCGCCAGGTTGGCGACGATGATGTCGTAGAACACGTGGAAGACGAAGAGCACCAGCTTGAACGGCTTGTGGATCTTCGGCTGCGGCACCCAGAACGCATCGGTGAGCTTGGGGATGATCAGGGCGAGGAAGAACGCCAGTACCGCGCTGCCCGGGGTGAATGAGGTGAGCAGCAGCCACGTGAAGAAGATCAACGTGGAAATGAAGGGATGGGTGATGAGCCAATGGAAGAAGCGTTTCATGATCCGCTCTCCTCTCCGGCGGTGTCGATGGAGATACCGAGCAGCGCCTCGGTGTAGGCATTGGTATCGAGCAGCTGCGCAGTGATCGTATCGGTGTAGGCGCTAATCGGGCCGGCGAAGATCGGCATCAGCACGGCCACGCCGATTAGCATGACCACGGCACCGCCTGTGCGCAGGTTGAGCAGCGGCCCCTTGGTCGAGGCGCTCGCGCCCGAGCGCCAGAACACCGTGGTGCCGGCGCGCGAGATGCTGACGATGCCCAGCAGGGTCGAACCGAGCACCAGCGGCCAGAGCCATGCTCCCTCGCTGCCCTGGGCGCTGAACAGGATCAGGGTCTTGGCCAGCGCGCCGGAGAACGGCGGCAAACCGAGGATGCCGAGCATGCCGACCATGTAGAGCGCACCGAGCAGATAGGGCTGGCGCAGCCGCCGGCTCTTGACGATGCGGGTGCTGGCGCGTCCGCGCTGGCGGCCGATCACCTCGGAGAGCAGGAACAGTCCCGCGCTGATGAAAGTGGTATGGGGCAGGTAGAAGAGCAGGGCGCTATAGCTCGCCGGATGGCTCATGCCGAGCGCGGCGACCATGGTGCCGACCGAGATCAGGGTCAGGTAGCTGACCTGCAGGCGTAGGTCAGGGCTCGAGAATACACCGATGCCGCCGATCGCCAGGGTGGCGAGGCCGCCCCACCATAGCCAGACGTGGGCGAAGTTGGCGAGCTCTCCGGCATGGTCGCCGAAGACCTGCGTATACACCCGCAGGATCGAGTAGATACCCACCTTGGTCATGATCGCGAAGATCGCCGCCACCGCCCCCGGCGCCGCGGCGTAGGCGCGGGGCAGCCAGAAATGCAGCGGCAGGATCGCCGACTTGAGCAGGAACACCGCCATCAGCAGCAGCGCGGCCGATTGCACGAGCGCGGCGCGGCGCGGATCCATATTGGTGACCTGCACCGCGAGATCGGCCATGTTGAGCGTGCCGAGGGTGCCGTAGAGCGTGCCAATCGCGATCAGGAAGAAAGACGACGCCGCGATGTTGAGCACCACGTAGTGCAGCCCGGCCAGGGTCCGCTTGCGTCCGCCGGAGTGCAGGATCAGTCCGTAGGAGGCGATCAGCAGGATCTCGAAGAAGACGAAGAGGTTGAAGATGTCGCCGGTCAGGAAGGCGCCGTTGATCCCCATCAGCTGGAACTGGAACAGCGCGTGGAAGTTGCTGCCCCGGGCGTCCTGACCGCCGGAGGAATAGAGCAGCGCCGCCGAGCCGAGGAGGGTGGAGATCAGCACCATGTAGGCGGCGAGGCGGTCGAGCACCAGAATGATCCCGAACGGCGGCTGCCAGCCGCCCAGCGCGTAGCTGCGGATCGTACCGTCGCTGCTCTGGACCAGCAGAGTGATCGCCACCGCCAGCTGCGCGACCATGCCGATGGCGGCGAGCGTGCGGTGGAATCGCTGGCTGTCGCCGCGCTTGAACAGCATCAGCGCGCCGAGCAGCAGCGGCAGGACGATGGGAGCAATGATCAGATGGTCACTCACCTTTTGATGCCTCCACGAGCCTGGTTGAGCTCGAGCGGGTCATCGTGCTTGCTGCGCCGTGACTGGCGCCGACGCCCATTGACGTGGTCGCTGCCGAGATCCCCGCGAGCGCGAATCGCCAGGATGATCACGAACGCTGTCATCGCGAAGCCGATCACGATGGCGGTCAGTACGAGTGCCTGTGGCAGCGGGTCGACATCGGGAAGGCCGTCGTTGACCAGATTGCTGGCGCCGAGCTTGAGCCGCCCCATCGAGAACAGGAACAGGTTGGCCGCGTAGGTCAGCAGGGTCAGACCGAGGACCACCGGAAAGGTGCGCCCTCGCAGGGTCAAGTAGATGCCGCAAGTGGTCAGGATTCCGACCGCGGCGGAAAACAGCGCTTCCATCTCAATGGTGCTCCATCGTGGTGGATTTGGTCGACGCCTTGCGCGCTTCGCGCGCCGGGCTGTGCGGCGTCGCCAGCTTGCCCAGATTGGCGAGAATCATCATCGTCGAGCCGATTACGACCAGGTAGATGCCGAGATCGAACACCAGGGCGGTGGCGAGTTCGAGCTCGCCGATCAGCGGCAGGTGGAAGTAGTCGAACCAGGAGGTCAAGAACGGCTCGCCGAAGGCCCAGGCGCCCATGCCGGTGAAGGCGGCGACCAGCAGGCCGGCGGCGATCACGTGCTGGTAGTCGACCCGCAGCCGGCGCAGGGTCCATTCCACGCCACGCGCCATGTAGAGCATGATCAGCGCCGACGCGGCGACCAGCCCGCCGATGAATCCTCCGCCCGGCAGGTTGTGGCCGCGCAGGAAGATGTAGACCGAGACCATCAGCGCCAGCGGGAACAGCACCTGGGAAACCGAGCCGAAGATCGTCGGGTAGTACTCCGGCGACCAGGGACGGTTCTCCGCGCTGGTGGTCGGCACGAAGATCTTCATCCGGTTGAGCAGCTTGAGCACGCCGAGTGCGGCGATGCCGAGCACCGCGATCTCGCCGAAGGTATCGAAGCCACGGAAGTCGACCAGGATCACGTTGACCACGTTGTAGCCGCCGCCGCCGGGCTTGGCCTGCTCGGTGAAGAAGTTGCCGATGGTCTCATAGGGCTGGGTCAGGACCGCGAAGTTGATGCTCGCGATCACGATGCCGATCGCCCCGGCGAGAATCAGGTCGCGCAGGATGCGGATCCCGCTCGATGCCTTGGGCGTCTGCTGAGGGAGGAAGAACAGGGTCAGCAGCATCAGGATAACGGTGACCGTCGATACCACCAGCTGCGTCAGCGCGAGATCCGGTGCGGAGAAGCGCAGGAAGGTGAGGATCACCATCAGCTCGGTGATCGACAGGCAGATCAAGGCGATCAGCCGCTGGCGCTGGAAGTAGACCGTAGCGATCGCCCCCGTGGCCATCAGCGTGGCACCGACGATGATGTAGGGATCGAGCGGCTGCATCGGCACCTCACCCATCAGCACCGGCATGCGCAGCAGGCCGAAGCTGGCCAGCACCAGCATCATCGCCATCATCAGGAACACGTAGCGCTGCAGCGAACGTGAGTCGAAGCGGTCCAGGGCGCGGGCGCAGAACGCGGTGGCGCGCTGCACCGCGCCCTCGAACACGTACTTGGCGTCGGTGACGAGGAAGTCGCGGCGGAAGCTGTTGAGCCCGCCGCGCAGCAAATAGAGCACGGCGCCGAAGGCCATCGCCGCGATGCTCATCATCAGCGGCAGGTTGAAGCCGTGCCACAGCGACAGATCCTGGCCGTCCATGGCGTTCGGGGCGACCGCGCTCATCGCCACGTCGAGCAGGGGGCCTACGATCTGCGCCGGGAACATCCCGACCGCGAGGCACAGAAGGATCAGTACCTCGATCGGCAGGCGCATCGGCCTCGGCGCCTCGTGGGGCTCCTTGGGCAGGAAGCGCGGTGCGCCGCGGTAGAACACATCGACCACCAGGCGCAGCGAATAGGCCACCGAAAGTGCCGAGCCTACCGTCGCAAGCGCCGGGATCAGCCAGGAGAGTCCGCCGAGGTTCTGGGTCTGCAGGCTCTCGGTGAGGAACATCTCCTTGGAGATGAAGCCGTTGAGCAGCGGCACCCCGGCCATCGAGGCGCCGGCCACGGTGGCGAGGGCGGCGGTGAACGGCATGTACTTGCGCAGGCCGCCGAGCTTGCGCGAGTCCCGGGTGCCGCATTCATGGTCGACGATGCCCACCGCCATGAACAGCGACGCCTTGAAGATCGCATGGTTGACTACGTGGAAGACCGCGGCGAGGGTGGAGAGCCGGGTATCGAGGCCGAGCAGCATGGTGATCAGGCCGAGGTGGCTGATCGTCGAGTAGGCGAGCAGTCCCTTGAGATCGTATTGCACCATGGCCATGTAGGCGCCGTAGAACATGGTGAACAGCCCGACCAGGGTGACGATGTAGTACCAGGCATCGGTGCCGCTGATCACCGGGTAGAGGCGGATCATCAGGAAGATCCCCGCCTTGACCATGGTGGCGGAGTGCAGGTAGGCGCTCACCGGGGTGGGCGCGGACATCGCGTGGGGCAGCCAGAACTGGAAGGGGAACTGCGCCGACTTGCTGAATGCGCCGATCAGTACCAGCACCAGCACCACCATGTAGGCGGGATGCTCGCGGATCATGTCACCCGAATCGAGGATCGTGCCGATATCGAAGGTACCGACGATCTTGCCGATCAGCATGAAGCCCGCGAGCAGGCAGAGGCCGCCGGCGCCGGTGACCGCCAGGGCCATCCTGGCCCCCTTGCGCGCGCTGCTCTGGTGGGTCCAGAAGCTGATCAGCAGGAACGACGAGATGCTGGTCAGCTCCCAGAAGAACCACAGCAGCAGCAGGTTGTCCGAGGTGACGATCCCGAGCATCGAGGTCATGAACAGCATCAGGTAGCTGTAGAACCGCGCCATCGAGTCCTCGGGCGCCAGATAGTAGCGCGCATAGACGATGATCAGCAGACCGATGCCGAGAATCAGCAGGGCGAAGAGCAGTGACAGGCCGTCGAGGCGGAAGGCGAGTTCGAGTCCGAGCTGCGGCACCCATGGCAGGCTGTAGCGGACGATCTGGCCATCGAATACCGAGACCGAGAGGAAGATGGTCAACACCAGCGCGCACAGCGGCAGTATGGCGGTGAGGCAGGCGCTTCCCGTGCGCCCGGCACGCGCGCCCAGGAGGGGAACGAGACTGCCCAGCAGCGGGAGCAGGACGATCAACGGCAAGGTCATGTACGCGCTCTCAGGCTTCGGTTCGACGGGCCCTGCCTCGTCCGGTTCGACGTCGTGGCGAAGGGCATGCATGCTTTTTTATCGGCCGGGTGCTGTGAGCCGGGCGCCTGTCGCCGTGGCAGGCGGGAACTTCTCGCTTGCGCGGATTCAGGCGGATTAGGTGGCTCACGGCCAAGCCGAGGATGGCAATTGGTTCGGTGCTCGGCGAAACGCTCGGGGAAGGGGATGGCAGCCGACCCAGGGTCGATTGGAGCTCCCTTCGCGCTGTCGCGGCGATTTCATTAGTTAGCTGTAAAATGAATTCACGACAGCGCTCGGTACACCGCTCGAGCGACGCTAAGTTAATGTTCGAGCTCCAAAAATGTAACATTCATCAGTGTCGGTCGCCAGCAAACCAAGCTTAAGCCAACATTTTCCTCGCCGTGCCGCTTGGCCTCTCGTCATCCCCCTTCTGGCGGGTTCCAGGATCACTGCGCCCAGCGTGGATCGCTGGTGAAAGAGATGGTCAGCCAGCGCTCCGGCGCCGCTTCCCCGAGCGCGTTCGCGATCTCTTCCCGCCAGCCGTCGAGCCGCGCGATGGTGCCGATCTCTGCATTCTCGGCGAGCAGTACGTGGATCTCGATGAAGCGCGCCCGTCCGCTGCGCTGGACGTAGGAGGTGAAGCCGGCGAGCCCGTGGCGTGCGACGAACGCCTGCATCGTCTCCCGCACCTGTTGATCCAGTGAGCTAGGCACCATCTGCAGCAGGTCCTTGAACGCCGGCATCGAGGCGCGAAGGGCGGTCGGCGCGATGATCAGCGAAATCACCACCAGGATCAGCGGGTCGAGGTAGGGGGTCAGCGCGCGGTATCCGGTATCGGCGAGTATCCAGGCGCAGACGAAGGCGCACAGCAGGCCGAGGGAGAGAATGCCGTCGGTCATCCAGCTCAGGGTGTCGAAACGCACCAGCGGTGAGTTCAGCCGCCGATTGCGCCGGCGCAGGTAGGCGTAGTAGCCGAAGTCGATCAGGGTGAAGAGCGCCGCATAAATCGACGCCAGGCCGAAGTCGATCGCGTGGCCGCCGCTGAGCAGGCCGAGGATGCCGGAGCTCATCGCATAGACCGCGATCAGCAGCAGGAAGCCGCCCTCGACCAGCATCGCGATCGGTTCGAGATGCCAGTAGCCGAACTGGAAGCGACGGCTCGACTCACGGGCGATCAGCCGGGCGGTGACCAGCATCAGGATCTTGATCAGGGTGGCGACGACCGAGAAGATCCCATCGAAGAGGATCGACTGCGAAGCGGCGAAGAGGCCGAAGAAAATACCGCAGACGGCGACCAGCGCCATCATCAGGGTCGACTGCTTGAGCAGCCGCTGTTCGAGTGAGGCCATGATTGGTCTCGATGATTGATGGGAGGGATGGGTGGGGAGAAGGCGCCGGGCTCAGTAGAGCCTGGAGAGCAGCGCCACCACTGCGGTTTCTACCCGCAGGATACGCTCGCCGAGATGGATGCCTTCACAGCCGGCGTCGATCAGCCGCTCGACCTCGTAGTCGATGAACCCTCCCTCGGGACCGATCGCCAGCAGCAGCGGCGCATCGAGCGGCAATCCGCGTGGACAGGCTGCCGCCGCGCCGGGGTGGGCGACCAATCCTCGGCGCCCCTCGAGCAGCGCGGGCAGCTGGTCCTCGACGAACGGCTTGAAGCGGGTGACCAGCTCGACCGCCGGCATCAGCGTGTCGCGGGCCTGCTCGAGCCCGAGCTCGAGATGCTGACGGATCTTTTCCGCTCCCAGCTCCGGGGACTGCCAGTAGCTCTTCTCGACCCGCGCGGTGTGGAGCAGGGTCAGGCGCTTGACCCCGAGAGTGGCGATATTCTCGAGGCTGCGTGCGAGCATGCGCGGACGCGGCAGCGCCAGCAGCAGGTGCAGGTCCAGCGGCTGCGGCGCGGCGCGGCGCGGGGTGAAGGCGAAGCGCGCGAGGCCGCGGTCGAAGGCGAGCAGCTCGCCTTCGCCGATATCGCCGTCGATCTCGCCGAGCTGGTAGCGCTCGCCGATGGTGGCGCGATGCACCTCGTGGAGATGGCGCAGCCTGCGTGGATCGCGTAGCTCCACATAGGCGGTTCCATCGGGGGAGTGGTGCAGGGATTCGGAGGGAAACAGGATCAGGTTCATCGATTCGTGACTCATTGCCAGCCGCTAGCATAGCAGTTCGGGCACATCTCGGTCGCGCCGCCGCTGGCGCGGTTTTCTGGCATAATCGGCGGCTGAATCCGACTCAAGTTCAAGCGGGATGGTATCCATGAAGGTATTGATCATCGGCGGTGGCGGCCGCGAGCACGCCCTGGCATGGAAAGCGGCGCAGTCGAGCGCGGTCGAGCGTGTCTTCGTCGCTCCGGGCAACGCGGGTACCGCACGCGAGGAGAAGCTCGAGAACGTGGCGATCGATATCGACGATTTCGATGCGCTGGTCGATTTCGCCAAGCGCGAGGCCGTCGAGCTGACCATCGTCGGTCCCGAGGCGCCGCTGGTCGCCGGCATCGTCGATCGCTTCGAGCGCGAGGGGCTCAAGATCTTCGGCCCCAGCGCCAAGGCCGCCCAGCTCGAGGGCTCGAAGTCGTTCACCAAGGACTTCCTTGCCCGCCATGCGATTCCCACTGCCGAGTACCGCACCTTCACCGAGGTCGGCGAGGCGCTTGCCTACCTCGATGCGCTCGCCGTCGAAGGCCGCGCTGCGCCGATCGTGGTTAAGGCCGACGGCCTTGCCGCCGGCAAGGGGGTAGTGGTCGCCACCACCGAGCAGGAGGCGCGCGCGGCGGTGCGCGACATGCTCGAGGCCAACGCCTTCGGCGATGCCGGCGCGCGGGTGGTGATCGAGGAGTTCCTCGACGGTGAAGAGGCGAGCTTCATCGTCATGGTCGATGGCGACAAGGTGCTGGCGATGGCCACCAGCCAGGACCACAAACGCGCGCTCGACGGCGATCTCGGTCCCAATACCGGAGGCATGGGGGCGTATTCGCCGGCACCCGTGGTCACCGCCGAGATCGACGCGCGGATCATGCGCGAGGTGATCGAACCGACCGTGCGCGGGATGAAGGAAGAGGGCGCGCGCTATGTCGGCTTCCTCTATGCCGGGCTGATGATCGACGCCGAAGGCGCGCCCAAGGTGATCGAGTACAACTGCCGCTTCGGCGATCCCGAGACCCAGCCGATCATGCTGCGGCTGCGCTCCGATCTGGTCGCGCTCTGCCTTGCGGCATTGGAGGGAAGGCTCGACCGGGTCGCCTGCGACTGGGACCCGCGTCCGGCGGTCGGCGTGGTACTCGCGGCCGGCGGCTACCCCGGAAGCTACCGCAGAAACGATCCGATCACTGGGCTCGACGCCGCCGAGGCGCTCGGCGCCAAGGTGTTCCATGCCGGTACCACGATGGACGGCGATGGACGAGTGCTTTCAAGCGGTGGTCGGGTGCTCTGCGTCACGGCACTGGGAGAGAGCGTTTTCGATGCGGCGGCGGCGAGCTATCGCGGGCTCGAGGAGATCGAGCTGGAGGGAGCGGTGTATCGGCGCGACATCGCCCATCGTGCGATCGCGCGCGAAAACGCCTAATCTGGGGCTCTGGCCCGAGCGGGTCGTCGGGATTATCAGAGGGGAGGGAGTCGATGTCGCGTGAGTACCCGATCGTCGCCGTGACTGGCTCGTCGGGCGCAGGCACCACTACGGTGCGCCGCGCCTTCGAGCGCATGTTCGAGCGCGAAGCGGTGCATGCCGCCTACGTCGATGGCGACGCTTTCCATCGCTATACCCGCGATGATCTCGCGCGGATTCGCCGTGAGGAGCCGGAGCGCAAGCACCAGCTCTCGCACTTCCATGTCGAGGCCAACCTGCTCGACCGCTTGGAGGCGCTGTTCGCCGAGTACAATGCGCGCGGTACCGGCGACTATCGCCATTACATCCATGCCGAAGACAAGCGGATGCTTGAGGCCGGCCATCGGGTCGGTACCTTCACCGAGTGGCAGCCGCTGCCTGCCGGCACCGATCTGCTGTTCTACGAGGGCCTGCATGGAGGCCTGGTCACCGACGAGTACGATATCGCCCGCCACGTAGACCTGCTGGTGGGTGTGGCGCCGACGGTCAACCTCGAATGGATCCAGAAGATCGACCGCGATATCAACATGCGCGGCTACTCCCACGAGGCGGTGGTCGACACCATCCTCGGCCGGATGCAGGACTACGTGCGCTACATCCAGCCGCAGTTCTCGCGCACCCATATCAACTTCCAGCGGGTGCCCACGGTCGATACCTCCAACCCCTTCGAGCCGCAGTCGATTCCGACCGACGCCGAGTCGTTCGTGGTGATCCGTTTTCGCGATCGCATGCAGGTCGACTTCCCCTACCTGCTGGCGATGATCCAGGGGTCGTTCATCACCCGCCCGCATACCCTGGTGGTCCCGGGTGCCAAGATGCCGCTCGCGATCGAGCTGATCATCGCACCGAAGATCGAGTCGCTGCTCGCCCAGCGGCGTTTCCGCTAGTTCCCCGCCGATAACCACGAGGATTTCATGAGCACGCTGTTCGACAAGATCATCGCCCGCGAGGTCCCCGCCGAGATCGTCTACGAGGACGATCAGGTGCTGGCCTTCAACGACATCAACCCTCAGGCACCGACCCATGTGCTGATCATCCCCAAGAAGCCGATCGCCACGCTCAACGATCTCACCGAGGAGGATGCCGCTTTGGTCGGGCGTCTGCCGCTCGTCGCCGCCCGGCTCGCCAAGCAGCTCGGCTTCGCTGAAGAGGGCTATCGGGTGGTGATGAACTGCAACGAGTACGGGGGCCAGAGCGTCTACCACATCCATATGCATCTGCTCGGCGGGCGCCGGTTCAACTGGCCGCCGGGCTGAGGCGCCGGTTTCGCGAGCATTGCGCGATCGATCACGGCGGCCTGGGCACCTAGCCCGGGCCGCCGTCGTTCACAGATTAATGACAAACCCCTTTTAGACCCAGCGATACTTTCGATCCTGGCGAGTCGAGAACCGTTTTCGCCCCAACGAACCTATCGCTCGTTTAGATGCGAGGGGCGGACCCCTCGCGCTCCCCCTGATGGGGACGCGCCGCCACAAGATCGCGAAACCCTGGCCGGCAATCGCTTGCCCTCGGGTCGGCGCGCATGGACGTCCCTGTCCGGGCGCGCCTTTTGCGACATCCATGTCGCAAGCCCCGGTGCAATCGATTGCCGGCCAGCGCGCTCTTGGAGGCGGCTGGAAGCCAGCGTGGCATCTTCAAATACTTTGTCAGCAGTCTGTGATGGCGGCCTGGGCACCTAGCCCGGGCCGCCGTCGTTCACCGCTGCCTCGATGGCTTTTGCGCGCGGCTTGCAGGGAAAGGCGCGGAGGGATCGAAGCGTCCGCCCTCGAGCAGCGAATCGGCGCCGAGCAGGAGGCTGCCGCCGTCATCGGCATCGATGCGGTGGGGCAGCGCATGCTCGCCTAGCGAGCAGAGCTCGGTGCGAGCGGCCGCGATCCCCAGCGAATGCGCGGCGGCCCGATAGATGTCCGGACGTACACAGCGCTCGACCGCCTCGCGCAGCCGGATTTCGTCGTCGAAGTGGCCCCAGCGATACAGCTGCGCTGCGAACCAAAGCGTATGAGTGCGCCAAGGGTGCTGGGCATTGAAGCGGGCGAAGTGGATGTCACGCTGGGCGTCGCGCCCCTCACCGGCAACGAAGCGAGCATGGAGTTCCGCTTCGACCACGCTGTGGGGCAGCGCGAGATAGCCGCCGTCGATCAGCATCCGGCATGCGGCGAGTCGATGCTCGGCATCGGCGTCGAGCCAGTGGCCGGCCCTGATCAGCGCTCTCAGCAGGGCATGGTGGGTGTTCGGATGACGTTCGGCCCACTGCTCGCGAACCCCCAGTACTTTCTCCCCGGCGTTGTGCCATATCGCGTAGCCCTCGCAGACGATGACTGCGACGCCGCGCTCGACCCCGAGGTCATTCCAGGGCGCACCGGCGCAGTAGCCATCGACCCACCCCGCCTCCACTTGGTCGGCCATCAGCGGGGGTGGCACCACCCGCAGTTCCACGTCGCGGTCCGGATCGATCCCCGCGGCGTCGAGCCAGGCACGCAGCAGGTAGTGGTGGGAGGAGAACGGGTGGACGCAGGCCAGCCTGAGAGGCTCGAGACCTGCCTCGCGCCTTGCCGCTATCACCCGAGCGAGGGCCTCGGCACGCCGCTGCGGGTGCGCGGTGGCCTCGGGAAGCAGCGTGCACATTTGCTCGAACAGCGGGCGCGAGAGACTGATCGCATTGCCGTTGAGGTTGAGCGTCAACGCTGAGAGCATCGGCGTGGGGCGGCCATCGAGCCCGAGGGTCGCTGCGAGCGGCATCAGCGGCAGCAGGTGGGCTGCCTCGACCTGCTCGAGCTGGATCGCATCGCGCACCGCGGCCCACGAACTCTCCACGCGCAGTTCGACATCGAGTCCCTCCTCGGCGAAGAAGCCCTGGTCGGCGGCGACCACCAGCGGTGCACTGTCCGACAGCGGCAGCATCGCCAGGCGCAGGTGGTGGGTTTCAAGCGCGCTCATCGATCGTCTCCTTCGTCGCCATCGGGCGATTTTGCCCCAGGCTTGCGCGGCCGGGTGTCGACGAGCTGTTCGAGCAGCTCCCCGGCGAGTTCGAATACCGTGGTTCTGCGGTCCATGGCGAGTTTGCGCAGTTGCCCATAGGCGACTGCCTCGCTGACCCCGTAACGCTCCATGAGCGCGGTCTTGGCGCGGTCGATGGTTCGCCGCTGGTTCAGCGTCTCGCGCGCGCGAGTGAGCTCATGCTTGAGCTGGCGGTGAGTCTCGAAGCTTTCGATCGCCACATCGATGAGCGAACGCACCAGCGAAGGCACCAGCCCCTCGACCACATAGGCGCTGACGCCTGCGCGCGCGGCCTGCCGGGTCAGCGCCGAATCCGCTTCCCGGGAGAACACTATCATCGGTCGTGGGTATCGGCGGTTGATATGGCCGAGGTGCTCGAGAACGTCGCGGCTCGGCAGGCGGGTATCGATCAGCACCGCATCGGGCTCGAGGCGTTCGACCAGGCCATGCAGGTCGCAGGACTCGTCGGTGACCATCAGCACTTCGAAGCCGGCTTCGACGAGCGCGCGTTCAAGCGTGTGCGAGCGCTCGGAACGCGCATCGACGATCAGCACTCGCACGCTCATCGAGATTCCTCGGTAAAGGACGGTCAGGGGATCGGCGTGGCAACGGCGGGGCTTGCGCGTCGCCCGGCTACGGCGTGTCCGGGTGAGCCGTGTTCCGGTAAGCCATGTTCCCGTAAGTGCGACGCGGCGACAAGCGTTCGCGTGCAGGTGTCTGGATGATGCGCGGTGGTTCCAAGATGCACGCCGGTGGTGCGCTATCGCCACCCTGGCTGGCCCTCGAACCAAGTCCGCTGGGGGATATCCGAGCCTTTCTCGCCGAATGGCGCTGATTGGTACGCCGCTTGCTTCGCTAAAGGCGCGTAGATGCCGCCGCTCCTCCCGGGCCGGGCATCTCGACGTGGACCAGATCCGCCGGCCGGATACGAGTGCGTCGATTCATAACGTTTCGTCATCTCCTTCCGACCTGCGGAGAATCGATCGTGGAATCGAACACTACCCCGTTGTCTCGTGACGCCCGTACGCCCCTAGTCGCCAGCGGCAGCTGGATCGAGCATTTCGATCCCGAGGACCAGCATTTCTGGCAGACCCATGGGCAGCGCATCGCCAAGCGCAACCTGTGGCTTTCCATCTTCGCCGAGTTTCTCGGCTTCGCCGTCTGGCAGCTCTGGGCGGTGACCGCGCCGATGCTCAATCGAGTCGGCTATTCATTGACCCCCGATCAGATCTTCTGGCTGATCGCGGTGCCCAACCTGGTCGGTGCCACGCTGCGATTCCCCTATACCTTCGCGGTGCCCCGCTTCGGCGGGCGCAACTGGACGGTGATCTCCTCGCTGCTTTTGATCCTGCCCTGCCTCGGGCTGGTCTACGTGGTGCTCAATCCCGGCACCTCTTTCACCGTGATGCTGCTGCTCGCCGCGCTCGGGGGCGTAGGGGGCGGCAACTTCGCAAGCTCCATGGCCAACATCTCGTTTTTCTACCCCGAGGCGGAAAAGGGCCGGGCGCTTGGGCTCAATGCCGCCGGCGGCAACCTCGGCGTCGCGGTCGCACTGCTGGTGATTCCGCTGGTGGTGGTGTCGGGCAGCGGTATCGCGCTCGAGCGGGCGGGGCTGCTGTGGATCCCGCTGGCGCTGCTCTCGGCGCTGCTCGCCTGGCGCTACATGAGCAACCTCAGCACCGCCAAGACCGACTTCTCAGGCTATGCCGGCGCCTTTCGCCATCGCCACACCTGGATCATGTCGGTGCTCTACATCGGCACCTTCGGCTCTTTCATCGGTTTCTCCGGCGCCTTTCCGACGCTGATCTCCATCGCCTTTCCCGAGGTAAGCCTGGGACTCGCCTTCATGGGCGCGCTGGTCGGCTCACTCGCCCGTCCCCTCGGTGGATCGCTCGCCGATCGCTTCGGCGGCGCGCGGATGACGGTGGTCTCCTTCGCGATGATGATCATCGGCGCCTTGGGAGTGATCCATGCGCTCGAGATCGGCAGCTTCCTGCTGTTCTTCGCCACTTTCATGCTGCTGTTCGTATTCACCGGGGTCGGTAACGGCGCGACCTACCGGATGATCCCGGCGATCTTCCGCGCCGGCGTGGATACCCGGGACTATGCGGCGATGAATGTGGTCAAGCGCCATGCGGCAGCGGCGATCGGCGTGATCGCAGCCGTCGGCGCCTATGGCGGTTTCCTGGTTCCGCGCGGCTTCGCGCTCTCCTCCAGTCTGAGTGGATCGCTGGTGATGGCGCTTTATGCATTCATCGGTTTCTATCTGCTGTGCATCGCCATCGTCTGGGGTTGCTACCTGCGCCGCGGCAATCGCTTCGCACGTCTCGGCGTCCACGTATAGACGCAAGATCGGTCGCGCGATGGGATGGATAGCGTACGGCGCGACCTTGGGCGCGCCGTAGTGGGCCGGTATCGGCGCGAGCGGCTATGATGGGAGGGTGTCGCGTGTTTTCGCAGTCGCCAAGGGAGTGCCCTCATGCCGCCGTCTCGCCAGTACAGTTTCACCGACCGGTTGATCGAGCAGTTCGACGCTGCGCTGCGTACGCTGGCGCCATCGACGGTCGTGCCTGCCCAGGCATCGCCCGCGGTGGGCGTCAACGATGCCGGCCTCACCGAGGAGGAGCGGCACGCCGCTGCTCAGCTGCTGCGCATCGACCACATCGACCAGCTGGCGAGCGTTGCGCTCTATCGCGGTCGGGCGCTCGGCGCGCCCAGCGAGGAAGGGCGTCGGCGCATGCTGCGCTACGCCGAAGAGGGGTTCGACCGGCTGCTCTGGTGTCGCGCGAGGCTGCGCGAGTTGGAGGCGAAGCCGAGCCTGCTCGCGCCGCTGATCTATTTCGCCTCGCTCGGCGGCGGCGCGATCAGCGCCCGGTTGGACGACCGCTGGGGCCTCGGCCTGGTCAATGCCCAGGCCGAGCGTATCGGTGACCGGACCGATCGTCACCTGAGCGCACTGCCCGCTGCCGATCAGCGCTCGCGGGCGATCCTCGAGCGCATCGCCGAGCGTGAAGCGCAGCAGGCCCATATCGCGCTCGAGGCCGGCGGCAAGCGCGCCGCCGCGCCGCTGAGGCTCGGTTTCGCTGCGCTATCCAAGGCCGTCGCCAGCGTGGCGCGACGGATCTAGAAGCGGGCGAGGGTGGTCAACCGGCATCCGAAACATTCGCCTCACGGGCATGGTTGGCCTGCCCAATCATCCGCTTCAGTTCCGGGATGCAGGAGCCGCACTGGGTACCGCAGCGCAGGCGCTGGCCCAGGGCTTCGACGTCCAGACAGCCTTCCTTTAGCGCCTGTTGGATCGGCCGCTGGCCGACCTGATGGCAGCTGCAGATGATCCTGCCCTGGGGACGCTCATCGAGGCCGCGCCCGGCGAGCAGCCGGCGTCGAGCGTCAAGATCGAGGCTGGCGTCGGCGAAGCGCAGATCGAGCCAGTCATCGTCGAACTCGAAGGGCACCGGAGCGACCCGCAGCCACCCACGCAGCCGCCCGGCCTCGAGCCAAGCGGCGCGAAAATGGACGCCGTCGCTCGGTTCGCTCCAAAGCGTTGGTTCGCCGCCGAACAGGGCTTCGAACAGCGTCTTCCGGGCAGGCGCGACGCTTGCACCTAGTTGGAGCCGCACGCATCGGCGTAGTGGCGTCTGGGCCCAGTAGTCGATCCCAAGCTCCGCAAGCCGGTTGCGCTCTGGCATACGCTCGAGCAGCACGCTCGCTTCCCACCGGGTCGGCAGCGCCGTGATCCGCACTCGCGCCGACTTGCTCGCCGGCTGGCCTGAAATGGGGTCGCAGCGGCGCTCGGTCAGCGCGCTGGCAAGGGCTGCGGTAGTGAAGTGATGGTTCCAGTGGATCGGCACGAAAAGCTCTCCGCGCCGTTGCCCTGGTGTGAGCCGAGCCCGTCCGATGAAGCTGCCGCGTGGGTTGTCGAGCCGCACCAGTGCGTCCTGGCGGATCTGCAAAGCCGCGGCGTCGTCCGGGTGCAGCTCGACGAAAGGCTCAGCGCGGTGGCGATTCAATCGCGTCGAGCGGGCGGTGCGCGTCATGGTGTGCCACTGGTCGCGGATCCGGCCGGTATTGAGGACGAAGTCTCGATTCGCCGCTGCCTCAGCCTCGTCGACGATCGGCACCAGCCGGGCGCGGTGGTTGGGCGTGGCGAAGCGACCATCCTCGAACAGGCGCGCGGTGCCGTGCGGTGCCGTGACGTTGACCGGCCATTGGATCGGGACCAGCGCGTCGTAGCCGGCGGCGTCGAGCCCGGCGAGCGCTGAGATGTCGAAGAGCCTGCGACCGTGGGCATCGTCGTTCTCGAAGCCCGAGAGCCGGGCATGTTCGTCGAAGATCTGCCACGGCGCCTGGTAGTCGAACGCATCTCCATAGCCCAGCCCTGCTGCGACCTCACACAGCGCCTGCCAGTCATGACGGGCCTCGCCTGGAGGTGGCAGCATGCCGCGCTGGCGGGATATGCGCCGCTCCGAGTTGGTCACCGTGCCATCCTTCTCCGCCCAGCTGCTCGCCGGCAGCACGATGTCGGCGTAGGCCAGCGTATCCGCCGATTCCATCGCTTCGCTGACGATCACCAGCGGACAGCGTTCCAGCGCACGGCGCACCCTTTGGCTATCCGGCAGGCTCACCGCCGGATTGGTCGCCATCACCCACAGCGCCTGGATCTCACCGCGCTCGAGCGCCTCGATCAGCGCCACCGCCTTGTGCCCAGGGGCCGACGGTAGCCGGGGCGTGAGCGCCGGCGTCGCCCAGAAGCGTGTCACCCGCTCGAGTGCGCCGGGTGTGTGGTAATCCATGTGCGCGGCGAGCTGGTTGGCCAGCCCGCCCACTTCTCGTCCGCCCATCGCATTGGGCTGGCCGGTGATCGAAAAGGGGCCGGCGCCGGGGTAGCCGATCCGTCCACCGGCGAGGTGGCAGTTGATGATCGCGTTGACCCGGTCGGTGCCGCGGTCGGACTGGTTGGTCCCTTGGGAGAACAGGGTCACTACGCGGGACTCGCTGGCGAACCAGCGGTAGAAAGTCTCGACCGATGTAGGATCCAGGCCGCAGGCCTTGGCGATCTCGGCCACCGTGTCGGGGGCACGCTGAGCTTCTGCCAGCGCCTCCTCGAAGCCTTCGGTATGCGTGCGGATGAAGTCACGGTTCAGCCCGCCCTCGCTGGAGAGATAGGCGAGCAGACCGTTGAACAGGCGAATGTCGCCTCCGGCGCGCAGGCCGAGGAACAGATCGGCGATCTCGCAGGTCTCGGTCATTCGGGGGTCGATCACCACTACCTTGAGCGCTGGATCGCGACGCTTCGCCTCGCTCACCCGCTGGAACAGCACAGGGTGGTTCCAGGCCAGGTTGCTGCCGACTATCACCAGCAGCCGCGCTTGCTCGAGGTCCTCGTAGCAGCAGGGTACCGCATCCGCGCCGAAGGCTCGTTTGTGTCCGGCCACCGCCGAGGCCATGCATAGCCGCGAGTTGGTATCCAGGTGCGGGGTGCCGATGAACCCCTTGAACAGCTTGTTGGCGACGTAGTAGTCCTCGGTGAGCAGCTGGCCGGAGAGGTAGCCCGCCACCGACTCGGCGCCGTGTCGTTCGATGGTCGCGCGCAGGCGGGTAACGACGGCATCGATCGCATCGTCCCAGCGAGTCTCGACGCCATCGACGCGGGGATGAAGCACGCGGCCGTGCTCGCCGAGCGTCTCGTGCAGCGCGCTGCCCTTGACGCAGAGGCGGCCGAAGTTGGCCGGATGAGCGCGGTCGCCGGATACCGCGATCGGCATCTGACGGTCATGCTGGACCAGCACGCCGCAGCCGACACCACAGTAGGGGCAGGTGGTGGCAGTGGTGATCATAGCGGCTTGGTCTTGGTGCTCGCTCATCGCGTGGCCTCTTGGTCGCGCAGTGGTATTCGCCTGCGGGGTTGAAAGGGCATCGAACGCAAAAGGGGCTCGTTTCGCGAATGCGAAACGAGCCCCTTTGCTCGGTCTTCCTGCTCGATGTCGATGCATCCGCCCTGGCGCCCGGGCCCGTCTGCATTGACGTGATGACCTGGTCCAGCGGCGGCTTTAGGCTCGAAACGCAGCAATAACCGGGCCAGTTTGCCCTCGTTTCCGTGCGGGCGGGAGGAAGGGGAACGTGCGCCAAATCCTCGGTGATTCACGGCACCGAGACGGTGCAATCAAGGGGGTGTTTGCACCTTGAAACCGAGATCGATGAGTGGTCGACCAGACTCCAGCGGTGGGGGAGGCAAGAGTGGAAGATTTTAATGACTTGAATTTAAAAAATTTTTTCGGTGTTGGCGTATCGCTTGTATAGAGATGCGGGCCGAACAAGCACGATGATGCCGATCAACGAAGATCCTCGTCGTCGCTCCGGTGGTCGCGTGAGCGACCTGATCGCCATCCGCTTCGACTTCGATGGGATCGGCATCATCTAAAAGCAGGGATCGCAAGACAAAGACAACAAGCGATCACCCTCGGTGCGGCCCGTGCCAACAAGAATAATCCAGGGCCCGCCAGATCAGGCAAAGGCGCCTGAAGCTCCCTTCGGAGCTTCAGGCGCTTTTTTGTTTTTCGCCCGGTACATCGACTTGGTGCGAGGAGGAACGGGATGGGGATGAACGAGCGGCCGGCCCTGGTGATCGTCGGCGGCGGTATGGCCGGCCAGCGCCTGCTCGAGGCGCTGGTGGCCAAGGGATTCCAGGCGCGCACCGGTCTGCGCATCGTGCTGATCGGTGCCGAGCCGGCGGTGGGCTACAACCGGATCCTGCTCTCGCCGCTGCTTGCGGGCGAAGTCGAGCGCGACGCGCTGTGGGGACGTCCAGCCGGGTGGTATCGAGACGAGGGCATCGAGCTCCACCGTGGCGACCCGGTGGTCGCGATCGATCGCAGCAGGCGTCGGTTGACCACCGCCTCGGGCGCCAGGGTGGATTATCACCGTCTGGTGATCGCCACCGGTTCGCGCACCCGGCGAGCCATCGTCCTCGGTGACGTCTGCGAAGGCGTCGGCGAGTTTCGCACCCTCGGTGATGTCGATGCCTTGCTCGAGGACGATCTGGCGGACCTGCCGGTGTGCGTGGTCGGCGCCGGACTGCTCGGCCTGGAGGCCGCCGAAGGACTGCGCCAGCGTGGTGCGCGCGTGACCGTGGTGCATCGCGGTGCCTGGCCGATGAATCGGCAGCTCGACGCCGAGGGCGGTAGGCAGCTGGCGGCCAGGCTCGCCTCGAGAGGACTGGTCTTCGAGCTCGAGCGCACCCTGGCGGAAATGCGCGCCGACCGCGATGGCCGGCTCCAGGCGCTGAAGCTCGACGATGGTCGCTGGATCGAGGCGCGGCGGCTGATCCATGCCGCCGGGATCGAGGCGAATCTCGAGCTGGGGCGGGATGCCGGGCTCGAGTGCGGCCGGGGTATCCGCGTCGATGACCGCTTGGTCAGCAGCGATCCGCTGATTCACGCGCTCGGCGAGTGTTGCGAGCACCGTGGTGCCACCTTTGGCTTGGTCGAGCCGATTTGGGCGCAGGTGGAGGTACTCGCCGCCGTGCTCTGCGGCGAGCCCGGGGGCTTCGAACCCCTTCCCAGCGCGACGCGGCTGAAGATCAGCGGTATCGCGCTCTACGCCTTCGGTGATCCTCATCCACGCCCAGGCGACCGCTGGCTGCGCTACGTCGACCCTGGCAGTGGGGATTATCGCGCGCTGTGCCTCAACGGGGGCGCGATACGTGCCGGCAATCTGATCAACGACACCCGCCTCGGGCCTGCCTGGTATCACCACTTTCTCGCCAGGACGCCGGTCGAGCCGGGTGACGACTGGCTGTTCGACGCCGCGCCGATCGCCCGGTCGTCCCAACGTCAAGATCCGATCGAGGAGATCGCATGAACCAGGACAAGAACCTCAGCGTCCCTGTCGATAGACGCCCATCGCTGATCGTGATCGGCAACGGCATGGTCGGTCACCACTGCGTCGAGCGGCTGATCGAGCTCGGTGCGCATCATCACCACGCGATCTCGGTATTCGGTGAGGAGCGCCATCCGGCCTATGACCGGGTCCATCTCTCCGAATACTTCTCTGGACGCGACGCTGCCTCACTGGCGCTCGGCGAAGCCGGACTGTACGCGGATCATGGCGTAGTGCTGCATCTTGGCGAGAAGGTAGAGAAGATCGATCGCACCACGCGCGAGGTGGTGACCCTGCGCGGGCGCTATCGCTTCGACCGGCTGGTGCTGGCCACCGGATCCTATCCCTTCGTGCCGGCGATTCCGGGCAGCGAGGGTGACGCCCGGCTGGTCTATCGCACCCTGGACGATCTCGACATGATCCGCGCTGCCGCGGCGAACGCCCGCCGTGGCGTAGTGGTCGGCGGTGGCCTGCTCGGCCTCGAGGCGGCCAATGCGTTGAAGCGCCTCGGCCTCGAGGCCCACGTGGTCGAGTTCGCCCCCCGGCTGATGCCGGTGCAGCTCGATGCCGAGGGCGGCGCTGCGCTTGCGGCCAGGATCGAGGCGCTCGGCGTGGGTGTGCATCTCTCCAAGGCGACCGAGGCGATCGTCGCCGGGGAGAATGGCCATCGCTATCGGATGCGCTTCGCCGATGGCACCGCGCTGGATACCGACCTGGTAGTGTTCTCCGCCGGTATCCGTCCCCAGGACGGGCTGGCTCGTGATTGCGGGCTCGAGATCGCCGCGCGCGGTGGGGTGGTGGTGAACGACCACTGCGCAAGCTCGGACCCGGCGATCTACGCGATCGGTGAATGCGCCTCCTGGCGCGATCGGGTGTTCGGCCTGGTGGCGCCGGGTTACCGGATGGCGCGACTGGTCGCCGAGCGGCTCGCCGGCCAGCCGAGCGAGCTGTTCACCGGCGCTGACATGTCGACCAAGCTCAAGCTGCTCGGCGTCGATGTCGGCTCGATCGGCGATGCCCACGGCGCGAGCCCCGGCGCGCGCAGCTACCGTTTCGTCGACGAGCGCAGCGCAAGCTATCGCCGCCTGGTGGTCAGCGAGGACGGCAAGCGGGTACTAGGTGCGGTGCTGGTCGGCGACAACAGCTTCTACGACACGCTGCTGCAGTACGTCGCCAACGCGATCGCCGCGCCGCTTGCGCCTGAGGCGCTGATCCTGCCGGCGGGCGAGGGCGCTCCTGCGCTCGGTATCGATGCGCTGCCGGACAGCGCGACGATCTGCTCCTGCCATAACGTCAGCAAGGGTACGATCCGCGCGGCGGTCGACCAGGGATGTCTCGATCTGGCCTCGCTCAAGCGAGAGACCCGTGCCTCGACCGGCTGCGGTGGCTGCAGCGCGCTGCTCAAGCAGGCTTTCGAGGCCGAGCTGGCCGCGCGTGGAATGGCGGTCGACGCGAGCCTCTGCGAGCACTTCTCCCACACCCGCCAGGCGCTATTCGACCTGGTCCGGCTCGAGGGTATCGAGGACTTCGACACGCTGATGCGCCGTCACGGCAACGGAGGGCTTGGCTGCGACATCTGCAAGCCGGCGGTGGCATCGATTCTGGCCTCCAACTGGAACCGGCCGATCCTCGACCCGGCGCTCGCGCCGCTGCAGGACACCAACGACGCTTTCATGGCCAACATGCAAAAGGATGGTACCTACTCGGTGGTGCCGCGGATCGCTGGTGGCGAGATCACCCCGGACAAGCTGATCGTGCTCGGTGAGGTGGCGAAGAAGTACGATCTCTACACCAAGATCACCGGCGGTCAACGTATCGATATGTTCGGTGCCGAGCTGCATCAGCTGCCGTCGATCTGGGCCGAACTGATCGCCGCGGGATTCGAGACCGGCCACGCCTACGGCAAGTCGACCCGCACGGTGAAGTCCTGCGTCGGCAGCAGCTGGTGCCGCTACGGGGTGCAGGACAGCGTCGCCATGGCGCTACGGCTCGAGCACCGCTACAAGGGGCTGCGCTCCCCGCACAAGCTCAAGTTCGCGGTCTCCGGCTGTACCCGCGAGTGCGCCGAGGCGCAGAGCAAGGACATCGGCGTGATCGCCACCGAGCGGGGCTGGAATCTCTACGTTTGCGGCAACGGTGGTATGCGTCCGCGTCACGCCGAGCTGTTCGCTACCGATCTCGACGATGAGACCCTGGTTCGCTACATCGACCGGCTGCTGATGTTCTACGTGCGCACGGCGGATCGCCTGCAGCGCACGTCGGTATGGCGCGAGAACCTCGATGGCGGCCTGGATTATCTCAAGTCGGTGGTGATCGATGACTGCCTGGGTGTCTGCGCCGAGCTCGAGCGCCAGATGGCGCTGGTGGTCGAGCGCTACGAATGCGAGTGGGCCAACGCTCTTTCCGACCCGGAGAAGCTCAAGCGCTTTCGTACCTTCGTCAATCAGACCCAGGGCGACCCGGGACTGCGCTACGTGCGCGAGCGTGGCCAGCGTCGCCCGGCGCGTGCCGATGAGATTCCCTCGGTCGTCAGTGAGGAGAGTGCCTGATGACCCTCGATAGAAGCGAAAAGGCCCTCGATGCCGAGAGCGCCGGTCAGTGGCGGCGACTGTGCAGCATCGACGAGCTGGTGCCCGGCGCTGGCGTCACCGCTTGGTGTCGGGGCGAGCAGATCGCTCTGTTCCTGCTCCTCGCGGGCAGCGAGAGGAACGTTTACGCGCTCGCCAATGGAGATCCATTTTCCGGCGCCAACGTGATCGGGCGGGGCATCGTCGGAGATATCGCGGCGCAGCCGGTGGTCGCCTCTCCGCTCTACAAGCAGCACTTCCGCCTTGCCGACGGGCGCTGCATCGAGTCGCCGGAGATCGCGCTGCGTACCTGGCCCGTGCGGCTGCGCGACGGCTGGGTCGAGATCGACATGGATAGCTGAGGGAGGCGTCAAAGGCGCTCGCGCGCGGCCGATGCAATCGAAGCACGCGGCCGATACGAGGAGAGCGCGATGGCGGGTGGGATTTGGCGGCGGGCGGCGGTGCAGCCCTGGTGGTGGCTGATTGTCGGCGTGCTTGGCGCGGCGTCGGGATGGCGGTTCGGTATCGGCGCCGAGGCCTTGGCGATGACCGGGCTGGGCACGATGCTTGCCAGGCTGTCGTCGATCGACATCGAGCGCAGGCTGCTGCCCGACCGCCTGGTGCTGCCGCTGCTCTGGAGTGGTCTGGTGCTCAATGCGGCAGGCATGTTCGCCGCGCCCGCTGTGGCGATCCTGGGCGCGGCGCTTGGATATCTGAGTCTCGAGGCGTGTCGGCGGGGCTATCGCCGGCTGCGCGGTCGCGAAGGCCTGGGCGGCGGAGACGTCAAGCTGTTCGCCGCCCTTGGCGCTTGGCTTGGGTGCGGTGCGCTGGCGCCGGTGCTTGCGCTTGCGGCGCCGCTCGGGCTGCTATGGGGCCTGCTGGCGAGATCCGGCGCCGCGACGATCCCTTTCGGCCCCTGTCTCGCGCTCGCCGGCTGGGGCTGGCTCTGGTGGCATGCCCCGCTCGGTCGCTGAACCGCGCAAGCGACGCCGCGGGGCGCCATCCGGCGCCCCGCTTCAGACTG
Organism: Halotalea alkalilenta DSM 17697; assembly: GCF_000621205.1. Lineage (GTDB taxonomy): Bacteria > Pseudomonadota > Gammaproteobacteria > Pseudomonadales > Halomonadaceae > Halotalea > Halotalea alkalilenta. Next base: position 23,163 of record NZ_KK211232.1, on the reverse strand, counting down.
CTGACAAAGTATTTGAAGATGCCACGATGGTTTCCAGCCGCCTCCGAGAGCGCGCTGGCCGGCAATCGATTGCACCGGGGTTTGCGACATGGATGTCGCAAAAGGCGCGCCCGGACAGGGACGTCCATGCGCGCCGACCCGAGGGCAAGCGATTGATCGGCCAGGGTTTCGCGATCTCGTGGCGGCGCGTCCCCTTTTAGGGGGAGCGCGAGGGGTCCGCCCCTCGCATCTAAGCGAGCAAGAGGCGCGTTAGGACCCAAACGGTTCTCGACTCGCCAGGATCGAGAGCGTCGCTGGGTCAAAAGGGGTTTGTCATTAATCTGCGCCGCGGGGCGCGATCCGGCGCCCCGCTTGCGCTTCTACTCTTCGGTGGGGTCGCTTGAGTCGTCCCGTAGCGGCTGCTCCTGCTGCTCGGCCTTGAACAGCGCCCAGGCGGAGATGAACAGCGCCGCGATCAACGGGCCGATGACGAATCCGTTGATGCCGAACATCGACATCCCACCGACGGTCGAGATCAGCACCACGTAGTCGGGGAGCTTGGTCTCCTTGCCGACCAGCGGGGGGCGCAGCAGGTTGTCGACCAAGCCGATCACCACCACGCCGACGAAGACCAGGATCGCTCCCCTGACGTAGTCGCCGGTGAGCAGCAGGTAGGCCGCCACAGGCACCCACACCACCGCCGCGCCGATCGCCGGCAGCAATGAGAGGAATGCCATCAGCACCCCCCAGAGCAAGGCGGCCTCGATACCGAGCAGCCAGAAGGTCACCCCGCCGATCGCCCCCTGGATGGCGGCAATGATCACGTTGCCCTTGACCGTGGCACGGACCACTGCGGTGAACTTGCCGAGCAGCTGACGGGTGTAGTCGTCGCTGAGCGGGATCGAGACACGGATGTCGCGGCCCAGCGAGCGCCCATCGCGGAAGAGGAAGAACAGCAGGTAGAGCATGATGCCGAGGCTGACCAAAAACTGCAGGGTGTTCTGGCCGATGCTCAGGACCTGGCCTGCGAGCAGCTGGCTGACCTGCATCGCCGCGGCAGAGAGCTTCTGGCGCAGTTCGGCGAAGTCGCCGATCCCCACTCGCACCATCCACTCCTCGAGGGTGGGCGGCAGCGCCGCCTGGAACTGGGCGAGATAGGCGTTGAAGTCGATCTCGCCGCTGCGCACCCGCTGGTACAGGCTCGCGCCTTCCTGGATCAGCGAACCGACGATCGCCGAGACCGGAATGATGACGATGAAGATGCAGGCCAGCACGCTGATCAGCGCAGCGAGGTTGCGTCGCCCGCCGAGCCATCGTTCCAGGCCGCGCTGCATCGGCTGGAAGATGATCGCCAGGATCACCGCCCAGAACACCGCGCCGTAGTAGGGCAGCAGCAGCCAGATGAAGGCGACGGTGACCAGGGCAAGCAAAAGTAGAAATGCTTTGCGTTGAATCGAAGTGTTCATAGTCCTTCCTTGACGTTGAACGATTGTCCGGCAGCGCGCTGGAAGCGGCGCGCCCAGTCTACCCCAATCCTCGACCGGTCGATAAACACGAGACCCGGCGCGGGGCCGGGTCTCGGTCGCATTGGCGTAAGCGTCGTTAGTCGAGGTTGCGCGAGTAGAAGATCTCGAGCATCTCGCGACGCAGCCGCCCTTCGATGTCCGCGGCGTTTTCGAAGGAAAGGTCGCGCCGGGTGATGTCGAAGAGATAGTTGTTGAGATCGAAGTCCTTGAGCAGCATCTTGGTGTGGAAGGTGTTCTCCTGATAGACGTTGACGTCGATCATTTGATACTGCCGCTTGGTATCCTCGGCCAGGTAGTCCTGGATCGAAGTGATGTCGTGGTCGATGAACAGCTTGCGGCCGTCGACGTCACGGGTGAAGCCGCGCACCCGGTAGTCCATGGTGACGATGTCGGAGTCGAAGCTGTGGATCAGGTAGTTGAGCGCCTTCAGCGGCGAGATCATGCCGCAGGTCGAGACGTCGATGTCGAGCCTGAAGGTGCAGATGCCGTTGTCCGGGTGTGATTCCGGATAGCTGTGCACGGTCACGTGGCTCTTGTCGAGATGGCCGACGATGGTCTCGGGCAAGGGCCCGGGGCCCGGCTCGCTGCTCACCGGCGCTTCGAGCTCGTGCTCGGCGATCAGGATGGTGACGCTCGCCCCGTGGGGCTCGTAGTCCTGACGTGCGATGTTGAGCACGTGCGCACCGATGATATTGGTGACGTCCTTGAGGATCTGAGTCAGACGATCAGCGCTGTAGAGGTCATCGATGTAGTCGATGTACGCCTCGCGCTGCTCCGGCGTCTGCGCATAGCAGATGTCGTAGATGTTGAAGCTCAGCGAGCTGGTCAGGTTGTTGAACCCGTGGAGTCGGAGCCTGTCGGTCAATTCCGAACCTCCTGAAGTGTGGCGGTTTGCTCGATCCGGAGAGCTGGCACCGGAACCTGGCGAGAACGATCTCGCGATTGAGCGCCTGCGCCCACTGTCCCCATTGGACGGCGGGTGCGGGCGTGGCTTGCGAAGACGACCCCAGGCAGGGCGCTTCGCGGACGATGACGAATGGCATCGCGATTCGGGAAAGCCGCGTATTATGCACAGCCCCCGAGGAGGATGCACTCGGCTTTTTACCGCACGGTGAACGCTTCGTCCGAGGTCAGGCTCAGGACTCCCGGATCTCGAACGAATGAGTGATCTCGACCCCACCCTTGGCGAGCATGATCGAGGCACTGCAGTACTTCTGCGCGGACAGCTCGACCGCGCGCTTGACCTGCGCCTCTTTCAGCGCATGGCCGCTGACCACGAAGTGCAGATGGATCTTCTCGAACACCGCCGGCACCGCGTCGGCGCGTACCGCTTCGAGCTCGGCGACGCAGTCGGTCACCTGCGCCCGCGCCTTGGCGAGGATATCGATCACATCGAACGACGAGCAGCCGCCGAGCCCCATCAGCAGCAGTTCCATCGGCCGCGGTCCGGTATTGCGGCCACCGTGGTCCGGATGACCATCGATCACCAGGCTGTGGCCGCTGCCCGATTCTGCGACGAACTGGCGTCCATCGGTCCATTTGATACGCGCTTTCATCCGGGATCGACTCCATGGCTTGATTTTCGCCGCAGTGTATCAAGCTTCGGGCGGCTCACGCTCGGTCGATCCCGCGCAGCCGCGCATCGAGCTCGCCCAGGCGTTCGGGGGTACCGACATCGAGCCATTCACCGCGATGGAGCACCCCGGCCACACGGTCGTCGCCGATCGCCTGGCGCAAAGGTTCGACCAGCTTTCTCTTCTCACCCGGTGCCAGTGCGGCGCAGAGCTCGGGAGCGATCAGTGCGATGCCCGCGTAGACCCGTTTCGGCGTGCCCTCGAGGCGCAGCCGCCCGGTCTCGGTGAGGTGGAAGTCGCCTCCGGGATGGTGCGCCGCTTCGGGGATCATCACCAGCCGAGCCAGATCGCGCTCGAGCGGGGCGGTCAGGCGCTCGAGCGGAAAGTCGCTCCATACGTCGCCATTGACCAGCAAGAACGGTGCGTCACCGAGCAGGCCGAGTGCCTGGCGGATGCCGCCGGCGGTCTCCAACGGTTGTGGCTCGACGCTCCAGCGGATATCGACCCCGAGCGCCGTGCCATCGCCGAGCCTGCCGATGAGTCGCTCGGCGAGATAGGAGACGTTGATCACCAGTTCCGTTACCCCAATCCGGCGCAGCCGCTCGATCTGGTGCACGATCAGAGGCTTGCCGCCGGCTTCGAGCAGCGGCTTTGGGCAGTCGTCGGTGAGCGGGGCCATCCGGCTGCCGCGACCGGCGGCGAGGATCATCGCCCTCATCGCGCCGCCCCCGCCAGCGCAGCGAGCTGCGCCTGCATACGCGGCTCGAACTCGCCGTCCAGCCACTCATCGAAGGCACGCCAGAGCGGTGCGTCCGCGCCGCCGGCCGCGGTCAGCTCAGCCATGGCCTGGCGCAGGTGGGCGAGGAAGTGGCGCTGGTGGCGGAGCAGGTAGCCGGGTTTGCCGTCGCGCAGCGCCAGCCGGCAGAACAGGCCCAGCACCTTGATCGAACGCTGGGCGCTGGCCTCGGCGATCCAGCAGAGATAGCGCTCGGTCGAGCGTTCGCTGCAAAGCCCTGCTTCCAGCGCCAGGGCCTGGTGGGTGGCGTACCACGCATGCTGCCGCGCGATCGGCCAAGGCGGGTTGCGATCACGCAGCAGCGAGGCGGGGTCGTAGCCGAGCGGGCCGCCCCACGCGCCCTGGAAGTCGATCACGGCCAGTTCGTCGTCGGCGCCAAGCAGCAGGTTCTCGGGGTGGTAGTCGCGATGGGTAGTGACCCTTGGCTGACCGAGCAGGCGCTGGATCAGTCGCTCGCACAGCGCGGTGAAGCAGGCGGGCGCCGCGATCCCCAGCCAGCGGTCCAGCGCCCATTCGGGAAACAGCCCCAGCTCGAAGGCGAGGCGGCGACGATCATAGGGTGGCAGCGCCGTGCTGGGCTGGGAGGCGATGCGCACCGACAGCGCCATCGCGTCGTCGATCAGCGCGTCCTGGACCGCTGGGGCGGCGTCGTTCAGGCGGCGGCGCAGCAGGGTGTCGCCGAGGTCCTCGAGCTCGAGAAAGCCGCGCGACAGGTCCGCCGCATGGATGGCAGGCACCGGCAGGCCGGCGTTGGCCCAGGCCAGCGCAATGGCGACGAAGGGGCGGCTCGGCTCGTGTTCTGGAGGCGCATCCATGACCACCCGGGTGCCGCCCGGCTGCGGCAGTCGCAGGCGGAAGTAGCGGCGGAAGCTGGCATCGTCTGCGATCGATTCGAGTACCAGCATAGCCGCATCGAGGCCGTGGCGATGCGCGAGCCATTGCCTCAGCGCGGACGAACGGGCAGTCATCGATACTCCTGGAAGAAGGGGTGGATAAGGGCGCGGCGATGGCGCGGGCCGTCCCCGGACGCTTTCGCTTCAGGTTGACGCTATCGGTTCGTCACCGCATGCTAGGCGCATTTCACGGGCGCTCGCGACCGCGTCGTCAATGGCCAGGGAAGATGACTTCGCGACGCGTCCGCGTCAAGGCGCGCTGCGCGATGACGAAAATTTGGACTCCAAGAGCAAGGACACCAAGCACCATGGCCCAGCGCACCCTCTGGACCGCCGCCTCGTTGACGAGCCTGTTCTATACGCTGCTGCCAGCGGCGACTCCAGCGCTGGCGGCGCCCCCCCTTCCGTCGCTGCCGGCCGATCAGCTCGACTGGCATGCCTGGGGGGATGATCGGCCGTCCAACGAACTGTGCAGCGGCTACTACCTGATGCCCGATTACGAGCTCGAGGCGGCGAGCGACCCTGAACAGGTGCGCGGGCAGTCCGACGATGCGGGCTACGGCCAGGGCGGCATCACCACGCTCACCGGCAATGTGGTGCTGCGCCAGCAGGACCAGCAGCTCCAGGCACGCCAGGCGACGCTCAACGAGGCGCGTGACCGCGTCTCCCTCGAGGGGCCGATCACCTACCGCCAGCCCAACGTGCTGGTTCGCGGTGAGCAGGGCAGCGTGTCGCTGAACAGCGACGCGGCGGACATCGAAGGCGCCCACTACGTCTTCCATTCCTCCCATGCGCGTGGCGACGCCAGCCGTGTCGAACGGCTGGCCGATGGTCGCTACCGGATGCGCAATGCAACCTTCACCACTTGTGATCCGCAGAGCAGCCTTTGGAAGCTGCAGGGCAACGAGATCGTGATCAACCGCGAGGAGGGCTACGGCACCGCCAGCGGTACCCGCCTGCGGCTCTATGACGTGCCGGTGTTCTACTGGCCCTGGCTGCGTTTCCCGATCGACGATCGACGGCTCTCCGGGCTGCTCTATCCGACCGTCGGGTTCAATAGCGATAACGGCTTCGACTACGCCCAGCCGATCTACCTCAACCTGGCGCCCAACTACGATGCCACCATCGTGCCGCGCTACATGTCCGACCGCGGCGTGATGCTGGGAGGACAGTTCCGCTATCTGTTCGGCACCGACCGGGGCCAGGTCGAAGGTAACTATCTGCCCTCCGACGACGGCGGCTCGGATGGCCGCAACGATGATTTCTACGATGAAGATCGCTGGTTCTTCAACTACATGCACGATGGTCGCTTCAGCGATCGGCTGACCTACAGCCTGCGCTACGGCGCTGCCAGCGATGGCGACTACTTCGATGATTTCGGCACCAACTTCGACGAGCAGAATCGCGACAACCTGGAGCGGCTGGCGAATCTAGACTATCGCGGCGACGTCTGGCACCTGCGGGCGAGGGCGCGCGGCTACCAGGTGATGGATTACCCGGTGAGCCCGAACGACAAGCCGTTCTACGAGCTTCCGTCGCTCTCCGCCGACGCTCGATGGACACAGTCGAGCGGCACCTATCAGGAGTGGAACTCGAGCGCGACCTACTTCTATCGCGACATAGACGAGAGCCGTCTCAACAACCCGACCGAGACCGCCACCGGTGCCCGGCTCAACATCGCGCCGGCGATCGGATTCCGCCGCGATCCGAGCTGGGGCTTCTTCGAGCCTCGGGCACAGCTGTTCTTGACCCAGTACGATCTCAGTTGGGAGAATCTTTCCGGCAACGACTACGTCGCCCCCGGCGCCACCGACGACTGGGACGAGAGCCCCCATCGCACCATCCCGGTCTTCAGCGTCGACTCTGGACTGATCTTCGAGCGTCATACTTCGCTGTTCGGTTCCCGCTGGCGTCAGACCCTGGAGCCGAGGCTCTACTACGCCTACGTGCCGTATCGTGACCAGAGCCAGCTGCCGCAGTTCGACACCGCGCTGCAGGCGCCGTCCTACGCGCAGCTGTGGTCGCCGTTCAGGTTCAACGGCATCGACCGCATCGGCGACGTCAACAAGGTCTCCTACGGGGTCAGCTCGCGCTTCCTCGACGACGCGACCGGGCATCAGCGCTTCACCGCTTCGGTCGGCCAGAGCCGCTTCTTCGACGATCGCCGGGTCACCGACGACGATCCGACCAAGTACGACGAGTACCAGAACGTCAATAGCCGCTATGGCTATGATCTGGTGCGCGACTACTCCCCCGCGATCGGCCAGCTGGAGTGGCAGATCAACGATCGTTGGAGCACCCGCTACGCGCTGTTCTACGACACCGAAAACGGTGCCACCGAGCGCAACGAGACCTATGTGAGCTATCGCCATCCGAGCGGCAGCCTGCTCAATCTCGGCTATCGCTGGCAGCGTGAAGGGTTCGACCCTTCTGGTGACGAGGAAGACCGCCTCGGCTACAACCGCAACGAATACGACGTCTCCTTCGCCTGGCGGATGAATGCCTCGATGTCGCTGGTCGGGCGCTATCTCTACGACCAGACCAACAGCCGTTCGCTCGAGACCCTCGCCGGCGTGCAGTTCAACGACTGCTGCTATGGCATCGAGGTCGCTTGGCGCGAGTACGTCGATGACGACGATACGCTCAACACCATCCGCGACGATGAGACCAAGCGCGGCCTGTTCCTGCGCTTCATCTTCAAGGGTTTGGGCGGCGTCGGCCAGAATCCCGATACGTACTTCGAACAAGCGGTCCCTGGCTATCAGCGCGCCGGCTTCTGATCTCCCGGCCCAGGGGCTCGGCGAATCGCCGAGCCCCTGGACAAGCCGGGCCGCAGTTGGGATGCTTGGCGCACTCTCGGCGCCCGGGCGCAGAACGCGAGTGCCATCCAGGCTCGCCGGCCCGAGCGCCCAGTGGTGGCTGACCGCGGGCCGGCTCTCGATTCACCTCAAGGTTCAGACGATGATGAAAGGCAAGACAATCGCGTGCGTGCGCCGCTCGCCGATGGCCAAGGCGGTGCTCGCCTCCGTTGGTTTCACCCTGGCTCTCGGGCTCACCCCCCTCGCCGAAGCACAGCAGGCCCAGTCCATCGACGGCATCGCCGCGGTGGTCAACCAGGATGCGATCATGCGTGGCGAGCTCGAGCAGCGTATGCGCCAAGTGCATGACCAGCTGGCCCAGAATGGTGTCCAGCCGCCGAACGAGGATCAGCTGCGCCGCCAGGTGCTCGAACGGATGATCGTCGAGCAGATCCAGCTCCAGATGGCGAGCCGTGCCAATCTCAGCGTCGATGACAACCAGCTCAATGCCGCGCTGCGCGAGGTGGCCGAGCGTAACCAGATGACGCTCGACCAGTTCGCCGACACCGTGGAGCGCGAAGGGCTCTCGTTCGCCGATGTGCGCGAGCAGATCCGTCGTGAAATGCTGATTTCGCAAGTCCAGCAGGGCAGTGTCGGCAGCCAGGTACGGGTCACGGACGGCGAAGTCGACCAGTATCTGGAAAACGCCAACGCCGCTGCCGGGGTCGAGTACCATATCGCCCACATCCTGGTGCCGCTGCCCGAGAATCCCACCGACGAACAGGTCGCCGCCGCGCGTGCGCGAATCGATGGCGTGCGTCGCGAGGTACACGCAGGCCAGGACTTCGCTACCGCGGCGGCCGGTAACTCCGCCGACGGGCAGGCGTTCGAGGGTGGCGACCTGGGCTGGCGCAGCCAGGCGGACATGCCTTCGCTGTTCGCAGGCGTGGTGCCCAACATGACCGTCGGCGACGTCAGCCAGCCGATCCGCAGCGCCAGCGGGTTCCACCTGATCAAGCTGCTCGAGCGCCGCGGCGGCAACCAGACCCCGCAGATCATCGAGCAGTACCAGGCGCGGCACATCCTGATATCCCCCAACCCGATCCGCTCCTCCGAGCAGGCGCACCAGCTTGCGCTCGAGCTGCGCGATAGGATTCTCAATGGCGAGGATTTCGCCGCCCTGGCCCGCGAGTACAGCAATGACCGCGGCACGGCGCTGGCTGGCGGGGAGCTTGGCTGGGTCAGCGATCGGGACACCGTGCCCGCCTTCGACGCGGTGCTCAAGAGTGCGCCGCTCGGCGAGCTTTCCCAGCCGGTGCAGACCCAGTACGGATGGCACCTGATCGAGGTCGAGGACCGCCGCCAGCAGGACGTCACCGTCCAGACCCAGCGCGAGCAGGCGCGCCGCGCGCTGTTCCAGCGCAAGGCGGAAGACCAGCTCGAGGGCTGGCTGCAGGAAATTCGCGCAGAGGCCTACGTCGACAATCGGCTCTATCCCAACGATCCGGGGATCGGAGCGCTGACGCCTACCTCCCAGGGCGGGCAGCCCTGACCCGCGGGCGACACCGACGCCGTCGCCTGAATGAGGTAAACTCGACGACACCCGCCGATCGGCGGGTGTCGTTTTTTTTCATCCGCCGTGCCTGCGTGGCATGGCGACCAGCTCGATCGGAATCCGTCATGTCCAGACCAGTCCCCGGCGTCGACCTCCTGCCTACCGGTGGGCATCGGGCGCGCAAGCGCTTCGGCCAGAACTTTCTCCGCGACAGCGGGGTGATCTCCCGAATCGTCCGCGCCGTCCGTCCGCGTCCAGGCGAGCGCCTGGTGGAGATCGGCCCCGGTCAGGGAGCGATCACCGAACTGCTGCTCGATGCGGTCGGCGAACTCGATGCGATCGAGCTCGACCGCGACCTGGTGCCGGGGCTGCGTACCCAGTTCTTCAACTATCCGGGGTTTCGCGTCCATCAGGCCGATGCGCTCGCCTTCGACTTCGCGGCGCTGAAGGGGGAGGGCGCGCCGCTGCGGGTGGTCGGCAACCTGCCCTACAACATCTCCACGCCGCTGATCTTCCATTTGCTCGCGGCGCGTGGGTCGATCTTCGACATGCACTTCATGCTGCAAAAGGAGGTGGTGGAGCGGCTTGCCGCAGTGCCTGGGTCGGGGCAGTGGGGGCGGCTCTCGGTCATGGCGCAGTACCACTGCCGGGTCGAGTCGCTGTTCGTGGTGCCGCCCGAGGCCTTCGTGCCGCGTCCCAAGGTCGACTCGATGATCGTGCGCCTGGTGCCCCACGAGGCGCCGCCCCATCCGGTCGACGATGCCGAAGCGCTGGCCGCGCTGGTGCGCCAGTCGTTCTCCCAGCGGCGCAAGACGCTTCGTAACAATCTCAAGGGCTGGCTCGACGCCGATACGCTCGCGGAGCTCGGCGTCGATCCCGGGCGGCGCCCGGAGACGGTGAGCCTCGAGGAGTTCGTGCGTCTGGCCAACCGCTGGCATCGCGACCGCGGGGAGCCGCCGGCGTGAGCACCTACGTGATCGGCGATCTGCACGGCTGCTGTGACGAGTTCGAATCGCTGCTTTCGCGGCTCGACTTCCAAACGGGGAGAGATCGCCTGTGGCTGGTCGGCGACCTGGTCAATCGCGGCCCGCGCTCGCTCGACTGCCTTCGTCTCGCCCGTGCCCTCGACGCGCAGGTGGTGCTGGGCAATCACGATCTCCACCTGCTCGCGGTAGCGGCCGGTGCACAGTCGCTCAAGCGCTCGGATACGCTCGATGCGATCCTCGATGCTCCCGATCGCGACCAACTGCTCGATTGGCTGCGTCGACGCCCGCTGCTGGTCTGCGATGAGCGTTCGGGGCAGCCGCTGTGCATGGCGCATGCCGGCGTGCCGCCGCAGTGGTCGCTCGATACCGCGCGTCGCTTGGCCTGCGAGGTTGAGGCAGTGCTGCGCGGGCCACGCTGGACCGAGTTCATGAGCCGGCTCTACGGAGATCGGCCCGCCGGCTTCGATGAGTCCCTGACCGGCTGGGAGCGGCTGCGGGCGATCGTCAACGCCTTCACCCGGATGCGGTTCATCGCCGAGGACGGTGTGCTCGACTTCACCGCCAAGGAGGGGTTGGACGCCGCTCCTTCAGGCTTCATCCCGTGGTTTCAGTATCCTCGGGAGGATAACCTGCGGGTGCTGTTCGGCCACTGGGCTGCGCTCGAAGGCGCCGTGCCAGGCGCACGGATCGACTGTGAAGCACTCGACACCGGCTGCGTCTGGGGCCGCGCGTTGACCGCGCTGGAACTCGAGAGCGGCAAGCGTATCGCGGTGCCGGCCGGCACCCAGGGTCCTTCGTTCACCCCTCGCTCGGAGTCTCGCCGATGAGTTTTTCCCATCTCGATATCGCCACCTTGGCAAGCTGGCTCGATGAATCCCGGGCGGTGACCCTGGTCGATATCCGCGACCCGATGAGCTTCGCATCGGGCCATCTTCCCGGCAGCACACGGCTCGACAATCTCAATCTCGGTGATTTTCTCGACCAGGCCGACAAGGCGGCGGCGCTGGTGGTGATCTGCTATCACGGCAATTCGAGCCAGGGCGCCGCCGGCTGGCTTTCCAGCCAGGGTTTCGCCGAGGTCCACAGCCTCGATGGCGGTTTCACCGCCTGGCAGGCGGAGTATCCCGACCGAGTCGCCTCATGAGTGCGAGCGGTGCGCGCGCCACCGAAGGCCTCGAGGTCTACCTGGTGGGCGGTGCGGTGCGCGATGCGCTGCTCGGCTATCCCTTCGTCGAGCGCGACTGGGTGGTGGTCGGTGCCACCGTCGATGAGATGGTCGCTCGCGGGTTCCGTCCGGTCGGGCGCGACTTTCCTGTGTTCCTCCACCCGCAAACCCACGAGGAGTACGCGCTGGCACGGACCGAGCGCAAATCCGGTCATGGCTACTCGGGGTTCGTCGTGCATGCCTCGCCAGAGGTGACGCTCGAGCAGGATCTCGAGCGGCGCGACCTGACCATCAACGCGATGGCACGCGGTGCCGACGGCTCGCTGGTCGACCCCTTCGGTGGCGCGCGTGACCTCGCCGCGCGCAGGCTAAGGCATATCGGAGATGCGTTCGCGGAAGATCCGCTGAGGGTGCTGAGGGTCGCGCGCTTTCTCGCCCGCTATGCCCATCTGGGATTTCATCTCGACGACCGCACCGACGCGCTGCTGGCCGATATGGTAGCGCAGGGCGAGTTGGTCCACTTGGTGCCCGAGCGGGTATGGAAAGAAAGCGAGAAGGCGCTCGGTGAACGTACTCCCTCGGCCTACTTCGCGCTGCTCGAGCGCTGTGGTGCCTTGGCGGTGTGGTTTCCTGAACTCGCCGCTGCGGCCCGCTTGGAGGTCGCGCTGGCACGGCTCGAGGCGGTGGTGGCGGGTGGTCTGGAGGCGGTCGAGGACCGCTGGGCCGCACTGGTGTCGGGTCTCGATGAAGACGAGCAGGGAAGGCTCGCTGAGCGGCTCAAACTGCCCAATCTTCCCCGCGAGCGCGCGCGGCTGCTGAGGTTCAGCCTCGTTCGTCTGGCTGTCGATCCAAGCGCCGAGGCGATACTCGAGTGGTGCGAGGGCATCGATCTGTGGCGTCGCCCTGAACGGCTCGCGCCTTTGCTGGCGCTGATCGAGCTGGTCGCGCCCGAGCTGCCGGTCGCCCGGCTCGACCAAGCGGCCAGGGCGGCACAGGCGGTTTCGCCACGAGCGCTGGTGGCCGCGGGGGTCAAGGGGGCGGAAGTCGGCACGCGGCTGCGCGAGGCGCGAGGTGAGGCGATACGCCGCTCGTTGGGCGGTTGAGCGCGAACGCGCCCTAATCTGGTCTTGAGATCCGGCGGCCGTGCCAGCTGAACTCGACCGGCCAGAGCCGCTGTTCGCCGGGGTCGAACTCGCTCCACAGCGTGTCGAATCGTCGTCCAAGGTGAGGGTGGCGCAGTGTGGCGAAGCTCTCGCCGAGCGGGCGCAGGACGAAGGCGCTGGTAAGGATTTCACCGCGCGGCAGTTCCACGCCGTCGAAGACGCCGTCCAGGTCGCCAATGCAGAGCAGGTCCAGGTCGAGTCGGCGCGGCCCGTACTTGGGGTCTTCCGGGCGGCGGCCGGTACGCTGCTCGAGCGCCTTGGTCCAGGCCGAGAGCTCCGCCACGCCGATCCCGCTTTCGAATCCCACCACCAGATTGTAGAAGTTGTGCCCGCCCGAATAGCCGACCGGCTCGCTCTCGAACACCCTCGATATCTCGAGCGTGCCGAAGCGCTGCTCGAGCGCGTCCAGCGCCAGGGAGACGTGGCGCTCGCGCTCCAGGTTGGTGCCGATGCCGATCAGCACCCAGCGAGCCTCTGGCTTCATCGTCCGCTCCACTCACCGCGCTCGATGCGTACGCCGACGGATTGGGCGTTGGCCACCGCGCCGGGTTTGCGCAGGGTGAGGCGCACGCTGTCTATGCCGAAGTCCTCCTTGAGCAGCGCCGCGATCCGCTCGGCGAAGGTCTCGACCAGCTCGAAGTGATGCTTGGTGGCGAAGGTGGTGATCCGTTCGCTGATCGCGGCGTAGTCGAGGGTCTGGGTGAGGTCGTCGCCAGCGGCGGCGGCGCGGATGTCCCAGCCCAGCTCGAGATCGAGCGTGAGGCGCTGGTGAATGCGCTTCTCCCAGTCATAGACGCCGATCACGGCGTCGAACTCGAGTCCTTCGATCAATATCCGATCCATAATCGCTCCTACGAGATGCGTTCTCTGGCGGGGGCGGCGAGGCGCTCGAGCGGCCAGCGGGCGGTGAGCCTGGGTCCTTCTGGGTCGTGTTCGCCGGCGGCCAGGCGCAGGGCGCCAGCATAGGCGATCATCGCGCCGTTGTCGGTGCAGAAGCGGCCGCGAGGATAGAACACCTCTGCGTTCTCCACGCTCTTGCGCAGGCCGGGCTGGAGGCGCTCGCGCAGGCGGCGGTTGGCGCTGACCCCGCCCGCGGCGACGAGACGGCTACGGGCGCTGTATTCGAGCGCGCGTCGACACTTGATGATCAGGGTATCGACCACTGCCTCTTCGAAGGCGCGGGCGACATCGGCCCGGGCCTGGTCGTCGAGCTCTCCTCCTGCATCGAGCGTGCGCAGCGCGGTCAGGGTGTGGGTCTTGAGTCCGGAGAAGCTGAAATCGAGCCCCGGGCGGTCGGTCATCGGCCGCGGGAAGCGCAGGCGCGCGGGGTCTCCACGGCTGGCGAGCTCAGCCACGGCCGGGCCGCCGGGGTAGCTCAGGCCGAGCATCTTGGCGACCTTGTCGAAAGCTTCGCCGGCGGCGTCGTCCACCGATTCGCCGAGCAGCCGGTAGTCGCCCAGGTCGGTGACGTCGATCAGCTGGGTGTGGCCACCGGAGACCAGTAGCGCGACGAAGGGAAACTCGGGCGGGGAGGGTTCGAGCATCGGGGCGAGCAGATGCCCCTCCATGTGGTGCACGCCGAGCACCGGCACTCCGAGCGCGCGGGCGAGACCGTGGGCGGTGGCGGCGCCCACCATCAGCGCGCCGATCAGTCCCGGTCCCGCCGTGTAGGCGATCGCATCGATGCCATCGCGTGCTATGCCGGCTTCGTCGAGCACCTGCTCGATCAGCGGCAGCAGCCGGCGCACATGGTCGCGCGAGGCAAGCTCAGGCACCACGCCGCCGAAGTCGGCATGCATCGCGACCTGGCTGTAGAGGGCGTCCGCGAGCAGCCCCCGCTCGGTGTCGTAGAGCGCCACCCCGGTCTCGTCGCACGAGGTTTCGATGCCGAGCACTCGCATGCTGGTCTCCGCTGTTTGGCGTCAAAGCCGGGCATTTTATGCTTTTAGTGATTAGACGTCTTCCTCTCGATCACGCAGAATGCGCCGCTTTCTCTCGTCCGGCCATACGTCCGGGCGCGGCCATTCATCGTTGACTGCCTAGGAACGATTCCATGACCGAGCTCCTCGATACCCTTTCGGGATCGCTTTGGACCTATCTCGCCATTCCCATGCTGGTGCTCAGCGGGCTCTATCTCACCCTCGTCTGCCGAGGCATGCAGATCCGCATGATCCCCGAGATGTTCCGTGTGCTCGGCGAACGCACCAAAGGGGAGGAGGGCTCGATCTCCTCGTTCAAGGCCTTCACCATCTCCGCCGCCTCGAGGGTGGGCACCGGCAACATCGCAGGCGTTGCGACGGCGATCGCGCTGGGCGGGCCCGGCGCGGTGTTCTGGATGTGGGTGGTGGCACTGCTCGGCGGTGCCACGTCGTTCGTCGAGTCCACGCTCGGCCAGCTCTACAAGTCCGGCCGTCTCTACCGCTACCACGGCGGGCCGGCCTACTACATTCAGCAGGCGCTCGGATGGCGCTGGCTTGCGGTATCGTTCGCGCTGATGATCAGCGTCACCTACGGCCTGGTGTTCAACTCGGTACAGGCCAATTCGATCGTCGATGCGATGCAGGGCTCGTTCGGCGGCCCGCAGGGTAGCGTCGCGTTGAGTTGGACGGTGGGTATCGCGCTTGCGCTGCTCACCGCGGTGGTGATCTTCGGCGGGGTGCAGAGCATATCGAAGGTATCGGTGACCGTGGTGCCGGTGATGGCCCTGCTCTATCTCGGCATTGGCGCCGTGGTGGTAGCGCTCGACTTCGAGCGGGTGCCCGGGGTGATCGCCGACATCGTCGCCCACGCGTTCGGCTGGCGCGAGATCGCCGGCGGCGGCATGGGTATCGCGATCATGATGGGGGTTCGGCGCGGGCTCTTCTCCAATGAAGCAGGCATGGGATCGGTGCCCAATGCCAGCGCCACCGCAGCGGTTTCCCACCCGGTCAAGCAAGGTTTGGTCCAGACCCTCGGGGTCTACTTCGACACCCTGGTGATCTGCACCATGACCGCGCTGATCATCCTGCTCGCCGGCCCAGAGCATGCCTACGGAGACGCCACCACCGGCGCCAGCCTGACCCAGTGGGCGCTGGCGCAGCAATTGGGCGGCTGGGCGGTCCATTACCTGACCTTCGCCATCTTGCTGTTCGCCTTCACCTCCGTGATCGGCAACTACTACTATGGTGAGTCCAACATCCAGTACATGTTCGGTGGCGGTATCTGGCTCTTGCTCTTTCGTCTGCTGGTCGTGGCGTTCGTACTGCTCGGCTCGGTGGCGCAGGTCTCGATGGTGTGGGCGATGGCCGATCTGTTCATGCCGCTGCTCGCTTTGATCAACCTGGTGGCGATCCTGCCGCTCTCGGGGACCGTGGCACGCTTGCTGGGCCACTATATGGAGCAGCGCAGGGCAGGGCTCGAGCCGATTTTCCACCGCGACGACATGCCGGATCTGAAGAACATCGAGTGCTGGGACGGCAGCGATCCGGTCACGCACCGCGATGACCGCGAGGCGCTGCTGGCGCAGGAAAAGGCGAGCTGAGGCCTGATTGCAAAGCTATTGCCTCGCCGCTATAATCTCCGACCTCTGTAACTGGGCCGCGTTCAGGGGGCAAGGCGGCGAGCGCTATTTCAGCCTCGGCGTCGAGAGAGTTCCTCTCGGATGCGATCGAAATGAACCGACTTACCCTAAGGTGGTGATCGCTTAATGCCTTCCGTTAAAGTACGTGACAACGAGCCGTTCGACGTCGCTCTGCGTCGCTTCAAGCGCTCTTGCGAAAAAGCTGGCGTTCTTTCCGAAGTTCGCCGTCGCGAGCACTACGAAAAGCCGACTTCTGAGCGCAAGCGCAAAGCAGCGGCTGCTGTGAAGCGTCACGCTAAGAAGCTGCAGCGCGAGCGCAAGCGTTTCGAACGTCTGTATTGATCCGTACCCGGAGCGGTTGCCCGCCGCTTCCAGAGGGTTTCGAACGGTCGCCCCAGGGCGGCCGTTCGTGTTTGTCGCCGTCGTGGGCGAAGGTGGTGCCGCTTTGACGCGCGGCGATCGTGGATTGCCCAGTGGGGAAACTCATGGCCGGACAGATTTCCCAGCGCTTCATCGATGATCTACTGGCGCGTACCGATGTCGCCGAACTGATCGCCGAGCGTGTGACGCTCAAGAAAGCGGGGCGCAATCTCAGCGGGCTCTGTCCTTTTCACGACGAAAAATCCCCCTCCTTCACGGTCAGCCGTGAAAAGCAGTTCTATCACTGCTTCGGCTGTGGTGCCCACGGTAATGCGCTGCGTTTTTTGATGGAATACGATCGGCTGCGTTTTCCCGAGGCGGTGGAGCAGCTCGCGGCGCGCCTTGGTATCGAGGTCGAGCGCGAGGACGATCAGCTTTCGCCTCATCAGCGTGAGCAGGCTCAGGCGCGCGAGCGCAAGCGTGAGGAGGGGGCGAACCTGCTCGAGCTCGCGAGCGACTGGTTTCGTCACCGGCTGGGCGCGCCCGAGGCCGAGCACGCGCGGCGCTACCTCGATGGCCGGGGGCTCGATGCCTCGATCATCGATGCTTTCGCCATCGGCTTCGCTCCGGAAAGCTGGGACGCGCTGAAGCGCCACCTCGCCGAACACGGCGTGAGTGAGGCGGTACAGGCCGAATACGGTCTACTGGTCCAGCATGAGAAGACGGGGCGTACCTACGACCGTTTCCGTGATCGGGTGATCTTTCCGATCCGCGACTGGAAAGGGCGTACGCTCGGTTTTGGCGGGCGGGTGCTGGGCGATGCCAAGCCCAAGTATCTCAACTCTCCCGAGACGCCGGTATTTCACAAGGGGCGAGAGCTCTACGGACTGTTCGAGGCCCGGCGCGGCGGGGCGCGGCTCGAGCGCCTGGTGGTGGTCGAGGGCTACATGGACGTGGTCGCGCTCGCCCAGCATGGCATCGGTAATGCCGTGGCGACGCTTGGTACCGCGGTCACCGAGGATCATCTCAAACGGCTCTACCGCCTGGTGGACGAGGTGGTGTTCTGTTTCGACGGCGACGACGCCGGGCGCCGCGCTGCGCGGCGTGCGCTCGAGGTCGCGTTGCCGGTGATGATCGATGGGCGCCAGGCGCGTTTTCTCTTCCTGCCCGAGCGAGAGGATCCTGATTCGCTGGTACGCAGCGAAGGCCGCGAGGCATTCGAGGCTCGTATCGAATGCGCCAGCCCGCTGTCGGAGTTTCTTTTCGATCAGGCGCGCGAAGGGCTGGATCTGAAGCGGGTCGAAGGGCGTGAACGCTTCGTCAGTAGGGTGCTCGAGCGTCTGCGCCTGCTTCCGGAAGGTTTGCTACGCTCGCTTTTGATGCGTGAACTCGCCAACCGCAGCGGAGTCGAAATGGATCAGCTCGAGCGCTTCGCCGCACCCGCGACCAAGCGTGCCGATCCGGCGGCGATGCAATTCGAGCCGGCAGGCCGGGCGGATGACGAGACGCAGTGGGAGAGGGCGCCGGTCTCGTCTGCGCGCGCCACTGCCGCTGGGCGCCGGGGATCTGTACCGCTCAGCCTGCGTGCGCTGCATCTGCTGCTGCATGCGCCGACCTTGGTCGGCATGCTGCCCGAGGGGGAGGGGTGGTGCCCCGACGACGAACATGGCGTGCTGCTGCAGGAAGTGGCACGACTGTTGCGTGCTGGAGGCTATCGCTCGTCGCAGGTGATTCTTGCGCACTTCTACGGCAGCGAGCGGGGACGGCAGCTCGAAGCGCTGATGCGCCGCGAGCCGATGATCCCCGCGCAGGCGCGGGAGGCCGAGCTCAAGGCGCTGGTCGAGCTGTTCGAGCGTAGACGCGAGCGACTTTCTCCCGAGGAGGAGTATCGTGAGCTGCTGGCGCGCAGCCAGCGCGGCGAAGCGCTCGGGGTAGAGGAAAAGAAGCGTTTGTGGGAGTTGATCGGCGTGCTTAACGCAGGGCCCGGGTGAGGTGTTGGCTGCTCCGGGCTTGAATTCAGCGCACTGGCCCCCATCTAGGCGGGCAGAAGATGAAAGCTTCGATGCTTTCGAAATTTAACTGGCCAATCTAGCACACCCGATTCAGGATTCAAACCGAGGGCGCAGCGAGGCCGGGCGCTCTGTGAGTCGATACGCTATACTTCGTCGTTCGGCGCTCCCGGCTCTCTTCCTGGTGATGTACGTACGAGCGTTCGGGTGTTTCCATTTTTCTTCGTCGAGATAGGTTTCTATGGCTGGACACACACCGCAGTCGCGTCTGAAGGAGTTGATCGCGCGGGGCAAGGAGCAGGGCTTTCTGACCTACGCGGAAGTCAACGACCACTTGCCCGAGGACATCGCGGACCCGGATCAGGTGGAAGACATCATCAGTATGTTCAACGACATGGGAATCAACGTCGTTGAGGAGGCGCCCGACGAGGACACTCTGATGATGTCGGACAGCTCGACCGACGACACCGCCGCCGAAGAGGCGGTGGCGGCGTTGGCGGCGGTCGAAACCGACGTGGGCCGTACCACCGACCCGGTGCGCATGTACATGCGCGAGATGGGCACGGTGGAGCTTCTGACCCGTGAGGGTGAGATCGAGATCGCCAAGCGGATCGAAGAAGGCACCCGCGAAGTGATGTCGGCGCTGGCCTTCCTGCCGGGTGCGGTGGATTCCATCCTCGAGGCGTTCGACGGTACCCAGGGTGAAGAGGGCGGGCGCCTGTCCGACCTGTTCAGCGGCTTCATCGATCCGGATGAAGGGGTCCCGGGGGTTGCCGAGGTCGAGGAGGAGTTGAATCTCTCCGATGACGAGGGCAGCGACAGCGATCTCGACGACGACGATGAGGATGGCGAGGACGGCGACGATTCGACCACCAATGAAGGTGGGCCGGATCCGGAGCTTGCCCGCGTCCGTTTCGAGCAGATTCGCGAGCAGAACGAGCTGGTCAAGGCTGCTATCGAAGAGCATGGTCCCGGTTCGCGTGAAGCCGTCGCGCAGCAGAACCGATTGGCCGAGCTGTTCGCGCCGATCAAGCTGGTGCCGAAGCATTTCGAACGGCTGATCGGTCAGATCCGGCTCAGCGTCGACCAGGTGCGGACGCAGGAAAAGCTGGTCATGCAGATATTCGTCAAGCGCTGCAAGGTAGCGCGCAAGACGTTCATCAGCGCGTTCCCCGGCCATGAGACCGATCTCGAGTGGTTCGACAACTTCGTCGCCACCCACTCCAAGTATGCCGAGGCGCTCAGCGACTATCGGGTCGAAGTGCTGCGCGCGCAGCGTAAGATCGCCTTCGAGCAGGAGCTGGTCAATCTGACCGTCGCTGAGCTCAAGGAGGTCAACCGTCGGCTGTCGATCGGCGAGGCCAAGGCCCGCCGGGCCAAGAAAGAGATGGTCGAGGCCAACCTTCGCCTGGTGATCTCGATCGCCAAGAAGTATACCAACCGCGGGCTGCAGTTCCTGGACCTCATCCAGGAGGGCAACATCGGCCTGATGAAAGCGGTCGACAAGTTCGAGTATCGCCGCGGTTACAAGTTCTCGACCTATGCCACCTGGTGGATCAGGCAGGCGATCACCCGCTCGATCGCGGACCAGGCACGCACCATTCGTATCCCGGTGCATATGATCGAGACGATCAACAAGCTCAATCGCGTCTCGCGCCAGATGCTCCAGGAAATGGGGCGCGAGCCGACCCCTGAAGAGCTGGGTGAACGCCTCGAGATGCCCGAGGAGAAGGTGCGCAAGGTGCTCAAGATCGCCAAGGAGCCGATCTCGATGGAGACGCCGATCGGCGACGACGACGATTCGCACCTTGGGGACTTCATCGAAGACGGCACCATGGTGTCGCCGATCGACTCCGCCACCGGCGAAGGGCTGATCGAGGCGACGCGCAACGTGCTCGGCGGCCTTACCGCGCGCGAGGCGAAGGTGCTACGCATGCGTTTCGGCATCGATATGAACACCGACCACACCCTCGAGGAGGTTGGTAAGCAGTTCGACGTCACGCGCGAGCGTATCCGTCAGATCGAAGCCAAGGCGCTACGCAAGCTGCGCCACCCCTCGCGCTCCGAGGCGCTGCGCTCCTTCATCGAGGAGTAGTCGCGCAAGGCAGTCGCCCAGGAGGCCGCCGAGTCGCCTTGGATGGAAAGGCCCCGCCGTCGCTCACGCGACGGCGGGGCCTTTCTTCGTTCAGGGGTCAGGCGAGGGGTGCGCTATCGCGCTGCGCCTCCTCGAGCAGCCAGTCGTGCAGCGCCCGGACCCTGGGATCGTCCAGTGCGCCCGGGGCGTGCACGATCACGTAGCGTTTGCCGGTGGCCACTGCTCGCTTGAGCGGCATGATCAGCCTGCCCGAAGCCAGCTCGTCGGTGATCAATGTCCGGCGGGCGATCGCGACACCCATGCCGCGGATCGCCGCTTCGATGGTCAGGCTGTTGCGATTGAACGTGTAGCCGCGGCGTACGTTGACCCCGGTGGTGCCGATGGCGCGCAGGTAGTACTCCCATTCGGCATGCTCTCCGCTGCCTCGCCAGGCGGTCACGTCATGCAGCAGGGGATAGTAGGCCAGGTCGCTGGCCTGGTAGAGCGCCGGCCTTCGCTTGAGCAGCTGTGGCGCACAGACCGGGAATATCTCTTCTTCGAACAGGGCGCTGGTGCGTAGCCCCGGGTAGTGGCCATCGTTGAGATCGAGGGCGAGGTCGAACTCGCCTTCGATCAGCGCGCGGTCGCTGTCCTCGGCGCGCAGGTGCAGGGCGATGTCCGGAAACCTCGCCTGCAGCCTCGGCAGCCTCGGCATCAGCCACTTGGACAGGAACGAGGGTACCGAGCGAAGGCGCAGCTCGCCGCTCATCAGTCCGTGGGAGAGGCGGCGCACTTCGTCATCGACCTCGGTGTAGGCGCCGCTCACGGTGGCGGCGAGACGCTTGCCCTCGGCGGTCAGTTCGAGGCGTCGCGGATGGCGGCGGAACAGGCGAAAGCCCAGCCGCTCCTCGAGCTGCTTGATCTGCTGGCTGACCGCGCCGGTGGTGACGCTCAGGCGGGCGGCTGCGCGAGTGAAGGAGAGCTCCTCGGCGGCGATGGCGAAGATGTGCAGGCCGGCGTAGGTGGTAGCGTTGAGTCTTTGCATGTGAGACGTCCATCGAGCGTCGATGGTTTAGAATAACTAAACACGGGCTTAGAAAGTATCCATTGAGATGCGTATTAGTGGCCTTCAAGCTGTGCCTAGAATTCATAGGATTTAGCCAGGCTCTTTCAAAGCGATCTGTTCCAAGCGCCTCGGCCTCTAGCACAGAAAGGATCTGATTCCATGTCCATCAGCGTCTTCGAGCTATTCAATATCGGCATTGGTCCTTCCAGCTCGCATACCGTTGGTCCGATGCGGGCCGCCCGGCGTTTTCTCGACGAGCTCGATGCGCAGGGCAGTCTCGAGGGCGTCGTCGGCATCGAGGTCCACCTGCATGGCTCCCTGGCCGCCACCGGGGCCGGGCACGCTACCGATCGAGCGGTGATCATGGGGCTGATGGGCGAGCTTCCGGAATCCATCGACCCGGGCATCATCGAACCCTGTATCGAGGAGCTGCTCGAGTCCCAGGCGCTGCGGCTGGCCAGTCGTGTGGCGGTGGCGTTCGTCTGGGAGCGTGACTTGCTCTGGTCGGTGGAGCCGCTGCCGTATCATCCCAATGCGCTGAGCCTGGTCGCGCGCTACCGTGACGGTAGCCGCTACGGCAACACCTACTATTCGGTGGGCGGCGGATTCGTGCTGTCGGCCGCCGAAGTCAACGAGCCGGCCGATGACGGCGCGACCAGCCTGCCTTTCGATTTCGACAGTGCGGATCGACTGATGGCGCTGTGCAAGGAGCATGGGCTGAGCATCGCTGAGCTGATGATGATCAACGAGTGCGCCTGGCGCAGCGAAGAAGAAGTGCGGGCGAAGCTGATCACCATCTGGGGTGCTATGCAGGCGTGCGTCGAACGCGGTTTGCACCAGCGCGGGATTTTGCCTGGCGGGCTGGGGGTGCGGCGTCGAGCGGCAGCGCTGTACGAGCGCCTTTCGCGCGCCGAGCGTGGCAACCTGATCGCGACGACGTTTTCAGCGATGGACTGGGTCAACCTGTTCGCGCTCGCAGTCAACGAGGAAAACGCCGCTGGTGGCCGGATGGTGACCGCGCCCACCAATGGCGCAGCCGGTATCGTCCCCGCCGTGCTGCATTTCTACATGAAGTTCCAGCCGGGGGCATCCGAGCGGGATGTGGTCGATTTCCTGCTGACCGCTGGGGCGATCGGTATCCTGTGCAAGAAGAACGCCTCGATCTCGGGGGCCGAAGTCGGCTGCCAGGGAGAGGTCGGCGTCGCCTGCGCGATGGCTGCGGCCGGTCTCGCCCAGCTGCTCGGTGGTTCTCCCGAGCAGGTCGAGAACGCCGCGGAAATTGGACTCGAGCACAATCTCGGCCTGACTTGCGACCCGATCGGCGGGTTGGTGCAGATCCCCTGCATCGAACGCAACGCGATCGCCTCGGTGAAGGCGATCAACGCCGCTCAGTTCGCCCTGCAGGGCGATGGGGAGCATTTCGTCTCTCTCGACAAGGTGATCCGCACCATGCGCGATACCGGGCGCGACATGCAGAGCAAGTACAAGGAGACCTCGCTCGGAGGGCTTGCGGTCAACGCGATCGAGTGCTGAGCGTTGGGTCGCAGACTGCTGACAAAGTATTCGAAGATGCCACGATGGCTTCCAGCCGCCTCCGAGAGCGCGCTGGCCGGCAATCGATTGCACCGGGGTTTGCGACATGGATGTCGCAAAAGGCGCG
>NZ_KK211231.1:180032-216546 GCF_000621205.1 Halotalea alkalilenta DSM 17697 | reverse complement strand
AGCGAAGGCGACCAGCGCTACCAGGGCGCGAGGCTTGCGTCCCAAGGCGAGCTGAGCCTGATCAGCGGCGGCGAGATAGCATTCGAGGCCGCCCGCGATCTCGAGCAGCAGAGCCGGCACAAGAGCAGCAGCAGCTTCGCCTGGCAGTCTGCCAAGGGCCGTGGCACGACCGACGAGACCCTGCGCCAGAGCCAACTGATCCACCAGGGCGAACTCGCGATCCGCGCGGCCGAAGGAATCTCGATCGAGATTGGCTAAATCGACCAGCGCACGGTGAGCCAGACCCTCGACGCGTATGTACAACCGCCAGCTGCATCCCGAGGAGCGGCGTCTCATCAAGGAGGAAGCAGCCAGGCTCCAGGAAGCACACGGCTCGGCAGGGCCGCTCGACTGGGAGACGATGCTGACCCTGGCGGCTGGCAATCGGCTCGATGCCGATAACGCCGACACCTTTGCCCGGCTCGAGGCCCAAGTGGCGAGCGACCCGAATAACCCGCTGGCGCAGCAGTTCCAGCAGGCGATGACGGTGGCCAATGCTACGATCGAAGTGCTCGCCGGGCAGAACGTCTTGCTGCAATGGCAGGATGGGACAGCGATCCAGGCCTATGGTGACCCGGTGCTGGCATTCCAGGCCAGCGAACGCCAGCGTCAGGACGCCGGACTGTTCAACGCCCCCGGCTTCATGGGACCATACACCTAGTCTGGCGCGACTATTGGAGCGGCTACGGGTCCGATCGGTGCTGGCGTAGGCTTTATCGCGGACGATGTGGCGGGCGCGTTTGCCTGCGCCTATATTTGTGACTCTTTCAGCGACTCGTCCAGTAATTCAAATAGCTCTAATAGTTCCAATAGCCAGTCAGGGACCTGACGATGATAAATATACCGATGCCAGCCTTGCTTTTACCAGCGATAATGATGACGGGTTTTTTGCTTTCGCTTAGCTTCCCCAGCACCAGTGGGCTAACTTCCCCTAAGTTTCTTATGCTCTACTCATCTTGTTTGATGACACTGCTGGTAGCATGCTGGCTCTCCTTCAAGAGTCTGATCCCTCTCTCACTTTGGTTAGTCGCTATAATGCTGGTAATTGCTGCCGTCGGATTACCTTTCATTAAATTTTACTTTAATCAATAAGACAGGGTATTAGCAAGATCTGATCGCCATTTTCACATATAGTTTGATCCGTGAATGGTCGATTGCAAGAGTTGAGTGCAACACAGCTATTAAATTGAATCGGTAGCATCATGGCGAATGGCCATGGCGTCTTACATTACCTCCCCCTTTACCTCGATCGGGCATTTGAAGTCGAAGCGCTTGCGCGGAGGCATGTTCAGCCGCAAGGCGATGGCGTCCAGTGTCTCCTGGCTCCGGTCGTGGTCGTGCTCTTGCGCACCGCTAGCGGCATACGCCGCGAAAGCGTCGAGGTACTTGAACCATCTCGACATCCGAGGCGACGCTCGCTCGAGCTGCCGGTCAGGACCTGGTGATCGATGCCTCCCGCGTCGACATCCGGGAAGGGCCACGGTGGTTTGGGAAGGGCGTTAGGTCGCGTACTCGAGCCTCATAGGCTTAGTGATCCGCTGGTCGCTCATGTGGATGGTGATTTGATATATTCCGCCATATGACCCACCATGATCCTCATAAAGGAGGATCAGCCATGTCCCTACAACACCAGACACCCCATGAGCGCCAGGATATGGCGGCTGCGGCCATGCGTACCTACCCCAACATCTCCAGGGCATGGGGTCTCAAGGAGCATGAAGCCGCCACGCTCTTGGGCGTGCCGGATTCCACCTATCGCCGCTGGAAACAGCAGCCGGATCGTGCACCGCTGGACGTGAACCACCTGGAGCGGATGTCATTGATCCTGGGCATCTACAAGGCACTCCATATCCTGTTACCCAACGCTCAGGCGGCGGACAGCTGGTTGAAACGGGCCAATCAGAATCCGCTGTTCGCGGGGCACGCTCCTATCGAGCGGATGCTCAACGGGCAAGTATCCGATCTATATGTGGTACGCCGGCATCTGGATGCGGCCCGCGGTGGGGGCGTTGCATGAGTTTTCCCGTGTCTTGTTTCGCCTGGCATCCCTGCTATCGGATCATCCCCTCGCGCTTTCCACCCATCGATCTCTTCGAGGGGGTCAACGGCTCTCCCGATGACTGGGCGCTGCTCAACGAACTGGAGGGCGCGACCTCATCCCGCCTGCGGGAGGAAGCTGGTGCCATTCACCTGATCCGTGATGAAGATCGGCGTTACGGCCCGGGCTGGACGCCGGTGATGGCCGCTTTCTGCCACTTCCCGCCGACCGGTTCACGTTTCACCGACGGCACGTTCGGTGCCTATTACTGCGCCTTGTCGGAAGTTACAGCCATCGCCGAGACCCGTTATCACGCCGAGCGCTTCATGCGGGAGTCTTACGAGCCCCCGATGATGCTGCAGCAGCGGGTTTATTTGTCGGACCTCGACGGCTTGTTCGTCGACTTGAGAAACAGCACCGCTGCAGGCGCCCTACTGGCCCCGGATGATTGGTCGGCAAGCCAAGCGTTCGGTCGCAAGACGTGGGACAGCCAGGCCGATGGCATCGTCTATCCTAGCGTGCGCGATCCTGCCGGCGAATGTGCGGCGGTACTTCGTCCTCCTGTTCTGAGCGCCACACGGCAGGGCCGGCATCTGGGCTATGAATGGGACGGAAAGCGCATCAGTCATGTCTTTGAATTGAATCTGTTGAGTTGATGCGAGTAATGGCAAAGGGTCGAAAGCAGGGAAGTGCAACGATGGGAGCGGGGCGCTGGGACATATCTTCAGGCCAGCGCCATCAGGTCGGCTTCGCTCCCCTCCCAGCCGATCAGCTGGATGCCGACGGGCAGGCTGTCGAACGCTGCCCCGCTGGGGAAGCTGATGGCGGGCAGGCCCGAGCAGCTGGCGATCGCGGTGAAGCGCATGTTCGCAGCCAGTATCGATTCCGCATGGCCTGACAGGATCACCTCGGTCTGGCCGATATGAGGGGCGACGAAGGGGATGGTGGGCGTGGCGATCACGTCCACATCCGCGGCCAGCGAGAGAAGATCCTCGCGGAAGCGACTGCGGAAACGCTGGGCGTGCAGGTACTCCGTGGCGGTGATCGTGCGCCCGGCCAGCAGTTGGTTCAGCACGTCCTGGCCGTAGAGTTCGGGGTGGTCGTCGAGCCAACGGTCGTGGACGGCGGAAGGTTCTGCCGCGTCTGCGATGACCAGCGCATCGACGGCGTAGTCCAGTGCGGGGATGTCGATATCTACGATGGTCGCACCTGCGATGCGGGCGCGCTCCAGCCAGTCGTCGAAGGATCGACGTACTGTGTCCTCCAGCCGGGCGAATACGTAGCGACGTGGCAGGCCGATGCGCAGCCCGCTCATCCCACGACGCGAGGGTACCTGCGGTGCATCCAGCATCGCGGCGAACAGCGCGGCGGCGTCGCGACCGCTGCGAGCCATCGGGCCGACGGTATCCAACGACCATGCCAGCGGGAAGATGCCGTCCATCGGCAGCCGCCCGATGCCGGGACGCAGCCCGGTTATGCCGTTCATCGAGGCCGGCAGACGCACCGATCCGCCGGTGTCCGTGCCGAGCGCGGCAAAGACCGAGCCCGCTGCCACGGCCGCTCCCGATCCACCCGACGATCCGGCGGGAATGCGTGCGGGATCGCAGGCGTTGCGGGTCTGGCCATAATGCGGATTGGCCGTGGTGCCACCCCATGCGAACTCGTGCATGTTCGTCAGCCCGAGGATGACCGCTCCGGCGCGTTTCAGCCGGTAGGTGACCTCGGCATCCTTGGTGGCGATGGCGTTCGCCAGCACGCGGCTGCCTGCGGTCAGCGGTGCGCCCTGTAGCGCGATGTTCGATTTCAGCGCGATCGGAATGCCTTGCAGCGGGCCAAGATGGTAGCCCGCCGCCAGCAGCTTGTCCTGCGCCTCGGCCGCGGCGAGGGCCTGCTCGGGCAGCAACGTCTCGAAGGCATTCAGTTCGCGCGTCTCCTCGGCCCGCTGCAGGCAGCGACGCGTCAGATCGACGAAGGTGAATTCCCCCCGTCGCACGGCGATCCCCGCTGCGATCAGGTCCATGCCGCTTGCCATAGGGTCGCGCATCTCAGATCCCGCCTTGCGTGTCGGTGCCGAGGCTGAAGGCAGGCGGTTGCTGGCTGAGCGGCGCGAGCGTAGCCGGAATGGGGAGAGTGAACGGGTCCAGCGCGGCCTTCGCATGGGCGGCGAGCGCATCACAGCGCGCGGCCCAGTCCGCGACGATGGCGCGGAGTTCGGGGGTGATCTGCTCGGGCGGCAGGCCAAGCAGGGCGAGCCGCGTCTCTGGGGCGAGGGTCATCGGGCCGTCCTTGTGGGTCGCGGGGATGGGGTGGGCCGCCTCCGGCCCGCCGGGCGCTTCAGTTCGCTGCATCCAGCGATGCCGCGGCTTTGGTTGCCAGCTCGGTGTTCACGTTGGCGGCGTAGGATGTCGCCTCCGAAGGGTATTCCTCCAGCGTGCCGGCATAGACCGAGATTTTCATGTTGTTCTCCCACGCCTTTTCGCTGACTGCGACGGTCTCGGGATAGCCCTTGGCGTCGATTTCCCGCTGGACCGAAGCGCGGACGACCTCTTCGGAGAGCTGTGGGAAATACTGCATCGCGATCTCGACCGTGCGGTCGAAGTCGGCGTAGATGAAGCGTGAGGCCTGCTCGAACGCGGTGACGATGCCCTGCGCTGCCTCGGGGTTCTCGTCGATATAGGCCTGCGTCGTCGTCAGGCTGGAGAAGGCATAGGGATACCACGATTGCTCCCCCGAGAAGGAATACGTCGCATGCAGCCCGTTGTCGATTTCAGCCTGTGCGACCTGCGGATCCACTGCAAGCGCGTAGTCTGCGCGGTCGGCCATGATGGCCGGAATTTCATTTCCGATGGAGACGTTCACGATGGAGACGTCGGTCAAGCCCTCTTGCTCGATCAGGTAGGACATGAAGGCCCACGTCGTGTCCGGCTCAGGGCTGGTGATGATTCGTTTGCCTGAAAGATGCGCCAGATTGTTCTGCAACGGGGTGTCGTCCTTGCCGAAGATGAACACGGTCGGCGCATTCTGCACACCCGCGACCACCACGCCATCGCCGCCCATTTCTCGCGATTTCGGTACGAAAACCGGATCCTGGATCGAGAATTGCGCCGAGCCACCGATCACCGCCGCCCAGCTTTGTGCGCCGCCGCCGCCGGTCTGGATGCTGACCTTCAACCCTTGCGCGGCGAAGAACCCTTGCTCTTGTGCGACGTAAAGCGGCAGATAGAGCAGCGACTGGAAAGCCTGATTGATGGTGACTTCAGTCTCGTCCTGGGCGGCGGCGGCAAGCGGTACCAGTGCAAGGCCAAAGGCAGAGGCGAGGAGGGTTCTTTTACGCAGCATGGTTATTTTCGTTCCCAGGAGAGGATGGATTTTTCGATCAGACCTACCAGAAAGTTGAAAACGAGCATCATCACCATCACTACGGCGACCCCGGCGAGGACGATGTTCATCGAGAAGTTGGAAGATCCCAGCAGGATCATGTGCCCGACCCCGGCCTGCGAGGAGATGTATTCGCCCACGATCGCACCCACCAGGGCGAAGCCGACGTTCAGCTTCAGCCCCGAGATGACCCAGGGCATCGACGCGGGCACCACCAGCTTGAAGAAGATCGCGGATCGGGAGGCCCCGAACGAGCGCATCAGGTTGATCAGGTCTCCATCCGTTCGCATCGCGCCCTTGTAGGATGTGGTCAGCGAGACGACGACGCAGGAGAACGCCACGATCATCACCTTGGCCATCATCCCCGTGCCGAACCAGATGATCGTCATCGGTGCGATTGCCAGGACGGGGATCGACCCGATCGCCGCGATGAAGGGCGCGGACAGGTCCGACAGGAACCGTGAGTACCAAAGGCCTAGCCCGATGGCCGATCCACCGATCGCGCCCACGGCGTAGCCGGTCAGGGTCTCGGCGCTGGTCGTCCAGATATCCTCGAATAGCTCGCCCGAGACGGAGCGTTTGACCAGCACGTCCCAGACCATCGACGGGCTGGCGAACAAAAAACGGTTCACCAAACCGGTCCGCGCCCCGATCTCCCACGCGGCAAGGAGTGCGACAGTGATGCCGATTTGCAGCGCGACCAGCAGATAGCGCCTGGCAAGCGGGTTTTCGGTCAGCGGTAGCGTCTTCGGCGGGCCGATCTTGGCCCGAGAGGAATGTCGCATGGTCATGTATCTGTCTCGCGGTCAGGCGTTGACGGTCCGCGGCGCTCCGATGCGCTGCCAGATGCGGTCGTAGTATTCGTTGAAGCGTGGCGACATCCGGCGTTCGGGGATGGAATGGCTCTCGGTGCCCAGATCGATGCGGATTTCCTCGACGATCTCTCCCGGGTGGGCCTTCATCACGTAGACGCGGTCGGCGAGGGTGACGGCCTCTTCGATGTCGTGGGTGATGAAAATCACGGTCTTGCCGGACCCTTTGACATGGTCGAGAAGCTCGCCTTCCAGTTCGATCTTGAGCGGGTAATCCAGCGCCTTGTAGCTTTCATCGATCATGATGATCTGCGGGTCGGTGATCATCGTACGCATCAGCGCGACGCGCTGGCGCATCCCGCCTGAAAGCTCGCCCGGCAGTTTGTTTTCATACCCTGACATCTTGTAGTCGTGCAGCAGGCGCGAGGCCTTAGCGCGCGCCTCGCGTTTCGATGCGCCCTTCACTTCCAGCCCGAGGATGATGTTGTCCACGACGGTTCGCCACGGGAACAACAGGTCCTTTTGCAGGACATAGCCGATCTTTGCCGAAACCATTCCGGTGGTCTCGCGCCCGTCCACGACGATCGATCCGGCATCCGGACCGAGCAGCCCGGTGATGATGTTGAACAGCGTGGATTTTCCGCAGCCCGAAGGCCCGACGAAGGCCACGAATTCGTCCTTGGCCGCATGGAACGACATGTTTCGTAGGACGGTCATTGGACCGTCCGAGGTCATGTAGGATTTGGTGATGGACATCGCTTCCAGGGCGTGGGGCATGGTGGCCTCCGTCCAAGGGTTGTCTTTCTTGTATATCAATATTGAAACGATAACACTTGAAATGGCAACAAAAATATTCCGTGATGTGGCATTTGTCGCAAGCTTATGTTTAAAAAGTGAGTTTTTTGAATGCGCTGGCTGTGGCCCGGCGTTTCTCGAACCGTGGGTTGCCCAAGTTAGGTGAAAGAGCAACTATAGAAAGGGAAATTAGCCGGGGGCCAGATGGTCGATTACAGAATTACGCTCTCGCATCTCGTGGCGCGGGTGAACCGCCGGATCGAAGGGGCGCTCTCGCAGCGCCTCAAGGCAGAAGGGCTTTCTCTCGAGCACTATCGCATCCTCACCGCGCTGGTGGAGGAGAACGGCCGCACGATGAGCGATCTAGCCACCTGGGCGATGGTCGATCCGCCGACGATGACGAAGATGATCGATCGGCTCGTGGCTTCTGGTTTCGTGTTTCGCGCACCGGACCCGAACGATCGACGCAAGGTGCTGGTCTTCATCTCGGATGTCGGGCGCAGCGTCTACAAGGCCGCCGAAACGCCTGCGATGGCGTTCGAGGAGGAGCTTGGAAATGTGTTGCCCGCTGTAGACAGGGCCGAGCTGACCAGGCTTTTACAAAGTTTGTTGAAGTGACGATGCCGCCTGACGGCGGCGTCCCGTGCAAAGCCCACTGTCGCGCCACGCTGACAACCACTATAAATAAACCAGGGGCAGGGCATGCCGCCAAACGAGCGTATGAGTAAGCGAACCTCTTCTCCTCTGCGGTTGTGCCTGATGCTGGCGAAGTGCGGTCCCGCCGGTCTTTGGGCGCCCTCGGCGATAGCCAGTGCGGAACTTGCGATCTGCGACATCAACCGTGCGGGCGGGCTGTTCGGCCGTGAGCTCGAGGTCTTCACCACCGATTGCGGAACCTCCGCCGGGATGGCGATGAGCAATGCGATCGCCTCGGTCGAGGTGGATGGAGCCGATGCGATGATCGGCATGTTCCCCAGCTACGCTCGCGCCGAGGTCGCGCAGGCCATAGGCGGCAAGCTTCCTTTCATTTACACCCCGCAGTTCGAAGGCGGCGAGTGGCGGCGCGATGTCATCACCACGGGTGAGACGACGCATGAATTGCTCGACGTGGCGGTGAGCTGGCTGGCGCGCAAACGCAGGGCGCGCAGGTTCTTCCTGTGCGGCGCGAACTACCGCTGGCCGCGTGAAAGCTTCGCCGTGGCGCGGCGCGTCATCGCCAGTATCGGGGGGGAGGTGGTGGGCGAGGCGTTCCAGCGTCTCGGCGATCAGGACTACGACCTGCTGCTTCAATCCATCGGCGACAGCAGGGCCGATGTCGTCATTCCGATGTTCCTTGGCCTCGATGCCGTGGCCTTCAACCGCGCCTTCGCGCGGGCCGGCATGGCCGAACGCATGGTGCGCTGCGCCCCCGGTCTGGATGAGACGATCCTTTACGGCCTGAGCCCGGACGATACCGAAAACCTCTATTCCGCATCGGGATATTTTTCCAGCCAGCGTTCGGCCAACAACGGCAGCTATCTGGAGCGGTATCACATGAAGTTCGGCGACCACCCCCCGCCCGCAAATGCCTATGGTGAGTCGGTCTACGAAGGGATCTACAGCCTGGTTGCGCTGGCGCAGGCGACGGGCTCGCTGGACCCGGGTTCGATCCGCAGCATGCTAGGCCGAGTCGTGCCCCGTCGTTCCGCTCGAAACGGTAGCGAACTGCGCCCCGTTGGGTCTCGCCAGTCAGTGATGATCGCGGCGATCGATGGCTATGACATGCGGATCATGAGCGAATACAGCGGGAAATAATTGAGATTGAAATATTTGCCAAGGAAAGCATATTCATCGGCATGAGCCGATGGAGACCGCGATGCCGATACCCCGTCCCGAGCCCGATGAGTTGATCGCGCTGGCCAAAGACGTAGGCCTTGCGCTGTCGCATGACCGCGCCTGCGAGTTCCTGACGATCATGGAAGGCTCGTTTCGGGCCTATGACCTGGTGGAAAGTCTCGATCTTCCCGTCGCATCGCCCGTTCATTCGCGCAAGGTCATCGCGGTCAAGCCCGCGCATCCCTTGAATGCCTGGTATGCGACCTGTGAGACGTCCGCTGCGACCGAAGGCAAGCTGGTGGGCCGCACCGTCGTGCTGAAGGACAACATCATGATGGCCGGCGTGCCGATGGCCAACGGCAGCGCGATCCTCGACGGGTTCGTGCCGTCGGAGGATGCGACCGTGGTGACCCGTCTGCTGGCCGCGGGCGCCTCGATCCGGGGCAAGGCCGTGTGCGAGAACTTCTGCATGTCGGGAGCGAGCTATACCTCCGCCACGGGGCCGGTCCTGAACCCGCATGACCGGCGTCGGTCGGCCGGGGGCTCGAGCTCGGGCTGCGCGGCGCTCGTCGCATCGGGAGAGGTGGACATGGCGGTCGGCGGCGACCAGGGCGGGTCGATCCGTATCCCCTCCAGCCACTGCGGCATCGTCGGGATGAAACCGACCCACGGCCTCGTCCCCTATACTGGCATCATTCCGATCGAGGCGACGCTGGATCATGCCGGGCCGATGACCCGCACCGTCGCCGACAACGCCCTGATGCTCGAGGTACTGGCCGGGCCGGACGGACTGGACGCCCGCCAGAATGGTGCGCCGGGGCAGGACTATACCCGCGCGCTGACCCGTGACCCCAGGGGCATGAAGGTCGGTATCCTCTGCGAAGGTTTCACCGTCGAACATATGGATCCCGAGGTCGCCGCCATCGTGCGCGACGCGGCAGGCCGTCTTACCGCCGCCGGGGTGGAACTAGTGGATGTATCCATTCCCGAACACCACATTGCCGACAAGGTCTGGGCGCCCATCGGGCTGGAGGGCCTGACCCGCCAGATGATCGAGGGGCTCGGCATGGGCTTCAACTGGCGCGGGAGATACTCGCCCGAGCTGATGGATGCGATGTCCGACTGGAGAGCACGGGCGGAGGAGCTGCCGGTGACCCTGCAACTGTCGCTGCTGACCGGGCGCTGGGCCCTGGCGCAGAACGGCGGGCGCAGCTACGCCAAGGCGCAGAACCTGTCGTTGCGAATGCGCGCGGCCTACGACGCCAAGCTGGCCGGGGTCGATGCCCTGTTCATGCCGACGCTGCCCTATGTCGCGCCGCTGTTGCCCGATGCGGATACGTCATTGGCTGAGTTCATGACTCGCGCGCTTGGGGTCAACGTCTCCACCTCGCAGTTCGACGTCACGGGGCATCCA
This sequence comes from Halotalea alkalilenta DSM 17697, assembly GCF_000621205.1. Taxonomy (GTDB): domain Bacteria; phylum Pseudomonadota; class Gammaproteobacteria; order Pseudomonadales; family Halomonadaceae; genus Halotalea; species Halotalea alkalilenta. Next base: position 206,255 of record NZ_KK211231.1, on the reverse strand, counting down.
GCGATCAGCGTACCGTGCGGCCAGCTGAATGGCCTGCCGGTCGGCGCGATGCTGGTGGGGCCTTGGTATGGAGAATCCTGCGTCTACACCTTGGCAGCCGCGCTCGAAAGGGCGAGTTGAAAGCGGGATGAGGGTGTTCGACACGCTGGGCGAGTGCATCGTCCTGGGTTTCTTAGGCACTTCCAGGCCTTGACTGAATAATCTTCGGCCGGGGCCGAGATGGGGAGACGATACTGACCCTTTTCGAAGGTTGGTCAGGTACTGGATGGACTGGATCAATCCTAGGTGTTTGCCCCCAGACTGAGGTGGTGCGGGTTGATTTCGAAGATCGATGGTTCATCGATCCGCTTTGCGGCTCAGGGGGGCTTGGTTGTGCACATCTCTCTTGGGAGCGTCGTCGCCTATCAGTACAGGCTTACCGTCTTGCCAGATGACCGCATACTGGCCAAGGCGCCGCTTGCGTTCCAGAGTGTCCGCCACCGCGGCCCGAAGGCTATCGAGCATTTCCTGAGTATCCGGCGCAAGCTTTTTCATGGTCGTGCCTCCTGGACGAGCGCATCGAAGTGCTGTTGAGCGAGCACTTGGCGTTGCTGCCCTTGCTGCTCGAAGATCAGTTCTGGAGCGCCACCGCCATTCATGAAGCAACGGGCGCGGGTGACGCTGGGCGCATAGAGCTTCAGCAGGTTGTGCAGGCTGCGCGGAAAGCGCCGCTGAATGTCCTTCAATGGAATGTCATGCCCCCCATGGGAAACGCGTTCTGCCACACGTAGACGCGACATCTCCGCAGAGGGAAGGGCAAGGTAGACTAGTTCCACCCTCCAGCCCAGGGAAAGCAGCCGCTGGACCAGGCTCAGGTAACCCCGCCCCGAGAGGGTTGTTTCGAAGGCGAAGTCCTCGCCTTCCTCGACAGCTTCTTCGATCTCCCGAAGGAAAATTCGACTGGCCGCCACCAATACTCTCTCCGGCGCAAGGGGAGATAGTCCAGCAGCGATGAGGTCTGCATTGATAAATCGCGTGCACTGCGCCACTTGGGGGAGGTATGTCATCGCGAAGGTAGTTTTGCCTGCTCCGTTTGGGCCGGCAACGATCCAACATGTCGGTGTTCGGACTTTAGTCGCCATTGGCCTACTGTTTCCGATATCTCTCGAGTACCCGGCGAAGCTGGGTCTATCCCGGCGCTTGCAGCCATTGTACCAGCAACCCAAGGGTTGTCGGACCCGAGGTCATTCTCGAGGGGGAGTGCGCCTGCAAGTTGGGGCCGGTGAGCTATGAACTGAAACTAGGTAGCTTTATCGACTTCAGGAAAGGCTACATCTCTGCACGGTATGAGCTGTGGCAGGAACTGCTCCATCCAATTCGATGTGCTCAGCGGCGTCAAATATTCTGCCCTGGTGCAGGGAATGGCTCGAATCACCCTGGGTTTCATAGGCACTTCCAGGCTTGGTGCTGAAGAATGTTCGGCCGGGGCCGAGATGCCGAGCGATGGACCCTCCTCTTTGAAAAACCCAACGACGACGCCCGGCCGAAGCCGGGCGTCGTCGTTTCTGCGGGGGTCACCAGCGATATGCGACGCTGCCGATCACGCTGCGTGATTCACCGTAGTAGCACCAGTAGTTGCAGGCGCTGATGTAGTCTTCGTCGGTGAGGTTGTTGACGTTGAGCTGGGCGCGCCAGTGCTCGTCGAAGTCGTAGCTGGCCATGGCGTCGACGAGCGTATAGGCGGGCACTTTGGGCGTGTCGTAGCGCGGGTCGTCGGTGCTGGTGCCGACGTAGCGTACGCCTGCGCCGAGCGAGAGGCCGGTGAGCGGGCCCTGGTTGAAGTCGTAGTCGAGCCAGGTGGAGGCGATGTGGCGTGGGATGATGCCTGCGCGCTGGGTGCCTTGTCCGCCGGTCTCGTCGGTGGTCGCGTCGGTATAGGTGTAGCTGGCGGTGAGCGTCAGCCCATCGGTGAGCTGTGCCTGGCCCTCGAGCTCGAGGCCGGTGGACTGCACTTCGCCGGCCTGGGTCTGGACGAAGGTGTTCGGATTGGTGACCAGCGAGTTCCGCTGGGTCAGGTCGAACACCGCCGCCGAGAGGTAGCCGTCGAATCCAGGCGGTGTGTACTTGAGACCCGCTTCCCACTGCTTGCCTTCGAGCGGGCGATAGAGCCCGCCGGTGGCGGGGTCGTAGGTGGTCAGCACCTCGAACGATTCGGCGTAGCTCACGTAGGGCGCCAGGCCGTTGTCTGCCAGATACATGATCCCGCCGGACCAGGAGGTGTTGTTGTCGGTGCGTTCGAGGGTCTCGCCGCTGGTGCGGTTGTCGTTCTCGGTCTTGACCCGGTCATAGCGCACGCTGCCGAGGAAGATCCACTTGTCGTCGATCTTCAGCCGGTGCTGGGCATAGGCACCGCCCTGGGTCTTGTCGATCTCGCGGTAGTCGATCTCGTTCGGATCGATCGGCTGGTAGCGGCCGTAGACCGGCGAGAACATGTCCAGCGGCTCGCCGAAGCTGCCGGCGGCCGAGTTGAAGGAGTCGAACTCATTGCCGCTGTACTCGTGGCGCTGCAGGTCGAGGCCAAGCAGCAGGGTGTTGTCGAAGCGGCCGCTGCGCCAGTGGCCGACGAAGCGGTTGTCGAGCGCGTAGCTGTCGGTCGTGCCGTCGCGGTAGGTCAGGCCGCGCACTACGTTGCGATCGTTGGTCGGGTCGATGTAGTTGGCGTAGGTCGAGCGCAGGTCGAGATCCAGGCGGCTCCAGCGCAGGTTCTGGGTGTATGACCAGGTGTCGTTGAAGCGATGCTCGAGCTGGTAGCCCAGCGAAGTCTGGGTGTGCCGGTTGCGGTCGTAACCCGGCTCGCCGAGGTTGGTGCGCCGGTCGACCTTGCCGTAGGGGGTATCGACGAGGGTGCCGTACGGCATGAAGAAGCCGTTGGTCGGCACCGCATCGTCGTGCTTGACGCTGCCGAGCAGCGTCAGGGTGGTGTCCTCGGAGACGTCGATCTCGAGACTGGGCGCGAAGTAGTAGCGTTCGCTGTCAGTGCCGTTCAGCTCGCCGTCGCGCTCCTTGTAGAGTCCGACCAGCCGGTAGCGCACGTCGCCGGCGCGGGTCAGCGGGCCGGAGCTATCGATGCCGATCTGGCGATGGTCGCGGTTGCCCGCCTGCAGCTCGAGCAGTCCTTGGCGCTCGGCGGTGGGCCGCTTGCTGATCGCATTGACCACCCCGCCAGGGTAGCCCTCGCCGTAGAGCATCGAGGCCGGTCCCTTGAGCACCTCCACGCGGTCGAGCCCGAACGGCTCCAGCGTCCAGGCGTAGTAGCCGTCCTTGTAGAGCCGGGTGTCGTCGAGATAGGTCGAGGCCTCGAAGCCGCGGACGAACAGCCAGTCGGCGTCGTTGTCGTTGCCGTAGGGCGCTGAAAGCACGCCCGAGCGGTAGCGCAGCGACTCGTCCAGCGACTGCACGTTGCGGGTGTCGAGCTCCTGGCGGTCTACGACCGAGGCCGATCGCGGTGTCTCGACCAGCGGCGCATTGATCTTCAGCGCGGTGCTGACCACCACCACCGGGTCCAGACGCTCTTGTGCCGTATCGCCACCGTCCGCGGCGGTGGACGCTGGCGTATCGCCGCTGGGTTGCTGTGCCCAGAGGGCGGGGGCGGCGGTCGAAAGCGTGCCGAAGACCGTGGCCGCGAATACGTATCGTAGCGGTGTCGAGGGCTTGCACTGCAGGCTCTCGATCCGGGTGAATGGTACGAAATTCATCAGTGGTTCCCTGCCTCAGGCGCTATCCGTTTTAGTCGTTGTCCGGCGGGATGAGGCAGCTCCGATAGGCGAGCATGCGCATCACCACGGCAAGGGCTACGTTAATGACAACGATTAGCGTAAGCAATTAGCCATCTCGGTTAAGAGACGGTTATTCGTACACGTCGGCGTCGCGGCAGGCGGGAAGTGCCGAGGCCCAGGGGCGGGGGAGGCGAGGAGCGATCGGGCGAGCCGGAGCTGATGCTCGCCTTGGAGAGGAGAAGTCTGCGGTTCAGTCGAAGCTGATCTGGTCGAAGCGCTCGACGCATGGGTGATCGCCCACGCGCATGCCGGGCTTGCGCACCAGTTGAACGGTGCGCAAGCCGGCTTCGCGTGCGGCATCGAGCTCTTCGACGACGTCGGAGAGAAACAGGATCTCGCCGCCGGGCGCGCCGATCTCGCGTTGGATCGCCCGATAGCTTTCGGCCTCGCGCTTGGGGCCGGTGGTGGTATCGAAGTAGCCCGAGAACAAACCGGTCAGATCGCCCGCCTCGCTGTGGCCGAACAGCAGCTTTTGGGCGTGGATCGAGCCGGAGGAATAGACGTACAGCGCGATTCCCCGCCCATGCCAGGTGCGCAGGCGCTCGGCCGCATCCATATAGACGTGGCCCTTGAAGTCGCCTTCGAGATAGCCGCGCTCCCAGATCATCCCCTGCAGCGCCTTGAGCGGGGTTGACTTGCGGTCCTGGTCGATCCAGCCGCCGAGCAGCTCGCCAAGCCGCGCCACCGAGGCGTCGGGCTCGCCCGCCTCCAGCCGGGCGAGTTCGAGCTGCTCGGCCACCGCAGGCTGGGCGGCGTTGAGCTCGAGCCATTCGGCGAGGTGGCGCCGGGCATAGGGGAACAGCACCCGATGGACGAAGTGGATCGAGCCGGTGGTGCCTTCGATATCGGTGACGATCGCATGCGGCGCGAGCGCCAGGGGCCGGTCCGCACTCATGCGCTGAGCTGCTCGAAACGGGGGAAGCCCGCGGCGATGTCGTCGCCGGTCATCTTCGCCACCCAGCCATCTTTCTCGATGAACAGCCTGATGCAGGTGAAGTCCGGGCTCGGGCCCATGTCGAACCAGTGGGCCACGCCGGTCGGCACCGACATCAGGTCGCCCTGGCTGCAGCCCACCGCGTAGACCCGGTTGTCGAGGTGGAGGTAGAAGATCCCTTCGCCGCGGACGAAGAAGCGCACTTCGTCTTCGCTATGGCGGTGCTCGTCGAGGAACTTCTCGCGCAGCGCGTCCTTGTCGGGATGCTGCGGGGTCATGTGGATGATGTCGGCGACCACGAAGCCGCCCTCTCGCTTGAGACGCGAGACCTCCTGGTCGTAAGCGCTGAGGATCTCGGCCGCCTCCGCATCGGCGGGCAGCGCCTTGAGCGGCCAGCGCTCGAAACGCACGCCGTGGGCGGCGAGCTCCTCGGCGATACGCGCGCCGTCCTCGGTGGAGAGCAGCGGCTGCTCGGCATTCTTCTCGTGATAGACGTGTAGAAAGCTCATGTCAGGCTCCTGGGTGAAGAGATGTCGGCACGACGACGTCGGTCAAGGGAGATCCACGAAATCATCCGCCAGGACCGCGACGGCTCAGCGGGACGACCAGCGCCTGCGCTCGAGCTCGCAGTCGAAGAGGAAGTCCAGCGCCTCGACCTGGCGCAGGCAGCTGGCCATGTCGCTGGCCCAGACATAGACGCCATGGCCGCGAATCAAGTAGGCCGGCGTACCGGCGTAAGGCTCCCGCCCCAGCCGCGCCCGTGCCTGGTCGACCAGGATCGGAATTTGCTGGGTATTGGCGAACACCGGGATCCGCACGCGCGCCTCATGGGTCTCGACGCCCTCGAGCGCCTTGAGCAGCTCGTAGCCTTCCAGCACCACCTCGTCATCCTCGGTCGCAAGCGAGAGCAACGTCGCCGCGCGGGAGTGGGTATGCAGGATCGCACCGGCGTCCGCTCGGTCGCGATAGAGCTGGCCGTGCAGCAGCGCCTCGGCCGAAGGCTTGAGCCGGCTGCCCACCGCGACGGCGTCGAAGTCCGTGACCATCAGGTCGGCGGGAGTGAGAAAGCCCTTGTGGCGACCCGAGACGGTCACCGCCATGTGGCGCTCGTCCAGGCGGATCGAAAAGTTGCCGCCGGTGGCAGGCACCTTGCCCGCCGCATGCAGGATCCGACCCGCCTCGACCAGCGCCTGCTGGGCCTGGGCGAGGTGTTCGAGATCGATCATCGATGACTCCGAAACGATGGCCCGGAAGAGGAGGGGCCGTAATCCGGCAAGCGTACCCAAGGCATGCGGGCGACGCCAGCGCAGGGGCCGATCGAATCGTTATGAGGTTATCCCACGGCGGCGGCGTGTCAGCGCCAGCCACAGCGCGCCGATCACCAGCCCCCAGAAGGCGCTGCCGATCCCGAATAGCTCGAGGTTCGAGGCGGTGACCAGGAACACCACCAGCGCCGCCTCGCGGTGCGCCGGCGCGCCGAGGGCATCGGCGAGGCTGGAGCCGAGGGTGCCGAGCAGGGCGATGCCGGCGATCGCCATCACCAGCGCCTGGGGGAAGGCGGCGAAGAGGCCGACGATCATCGCGCCGCAGAGCCCGGCGAGCAGGTAGACCAGGCCTGCGCAGACCGCGGCCATGTAGCGCCGGCGAGGGTCTTCGTGGGCCTCGGGGCCGGCGCAGATCGCCGCGGTGATCGCCGCCAGGTTGAGCGCGAAGACGCCGAACGGAGCGAGCAGCAGCGTCATCGCCCCGCTTGCCGAGATCAATGGCGAGACCGGGGTGGTATAGCCGTGCTGGCGCAGTACCGCGGTGCCCGGCAGGTTCTGCGAGACCATGGTGACCACGAACAGCGGCACGCCGATGCCGAGCAGGGCGGCGAATTCGAAGCGTGGCCAGACCGGGGAGGGCCAGGCGAACGATGCCTGCATGCGCTCGAAGTGCAAGGAGCCCTCGAGGCTTGCGACCGCGATGCCGATGACCAGCGCGGCGAGCACCGCATAGCGCGGCGCCAGTCGCTTGGCCAGCAGGTAGGCGAGCAGCATCGCCGTCACCAGCGTCGGCGCCAGCGAGAGCGAGGTGAAGAGCTCGAGACCGAAGCGCACCAGCACGCCCGCGAGCATCGCCGCGGCCAGCGCGCGGGGAATCCGCTCGACCACCCGAGCGAACAGCCCGGTGACGCCGCAGATGAGGATCAGCAGCGCCGAGAACATGAACGCCCCGCTCGCCGCCGCAAGGGTGGAGCCGGCGGGTAGGGTCGCGATCAGCGCGGCTCCTGGCGTCGACCAGGCGAACAGCAGCGGTGCGCGGTAGCGCAGCGAGAGCGCAAGGCACAGCGCGCCGGTGCCGAGGCCGAGGGCGATCAGCCATGACTGCGCCTGGGCGGGTGTCGCGCCCAGGGCGGCGGCGGCCTGGAGGATGATCGCCGCCGAGCTGGTATAGCCGACCAGCACGGCGACCAGGCCTGCGATCATGGCGCTGAGCGAAAGATCCGCCAAGCGCGGGCGCGCAGCGGTGGAATCGGCGGTGGACATCGTGAAACTCCGGGAGGCGGTTCGTGCGTTATGACGCACGCCGGGGCTATCCTAGTGCTGTGCGTGATAACGCACAACAGTTTCGTGCGCTATGGCGCACAAAATGGTCGAATAGCCTGCGGCCAGACGAGGAGCAGCGCGAATGCAGGAGATGAACCGAGTGATTGGTGCCGTACTGCGGCGGCTGCGCCGGGAGCGGGGCTGGAGCCTCGACACCTGTGCGGCCAGCACTGGGGTCAGCAAGGCGATGCTCGGGCAGATCGAGCGCGGTGAGTCGAGCCCGACGGTGGCGACCCTGTGGCGGATCGCCAGCGGCATGGAGGTGCCGTTCTCGACCTTCTGGGACGAAGGCAGCCTGGTCGAAAGGCGCGACCGCATGGTCGATGATGAAACGCTGATGAACGCCACGTTGCTCGAGCCCTACGACGCGGCTACCGGCATCGAACTGCTGCTGGTCGAACTGGCCCCGGGCTGCGAACGTGTCTCCCAGCCCCATCGGCGAGGCGTGAGCGAATACGTCGCGGTGGTCGAGGGGCGTCTCGAAGTCCTGGTCGAGGAGCATTGGCACGCGCTGGAGGCGGGGCAGTCGCTGCGCTTTTGCGCCGACCGGCCGCACGGCTATCGCAATCTCAGCGACCGCCGCGCGAGCTTTCACAACATCATCCACCATCCGCGCGCGGAGGGCTGAGGCTCGCGCTTCAGCCTCTGGATGCCGCCTCGAGCAGCGGCGCCAGCCGGCCCGGGGCCAACGCATCCTCGACCGTCGAGATCCGCAGTACGTGTCCGAGCGCGGGGTGCGGGGGACGGTGGACCACCACGTCGCGTTCGAGCAACGCGCGCTGCACCGCCTCGGCGCTTCGGGCATCGGCGAGGCGCACGGCGATGAAGTTGGTCGCGCTCGGCAGTACTTCCAGTCCGGCCTCGCGCAGCATCGCGGTGAGCCGCTCCCGGCGCTCGGTGACCGCCTCGATGTGCTCGCGGACCTCGTCGTCGTGGTCGAGCACCAGCTCCGCGGCGGCCAGCGACAGCGAGGCGACCGCATAGTGGATGCGCGCCTTGAGCATCGCCTCGACCAGCGCCGGCTCGGCGATGGCGAAGCCGATCCGCAGCCCGGCGAGGCCGTGGGCCTTGGAGAAGGTGCGCAGCCGGATCACGCCCTCGAGCGGCGCGCTGCCGGCGGCATCGGGGCGAAAGTCGTGATAGGCCTCGTCGAGCAGCAGGCTGCAGTCGCCAGGCAGCTGGTCGCGCAGGCGCTCGATCTCGGCGTCATCGAACAAGTGGCCGCTCGGGTTGTCCGGATTGGCCAGGTAAACCAGGCGCGCGTGGCGCTGGTGCGCGGCTTCGATCAGCGCATCGAGGTCAGGCGCGAGCACGCCCTTGGCCTCCCGGTAGGGCGGCTCGATCAGCCGGCAGCCGGTGCTCTGGGCGAAATAGCTGAAGGTCGGGTAGGTGCCGGCGGCGGCGACCGCGACGCTGCCTGGTTCGCAGAGGGTTCGCAGTGCCAGGGCGATCAGGCTGTCGGCGCCGGCATCGACCAGCAGCGCTTCGATCGGTACCTCGAGGCGCTCGGACAGCCGTCGGCGCAGCTCGAATGCCTGGGCATCGCCATAGCGCCGGGCAAGCCTCGCCACTTCTGCGCCCAGGGCGTTGGTCAGCGCGACATGGGGCATGTCGAGCCCCTCGTTGGAGCCGAGCTGGTGGGGCAGCTTGCGGCCGAGACGCCGCTCCAGCGCGGCCAGCCCGGGAAACGGGTTGCTCGGACCTTCCCGGTCGAGGTGTGCGGCGATCGCACGCATGGGGCCTGGACCTCCTGGTGACAAGGGTGGGGGCGCCCAGGGTGGGGCGCCAAGGGCTCACCATGCTACCCCCAACGTCCCGCGCTGGATACGTCGAGCTGAGCGACTCAGCGCTGCTCGTCCAGGGTGCCTAGCGCCAGGCTGTCGAAGGCGCCGTCGGTCTCGAAGGTGATCGCCGGCCGCCCCGTGCGGTGCAGTTTCAGTTCGAGGTGATAGGGGTAGAGTTCGCGATCGGAGAGCCCGAGGGTGGGCCCGGTGGAGAAGCTGCTGTCGAGGATCCAAAGCTGAGGCGCCAGCGGCTGCTGCTCCTGGGGCGCCCAGCCGATGACCTGCGGGGCGTCTGGCAGTGCGAGCAGCCCGCGCGACAGCGCGCTGCTCAGTCGCGCGGCATCGACCCGCGCCGCCTCGGGCAGCTGGGCGTCGGGTGCGATGCGCGGCCTGGCGACGAGGATCAACTGGTTCACCGTCTGGTCGTCCCATTGGGTGGCCTCGATCAGCCGTTCGGCGACGTCCGCCCCCATCCGCTGCACTGCATCGCGTTGGCGGCTCTGTTCGTCGAATGCTCGGCCGGCGCAGCCGACCAGCACCGTCGCCATCAGTGCGCAGAGGCAGGCGCCATGGGTTGCGGTGGTTCGCATCTCAGCGTCGCTCCTCGCGCAGCCAGGCATATGCGAGCGCCAGCCAGCCGAGGATCAGCAGGGTACCGCCGACCGGGGTGATCATGCCCAGCGCGCGGATGCCGCTCAGCGCGAGCAGATAGAGCGAGCCCGAGAACAGCACCACGCCGGCGCACCAGCACCACAGCACCAGGCGCGGTGCGCGCGCCCCACGCCAGCCGGCGAGCAGTGCCATCAGCGCCACGGTGTGCCACATTTGATAGGTCACGCCGGTGTGGTAGGCGGCGAGCAGCGGTGCTGGCAGCCGGGCGCTCAGGGCGTGGGCGCCGAAGGCGCCGAGGATGACCGCCAGCGCTCCGCTCAGCGCGCAGGCGATCCACAGGGGGCGGCGGAAATCTGCAGTCACGTTTACCTCGCGGGTCGGCAGGGAGAAGATCGAATCACGTGTCGCGAGGCGGTATGATAGCGCCATTCCCAGTCCGGGGCCGATGGTCCCAAGCGTCGCAGGAAACAAACCATGCAGCTCTATCTGAACGGCGAGCCTCGCACGGTCGAGGCCACCACCGTGGCCGAACTGGTCGCCACGCTGAACTTGGGCGGCCGGCGCGTCGCGGTCGAGCGCAACGAACGCATCGTCCCACGCTCGAAGCACGCTGATACCGTGCTCGAGGAACACGACCGCATCGAGATCGTACACGCCATCGGCGGGGGCTGAGCCCCCGCGTCCCGTCATGCCCGGCCCGAGCCCAGTGCGCTCGGGGCCGCGGCGTTTCTCGAGGAGAAGGACATGAGCATCGACGACCGCCACTCTGCCGCGCAGCGGCCGGGTGTGGAAGATCTGCCGCTGACCATCGCCGGCCGAGCGTACCGCTCGCGGCTGCTGGTCGGCACCGGAAAGTACCGCGACTTCGACGAGACCGCGCGAGCGATCGCCGCAAGCCAAGCGGAGATCGTCACCTTCGCGGTGCGGCGCGCCAACATCGGCCAGGATCCCGACGCGCCCAACCTGCTCGACGTGATCAGCCCCGAGCGCTACACCCTGCTGCCCAATACCGCCGGCTGCTACAACGCCCGCGACGCGGTGCGCACCTGCCAGCTGGCGCGCGAGCTGCTCGACGGGCACTCGCTGGTCAAGCTCGAGGTGCTCGGCGACGAGCGTACCCTCTATCCCAACGTGGTCGAGACCTTGAAGGCCGCGCGCGAGCTGATCGACGACGGTTTCGGCGTGATGGTCTACACCAGCGACGACCCGATCGTCGCCGCCGAGCTCGAATCGATGGGCGTCTGCGCGGTGATGCCGCTCGGCTCGCTGATCGGCTCCGGCCATGGGCTGCTCAATCCCTACAATCTGTCGCTGATCGTCGAGGCCGCCCGGGTACCGGTGCTGGTCGACGCCGGGATCGGCACGCCGTCGGATGCGTCGTTGGCGATGGAGCTGGGCTGCCAGGGGGTGCTGATGAACTCGGCGATCGCCCATGCGCGCCATCCGGTGATGATGGCCAACGCGATGCGCAAGGCGGTCGAGGCCGGGCGTGAGGCCTTCCTCGCCGGGCGGATGCCGCGCAAGACCTATGCCGCGGAACCCTCCTCGCCCGTCGAGGGGCGCATCCAGGGCTGACCGCGATGCCGAACCTGCGCTACCAAGAGTGATTCTTTCGAGACTTCCCGACCCCATGAGCAGTGAAACCGAATATCCAACCCCCGTTTCCGAAGCCCTCCCGCGGCGAGGCATCAAGAGCTACGTGCTGCGCGCTGGAAGAATGACCATCGCGCAGACCCGAGGCCTCGAGGAGGTCTATCCCCGCCTGGGCCTCACCCTCGCCCAGGGGCGTCTCGATCTCGACCAGGTGTTCGGCCGCCATGCGCCGCGGGTGGTCGAGATCGGCTTCGGCATGGGCGCCTCGCTGCTCGAACAGGCCCGCCGCCAGCCGGAAGTCGACTTCATCGGTATCGAGGTCCACCCGCCCGGGGTGGGCAAGCTGCTCGACGAGCTCGACAAGGCAGGGATCGACAACGTTCGAGTGTTTCGCGAAGACGCGCTGAAGGTGCTCGACGAGTCGCTGCCCGCGGCGTCGATCGACCTGCTCCAGCTGTTCTTTCCCGACCCGTGGCCGAAGAAGAAGCACCACAAGCGGCGGATCGTCCAGCCCGAGTTCGTCGCTCGGGTGAGGCGCGTGCTCAAGCCGGGCGGATGCTTCCACATGGCCACCGACTGGGAGGCCTACGCCGAGCACATGGCGCAAGTGATGCACGATGCGCCCGGATTCGAGAACACCTCGGTCGATGGCCCCTTCGTGCCGCGCCCCGAGAGCCGTCCGCTGACCAAGTTCGAAGCGCGCGGCGAGCGCCTGGGGCACGGCGTGTGGGATTTGATCCATCGGCGCAAGGCAGGCGCCTGATCGATGCGGCCAGCTGCGGTCGATGGCCGCAGCAGCCATGCCCTTTCCATCCACGATATCGCCCGTCGCCCCATTGGGCCGGGAGTGCGGTGAATGCATGCCCGATGCCAAGACTCGTCATGAAGAGAACTATCGCCCGCCGCTGCTCAACGGGTTGATCATCGTCACCCTGATGACCATCGTGGTCGCCCTCGGCTACCTCGGCAATTACTACCTGGGGGGGCCTGGTGCGCGGCAAACCACCTGGTATCCGCTGTCGCTCAACTGCTCACCGTTAGAGCGCCACTGCGAGGCCCGGGTGGGATTGAACGACTGGATCGGCATGCGCGTGGCCGGTTGGAGCGAGGGTGAGATCGAGCTGCTGGTCGACAGTCGAGGGATCGATGCCGAGCGTTTCGACCTGATGCTCGAGAGTCGCAGCCACGGCACGCGGATCGAGGGCGCCGAAGTGGAGCGGATCGGTCAACGCCGCTTTCGCCTCTCCTTTCCGGCGCAGATGTGTCACCACGACCGCGTGCGCTGGCGCATCGAGCTGGTGGTGACGACGCCGCAGCGAAAAGTCGGCAGCTGGCATGATTTCGACACGCCCTGTCCCGTCCGGGAAAGCGCAATGCACTGACCGCGTGGAGCGGGTATCGGGTGGTGATCGCCGTCGATCGAGGGCGGAAAGTTCATGGGCTTGAATGGATGTCCACAATTGACATCCCAGTGTCATATCTGCTTGTTGATAACTTAGCTGTCTAATTATGTCGTCTCGCCATCGCTGGGAAATTCTGTTTTATTATTTTTAAATCAATTGGTTATCTGGTGATCGAAAGGTTTTTGCGAAGGTCGAATAGAGAAGTGCTTGCTTTCTCCAGCGAGTCATGGAAGGGGCGGGAAGGGCTTGAAGCACAGACTGTCCACCAAGTTATCCACAGGCTGGGCCTGCTTGGGGAGTGCCCGTTGGTGCCCATGGCGAAACGCCATGGCAGGGGAAAACACCGCGGGAACCGGTGATCGAGTACCGCCCGCGGTGATTTCGTGGTTACCGACGTTTACGGCGTGTCAGGGTTGACCTTGAGCAGCTGGACCTTGAAGGAAAGCGTCTCGTTGGGACCGATAGGACCGACGCCCGCAGGGCCATAGGCCAGGTTGGCCGGTACGTAGACCATCCACTCGTCGCCTTCGTGCATCAGCTGCAGCGCTTCCTGCCAGCCCTGGATCACTTCGTTGACCTTGAAGGTCACAGGCTCTCCGCGCTCGAAGGAGCTGTCGAACACGGTGCCGTCGAGCAGCGTGCCTTCGTAGTTGACCTGTACGGTGTCCTCGGCGTTGGGCTGCGGGCCATCGCCCGACTCGATCACCTTGTACTGGAGGCCTGAAGCGGTGGTCTGCACCCCCTCCTGCTCGGCGTTGTCGGCGAGGAAGGCTTCGCCGGCCCGCTGGTTCTCCTCAGCGGCCTGCTGCTGCTGTTGCTGCTGCTGGCTGATTTGCTGCTGCTGGAACTGGGTCAGCGCCGCCTCGGCATCCTGGTCGGAAAGCTTCGGATCACGCCCGGCGTAGACATCGTCGATCGCTTGCTTGAAGGCATCGAGCTCGAGGTTGGGCACGGTTTCCTGCAGGTTGTGCGCCATGGTCATGCCGATGCTGTATCCAAGCTTCTGGGCATCGCTGTCGAGCGCGACGTCGTCCTGCTGCGGGCTCTGCTGGGCGGCTTGGTCCGATGAATCGGAGCAGCCCGCGAGGGCGAGAAGGGCGCCGAAGGTCGCAGCGCTCACCAGTTTGTTCATGAAGACTCCTTGGGTGACTGCCAGGGCGATGGTTCGCTCTGGATGACGGATTCTTGCGAGGGCCAGCAATGTAACAGAAGGTGGTCGCCTCATTCGAGTGGCACAAGCGCAGCAGCACGTCGTGTCCGCGCCACTAGGACCGCGTGGGAGGAGGAAAGATTCCCATGCCAGCGCTCGAAGTCGGCGTCGCAGGCGGCCTCGTCGCGCTGTGCGAGTTCGGCAAGCCGGCGCAGCGTCTCGTGCTCGGCCTCGAGCTCCGCGCGCTTGATCGTCTCGCGCAGTGCGGCAAGGTGGGGCAGCCTCGCGCACTCTGGCTTCAACTCGCGGCGCAGCCGGCGCAGTGCCCAGGTATAGTGGCGCTGCCAGGCGCGTACCCGGTCGAGCTCTTCCAGTGCGCCGGGCGCGCGTCCGCTGCGTTCGAGCCAGCACAGCCAGAGCAGCTCGCAGACGTCGAGCCCCGCTTCGTCCTGCAGGCGCAGGCATGCCTCATCGACGCCTGGCTGAGCATACAGCGCGCCAGCGAAGCGCCACAGCGAACCGGCCCGTTCGCTTTCCCGGTGTCCGCTCACTTAAGACGCGCTCGCACAGGCTCAAAACATCCGCTGTGCGGGTGTAGAATTCCCAACCCCATTTTTTCCGCTCCGCTTGAATTCGCGTGCGCCGCGATGATCCAGGTGGCTGACAACGAGATGCCAAGAGGGCAGAAATGATCGCATTCCGCCAGCTCGAGCTGCAACGCGGCGGTGAGCCGCTGATCGAGCACGCCGACCTGATCCTGCACGACGGCCAGAAGGTGGGCATCGTCGGTGCCAACGGCGCTGGCAAATCCAGCCTGTTCAAGCTGATCCTCGGCGAGCTCAGCGCCGATCGTGGCGAGGTCGAGCTGACCAGCGGTAGCCGGATCGCCCACATGGCGCAGGAGATCGACGCGCTCGATCGCTCGCTGGTCGACTACGTGCTCGACGGCGATGCGGCGCTGCGCGAGGTCGAGCGCCTGCTCGAGGCCGCCCGCGCGAGCGGTGACGACCTGCGCCAGGCCGAGCTGCTCGGCCAGTTCGAAGTGCACGACGGCTACAGCGCCCGCGCCCGTGCCGAACAGCTGCTGGTCGGGCTCGGCTTCTCCCAGGGGGCGCTCGGTCATTCGCTCAGCGCCTTTTCCGGCGGCTGGAGGATGCGCGCCAACCTCGCACGCACCCTGTTCACCCCATCGGACCTGCTGCTGCTCGACGAGCCGACCAACCACTTGGATCTCGACGCGCTGCTGTGGCTCGAACAGTGGCTCGTCCGCTATCCCGGCACCCTGCTGCTGATCTCCCACGACCGGGACTTCCTCGACGCGGTATGCGACCGGATCATCCACTTTGACGAGCGCCGGCTGGAGCTCTATCGCGGCAACTATTCCGCCTTCGAGCGACTGCGCGCCGAGCGCCTGGCCAGCCGCGAAGCCGAACGCGCCCAGCAGCAGGCGCGACGCGCCGAGCTCGAGGACTTCGTGCGCCGCTTCCGCGCCAAGGCCTCCAAGGCGCGCCAGGCCCAAAGCCGGTTGAAGATGCTCGAACGGATGGAGGAGATTGCGCCGCTGCGGGCGGCGTCGCCGTTCAGCTTTCGCCTGCTCGGCAGCGACAAGGTCTCGTTTCCGCTGCTCGCGCTCGACCGGGCCAGGGTCGGCTACTCGGGCCAAGGCTTGCTCGAGAACGTGCGCCTCACGCTCGCCCCTGGCGACCGGATTGGCCTGCTCGGTCCTAACGGCGCAGGCAAGTCGACGCTGATCAAAGCGCTGACCGGCCAGCTCGCCCTGCTGGAGGGCGAGCGGGTCGAGGGTGAGCATCTCGCGCTCGGCTACTTCGCTCAGCACCAGGTCGATGCGCTCGACATGAGCTCGACCCCGCACCAGCACGTGCTGCGCCTGTCGCCTTCGGCCTCCGACCAGGAGATCCGGGATTTCCTTGGCGGTTTCGACTTCCGCGGCGATGCTGCCTTCGCCCGCGTCGGTGAGTTCTCCGGCGGCGAGAAAGCGCGCTTGGCACTGGCGCTGATCGCTTGGCGGCGGCCCAACCTGCTGCTGCTCGACGAGCCGACCAACCACCTCGATCTGGAGATGCGCGCGGCACTCACCGAAGCGCTGGCCGGGTTCGAGGGTGCCGTGGTGATCGTCTCCCACGACCGCCACCTGCTGCGCGCCAGTGTCGATCAGTTCTGGTGCGTTGCCGATGGCCGGGTGGCGCCCTTCGACGGCGATCTCGACGATTACCATGCTTGGCTGCGCCAGCGGCTCGGCGAGGGCAGTGCGAAGACGCCGCGCGATGAAGAAGAAGCCGCGCCGCGCGTCGACAAGCGCGAACTGCGTCGCGCCGCCGCCGATCGTCGCGAGCGCCTCAAACCGCTGACCCGCGCGCGCGATGCCGCCGAGCGGCGGATGACCGAGCTGCAAGACGAGATCGATGCGCTCGAGGCTCGGCTCGGCGACGAAACCCTCTATCTCCCCGAGCGCAAGCAGGAGCTGGTGGAGCTGACCCGCAGGCGCGGCGAGCTGGCGGTCGCGCTCGAAGCCGCGGAGCAGGGCTGGCTCGAGGCCGAGGAAGCCCTCGAGCGCGCCAGCGAGGAATAGATGTCCGCGGTGGAACGAGCGTTTGGTGAAAGAAAATAGGAATTTTCTGAATTTTTTTTTGCCAAGCGACCTGCCAACATCCACGCCTGTTTTTATATGTTCGTCCCTGAAACAATAGTTTTCGTTCGCGTCGCCGCGTGTTAACGCGGCGCGTTCGTCGGCGAACCTTCCTGCGACGAAAGCACGGCTGCGGAAAGAGGGCCGCTCGCGGGTCGTTTTCCGGCGCTCGACGCCCTGCTCGCGCAACATGTCTTCACCATGGATCGAGTCATGAAACATTGGTCGCTACGTCGGATCATCGTCGTCAACGCGCTGCTGGTTTTCATCACCCTGGTGGTGATGAGCGCACTCAGCTATCGCAGCCTGGTACTGATCGAGGGTGCTGAACGGCAGCAGTACGACAGCGCCTCCTTCAGCGCCAATGCGCTGAACGCGATCTGGAGCGACGAACTGTTCGTGCTGATCGACGGACTCAATTCAGGCAGCCCGCGCGCGGAGATCGAGCAGCGTGCCAGGGAGGCGCGTGGCCGGCTCATCCTCGGCTTCGATCGGCTGCGCGAACTCTCGGTGCCTCAGGCCCAGGGCCTGCTCGACCAGTTCAACGCCAATCTTCATGACTTCGACCAGCTCGTTCAGGCGATGCTGGTCGGTCGCTCCCGGCTGGTGGACGCAGAGAACGGGGCCGACAGCGTCTCTCAGCGGCTGTTGAACAACTGGCAGCAAGGGCGCGAGACGATCAACCGTATCGTTACGCTCAACCAGCAGGGTTCCAGCCAGTCGAGCAACGTCGCGCTCGACCATATCCGGCTGGCCAAGGCCAAGACGCTGATCACCCTGGTGCTCGCTTCACTGATCTCGCTGTGCTTCGGGGTGGTGCTGTACCGCCGGATCATGGGACCGATCAACCGGCTCAGCGAGGGGCTCAACCAGGTCGCCGGTGGCGATCTCAGCCAGCGCATCGCGCTCAGAAGCCATGACGAGTTCCGCCGGGTGGAGGAGGTCACCAACTATCTGCTCAACGAGCTCGATACCCTGATCAAGAACGCCCAGCGCTCCTCCATCCAGGTGACCACCTCCGTGACCGAGATCGCGGCGACCGCGCGCCAGCAGCAGTCCTCCGCCTCCGAGACCGCGGCCACCACCGCCGAGATCGGCTCCGCCTCGCGCGGGATCGCCGAGACCGCCCGTGGGCTGGTCGCCACCATGGCCGAGGTCTCCGCCGCGGCGGAAACCACCTCCTCTCTCGCTGGAAAAGGGCGCGAAGACCTGGTCCACATGGAGGACACCGTCACCGCGGTGATGAGCGCCTCGGAGATGATCAGCGGCAAGCTGGCGATCCTCGGCGAGAAGGCCGACAGCATCAATCATGTGGTCACCACCATCATCAAGGTCGCGGACCAGACCAACCTGCTCTCGCTCAATGCGGCGATCGAGGCGGAGAAGGCCGGCGAGTATGGGCGAGGCTTCTCGGTGGTCGCGAGCGAAGTGCGCCGGCTGGCCGATCAGACCGCTGCCTCGACCTACGACATCGAACAGATGGTCAAGGAGATCCAGGCGGCGATCTCGGCGAGCGTGATGGGGATGGACCAGTTCACCGATCGGGTCGCCGATGGCATCGGCAACGTTCATCGCCTCGGCGAGCGGCTCTCCGACATCATCGAGCACGTCCAGGCGCTGCTGCCCAAGGTGCGCGACGTGGATGAGGCGATACGCACTCAGTCCGCGGCTACCTCGCAGATCCAGAATTCGCTCGATCAGCTCGGCGAGACCGCCCGTCAGACCGTCGAGTCGCTGCGCCAGACCAGCGCGGCGATCGATGAACTCAATTTGGTCGCGCAGGGGCTGCGCGATGGAGTCACCAGTTTCCGCTCCTGAGGTGGGCGCAATGAGCGATGCCGGATCCGAGCAGTTGTTTCTCAGTTTCAGTCTCGACCGCGAGCGGTGCCTGCTGGAGGCCTGCGCGGTGGTCGAGGTGCTCGCCCAGGATACGCCGCTCGACCGTCTGCCCGGCGCGCCGCCGTGGCTGCTCGGCACCTTCAGCCATCGCGGTCGACTGGTGCCGGTGATCGATGTCGCGGATCACCTGCTGGGGCGTGCATCTCACCCTCGGCGCGATACCCGGCTGGTGGTGGTCGAACCGCAGGACGTACCGGTCGCGCTGATGCTCGAGGGCGTCAGCGGCTTGATCCGGCTCGATACCTCGTGCTGCCACGAGCTTGCATCGGTAGCGATCACCGGCGCCCTCTCCGGGCGGGTGATCGACGCCGAAGCGGGGCTCCTCCACTGGCTCGAGCCGCATTGCCTGCTGCCCGCCGCGATAGCCGCCGGTATCGCAGAGGGTGCGGCCCGATGAGTGAGGTGGATGCGAGATTCGACGCCTTCTTTCGCCACCGCATCGGCATGGACATCGCCTCCGTCGGGCCCAAGGTGGTGGCGATGGCCATCGAGCGGCGCCAGCGCTGGCACGGGTTGGCGTCGATCGATGCCTACTGGGCCCTGCTCGAGCAAGACGATGCCGAGTGCCAGGCGTTGATCGAATCGGTGGTGGTCTCCGAGTCCTGGTTCTACCGCTACGCGGAGAGCTTCTCGGCGCTGCGTCGCGTTGCGCTCGAACGCCGCGGCGGTGCGCCTTTGCGCCTTTTGAGCCTTCCCTGCGCAAGCGGAGAAGAGCCCTACTCGATCGTGATGACCCTGTTCGACGCAGGGCTCGGGCCCGCCGAGTTTTCGGTCGATGCGGTCGATGTCAGCGACCGGGCGCTGAGCCGGGCGAGAGAGGCGCGCTATGGCCCGCATGCCTTCCGCGACAGCGCGGTGAAGGCCCACCAGCATCATTTCCTCTTCACCGAGGAGGGCGCCCAGGTCACCGAGCGAGTGCGTCGGCAGGTGCGCCTGTTCCAGGGCAACCTGCTCGAACCTGCCTGTTCGCAAGTGCTCGGCAGCTACGATGTGGTGTTCTGCCGCAACCTGCTGATTTATCTCGATGCCCAGGCGCGCAGCCGCGCGCTGGCGGTGCTCACCGAGCTGAGCGCCCCTGGCGGGCTGGTGTTCGTGGCCCCTGCGGAGGCTTGCCTGCTGCTGCGCAGCGGCTTTCGAGCCGCGCCGCTGCCCCAATCCTCGGCGTTTTTCGCAGCCTCCACGCAGTCCGCCGAGCCGTCTCGCTCCGCGTCGGGCGTCCGGCGTGAAAGACCGCAGTCCGCGGTGCGCCGGGCGAGCGAACGACACGCCAGCGCGCCGCTGGCCAAGCGTTGCGTGCAGCCCAAGGCGCCCAGCCTCGAGCATGAACTGGCCAGGGTGGAGCGCCTGGCCAATGCGCGCTGCTTCGATGAGGCGCTGACGCTGTGTCGCCAGCTGCAGTCCAGGCTCGGGCCCGATGCCTCGATCTACTATTGGCAGGGGCTGATCCACGACGCGTGCGGCGATGCATCCCGGGCGGTGGATGACTACCGCAAGGCGCTCTACCTGTGCCCCGATCACGTAGAGGCGCTGATGCAGCTCGCGGCGCTGAGCGAGGCACGAGGCGACGATGCCCAGGCATCGCGGCTGCGTTATCGGTTGCAGCTGAAATCCTCAACGCAGGGATAGCCATGCCTTTCCAGCGCTATGCCACTTTCTCATCCATGGTCGGCGCCTCGGCGCCGACCAGCGCCGGCCAGGGCGGATGGCTGCTGTTCGACGTCGAAGGCGCTTGCTTCGCCTTGGATATCGGCTGTCTGCTCGAGATCGCAGCGAGTGTGCGGATACACACGTTGCCGGGGCGACGCTCCCCTTGCCTGCTCGGGGTGAGCAACCTGCGCGGCAAGCTGGTGCCCTGCTTCTCATTGGCGCTGTTGTTCAACGTCCACCCCAGCCGCTCGGCGCCATCCGGGGGCGGCTCGTGCCAGCGGGCGCTGATCGTCGCGGCCGACGGCGGGCCGCTGGTGATGATGGTCGACGAAGTCGCGGGGATTTTCGATCTCACCGAGGGGGTCGACGGCATGCTCGGCGCGGTCGGCGGCGGTATGACCCGCTACGTGCGCAGCGTCCGGCGCTGGCGTGATCTCGACGTCTTTCTGCTCGACCACCAGCGCCTGCTGGCCGAGCTGCTGGAGCGGCTGCGATGAATGGAGAGCAGTCGCACGACGAGACGCTGATGGAGCTGTTCCAACTCGAGGCGCAGGTGCAACTGCAGGCGATCAGCGACGGGTTGATCGCCTATGAGCACCGAGCCGATGACAGCCAGCTCGCCGAGTGCATGCGCTGCGCCCATGCATTGAAAGGGGCCGCGCGCATCGTCGGCTACACGCCCTGCGTCGAGCTCGCGCATGCGATCGAAGAGGTCCTGGTCGCCGCGCAAGGGCAGGCGGTACCGCTCGGTGCAGGTCGTATCGACCTGCTGCTCAGGGCGCTGGACCTGATGAAGCGCCTCGCCGTGCCGGGCGCGGAGGTCGATGGTGAGGAGCTCGCACGGGTGTGCGCCCAGCTCGGCAACCACGCCTTGGCGCAGCGCGTGTCGGCTGCTCCGGCCGCCGAGCCCGCTCCGCTGGCCGAGGCGCCGCCCGCCTCGGCTGAGAGCATCGCCGAGCTGGAGCGCTACATCCGCATCGCCGTCGATCGTCTCGACGATATGCAGGAGCAGGCCAGTCAGGCGCTGGTCGAGACCCAGCGCTTGGCGTCATTGGTCCAAAGGGCGCGGCGAGTGGAGCTTCGCCGTGATCGGCTGGTGCCGCGGATCGAGGCGCTCGGCGAGCGTCTTGGCGGTAACGATCGCAAGGCCCTGATGCGCCTGTTCGAGCAATTGATCTCCCAGAACCAGCAGCGCGAAGCGATGCTTGGCGAGCTCGACGAGCTGGTGTGGGGGACGCAGCAGCAGGTGCACTCGCTCTATGAAGCCACTCTCGTGGCACGGATGCGCCCGGTGGCGGACCTGACCCGGCCGATGGCGAGGATGGTGCGTGACCTGGCGCGCCAGCTCGGCAAGCGGGTCGAGCTCATCGTGGAGGGCGAGAGCACCCTGGTCGATCGCAACGTGCTGGAGCGGCTCGAGGCGCCGATGGTGCAGCTGTTGCGTAACGCGCTCGACCACGGCATCGAGGCGCCATCACGGCGGCTCGAATGCGGCAAGCCTGAGATCGGCAGGCTGCAGGTCAGGGTCAGGCACCACGCCGGCCAGCTGCTGGTCGAGGTCGAGGACGATGGCGCCGGTCTCGACCTCGAGCGGCTGCGCGAGCGGGTCGAGGCACTGGGGCTGGCCGACGGCGGCGCCCTCGCCGGGCTCGATGAGGCCGCGCTGGTCGAGTACCTGTTCACTCCGGGATTCAGCCTGCGCGATGCGGTCAATGATGTGTCCGGACGCGGTGTCGGGCTCGATGTGGTGCGCCAGGGGGTAGAGCGCATTCGCGGCAGGCTGGAGCTGCGCCAGCGCTGCGGCCAGGGCTGCCGGTTCATCCTTCGGCTGCCGCTGAGCCTGTCGCTGACCAAGAGCCTGCTGCTGGAGATTCTCGGCGAGAGCTACGCCTTGCCGTTGATGCAGATCGACTGTGTCAGGACGCTGGACCTGCGGGCGATGATCCAGCTCGAGGGCCGCGCGCATTTCTGGCTCGACGATGAGCTGGTTCCGCTGGCCTCGATCCATCGCGTGCTACAGCTCCCCGAGCCTGCGCTGAGCGAGGAGTGCATCGTGATCGTGATGCGCAACGGCAAGGGCGTGTTCGGCGTGCTGGTCGAGCGCATCCTGGGGGAGCGTACCCTGGTGGCGATGCCGCTCGATCCGCGGCTGGGCAAGGTGCACTGCGTGGTCGCCGGTGCCCAGCGTGACGATGGCGGCCTGGTGCTGATCCTCGACGCCGATGAAATGCAGGCCGAGCTGGTGCGCCAGCTCGGCCAGTCGGATGCTGCCAGCCCGTTCGCACTGGATGTCGACGCCGGCGACGAGCGGCCTGCGAGCAAGCGGGTGCTGGTGGTCGATGACTCGCTGACCGTGCGCGAACTGCTGCGCAAGCTGCTGATCAGCCGGGGGTATGGCGTATCGGTCGCCGAGGATGGGCTGGTCGGCTGGCAAGCGCTGGAAAAGGGCCGCTTCGACCTGCTGATCACCGATCTCGATATGCCGAGGATGGATGGCATCGAACTGATGGGGCGGGTGCGAGCCTGCGAGCGTCTGGCGAGCCTGCCGATCATGGTGGTCTCGTACAAGAACGAGGAGGCCGACCGGCTGCGCGGGCTCGAGGCGGGAGCGGACTACTACCTGGCCAAGCCTGCGTTCCATGACGATACGCTGCTCGAGGCGGTGGCCATGCTGTTGGGAGGGCAGTGAAGTGCATATCGGTCTGGTCGGTGGCTGTGACGACTTCCGCTCCTTCGTCGATCAGGCGCTCGCACCGACGCAGCAGGTGGTGATCGATTGGCGAGAGCGTCGCGTCTCCTGTGCCCTCGCTCGTTGCCAGCGCCTCCCTCCCGAACTGCTGGTCGCCGATGTGTGTGGCGTCAGCGAAGACGAACTCGACCAGCTGATCGAGCGCAGCGGCTGCCGGGTGGTGGCGGTCAGCTTCGGCGTCTTCGCCGAGGCGAAGCTGTGCAAGGCCATCGCCAAGGGCGCGGTGAGCGCGCTGCATGTACCGGTGCAGCCGGACATGCGCCAGTGCGCCGAAGACCTGCTGCGCCGCCTTCGCCACATCCATGTCTCCCACAAGCCGAGCCGAGTTTCCCGCAGGCCAAGCGAAGCGGCTGCATCGCCTCCGCTGGTGCTGCTCGGCGGCTCCGCTGGCGGGCCGGTGGCGATGGCGCGGCTGTTGGCGGAGCTGCCGGCGGATTTTCCCGCCGCAGTGGTGCTGGCGCTGCATTACCAAGCGTCGCAATCCCGGTATTTGGCCCAGTGGCTGGCCAAGGCGTCGGCGATGCCGCTGCGGCTCGCCCGCGAGGGCGAGTCACTGCGCCCCGGCGTGGTCCTGCTCGCGCAGTCGCACCAGCACCTGTCGATGGACGAGGAGCTGCGGCTGCGCTACCGCAAGGTCGCCGAACAGGATCTGTACCGGCCATCGATAGACGTTTTGTTTCACAGTGTGGCGCGGCACTGGCGTGGCGATGCCGCCGGCGTGCTGCTGACCGGGATGGGCTACGATGGCGCCCGCGGCATGCTGGCGCTGCGCCAGCGTGGCTTCACGACCATTGCCCAGGACCAAGTCACCAGTGTGGTCTATGGCATGCCCAAGGCGGCGGTCGAGCTGGATGCGGCGGACGAGATTCGCCCGCTCGGCTCCATCGCCGCGCGGCTGCGCGAACTGGTGGCTCTGAAACATCGAAGCAACGATGACGGGAGCGCTGCAGGCCCGGGGGGAGGAGGGGGAACGCATGAACTCAACTAAACGGACGGCGATGGTGGTCGATGATCACCCTGTGGTGCTATTGGCGATGCGCGGCGTGCTGCAGGACATCGGCTTCGACCGGGTGATCGAGGCCCATGATGGCCGCCAGGCGCTGCAGCTCTGCCAGGAGAACAGGATCTCTTTCGTCATCCTCGACCTCGACATGGAGCAGTTCAGCGGGCTGGAGTTCCTCCGCCGGCTCGAACGCTCGCGCATCGAGGAGCTGAAAGTGCTGGTGATTTCATGCCTCGAGGAGAATATCTACGCCCCTTGGGTGGAGCAGCTCGGCGCGCGTGGATTCCTCAGCAAGAACAGCACGCTGGATGTGATCCGCGAGGCCGTGCTCGAGATCGTTTCCGGCGTCAAAGTCTTTCCCAAGCTCGATCAGGGCTGTATCGGGCTCGAGAACCTGTCGCAGCTTTCCGCCCGTGAGCAGGTGGTGCTGTCGATGCTGCGCAAGGGAATGCGCAATAAGGAGATTGCCGGCCAGCTGTTTCTCAGTGAGAAGACCGTGAGCACCTACAAGGTAAATATCTTCCAGAAGCTTGGCGTCTCCAGCGTGATGGAAATCGAGGACATGATTCGCCGGGGTTGAGCTGCGCGCGCGGTATTCGGATATCAAGGAGTTCGCATGCATGTACCCACTGCGAAAGCGCGAGGCCGCATCTGCGTGCTCGAGCCTCGCTCGCTTCCTCGCCGGCTGTTGGGTGAGCTGCTGTCGGGTTGGGGCTACGAGGTGGATGAGCGTGAAGGGATTACCGGGCTTGCCCGTGAATCCTCGCTGTCGTGGCAGGCGCTGATCGTCGGTGCCGCCTTCGATCGGCGCGAGGTCGCGATGCTCGCCTGGATATTGCGCGGCCGCGAGCGTCACCGAAACGAGCGGTGCATGCTGATCGCCTTGTTCGAACCCGGCCGTCGGGCCGACGGACCCCTCGGTCACGGGATCGATCACTGGCTACCGGAGCCTGTGCCCGCTGGGCAGCTGCGCGCGCTGCTCGCCGGGAGGCAGGCGCAGGCGCCGAGCCGGTCGCAGGTCTCGATCGACGCCGCCGCCTTGGCGCGTTTCGGGCTGAGCAACGCCGCGCGGCGCGCTGAACTTTTTTCATCGCTTCGCGACAACCTCCGGCGCGATCTCGCAAGCCTCGAGACGGCATTGTCGCAGGGTGATTGCCAGCGGGTGCGCAGGGCCCTGCATCGACTGCGTGGCGGTGGTCCGCAGTTCCTCGGCCTGGGAGTGCTGATCGAGCGCTGCAGCGAGCTCGAGGGCGCCTTGTCGGCGGGCGATGACGACCGATCGCGGCGTGACTTGCAGCGGCTCATCGAGGAGATCGAGTCGGTATGCTCGTTGCTCGATGGCCTGGATACGGAGCACGGCCATTGAGCGAGCGGGATCAGCGTGAATGTCCCTACCGCGTGCTGCTGGTCGACGACCAGCCGATCGTCGGCGAAGCGCTCGGACACTGGCTGGGCGAAGGCGGCGGCTTCGAGCTGCGACACTGCCTCGATGGCGAGCGGGCCTTAGAGGTGGCGCAGGCCTGGGCGCCCGACGTGATTCTGCAGGATCTCCAACTGCCGGGCATCGATGGCATCGAGCTGGTCACCGCCTACGCAAGCGACGAGCGCCTGGCGCATACACCGATCGTGATGCTATCGGCCGAGGACGGCGTCGCCGTCCGGCGGGCAGCCTTCAAAGCCGGTGCCGATGACTACCTGATCAAGCTGCCCGATCCCTTCGAGCTGGTCGCCCGGCTGCGCTATCACGCCAAGGCGCAGCGAACCCGCTTGCAGCGCGACGCGTTGCTCGCGGAGATATCACTGCCCCGGGTCTTCGAAGCGAGCGGAGCACTGGCGCGGATCAAGGCCGATCCGCACTGGCGGGAGCGGCCGATCGGGCTGCTGGCGGTGAGGTTGGAAGCTCGGGCGGATGCGCGATGGCAGCCCCTCCGGGCACTGTCCCGCAGGATCTTCCGCCTGCTGGCCGAGAACACCGCAGCGAGCTGCCACGATCTGCTCATCGGCCCAGGCAGGATGAGCATGCTCGTACTCGTGCCCGGCACAACGCCTGGCATGCTGGCGCTGCTCAGCGAGCGCTGCAAGCGCGATCTCCTCCTCTGCGCAGTGCTGGCGCGGCTTGGCATACGACTCGAGATCGCCTCGAGCAGTCGGCGTTGTACGACGGATGCCTGTATCGATGAGATGGTTCGAGACCTTCACGACGGATCGTTAGCAGCTTTCACCGTCCCATGACCCGGCCATCCCGAGCGGCGGCGATGAGGCCGTGGTTCGACACGGGCCTCCTTGATGTCTTGCAAGATTGCTCAAGTCGGCGGAGGCCCGGCTCACCACGAACGGACGGATACACCGTTCGTCCCGAGCGGCGCCGTCCGCGCCAAGGTCGCGCATCCACTCGGCAA